>LNEL01000049.1 GCA_001464935.1 Gammaproteobacteria bacterium Ga0077536
ATGTCATGCGTCATCTGGCGCACGAGTTCGTACTGGGATTTCTCGGGGTGGTCCCGGAAGAGCTCCATGTAGCGCACGAGCAGATGGATGTTGACGGAGATCGTCAGAATCAGGGTCAGCGCGATGAAGTTCGACGATATGACGGTCAGGTCCCAGCCGGCATGCCCCAGCATGCCGATGGCGAGCACCACTGCCCCGATGCCGAAGATCACGATGTCGCCGCGGACGAAGGTGATCAGGTCGTCGGTGATCATCGAAATGCCGCCGAGGTGCACCTTGGCGTCCCCGCGATAGCGCTCCAGCACCGAGCGGATGCTCGCGACGGCGGCGTGATTGGCCTCGTCGATGGCGGCCTTCTGGGCTTTGTAGATTGGTTCGAGCCGGTTCAGGCGCTCCTGCTGGGCCGGTGACAGGCCCGCGGTGGCGCGCAGATAAACCAGGTCGCCACGTTCCATCTGGAGTTCGCGAAAGTCCGGATGGTCCTTCATGACGACCCGGATGGCGGTGGTGCGGCCATCGGCGCTGATCGCGACGTTCTTGTACAGCGGGCTCGTCAGCAGTTCATTGCGCGCGCGCTCGAAGTCGACGTCGGGCGATTCGAGCGTCTTGTACTTGGTGGCGACCTCGGACAGTTTGGCCTCGACGTTCTTGACCAGCGGCACATCCAGAATCGTCAGGACCGACTCGACTTCCGGCAGTGCCTTCAGGTCACCGCGCATCGACGCTATCAGCGCGCGCGATTCGGGGCTGAACAGCGACGCGTCGGGCGTGACCGTCACGAACAGGAAGTCCCTGGCCGAATATCGCTTGCCCAGTTCCCGGAAGCGCTGCAGATCGGCATCGTTCTCGAGCAGCAGGGAATCGGCCGAGGCATCGACCCTGAATTTCGGGATGCCGGTGGCGAAGGCCACCAGGATGGCGGCCAGCAGGATCAGGGTGCCCTTCGGGTTCGCGAGTACGACGCGATCGAAGAGCTCGGCAAGGGCTCTGAGCATGGGAGACGGCGCTGGTGTTATGGGTAAGTGAAGGGCGCCGCTGAGTCTATTAGAGACCGGCCGGCGCAGCCAGCCACTTTTGCAGCCTGCCCCCTGTCGGCCGGCGGTCGCACTTGAGCCAAATGGCTGCTCAAAGTTCGGGAATAGTTCCTGATTTGAACACGTCGAGCCTCCTGTGCATTGACGCTTCCGGTACGCGGAGTAGGCTTCGGCCTGCCACGAAGGGCAAATAATAATGGGTGGGGTCGGGCCTTCCGGGAAGGAGGGGCCGGGTCGTCAGACGCGGGGAAACAGTCAGCAGATGCAGCCTGAAGAGTCATCGCCAGCCACGACCGCGGTCAGTGAGCTGGTCGACGAGCGAGTGGCGGCGCGCCAGTGCCAGATCGCCGCCGAGAACGGGCGTTTCGCCTTGCTGCCGCTGGTGCTGTGCGCCGTGTGCTATGCCGGACTGCTCGGCCAGTTCATTGCGGTCGACGTGCTCAACGGCTGGATGCTGGCGATGGTGCTGCTGATCTCCGCGCGCGTCATCGTGCTGGTGGGCTTCGGCCGCGTCGAGAGCATCGGCCGCAAGCGCTGGCTCGTGTTCAATGCCTGCTCCCTGTTCGCCGTCGGTGCCGGTTTCGGTGTCAGCACGCTGTGGTTCACGTTTCCGCAGGAAACCTGGGTGCTCGCCGTCGTCAATCTCTGGCTCGGCGGGCTCGCCTGTGGCGCGCTGCTCGGGCAGGGCATCGTGCGCTGGCACGGGCTGGCGTTCGCCATTCCGGCGCTTGCGCCGCTGCAGGTGCGTCTGCTGGCGAGCGGCGATCCGACGCTGCTCGGGCTGGGCATCGGCAACATCCTGTTCTTCACCTACCTGTTCCACATCATCCAGCGCAGCCAGACCTACACCATTGGCGAGATGCGTCATCGCGTCGAAGTCGAGGCCATTGCCGAGCGCCTGGCGCAGGAGCAGGCCCGCAGCGCGGCACTGGTCGAGGACCTGTCGGCCGAAATCGCGCGGCGGCGCAAGACGCAGGCGGCCCTGATCGACGCCCGCAACCGGGCACGCGATCAGTCGAATCTCGATCCGCTGACGAGCCTTGCCAATCGCCGTGTGTTCGAACGGGTGCTGGACCGGGAATGGGCGCGCGCGCTGCGTGAGCAGCGGCCACTGTCGCTGGTGATCTGCGATCTCGACCGCTTTCGCCCCTACAACGAGAGCTATGGCCATCATGCCGGTGACAAGTGCCTGGTGCGCGTGGCGCAGGTGGTCAGCGGATTTTCGCGCCGCGCCGGCGACCTGGTCTCGCGCTTCGGCGGTGAAGAGTTCGCGGTGCTGCTGCCGGAGACGAGCGAGTTCGCGGCACTGGATGTCGCCGACTCGATCCGGTCGGGCGTTTACGAATTGACGCTGATGCACGGCGCCTCCGACGTCGATCGCGTGCTGACGGCAAGCTGCGGCGCCGCGACGATCATCCCGGCGCCCGGTCAGAAGCCGCAGGAGCTCATCGATGCGGCCGCCAACGCCCTGCAGCGCGCCAAGCGCGCCGGGCGCAACTGCGTGTTCACCGTCACCGGCGTGCAACACCAGGAAACCGACGAAGGCTGACGCGCGAGCGGCGCGTCTTGCGCCCGTCTTCGTCCGCCGCCAGCCGCACATGCTGTCCCCGGCGTTGCCGCGGCGTCGTCCGCGGTGTCATGATCTGGCTCCCCCGCTGCACACATCCTGGATAGGCGCCTGCATGGACTCGTCGCGCTCGGAAGAATTCAGTCGTTTCCTGCTCGAACTCGCCGACCTTGCGGGGCGTGTCGTGCTGCCCTATTTCCGGCACGAGATGGTGGTCGGTGACAAGGGCGGGCAGCGCTTCGACCCGGTCACTGAAGCCGATCGCGGCGCGGAGCGCGCGCTGCGCGAGGCCATTCTCGCCCGCTATCCGGATCACGGCGTGCTCGGCGAGGAAGACGGGGACACGCCTGGCGCAGGTCGATATCGCTGGGTGATCGATCCAATCGACGGCACGCGCGCGTTCGTCTGCGGCGTGCCGACCTGGGGCACGCTGATCGCGCTGTGCGAGCACGATCGCCCGGTGCTCGGCATGATGAGCCAGCCGTTCGTCGGCGAGGTGTTCATCGGGGGTGGCAACGAGGCCTGGCAGCTGCGCGGCGACGAGCGGCGTCGCCTGCGCACGCGCGACACGTCCGATCTCGCCGCGAGCTACCTGTTCGCCACCGCGCCGGAAATGTTCGCGGCGGACACCGAATGGCCCGCGTTCCAGCACCTCTCGCGTCAGGTGCGCCTGGCGCGCTTCGGCATCGACTGCTATGCGTACTGCCTGCTGGCGGCAGGGCATCTCGACCTCGTCGTCGAAGCCGGGCTCGGGTACTACGACATCGCGCCGATGATGCCGCTGATCGAAGCCGCCGGCGGCATCGTCACCGACTGGACCGGCGCGCCCGTCCGTGGCGGCGGGCGCGTGATCGCGGCGGCCAATGCGACACTCCACGGGTTGGCGCTCGCCGAGCTGCAGAAGACCACCGATGGGCGCTGAGCGCCGCTGCCGGCTCGCCGTCTGCATCGCACGCCTGCAGCCGCCGCAGCAGCGCCACGTCGACGCGCTGCGCGCGCTGGCCGCAGACCACGACGCCGTGTGGCTGGTCTGCGGCGGCGTCACGCAGGCGGCCAGCGTCGTCAATCCATGGACCTTCGACGAGCGGCGCGCGCTGCTCGCGCTCGCGCTGCCGCCTTCGCTCGACCTCGCATGCCTGGCGGTGGCCGACTGCTGGTACGACGATCGACGCTGGGCCGACGCGGTGCGCGAAGCCGTGCTGGCACAGGCGGCGCGCGCAGGCATCGACCCGGCGCAGGCCGACATCGCGCTGGTGCCGCTCGAACGCGGGTCGGCGTCGTTCTATGCCGCGTGCTTCCCTGAGTGGCGCGTGTGCGAACCCGGCGCGGACCTGCCGGCTTTCGACCGCACGTTGAACGAGCGCCTGCTCGGCGGCGACGCCGCGGCTGCACTCGACGCCAGCGTGCCGGTCCCTGTGCGGGCCGCGCTCGCCGCGACGCTCAGCGATGCCGTGCGTTGCGAACTGCGCGAGGAGATGGCGTTCATCACGCATTACCGTGACGCGTGGCAGACGGCGCCGTTTCCGCCGATCTTCGTCACGGTCGATGCGCTGGTCACGCACGGGGATCGGGTGCTGGTGATCCGGCGCGGGCGGCGTCCCGGCCACGGCCTGCTGGCTCTGCCCGGCGGTTTCATCGATCCCGATGAACCCCTGTGCGACAGCGCGCTGCGCGAACTGCGTGAAGAGACCGGCCTCGTGCTCCCCGCGTCGGCCTGCACCGCGGTCCGCGTTTACGATCATCCGCATCGCTCGCTGCGCGGACGCACGATTACGCATCTGCACCGCTACGTGCTCGCCGGCACGCAGCCGGCACCGGCGCTGGAAGCCGGTGACGACGCGGCGCAGGCGCTGTGGCTGCCGTTCGCCGACGCGCGCCCGCAGGCATTCTTCGAGGACCATTACGCGATGCTGCAGCTCGAACTCGGCCTGGCCTGAGCGTCGTTCGCGGCCATGAACGCGCGCGTCGTGCTCCTTCTGCTCGCGATGTGCTGTGGGAACGCGCGTGCCGAAGCGACTCTGCTGCAAACCCGTTTCGACGTCCTGGTGACGTCGCTCGACGGGGCCGCGCCAGCGGAGCGCGTCGCATTCGCGGAGGCGGCGCTCGCCGAGCTCATCGCCGCCTACGAGACCGAACTGGCGCGCAGCGCCGGCGGCGCTGCGCCGGGTGCGGATCAGGTCTGGCGCCGCGGCACCGCGGGCTACGTGGCAAGACTCCACGCGCTGCGCGATCACCTGCGCGCCGGCCCGACCGTCGACCTCGTGCGTGAGGCGCACGGCACGGTGCGTCTCATCCTCGGCGAGGAACAGGTGATGTTGAGCGCGCCGCGCGCCAGCGCACAGCGGACCCTGGAGGCGAGCATTGCCGATGCGCTCTGCAGCCGACGCGATTGCGCGGCGACGGCGGCGACGGTCGATGAAGTGGTCGTGGCCCGCGAACGCCAGATGCTCGGCGAGTGGGCGCTGGCCGACAAGGCGCCACCGATGTATTCGCAGCAGGACGGCCTGCACTGTGTCTTCGAGGACATGCGCCACCTGCGCCTCAAGCAGGTGGCCTGCGAGGCCGTGACGCGCGAACTGCGCCTGCTCGAGGAGTCATTGCGGGCGGTGTTGCAGCATGGAGGGCAGGTCGACTGGGCGACTTTGCGCGTGGGGCCTGCGCCGGGAGCCGGCGGCACGGTGGGCGGGACCCGCGTAAGCTATGGCGCGAACGGCCGATACTTCGAACTCGACCTGCCTCATCTCGCTGCTGCGCCGGCGGTGGTGCAGGGTGCGATTCCCTGGTTGCAGACCCGACTGCGCGGCCAGCATGCGACCTATGTGATCGCGACCCCGGAGCGTCTCGCATACCGGGTGTCGGACACCGACTGAGCCTCCAGTATCAATGAGAGAGATTATTGAGCCATGCGTGAGCTGATTTCCAAGCGAACAATCCCGGTGCTCGTCGCCTGTGGGCTGCTGATGGCTGCCGCCCGGGCCGACGAACGCTATCAGGCCGTGCCGATCGATTCGGGGACCGAATTCGGGACCGAAAAGGCGCTGATCGTCGACACCCTCGCCGGCCATATGTGGATCTGGACCGAGAGTCCGGCCACCGATGAGGAGCCCGGCGGGCGCTACATCATCTACCAGGGACAGTTGACGCCGGGCACCGAAATGGGCGAGGTCGTGCTCAAGCAGGAATGGCCGGTCGATCGGCCGTCGCAAATCAAGGTGGGCAAGTAGGCCGATGCCGCACGACCCGGTGCCAGGCTCGTGCGCGCACCGGCTGGCCGGCAAGCGCATCGTGATCACGGGCTCGAGCAGCGGCATCGGGCGTGGCGTCGCGCTGCGCTGCGCGGCCGAGGGAGCTGCGGTGCTCGTCGTCTACCGCCGCTCCCACGAGGCAGCGGCAGCGGTAGTCGAGGAGATCCGCGCGGCCGGTGGAGTGGCGTCGGCGTTCGGTGCCGATGTGTCGGATCCTGCCCGGATCGATGGCCTGGTCGCGGCAGCGGTCGACCGGCTCGGTGGCCTCGACACGTGGTGCAATTTTGCGGGTGCGGACATCCTGACCGGTGAAGGCGCGCGCGCGTCCGATCGGGACAAGCTGACGCGGCTCATCGACACCGATCTGCGCGGCACGATCCTGTGCGCGTGGGCAGCGGCAGACGCGTTGAAGCAGTCGCGCGGTTCGATCGTGAACATGTCGTGGGATCTCGCGCTGCGTGGCATGGGTGGTCGCAATCCGGAAATGTTCGCGGCCGTCAAAGCCGGCGTCACGGGCTTCACGCGCGCGCTCGCACGCTCACTGGCCCCGGAAGTCAGGGTCAATGAAGTCGCGCCGGGCTGGATCGAAACCTCCTTTGCGACCTCGGACATGGCGCCGGATTACCGTGCGGCAGTCGAAGCCGCGACGCCGCTCGCGCGCTTCGGGATCCCGGCGGACATCGCGGCCGCCGTGGTGTTCCTGGCGTCGGACGAGGCGTCGTTCGTGACGGGCCAGACGCTGAAGGTCAACGGCGGCCTGTCGAGCTGAACGCGCGGCGCGCTCAATCCTCGTCGCGCGCGAGCCGCAGGCCTGCGAACTGCCAGCGTTGCTGCGGGTAGAAGAAATTGCGATAGCTCGCGCGCAGATGATCGCGCGGTGACACGCAGCATCCGCCACGCAACACCATCTGGTTCGCCATGAACTTGCCGTTGTATTCGCCGACCGCGCCGGCCAGCGGCTTGAACCCGGGGTAGGGCGCGTAACTGCTCGCGGTCCATTCCCATACATCGCCATACATCTGCGTCAGCGGCTCATCGCCGGCGCCAGCCGGATGCAGCAGTCCATCGTCGACGAAGTTGCCTTCGAGCGCGACGCCTGCTGCCGCGTGTTCCCATTCCTGTTCGGTCGGCAGGCGCGCACCGGCCCAGCGTGCATAGGCATCGGCTTCGTAGAAACTGACATGACACACAGCGGCGTGGGGCGACAGCGGGCGCGTGCCGCCGAGCGTGAACTCGTCATACCCCTCGCGACCGCCGTCGCGCGGCAGCCAGTACGCGGGATGCTGCCAGCCTTCACGCTGCACCGTGGCCCAGCCGTCAGCGAGCCACAGCAGCGGATTGCAATAGCCGCCATCGGCCACGAACGCCGCGAACTCGGCATTCGTCACCGGGCGCTGTGCGAGCCGGTACGGTGCGAGCCAGGCCCGATGGCGCGGACGCTCGTTGTCGAAGGCAAAGGCGTCCGCCATGGCGCCGATGTCGATCAGACCGCCGGCAACGGATTGCCAGCTGCCGGCCCCGGTGACGGACGTCGGCGGTGGCAGTGGCAGGTTCGCATACACCGGCAGCAACGGGTTCTGCGCGAACAGGTGCTTGATGTCCATCAACAGCAGTTCCTGGTGCTGTTGCTCGTGATGCAGGCCCAACTCGACCAGTGCCGCAACGGCCGGCGGCAGGCCGCGTGTGAGATGCGCTTCGAGCCGTTCGTCGATTGCGTGCCGGTATGCCAGCACATCGCTCAGCGAGGGTCGCGTCAGCAACCCGCGCGAGGGACGCGCATGTTGACGCCCGATGCCCTGGTAGTAGGAGTTGAACAACACGCGATAGCCGTCGAACGGTGAGCGGTAGCCCGGTTCGAGCGCCTCGATGACGACGGTTTCGAAGAACCACGCCGTGTGCGCGAGATGCCACTTGGCGGGGCTTGCATCGGGCATCGACTGCGCGCAGGCGTCTTCCGGTGACAGCGGCGCGGCGAGCCGCGCCGTGGCCGAGCGCACCGCGCGATATCGCACCAGGAGTTGATCGCCGCGCGCGCTCAGCATCGGGCAGTCTCCAGCACATGACGGCTGTCACCGCAGGCGCGGCCAGCGGCGTCGTAGCGACGTTCGACGAAGACGAGGCGACCACCGTGTTCGCGCAGCACGACCGACGAGCAGCGCGTGCCATAGCCGCCCCCGTTGATGAAGATCGGGGCGAGCACGCGTTCCATGGCCACGCCGATGCCGGTGTCCGGCAACTCGTGGTCATCGGCGCCGGCATCGTCACACAGTGTGGCCAGCAGTGCGTCGATCAATGCCTCGCCGTCGAGCGCGCGATGGCGCCGGTACGCCGCTTTCAGGCGGGCGACCTTCGGCCATTCGTCATCGAGGGCGGCGTTGCTCAGGCCATAGACGCCGGGTCCGAGGTCACGCACGCGATTGTCCTGGTTGGACCATGCGCGCAGGTTCGTCGTGTCGGCGAAGATGAGATTGGCACCGGCGTAGTGCGCCGCGTTGGCAACGAGCCGTTCGCCATAATGCGCGGCAGCGTGGCGCTCGCGCAGGAAATCCGCGACCAGTGCGCCGCGCGACCGTTGGCCGGCCGCCTGGCCAGGCCGCCGCACATTGGTGACGGCGGCGAAACGGCCCCCGTGTTCGACGCCCAGCCACGTGCCACCCGCTTCGAGATCGCGACCGGCGACGACATGCGGTGCGTCGGGCCAGGCTGCCGCGACCGCAGACGGGCGGCTGTGAAACTCGTCCCGGTTGGCGGCGACGACGAGTTCGTAGTCGGGGTGATCGCGCCACGCGGCCAGCAGGATGCACATGGGCAGCCGACGGCAGCGCTGTCAGTAGTGCAGCAGTGCG
Organism: Gammaproteobacteria bacterium Ga0077536; assembly: GCA_001464935.1. Classification (GTDB taxonomy): domain Bacteria; phylum Pseudomonadota; class Gammaproteobacteria. The sequence continues at coordinate 8,693 of LNEL01000049.1, forward strand.
TGCACGCGGCAGTTGCCGAGCGCCTGCCGCCCGCCGAGAAAATCGAGTTCGATCACGAACGCCGCGCCGACGATGCTGGCGCCGCTGTTCGCGGCGAGTTGCAGACTCGCGCTCGCCGTGCCGCCGGTGGCGATCAGATCATCGACGAGCAGCACCCGATCGGCGGCCGACAGCGCGTCCTGGTGCATCTCGAGGGCGGCAGAGCCGTACTCGAGGTCATAGGCCACCCGGTGCGTGGCGTAGGGCAGTTTGCCGGGTTTGCGCAGCGGCACGAAACCGGCACCGAGTTCGGCTGCGACGAGGCTGCCGAAGATGAAGCCCCGGGCCTCCATGCCGAGCACCACCGTCACGCCCGAGTCGCGAAAGGGCCGCGCGAGTTCGACGGTGGCCAGGCGCAGCAGCGCGGGGTCGCGCATCACAGGCGTGAGGTCCTTGAAGACGATTCCCGGTTGCGGGAAATCGACGATGTCGCGAACGCTAGCTGCAATCTGTTCCATGCTTGGGCCTGCCGTGCGGAGAGTGGGAATTCGATGGACCCGATGATACGGACATTTCACGCAAACCGGTGTCCGGCAGTCTGCGGTCCGCAATTGTCATCGATCGATACGGGCGCAGTACAGCGGCGGAAAACACGGATGCTGCCGCTTGCGGCCCTGCAGCTTATTCGGGAAAATTGCGGCAAAACACGCAGAGCGAGACGCCCCGGGGTCCGCTGCCCGCGACAAGGATCTGATGGCTGCGGCCATCAGGCTGTCAACGCTACACGCTACGAGGTCGGGGCTTCCCGATGCACGCCAATCATTCGGCACATGACGAAGAATTGAGGCTGTCGGCGCTGCGACGGCTCAACGTGCTCGAGTCGGGGCATGAAGAACGCTTCGACCGCATCACGCGTCTCGCCGCCCTGTCGCTGGGCGTCCCGATGGCCGCAATTGCGCTCGTCGATCGTGATCTCGTCTGGTACAAATCCACGCGCGGCCTGCCGATTCAGAGCCTGCCGCGGTCGTCGACGTTCTGTGATGGTGCACTCGAAACCGACGGGCCGACCGTCGTGCCGGATGCCACGGTCGACGCGCGCTTTGCGCGACTCCCGATCGTCGCCGGCGCGCCACATGTCCGGTTCTACGCCTCGCAGCCGCTGTATGCACCGGACGGTCGTCGTATCGGCGGTGTCTGCGTGGCCGACACGCAGACCCGCGCGTTCGGTGACGAGGAATTGCGGACGCTGCGCGATCTCGCGCGCATCGTCGAAACGGAGCTGCAGGTCGGCGTGCTCGTGCAGTCGCGCTCGGAGCTTGCCAACGATCTCGATGCCGCGCGCCGCCAGGTGTTCATCGATCCCCTGACCCAGACATGGAATCGCGCCGGCATCCTCGAAATCCTGCAGCGCGAACACGCCCGTGCGCGGCGCACGAAGACACTGGTCGGCGTCGCGATGGTCGATCTCGACAATTTCAAGGACATCAACGACAACCACGGTCACCTGACCGGCGACCGCGTGCTGCGGACCGCGGCTGAACGCATGATAGAGGCGGTGCGCCCGTACGACGCGGTGGGGCGTTACGGTGGCGAGGAGTTCCTGATCGTGCTGGTCGAACGCGAAGCGGGGCGGGTGGCGTCAATCGCCGAACGCGTGCGCGCGAACATCGCGCAGCGGCCGGTCAGCATGGATCGCAAGACGATTTCGATGTCGGCGAGCGTCGGGGTGGCCTGCAGCGAGAATCCGTTGGTGCAGCAGGACATTCATCACCTGCTGCAGCGGGCCGACGACGCGCTCTACAGCGCCAAGCGCAACGGCCGCAACCAGGTCGTGTTCGCGAACTGAGCGTGCCGACAGCGGTCAGCTCGGCCGACGCACCAGCAATTCCTGTCCCGGTTGCAGCTGTCGCTTGCGATCGAGTCCGTTCCACGCCACCAGTTGCTGCACCGAGACCTTGAACTGGCGCGAGATGGTCCACAGCGAATCACCCGACCGAACCTTGTAGCGCACCGTGCGCTCGGCCTGCTGGGCGAGTTGTCGCGCGGTGCCGGTGCGCGAGGGAATGCGCAGCTGCTGCCCGATACGCAGGTTGGCGCGCGCGCTCAGGCCATTGGCCGCCGCGAGCTGCGCGACCGTGAGATCATGGCTTCGCGCGATCGTCCACATCGAGTCGCCGCTGCGAACCTTGTACGCCGCGGCAGGGTGTTTGCCGCCGGACGCGCGTGAAGCCGGCGCGGTGGCGAGCTGCACCGGCGGTGGCGCGTGCCCGATGCCCTTGGCCGCCAGCGCACGCGCGTTGTCGAGGTAGTCGATCGGCACGAGGATGCGGGCCCGGCTCCGGCCGGTATGGCCGGTGCGGTAGGCCGCGTTGAGTTGGGCGAACGTGTCGGCGGGCGCGCCGAGTGCGGCGCGAAAACGCTTCAGATCGGTGGGCTGGCGCAGTTCCACGGCTTCGAAATAAGGCTGATCGGGCAGTGCCTCGAGGGTGAGGCCGTAGCGCTCGGGCGTCTTGAACACGAGCGACAGCGCCACCATTCGCGCGACCAGACTGCGGGTTTCGCGAGTGACGGGCAGCGCCCAGAAATCGGTGCTGCGGCCCAGCCGCCGCTGCTGTGCGAGCGCTTTTTCCAGGTTGCCCCAGCCCGCGTTGTAGGCGGCGATCGCCATCAGCCAGTCGCCGTCGAAGCGCTCCTGCAGCGCGCCGAGGTAGTTGAGCGCGGCGCCGGTCGAGCGCGTCACGTCCATGCGCCCGTCATAGGTGCGATTGATTTCGAGTCCGAACTTCGATCCCGTGCCGCCCATGAACTGCCACATGCCGGCAGCCCCGTACGGCGACTGGGTGTCCGTCCGGAAGCCGCTTTCGAGAATCGGCAGCAGGGCGAGTTCGCCCGGCAGTTTGCGCTGTTCGAGTTCGTTGACGATGAAGTGCAGGAACGGGCGGGCGCGCTGGCTGACGTCGCGCAGGTAGCGCGGGTGATCGCGGTACCACTGGAGTTCACGGCGGACATCGGCGTTGTCGACGGCGGTGAGGCGGAACTGGTGCCGGAGGCGTTGCCAGGTGTCGCCCACCGGCGCGGCGACCGGCTCGGGGCGCTCGCTGGCAACAGGTTTGGCCACGGGTGAGCGCGAGACGCTCGTCGCGGACACCGGACGGCCACGCGCTTCGATCGGCGCTGCCGCCACGGGCTCGGATGGCACGTCCTGGCGTTTGATCAGGCTACTGTTGCAACCGGCGAGCACCATCGTGCAAAGCGCCGCCGCAACCATCGCGAAATGGCGGTTTCCCCCACGCATGGGGGGATACTAGGCGCCTGCGTTTTCGCGCGTCAACCCTTGATCTGCCATTGCCCCTCGCGTCGCCGCATGCCAAAGTGCCTGCGGACCGGCCTTGCCGTGCAGATTCAAGTTGCTGATTTATATGAACGATGTGGCCGAGAAGACTGACCAGGCGCGAATGCCTGCCGGGACTGCCCTGCGGGCCTGGTTTGCGACGGGTCCGGGCCAGGCCGTCGCCGACGCCGAACTCGCGCTCGCCGGCGACGTGCTGCCGAACCTGTTCGGCTACCACATTCTGCAACTCGGCAACCCGTACGCGACGCCGATGATTGCGTGCAGCCGCATCCAGCACCAGGCAGTGCTGGCCAATGCGCCGCTCAGCGGCGTCGAGGCCCTGTGCTGCAGCGTCGATGCGTTGCCGATTCAGGCCAGCAGCGTCGATGTGCTGGTGCTGCCCCACGTGCTGGAGTTCGCCCGTAGCCCGCACGGCGTGCTGCGGGAGGCCGAACGGGTGCTGATTCCCGAAGGACACCTGGTGATACTCGGCTTCAATCCGTGGAGCCTGTTCGGCCTGTGGCGACTGGCCGCCGGTTGGCGCGGACGCCTGCCGTGGTGCGGACGCTTCGTCGCGATGCCGAGGCTGCGGGACTGGCTCGCGCTGCTGGGCTTTGAAATCGAGCGCGTCGAGAAGCTGTCGTTCCGCCCGCCGCTGCAGCGTCAGCGCCTGCACGACCGCCTCGAGTTCATCGAGCGTCTGGGCAGCCACTTCTGGCCCGTGTTCGGCAACGTCTCCTTCGTGCTCGCACGAAAACGCGTCGTGGCGGTGCGACCGATCCGGGCCAGCTGGGCGCGGCAGCGACGGCTGCCGGCGACCAGCGTCATCGAACCCACCACCCGCGAAGCCTGCGTGACGGAGCGCGAAGAATGAACGACGAAGCGGCAGACGAACTGGTCGTGATCCACACCGATGGCGCGTGCCGCGGCAATCCAGGTCCCGGCGGGTGGGGGGCGCTCCTGCGCTATAGAGGGCACGAACGGGTGCTGCGTGGCGGCGAGTTCGACACCACGAACAATCGCATGGAGATGCTCGGCGCGATCAGCGCGCTGGAAGCGCTGACGCGACCGAGCCGGGTCGCGCTGCACACCGATTCGCAGTACGTGCAGAAGGGCATCACCGAGTGGCTGCCGGGCTGGATCCGGCGCGGTTGGCGCACGGCCGATCGCAAACCGGTGAAGAATGCGGATCTGTGGCAGCGGCTGCAGGCCGCGGCCGCACCGCACCGGGTGTCATGGCATTGGGTGCGTGGTCATGCCGGTGATCCGGACAACGAGCGCGCCGACGCGCTGGCGAACGAGGCCATCGATGAATTGACGGGCGCCGCACGCGCGCGCAAGGGCTGAACAGGGCAGGGGAACGCATGCGACAAATCATTCTCGACACCGAAACGACCGGCCTCGCGCCCGAGGAAGGTCATCGCGTCATCGAAATCGGCTGCATCGAACTGAAGAACAGGCGGCTGACCGAGCACCGCTTTCATCACTACCTGAATCCCGAGCGTGAAATCGACGCCGGCGCGGCCGAGGTGCACGGGCTGACGCTCGACAAACTGCGCGAGGCGCCGCGTTTCGGCGACATCGTCGTGGAGTTCCTCGAGTTCGTGCGCGGCGCCGAGATCATCATCCACAACGCCCCGTTCGATGTCGGCTTCCTCGACGCCGAACTCGCGCGGCTGGGCGCGGCATGGGGCAGGCTCGAAGATTACTGCCGCATCTTCGACACGCTGAAGCTCGCACGCGAACTGCATCCGGGGCAGCGCAACAGCCTGGATGCCTTGTGCAAACGTTACGAAATCGACAACAACCATCGCACCTTGCACGGCGCGCTGCTCGACGCCGAACTGCTGGCGGACGTGTTCCTCGCCATGACCGGCGGACAGGGCGCGCTCAGTCTGGACGCAGGGCTCGTCGAGGAGCAGATGACGGGCGCGGAGCGCATCGCCGTCGCGCGCCAGTTGCCGCCGTTGCGGGTGGTGCATCCGCTGCCCGATGAACTCGCGGCGCATCGCGCCCGCCTGACGGCGATCGCGAAGCGCAGCGGCGGCAAGTGCCTGTGGCTGGAGCAGGAGGACGCGGCGGGCGCCGGGCCGGCTTGAGCGCGCTCAGGCGCCGGCCGCGGCGATCTCCGCTGCCGGCCACGGTGGCCGGCGCGGTGCGGATCAGGCGGCGCCCGTGGCCAGCTTCTGCAGTTCGCCGCTCTGATAGAGATCGAGCACGATGTCGCAGCCGCCGACGAGTTCGCCGTCGATGAACACCTGCGGGAACGTCGGCCAGTTCGAGAATTTCGGCAGGTGCTGGCGATATTCAGGCTCAGCCAGGATATCGACGCTGTGGAACGGCGTGCCGCAGGCGGCCAGCGCCTGCGCGGTGCGCATCGAAAAGCCACATTGCGGGAACTGCGGTGTCCCCTTCATGAAAAGCACGATCCTGTGTTCCGAGATCACCGACTGAATGCGTTCATTGATGTCCATGCTGCTCACCTCTCGTGATGATTGAAGGCTGTCGCCGTTGCGCCCGATTCTAGGCGCGCACTGCGCGGTATAAAAGCTTGCTCGGCCGGGGTCTTTAATCGCCTGCACCCCATCCGCCGCCGCCGGGCGTTTCGAGCCGCAGGCGATCGCCGCGCGCGACTTCGATTTCTACCCTGCCGGGCAGGGCGCGGTCATTCAGATAATTCCTGCCCGAGGCACCGGCGCCGCCGCCAGCGAGGCCCCACGGCGCCGTGTCGCGGCGGTCGGTCAGCAGCGTGACAGACGCCGGGGCCAGGAATTCGTATTCGCGCACCAGACCATCGCCACCGCGATGCCGGCCCTGTCCGCCCGATCCGCGACGCATCGCGTAGCGCATGATGCGGGCAGGATAGACGGACTCGAAGACTTCGATCGGCGTGTTGAGGGTATTGGTCATGTGCGTCTGTCGCCCATCGAGGCCTGGACCCTGGCTGCTCGCGCCGCCGCCGCCGCCGATCGTTTCGTAGTAGTCCCAGCGCGCGCCGCCCATGGCCACGTTGTTCATCGTGCCGGCGCTGGCCGCCGGCATCAGCGTCGGCGCGGCATCGGCCAGCGCCATCAGCAGTACGTCGACGAGCCGCTGACTGGTTTCTACGTTGCCGGCGGCGACGGCCGCGGGTGGCTGCGCGTTGACGAGACAGCCGGTCGGCGCCCGAATCGTCACCGGTCGCAGGCTGCCCGCACACGCCGGCGTACCCGCGGGCATCAGGCAGTAGAAGACGTAATAGACCGCGGCGGCCGTGACCGACAGCGGGCAGTTGATGTTGCTGTCGACCTGCATGCTGGTGCCCGTGAAGTCGACGACGACCGAGGACTCGCCGATGTCGACGGTGGCGACGATGTCGATCGGCCCGGTCGCGCGCGCGTCGGCATCCATTACGTCGCGTCCGCGATAGACGCCCGGCGCGAGCCGCCCGATCGCGCGGCGCGCCATCGTGGCGGCGTAGTCGTTCAGGTGATCGAACATCGCCCCGAGCGTGACGTCCGCGAGCGTGCCCGCCAGGTCGGCCAGTCGCTCCAGGCCGCGCTCGTTCGCGCTGCGCTGTGCCGTGAAGTCGGCGAGGGTCGAACGTGGATTGCGCAGACCCGCGCGCAGGCGCGACAGCAGTGCTGCATTGTCCTCGCCGCCAGCGACGAACCTGGTCGGCGCAATCACGATGCCTTCCTCGGCCAGCGTCCGCGACCAGGGCATCGAGCCGGGACGGGCGCAACCGATGTCCGCGTGGTGCGCGCGATTGGCGACGAAGGCGACGGGCGAACTGCCGATGAACAGCGGCGCCACCAGCGTGACATCAGGCAGGTGCGTGCCACCGAGAAAGGGATCGTTGACGATGAGCATGTCGCCGGGCTGCCAGTCGATCGCACCGACGAGGGACTGCATCGCGTAGGCCATGCTGCCGAGATGAACCGGGATGTGGGCGGCCTGTGCGCACAACTGTCCGCCGCCATCGAACACCGCGCAGGAATAATCGAGCCGGTCCTTGATGTTCGGCGACAACGCGGCACGCCGCAGGCAGGCGCCCATCTCTTCACACACCGCCTGCAGGCGCGCGGCGAAAAGGCTCAGCGCGATCGCACCGACTGCTTCGTTGGTCGTCATTTCATTCGTTGTATCAGACTTGAATCTTCCAGGGTCGTAACTGACAATGCCCGGCCTAAGATCGCCGTCCAGCGACGATTTCCACGGCCGCGCCAAGGGGAGTTAACGTCATGAATCCACTCGAGACCATTCAGGGCACCGTCATTGCCGGTGTCGTCCTTGCCATCATACTGGCCTATGTCGCAGCCCAGATAGCGGGCGTTTGACGCCCACCCGCCCAGGCCTCGATTCCGATAACAGACCGGAGATTCACCATGGAAATCGCTATCGCTGTCCGCTGGCTGCACATCGTGGCAGGCGTGATGTGGATTGGACTGCTGTATTACTTCAACTTCGTCCAGGTGCCGGGCCTTGCGCAGGCCACGGGCGAAGCCTCGTCCGGCGGCCCGGGGCCGGCGGCCATCACCAAGTACGTGGCGCCGCGCGCCCTGTTCTGGTTCCGCTGGGCAGCGCTCGTGACCTGGCTCAGCGGCGCCGCTTATCTCGAGGCGAGCCCCTATGGCCTCGCCGGCGCGTTCTCGCTCGGCCTCGCCGGTGAAATGCCCAGCGCGGCGACGACCTACATCGGGTTCGGGGCCTGGCTCGGTACGATCATGCTGTTCAATGTCTGGGGCCTGATCTGGCCGAACCAGAAGAAGATTCTGGGGATCAAGCCGGCGACCGACGCGGAGAAGGCCAAGGCGCGTCGCGTGGCCTTCCTGGCGTCCCGCACCAACACGCTGCTGTCGATCCCGATGCTGATGTTCATGCAGGCGGGCGCGCACGGGTTGCCGTTCTTCGGCTGATCATCGGACACAACCGACCGCACAGTCTGAGCCCAGCCTCACCGCTGGGCTCAGTCTTTTGGTGCCAACTGCATTCCGAACAATGTCGCCACGCCACCTCGTCGATCTCGCTGATCTGAGCCCGGCCGAGATCCGCGCCATCATCGCGCGGGCCACCGAGTTGAAGCAGCGGCGGGCACAAGGCGACAAGCCGCAGATCTTTCAGCACAAGGTGCTGGCGATGATCTTCGAGAAGTCGTCGACCCGCACGCGTGTCTCGTTCGAGGCGGCGATGATCGAAGGCGGCGGCGGGGCGATTTTCCTGTCGCCGAAAGACTCCCAGCTCGGCCGCGGTGAACCGGTCGAAGACACCGCGCGTGTGCTGTCGGAAATGGTGGACGGGATCATGGTGCGCACCTTCGCGCACGAAACGGTGCAGCGACTGGCCGCCTGCGCGACCGTGCCGGTGATCAATGGACTGACCGATCGTTCGCATCCCTGCCAGTTGCTCGCCGACCTGCAGACGTTTTTCGAGCGTCGCGGTGACATCGCAGGGCGCAAGGTCGCGTGGGTGGGCGATGGCAACAACATGTGCAACACCTATATCGAAGCGGCCAGCCTGCTGGATTTCTCGTTGACGGTCGCAACGCCCACAGGCTTCGAGCCGGAAGGGCTGCGCGCGGTCGCGGGTCATGCCGACATCCGGCTCGTCAACGATCCGTCTGCAGCGGTGGTCGATGCCGATCTGATCGTCACGGACGTGTGGGTCAGCATGGGGCAGGAGGACGAGGTCACGGCGCGCCGCGCCGCCTTTGCGCCTTACCAGGTCACCCCCGAACTGATGGCCCGTGCACGGCCCGATGCGCTGTTCATGCATTGCCTCCCGGCCCATCGCGGCGAGGAAGTCGCGGCGGCGGTGATCGACGCACCGAACAGCGTGGTCTGGGAAGAGGCCGGCAACCGGCTGCATGCGCAGAAGGCGCTGCTGGAGTTCCTGTTCGATCGATCGCGCTGAGCACTGCCGCGCATGCGCATCCTCGTCTGCAACGACGACGGCTACCGCGCCGACGGAATCCAGGTGCTGGGTGCAGCGCTGCGCAAGTTTGCTGATGTGACCATCGTGGCGCCCGTCGACAATCGGAGCGGCGCCAGTCATTCATTGACGCTCGATCGGCCGCTGCGCGCGAAGCATCACGGCGACGGTGTCCACGCGGTGGATGGCACGCCCACGGACTGCATCCACCTGGCCTTGCACAGCCTGCTGTCGACGCCGCCAGATCTCGTGATCGCCGGCATCAACGCCGGCGAGAACCTCGGCGATGATGTGTTGTATTCCGGCACCGTGGCCGCGGCAACCGAAGCCTGCCTGCTCGGGATCCCCGCGATCGCCGTGTCGCTGGCAGGCGTGGACCCTAGCCATTATGCTAGCGCCGCCCGCATCGCGGTCGACCTCGTTGCGCGTTTCGACGCCGACGGCCTGCCGCGGCACTCGCTGCTGAATGTGAACGTGCCCGATCTCCCGTACGATGCGGTGCAGGGCGTTCGGGTCACGCGCCTCGGCCAACGACACAAGGCGGCCACCGCGATCCGGCAGTTCGATCCCAGAGGTCGTCCGGTGTTCTGGATCGGACCAGCGGGTCCGCCCGGCGACGACGCGGGCCCCGGGACCGACTTTCGGGCGATCGCGGACGGATATGTGTCGGTGACACCGCTGCAGATGGATCTGACAGCGTATGGAATGATGGAAGCACTTGCGGATTGGCTGGGGAAATAACGTCGCTGCAATGATGGCCGACAGGATCGGGATAGGCTTGACCTCCCAACGGGCGCGCAATCGTCTCGTTGAACAGTTGAGGACCATGGGCATCAGTTCCGAGGTGGTGCTCGATCTGATCCGCACGACCCCACGTCACCTGTTCGTCGACGAGGCCCTCGCGAGCCGCGCCTACGAGAACACCGCGTTGCCGATCGGTTTTGGCCAGACCATCTCCCAGCCCTATGTCGTGGCGGCGATGACGCAGGTGCTGCTGGAGACCGGTCCGATGCATCGTGTGCTCGAAATTGGCGGCGGCTGCGGCTATCAGAGCGCAGTGCTCGCACGCGTGGCGGCACAGGTGTACACGATTGAACGCATCGCCGCGCTGGCCAATCGACTGCGTACCCGTCTGTATGAACTCAAAGTCTCGAATGTGCGCGTGCGCCACGGCGACGGCCGGCTCGGCTGGGCGGCGCATGCGCCGTTCGACGCGATCCTGGTGGCCGCCGCAGCGTCCTCGGTGCCACCGAAACTGCTCGAGCAACTCTCGGTGGGCGGGCGTGCGATCATGCCTGTCGGGCGGCAGGGCGAGCAGATGCTGACGCTGATTCGGCGCACCAACGACGGCTTCGAGGAAGAAGCGCTGCAACGCGTGAGTTTCGTCCCGTTGCTCGAGAACGTGGATTGAACGCCACGTGATCCGGGTGTGGCTGCTGCTGTTCGGCCTGTGTGCACTGCTGTCGGGCTGTGCAACGCAGGCGCCTGCGCCGATTGAAGGCAAGACCTCGTCGCGCGCCACGCCGGCGCCCGCCAAGCCGGCGCTGCAGCGGGCACCGCGTCCGGCGAGTGCGGCCCCGGCGACCTACCGTGTGCAACGAGGTGACACCCTGTACTCGATCGCCTTCCGGTTCGGACTCGACCATCGGCAGATCGCGCAGTGGAACGGACTCGACAATCCGAACCGGATTTTCGTCGGACAGTCGCTGCGCCTCAAACCGAAATCGCTGACGCCACCCGGCGTCGTCGCGCGCGCGACGGCGTCCCCGGACGTCGCAGCGCCAGCGGCCGTGGCGGTGCCTCCACCTGCTGCCGTCAGCGCAGCGCCGCAGTCGGCGCCAGGCAGCCGGCCTGCGCCGGTGTCGACTCCTTCGTCAGCGACGCCGCCGGTCGCGTCTGCGCCCCCGCCCGTAACGCCGCCACCGGCCGCAACGTCAACGCCGGCGGTGCTGGGTGGCAGTCGTGTCGTCAATGGCGTCAGCTGGACGTGGCCCGCGTCGGGCAAGACGCGTCGTGCCGTCGCCGCGTCCGGATCGGAAGGCCTGGAGATACTCGGGGCACGTGGACAGCCGGTGGTCGCCTCGGCGGCCGGACAGGTGGTCTACAGCGGGAATGGACTGCGCGGATACGGCCAGCTTATTATCATCAAGCACAACGACACGTTCCTGAGTGCGTACGCGCACAACGACAAGTTGCTCGTCACCGAAGGCACCCGCGTGAATGCGGGACAGCAGATCGCCCAGATGGGCGACTCGGAGGCTTCCGAAGTCATGTTGCACTTCGAGATACGCAAGAGCGGCAAGGCTGTGGGCCCGTTGCAGTACCTGCCGCAGCGTTGAGCAGCGCAGTCAATGCCGCCACCGCCACGCAACCATCAGGGCAAGGATGCCGCACCGCCTGAGGACCAGGAGCAGGCCCCCGCGTCCCTCGCCGACGACGGAGCGTTCGTCGAGGTTCCCGACGGCGACTTTGCGGCCGATGAATTCGATCCGGCAGCCGCTGAACTCGGCGACCTCGAGACGACCGGTGAGCCAGAGGCCGAAACCCTGCCGGTGGCCCCGGCCGCAGCCGAAATGCCGGATGGCGAACTCGATGCCACGCGGCTCTATCTCAACGAAATCGGCTTCTCCCCGCTGCTGACCGCCGAAGAGGAAGTGTATTTCGCGCGTCTGTCGCTGCGCGGTGATGCTGCCGCCCGACGGCGCATGATCGAAAGCAATCTGCGCCTGGTCGTGAAGATCGCGCGGCGGTACATGAACCGTGGTCTGGCGCTGCTCGACCTGATCGAGGAAGGCAATCTGGGCCTCATTCGGGCCGTCGAGAAGTTCGACCCCGAACGCGGTTTCCGCTTCTCGACGTATGCGACCTGGTGGATCCGGCAGACAATCGAGCGTGCGCTGATGAACCAGACGCGCACCATTCGGCTGCCGATTCACGTCGTCAAGGAGATCAACATCTATCTGCGCGCGGCGCGCAAGCTCGCGCAGACGCTCGAGCGTGAGCCGAGCCCGGAGGATGTCGCGCTGTCGCTCGACCGCCCGATCGAGGAGGTGAAGCGCATGCTGGGCCTCAACGAACGGATTGCTTCGGTCGACAGCCCGATTGATCGCGAGTCCGAGCGCACGCTGATTGACACGATCCCCGATGAGCAGAACCGCGATCCCGCGCGGCTGCTGCAGGACAGCGACATGCAGCGTCATGTCGAAATCTGGCTGTCGCAACTCAACGACAAGCAGCGTGCCGTCGTCGAGCGCCGATTCGGGCTCGACGGCCGCGAGATCGCGACGCTGGAAGAAGTCGGCGCAGAAATCGGCGTGACGCGCGAGCGGGTACGCCAGATTCAGATCGAGGCGCTGCGCCGCCTGCGCCACATACTCGAGCGCGAGGGGTTTTCGGTCGAAGCGTTGTTCACCGAAACGTGACCGGCGACGGCCGACGCGGCCGGCGACTCAGGACGTCGGGGTCAGCATGAACAGCGCCGCTGCCACCGAGCGCGATTCCGCGATAAGCACGTTGTAGCTTCGGCAGGCTGCCGCGGTATCCATGCTTTCGCACCCGATGCCCCGGCTCAGCAGGGGCGCGGTCAGCGCCGGGTCGAGAAAGACCTGGCGCGAGCCGGTGCCGATCAGCAGCAGGTCGACGCCCAGGGCGCACAGGCGCTCGATATGGGCGGGGCCGAGTTGCTCCAGTGTCGGCGGCAGCAGGTCGATATCGATCGATGCGCCGCAGAGAACGACCGGCCGGGTCAGTCGCTGGTCGCCGACGACGATTTCCCGCGCACCATAGGATCGGATGGTCAGGTGGCGGTCGGTCTGATCGAGTTCGAATTTCATGAAGCGGTCCGCATCGTGGGCCGTGGATGGCGGCCACTGGGGCCGGATACGAAAATTTTACTGCAACTTCGATGAGGGATGGCGATGCGAGTGATTCTGTTGGGCGGCCCGGGCGCCGGTAAAGGGACTCAGGCGGATTTCATCTGTGCCGAGTATTCGATTCCGAAAATTTCGACCGGCGACATGCTGCGGGCGGCCGTGAAGGCCGGCACCGACCTCGGCATGAAGGCCAAGGCGGTGATGGATGCGGGCGGACTGGTCTCCGACGATCTGATCCTCGGCCTCATCCGTGAGCGGATCACCGATCCTGATTGCGCGAGAGGCTTTCTGTTCGACGGCTTCCCGCGCACGATTCCGCAGGCGGAAGGTCTCGATGCGATCGGCGTCCAGATCGATCGCGTGCTCGAAATCGCCGTCGACGACGAAGAGATCGTCAAGCGCATGTCGGGCCGTCGCGTGCACCCCGCATCGGGCCGCACGTATCACACGATTTTCAATCCGCCGCGGGTCGAGGGTCACGACGATCAGACCGGCGAGCCGCTCGTTCAGCGCGACGACGACCGGGAGGACACGGTGCGCAACCGGCTGCGCGTCTATCACGAGCAGACCGAGCCCCTGATCGATTTTTATGCCGAAAGAGCCGCGAAAAACCCGCTTTTGAAGTTCGCGCGCGTCGAGGGCGTCGGCGCCGTGGAGGCCATCCGCGAGCGCGTGATCGGTGCGCTGAAGTAATCCACGATCCCCAGTTCGAGCAAAAAAGAAACGCTCTTCGTACAACGTTTAGTGTTGCGTGCTTGGCACATCTGTAATGACTTACGTAATTATTTTATGTAGAACCTTTACATATCCGTGCTAGGTGATGTATATAAGCAAATGTGGTGTTGCATTTTTTGTTCAACCGTAAGTTGAAGGGGGACTCTTCACATGGCAACAGCGAAAAAGAAAGCTTCCAGCAAGAAGGCCGCGGCGAAGAAGCCGGCTGCCAAGAAGGCAGCGGCTCGTAAGCCGGCCAAGAAGAAGGCTGCGAAGAAGCCAGCCAAGAAGGCTGCGAAGAAGAAGTAACTGAGGGTTTACCTCACGCTACTTCACTGCGTAGGTGTCCGTTCGCAATCAAATGCGGGCGGGCACCTCCGCAACGACTCTCTCCTCGATGCTCCCACTCCTGCTCGATCGCTGAACCTGCTCCGGGCACAATGTCAGCACCGCCGACGCCAGCAGTCGGCATCACTCGACAAGCACTAGCGCCTGCAGCCTGAAACCTTCCGACTGAATTGCCATGGCCGAAGCTGACGACACGTCGGAACGCGGCACCCTGGCCGCCGTTGGCGCGAAACTGCTGTTCGCGCTCAAACATCTCGCGATCTGGTGCTTCCTGGGCTTCATCGCGTACTGGGCATGGCTCGATCACGAGGTGATAGGCAAGTTCCAGCAGCGGCGCTGGGATCTTCCCGGCCGCATCTACGCGGCACCGCTCGAACTCTATGCCGGCCTGCGCTCCAGCCCGACCAGGGTCGGTGAGATGCTCACCGCCCTCGGCTATCGACGTGTGCGCGACCCGACGGGCCCCGGCCAGTACCAGCTCGGCGAGCGCAGTGTCGCGCTGTACACACGGGGCTTCGTGTTCTGGGATGGCGCTGAACAGCCGCAGGCTGCCGTCGTCCGTTTCGCGGATGGCCGCGTCAGCGCAATCGCCCAGCGCAACGGCGGCGCCGAGATTGGCCTCCTGCGGCTCGATCCCCCGGAAATCGGCCGCATCCATCCGACCAGTTTCGAGGATCGCCTGCTGTTGTCGGTTGCCGAGCTGCCGGCCTTCTTCACGCGCGCCCTGATCGCGGTCGAGGATCGCCGCTTCGAAGAGCACATCGGGGTCGACTGGTTGGGCATTGCGCGCGCGATGTGGGTGAACGTCCGGCGCGGCGGGATCGAGCAGGGCGGCAGCACGCTGACGCAGCAGCTCGTGAAGAACCTCTTCCTCACGCGCGAACGCACCATCACGCGCAAGCTGAAGGAAGCGATGATGGCGATCTCGATCGAGCGCGCCTACGGCAAGAGGGAGATCCTCGAGACCTACGTGAACGAGGTCTTTCTCGGACAGGACGGCAATCGCGCGGTCCACGGTTTCGGCCTCGCAGCCCAGTACTACTTCGGGCGCCCGCTGGGCGAACTCGGCGTCGCCGAGCAGGCGCTGCTCATCGGCATGATTCGCGGACCCTCTCATTACAACCCGTTCAAGTATCCAGATCGCGCGCTGGCGCGTCGCAATGAGGTACTGCAGCGACTCGCCAACAGCGGGCTGCTGACGGCCGAGCAGGCCACCACCTTGCGCGCCGTCCCGCTGGACCTGCGCGAAGGCGCCTGGCGAGGTCGCGCACGCTACGCGGCCTTCCTGGACCTGTTGCGTCGCCAGTTGAAGCGAGAGTATCGCGAGAGCGATCTGCAGACCGCGGGGCTGAAGATTTTCACGACGCTCGACATCGGGGTGCAGCACGCCGCGGAGCAGGCCGTGCAGAAGGGCATTGCGGCGCTGGAGCGCAATCAGCCGGCGGCGAAGAACAAGCTGCAGGCGGCGATGGTGATCACCGATCCCCAGTCGGGTGACATCAAGGCGCTGATCGGTGACCGCGGCGGTTCGCCCGGCGGCTTCAATCGCGCCCTCGACGCGAAACGGCAGATCGGTTCGCTGATGAAGCCCTTCGTCTACCTTGCCGCGCTCGCCCAGCCGTCGCGCTTCAATGTGCTGTCGGAACTCGAGGACGAACCCCGCACCTACCGCAGCGACACCGGCAAGACCTGGACGCCGAAGAACTACGATGGTGAGTATCACGGTCCGGTGTCGATGCAGGATGCGATGGCCCGCTCGCTGAATCTGGCGACGCTCGATCTCGGCTTCAAGGTGGGCATCCCGACCGTCACCGCGACCTTGCGCCGATTCGGCTATCAGGGCGACATGCCGAACTACCCGGCACTCTTCCTCGGCGCCATCGACATGCCGCCGTACGAGGTCGCCCAGCTGTACCAGACGATCGCCAACGACGGCTTCCGCAGCCCCCTGCGGGCGATCCGGGCCGTGGTCGATGCGAACAACACCCCACTGCAGCGCTACGGTCTGAAGATCGAGCGCGTCGTTGATGCCCCCACCGCGTTTCTGACGCGTTACCTGCTGACCAGGGTCGTCGAACGTGGCACGGCGCGCAGCCTGGCCGCCGCGCTCCCGTCGTCACTGCCGCTCGCCGGCAAGACAGGGACGTCGGATGACGCGCGTGACAGCTGGTTCGTCGGGTTCGGCGGCGATCTGCTCGGCGTGGCATGGATCGGGCGCGACGATAACAAGCCCGCCGGCCTCACGGGCGCCACCGGAGCGCTGCGGATCTGGACCGACACGATGCGGGTCAGCGGAATCAGCCCGGTGAACATGGAGCCCCCGCCGACCGTCGAATGGCATCGCCTGACGCTGGACGGGCGCGCGCTGGCTTCTGCCGAATGCACGGGGGCCGTGATGGCGCCAATCAACATCGAGCATCTGCCGCAGGCGGTACAATCATGCGCGCCGACGCCGGTGCCCGCCGGACCAGGCGTGTGGTCCACGCTCAAGGAGTATCTGCATTGAATATGCGCCACGTGGCACTCGCCGCGCTCACCCTGCTCGCAGGCTGTGCCGGCAACCAGACAATTGCGCCGATCGAAGATCGAATCACCAAGCCTGAAGTGCCGGTCGTGCGCGCGCCACCGCCCGTGGCGCCGAAACCCGCCGCAGTGCCGGTACCGGGCCAGCCGATCGTCAAGCCGCTGCCGGATGTCGAAAGTCCTGCCGTGCGCGCGGTGCCGATTCCCGAATCCGGCGCGGGCACGCCGCTGCCGTCCACGCTTGCACCGCCGACCGGTGCCGCGCCGGCACCGGCCATCGCCGGTCTCATCGCGAAGGCCGATCAGAGCAGCGCGCAGGGGCAATACGATGCGGCACGCGCGAACCTCGAACGCGCAGTGAAGATCGCGCCGCGCGATGCCGAACTGTGGCAGCGACTCGCGATGGTCAGTTATGCACAGGAAGACTGGAGCCAGGCGAAGGCGCTGGCGGAACGTTCGAACTCTTTTGCCGCCCAGGGCAGTCCGCTGGCCGCGCGCAACTGGACCCTGATTGGCAATGCCGAGCTCAAGCTCGGCAATCAGTCGGCAGCCGCCGCCGCATTCGAACGCGCGGGTGCGGCACCGCCCTGAGCCGCGTCGCGCCGTGCCGTCTGCGCGCGCTGCAGCGGCGCGCGGCCCTGCAGCGCATAGGCGAACGCGATGACCTCCGCGACCGCCACGTAGAGGCCGGCCGGAATTTGCTGATCGAGTTCGACCTTGCTCAACACGGCGACGAGCGCGCGGTCCTCGCGCAGCGGCACTTTGTTGTCACGCGCCAGCGCCATGATGCGATCGGCGATTTCGCCACGACCTTTCGCCGTCACGCGCGGCGCGCCTTCGCCATCCCAGCGCAGCGCCACGGCCATCGGCAAATGCGTTTGCTCGGCCATGTCAGACTGCCGTGTCGATCAGCTGGCGTGGCAGGTGACGCAGCGGGTCCGGCGCATCGACGTGCCGGACCGCGATCGGCGACAGCTCGAATCCGGCCGCGACGAGACGCTGTTCGAGTTCGCCGACGCCGTCGCCGAGCAGTTCGCGCAGCGCCGGGTCCTCGCTCCATAACGTGACGGCCAGCCGGTCGCCGCTCAGGCCGATGCGCGCCCGCAGTTCGCCGAGCGCCTCGAGGGGAATGGCGAGCGTCAGCGCCGCCGAGCCCGCGCCTTCATGCTGGGCCCCGTGCCGTTGCTCGTCGCGCTCGATCTCCATCGTCAGGGTGTCGATGCCGTGAGGCGTGCGGAACGGGATCTCGGTGAAGGCGAAGTACTCGCCCGTGGTCGCCGCAGCGAGGTGCTGCAGTTGATGTGTCGTGATTCGCGCAATGCCCGCGTCGACGTCTGCCGCCAGTGCGCGCAGCGCGGCCGGTGCAGTGGGCAGGGGACCGGCGTCGGTCACGACCGGCAAGGACTGGCGCGCGTGCGGCGCCGTCGCGGTGGGCGGCAACGCGGCGCCGGCGTGGCGATTCAGCAGCAGCGCCTGGTCGTCTATCGCCTGGCGCAGTCCCAGCAGTTGCCACTTCAGATCGCCGGTCGGCAGTTCGGCCCGTGGCGTGTCCGGCAGCGCCGCCAGCGTCGCTTCCAGCAGCGGACCGGTCTGCGCGACCGCACGCGAGAGTTCGCCCGGACGACCGAGCGTCGGGAGATCGGGCAGACGCTGGGTCAGCGTCGTCAGTCGCGCCTGCACCTCCGTGCCGGTGTCGGCGGCTGCGGCGTCGGGCGCGGCGGCGAGTGACAAGCGCTCGAGCACGACTCTGATGGGTTCCTGGGCCGGTAGCGCGACCGACAGCGAGCTCGTCAGGACCTGCGCGGCAGCCGCGCCGGTGGCTGTACCGGTGGGGCCCACGATGGTCAACTGCGGCGGCGTGCCGGCGGCGCTGACGCGTGCAGTCAAGGCGGTGCCGGGTTTCAGGTCCAGCGTCGTGCGGGCCACGACCTCGCGGCCATCGATGGCAAGTCGAATCGAGGTTTCGTCAATCCGGCCGATAACGCCGATGGAGAGCAGCTGACCGACGAGCCAACCCTGTTGAACCGCGGCACCTGCGCGGGGAGGCGGGGAGACACCGGCAAGCATTTGATCGATGCGCATGACTGCAGCAGCGGCAAACCCGGCCGAAACTTGACGAACAGGGATGCCGGAAGGGCATCCGCCACCGGGCCGGACAGGCGGCCCGTCGACAGGCTTGCGGATAGCAGACGAAGGACACCGTATGACGATAGGCCACCTCTGGTATGTCAAGCGCGCGGGCGCGCCGAAGGGGCCGTTTCCGTCCGCGATCATCGAAAAGAATATCGCGCTGGGCCGTATCCTGGGTTCTGACCTGATCAGCTCCGACGGCGCAACCTGGCACGCGGCGCTCGAGTATCCCGATTTCGACGTGCTGCAGAAAAGCGGCCAGCAGCCGCTCGTGCACCGCCGCCTCGACGAGCGGCAGGTCGAGCGACGGGCCAGGCCTGAGGTCGACGATGCGCCGGCGGAACCGCGGCGCGGCCCGGATCGCCGCGCGCCGGAAGATCCTGACACGGTGGCCCGGCGGCAGCGCGCGAACCGTGTCTGGCAAAGTCTGCGCTCCAATCCGGGGCAATTGAACAAGACGCCGCTGCTGCTCGCCGGTGGCCTGATATTCGCCCTGATCCTCGCGGCCATCGCGCTGGCGCCCACGCCGCGCACGAATGCCGATTGCGCCCAGGCGCCCGCACCTGGCGTGAACTGGGAGTTCTGCAACAAGGCGGCGGACAATCTGCGCGGTGCGCAACTCGCAGGGTCGATTCTGCGCAACGTGCAGTTTGCCGGCGCCGATCTGTCTGATGCGGACCTCCGAAATGCCGACCTGGCCTATGCCGATCTCAGCGGCGCGATCCTGCGTGGCGCCAATCTCGAAGGTGCCCGGCTGGACGGAGCGACCCTGCGCGGCGCGAGTCTCGTCAACGCGCGCCTCGCGCGTGCGTCACTCGCTTTCGCCGACCTGACGGCGGCGAACCTCGATGGCGCGATCGTCGCCGGGACGAACTGGCGCCAGGCCATCATGCCGAACGGGGTGTTGTGTCGGCCGGAAGAGGCCGCGAGTTGCGCGCCGCGGCCCTGAAATAGTCACGCGCAGACACGATTATCAAACAAACATCTCGTGCAGCTTGAATTGTCCGCCGTCACTCATTAATATCCTCGCGTTAACTATTGCGGGGTGGAGCAGTCTGGCAGCTCGTCGGGCTCATAACCCGAAGGTCGCAGGTTCAAATCCTGCCCCCGCTACCACTTAAAAAGGCCCCGGGAAATCGGGGCTTTTTGCTTTTCGGCGGAGAAAAATGCAGGGCAGCGACGCCATCGCGCAGCTGATCGAGCCTACGGTCACTGGCCTGGGCTACGAACTTTGGGGAATCGAACGGGCCCGCTCGGGACAGCGCCAGCTGATCCGGCTGTTCATCGACGCCCCGGACGGAATCGCGCTGGAAGATTGCGAAAAAGTCAGCGCGCAAGTCGCCGACCTGCTCGAAGCCGAAAACGCGATTCGTGGTGACTACACCCTCGAGGTGTCATCCCCCGGCGTCGATCGCGTGCTGTTCTACCCTGCGCAATGGGAGCGCTACCTGGGACAGGAAGTTCAGGTTCGGCTGCGGGCGCCTGTGGACGGTTTGCGCCGCCTGACCGGCACTTTGCTGAGCGCCGACGGCGATCAGGTCAGCGTCATGACCACTGACGGCGAGCGGACGGCCAGACACAGCATGATTGAGCGCGCGAGGCTGGTCCCGGTATGGCCGGAACCGGCGGACGGCAAAACGCGGCGTAAGAAAGTTGAGCGTAAATAAGATGATGAACAAGGAAATCCTGACGGTCGTCGATGTCGTCTCGAACGAGAAGGGCGTCGCCAAAGAAGTCATCTTCGAAGCCCTCGAGGCCGCGCTGGCCAGCGCCACCAAGAAGCGCTTCACCGACGATGTCGATGTCCGCGTTGCCATCGACCGCACGACTGGGGACTACGAGGCCTTCCGCCGCTGGGAAGTCATCGATCGCGCCGTGCGTTACGCCGAACTAGAACTCGTCAACGAGGGCGACCAGCCCGATCTCGAATTTCCCGAGCGCCAGATTTTTTTCGAGGAAGCCCAGGAAAAGCAACCTGGCATCAAGGTCGGCGAATTCGTCGAAGAACCGCTGGAAGCGGCGGAATTCGGCCGCATCGCCGCACAGACGGCCAAGCAGGTGATCGTGCAGAAGGTGCGCGAGGCCGAACGCGCGCAGGTCGTCGAAGCCTTCCAGGGACGCATCGGTGACCTCGTGATGGGGGTCGTCAAGCGCCTGGAGCGCGGCAGCATCTTCATGGACCTCGGCGGTAATGCAGAGGCCATCATTCCGAAAGAACACGTCATTCCGCGCGAAGTCGTCCGTCCGGGTGATCGCATTCGCGGTTATCTGTTCGATGTGCGGCCCGAGAAGCGCGGGCCCCAGTTGTTCGTCAGCCGCACCGCGCGCGAATTGCTGATCGAGCTCTTCAAGCTCGAAGTGCCGGAAATCGGCGAGAACATCATTGAGATTCATGGCGCTGCGCGTGACCCCGGCCTGCGCGCGAAAATCGCCGTGCACAGCACCGATCCCCGCATCGACCCGGTCGGCGCCTGCGTCGGCATGCGCGGTTCGCGCGTGCAGGCAGTGTCCAACGAGCTCGCCGGCGAACGCGTCGACATCATCCTGTGGGACGAGAACCCCGCCCAGTTCGTGATCAACGCAATGTCGCCCGCGGATGTCGTGTCGATTCTCGTCGACGAGGACAAGGGCAGCATGGACGTCGCGGTCAACGAGGAACAGCTGTCGCAGGCGATCGGGCGCAATGGCCAGAACGTGCGACTCGCGAGCCAGCTGACCGGCTGGGAACTGAACGTCATGACTGAGGCCGACGCTGAACAGAAGAGCGAAGCGGAAGCCACGAAGGCGCAGAAGACCTTCATGGACCTGCTCGATGTCGACGAGGAAATCGCCGCCATCCTGGTGCAGGAGGGCTTCGCTTCGATCGAAGAGATCGCCTACGTCCCCGAGCACGAAATGATGGCCATCGAGGAATTCGACGAAACGCTGGTGTCCGAACTGCGACAGCGCGCGAAAGATCTGCTGCTCACGCGCGCAATTGCGAGCGAAGAACAGCTCGGCGATGCCCGTCCGGCCGACGACCTGCTGAACATGGATGGCATGAGCTCGTCGCTGGCCTATGCACTGGCGGCGCGAGGCATCGTGACGATGGAAGATCTGGCGGAGCAGTCGATCGACGAACTGCTGGACATCGATGGCATGACCGAAGAACAGGCCGGGCAGTTGATCATGACCGCGCGCGCGCCGTGGTTCGATGAAACAACGAGCGGCGGCGAGGGTTGAGCATGGCTGAAATTACCGTACGCGAATTCGCGAACGTCGTCGGTGTTCCGGTCGAACGGCTGATCACCCAGCTGGGTGATGCCGGTTTGCAGGGCAAGAAGGCCGAAGACCCCATTTCCGAACAGGAAAAGAGTCAACTGCTGACCCATCTGCGCCGACTCCACGGCAAGGACGGCGCTCCGCCGGAACCGAGCAAGATCACGCTGAGCCGCAAGACCGTCAGCGAAATCAAGATTCCGGCCGACAAGGCCCGCACGCGCTCGCGAGTCGCGAAGCCGGGCGTGCCGGCGAAGACCGTCGCCGTCGAATTCCGGCGCAGCCGGACTTATGTGAAGCGCAGCGTCGTGGTCGAAGAGGAAACCGCGCGCAAGGAACAGCAGGCCGAACTCGAACGCCAGCGTCTGCTGGAGAATGCGCCCGAGGGCACCGAACTCCCGGCGATTGAGCTGCCGGTCGCCGCGCCGATCGAAGAATTCCAGCTCGAGGAACCACCGGTCGTCGAAGTGGCGCCAGAGCCGGAACCGGTGGCGGTTGCCGAAGCGCCTGCCCCCGAACCCGCGCCGGTCGCCGAGGTTGCGCCGGCGCCTGCGCCGCCGCGCCGCCCCGACAACGCGCCGCCACGGCACGGCGAACGGCGCGATGCGCCGGCCGACGATCGTCGTGGCGGTCGCAAGGAACTCCACGTGGCGCAGGACAAGTCGGGCAAGCGCAAGAAGAAATCGCCGCCGCCGCGCCGCTTCGTGCCGCAGTCGTCCGGCAAACACGGCTTCGAGCGACCGACCGCACCGGTCGTGCGCGAGGTGCATGTGCCCGAGAGCCTGACCGTCGCCGAACTCGCGCAGCGCATGTCGGTCAAGGCCGCCGAGGTGATCAAGGTGATGATGTCGATGGGCACGATGGCCACCATCAACCAGATGATCGACCAGGACACGGCGATGCTCATCATCGAGGAGATGGGACACAAGGGCCGTGCTGTGCGCGAGAACGCGCTCGAGGAGGAGTTGCTCGAATCCTCCGATGGGGCAGGCGATCAGCTCGCGCGCGCGCCGATTGTCACGATCATGGGACACGTCGACCACGGCAAGACATCGCTGCTCGACTATATCCGCAAGACGCAGGTTGCCGCGGGCGAAGCCGGGGGCATCACGCAGCACATCGGCGCCTACCGCGTGCACACGCCGCATGGTCCGATTACCTTTCTCGACACCCCGGGCCATGAAGCCTTCACGGCGATGCGTGCACGCGGCGCCAAGGTCACCGACATCGTGATTCTGGTCGTGGCCGCGGACGACGGCGTGATGCCGCAGACCGAAGAGGCGATCAAGCATGCGCGCGCTGCCGGCGTGCCGCTGATCGTGGCCATCAACAAGATCGACAAAGGCGGCTCCGATCTCGATCGCGTGCGGCAGGAACTGTCGGTGCAGGGCGTCAACTCGGAAGAGTGGGGTGGCGATACGCTGTTCGTGCCGGTATCGGCGAAAACCGGGCAGGGCGTCGAGGCGCTGCTCGAAGCGATCTCGCTGCAGGCTGAAGTGCTCGAACTGAAGTCCGTGATCAACGGCCCGGCGAAGGGCGTCGTGATCGAATCGCGGCTCGACAAGGGGCGCGGCCCGGTGGCGACGGTGCTCGTCCAGCGCGGCACGCTGCGCAAGGGCGATGTCCTGCTGACCGGCACCGAATTCGGCCGTGTGCGGGCGATGATCGATGCCAGCGGCGCGACGGTCGACAGCGCGGGTCCCTCGGATCCGGTCGAAGTGCTCGGCCTGTCCGGGACACCGAACGCGGGCGATGATGCGATGGTCGTCGACGACGAGCGCAAGGCGCGCGAAATCGCGATTTTCCGCCAGGACAAGGATCGCGAAACCAAGCTGGCCCGCCAGCAGGCCTCGAAGCTGGAGAACGTGTTCCAGCAGATGAAGGACGGCGAGACGACCTCGCTGAAGATCATGATCAAGGCCGACGTGCAGGGTTCGGCCGAAGCGCTGAGCGAAGCGCTGATGCGCATGAGTTCAGCGGATGTGCGCATCGAGATCGTCGCCAGCGGCGTGGGTGGCATCAACGAATCCGACGTCAACCTGGCGCTGGCGTCGAAGGCATACATGATTGGCTTCAACGTGCGCGCTGACGCCGCGGCGCGGCGGCTGGTCGACGAAGAAGGCATCGATCTCCGCTACTACAGCATCATTTACGACGTCATCGACGACGTGAAGGCTGCGGTCAACGGACTGCTGTCGCCGGAAATACGCGAGACCATCGTGGGTGTGGCTCAGGTGCGCGACGTGTTCAGATCCTCGAAGCTTGGTGCCATCGCCGGGTGTATCGTCACCTCGGGCTCGGTCAAGCGCAGCAATCCGATACGCGTGCTGCGTGACAACGTCGTGATCTACGAGGGCGAACTCGAATCGCTGCGGCGTTTCAAGGACGACGTCTCGGAAGTGCGGGCGGGCACGGAATGCGGTATCGGCGTCAAGAACTACAATGACGTCAAACCGGGTGACCAGATCGAAGTCTACGAGCGCACCATCGTCGCCCGTACGATCTAGCCCGCGCCGAGTCCCGACGAATGCCCCGTGAGTTTCCGCGCAAGGTCAGAGTGGCTGAAAGCATTCAGCGCCTTCTGGCCGAGCCGCTGGCCCAGGCCGGCCGCGATGCCGGACTCGGCATGTTGACGGTCACCGATGTCGAGGTCGCGACGGACCTGTCGACGGCCACGGTGTTCGTCAGCGCGTTCGGCGCCGGAGCCACACACGAAAAGATACTGGCGACGCTGCGCGATCTTCGCGCTGACATGCGGCAGCGGATTGCGCGTGAACTGCGCATGCGGAAAGCGCCTACGGTGAGTTTCGCGATCGACGACTCGATTGCGAATGGCGCACGCATCAGCGAACTGCTGACGAAGCGCCCTGACTGAGCGGGCGACGCCGATTTTGAGCGTGCAGACGCCGCGGCCAGCAAAACGGGCGGTCAATGGCATTCTTCTGCTGGACAAGCCCGCCGGCCTCAGTTCCAACGCCGCCCTGCAACGCGTGCGCCACTCGCTGGCCGCCGCCAAGGGCGGGCACACCGGCAACCTCGATGTCGCCGCCACCGGCCTGCTGCCGCTGTGCTTCGGCGAGGCGACCAAGGTCAGCGCGTTCCTGCTCGATGCCGATAAGGTCTACGTGGCCGATATCGCCCTCGGTGCGACCTCGTCGACTGGCGATCGCGAAGGCGAGATCCTGCAGCGGCGACCCGTTCCGGCCCTGAGTGCCGCAGGCGTCGCCGCCGTGCTCGACAGTTTCCTGGGCGAACAGCAGCAGGTGCCGCCGATGTATTCCGCGCTGAAGCGCGACGGGCGTCCGCTGTACGAGTACGCACGGGCCGGGGTGGAACTCGAACGCGCCGCGCGCCGGATTCACATCCATGCGCTGCGCCTGCTGACGCTGCGCGAAGATGGACTGGTCGTCGAGGTGCACTGCTCGAAGGGCACGTATGTCCGCACGCTGGCCGAAGATATCGGCGAAAAGCTCGGCTGCGGCGCCCACCTGGCAGCGCTGCGCCGGACGCGAGCCGGCCCGTTCAGCCTCGATGACGCCTATCCGATCGAGCGCTTCGACGCCGGCGAGCCGGCGAGCTTCGATGCGCTGCTGCTGCCGCTCGATGGCGCGCTCGTCGACTTTCCGCAGGTCACGTTGGATGCGGCCGGTGTGTTCGCGGTGTCCCGCGGGCAGCGGATTGGGCCCGTGTCGGGGGCGCCGGTCGGCTTGTGCCGGCTGTATGCACCCGATGGCAGCTTCCTCGGCATCGGCGAAGGGGCGTGCGACGGCGGCATTTCGCCGCGGCGCATGATGCAGGCGGCGCAGACGCCCGATCTGGCCAGAAGCCAATGATCGGGCACCGAAAATTGTTGTGACGGGGTGCGGCCGCGGTTAGAATGCGCGGCCTATCCAAGTAATTGAAATGCAAAGAAAGCAGGAGTCCGTAGCAATGGCATTGACCAGCACTCAGAAACTCGAAATCGTGGCCGGTAACCGCCGCGGTGCCACCGATACCGGGAGCCCGGAAGTACAGGTTGCCTTGCTGTCGGCCCGCATCGAAGAGCTGTCCGGTCATTTCAAAGCCCATACGCACGACAACCATTCGCGGCAGGGGCTGCTGCGCATGGTGAACCGCCGTCGCAAACTGCTCGACTATCTCCGCGACCGCAGCCCCGAGCGCTACCGCGAACTGATCACCAAGCTCGGCTTGCGCAAGTAAGTCGTCGCCGGCGGTTCCAATCAGGCGCCGCCGGCAGCGGCCGCGCCACGCGGTCCCTTCCATCATCTTTCAGCACAGATCGGTTCATCTATGACGCCAACTACAGTTACGTTCCAATACGGAGATCGCGAAGTCACGCTAGAGACAGGGCGGCTCGCCAAGCAGGCGACAGGCGCTGTTCTCACCACCATGGGGCAGACTGTCGTACTGTCGACGGTGGTCGGCAAGAAGGAAGGAACGACCGATCGTGACTTCTTCCCGCTGACTGTCGACTACCAGGAACGCACGTACGCGGCAGGCAAGATCCCCGGCGGCTTCTTCAAGCGCGAAGGCCGGCCGACAGAAAAGGAAACGCTGACTTCCCGCCTCATCGATCGTCCGATTCGTCCGCTCTTTCCCGAAGGTTTCAACAACGAAGTGCAGATCATCTGCACCGTGATGTCGCTGGATCCGTCCGTCGATCCCGACATTCCGGCATTGATCGGCGCGTCTGCTGCATTGTCGATTTCCGGCCTGCCGTTCATGGGCCCGATTGCCGCTGCACGCGTCGGCTATCGTGACGGCCAGTACCTGTTGAATCCGAGCTTCGGCGCACTTGCCGATTCGCAACTCGACCTCGTCGTTGCCGGTACCGAGACATCCGTGCTGATGGTGGAATCCGAAGCGCATCAGCTTTCCGAAGAAGTGATGCTCGGCGCGGTGGTGTTCGGCCACGATCAGTCGCAGGTCGTCATTCGCGCGATCAAGGAACTGCAGTCAAAGCTGAACGTGGCGCCGCCGACCTGGCAGGCACCGCCGCAGCCCACTGCGCTGATCGATGCCGTGACCTCGCGTTTCGGCGCGGCCTTTGCCGACGCCTACGGCATCATCGACAAAATGGAACGTCGCGATCGGCTGTCAGCGATCCGTGCCGACGTGCAGACCGCTTTTGGCGGTGAAGGCGCCCAGTGGACGCCGCAGCAGATCGCCACCGTCATCGGCAATCTCGAATATGACACGGTGCGCGGCGCGGCAATTGCCGGCAAACCCCGCATCGACGGCCGCGGCAAGGCCGACATCCGGAAGATCTATGTCGAAGCGGGCCTGCTGCCGCGTGCACACGGCTCCGCCCTGTTCACGCGTGGCGAGACGCAGGCGCTGGTCGCCATCGCGCTCGGTACCGAGCGCGACTCGCAGATTATCGATGCGATCGAGGGCGAGCGGCGCGAACCGTTCATGCTGCATTACAACTTCCCGCCGTTCTCGGTGGGCGAGACCGGCCGCGTCGGTTCGCCGAAGCGTCGCGAAAT
This sequence comes from Gammaproteobacteria bacterium Ga0077536, assembly GCA_001464935.1. Classification (GTDB taxonomy): domain Bacteria; phylum Pseudomonadota; class Gammaproteobacteria. Next base: position 36,247 of record LNEL01000049.1, read on the forward strand.
CGGCCATGGCCGCCTCGCGAAGCGGGGCGTGCAGGCCGTGATGCCGGACATGAGCAAGTTCCCGTATTCGGTGCGCGTCGTATCGGAAGTCCTCGAATCCAACGGTTCGAGCTCCATGGCTTCGGTGTGCGGCACCAGTCTGGCGCTGATGGACGCCGGCGTGCCGCTGCTGGCGCCAGTTGCCGGTATCGCGATGGGCCTGATCAAGGAAGGCGACGCGTACGTCGTGCTGTCCGACATTCTCGGCGACGAGGATCACCTTGGCGATATGGACTTCAAGGTGGCCGGTACCGCGAACGGTGTCACCGCACTCCAGATGGACATCAAGATCAACGGGATCACGAAGGAAATCATGGAGACCGCGCTGGCCCAGGCCAAGCAGGGCCGCCTTCACATCCTGACCTGCATGAACGAAGTGCTGAGCACGGCGCGCACCGAGATGTCGGATTACGCGCCGCGCATCATCACGATCAAGATCGACCCGGACAAGATTCGCGATGTCATCGGCAAGGGTGGCAGCACCATTCGCCAGATCACAGAAGAGACCGGTACGACGATCGACATCAGCGATGACGGCACCGTCAAGATCGCGTCCGTCGACTTTGCCGCCGGCCAGGAGGCGAAGCGGCGGGTGGAAGCGATTACGACCGATGTTCAGGTTGGCGCGATCTACCAGGGGCGCGTGCAGAAGCTGATGGATTTCGGTGCCTTCGTGAACATCCTGCCCGGCAAGGACGGCCTGGTGCACATTTCCCAGATCTCCAACGAGCGCGTCGAGAATGTCAGCGACAAGCTGTCCGAAGGCGATACGGTGAAGGTCAAGGTACTCGAAGTCGACAGGCAGGGCCGCATTCGCCTCAGCATGAAGGCGATCGAAGAGGGCGAGTAAAGACCCGGCCCCAAGCCAGCTGCCGGGGTACAAGCCCCTCGCAGGCGCCTGACAGGCGCGGCCCGCGACAGCGAGCCGCGCCTTTTTTATGCCCGGCATTCGGCGCGCAGCGCCTGGACGCGATCTCGAAACGATCTGAAGGCCTCAGTTAAAATCCATTTTTATCATTACGATAAATTCACTTTCTAGAAACTTTCCAGCTGTCGTTCACCGGTCCGCACCTGCCGATACGGAAGGGCCGCATGCGACCGCGTCCCCGCTCAAGGTCCTCCCGTGCGTGCTCGAGCGCGCTCGATCGCAGCCGGTGACGGCCGCCTTCGTCTGGCTGCCGCGGTGTTGGTTGCCCGCCGATCGGCTGCTCAGCGTTGACCAGGCGAGTGGGTGTGTCGTGGCGGGCAGGCGTGCAGCCGCCGCTCCGTGACGAGATAGTCCAGCGGCTCGTCGTGCGCGGCGAGCGGCAGCTCATCGAGGAGCTGAAATTCATAGCAAAGCCCGATGCGCACTGCCTCCGGATGCCGGGCCAGCCAGCGATCGTAATAGCCGGCGCCGTACCCCAGCCGACCACCAGCCGTTGAAAATGCGAGGCCTGGCACGAGCACTGCGTCGACCTTGCCCGGATGCGCCGGGGAGCCGGCCGGCGGGCTCAGGATGCCGAGCGCCCCGGGCAGGAGCGCCGACCAGCCGGGAAAGGCGGTGGCCACCATCAGGGTCCGATCGACGAGGCTGGGGACCAGTACCGTCGCGTTCGCTGCTTCCAGCGCGCTGATGAGGTGTCGCGTGTCGACTTCGCCGGCAGTCGACAGGTAGCAGAAAACAGTTCGGGGGCGCATCTGACACAGGAATTGGCCGAGCAGGGCGTCGAGGTGACGCTGGGCAAGCGCCGTGGCGGATGCCGACCGGGAGGCTCGAAGCGCTTTGATTCGGGTGCGAACCAGCCGCTTGGCAGCGGCAGCGGCGTCATCGTTTGGGGGCTGCATCGAAGGTTCCTGCGCCAAATCCGTCAGATAGCTTCAAATTGCGCACGAACTCCGTATAGAATACGGGCCCTCTCGACCGGACTGGCCGGGGCCCCACGAAGGCTCTCCCGCACAGGCGCCAAAGCCCGTCCTTTTTATCACATCGTTGTCACCGACAGCCGCAACCAGCGCGACGGTCGTTTCATCGAGCGGGTCGGTTTCTTCAATCCGATCGCCGTCGCATCCGAAGAGTCGTTTCGCGTTGATCGTGCCCGTTACGAATACTGGCTCGGCGTTGGCGCCCAGCCGTCCGAGCGCGTGGCCAGCCTGCTCAAGCAGCACCCGCCCGCCGCTGTCGCCGCCTGAGAGCCCCCATTGCGCCGCTCTGCCGCGAACCCGCCGGGTCCGTGGCAGAGCAGCCAAATCTCCCCTTCTCCGTGCCTTCTGCTGACGAGGAGAGCGCCCGAGCACCCGCGCCGACGGCGCGAATACTGCTCGGCGAGATCAAGGCCGTTTTCGGCACACGCGGCTGGCTGAAGATCCACTCGGAGACGCGGCCTCGCGACGCGATCCTCGGCTATCACGCCTGGCAGATTGGCCGTCAGCACGATTGGCAACGATACGTACTCACGGAATCGAGGGTCCAGGGACCCTCGCTGCTGGTCAAACTGCAAGACGTCGATGACCGTGAGGCCGCCGAGCTGCTGATTGGCCAGCGCATCGCGGTGCTGCCCGATGATCTGGCCCCGCTGCCAACCGGCACTTACTACTGGCGCGATCTCGTTGGCTTGGCTGTGGTCAATACCGACGGTGTCGCGCTCGGCGTCGTGCACAGTCTCATCGAGACAGGTTCGAACGACGTGCTGTGCGTACGCGGCGACCGTGAGCGGCTGATCCCCTTCGTCACCGGCCTGTACGTTGTCGATGTCGACCTGCCAGCACGCCGCCTGACTGTCGACTGGCAGCCGGACGACTGACTTGAGGCGCTACACCTGCATCACGCTGTTTCCGGATCTGATCGCGAGTTTCGGCGACACCGGCATCGTGCGCCGGGCCAGGGTGGCCGGCCTCATTGAACTCGCGACGGTCAATCCCAGAACCTTTGCCGATGACGCCCGCGGCACGGTCGATGACGCGCCGTACGGGGGTGGGCCGGGCATGGTGATGATGGCGCGGCCGCTGCGCCTGGCGATTGCCGCCGCGCGCGCGCGCCAACCGGGACCGAGTCACGTCGTTTACCTGAGTCCCCAGGGCACGCCGCTCACGGAAGCCACGCTGCCACAGCTCGCGCAGCACGAACATCTGGTGCTGCTCTGTGGGCGGTACGAAGGCATTGACGAGCGCGTGGTCGACGCCGATGTCGACAGCGAATGGTCGATCGGGGACTTCGTGCTGTCGGGAGGAGAGGTGCCGGCAATGGCCGTGATTGACGCGCTGACGCGTCGGCTCGAAGGCGCCCTCGGCGACGAGCGCTCGGCCGTCGAGGACTCTTTCGCAAACGGGCTGCTGGATCATCCGCATTACACCCGCCCGGAAATCATTGACGGCATGCCCGTGCCGCCGGTGCTGATGAGCGGGAATCACGCGGCCATTGCCCGCTGGCGTCGCCAGCAGGCCCTGGGCCGGACCTGGCGCCGGCGTCCCGACCTGCTGGCGCAGCTCGAACTGACGGCGGCCGACCGCACCCTGCTCGAAGAATATCGCGCCGGGGCTCAAAACGATTCCCATGACGCTGATAATCAGGCTAAAATCGACGGCTCGAACCGATGAACGCCGACTCCGGAGCTCCCGCCATGACCAATATCATCCAGCAACTCGAAAGCGAATTGATGCAGAAGACGATTCCGGCATTCGCCCCAGGCGATACCGTGGTCGTGCAGGTGCGCGTCAAGGAAGGCACCCGGGAGCGTCTGCAGGCATTCGAAGGCGTCGTCATCGCCATCCGCAAGCGCGGCGCGAATTCCTCGTTCACCGTGCGCAAGATTTCACATGGCGAAGGCGTGGAGCGCGTGTTCCCGACCTACAGCCCGCTGATTGCCGAAATCTCCGTCAAGCGCAAAGGCGCCGTCCGCCGCGCCAAGCTCTATTACATGCGCGAACTCAAGGGCAAGGCGGCGCGCATTCGCGAGAAGATCACCGCCAAGGCGAACTGACGCCTCTTCGACGCGCTTCCCGCCACCGCGCTGTCTGCAGCGCGGTGACCCGCTCATCTGCCGCTCAACTCTTCCAGGTAGCGGCAGATATCAGCCGACTCGTAAAGCCAGCGAACGGCACCCCCGTCTTCTTCAATGCGCAGACACGGCACCTGTGTCTTGCCGCCACCCTTGAGCAGCGCTTCGCGATGCTGGGGATTACCCGTCGCGTCACGGATCTCGATAGCCATCCCCAGCCTGTCCATCGTCTGGCGCACCCGCGCGCAAAACCAGCAGGTATCGGAGTTGTACAGGGCCAGTCTTGGTCCACTCATCACGTTCTCCAGCGGCGCGCGCCGCGCGTGGCCGCCCGTACGGGCGGCGAATTTGCCGTTACGCCTTGCCGGCAAGGCGCTATTCTTCGTACATCTGCGCTCACGTTAATCGTCGCGGCGACTCGCCACAATATCCGGCCTGACCCGCACTCGAGCAGCGGACGACCATGACCCGCTCCGCCTGGAGGCCAGCGCTTGGCAGCTGACGAAAACGCCCTCGTGCATCGCTTTCTCGATCACCTCTGGGTCGAGTTCGGCCTCAGCGACAACACCGTTGCCGCCTATCGCACGGATGTCGATCACTTCCGACGCTTTCTCGCCGTCCGTGGATTGACGCTCGTCGCGGTGACCGACGCGGAGCTGTTCGCCTATCTCAGCCACAGTGCGCGCGGTTCGAGCCGCACGACGGCACGTCGTCTGTCGGCCCTGCGCCGCCTGTTCCGCTACCTGCTGCGCGAGCGGCTGGTCGCTGGCGATCCGACCGCCGCGGTCGATGGCCCGCGTATCGGCCGCAAACTGCCGCACAGCCTGTCCGAGGCGGATGTCGAAGCACTGCTGGCCGCCCCCGACACCTCATCGCCGCTGGGCCTGCGCGACCGCACGATGCTGGAACTGCTGTATGCGACCGGTCTGCGCGTGTCCGAACTGATCGGCGTTCGCATCGGCGACATCAACCTCGTGCAGGGCGTGGTGCGCATCGTCGGCAAAGGTGACAAGGAACGCCTGGTGCCAGTTGGCGAAGTCGCGCTCGAATGGCTCGCGCGCTACTTCGACGGTGGACGAGCCAGCATTCTGAACGGCCAGTTGACCGACGCGGTGTTTCCGACCGCGCGCGGAGCTGCGATGACGCGTCAATCCTTCTGGCAAATCATCAAGAAGCACGGACTGCGTGCGGGCATCACGGCCGAACTTTCGCCGCACACGCTGCGTCATGCATTCGCCACGCACCTGCTCAATCACGGCGCCGATCTGCGCGTCGTGCAGATGTTGCTCGGGCACGCCGATATTTCGACGACGCAAATCTATACGCATCTGGCGAAGGAGCGTCTGAAGGCCCTGCATGCGCAGCACCATCCTCGCGGCTGAGTGGCAGCGCGCCCGACGCGCGCGGCGTCTCAGTCGTCGGCCGTGGCGGGTGGTACGACGCTCAGTACTTCCGCGAAGGTCGTGCGGCCGGCGCCTATCTTGAGTGCGCCGGCGAGCCGCAGTGGCCGCATGCCGTTGGTCAATCCTGCCCGACGCAGTTCGATACTGTTGCAGCCGGGCCTGATCAGCGCGTTGATCGCGTTGTCGATCGTCAGGATTTCGTAGATACCCTCGCGGCCCCGGAAGCCGGTGTGCCGACATTCGTCGCACCCCCTGCCGACCTGCGTCGTAGGCGGTGGTGCAACCGACGCGCGACCGATCAGGCTGCTCCAGGCGTCGACATCGGTCGGCACCGGCGCCTTGCAGTGGGGGCAGAGCGTCCGCACCAGTCGCTGCGCTACGACGCCGAGCAGCGTAGCGCCGATCAGGTACGGCTCCACGCCGAGATCCATCAAGCGGGTCACGGCCGATGGCGCGTCATTGGTGTGCAGGGTCGACAGCACCAGGTGGCCGGTCAACGCCGCCTGGATCGCGACGTCGGCCGTCTCACGATCGCGTATTTCACCCACCATGATTACGTCCGGATCCTGACGCAGCAGCGTGCGGACGCCGCCGGCGAAGTCGAGGTCGATCGCAGGCTGAACCTGCATCTGGTTGAACGCGGGCTCGACCATTTCAATCGGGTCTTCGATCGTGCAGACATTGATTTCGGGCCGCGCGAGCTGACGCAGTGCCGAATAGAGTGTCGTCGTCTTGCCCGATCCGGTGGGTCCGGTGACGAGAATGACGCCGTAGGTGTGGCGCACCATGCGATCCCACATTGCGATGTCATCTTCATTGAAGCCGAGCGCGGAAAACGGCTGCTCGAGCTTCTCCGGATCGAAAATGCGCATCACGAGCTTCTCGCCGAAGGTAGTGGGCATCGTCGAGAGGCGCAGTTCGATCTCCTTGCCCAGCGGCGTCTTGGTCTTCATGCGACCATCCTGCGGCCGGCGTTTGTCGGCGACGTCCATGCGTCCGAGAGTCTTGATGCGGCTGATGATCGCCGCAATCACGGGCGTGCTCATCTGGTTGACGAGATGCAGCACGCCGTCGATCCGAAACCGGATACTGCTCTGTTCCCGCCGCGGCTCGATGTGGATGTCGCTCGCGCGCTGTTCGAAGGCGTACTGCAGCAACCAGTCGACCAGGTGCACGATATGCCGGTCGTTGGCATCCGGTTCGCCGCTTTCGCCGAGCTGCGTCAGTGCTTCGAAGTTTTCGACGATGTTCGTGCGTTCCGACGCCTTGCTGATCGCCGCCTTCGTGATCGAGCGGCTGACGCCGTAGAACTCTTTCAGATAGCGTTCGACGTCAATCGGGTTGGCCAGCACACGTTGGATGCGGCGTTTGACGATCGGCGTGATTTCCTTTTCCCATTCAGTGATGAACGGTTCGGGCGATGCAATCGTGACCTGCGTATCGGTCACCTCGACCGGCAGGAACTGCCAGCGCGTCGCATAGGCCTGAGAGACAAGACTCGTGACCGACTCCACGTCGATTTTCAGCGGGTCGATGCGGTAGTAGGGCAGTTTCGCGGATTCCGCGATCAGTCGGGTGATGGTCTCGATCGTCAGCGGATAACCCGGCGTCGTGTCGCTGTGTACGCCCTGCGCGGCAATCTGCACGAACGGATGTCGCCCGTCGCTGTCGCTGAGCGCGCCGCGCAGGCGCTGGACGGTACGCGCCTGCAGAATGCCGCCGGCGCGCAATTGCGCAAGCACGTCGTTCAGCGTCAGGCGCCGCTCCACATTCGGGCGCTCGCGCGCACCGCGCACCGTCGTCGACAGCCGTTCAGGTCCCGCCACTGCCGGCCTCCAGGACCGCCATCTGCTCAGTCACCGATTCGAGGCGATTGATCAGCGCCAACAGGAAGCTGCGCTGGAACTTGATCTGGGAATTGACCGACATCCGGTCGATGGTCGTGCCCTTGATGCGCAGCACGGTCACATTGTTCGCAGCGATGATCGTCGCGCAGCGCTCACGGCCGGAGAGCAGCCCCATTTCACCGAAGCAGTCGCCAATGCCGAGTTCAATCAGCGCGCGTCCGTTCTTTTCCACGTGCACGCTGCCGTCCACGATGACATAGAACGAGGCGTCGACGTCGCCCTCGCTGACAATCGGGTCGCCGGCACGGGCGACGGTCCAGTCGCCGGCGTGGATCAGTTCCCACAGTTCGACATCCTGGAAATCCTTGAAGAACGGCAGGCCGCTGATGCGCGCGAATTTTTCCTGCTGTGAGACGCCGCGCGCGGCGTCGCGCAAAAAATCGTAGACGAGCGAGAGGTCACCGGCGAAGTCGGCGCCCGTGCGATACCGGTATTGCAGCGTGCGCGCCAGCGCCTTGTCCATGATGCGCTGATAGATTTCCGGAATGTCCGAGCGGAATTCCGAGAGCGGCGGTGGCTTCGTATTCAGGATCCGGTGCTGGATCGCCTCGAAGTTGGTGGCCTCGAACGGATGCTTGCCGGTCAGCAACTGGTAGCCGAGCACGCCGAGGGCGAAGAGATCGGACTGGCCGGTCAGCGGTTCGAGGCGGATCTGTTCCGGCGACATGTACAGCGGCGAGCCAACCCACTCTTCGCTCGCAGTCTGCGCCGCACTGTTCGTCACGGCGACCCCGAAGTCGGCGATCTTGACGTCCATGCTGTCGCTGATCAGCACATTGCGCGGTTTGATGTCGCGGTGGACGACACCGCGGCGATGCGCGTAGTCCAGCGCCAGCGCGCACTGGTAGAGAATGCTCGTCACCTGTTCGAGTGGCAGCAGCTGGTCCGGTTTGGTGTATTGATCGAGCGTACGGCCGCCCGGGACGTACTCCATGACAATGAAGTTGAACGCTTCGTCGGCGCCTGCGTCGTAGATGCTGGTGATGTTGGGGTGGCGCAGCATGCCGGCCGTCTGCGCCTCATTGAAGAACTGCTGGCGGTGCTGCTGAGCTTCGTCATCGTTGCCGCGAGGTCCCGGATTTGCCACCTTGAGCGCAACGGGGCGGTCGATGAACGGATCCTGGGCGAGGTAGACGCAGGCCATGTTGCCGGCGCCGATTTTGCGCACGATGCGGTACTTGCCGAGATGACGGCCCTCGAGGTCGGCTGCAGCCTGCGACTCCATTGCGCGTTCGAGACTCCCGGAAAGTGAGCAGTAGCCGCCGCACTGTAGCGACTTTGGCCTCAATGCGGAACACGCGGCGCCGCTAGCAGTCAGAAGCCGCAGAACATCCCGAGGTGGTCTGTCCCTCGCGTTGTCCTTATCATGTCGGCCGCATTTGGTGCCGATTAATCCTTAATTCGAGGGATACGAATGACCCCTTTTCGCCTGGTCGCCGCGCTGACGGTGACGCTCCTGGGCCTCCCGTTGGTCGCTGGTGCCGACGACGCGCTGACTGCCAAACTGAAATCCCGAATTCGCGCCGTGATTCCGGATACGGAGATTACGAGCGTCAAGCCCGGGCCGATTCCCGGCCTGTATGAAGTGATGCTGGGCCCGACGATCCTGTACATGACCGAGGACGGCAAGTTTGCCGTGCGTGGCGATGTGTTCGACCTCGAATCCCGCGTCAACGTGACCGATCAGCGGCGAACGCAGGCACGCGTCGATGCGTTCCATGCGCTGGGCGACAACAGCGCCATCCGGTTCACGGCGACGGGCGGCAAGGCGAAGCACGAAATCTTCGTGTTCACCGACATCGACTGCGGCTATTGCCGGAAAATGCATCAGGAAATCAACCAATTGACGAGCGCCGGCATCACCGTGAACTACCTTGCGTTCCCGCGCACGGGGCTCGACAGCGAGTCCTATGACAAGGCGGTGGCCGTCTGGTGCGCCGCCGATCCCAAAGCCGCGCTGACCACCGCCAAATCGGGCAAGAAGGTGCCGAGCGCGAAGTGCGATAACCCGGTGGCATCCCACTTCCATCTGGGCGAAGCCATGGGCGTGCGTGGCACGCCGTCGGTGTTCTCCGACACGGGCGAGGAACTGGGCGGGTATATCCCGGCGAAGGAACTGGTGCGCATCCTGACCACTGGCGGCTGAGTCGCACCGATCGGGTCCACGACCATGTCGCGCAAGTCCAGCAGGCGCCATGCCCGACCACGCCGGTGGACGTGGATTGCTACCGTCGCCGCCTGCGCGGTCCTGGGCGGGGCGTGGTGGTTCGTCTCGCGCGGGTTCGGGGACAACCCGGATAAGGCCATCGCCGAGGCCCGAGAGCACCTGACGAGCGGCGAATCCGCGCCTGCCATCGTCCTCCTGCGGGCGGCATTGCAGGCGCGGCCCAAGGACGCAGTCGCCCGCGAACTGCTGGGTCAGGCCTATCTGCAAGCGGGCGACCCGGCCGGCGCCGTGAAAGAACTGCGACGTGCCATCGCCTTGGGGCGCGAAAGCGCCGACAACCTGCGCAGCCTGGCGCGCGCGCACCTGCTCAGGGGCGAATTCGACCTCGCCAACGCGCGGCTGGCCTCGGCGCGCGATGACAACAACCCCGACTGGCAATTGCTGAGCGCCGATGTACTCGCGGCCAAAGGAGCGTTCGGCGACGCGTTGTCGTTCTATGAACGGGCCATTGTCCTGGCGCCGGCCAGGCTCGAGGGTTATCTCGGCCTGGCCCGAGCGCACATGGGGCAGGGCGATCTGACCGCTGCCGAAGCCGCGTTGACGCGGGCGACGGAGCGCGAGATCAGCGGCACGGGCCTGTGGTTGCTGCAAGGCGAACTCGGCCTTGCCCGACGCCGCTTCGAGGATGCCCGCAGCGCCTTCGATCGGGTGCTGCAGGTGACACCCACGCACGAGTTCGCTCTCTTCGGAGCCGCGTCCGCGGCGCTCGGCAATGAACGTTTCGACACCGCGACCGAGCTGCTCGATCGCCTGCCGGAGATGGCGCAGGAGGGACCGCGCGCGCTGTTCCTGCGGGCCATGGTCGCGGCTGGCCAGCGCGAGCCCGAAGCAGCGCTGAATCTGCTGCGCAGGGTGCTGGCCGCGGCGCCGGCACATGCCGAGAGCCTGCGCCAGGCCGCGCGCCTGCATTTTCAACTGGCGGAGTACGGCCCGGCCGAGCACATGCTGCGCAAGCTGCTGAAGCAGGATGCGACCGACGCGATGGCGCTGCGCATGCTCGAAGCCGTCCAGCTTGCGTCGGGGCAGTTCGATGGGGGCGCCTATGACCTCAATGCCATTGCCGAGGCGCGCCGCGAGGATCCGCAGATGCTGGCCCTGCTCGGCGCCGTGCTGATGCGCAGTGGCGATTTCGCAGCCGGAGAGCGCGTGCTCAGCAAGGCCGCCGCAGCGAGCACCGGTTCGCTCGCGCTGGAACGTCAGCTGCTGCTGTCCAAGCTCGCCAGTGCCAAGTTCGACGAAGTCCTGGCCGGCGTGCCCGCGCTGAAGCAACTGGGCGACAAGACACTGGTGCCGGACATGCTGCTCGTCGCGGCGCACATCGGTCGCAAGGATCCGGACGCCGCGCTGGTCGCGGCCCGCGCACTCGTGGCAGCGAACCCGCAGGATCCGTACGCGCTGAACACCCTGGCGTTCGTGCATGAACTCGCCGACCAGCGCGAGGAGGCGGTGCGCACGTATGAACAGGCGCTGGCGGTTTCACCAGGTTTCGATGGGGCGCTGCTGAATCTGGCACGCCTGGACCTCGCAGCAGGTGAGCATGCACGCGCACGGGAACGGTACCGGCAGTTGCTCGAGGCGCAACCGGAGCACGCGCTGGCACTCGAGGGACTCGCCCTGCTGGCGATGCGGGACAAAGACCCCGCACAGGCGGTCGAACTCTGGCAGCAGGCGCGGCGCGCGAACCCCGACGCGCTGCGACCGCGCTTGCAGCTGGCCCGGCAGGCCCGTGAGCGCGGGGCCTTTGATGAAGCTGTCGATTACGCCCGCGAGGCCTACCAGGTCGCACCTTATGCGCCGGGCGTCCAGCTCGAATACTGTCTGAGCCTGCTCGCGGCAGGTCGCCATGACGATGCCGTGCCGCTGGCGCGTCTGCTCGCCACGCGCTATCCGGACGACGGCACGCTGGCGCGCCTGCTCGCGATCGCGCTGGCGCGCAACAATGATGCCGATGGCCTGCGTGAGGTCTTGAGCGGCATGGCGGAGACTGCGCCGGACAATCTCGATGCACGGGTGGCGCTGGCGCGGCTCGCGCTGCACGAGGGCAAGGCCGATGAGGCGGCCAGGCTGGCCGCGGAGATCGGGCAGCATCCGAAGGGCGCCGCCCTGGGCCATGAACTGCGCGGCGACGCGGCGGCTGCCGCGATGCGCGCCGGTGCCGCGGCCGATGCGTATGCCAGGGCCTTCGAATTGGCACCGACGCGCGCGCGTCTCCTCAAACTCGATGACTGGGAGCGACGGGCCGGCCGCCCCGGCCGCCGGCTCGAGGCGTGGTTGCGCCAACACCCGGACGACTTGCAGGTGCAGACGGCGCAGGCCCGGCATCTGCAGGCGGCGGGGGACGACCAGGGCGCAATCGCGCTGTACGAGCGCGTGCTGGCCGGGGCCTCGGACAGCGCCGTCATCCGCAACAACCTCGCGTGGCTTTATCGCAAGATTGGCGACGGCCGTGCCCTCGAAATGGCCGAGCAGGCCTATAAGCTCGCGCCGAAGCGGGCGGAGATCGTCGACACCTACGGCTGGATCCTGCTCGAGCAGGGACGTCACGAGCAGGCGGTCAAAATCCTGGAACAGGCGCTGACGCTGGCGCCGGAGAATCCGGATATCCGCTTTCACTGGGCCAGCGCGCTGGAACGCACCGGTCGCGAGGAGGATGCGTTGCGTGAACTGGACGCCCTGTTGCGACAGCCCGGCGACTTCGAATCCCGCGCGCTCGCCGAGCAGCTTCGTTTCGATCTCGAATCCTGAGCCTGCCCGTCAGGGCGACACGCTCGACATCACTGCGGTCGTCACGCCGCCATCCTTCTCCGTGTATTCGATACGCACCGGCAGATAGCCCAGCGCGGCCGCGCACCACAGCACCGTACGGCGCCCGTCGCTGCGACTGTAGGCCACCGGCACCGTGTCGTACTGCTTTCCGGCTGCCTGCACACGTTCGGCCGGTCGAAGTGCGAGGACATAGTCCTTGGTCGCGCCGACGTCGGCGACCCGGTAGCTCAGCGTCGTCGCGCCGGCAGCCAGGTCGCGCATCAGCGCGAGCTGATAGTTCAGCTTGTCGAGCGTGCCGCTGGTCACCGGCGAGTCGACCTTCGTGCCGTTGACGGTCGCCGCCGCGAGTCCGGCGTTCCAGTCGAACGTCAGCGTCGTTTCCTTGATCTTCTTGCCCGACTTTTTGCGATGGGCATAGCGCTGTGCCTGCGGCTGGTCAGCCGTCCAGGTGCCGATGCTGGACTCCTCGATGCGCGTGGGTTTCAACAGCGCAACGAGCCCTTCGGCTTCGATGATCGATGTGAAACGGTAATCGCCAGTGGCATCGATCTCGAACCGGCGATGCATGCTGCCGGCGGCAACCCCGCCGGTCTTCACGCGGTAGACGACATCGAACGCCTGTGGCGGAGCCGACGCTTCAGCGGCCGCAGGCATGGCGGTGGTGACGCAGGACAGGCTCGCGGCGAGGATCCACAGGGCCTTTGATGCGGCATGTCGCAGTGGGTGCATGTGATAGAATCCTGCCGAAAAATGCGCGCCCCGGGTGCGCGGGTGACCCTGCTGTTTCCGATAGCCTGTGACGGCCAGTATACACATCGAATCCCATGAAGCCTGACGTCGAACGCCTGCGCAATGCGCGCGTCATGGTCGTGGGTGACGTGATGCTCGATCGCTACTGGACCGGCACCACTTCGCGCATATCGCCCGAGGCACCGGTACCGGTGGTGCGGGTCGCCGGCCACGAGGACCGTGCCGGTGGCGCAGCCAACGTCGCCGCGAACGCGGTCGCGGTGGGTGCGCAGGCCATCCTGGTCGGTCTCGTCGGCGACGACAGTGACGGCGAGGCGCTGCGGGCCTGCTGTACAGCGGCCGGCATCGACGCGAAGCTGCAACGCGCCGCCGAACGCACCACCGTCAAGCTGAGGGTGCTTGCCCAGCACCAGCAATTGTTGCGGGTCGATTTCGAAGCGGTGCCCACGCGCGAGTGTCTCGACGTCACGCCCGAACTCGTGGCGCTGATGTCCGGCCTTGGCGCGGTGGTGCTGTCCGACTACGCCAAAGGGGCCTTGCTCAATCCCGCGCCCTGGATCGACCTCGCGCGTAGCCACCACAAACCCGTCGTCGTCGATCCCAAGAGTCGCGACTTCAGCCGCTATGCCGGCGCCGATTTGATCACTCCGAACAGCGCCGAATTCGAAGCCGTGGTCGGCCTCTGCCGCACCGACGCGGAGCTCGCCGAGCGCGGTGTGCGGTTGTGCCGGGAACACGGGCTGGGCGCGGTGCTCGTGACGCGTGGCGAGCGCGGCATGTCGCTGATCAGGGCTGACGGCGAACCCCTGCATCTGCGGGCACAGGCGCGTGACGTCTACGATGTCACCGGCGCCGGCGACACGGTGTGCGCCATCGCTGCGTGCGCACTCGCTGCCGGCAGCGATCTCGCCACCGCCACCACGCTAGCGAACATCGCGGCCGGCCTGGTCGTAGGTAAACTCGGCACCGCGGTGGTGACCAACGCCGAATTGTTGGCTGCCGCGCAGCCGCAGCGGCGCGCGACGCCGCTGCCGGCCAGTGAAGCACAGTTGTTCGATGCGCTCGACGTCGCGCGCGCGTGCGGCGAACGCATCGTGATGACGAATGGCTGCTTCGACATTCTGCACGCCGGCCACGTGCGCTACCTCGAAGAAGCCGCCGCGCTCGGCGACCGGTTGATCGTGGCCGTCAACACCGATGCGTCGGTCCGACGTCTCAAAGGCCCGACGCGACCGGTCAATACCCTGACGCAACGCTGCGAAGTACTGGCGGGCCTGCGCGCCGTCGACTGGGTAATCCCGTTCGATGAAGACACGCCGCAGCGGCTGATTGCCGCGATCGGTCCGGACGTGCTCGTCAAGGGCGGTGATTACCGCATCGCGGACATCGCCGGCGCGGATGACGTGTTGAAACGCGGTGGCCGCGTGCTGACATTGGCTTATCACGATGGCCTGTCGACCACCCGCATCATCGATGCCGCGCGTGGCGGCACAGAGGAGGGCGCATGATCGTTGTCACCGGGGGGCTCGGCTTCATCGGCAGTAACCTGGTGCACCAGCTCAACGCGCGCGGCCGTTCCGACATCGTCGTCGTCGACGATTTCACCAACGGCCACAAGATGGCCAATCTGCGCGACGCGACGATCGTCGACTATTACGATCGGCACGAATTCCTCGGCCGTTTCGAGCAGGTGGCCCGCGCGGGCGGCGGCATCGAAACGGTTTATCACCTCGGCGCCTGCTCGGATACCACGGAGTGGAACGGGCGCGCCATGATGGCCGACAACTTCAGCTACTCGCGCGACCTGCTGACTCTGTGCGAGACACGCAATATCCCGTTCATCTATGCCTCCAGTGCTGCCGTCTACGGACTCAGTCGCGACTGTGAGGAGTCGCCGCGCTGCGAAGCGCCGCTGAACGTCTACGGGTATTCGAAACTCGCCTTCGATCAACACGTCCGGCAGCGCCTCGGCCGCTCCCGCTCGCGGATCGTCGGCCTGCGGTATTTCAACGTGTACGGTCCGCGCGAGCAGCACAAGGCGCGCATGGCGAGCGTCGCGTTTCACTTCAATCAGCAGTTGCAGACAACCGGCGTGGTCAAGCTGTTCGGTGCGTCGCATGGCGTCGGCGCAGGCGAGCAGCGTCGCGATTTCATTCATGTCGACGATGTCGTCGATCAGACTCTCTGGTTCGGCGCAGCAGCCGACGTGTCAGGTATTTTCAACTGCGGCACCGGGCAGGCGGCGACGTTCAATGACGTCGCGAATGCCGTCATCGCGTGGCATGGCCGTGGTGCCATCGAGTACATCCCGTTTCCGGCCGACCTCCTCGGTGCCTACCAGGCGCATACTCTCGCGCTGCTCGCCCGCACGCGTGCCGCCGGTTACCTGCGCGCGCAGCAGCCGGTGACAACGGGCGTACGCGCGTACCTGGACTGGCTCAACGGATGAGGTGGCTGTACAGCGCAGCGTTTCTGCTGCTGCTGCCGGTCGTGCTGGTCCGCCTTGCGTGGCGCGCGCTCGGCAACGCCGCCTATCGGGATCGCTGGCGACAGCGCTTCGGCGTCTATGACGCCGCGCCGAGGCTCGATGCGCCGGTGTGGGTGCATGCGGTGTCCGTCGGCGAAGTCGGCGCCGCGGCGCCGCTGATTCGTGCGCTACGCGAGCGCTTTCCGTACGTCCCGATCCTGATCACCACCACGACGCCGACCGGCTACGACACCGTGGCGCGCCAGTTCGGCAGTACCGTTCAGCACGTCTATTTCCCCTACGACCTGCCGTGGATCGTCCGGCGCTTTCTGCGCAGGTTCAAACCACGCATGGCGCTGCTGATGGAAACCGAGCTGTGGCCGAACATGATTCACGAGTGTCGCCGTGCGGCGATCCCGGTCGTGCTCGTGAACGGACGGATGTCGGCACGGTCGGCACGGCGCTACCGTGCCCTCGGTGGCTTCACGGCCGCCATGTTGCAGCAGCTGACGCGGCTGGCCGCGCAGACCGGCGCCGACGCCGAACGTCTGCGCGAGCTGGGCGCGCCGGCTGAGCGCATCAGCATCACCGGCAGCCTGAAGTTCGACGTGCATCTGCCGGCCAGCGTGTTCGAGGAGGGCGCCGCCATCCGGCGCGAACTCGGCATCAACCGTCCGATCCTGATGGCCGGGAGCACGCGGCCGGGTGAAGAGCACATTCTGCTCGAGGTGTTGCAGCAGCTGCGCGCGAGCTTCCCGACCGTGTTGCTGGTGATAGCGCCCCGCCATCCGGAGCGCTTCGAAGCGGTGGTCGATGCGTGCCGCAAGGCTGGTCTGTGTGTGGCACGGCGTCGCGGCACTGAGGGCTGTGGCGCTGAAGTTGATGTCTTTGTGGTCGATACCATGGGCGAGCTGCTGAAGTTCTATGCGGCTGCCGACGTTGCTTTCGTCGGCGGCAGTCTGGCGCCGTTCGGCGGCCAGAACGTGCTCGAGCCGGCCGCGCTGGGAATTCCCATTGTCACGGGGCCGCATCTGTTCAACTTTGAAGAGATTGCGACGAAGTTGCGCGCGGCAGGCGCACTCGACATCGCCAGCGACGCGACAGCGCTGACGGCAATCGTGGCGGGCTGGCTCGCCGACAGCGATCGCCGGGATGCCGCGGGTCGCGCCGGCGGCGATATCGTCGCGAGCAACAAGGGCGCGACGGACGCAGTCCTGGACGTGTTGCTCGAAGCAGGCTTGCGCTGAGTGGCACCGGAATTGAGGCAGGCTTCTCGTCCGGTGCCGCCTGACGGGGTTATCCTTGGCCACACAGCGCGTTGCGCAGTCGCACACGCGGGATTCGCGGGGAGGAAAGTGTAATGAAGCGGACCATTTTCAACATGTCGAACGTCGCCGGTGGACTCGTGCTGTCGGCCTGCATGAGCCTGCCCGGTGTGGCCACTGCGCAGCAGGGACAGCCGTTCGCCTATCCCAACGGCGGCCAGAGCCAGGAACAGCAGGCGAGCGATCGCTTCCAGTGTCACCAATGGTCTGTGTCCCAGACGGGTTTCGATCCGACCACGGCACCGCCGGTGGCAGCCCCGAGCACTGCGGTGCCACCGCCGCCACCGCCGAATTACGGCTACAGCGATCAGCCTCAACAGCAGCCCCAGCAGCAACAGGGCGGCGGCTTTCTGGGGCTCGGCAATGGCGGGTTCTTCAAGGGCGGCGGCATCGTCGGCGACGCGGCAACCGGCGCCGCGCTGGGAGCGGCGGGCGGCGCCATCGCCGGCAACGCCGGCAAGGGAGCTGCGATCGGCGCATTGGCGTCGACGGTGTTCGGCGCGGTTTCGCGCTCGACGACGCAGAATACACCGCCACCCCCGCCCCCCCAGCAGCAGGGCTACGACTACTACCAGCAGCAGCAGCAACAGCAGTACTACCAGCAGAACCAGGCGCAGGCGAACCAGGCATTCGAGCTGCGGCAGCGCCAGACGACGGACTACAACAACGCCTATTCGGCGTGCATGAAATCCCGCAACTACTCGGTGAACTGACGCACTGTCGCAGCCGGCCCGCAAAGATGTTGTCAACGCAGGATTTCCCGGGCGAAGCCACGGCACAGACCGTGGTGCTGGACGTCGAGGCGTCGGGCTTCGGCCGCGGCAGTTATCCGATCGAGGTGGGCGTCGCGCTGGCCAGCGGGCACACGGCCTGCTTCCTGATCCGCCCGCAGGACGACTGGACGCACTGGGATCCTGCCGCAGCCGCACTCCACGGCATCACACGTGAAGTCCTCGCCAACCGCGGACGACCGGTCGCTGAAGTCGCGGCAGCTCTCAACGATCTGCTCGCCGGGGCCGTGGTTTACACCGACGCCTGGGGGATGGACAGCTCATGGGTGGCGCTGTTGTTCGAACGCGCGCGCCTGACGCAGCGCTTCCGCCTCGAGGCCATTGCCGGCCTGCTGGACGACGAGCAGAAGGCGGTGTGGGCCGACTGCAAGTCGCGCGTGCGGGCGGAGATGAGCCTGACGCGCCATCGCGCGAGTGCTGACGCACTCGTGATTCAGCAGGCGCTCACGCGCACGAACCGTTTGCGCAGGGGCCCGCGACGGCCCCGCGCCCTCAGCGCAACCAGCCCTGAATGACCTTGAAGTGTTCGTGACGGGAATCGCCCATCCACTCGAACACCACTGACTCGGCGCTGACGATGTTGACGTTGCTCGCCCGCATGCGGTCGAGTGCATTCTGATAGTTTTCGAGCCGCCGCGAGCAGATCGCATCTTCGACGACGAAGACTTCCGCGCCCGTCGCCGCCAGATCCAACGCCGTCTGCAGCACGCAGATGTGCGCCTCCATGCCCACCAGCACCGCCTGCCGCCGTTGCAGGGCCGCGATGGCCGCCGGAAAACCATCGGCGTTCATGC
The DNA here is from genome assembly GCA_001464935.1 of Gammaproteobacteria bacterium Ga0077536. Taxonomy (GTDB): domain Bacteria; phylum Pseudomonadota; class Gammaproteobacteria. The sequence continues at coordinate 54,693 of LNEL01000049.1, forward strand.
AGCTGAATGCCGTCTTGGAGAAATATTTGCGCGACGGCGGCAGCGCCTCGATGACCATCGGGTGCGTCACGCCGAGGCCCTGCGGATACTGCTCGGTTTGCATCACCGGCACACCAAGCAGGCTGGCCGAGCGACTCAGCAGGCAGGTGTTCTGCAGCACCCGGTTCAGGACCTTGCCCGGCATCGCATCGCCGAGTCGTTGCTGGATATCGACGACGATCAGGGTGCTGTCGTCGAGTCGACACTTGTGCGCGCCGGCAATGTGATTCGTGTTGGTCATGTGCTCCCCTTGTGATGCTTATGATGATTATGGGCTGTTGCCGGGCGCCGGCGTCTCGGCCCCGACCTCCCCGGGGCTGAGCCAGGCATTCGCCTGTGCCATCACGTCCGGGCTGAGCGTCCCGGCCGCTTCCTTCAGCCGCAGCAGGTTCAGCACGTAGTCGTAGCGCGCGCGCGCATAGTCGCGGCGCGCCTGCGACAGGCCGCGCTCCGCGGTCACCACGTCGACCGTTGTGCGCGTGCCGACCTCGAACCCGGCTTTGGTCGACTCGAGCGCCGTGGTGGAGGACACCACGGCCTGCTTCAAGGCCTGCACCGCGCCAATTTGCGTCGCGATGCCGAGAAAGGCCTCCCGTGCCTGGCGATACACCGCGCGCCTTGTGCGTTCGAGCCGGTCGAGCGCACCGGCATGCTCGTGCACGGCCTGCCGCGTGCGCGAGTTGACGGCGCCACCTTCGTACAGCGGGATGTTCAGACGGACGCCGATCTCGCTGCTTTCGGTTTCGTTCTGCCCGAACAGCCCGCCTGTGCTGTTGAAGCCATGTCCGCCCTCGATGTCCACGGTCGGATAGTGACCCGCACGCTGCACGCCGATTTCATCCGCCGCGATCTCGGAGGCCACGAGTGCCGCCTCGAGTTCGAGGTTCTGTGCGATGGCCGTCTCGGTCCATTGTTCGATGTTGTCCGGATCGGGCCGCTCGAGCGGCAACTGCTCGCCGAGGCGCCACAGCGAGCGGTGCTCGGCGCCAGTGACTTCGCGCAGCCGCTCCTCGGCATTCTGCACCGCGTTCTCCGCCGTGATTTCCTGCGCGCGTGCCAGGTCGTAGCCGGCCTGCGCCTCCTGCACGTCGGTGATCGCGATCAGGCCCACGTCGAAGCGTTGTTGCGCCTGCTCGAGCTGGCCCTGCAACGACTGCGTCTCTGCCCGTGCGAAGCTCAGGTTGTCCTGAGCGGCGAGCACATCGAAGTAGCGTTCGGCCAGCCGTACCATCAGGCGCTGAAAGGCGGCATCGATCTGCAGCTGTGCCTGTCGCAACCGCTTGTCGGCCTGCTGAAGCCGCAGATGGCGGTCGCGATGGAACACCGGCTGCACGAGGCTCAGGCGATAGTCGGTCTGATCGAAGGCCGATTCGCCGCCGCCGGTGCCGAACGCGAACTCGGCGGTGATGTCCTGGCGGACCCGGGCGCCGCCGGTGGTGAAGCGGAGCTGCGGCTTCCACAGCGCTGCCCGGGCCTGCGGAATCCCTTCGGCGACGGCGAGCGCATTGTTCTGGGACTCACGATACTCGGGATCCGACTGCTCGGCCAGCGCGAGCAGCGCGAGCAGATCAGCCGCCCGGGCCGTGCCCGCCGACAGGGTGCACAGCGACAGCGTCAGGACTCCGAGCTTCAGACCTGAACGGAGGAGCTTCAAAACGGGCATGCACGGTTCCTTGCAAAAGCGGGCGAGCGGGCGCCGGGATCAGTAGGTCGCCATCGCGGGATCGATGCGTCGGGCCCAGGCGTCGATCCCGCCGGCGAGGTTCTGCACGTGGACGAAGCCCTGCGCCAGCAGGAAGGCCTGCGCCGCGCGACTGCGCATGCCGTGGTGACACACCACGACCAGACGCCGTGTGCGATCCAGTTCGGCATGACGGGCGGGCAGTTCGCCCAGCGGAATGTGCAGCGCCCCGGGCAGACTGCACAGCGCGACTTCCCACGCTTCGCGCACGTCGAGCATTGCGGGTGCCGCCCCGGCCAGCGCGGCCGCGAGTGCCTCGACGTCAATCTCTTCCATGGCCTAGAACGCGAACTTGGGTGCGCTCTCGGCTCCGACCAGCGGTTCGAGTTCCGTCTCGAACAGGGACTCGACGGCATATGCCTGCTCGGCGGTGCGGGTGATCAGCAGAGCCTCCATCGCGTGTCCACTGCCGACGACCATGAACAGGCGGCCGCCGACCGCGAGCTGCGCCTCGATCTGCGGTTGGCGCTGCGCAAACGAGCCGGTGACGGCAATCACGTCGAACGGGGCCTGTGCGGCATAGCCGTCGATGCCGTCGGCGGTGACCAGCGCGACATTCGAAATATCGCGTGCCCGCAGCCGCTTCGCCGCGCTGTCGGTGAACGCCGCATAGATTTCGACACTGACGACGCTGCTGGCGAAATGGGCGAGCAGGGCGGTGAGATAGCCGCTGCCGGTGCCGATCTCGAGCGCCCGATCGCGCGGGCCCGGATTGAGCGCCTGCAGCATGCGGGCTTCAACCTTCGGAAACATCATCGACTGCCCCATGCCGAGCGGAATGCGCGTGTCAGAGAACGCGAGCTGGCGGTAGGCCTCGGGGACGAACTGCTCGCGAGGCACTTCGAAGAGCGCATCGAGCACCGACTGATCGAGCACTTCCCACGTGCGGATCTGCTGTTCGACCATGTTGAAGCGGGCTTGCTGAAAATCCATGAAGAAGACTCGCGTAAGGAACCTGGTTTGCGTGAGACGGGGCGGCGAATAACCGCGCTGTGTCTCGGTATGGTCGCCCGGAATTATACGCTATAGTGCTGTCAGCGACAGCGGCTAGGGGTGTTCCGCCGGCGTGGCATGCAGCCACGAACGAGGCGGAGCTGAGAGTGACCCTTCGAACCTGACCCGGATCATGCCGGCGTAGGGAAGCAGCAGTACTCCATCTGCTCCATGCGTCTTCCAGTTCCGGTCCCCCAGCGCCGCCGCGCAGTCGTACACGCCTTGTGCACCGGAGGGCCGCCGATGAACGCAGTACCAGATCACATCCTCACTGAAAACGCTGAACTCGACCCCCAGGTCACCGAGCCCCTGCCGGGCTCGCGGAAGATCCACGTCGCAGGTTCACGACCCGACATCCAGGTGCCGATGCGCGAAATCGCGCAGCAGGCGAGCGTGAGCCGAGGCGTGCCGCTCGCCAACCGGCCCATCTATGTCTACGACACCTCCGGCCCCTACACCGATACGGCGCAGCGCGTCGATATCCGTCAGGGGCTGGCGCCGCTGCGCGCAGCATGGATCGCCGAGCGCCAGGACACCGTGGCGCTGGATCGGCCGACTTCCGACTGGACGCGTCGTCGCGAACAGGACGCCGGGCTTTCCGGCCTGCGTTTCGCGCGCAAGCGCCCGGCGCTGCGCGCGCGCAGCGGCTGCAACGTCACGCAGATGCATTACGCCCGTCAGGGCATCGTCACGCCCGAGATGGAGTTCATCGCGATACGCGAAAACCTCAAGCTCGCCGCGTGGCGCGAGACCGGGCCGCAGGCCGGTCGCGTGCATCCCGGTTCGCCGCTCGGCGCGCGGCTGCCGGCCGAGATCACGCCCGAGTTCGTGCGCGAGGAAGTGGCGCGCGGCCGCGCCATCATTCCGTCGAACATCAATCACCCGGAAAGCGAGCCGATGATCATCGGCCGCAATTTCCTCGTGAAGATCAACGCCAACATCGGCAACTCGGCGGTCAGCTCGTCAATTGCCGAGGAAATCGAAAAAATGGTGTGGTCCACGCGCTGGGGCGGCGACACCGTGATGGACCTGTCGACCGGCAAGAACATCCACGAAACGCGCGAGTGGATCATCCGCAACTCGCCGGTGCCGATCGGCACGGTGCCGATCTACCAGGCGCTCGAGAAGGTCGATGGCAAGGCGGAAGAGCTGACCTGGGAAATCTATCGCGACACGCTGATCGAACAGGCCGAACAGGGCGTCGACTATTTCACGATCCACGCCGGCGTGCGCCTGCCCTACATTCCGCTGACGGCGCGTCGCGTCACCGGCATCGTGTCGCGCGGTGGGTCCATCTTGGCGAAGTGGTGCCTCGCGCACCACAAGGAGAACTTTCTCTACACGCACTTCGAAGAGATCTGCGACATCATGCGGCAATACGACGTCGCGTTTTCGCTGGGCGATGGTCTGCGGCCGGGGTCGATTGCCGACGCGAACGACGAAGCGCAGTTCGCCGAACTCGAAACGCTGGGCGAGCTCACGCAGATCGCGTGGCGTCACGACGTGCAGGTGATGATCGAGGGCCCCGGGCACGTGCCGATGCACATGATCAAGGAAAACATGGATCGCCAGCTCGAAGTCTGTCACGAGGCGCCGTTCTACACGCTGGGGCCGCTGACCACCGACATCGCGCCCGGTTACGACCACATCACCTCCGCGATCGGCGCGGCGATGATCGGCTGGTACGGGACGGCGATGCTGTGCTACGTGACACCGAAGGAGCATCTCGGCCTGCCGGACAAGAACGACGTTCGTGATGGCATCATTGCCTACAAGATCGCGGCCCACGCGGCAGATCTGGCGAAGGGGCATCCGGCGGCCCAGCAGCGCGACAACGCGTTGTCCAAGGCGCGATTCGAATTCCGCTGGGAAGACCAGTTCAATCTCGGTCTCGACCCGGCGCGCGCGCGCGAGTACCACGACGAAACGATGCCGAAGGAAGGCCACAAGCTCGCGCACTTCTGTTCGATGTGCGGCCCGCACTTCTGCTCGATGAAGATCACGCAGGACGTGCGTGATTACGCGGAAGCGACGGGCATTGCCGACGCCGACGCCGCGCTGGCGGCTGGCATGGAGGAGAAGGCCGCCGAATTCAAGGAAGCAGGCGGCGAGTTGTACCGTGCCGAATGAAACGAAAGGAAATGACACCATGACAGGATTGATGCTGCGAACGACAAGGGTGCTGGGCGCCGCGGTGCTGGCCATGACACTGGGTACGCACGTCATGGCGGCGGACGGACCGACACTCGAACAGGCCGTGGCCGGCGAGCACCGCAGCGCGGCGAATCGCGCGCGCGACGCGCATCGGCACCCGGTAGAGACGCTGGGCTTCTTCGGCATTGCGCCGACGATGACCGTCGTCGAGATTCTGCCGGGCGAGGGCTGGTATACGGAGATCCTCGCGCCGTATCTGAAGGACCGGGGCAAGCTGGTGGTCGGCATCTACGATCCCGCCAGCGAGAGTGCGTACGAGCGTAAAAGCACCGCTGCGCTGGCTGCCAAGCTCGATGCCTCGCCTGAGCTCTACGGCGCCGTCGAGCGTCAGATCATGTGGCAGGGCGACAGCGTCGTGCTCGGGCCCAAGGGCTCGGCGGACATGGTCGTGACCTTCCGCAACTCGCACAACTGGCTGAACAGCGGCAAGTTCGAGGCGGTCTACAAAGCCTGCTTCGAGGTGCTGAAATCGGGCGGCGTGCTCGGCATCGAACAGCATCGGGCAGCAGCGGATGCCGACCCGTCAAAGAGTGCCGAGAAGGGCTATCTGCCGGAGGCGTATCTGATCGGCGTGCTCGAAGGCATCGGCTTCAAGCTGGCCGGCAAGTCCGAGGTCAACGCGAATCCGCGCGACACCAAGGACTACGCCGACGGCGTATGGACACTGCCGCCGGTCCTCAAACTCGGCGATCAGGATCGCGAGCGCTACGTCGCGATCGGCGAGTCCGACCGCATGACGCTGAAGTTCGTCAAGCCCTGAGGACGGGACGCGCACGTCGACGCTGCGCCGCTGGCAGGGCGCGCGGCCGACGTCGCGCCCTCGCCGCCCGTCGGGTCAGGCGGTCAGCGACTCTGCGTGCTGTCGGCTCGTGATTGTCGCTCGCAGCTCGGCGGGCGTCAGCCAGGCGCCCGCTTCCCCGCTCAGCAAGCGGCGCCAGTCACGCGCGCCGGGCCGGCCGTGAAACAGGCCGCACAGATGTTTCGTCATCACGCGCAGCGGCGTGCCGCGCGCGTACTCCGCTTCGAGGTAGGGCATGAATGCCGCCAGCAGTGCGAGCGCCGAGCGGGGTGACTGCGCGGGCTGGCCGAACAGCCGGGCATCGACCTCCTGCAGCAGCAGCGGACGGTCATAGGCTGCGCGACCGAGCATCACGCCGTCGAGGGCCGGCAGATGCGGCAGGCATTCCTCGAGCGAGCCGAGGCCACCATTCAGCACGATGCAGAGCTCGGGAAAATCCGCCTTGATCCGATGGACCCGCGGATAGTCGAGCGGCGGGATCTGGCGGTTCGCGCGAGTGTCCAGGTTCAGCAGTGCCTTGCGCGCATGCAACAGCACGACGCGGCACCCGGCGTCGCGAATGCGCGCGATGAGCCCGGCCAGCGCGTCGTAGCTGTCGAGGTCATCGACACCCAGGCGCGTTTTGACGGTGACGGGAATCGACACGGCGTCCCGCATCGCGGCAACGCAGTCCGCCACCAGCGCGGGCTCTTTCATCAGGCAGGCGCCGAAGCGGCCCGCCTGCACCCGATCGCTGGGGCACCCGACATTCAGATTGATTTCGTCATAGCCCGCCGCCGCGCCGATGCGGGCCGCAGCCGCGAGCACGCCCGGGTCGCTTCCGCCAAGCTGCAGGGCGACCGGGTGCTCGACTTCACCGAAGGCCAGCAGACGCTCCCGCGGGCCGTGCAGCACCGCCTGCGCCACCACCATCTCGGTGTAGAGCCGCGCGTGCTGCGACAGCAGGCGCGCAAAGTGCCGGTAATGACGGTCGGTGCACGCCATCATCGGCGCCACGCAGAAGCGCCACGCGGCGGGGTCCGGGGTGCGCTTGTCATCGACGGAAGGGGGCTTGGGATCCACGGGGTGCTTTCGGTTCAGATTCGCGGATTATCCCCGATACAGACCAGGACTGTGTCGTTGGCGTAAAAGCGAACCCGGCGGCGGCCCCGCCACTCGTCGAAACAGGTGCCCTGCATCCGCCCCTGGCGTCGTGCATCCTCCGGCAGGCGGGGACAGCGCGCTTGGTTCGGCCGCATCGGATATGGCAGCATGCGACGAAACGGTCATGCCGGTTCAACAGAGGGAAATGCCAGTGACTGACGCGAACGACCACGGACAAACCACGTTCGTGAAACCGCCAGCAACGCCGCAAGCAACGCTCGATGAAGTCGATTTCGACGTGACGAAAGGCTTCGATGACGAGCCGGTCGAGGCGGGCGACGAGATTTTCGACATCACCCAGGGGGCTGATGACGTCGCCGCGCTGCCGGTCAGCGAGCCGGCACCGCCGTCCCTCCCGCCAGCGCCTGTTGCGCCGCCCGTCGTGGAAGCCGCTGCCGTCAGCCCACCAACGCCGACCCCTGCAGGCGGCAGCCCGATTGGGATCATCCTGGCAGTGCTCGCGGTCGCTGCCGCTGCTGCGGCCTGGTTCCTGCTGAAATGAGTTCGCGCCGCGGCCACCCGGTCGCGGCCAGCACTGCTCAGACGATGCCGGCAGACGCCGTGGCCAGCAGGCGACGCGTGAATTTCGTGCGCAGATAAAAGCCGCGGGGCAGGGTGCCGGCCGGTTCTCCGGCGGCATCGAAACTGGGAGCCAGCGCGCGCGCGTTCGCGGCCTTCGGCCGAATCTGCAGATACCGGCCGACCCGGGCATCGAGTTGGGCGTAGCTGCCGGTCACCAGCAACTCCATCAGTTCCTCCCAGTCTTCGCGCAGCACGCGCGCGTCCTCCTGGTCCGGGCTCCACAGCACGGGCCAGCCGACACGCCGCACGGCCAGCGGCAGGCGCCGGTCCGCCTCGAGTGGAATCCACAGCACGCGGCGCAACTTGTGCCAGACCGGTGAGTCCTCCCACCGCTGTCCGCTCGCGCCGCGCAACGGCGCCACGCACAGGAAGGTCGATTCCGCGGGCACACCAGCGGCATTGACCGGAATGCTCTTCAGCTCGATGCCGAGGCGCGTGAAATCCGGTAGTGAACGCGAACCCGCATCAGCGCCGAGTACGCATTCGAGCAGGGTGCCGGCGTAGCCTTTCGTGTGGCGCGGGGCGCCTGGCGGGGGCATTCCCGCCTGCGCTGCGAGGACGCCCAGGGCTTGGCCGGCAATGGCGCGCGCGCGGGCGAGCAGTTCTTGCTCGGACGCGGGAGGTGGGGCACGACAGGCGCCTGCCGCGATCCCGGCCTCAATCATTGAGCGCCGCGATGATCTCCCCGCGCAACGCATCCTGTCGCACCGCATTCTCGAAGGGCCGATCGTCGAAGTCGGTGATGTAGAAATAGTCTTCCGCGCGCTCCCCGATCGTCGCAATGCGCGCGTCGTGCAGCCGCACGCCCTGGTTCTGCATCGCGCGGCCGACCAGCGAGAGGAAACCGGGACGATCGGCCGCAATCACCTCCATGACGGTACGGGCATTGACGGTGTCGGGCGTGAACGTGACGGATGCCGGCACGCTGAAGTTGCGCAGACGGCGGCTCACCGCCGGCGTGGCGCGCGCCGGTGCGATCTCTCGCGCGCGCAGCGCGGAGCGCAGTCGGCTCTGGATGTCGTGCAGTCGTTGCGCGTCATCGACGACGCTGCGCGTCTCGGCATCGAGGACCGTGAACGTGTCGAGGGTATAGCCGGCGCTCGAGGTGATGATGCGCGCGTCCTGCACGTCGAGCCGCAGTCGATCCAGCGTGGCGGTTGCAATGGCGAACAGGAAGTCCGAGTCCGTGGCATAGATGAACACCGACGTGCCGCCCTTGCTGTCGAAGTTGCGCAGTGCGATCAAGGGCAGGTCGTCTTCATCCGCCTCGAGGATCGTTTCGGTGTGCCAGGCGATTTCGATCGGCCGGTGACGCAGGAAGTACTCCTCGCTGAGCGTGCCCCACAGCAGCGATACCGAATGTTCGGGAAAGCGTTCTGTATCGATGAGCTTGCGCGCTTCCTGGCGCGTTGCCTCGGTGCGTTCGACGCGCTCGACCCGCGCCTCGATGCCGGTGCGCAGCGCGCGCAGCGTCGCGAGGTAGAGCTCGAAGATCAGCGAGCGCTTCCAGCCCGTCCACAGTTGCGGATTGGTGCCGCGAATATCGGCGATCGTCAGCAGGAACAGGTAGTCGAGGCGGGCCTCGTCGCCGACAATGGCCGCAAAGCGCTGGATGACTTCCGGATCGTAGATGTCCTCGCGCTGCGAGGTCGCCGACATCACCAGATGATTGTTGACCAGCCACGCGACGAGATTCGTGTCGTAGTTGCTGAGTCCGTGCGCCAGGCAGAAGGCGGTGGCCTCCTGGGCGCCGACTTCGCTGTGATCGCGGCCGGTGCCCTTGCCGACGTCATGGTACAGACCCGCGATGTACAGCAGTTCGAGCTTGGGGATGCGTTCGATGGCCTGGCGCACGAGATCGGGCTGATCCTCGGTCGTCACCGGATACGAAAAGCGCCGCATCATCAGCAGCACGAACAGCAGATGTTCATCGACCGTGTACACGTGGAAGAGGTCGAACTGCATCAGGCCCTCGATCCGCGCGAATTCCGGCAGGTAGGCCGCCAGTACGCCGTAGCGATGCATGCGCTGCAGTTCATGGCCGATCAGGCGCGGCTGGCGGATGATCTCCATGAACAGGCTGCGCGCCCGGATGTCGCGACGGAACTTGTCGTCGATCAGGTACAGGCTTTCGCGAATGAGCCGAATCGTGCTCGCGCGCACCCCCTTGATCCATGGATTGCGCTGGATCAGCAGGAAAATCTCGAGCAGCGCCGGCGGCGTGCGCCGGAACACCTGGTCGCTCGTCACTTCGATGTAGTTGCCGCGGACCTGGAAGCGCCGGTTCAGCGGCGAGGCGCGCGCTTCGCGATCGGGATGCAGGATGGCCTCCTGGAACAGACCCAGCAGCATCTCGTTGAGGCGGCCCAGTTCACGCACCGTGCGATAGAACCCGCGCATGAACTGTTCGACCGCGCGGTTGTGCGATTCGTCGACGAAACCGAACACCTCGGACACGCGGCGCTGGTAGTCGAACAGCAACCGGTCTTCGCGACGACCCGCGAGATAATGCAACGCGCACCGAATGCGCCACAGGTGATGTCGGCCCCGCACGAGCGCGGCGTACTCGTCAGCGGTCAGAAAGCCGTTTTCGATGAGGCCGCGCAGGCCGGCTGTCTGGAAATGCCGGTTGGCAACCCACGCGATGATCTGGATGTCGCGCAGACCGCCCGGGCTTTCCTTGATGTTCGGTTCGAGCTGCTGAAAGGCGTCATTGAAGCGCTGATGGCGCCGTTCCTGCTCGTCGAGCTTGGCCTTGAAAAACAGGTCCGTGGCCCAGATGCGATCGGTGGCGGTGGCCGCGCGCACTGCCTCGAGCAGCGCGGCCGGTCCTTCGACGAGCCGCGCCTCCATCAGGTTCGTCATGATCGTGATGTCGCCGCTTGCCGCGCTCTCGCACTCGTCGACCGTGCGCACACTGTGGCCGACCTCGAGCCCGATGTCCCACAGGAACGTGATCAGCCGCTCGATGCGGCCGCGCGTGTCGTCATCGAGCGCGCTCCCGAGCACGATGCAGATGTCGACGTCCGAATACGGATGAAGCTCGCCGCGGCCGTAGCCACCGACGGCCAGCAGCGCGTGCGCGCTGTCGCCCGGCCCGCAGTAGTGCCACGCGCGCCGGATGACTTCGTCGATGCAGAAGGCCCGCAGGCCGACGATTTCCTCCACCGGGGCGCCGCCGAAGAAGCGCTGCTTCAGGCGTTCATTGACGCGCGCGAGCACCGCGCGGCAACCGGCGAGCACGGTCGGACCGCTGTCCTGCTCGAACGCGGACTCGAGGGCCTCGAAGTCGAGCGCCTGTTCGAGGGACTCGTCAGCTACCGAGACGACGGACTGCATCAGGGCCAAATTCAAAATGTTCCTCGCGACGGGCAGTCAGCACTTCGCAGCCCGTGGGCGTGACGAGTACCGTGTGCTCCCATTGAGCCGACAGGCTGTGGTCCTTGGTGACGACGGTCCAGCCGTCCGGCAGCAGGCGCACCTGCCGCTTGCCGGCGTTGATCATCGGTTCGATCGTGAAAGTCATGCCTTCCTGGAGGATGTAGCCGGTGCCGCGCTGACCATAGTGCAGGACCTGCGGTTCTTCGTGGAATTCCCGCCCGATGCCATGCCCGCAGTATTCGCGGACCACCGAGTAATTGCGGGACTCCGCGAGGGTCTGGATGGCGGCGCCGATATCCCCCAGGCGGGTGCCCGGCCCGACGAGGCCGATGCCGACGCACAGGCACTCGTAGGCCGTGTCGATCAGGCGCCGTGCCTTGATGGAGGCGTCACCGACGACGAACATCTGGCTCGTGTCGCCGTGAAACCCGTCCTTGATGACAGTGATGTCGACATTGACGATATCGCCATCCTTCAGGCGTTTGTCGTTCGGAATCCCGTGGCAGACGACGTGATTGATCGAGGTGCAAATGGATTTCGGGAAGCCGTGGTAGTTCAGCGGCGCCGGGATGGCCTGCTGGTGGTGGACGATGTAATCGTGGCACAGGCGGTCGAGTTCGTCCGTCGCCACGCCCGGCACCACGTGGGGCGCGATCATCTCGAGCACCTCGGCCGCCAGCCGGCAGGCGACGCGCATCTTCTCGATTTCGGCCGGGGTCTTGATCGTGACAGGCATGTTTTTAGGGCGTCCAACTCATTGTTGCGGCGAAGGTTCCATGGTATAAAGCGCGCGCCCAACGGGCAATGAAAACAGCACTTTCCAACAATCCACACACGTGCCGTCAACCGGCGCCCGGGTGTCCGCCTCACGGCGGATCGGCTGTTCGGGGCACGTGGAGGAAAAACCCACCAGGAGATTCACATGGCAGACGTTTCCATGCGCCAGATGCTCGAGGCTGGCGTGCACTTCGGTCACCAGACCCGATTCTGGCATCCCAAGATGGCGCCGTACATCTTTGGCGAGCGGAATAAAATCCACATCATCAATCTTGAAAAGTCCCTCCCGCTGTTCAACGACGCGATGAACTTCATCGGCCGGATGGCAGCCAAGCGCGGCAAGATCCTCTTCGTCGGCACCAAGCGCGCCGCCCAGGATGCAGTCGAGCGCGAGGCCATCCGCTGCGGCATGCCCTATGTCAGCCGTCGCTGGCTCGGCGGCATGCTCACCAACTTCAAGACGGTGAAGCAGTCGATCAAGCGCCTGAAGGAACTCGAGGACACGATCAACAACGGCGGCCTGGACCGCATTTCGAAGCGCGAGGGCCTGCAGGTCCGCCGCGAGTACGAAAAGCTCAATCACGGCCTGGCCGGCATCAAGGACATGGAGCGTCTGCCGGACGCGCTGTTCATCATCGACGTCGGCTACGAAAACATTGCGATCGCCGAGGCGGCCAAGCTGAAGATCCCGGTCATCGCGATCGTCGATACCAACAGCAAGCCGGACCACGTCGATTACGTCGTGCCGGGCAACGATGACGCCATCAGCGCAATCAACCTCTACACCAAGTCCGCCGCCGATGCGGTGCTGGACGCGCGCACCACGCTGGCCGCAGCAGGTGCCGGTGGCCAGGACGATTTCGTCGAACTCGACGCGACGGGCGCGCCCGTCGTGCGTGGCCCGGAGACCGCGGCCGAGGCCGAGGAAGCCGCGCGCCGCAACGCCAAGAAGGCACCGCCGAAGAAGAAGGTGGTGCGCAAGGCTGGCGGTCCGGGGGCGGGCGCCGAGACGACTGCCGAGTAAACACAGCAAGACGATGCCCGGGTGCGCCCTGTGGCGGCCCGGGCCTGCCGGAGTAAATGACAGATGCAGATTAGTGCGGCGGCGGTGAAGGAACTGCGTGAGCGTTCCGGCGCCGGAATGATGGAATGCAAGAATGCGCTGGTGGCGACCGAGGGCGACCTCGAGGCGGCCCTGGAACACCTGCGCAAGTCAGGAGCGGCGAAAGCCGCCAAGAAGGCCGGCCGCATCGCGGCTGAGGGCGCGGTCGTGATCGCCGAAGCCGCGGGCGCCGCAGCGCTCGTCGAAGTCAATTCGGAAACCGACTTCGCGGCCAATGAACCGAATTTCGTGGCCTTCGCCGATGCGGTCGCGCGCACGGTGCTGAAGGCCCGTCCGGCCGACGTCGAGACCCTGTCGGCGACCACGCTCGACGGCGCTGCCGAGACGGTCGAATCCGCGCGCCAGCAGCTGGTGCTGAAGATCGGCGAGAACATCTCGATCCGCCGCTTCGAAGTCCGCCAGACCGACGGCCTCATCGGTGCCTATCGTCACGGCAAGCGCATCGGTGTGCTGGTCGAACTGACCGGCGGCACGCAGGAGATGGCCAAGGACATCGCGATGCACATCGCGGCGTCGAACCCGGTGTGCATCGCCGAGAGCGACGTGCCGCCGGCGCTGATCGCGAAGGAGAAGGAAATCCGCCTCGCGCAGGCTGCGACGAGTGGCAAGCCGCCGGAAATCATCGAGAAGATGATTGTCGGCCAGATGCGCAAGTTCGTCGGCGAAATCACCCTGCTGGGCCAGCCGTTCGTCAAGGATCCGGACACGACCGTCGGCAAGCTGCTGGGCAAGGACGGCACGGTCAAGGCCTTCACCCGCTTCGAAGTGGGCGAGGGCATCGAGAAGAAGGAATCCAACTTTGCCGAGGAAGTCATGGCCCAGGCCCGCAGTGCGGAATCCTGAGCGGCCGGCAGGGACCGAGCCGACCTCGCGCGCCAGGGGGCCGGGTCAACGGCTGAATTTCCATGTGCGGCGGCCCCGGGCCGCCGCGCTCCACTGCTCAGCCCAGGATTTCTGCAAGTGACTTCCGAGACTGCACACAAGAACCGCTTCCAGCGGGTCCTCATCAAGCTCAGCGGCGAAGCCCTGATGGGGACCGAAGACTACGGTATCGATCCGGCCGTGCTGAAACGCATCGCCGAGGAAATCCGCGACCTGATCGAGCACGGCGTGCAGGTCGCGGTCGTGATTGGCGGTGGCAACATCTTCCGAGGCGCCGGCCTTGCCGCGAAGGGCATGGACCGCGTGTCGGCCGACCAGATGGGCATGCTGGCAACCGTCATCAACGCCATCGCCATCCAGGACGCGCTCGAACGCGAGGGCCTGTTCGCCCGCGTGATGTCCGCGATCAAGATCAACCAGGTCTGCGAGGATTACATTCGCCGACGGGCGATCAGGCACCTTGAAAAGGGCCGGGTCGTCGTGCTCGCCGCGGGGACCGGCAATCCGTTCTTCACGACCGACTCCGCGGCCAGCCTGCGCGCGATCGAGATCGGTGCGCAACTGATGATCAAGGCGACGAAGGTCGATGGCGTCTACTCCGCCGACCCGGCGAAGGACCCGCACGCCACGCGCTACGATCGGCTGGATTACGATACGGTGCTCGATCAGAAACTCGCCGTCATGGACGCGACCGCCGTGGTCCTGTGCCGTGACAACAAGATGCCGCTGCGCGTCGTCGACATGACGAACCCAGGCGCCTTCGTGCGCGCGGCGCTCGGCGAAAACGTTGGAACCCTCGTCACAACAGCGGATTAGACCCATGCTGCAAGACATCATCAAAGACGCGAACACGCGCATGGACAAAACCATCGCGTCGTTCAAGCTCGACCTGCAGAAGATACGCACCGGCCGAGCCCATCCGAGCCTGCTGGATCACATCACGGTCGACTACTACGGCACGCAGACGCCGATACCGAAGGCGGCGAACGTCACGATCGAGGACTCTCGGACGCTGACGGTCACCGCGTGGGACAAGTCGATGGTGACGGCGATTGAGCGCGCAATTCTCGAGTCCGATCTGGGCCTGAACCCGAACACGGCCGGCACCGTGATGCGCATCCCGCTGCCGCCGCTGACCGAGGAGCGGCGGCGCGACCTGGTCAAGGTGATCAAGGGCGAAGCAGAGCAGGCGAAGGTCGCCATCCGCAACATCCGCCGCGATGCGATGTCGGATCTGAAGGATCTGCTGAAGGAAAAGCAGATTGCCGAGGACGACGAGCGCCGTGGCCAGGATGACGTACAGAAACTGACCGACGCACATATCAAAAAGATTGACGAGGCATTTGCCGCTAAAGAGCAGGAAATCCTCTCGGTCTGACGTGCACCCTATGGACAATGGTCTACCCCGCCACGTGGCAATCATCATGGACGGCAATGGTCGCTGGGCGCGTCGCCGCCAGCTGCCACGGATTGCCGGACACCGGGCGGGCGTGGAAAACGTGCGCGCCATCGTCGAGCGCTGCGCCGAACTCGGCATCGACACCCTGACCCTGTTCGCATTCAGCAGCGAGAACTGGCGGCGTCCGCCCGCCGAAGTCCGCCTGCTGATGGACCTGTTCGTGCACGCGCTCGAGCAGGAGGTCCAGCGCCTGCACGAGAACGGCATCCGCCTGCGCGTGATCGGCGAGCGCAGCGCGTTTCCGCGCAAGCTGCAGCGGGCGATCGACGCCTCGGAAGCGATGACGGCCGACAACACCCGGCTCACGCTGGTCATCGCGGCCAACTATGGCGGCCGCTGGGACATCACCGAAGCCGCGCGCCGCCTTGCCGAGCAGGTGCAGCAGGGCCTGCTTGAGCCCGCTGCAATCACGCCTGAACTGCTCGAAGCGCAGATGTGCCTGCACGACACCCCCGAGCCCGACCTGTTCATTCGCTCGGGCGGCGAGCAGCGCATCAGCAATTACCTGCTGTGGCAGCTGGCCTACACCGAGCTGCATTTCACCGACTGCCTGTGGCCGGATTTCGATCGGGAGCAGTTCGACCTCGCACTGAAGAGCTTTGCTCGCCGGCAGCGTCGGTTCGGCATGACAGGCGAGCAGGTCGAGCAGACGGGCGAACTGCCGGCCCAGCGTCTGGGAACCTCCTGAGTGACGTCGTCGCCGGTCGGGCAGACTCAACGACCGGCCGCCCGGGCGCTCCGCGCCCGACTCCTGACCGCCGGCACGCTGGGCACGGCGCTGGTGCTGACGATCGTCTATGCCGGCACCGCGGTGCTGGCGCTGGTCCTCGGCGTATTCCTCGCACTGGCGGCGGTCGAGTGGGGCAATCTTGCCGGCTGGGGTACACCCGCCCGGCGCGCTGCCTATGTCGGACTGACAGTCGCCCTCGCCGCGGGCTCGTGGGTCCTCCTGACCGATCCGGCCACGCGACAATGGCTGCTCTGGCCCGTGCTGTGCGGCTGGGGAGTCGCGTTCGCCGCGTTGCTGCTGGCCGAGACGGGCCGGCCGGCACTTCCCTCCGGTCGCTGGGCGCTGGCGGCGACGGGCTGGGTCGTGCTGATCCCGCTGTGGCTCTGCCTGCTCTGGCTGCACCAGCTCAATCCCACCCTGTTGCTCGCGCTGTTCGCCCTGATCTGGCTGGCTGACAGCGCGGCGTATTTCGTCGGTCGCCGCTGGGGTCAACGCAAGCTCGCCCCGAAGACCAGCCCGGGCAAGACCTGGGCCGGGGTCGGCGGCGCGCTCATCGCGGCGCTGCCCGTGGGCCTGCTGATCGGGGCGCTCGAGGGCTATGGGGCGGCGACGCTGGCCGGATTCTGTATGCTGTGCCTGCTGACCGTGGCGGCTTCGGTCGTCGGCGACCTGTTCGAAAGCCTGCTGAAGCGCCGGGCCGGCGTGAAGGACAGCGGCACCCTGCTGCCGGGCCACGGCGGCGTGCTCGACCGCGTCGACAGCCTCACCGCCGCAGCGCCATTGTTTTATCTGGGCATGACTTTACTGGTACCACGCACGTGATTGCAGTCACCATTCTGGGCTCCACCGGCACGATAGGCGTCAACACGCTCGACGTCATCGCCCGCCACCCCGGCCGCTACGAAGTGTTCGCGCTGTCGGCCAATCGCAATGTCTACGGCCTGCTCCAACAGTGCCTGACCTGGCGGCCCCGCTATGCCGTGATGGTCGAACAGGCCGCGGCCGCCGACCTGAGGGGGCGTGTCGCCGCAGCCGGGCTCAAGACCGAAGTGCTGGCCGGGGCCGATGCACTGGTCGACATCTCGAACCATCCCGATGTCGCCTACGTGATGGCTGGCATCGTCGGCGCGGCCGGCCTGCTGCCGAACCTCGCAGCAGCGCGCGCCGGCAAGCGTGTGATGCTGGCGAACAAGGAATCGCTGGTGATGTCGGGCGCGCTGTTCATGAACGCGGTGCGCGAGTCGGGCGCCGAACTGCTGCCGATCGACAGTGAACACAACGCGGTGTTCCAGTGCATGCCGCCCGGCTTCGAGCGCGGCCTGCCGTCCGTCGGCGTGCGGCGGATCCTGCTGACCGCTTCGGGCGGCCCGTTCCGCACGCGCGAACTCTCGGAACTCGGGGCGGTCACACCCGATGAAGCCTGCGCGCATCCGAAATGGGTGATGGGGCGCAAGATCTCGGTCGACTCGGCCACGATGATGAACAAGGGGCTTGAAATCATCGAGGCCTGCTGGCTGTTCGGCACGGGTCAGGATGCGGTGGAAGTCGTGGTTCACCCTCAGAGCGTCATACACTCCATGGTCGAATATGTTGACGGTTCGGTGCTCGCGCAGCTCGGCAATCCCGATATGCGCACACCGATTGCCTATGCGCTGGGCTGGCCGGAGCGCGTCGACTCCGGCGTTGCGCAACTGAACCTGTTCGATGTCCGCAAACTCGATTTCGAAGAACCCGACAGCCGCCGCTTCCCCAGCCTGCGACTGGCGCGCGAGGCCATGAGCGCGGGCGGCACCGCGCCTACGATCCTCAACGCCGCGAACGAAGAAGCGGTCGCGGCCTTTCTCGACGGCAGGATTCCGTTCCCGGCCATTGCCGACGTGGTCGAAGCGTCGCTGAACGAACTGGCGCCGCGTGCCGCCGACGAACTCGCGGTGATTCTCGACGACGACCGCCGGGCCCGCGACGTGGCAACCCGCTGCGCGCGCAGACTCGCCCGATGATGGACTTGCTGCAGACGCTGGTGTCCTTCGTCGTCGCGCTCGGCGTGCTGGTCACGATTCACGAGTACGGACACTACTGGGTGGCCCGGCGCGCTGGTGTGCGCATCCTGCGTTTCTCGCTCGGCTTCGGCCGTCCGCTGTACCAGCGCCGGTTCGGCCCTGACGCCACCGAATTCACCGTGGCAGCGATTCCGCTCGGTGGCTACGTCAAGATGCTCGACGAGCGCGAGGGGCCGGTGGCCCCGGCCGAGCGCCATCGCGCGTTCAACAACCAGTCGTTGCCGAGACGGTGCGCCATCGTCGCCGCCGGCCCGCTGGCCAATTTCCTGCTCGCGTTTCTCGTGTACTGGGCCATGTTCATGGCCGGTGTCACCGGGGCGCGCCCGTTCATCGGCGAGGTCGACGCCGGCGGTATCGCGGCCCGCAGCGGGCTGCGCGCGGGCGATGAAATCCTCAACGTCGACGGCCGCGATACCGCGATCTGGGACAACGTGATGTCGACCGCCATCGACGCCATCCTCGACGCCCAGTCCGTCAGGTTGTCGGTGCTGGGCGCCGACGGCCTGCCGCGCGAAGTCACGCTCGATTTCAGCAGCATTTCGGTCGACGACATTTCACGTGGCGACTTCTTCAACAAGGTCGGCTTCGAGCCACGCCGACCGAAAGTGCCGCCGATCATTGGCAGGGTCGTGCCGGCAGAAGCCGCCGCCGAGGCCGGCTTGCAGGCGGGCGATCGCGTGCTGCGTCTCGATGGCAAGCCGGTCGACGACTGGCTCGACTGGGTCGAAGACATCCGGACCAGTGTCGGTCGCCGTCTCGAGGTGGTGGTCAGCCGCGATGGCAGCGAACGGACGTTCACGCTCGAACCGCGGGAGAGCGTCGTCGACGGCCGCACGGTCGGCCGCATCGGCGCCGAGGTGGCGCCATTCGAGACGCCGCCGGAACCCGTGGCCACGGCGACCGAACGCTACGGCATGCTGACGGCCGCCGCACGGGCGCTCGATCGCACGCGCGACGTCACCCTCACGACGCTGAAGTTCCTGCGCAAGATGGTGCTCGGCGAAGCCTCGGTCAACAACCTCAGCGGACCGATCAGCATTGCGCAGTTCGCGGGCGAGTCGGCGAAGCTCGGACTGTCCCGTTTCCTCGAATTCCTGGGCCTCGTCAGTGTCAGCCTCGCGGTGCTGAATCTGCTGCCGATACCGATGCTCGACGGCGGACACTTGATGTATTACCTGATAGAATCCATCATAAGAAAGCCGGTACCGGAGGCCGTCCAGTTGTACGGACAGCACATCGGGCTGATGTTCCTGTTGGGATTGATGGGGCTCGCAATCTTCAACGACATCATGCGCATCCTTTGATCAACGCTGGGCAGCCCTCGAAAACAAAATTCAAATAATGCGGAATACGCGAGCAGCACGCTGGTCGGCGTGTCTTGCGATGGGCCTGCTGTTACAGGCAGCCGTCGCTGAAGACTTCATCGTCGACGACATCAGGGTTAACGGGCTGCGCCGAATTTCGGCAGGCACGGTCTTCAACTATCTTCCCATCACCGTCGGCGACCGCGTCGACGAGAAGCGCACGCAGGAAGCGGTGCGAGCGCTGTTCAAAACCGGATTCTTCAAGGACGTCCGCCTCGAACGCGAGGGCGACGTGCTGGTCGTCGAGGTCATCGAGCGCGAGTCGATCGCCGACATCACCTTCAAGGGCAACAAGGCGATCAAGACCGAAGAGCTGCTGAAGGGCCTCGGCGACATCGGCTTTGCGAAAGGCGAAGTGTTCAACGAGGGCAAGCTCGACAAGGTCACGCAGGAACTGCGACGCCAGTACTATTCGAACGGCAAGTACGGCGTGAAGATCGATTCGAAGATCACGCCCCTCGACGATAACAGCCTGACTGTCGCCTTCACGATCGTCGAAGGTGAAGCGGCCCGGATCCGCGAGATCAATATCGTCGGCAACAAGGTGTTTTCCGACAAGGAGCTCCTCAGCGAATTCAAGCTGTCGACGCCGACCTGGCTCAGCTGGTTCACCAAGGACGATCAGTATTCGAAGCAGAAGCTGAGCGGCGATCTCGAAGCGCTGCGATCGATTTACCAGGACAACGGCTACGTCGACTTCCACGTCGAATCGACGCAGGTGTCGATCACGCCCGACAAGGCCGACGTCTACATCACGGTCAATATTGCGGAAGGTGAGCAGTACACGCTGTCGGAGGTCAAGCTCGCCGGCCGGCTGATCGTCGACGAGAAGGAGCTGTTCGAGCAGGTGACCACGCGCAAGGGCATGTTGTTCTCGCGCAAGGAAACCACGCAGACGAGCAAGAACATCACCGATCGCCTCGGCAACGAAGGCTATGCGTTCGCCAACGTCAACTCGATTCCGAAGCTCGACAAGGAAAAGAAGCAGGTCGCACTGAGCTACTTCGTCGATCCGGGCCAGCGCGTTTATGTGCGGCGCGTCAATTTCTATGGCAACTCGAAGACGCGTGACGAAGTCATTCGGCGCGAGATGCGGCAGATGGAAGGCGGCTGGATTTCGACGGCCCAGGTCGAGCGCTCGAAGGTCCGCATGCAGCGCCTGGGTTACTTCGAGGACGTCAACGTCGAGACACCCGCCGTGCCAGGCACGACCGACCAGGTCGACGTCAATTACACGGTGAAGGAGCGCCCGTCCGGCAACCTGTTGCTGGGTCTCGGTTTCTCGCAGTCGCAGGGCCTGATTTTCAACACGAACATCACCCAGAACAATTTCCTGGGCAGCGGCAAGAGCCTGAATTTCGCTTTCAACAACAGCGAAATCAACCGGACTTTCCGCCTCGGTTACGTGAATCCGTTCTGGACGCTCGATGGCATCAGCCGCGGCTTCAATTTCGGCTGGACTGAAACGGAAGCGGGCGCCCGCCTGAACAACGTCACGCAGTTCAATTCGCGCGTGGCATCGGTCGGCATGAACTTCGGCATCCCGATCACCGAGTACAATTTCATCAGTCTTGGCGCGAGCTACGAAGCAACGCGCATCGGCATCAATCCGTTCTTCCTCGACCCGCAGGTGGCGCGCTTCATCTTCCTCGAGGGCGACGATTTCCGGATTCTGCGGCTGAGTTCCGCCTTCTCGTACGATACGCGCAATTCGGCCCTGTTCCCGACCAAGGGCGTGCTGCAGCAGATTCGTGGCGAAATCGCGTCGCCGGGCGGCGACCTGCGATTCTGGAAGGTCGATTACGATTCACGCGTGTTCTTCCCGTTGCACAAGGACTACGTGCTGCTGGTCAAGGGTTCGGTCGGTTATGGCGACGCCTACGGAGACACGTTCGAACTGCCGTTTTTCGAGAACTTCTTCGCCGGCGGTCCGCGCACGGTCCGTGGTTACGAGGAAAGTTCGCTGGGTCCCAAGGACATCTTCAACGACGCCCTGGGCGGCAACCTGTCGATCGTCGGCAACGTCGAGCTGATCCTGCCGGTGCCGTTCATCAAGGAGTTCAAGTCGGTGCGCCTGACGGCCTTCTACGACATCGGCAACGTCTACGACACGACCTTCGAGGACGTGGAGATCGACAGCCTGCGCATGTCGACCGGGGTCTCGGGGATTTGGCTATCGCCGTTCGGCATGCTTTCGGTTAGTATCGCGCAGCCGTTCAACGACCAATTGAACGACGAAATCCAGAAGTTCCAGTTCACTTTCGGCACCACATTCTGACGCGTGGGGTGGCCGGATAGGGTGCCGCTACGGCACACTTTTCCAATCTTTTTGACCAGCATAGAGCGATGAATATGTCGAAGGTAAGCATTATTGGTGTCCTGGGTCTGCTTGCGGCTGTCGCCGGCGCACCGGCCATGGCAGCGGATTACAAGATTGGCGTGGTCGCTGCTGTTCGAGTGCTCGAAGCTGCGCCCCAGGCCGAGGCCGCAAAGAAAAAGCTCGAATCCGAGTTTGCGGGCAAGGACAAGCTGCTCGTGGCGAAGCAGAAGGAATTGAAGGCGCTCGAAGATCGGGCGGCCAAAGACGGCGCCATCATGAGCGAAACCGAGCGCACCCGCCTTGAGCGCGACATCATCGAGAAGCGTCGCGAACTGAAGCGCGATTCCGACGAGTTCCGCGAAGACGTGAATTTCCGCCGCAATGAGGAATTCGCGAAGATCCAGAAGCAGATCGTCGAAGCGATTCAGACGATTGCCTCCGAACAGAAATACGACCTCGTCCTCGGCGAAGGCGTGATCTACGCGAGCAAGGCGGTCGACATCACCGACATGGTGATCGAGCGCCTGAAGAAATAGAGCAGGCATCCGGCGCTTGCGGCCCGGTCCGTGCCGTCACCGGCTCACGGGCCGGCTGCGACGCGTTCGCGGTGTCCGCCAGGCGCCGCGCCGCCAGCGCCCGGCACAGCCCGGATGCTTCAAGGGAATCCGGGCCGGGGCAGCACTCGCGTGCCGTCCGGCTCTGCCCGGTGCATATTCGAAACCGACACCCCTAGCACGGGTTGAGCGCGCGGGCGCGGGGAGAACCATCATGCGACTGACGACAGCATTGGCGGGCGCCTAATGGAGCAATCGCCGACGATCGATATCCGGGAGATCCTGAGTATCCTCCCGCATCGATATCCGTTCCTGCTGGTCGACAGGGTTATCGAATGCGTGCCCTTCGAATCGCTCAAAGCGATCAAGAACGTCACCTACAACGAACCCTTCTTCACCGGGCATTTTCCTGAAAAGCCGATCATGCCGGGCGTGATCCTGCTCGAGGCGATGGCCCAGGCGACCGGCCTGCTGGCGTTCAAGTCGCACAATGCGCGCAGCAGCAGCAACAGCATGTACTACCTCGTCGGCGTCGATAAGGCCCGTTTCAAGCGACCGGTGGTACCCGGCGATCAGGTCATCCTGACCGCCTACCTGAAGCGCACCATTCGCGGCATCTACAAGTTCGAGACCACCGCGCACGTCGGCGAGGACCTGGTCGCGACAGCCGAGTTCATGACGACCGAGATGGAAGGGCGCGCTTGATCCATCCGACAGCGATCATCCACGCCGGAGCCCGACTCGGCGCGGACGTCGAAGTCGGGCCCTGGACCATCATCGGCGACCAGGTTGAAATCGGTGACGGCTGCAGCATCGGCGCCCACTGCGTGCTCAAGGGGCCGATGCGTCTCGGCCGTGAAAACCGCGTTTACGCGTTCTGCTCGCTCGGCGAAGATCCCCAGGACAAGAAGTTCAAGGGCGATGTGCCGGTGCGCCTGGAGATCGGCGATCGCAATACCATCCGTGAATACTGCAGCCTCAATCGCGGCACGCCAGGCGGCGGTGGACTGACCTCGCTCGGCAATGACAACTGGATCATGGCTTACTGCCATGTCGCACACGACTGCCGCATCGGCAACAACACCATCTTCGCCAACAACGCGACGCTGGCGGGTCATGTCGAGATTGGCGACTACGCGATTCTCGGTGGCTTCACCGGTGTGCACCAGTTCTGCCGCATTGGCGAGAGCAGCTTCACGGCGATCTCCGCCGTGGTGGTGAAGGATGTGCCGCCGTTCGTGATGGCGGGTGGCAACACCGCCCGCGCGCGGGCCATCAATCGCGAAGGCCTCAAGCGGCGCGGTTTCGAGCGTGAAGCGATCGCCGCCGTCACGCGCGCGTACAAGACGCTTTACCGCCAGGGCCTGCTGCTCGAGCAGGCGCTCGAACAACTGACCGAACCGGCGCAGCAGTTTCCCGAGGTCGCGCGTTTCGTCGAATTCATTCGCGGCTCGCGCCGCGGCATCGTCCGCAGCCGCTCCGCCGCGGACTGAGTGCGGCAGCGCGCGCCGCGCTTGTGCCGTCGGGCGCGCATCGAGCGACCGTGCAGCCACCAGCTTCCAGCATGAGCGATCAGGCGGCCGCGGTGCTGACGCGTGTGGCGATCATCGCCGGCGAGGCTTCCGGCGACCAGCTTGGCGGCGACCTGATTGAAGCGCTGCGTCGACGACATCCGACAGTCGAAGTATCGGGCATGGCGGGGCCGCGCATGCGCGCCGCCGGCTGTCACGCGCTTGCGGGGATCGACGAACTCGCCGTGATGGGGCTCGTCGAGGTGCTGCGGCACTATCCGCGGCTGCTGAAGCTGCGCCGACGACTGATCGACGAGATACTCGCCGCGAGACCGGACGTCGTCGTCGGTATCGACGTGCCCGACTTCACCCTCGACATCGAATTGCGCATGCGCGCCGCCGGCATTCCGGTCGTCCACTATGTCTGCCCGCAGGTCTGGGCGTGGCGGGCAGGGCGGCTGCCGCGCATTCGTCGCGCGGTTGACCTGATCCTCACGCTGTTTCCGTTCGAAGTGGCGTTTCTCGCCGACCATGGCATCGCGGCTGCCTATGTCGGACACCCGCTCGCGGATCGAATCCCGTTGGACATCGATCGGGCCGCCGCGCGCGCCGTCCTGATGCCGGGCGAGGGTGCCGGGCCGCTGATCGCCCTGATGCCGGGCAGCCGGCGACAGGAACTCGCCCGTCATGTCGACCTGTTTCTGGCCGCCGCCGCGCTGCTGGCCCCGACACTGTCGGCGCCACGTTTCGCGCTGGGCGCTGTCAACGAGGCTGCGGCGACCTACATCCGTCAGCGCGTGGCGGCTGTCGCGCCGCAACTGCCGGTGACGGTCGTCACCGGTCGCTCTAGCGCGCTGCTCGCGGCCGCGGACGTTGCGCTGCTGGCGTCGGGCACGATCACGCTGGAGGCTGCGCTGAGCGGCACCCCCGCGGTGGTGGCCTATCGCCTGGCGCCGCTCAGCTATTGGCTGATGCGTCGCGCGGTCAAAGTCCCGCACGTCGCGCTGCCCAACCTGCTGCTCGGCCAGCGCCTGATGCCGGAATTCCTGCAGGATGATGCAACGCCGTCGGCCCTCGCCGGGGCGCTGGGCGCCTGGCTCGCGGATGTGGCCGGCGTGGCCCGCTACCGCCGGCTGTGCGCCGCTCTGCATCGCGAACTCCGGGTCGGCAGCGGCGACGCGGGGGCGGCGGCGATTGAGGCCTTGCTTGAACGGCGGGCGGTATCCGGTCGATGATCGCCGGCGTCGACGAGGCGGGGCGGGGGCCACTGGCGGGGCCGGTGGTGGCTGCCGCCGTCATCCTCGATGACGCGCGCCCGCTGGCCGGCCTGAACGATTCGAAGCGGCTCTCGGCCCTGCAGCGCGAACGGCTGTTCGACCTCATCGCGGCCGGCGCCGTGTGTCATGGCGTGGGACTCGCGAGCGTGGAGGAGATCGACCGCTTGAACATATTCAGGGCGACGTTGCTGGCGATGGAGCGGGCGGTGGCGAACCTGCGACCGACACCGATACGCATCGTCGTCGACGGCAAACATACGCCGCGCTGTCCCTATCCCGCTGAGGCCATCGTCAAAGGGGATGCGACCGTGCCCGCGATCATGGCGGCGTCAATCGTGGCCAAGGTCACCCGCGATCGCATCATGGACGATCTGGCGGCCGAGTTCCCGGCCTACGGCTTTGCACAACATCGCGGTTACCCGACGCCCGAACATCTCGCCGCGTTGGCGCGGCATGGTCCGAGCCGCGTCCATCGCCGAACGTTCAGGCCGGTGCGGATTCTGCTGGAGGACGGCCATGGCCACTAGCAGTGGCTACCGCCTGCAAGCGGACCCCGCCTGCGGCGTTGCCGGGGCTGCTGCGGCGCTCACCGACCCTGCTGTAAACTCCGTTCCCCACAGCCATCGCGCCTTGTCGGCGACGCGCTCATGAATGTTGCGACCATGACCAGTCCGTTCGTGCATCTGCACCTGCACACGGAGTATTCGCTCGTCGATGGCATCGTGCGCGTGCCGGAACTGGTGGCGCGTGTGCGCGAAACGGGCATGCCGGCGATCGCGATCACCGATCAGGGCAATATGTTCGCGACGGTGAAGTTCTACCAGGAAGCCGAGCGCGCGGGACTCAAGCCGATCGTCGGCGCCGAGCTCTGGGTGCATGCCGCGGACGAGGGCCCGGAGCGCACGCGACTGGTGGTGCTGTGCCGCGATCGCATCGGTTATCGCAATCTGTCGCGGTTGATCACGCGTTCCTATCAGGAAGGGCAGATCCAGGGCGTGCCGCATGTCTCGCGCGCCTGGTTCGACACCACCTCGGCGGCCGGGCTCATCGCGCTGGCCGGCCAGCACAGCGATATCGGCAGTCTCCTGAGCGAGGGTCACAGCGCACGCGCACGAGCGCGGCTCGAAGCCTGGGAGGCGATCTTTCCCGGCGCCTTCTATCTCGAGATCACGCGCACGGGCCGCGCGGGCGAAGACCGTTATGTCGACCTCGCACTCGACCTCGCGTCGGCCACCGATACACCCGTGGTCGCGACCAACGACGTGCGCTTTCTCGATGCCGCCGATCACGACGCGCACGAAGCCCGCGTATGCATCCACGAAGGTCGCGCGCTCGCCGACCCGCGGCGACCGCGCGGCTACTCACCGCAGCAGTACCTGAAGTCGCCGGCGGAGATGGCGGCGCTGTTCGAAGACGTGCCGTCGGCGCTCGAAAATGCTGTCCTCATTGCGCAGCGCTGCAATCTCGAACTCGAGTTCGGCACTTACCATCTCCCGCAATACCCGGTCACGGGCAGCCAGACCGTCGACGAGGAACTGTACGAACAGTCGCGGCGCGGTCTCGCACAGCGCCTCGCACGCAGCGCGGAAGTCATCGGCAGTCTGCCGAAGGACGAGCAGGCCTATCGGGAGCGACTCGAGATCGAACTCGGCGTCATTTCGAAGATGGGCTTTGCCGGCTATTTCATGATCGTGGCCGACTTCATCCGGTGGGCGAAGGAAAACGGGATCCCGGTCGGGCCGGGTCGCGGCTCCGGGGCAGGTTCGCTCGTGGCCTATGCGCTCGGCATCACGGAACTCGATCCGTTGCTCTACGATCTGCTGTTCGAGCGCTTCCTGAATCCGGAACGCGTGTCGATGCCTGATTTCGACGTCGACTTCTGCATGGATCGTCGCGATGAAGTGATCGAGTACGTGACCCAGCGCTATGGCCGCGATCGGGTCGCCGGCATCATCACCTACGGCACGATGGCGGCGAAAGCCGTGTTGCGCGATGTCGGTCGCGTGCTCGGCTTTCCGTACGGCTTCGTCGATCAGCTCGCGAAGCTCGTGCCGTTCGATCCGAACATGACACTCGACCGCGCGATGACCGAGGAGCCCCAGCTCAAGACTCGCTACGACCAGGAAGAGGACGTGCGCGCGATTCTCGATCTGGGGCTCGCGCTCGAGGGGATATCGCGCAACGCCGGCAAGCATGCGGGCGGAATCGTGATCGCGCCTCGCGCGCTCACGGATTTCATGCCGCTGTACTGCGAGCAGGGCGGGGACACCGCGGTCACGCAGTTCGACATGAGCGACGTCGAGGCCGTGGGCCTCGTGAAATTCGACTTTCTCGGCCTGCGCACGCTGACCATCATCGACTGGGCGATGCGCGTCATCAATGCCGAACGCGCTGCCAGCAATCAGCCATTGCTCGACATCAACACGCTGCCGCTTGCGGACAAGCCGACGTTCGACCTGATTCAGCAGGCACAGACGACCGCGGTCTTCCAGCTCGAATCGCGCGGCATGAAGGAACTGATCAAGCGCCTGCAGCCGGACCGTTTCGAGGATCTCGTCGCGCTCGTCGCGCTGTTCCGACCCGGTCCGCTGCAGTCCGGCATGGTCGACGATTTCATCGAGCGCAAGCATGGCAAGGCGCTCGTGAAGTACCCGCATCCCGCGCTGGAGACGGTGCTGCAACCCACCTACGGCGTCATCCTGTACCAGGAACAGGTGATGCAGATCGCGCAGGTGCTCGCCGGCTACACGCTCGGCGCCGCCGACCTGCTGCGGCGCGCGATGGGCAAGAAGAAACCGGAGGAAATGGCGAAGCAGCGCCAGACTTTCGTCGATGGGGCGACCGCCGGTGGCGTCAGCGACGAACTCGCCGGGCAGATTTTCGATTTGATGGAGAAGTTCGCCGGTTACGGTTTCAACAAGTCGCATTCGGCGGCCTATGCACTCGTCGCCTACCAGACTGCGTGGCTGAAGGCGCACTACCCGGCGGCCTTCATGGCGGCGGTCCTGTCGGCGGACATGGATTCGACCGACAAGGTCGTGCGGCTGATCGACGAATGCCGACAACTCGGCATCGATGTGCGCAAGCCCGACCTGAATGTCTGTTCGTATCGCTTCACGGTGGCCGATGACCGCACGATACGCTACGGGCTCGGCGCGATCCGCGGTGTGGGCGAGGGTGCGGTCGCAGGTCTGGTCGACGAACGGGAAGCTGCAGGCCCGTACCGGGACATTTTCGACCTGTGCCGACGCAACGACGGACGCCGGATGAACAAGCGCGTGCTCGAGGCCCTGATCAAGGCCGGCGCACTCGATTCGATGGGCGCGCGGCGACGCGGGCTGATGAACCTGGTCGAACATGCGATGCAGGCCGCCGAGCAGCAGGCGAAAGCCGCCGCGGTCGGTCAGGTCGACCTGTTCGGCGGGGCGGCTGCCGCACCGGTGGCGGATCCGGTCGAACTCGGCGCGTGGCGCGCCGCCTGCGAGGTCGACGAATGGTCGCAGCAGCAGGTCCTCGGCTGGGAGAAGGAGACCCTGGGCCTGTACCTGAGCGGGCACCCGATGGATCGCTACCTGAAGGAACTGGGTGGCCTGGTCAGCGGGCGGCTGTCGGATCTCAGGCCCGGCAAGCGACGGGTCGCAGGCCTCATCGTCGCGTTGCGTTTCATGAAAAGCCGGCGCGGCCGCATGGCGGTGCTGACGCTGGACGACAGCACCGCCAGGGTCGAGGTCACGGTGTACAATGAGGCGCTCGAAGCCGCGCTCGACAAGGTGGTCGAAGATCGGGTCGTGATCATCGACGGCGAGTGCAGCGTCGACGAGTTCAGTGGCGATCACGCGCTGAATGCGCAGAAGATCACCACGATCGACGAACTGCGCCAGTCGCTGGCACGCAGCGTCGTGCTGAGTGTGGACGCGGCGGCGTTCAACGGCCTCGTGCCCTTTCTGCGTTCGACGCTCGCGGACTACGCCCCCGGTTCCTGCGCAGTCGCGGTGGAATACCGGATCGACGGCGCGGCGGCGCGGGTCAGGCTCGCGGACGACTGGCGCGTGAAGGCCACCGACAAGCTGCTCGACAATTTGCAGGCGCGCCTCGGCGACGACGCAGTGCGGATCGAATACTAGCAAGGTTCCGGCGACGGGACGCGGCGCTGGCAGCGCCGCACAGACACGCGGAGACAGGCGACATGGCGGCAACATCGGCCGAATACACCCCGTTGAACATGAACTTCCTCGACTTCGAGCAGCCCATTGCCGAACTCGAAGCGAAGATCGAAGCCCTGCGCAAAGTCGGCAACGATTCGGCCCTGAACATCTCGGACGAGATCGCGCGCCTGCAGGAGCGTTCCCGCGATTTGACGCGCCAGATCTTCGCGAATCTGACGTCCTGGCAGATCTCGCGCATTGCGCGCCATCCGCAGCGCCCGTACACGCTCGATTACGCCGAACGCATTTTCGACGACGTCGAGGAGCTGCACGGCGACCGCGCGTTCTCCGACGATCCCGCCATCGTGTGCGGCGTCGCGCGTCTCAACGGCCGCGGGGTGGTGTTCATCGGTCACCAGAAGGGCCGCAATACCAAGGACAATCTCTATCGGAATTTCGGCATGCCGAAGCCGGAAGGTTATCGCAAGGCGCTGCGCCTGATGCTGATGGCCGAACGCTTTCGGCTGCCGGTGCTGACTTTCATCGACACACCGGGCGCCTATCCCGGCATCGACGCCGAAGAGCGCGGGCAGAGCGAAGCGATCGCGCGCAACCTGCTCGAGATGGCCAGCCTGCGCACACCGATTGTCGCCACCGTGATCGGCGAGGGCGGCTCGGGCGGGGCACTGGCGATAGGCGTGGCCGACCGCGTGCTGATGCTGCAGTACGCAACCTACTCGGTGATTTCACCCGAGGGCTGCGCATCGATCCTGTGGAAGAGCGCCGATCGAGCGTCGGACGCCGCGGAGGCGATGGGCATCACGTCCGAGCGCCTGCTGCAGCTGAAGCTCGTGGACGCCGTGATCGAAGAACCCCTCGGCGGAGCCCACCGCGATTTCGGCAAGATCGCCGAGCGTGTGAAGGCCGCCGTGGTCGAATCGCTCGATCGACTGACGGTGCTCGAACCCGAAAAACTCGTGCATCAGCGGCATCTGCGGCTGGACCAGTTTGGCGAGTACACCGAGAAGTAAGCGCGTCCGTCCACCGGCCTGGCCGCGCCGGGCGCGATGATGGCTGCCGCCGACGCTGCCGCTGTCGATCGCGCGCTCACCGGCTGCCTGCAGGCGGTGCTGGCCGACGGGCGACCGCGGCGCCTTTTCGTGGCCTACAGTGGCGGCCGTGACTCCACCGCCTTGCTGCTCGCAGCGGCGGCAGCCCGCCCCTGGCCTGCCGCCAGCCTGCACGCCTTTCACTTCGACCACGGATTGCATCCGGACAGCGCGGACTGGGCCGCGCACTGTCGCGACATGTGCCGTGTGCTCGAGATTCCGCTGCTCGTGGCGAGGGCCGATACGCGGCCGCCGACTGGCGCGAGCCTCGAAGCCTGGGCGCGCGCCGCCCGTTACGCGGCGTTCGCCCGCGAACTCGCGTCCGCCGATCTGCTGCTGACCGCCCATCATCGTGACGATCTCGCCGAAACCCTGCTGCTGATGGCATTGCGCGGCAGTGGGCCACACGGACTCGCCTCGATCGCGCCGCAGCGGCCGCTGGGTGCGGGGACGCTGCTGCGACCGCTGTTGGACGTGCCGGCGGCGGCGCTCGACGCGCGCGCAACGCAGGCAGGTCTGGCCTGGCTCAGCGATCCGTCGAATGCCGACGCACGCCACGATCGCAATTTCCTGCGCCAGTCCGTGCTGCCCATGCTGACGGCGCGCTGGCCGGGGGCGGTTGCCAACCTGGCCATGGCCGCCACGCTGCAGCGGGGCGCAGCCGAGGTGCTCGACGAGTATGCCGACCGGCTGCTCGCACCGGCCTGCGCGGGGCATACGCTCGATCTCGACCAGCTCGCCAATCTGGCGCCCGGACGCCAACGTCTGCTGTTGCGACGCTGGCTGGTCGGGTGTGGTGCTCACGCGCCCGATCGCGTGACTCTCGCGCGTGTGCTCGATGAAGTCGCCGGCGCCCGCGCCGACGCGCGTCCGCGCCTCGCGTGGCGGGGCGGCGAGATTCGACGCTACCGGCGCCGCCTGTACTGGCTGTCCGCGCCGCCACCGGCGCCCCTGTCGGCGCCGGTGGCCTGGCTGCCGCACGAGGCGCTGCGGCTGCCAGGCGGGGTCCTGCGGGCGCAGCGCGTGACGGGGCACGGTCTGCGCGAGGATCTCGTGGCGGGTCGCCGTCTGACGGTGGACGTCCGGCGCGGTGGCGAACGCATCCGGCTTTCGTGCGCCGCGCGCACGCTGACGGTCAAGCATCTGCTGCAGCAACGGGGGATTCCGGACTGGGAGCGTGCTCTATTGCCGTTGATTCACCTCGACGGCAGGCTGGTCGCCGTGGCAGATCTCGGAGTTGCCGCGGACGCCATCGCCGGCCCGCAACAGGCGGGCCTGGTGTTCGAATTCATCCGCGCGCCCTGAAGAGGTTCGCTGCAGGGCCGCGATGGCGGGATCAGCGTTCGGGAAACAGCGGATCGGGCATGTCGAAGAATTCAAGATCCAGCGCCTGTCGGCTGTGATTGTCGCCAGGGCCGCGTGGCGCTACGACCTCGCCGAGCTGCGGCAGGTTCTTGCGCAGCTTGGTGCCGGCCGCGCTTACTTTCAGTTGCAGTTCGGGCGAAAACGGCAGCACGAGCGCCCGGGGGACCACTGCGCTGGAGTCGGTCGCAAAGCGCGTGACCCAGAGATAAATCGCGCCCTTGTTGACGCCACTCTTGTCGGGCTCCTCGATGTGGATGCCGTTCAGATTGAAGCGCGGCGCAAACCCGGAGTGGGTCGGCCACCCCAGGAGATCGGGGATCGCGCGCCAGGTCATCACGCCGAGCGCGGCGACCATGGCCACGGCGGCGAGCTTCACCCACCACGCAAAGCGCGTGAACAGCACGACGTTCAGTGACATCAGGCCCAGCAGGCCAAACGCCGCCAGAAAACTCGGAAGCGCCCAGCCAGTCATGATGCAGCCATCCAGCAGTGTTTCATGGTGTCAGCCTCCTGCTTCCTTGCTCGGTGGTCCGGCAGGCGGCGCGTCGATGAACTTGATTTTCACACTCTTCTGGCCGAGCTGCTGGCGATCGCTGGGCACGCCGTGCACCTCGTCGTCAGGTTCGGCCTCGCCGATTTGCGGAATGTTCTGACGCAGCTTGCCCTGGCCTTCCTGGAAGACCGATTTGTAACCCGGTGAAAATGGCAGCTTGTACGCGCGTGGGCGCTGATCCGCATCGGGGTCGAGATCGGAGGCCCAGAAAAAGACGTTGCCGGCGTTGCCGGTGCGCTTGTCCGGCTCCTGGATATATACCGCCAGCAGGTTGAAGCGTTTCGGGACGGTGCGATCGGTCGGCCAGCCGAGCAGGGCCGGCAGCGCGAAATAGCACGCGCAATACGCAGCCGACACCAGCACCACCAGTCCTGCCTTGACGCGCCAGTGCCAGCGCGAAAAAAGGCTCAGCAGCAGCAGCGCCAGCCCCACCACCACATAGGCCGCCACGATGGCGGCATGTCCGAAGCTCAGCATGCAGTGTTATTCCCGCTTGAACGCCTTGGCGACGAGGTTCTTCGGCACGTGATTGATGTTGGCCACGCGCCCGTCACCGATGATCGTGAAGCGCACTGCAGTGCGCTCCTCGTCCTTCCGCTTGAGCGTGATCGTGTCGTAGTAGATCACTTCGAGGACCGGGTTGACCTTGTCGACGCGGATTTGCACCGGCACCGGCTCGTTGTTCTCGCTTGCATAATAATGCACGTTCACGACGTACTCGCCGGTGATCACGGCGCGTATCGTCGTGACTTCCTGGTTCAGCGGATTCTCGATGTCCTTGCCGTTGATCGACAGCGTGTCGTTCAGGTTGCCGCGATCGTCCCGGTCGAGATGGACCAGGCCCGCATTCGCGTTCTTGAAATAGGTCAGGTTGCCGGCCGGATCCTCGACATAGGTGTCGATGTCGTTCGGATTCCGGTCGGGCCAGGTCACCGTGATGATGTACTCGGCCTTCGGATCGATCTTGCCCTGCTTGGCGATCGGGTTCATGAACAGCACCGCGAGCACGAACAGGTAGGTGATCGCCTGGATGATCTTGAACAGGACGGCGGTGATGGGATCGAACGGCTGCCGGTTGCGGCTCGAGGAACTGGCAAACGCTGACATGCGGTGACGGTCCGGATCACGCAGATGCCGGTTGCGACGGGCCCGACAGCACTTCCTTGATGTGCACGGTGACCTGCAACAGCGCCTCCAGGCCACGGTCCAGCAGGTAGTAGGGCACCGAGAGCAGGATGCCGGCGACGAGGCTCGCCATCGTCGTGTACAGCGCGGTGCTCATGCCAACGCTCATCTGCTGCAGCACCTTCTGCATCGTGGAGGCGTCGAGGGTGCCGGACTGTGCGACCGAGCTCAGCATCAGGATGAAGCCGACGAGCGTGCCGAGAAAGCCGACCTTCAACATCAGGTCGATATAGAACCAGCCGAATTCGTGGGCGCCACGCAGACGCGAGGCGTAGGCGTCGAGGAGATCGGACGGCCCGTCCGCCGCCTCCGGGCTCACGCGCGAGGCGTGATGGTCGGCGAGATAATCGACGACGAAGCCGGCGGGCAGGCCGGCGGCGCGGGCACTGTCACGGCTGCGCAGCGCCGCGGCTGCCACTTCGCGACGCTCGAGACGGGAGGCCACCGTGACGGCGTGATTGATTTCACGCGAGAGATAGAGCGTACGGCGGAAGGTGTGGCCGACGCCGATGAAGTACATCAGGATCAGCACGAGGCAGATGCGGCTCTGATCGGCCCTGACCATCAGCTGCACGAGTTCCTGGTCGACGCCGACCACGATGCCGAACGTGACGAGCCCGGCCACGACCAGCCACAGCAGCAGCAGCACGTGGGGCTCGGCGAGCAGGAAATTCCAGCGTTGTTTCATGGTTGAAAGGTCGGCGCTTGAATGTCGGTCCGAGTATACACGTCAGTCCTCTTCGAGGACGAAGGCGAGAATCTCGCGCAGGAGGCCGTTCATGCGCGCGGCGAACGCGTTGACGCGCGCGTCGGGGTGATCTTCCGGCAACAGGATGACGCTGACGATGGTGCGCTTCCCTTCCTCGTGCACGGTGAGGCGGCAGGGCATCTGCGCGACGTAACCCGGATCGACCAGCAGCACTTCCCGCGCGTACTCGAGGTTGCAGAAGTGAATGACTTCGACCTCGGGAAAATCCTCGTAGCCGCGCTCGCGCAGCCCCTTGCCAATCGTATTGCGCCCGGTGATGCGGAAATTGCGCTCGGTGATCGCGAAGTCGAGCTCGAGAATGACGTCGTCGAAAGGCTTGTCGGTCGCGCCGCGGACGATCAGGGCAGTGGAGGGCCGCGCCGGTGGCGGCTCGGACGCCGCGCCGACCGGGATCGCCCCGCAGCACAGCAGCGCGGCGAGGAGCAGCGCCCGGATCATTCGCGAATGACCACTTTCGTGCCGACGGCGACGTAGTTGCGCAGTTCGTTGACGTCCCGGTTGGTCAGCGCGATGCAGCCCTGGGTCCAGTCCAGATGGCGTTGCACCTTGAGGCGATCGGCGTTCTCGTCGCCCAGGCCGTGAATGCCGACCGCGCCGCCGAGCGGGGTGTTCTGCGGCGGGCGCTGCTCGGTGCGTACCGAGTCGACGATGCGATCGAAATCCTGGCGCGTGATCAGCCGGTTCTTCAGACCGAAGAAGGCGTCCTTCACGTTGGGATAGTTCAGGCGCATGAAAAAGTGGAACGCACTGCCTTCATTGAAGTCGGTGATGCGGTAGACGCCGAGCGGCGTCTTGTTGTCGCCGCGGATACGCTTGTCGCCGAGGCCACCCTTGCCGGTGGCGATCTGGAAGCGCCGGGTGACCTTCTCGCCGTTCTTCACCAGCAGCACGCGTTCGGACTTGTCGATTTCCAGCGCGTACGGCGGTTCGTCGTCGAATGCCATGCCGTCGGCGTGCACCGTGCCGGCGACGAGGCCCAGCCAGGCGAACAGTCCCATCCCCACGATTCGTTTGTGCATACGGCGATACCGTCTTGCTGCGGTTACACGTGACCCCGAACGGCGCGAGTATAACGCATCGCCGGCAGGCGGCGATGCCCCGCGCAGGCGTGTAAAATGCCCGCATGAAACAGGCTCATGCCAGCGCAAGCGCCGACAAGTATTCCCGCGTCAGCATGGGACTCCACTGGCTCACCGTCGTCCTGGTGGCGGCCCTCTATGCGATCGGCTGGTACATGGTCGAACTCCCGAAGGGACCCGCGCGCGGCGAGGCCTTCGCCTTGCACAAGTCCATCGGCCTCACCGTGCTGCTGGTGACGGTGTGCAGGCTTGGCTGGCGCGCGTGCGTGCCGCCGCCGCCGCTGCCGACGACCATCGCCCGCTGGCAACGGCTGCTGGCGACCAGCGTTCACCACCTGTTTTACGTGTTGCTCGTCCTGCAGCCATTGATGGGCTATCTGTC
The DNA here is from genome assembly GCA_001464935.1 of Gammaproteobacteria bacterium Ga0077536. Lineage (GTDB taxonomy): Bacteria > Pseudomonadota > Gammaproteobacteria. The sequence goes on from LNEL01000049.1 coordinate 90,229, forward strand.
GTCGTCGTTCAGCCCGTATCCGACGAGCTATTTCGGCATGCCGCTTCCCGACTGGGGCGAGCACAATCCAACGGTCAACGAGTTCTTCACGGAACTGCACGTCGCCGGCTCCGTCGGCCTGCTGCTGGTGATCGCGCTGCACGTGCTCGGCGCGCTGAGTCACGCTTTCACGGCCGGCGACCGCCTCGTGCGGCGCATGCTGCCCTGGTAAGCCTGTTGCGGTGCAGTGTCCGGACGTCCCCGGTCGCTGATTGCCCGCAGGATGCCGGTGACCGCATCGCATGACTGAGCGCGCGCGAGTCCGCGTGGTGATCGCCATGAACCGCGACCGTGGCCACGGCCCGACGCCGCGCCTGCCACGCGCGATGCGCGAAATCGGCCGCCGGCACACGCCGGCAGGCCGGGGCCTATAATCGGCGCCATGGTCGATCCTTTGCCCCAGTCTCTGCGCCGCCTGTTGCTCGGCTACGAGCTGGCCTTCATCGGCCTCGTGCTGGTGACGGGTACGATGGGCGGGCTGTGGGCGTATTTCTGGCAACAGACTGCGGCGGAGTCCCTGCGCCTGAACGCCTTTGCCGATACCGCCGAGGAGATCCGCGCAGCGGTGTATCAGCAGATCAAGGACGTCGCGCTGGCGCGGCTGCGCGACGATCCGGAGGCGGCCGAGGTCAATACCGGCTACTACCGGCGGGTCCAGGAGCACTTCAATTCATTGCGCCGTCAGTCGGGATCGCGCGCCGAGGACTACGCCGTCCAGCACCTGCAGGAGGCCTATGGCCGCCTGCAGGCCGATCTCCAGGCCGTGTTCGAGGATCCGTATCTGATGAACCGGGTGATCAGGCTCAAGCTGCTCGAACCCGGCTACGAACAGCAACTCGTGGCCGGCTTCGACGATGGGTTTCGTCGGGTGCGCGGGCTCGTCGACCAGTCGCTGGCGGATCAGAGCGCACGTGTCGATGAATGGACGCGGCGTGCGCCGCTGTTGCTGCCGTTGCCGCCGCTGTTCGCGCTGATGCTGCTGTTTCTCTCGCGACGCAGTTTCACCCACGGCTTCGTACGGCCGATGCGCGAAATCATCGCCGGCACCCGGCGCATGAGCGACGGCGACCTCGCGCAGCGCCTGCCCGAGCGTGGGGTCACCGAAGTCGCGCAGCTCGCGTCGAGCGTCAATCAGCTCGCGGCCGATCTCGCGGCGAGCCGGGATGCGCTGATCGACAGCGAGCGCCAGGCAGCGCTCGGCGCGCTGGTGCCGGTGGTCGCGCACAACGTGCGCAACCCGCTGGCCGCGATCCGCGCGAGCGCGCAGATGCTGGAACACGCCGACAGCGTCGACGAAGCGCGCGAGACGGCGCGCGACATCATCGGCACCGTCGACCGGCTCGGGCGCTGGGTCAGCGCCCTCGTGTCCTACCTGCATCCGCTGAAGCCGCGCCTCGTGCCGGTCCGGGCGGCAGCGCTGCTGGAAGGCGTGTTCGATCTGCTGAAGCCGCGGCTGGCCGAACGGACCATCGAGCTCGCGCGCGAGCCCTGGCACGAACAGGCGATGCTGCGTGTCGACCCCGATCTGATGGAGCAGGCGTTGTACGGCCTGCTGTCGAACGCAATCGATGCGTCCGCGCCGGGAGCGCAGGTGAGGGTCGGCATCCGGGTCACGCCGACGCATACACAGATCGAGATTGCCGACCGCGCCGGCGGCATTCCGTTCCTGCCCGAACCGGCCGGCCTCGAGCCCGGGCCGACGACGAAGCGATTTGGCACCGGCCTTGGCATCCCGATCGCTTTCAAGGTCTGCAAGACGCACGGCTGGCAGCTCAGCTTCGAAGTCGTCGACAATGGCACCCGCGTCGTGATCATGGCGCCCCACACCGCACCCCAGACCACACCAGATGACCCGGAACACGATGACTGACGCCGACCAACCTGCCCCGACGCCGCTCGCGCGCGTGCTCATCGTCGAGGATGAGGCCTTGTTCGCGCGCTCGGTCGCACGTCGGCTCGAGAAGGCCGGCTACGCATGCCGGATCGCGGGCAGGCTCGCAGACGCCGAGGCCGCGCTGCGCGAGGAGGGCGCGGATCTGCTGCTGCTCGACATGCGGCTGCCGGACGGATCCGGGCTCGATTTCCTGCAGCGTCTGCGCGAACGCATCGATCCGCAGCTGGCCGTGATCGCGATGAGCGCCTATGGCGAAGTCGAAGATGCGGTGGCGGCGATGAAATACGCGGCCTCGGATTACCTGAAAAAGCCGGTCGACCTCGAAGAGCTTCTGGTCAACGTGGAGAAAGTGCTGGCGAACCAGCGCGTGTCACGTCAGCTCGAATATTCGCGCGCGCGCGAGTCGACCGGGACCGAGCAGATCGACATCCTCGGCGAATCCGCGGCAGCGCAGACGCTGCGCGCGCAGATCGATCGCATCGCGAGCCTGGCCGGTGCCGCAGGCGGGGACGCGCCGACGGTGTTGATCATGGGCGAAACCGGCACCGGCAAGGATCTCGCCGCGCGCTGTCTGCATCAGCGTTCACGCCGCGCCGAGCGGCCCTTCGTGCACGTCGACTGCGCGGCGTTGCCGAAGGATTTGATCGAGGCCGAGCTCTTCGGCCATGTCAAAGGTGCGTTCACCAATGCGCACGGCGAACGCACCGGGCTTATCGAAGCCGCCGAAGACGGCGTGGTCTTTCTCGACGAAATCGGCGAGCTGCCGCTCGAACTGCAGACGAAGCTGCTCGCCGTGCTCGAACGGCGCACCTTGCGTCGGGTCGGCAGCAGCCAGGAGCGGCGCACGCAGGCATGGTTCGTCGCCGCCACGAACCGCGACGTCGAGCGCATGGTCGCGGAGGGAACGCTGCGCTCCGATCTCTACTACCGCCTGAACGTGCTGCCACTGTCGTTGCCGCCGCTGCGCCAGCGCGGCGAAGACATGCTGCTCATCGCCGAACAGGCCGGTCGACAGATCGCGCGGCGCTACGGCATTGCCGATTTCAGCCTGACGCCCGACGCCCGCGCGCGGCTGCGGAGCTATCACTGGCCCGGCAACATCCGCGAGCTCAGACATCTGGTCGAACGCGCGATCCTGCTGTCGGGTGGTGGACCGCTGGGGGCCGACGATCTGTTGCTGCCGGGCGGTCCGCCGCCGGCGGACAGCACGGTGAGCCTGGACGCGCTGAGTGGGCTCACGCTCGATGCGGCGGAGAAGCTGCTGATCGAGCACGCGCTACGGCAGACCGGCAACAACGTGTCGGAAGCCGCGCGCCGGCTCGGCGTGACGCGCATGGCGATGCGCTACCGGATGAAACAGCACGGAATCGAGGCGACCTGACGGATCCGCGACCAGGCGCCGGGTTCGGGCGCCCGATCGTGGCGCGGATCAGCGCCCGCTAGCGCGTCAGTGCAGCTTGAGACGGGGCTTGGCGCGGCGGGTGAGTACGTTCGCCATCGTCATCATCAGCGTGCGGATCACGCCCTGCACTGCCACCTGATGCATCTTGTACAGCGACAGGTAAGCGGCGCGCGCAAACCAGCCTTCGATCGACACCGTGCCCGAACGTCGCCCGAACAGATTGCCCATCAGGCTGCCGACGGTGCTGTGCTTGCTGAGATTGATCAGCGATCCGAAGTCGTGATAGCGGTAACTCAGCGTCGCGTCGACGCCTTTGACGCGGGCGATGATCGCACGCGCCAGCAGGGTGGCCTGCTGATGTGCCGCCTGCGCACGCGGCGGCACCATGGCCTCGCTGCCTTCACGCTGGTGGCAGGCCGCGCAGTCGCCGAAGGCGTAGATATCGTCGTCCAGTGTCGTTTGCAGCGTGTTGCGCACCACGAGCTGATTGATGCGGTTGGTCTCGAGCCCGTCGAGCCGCCCCAGCACGTCGGGGCCCTTGATGCCTGCTGCCCAGACCTTGATTTCGGCCGGGATGAACCTGCCACTGCGGGTGTGGAAGCCGACTTTCGTCGCTTCGGTGACGAACTCACCCGTATGCACGATCACGCCGATGGATTCGAGCACCTTGTGCGTCGCGTCGGCGATGCGGGGTGCCAGTCCGGGCAGGATCCGCCCGGAACCTTCGATCAGATGGATGCGGATGTCCCTTTCGGGGACGATGCGATCGAGGCCGAACGCCACGAGCGTGCGAATCGAATGATGGAGTTCAGCGGCGAGTTCGACGCCGGTCGCGCCGGCGCCGGCTATCGCAATGTGCAGCTGCCCTTCGCGCAGAGGTTCGGCCTGGGCATTGGCCGCGTAGCAGGCGCGCACGAGGACCTGGTGGAACGCGTCGGCCTGGGCGCGTCCGTCGAGGAAAAGACAGTGTTCCGCGATGCCCTGGATGCCGAAGTCATTGGTGACGCTGCCGACCGAGATCACCAGCAGGTCGTAGTGAAACTGGCGCCGCGGGATGTATTCGATGCCGGCGCTGTCGACCGAGGGCGCGAGTGTAATCGTGCGGGTGCTCCGATCGAGCGCCTCGAGCGCGCCCAGCCTGAACTCGAAGTGATGCCAGTGGGCGTGCGCCAGATAGCTCAGTTCGTCGTCGTTGGAGTTCAGCGTGCCGGCCGCCACTTCGTGCAGCAGCGGCTTCCAGATATGGGAGTACTGCCGGTCCACCAGCATGATTTCGACCCCGGGCCGCTGCCCGAGCGCGTCGCCCAGGCGGGTCACGAGTTCGAGTCCGCCGGCGCCGCCGCCGACGACGATGATGCGATAGGGTTCGGTGGGGGTCATCGACAACTCTCCTTTGGACGCGCCGGCCGATGCCCGTCAGCGGCCGCGCGCCGTATGATAGGGACCCACCCCACACGGAGCGGTCGACCATGTCAGACGATCAACAGCAATTGGAACTCGAAGCGGCCACCTTTCGCCGGTTGCGCGACTTTCTGCGCGAACACACCGAAGTCCAGAACATCGACCTGATGAACCTGGCGGGCTTCTGCCGCAACTGTCTCGCAAAATGGTATCGGGCGGAAGCGGAAGCGCGCGGACAGACACTCGATTACGAAGCGGCGCGGGAATTGATCTACGGCATGCCCTATGCCGAATGGCGCGATCGCCACCAGCGGGAGGCCTCACCGGAGCAGCAGGCAGCGTTCGCGGCGCGCGAGGCTGCAGGCAAGACTGCCTGAGAATGCCGCGGGCCGGCTATTTCTCGTCCGCGATGTATACACCGTCCCAGAGCCGGGACGGCGGCCGCGCGGCGAAATCGATGGCGCGCGCGCGCATCACGAGACTTGGCGTATCGCCCGGCGCGAGCTTCAGGGCGGCATCGAAGGCGCCGATGGCGTGTGCCCAGTCGGCGCGCCGATAGGCCGCCAGACCCTCAGCGTAGTGACGCATTGCCGGTGCTCGCGTCTGGTCGTCTTCGCCACCGATCACTTCATGAATCGCGACCGGTGCGGCGCGACCCTTGACCCGCAGCAGATCGATTTCACGCACGCTGTAGCGGCCGCGCAGCAGTGCGAGCGTTGAACTGCTGACCAGGATCGACGTGCCGTAGACCTTGTTCGCGGATTCGAGCCTCGCCGCGACGTTGACCCCGTCTCCGACCACCGTGTAGTCCATGCGTCGCGCCGAGCCGATGTTGCCGGCAATCACCTGGTCCGAATTGATGCCGATGCGCAGATCGAGCGGCGCGAGCCCCTGTTGCCCGCGTCGTGCATTGAATTCGCCGAGCACTTCCTTCATCCGGATGGCGGTGCGCACCGCGTTGTCGGCATCGCGCGGCGTGGCGAGCGGGGCACCGAAGACGGCCATGATCGCGTCACCGATGTATTTGTCGAGGATGCCCTCATGGGCGAAGATCACCTCGACCATCTCTGAGAAATATTCGTTGAGCAGCGCCACGGTCTCCTGCGGGCCGAGACGCTCGGCAAGGCTCGTGAAGTTGGCGATGTCCGCAAACAGGATCGTGACCTGTTGCGAGCGTCCGCCCAGCACGCCTTCCCCCTGCGCTATCACCTGCTCGGCGACTTCACGTGTCATGTAACGTGCCATCGTCGAGCGCAGGCGCCGCTCGTTCGTGATGTCGTCGATGACGACGGCAAAGCCGAAAATCCGGCCGTTGGCATCCGCGAGCGGGCTGGCGACGACATTGGCGGCGGTGACTTGGTCGTGTTCGCCACGGATTGTCGCGTCGACTGCCGATTCCGGCTGTTGCGAGCGCGCCGCCTTGCGCACCAGGCGCCTGATCCACGCATTGCCGTGGCCGAACAGGTGCAGGGCCGACGCCCCGAGCACACGTTCGGGGTTGACCCCGAGCAGTCGCGCCGCGGTGTCGTTGATCTTGACGACGTTGAAGGCCAGGTCGAGCGTCACCACGCCGTTCGTCAGGCTGCGCAGCACGTTCTCGTTGTAGTTGCGCTCTTCGACCACTTCACGGAACAGGCGCGCGTTCTCGAGCGCGATGGCGCTCTGCGCGGCAAGATTCTCCAGGCGGCGCTGATCCCGGGCCGAGAAGCCGCCGATGCGATGATTGAGCACTTGCACGACCCCGATCGGGATGCCATGACGGCTGACCACCGGCACGCACAGGATCGAGCGCGTGCGGAAACCCGTGGCGCGATCAACGGCCGGGTTGAAGCGCGGGTCGGCGTAGGCGTCGTCGATGACGATCGCCGTGCGGCGCGTGAACGACTCACCGGCGATGCCGACATGTGACGGGATGCGGATTTCGCGCGTTTCCATCCCTTCGGCGACGCGCGACCAGAGTTCGTCGCGAACCGGGTCGTGCAGGAACAGTGTGCTGCGTTCCGCGTCGAGCAGTTCGGTCGCGATGCCGATGATTTTGCGCAGCAGCTGTTCGGTGTCGAGTTCGGAGGAGATGGCGCGCGTCAGGTCCATCAGGCGCGTCTGCTCGCGATTCGCCGAGTTGATCTGCTCGGCGAATTGGGCGTTCTCCAGGGCGGTGGCGACGTGAGTCGTGAATGCGCGCAGGAAGACCGCGTCGGTGTGCGTGAAATCGCCGTCATGACGATTCAGGACTTCGGTGACGCCGATGATGTCGCCGCGCCGCGTGCGCACGGGCACGCACAGCATGTTGCGGGTCAGGTAGCCGGTCGCGACGTCGATCGCGCGATTGAACCGCGGGTCGCTGTATACATCGTCGATCACCAGCGCCTCGCCGGATTGGAACACGGCGCCCGCGATGCCGAGCGAGGCCGCAAAGCGGATCTCGCGGGTCAGGCCGCCCTGGGCGACGCGCGAATAGAGTTCGTCGGTTTCCGCGTCGTACAGGAACAATGACGCGCGATCGGCGGAAAAGGCGTCGCTGATCAGGGCCACCAGGCGTTTGAGCACGAGGTCCAGGGACAGCGGTTCGTGAATCTTCTGGGTGGCCTCGACGAGCGAGTCGAGCCGCCGTTCGAGTTCGTGCAGCGGATCGGCGTCTGTGACGGCGGCGAGCGCTTCGCGCAGCGCGCGATCCTGCACCTGCCGGTCCAGCAGGCGCAGCACGGCGCCATCGGCCCCGGCGGCGTCGTTTGCAGCGTTTTCGTCTTGCGAAGGAGTATTCACGTTATCCGGGGCCTGCTCGTCGGTTGGCGGTGGGATTCTGACAACTCACTCAATACAATCCCGTGACGCACTTCCGCACCTGGTGAGGATTCACGACGAGATGAGCAGGTCGTTCACGCGCCTGGCGACGGCGTCCCTTTGGGCGCGTATCGGCTCGTCGTGGCCGGGACTTGACCGGCCGGCGCCCGGCGGGGCCCGATGAGCCTGCTGCTGCGTCTGAGCGCACTCGTCGTCTGCATCCTGCTGCTGAGCATGGCGGTCGGTGCGGTCAACCTCGTGGCCAATGTGCGGCGGGCGGTCAGTGACGAAATGAGTTCGTCGCTCGAACTCACCACCATGCTGCTCCAACTCCAGGTCGACGCCGACCACGGGCGCGAACCCGCCTCCATCGCAGTCTGGCGCGACCGGCTGCAGGCCCTGCGGTATTCGCGACATCTGCGCCTGTCGCTCGCCGGCCCCGGTCATGAGGAGGCGGCGCCGGTCCCGGGGCCGGGTGCGGTGCCTGGGGTCCCGGGCTGGTTCGTGCGCATCATCGCGCCGCGCGGTCCCGAACTGCTGCGACGGATCCCGCTCGGCGACGGGGGGCAGCAGGTGATCGTGCGTGCCGATCCGGCCGACGAAATCGCCGAGGCCTGGGGCGAAACCCGGCTGGCCCTGATGACGCTGGCCGGCTTCGGCATGCTGGCCACTGCGCTGGTTTACGCCGTCCTGCGGCGGGCGATGGCGCCGCTGGCCGCGCTCAGCAATGCCCTGCAGCAGTTCGAGGCGGGCAATTACGACGTGCGGCTGTCGCGCAGCGGCGTGCCCGACATCGATCGCGCCACCGAAAGTTTCAATCACATGGCCGGCGTGCTGTCGCAGAGTCGTGACGAAATGACCCATCTCGCACAGCGTTCGCTCGCCATCCAGGAAGAAGAGCGGCGGCACCTTGCCCATGAGCTTCACGACGGGCTCGGACAGTCGATCAGTGCCATCAAGGCGCTGGCGGTGTCGATCGGACGCAAGGCCGACCCGCGGACCAGCATACCACCGAGCGCGGCGATGATAGCGGACGTCAGTTCGAGCATGTACGACCAGGTCCGCAGCATGATGGCGCGGCTGCGGCCGTCGATTCTCGACGAGCTGGGGCTCGTCAGCGCGCTGTCCAGCATGATTGACGACTGGAACTCGCACCACGAGGACCTGTTCTGTTCATTCGAGCATGTCCGGCCGCTGCCCGATCTGCCACCGGAGGCGGCCATCAATGTATTCAGGATTGTGCAGGAAGCGCTGACGAACGTGGTGCGGCATGCGTCCGCGAGCAGCGTCAGCGTCAGACTGCGCGCCCGCGACGACGACGGGGGATTGCGACTGGAGATCGAGGACGATGGCACGGGCTTCGACCCGGCGACGATCAGGCGTGGACTGGGACTGGTCGGGATCGAGGAGCGCGTGCGGGCGATGGGCGGGAGTTTCTCGCTTGCGGCCAGGCCCGGCACCGGCACAAAATTCGACATCGTCATCCCGCGATGTCAGGCTCTTCCCGATGAACGCACCGTCCTCGAAACTCAAGATACTGCTGGTCGATGATCACGCCGTCGTGCGGGCCGGTTACCGCACGCTGCTGGACGACGTGCCGGGGCTCGAAATCGTCGGCGAGGCAGACAATGGCGATCTCGCGGTCAAGATGTTCATCGACACCGCGCCGGACGTCGCCATCATGGACCTGAGCCTGCCGGGCATCGGCGGCCTCGAAGCGATCCGCCGGATCGTGCAGCGCAAGCATGATGCGCGAATCCTGGCCTTCAGCATGCACGAGGACACGGTGTTCGTGGAGCAGGCGCTGCAGGCGGGCGCGCGTGGCTACATCACGAAGAGCAGCGCGCCGAACGTGCTCGTCGAGGCCGTCCGGCAAATCGCGGCCGGTGGCATGTACCTCGATCCGGATGTCGCCCAGCGCCTCGCGTTCCAGAAGACGCGCGGCGCCAGTTCGCCGATTGCGGGGCTTTCGACCCGCGAATTCGAGATTTTCTGTCTGCTGGCGGAAGGTGAAACCGTCAGCGACATCGCACGGCGCCTGTCATTGAGCGGCAAGACCGTGGCCAATTACGCAACCCAGATCAAGAGCAAGCTCGATGTCAGTTCGGTCGCCGAGATTGCGCGGCTGGCGATCCGGCACGGGTTCGTGAAAGTGTGATCGTCCCGCTCTGAGGGAAGATTTCCCTGGCCTCCCGGGAGCTTCGCTCCCTGCTTTTTCGGTGATTTTCTCTATGATGTGCGCCGACCCGTCCGCCGGGCAACGCACCCTGAGTCCCAGCCGAAAGAGCCTGTGCATGAAACCAGTCCTGATGCTTTCCCCTCTGGCGCGCGCCGTCGCACTCGCGACCGTGTCCCTGTCCGTCGTGTCGCCGATGACCGTGTTCGCCGAAGGCGCCGGCTTCGACGAAGAGGTGCTCGTGGTCGCGCCGACGCCGCTGGCCAGTGGCACCGGCATCGCACCGGAGCGACTGCCGTTCACGACGCAGTCAGCAGACGCCGATGCACTGGAGCGTGCGCAGAGCCTCGATCTCACCGACCACCTGAATCACAACCTCGGTAGCGTGTCGATCAACTCGGCGCAGAACAATCCGCTGCAGCCGGACCTGCAGTACCGCGGTTACTCGGCGTCGCCGCTGCTGGGACTGCCGATGGGCGTCTCGGTCTATCAGAACGGCGTGCGCATCAACGAGCCGCTCGGCGACGCGGTGAACTGGGATCTGCTGCCGGAGTCCGCCATCCACAGCATGACGCTGGTCGGCGGCGCGAACCCCCTGTTCGGGCTCAACACCCTCGGCGGCGCGCTGTCGATAGAAATGAAGAACGGCTTCAATTTCCAGGGTCATCAGGCCGAGGCCTACGGCGGCAGCTGGGGCAGGGCGGTCACCAGCGCGGAAAGCGGCGGCAACAACGGTACTCTGGGCTACTACGTCAACGTGCACTATTTCAGTGAGGACGGCTGGCGCGACGAATCGGACTCCGACGCGTTGAATCTTTACGGCAGCGCAAGCTGGCGCGGTGAAGCCAGCACGGCGGACCTGAACTTTCAGTACGGTGACAGCGACCTGCGTGGCAACGGCGCTGCGCCACGGGGCCTGCTGGCGCTGGATCGTGAGCAGGTGTTCACGGCGCCGGACATCACCGAGAACGACATGCAGGCGGTAGCGCTGGATTTCTCGCACCAGTTCAGCGAACTCATCGAGTTTGCCGGCAATGGCTTCTACCGCACCAACACCACTGATTCGTTCAACGGGGACGCGTCGGAATTCCAGGAGTGCGCGCTCGGCAACGGCGATTTCCTGCTCGAGGAAATCGACGAGGATGCGCTCGAAGGGCTCGGCTTCGACGACGACGACCTCTGCGACGACAACGTGCTCGGGGTCGCCGACCCCGATGCGCTGGAAGCCGCACTGAACGTCCGGGCCGGCGATCCGGAAGCCTTCGACCTCGACGATCTCACCGACGAACTGACGGGCACGCTCGCGCTGTCCGACGACGCCATCAACAATCTGAGCGTGCGCGACCAGGAGAGCTACGGCACCGATCTGCAGTTCGTGTTCAAGCAGGACCTGTTCGCCCGCGACAACTATTTCGTGGCCGGCTTCAACTACTTCCGTGGCAGTGCCGACTTCGACGGGCGCGTCGAACTGTCGGATATCGATGCCGTGACGCGCAGCACCGAAGGGCTGGGCCTCGGCACCTTCGTCGGCGACGGCGCGACCAGCATCGCGACCCGCAGCGAAACCTGGAGTTTCTATTTCCTCGACAACCTGGCGGTCACGGAGCGCTTCACGTTCACCTTTGGCGGGCGCTACAACGACACCGACATCCGGCTGCGCGATCGTTCAGGCGTGCGGCGCGAACTCAATGGGGACCACGCGTTCAGCCGCTTCAATCCGACGGTCGGCGGCACCTTCGATATGAACGAAGCAGCGAACCTGTTCGCGAGCTACAGCGAGTCATCGCGCGCGCCGACGCCGGTTGAACTCGCCTGCAACGAAGGCGTGTTCGAAATCGCGCGCCGGATTGCGATCGAGAATGGCGAGGATCCCGACGACATCGAGTTCGAATGCCGCCTGCCGAACGCCTTCCTGGCCGATCCGCCGCTCGATGAGGTGGTGGCCAAGAGCGTCGAGTTCGGCGTGCGCGGCGTGTGGCACGACATCGAGCACCGCGTCGGCTATTTCCGCACCGTCAACAACAATGACATCATTTTCCAGTCCACCGGCCGCGCGACGGGCCTGTTTGCGAATGTCGACGAAACCCGGCGCGAAGGCGTCGAGGCCGCGCTGGCCGGCAACTTCGGTGGCGTCGACTGGTTCACCGCCTACAGCTATATCGATGCTAGTTTCGAAAGCGCCTTCTCGGTGCTGAGTCCGAATCATCCGGGGGCAGACGCCAACGGCGAAACACGGGTCGAGGAGGGCAATCGCATACCCGGCATTCCCCGTCACAACTTCAAGCTGGGCGCGGACTATCGTCTGCCGTTCGGGCTCGCGGTCGGCGCCGAACTGCTCTACAACTCTGATCAGGTGCTGCGCGGCGACGAATCGAACCAGCTCGAAACGGTCGATGGCTACGCGCTGGTCAACCTGCGCGGCGCCTACGACGTGAACGAGCATGTCGAGGTCTTCGCGCGGGTCACGAACCTGTTCGACACTGACTACGAGAATTTCGGTCTGCTCGGTGAAGATCCGACCGAAGTGCTGCCGAACCTGAACGATGCGTCGCCGCGTTTCCTTGGCGCCGGTGCCCCGCGCGCCGGCTGGGTGGGCGTGCGCCTGACGTTCTGAGCGGGCGGGTGGCATTCTGCGGCGGTTCATCCCCTGCGGGCGGTGCCGTGGGGCCGCCGGGAGGCCGCGCATGTGCACAGGCTCACGACGGGGCGAGCTGGACCCTCTAGACCGGACCGCCTCGTGCACGGGCCTGGCGCCCGCGCACGAAGCCGGGCCAGCCTATTCGTGCAGCGCGATGCCCCAGGGCATCTTGCCGACCGGCACGGTGGCGACGACCTTGTTCGTCGCCGTGTCGATGACCGACACCTGGTCGCTGGCGCCGTCGCTCGAGTACAGACGCGCACCGTCCTTGCTGAGCGCGAGACCCCACACGCGGTTGCCCACCGGAATTTCATGCTGGATCTCGAGCGACTGCTCGTCGAGGACGAAGACCCGGTTGGCGCGACCGCCGGCGACATAGAGCAGCTTGCCGTCGCGGCTGGGCAGGATGTCCTTCGGCTTCGCCTTGTCGTCCGCGAGCGGCATCTTGCCGATGATTTTGCCCGAGGCCACGTCGACCTTCTTCACTTCGCCGCTGATTTCCGACGTCGCATACGCAGTCTTGCCGTCGGCGCTGAACGCCGCGGCGCGCGGTCGCGCGCCGACCAGGATGTTGGCGACGATCTTGTGTTCCGGAATCGCGATCAGATGCAGCATGTTCGTCGATTCGCTGGTCACAATCGCGCGCGTGCCGTCAGGTGAAATCGCCACGCCCTCCGGCTCCAGCCCGACCTTGATCTCGGCGACGAGTTCGCCCGTTTTCGGATTGAACACCGACGCCTTCGCATGCTCTTCATTTGATATGTAAAGGTTGCCGTTCGGATGCACCGCGAAGGTTTCCGGATCCGGGCCGCTGTCGAACTTGCGCAGCACCTTCATCGACACCGGGTCGATCACGGCGATCGCGTTCTCGCCGCTGACGGCGACATAGATCTCGCTGCCGTCCGGCGCCGTGCCGATGCCGCGCGGCCGCTTGCCGACCGGGATGGTGCCGATGACCGTGGCGGTCGCGGCGTCGATGACGGAGACATCGTCGCCGCTTTCGTTGGTGACGAACACCCGGGTGTCGCCAGCCTGGGCGTGAACGGCAGCGATTGCGAGCACGGAAGCGAGAAGAATTCTGCGCATGAAGTCGGTCCTTGGAGTTGAACTTGCAAGAGTCATTTGGCGCCGGCCTCGCAGCGCGAGGGTCCGAGACTGTCGAGGTCCTCGATGTCGACGACGCCGCGCACCGGTGCCTCGCCGACAAGGCGGCCAGCTTCCACCAGCAGCAGCGGCTGCCGCAACTGGCCATTGGGGCGGAAACTCATGTCGACGCCCTTCTGTCCGTCGAATGCGAGCCGCTCGCGCAGGGCCTCGAGCAGGACGGCGGGGGCGGCGGACTGTTCGCGCGCCACCGTGTCCGACAGCAGCTTCACGGCGGCCCAACCGGCCCACGCGTGATCGTCCATCGGCAATTTGAACTGCGCCGTGTAGCGCTTGTTGAGTTGCGCTGCAGCATATTTTTCGAATTCGGGATGCCAGGCCTGCGCGCTGACCTGGCTGTCAGGATGTGCCTGCTGCCACTGGGCAGTCGCGTCGTGCGCCATGCGCGCGCTCGGCAGCACATGGAAGACATTCGCGGTGCACTGGTCGCGCAGGTCGTCGTCCGCCGCGCCCACGTTCAGTACCGGGGTGTTCGGGTGTTGCCGCGCGAGTTCGGCGAGTCCTGCCGCCGGCAGGGCCGAAATGATGGCGACGGCGGTATCGGGCGTGGCGTCGAGACGATACTGCTGACCCAGGAATTCGCCCTGCATGATGGCTTCGTCCAGTCCCTGGCGGGCGCCGAACTGCGCGCTGCTGCCGGCCTCGCCGACGAAGGCGAGCGGGACCTCGAGCGCCGCTTGCGCGACAACGCCCTTCGCCATCAGGCCGAGCGCTGCGAGCGTGGCGAACGACAGTGCGCGTGGCAGGTTCATTTTTGATATCACGTCGGGGCAGCCTTTCGTGGTCAGTCGGTGAGTGGCATTTGACTGCGCATGCTAGCGGAGTTCGATACGGCCGAAGAATACGAAAAATTCCCTTGCTGCCTCGACGCCGCAGGGGTTTTTCGCAGACCCGAACGGGGCGGCCGCTGGCTGGCCTTTTGCCCGGTTTGTCGCTAGGCTGGCGTGGCTTGGGGCCTGCTACCCGGCCGTCGCGATGCGCCGCCTGATAAGTGCGCAGCTGACGCCCGGCCCGCGTCCGTCTGCTGCAGACGGGCCGGGCGCGCCCCGCCGCATATTCAGACCAGCGAAGACGTTCCGGGGAGAACATTCATGCTCAAAGCGCTCCAGCTCGAACCCGAAAAATGCACCGGGTGCCTGCAATGTGAAATGGCCTGTTCGTACGAGAACGAAGGCGTATTCAACCCAAGCAAATCGCGCATCAAGGTATTCAATTTCCACGACGAAGGGCGTTTCGCGCCCTACACCTGCTCGCAATGCAGTGAAGCGTGGTGTCTGCATGCATGTCCGGTCGAGGCCATCGTCATCAATCCGATGACGGGCGCCAAGGATGTCCTCGAAGATGTCTGCGTCGGCTGCAAGGTCTGCACGATCGCGTGCCCGTTCGGCACCGTGAACTACAACGCCGACAGCGGCAAGGTCATCAAGTGCGACCTGTGCGGCGGCGATCCGGCCTGCGCGACGGCCTGCCCGACGGGCGCCATCACCTATGTCGACGCCGAGCACACGGGGCTCGCGCGCATGAAGGCGCACGCCAGCCAGACCATCCCCAAGAACTGACAGGAGGCCGCGAACATGGCATGGACCGGACAAATCCTCCGCGTCAATCTGACCGCGGGCACCTGCGTCGCCGAACCGCTGAACCGCGAGTGGGCTGCGCTCTACCTGGGACAGCGCGGCCTCGCGACGAAATATCTCGCCGCTGAAATCGATCCGAAGATCGACGCGCTGTCGCCCGCCAACAAGCTGATCATGGCCACCGGACCGCTGACCGGCACGATGGCGTCCACCGGCGGCCGGTATTCCGTTATCACGAAAAGTCCGCTGACCGGCGCCATCGCCTGTTCGAACTCCGGCGGCTTCATCGGCAACGAGATCAAGATGGCCGGCTGGGACATGATCATTTTCGAGGGCAAGTCGCCGAAACCGGTGTACCTGTACCTCGAGAACGAAAAGGCTGAACTGCACGACGCTTCGCACCTGTGGGGCAAGTCGGCGTGGGATACGGATCATCACCTGCACAACGAATATCAGGATCCGCTGCTGCGGATCGCGTGCGTCGGCCGCTCCGCCGAGCAGGGCTGTCTGTATGCCGGGGTCATCAATGACCTTCACCGCGCGGCCGGGCGTTCGGGGGTCGGCACGGTGATGGCGTCGAAGAACCTGAAAGCCGTCGCGGTACGTGGCACCAAGGGTGTCGGCAACGTGCGCGACATGAAGGCCTTCATGCAGGCGACGAACGCAGCGAAGGCCGTGTTGTCCGGCAACCCGGTGACGGGCGAGGGCCTGCCGAAGCTCGGCACCCAGGTGCTGATGAACGTGATCAACGAAGTCGGCGCGATGCCGACGCGCAACATGCGCGAAGTCCAGTTCGAGGGCTCGAACCGCATTTCCGCCGAAGCGATGCTCGTGCCGCGCGAAAGCGACGGCAAACCGAACCTGGTGACCAATGCGGCCTGCTTCGGCTGCACGATCGCCTGCGGCCGCATCTCGACGATCGACCCGAAGCACTACACGATCGTCAACCGGCCGCAGTACATGGGCGCGAACGGCGGCCTCGAGTACGAGGCGGCGTGGGCGCTCGGGTCCGACACCGGGGTCGACGACCTCGACGCGCTGACCTTTGCGAACTTCATCTGCAACGAAGACGGCTTCGACCCGATCTCCTTCGGTTCGACCGTCGCCGCGGCGATGGAGCTCTACGAGATCGGCGCGATCACGCTGGCGACGACCGGCGGCATCGAAATGAAGTTCGGCTCGGCCGAAGCGCTGACCAAGGCGGCTGAGCTCGTCGCCAAGGGTGAGGGCTTCGGGCGCGATCTGGGCCTCGGTTCCAAGCGCCTGTGCGAGAAATACGGGCATCCGGACCTGTCGATGACGGTCAAGGGGCAGGAATTCCCAGCCTACGATCCGCGCGGCATCCAGGGCATGGGGCTGGCCTATGCGACCTCCAATCGCGGCGCCTGCCACCTGCGTGGCTACACGGTGTCGTCGGAAATTCTCGGCGTGCCGGTGAAGACCGATCCGCTGACGACCGACGGCAAGCCGGAACTGGTGAAAGCCTTCCAGGACGCCACGGCGGCGGTCGATTCTTCGGGCCTGTGCGTGTTCACGACGTTTGCGTGGACCCTCGAGGATATCGCACCGCAGGTCGACGCCGCGTGCGTCGGCGGCTGGACACCGGAGAAGATGCTCGAAATGGGCGAGCGCATCTGGAACCTCGAGCGCAAGTTCAACATCGATGCGGGTCTGACCGCAGCGGACGACACGCTGCCGAAGCGTCTGCTGAAGGATGCGGCGAAAACCGGTCCGGCGAAGGGCAAGGTCAACGAGCTGCACAAGATGCTGCCGCACTACTACGAGATTCGCGGCTGGACAGCGGACGGCGTGCCAACGCCCGACACGCTGAATCGCCTGTCGGTCTAGTACTGCTGCCTACGTGATCCGCGGGTCGTGCGCGCACAGCGCCCGCCCGCAGGGAGAATCCGCAATGAAACATGTCGTGATAGGCGCCGGTCCGTCCGGCGTCGTGGCCGCCGAAACGCTGCGCAAGCTCGATGCCTCTGCGAGCGTCACCATCGTCGGCGACGAGCCGGAAGCCCCGTACTCCCGGATGGCGCTGCCGTACTTCCTGGTCAAGCAGATCCCGGAAGAGGGCACCCACCTGCGCAAGGGCGCCAACCATTTCGCGCAACAGCGCATCGATATCGTGCAGGACCGCGTGACCGCGGTGGACCGCGCGGCGAAGTCCCTGACGCTGGCGAGCGGCGGCAAGATGGCGTATGACAAGCTGCTGATCGCCACTGGCTCGCGGCCCGTCGCACCCCCGATTCCTGGCATGGACCTGCCAGGCATCTTCTCGTGCTGGACGCTCGCCGACGGTCGCGCCATCGCGCAACGGGCGAAGCCGGGCGCGAAAGTGCTGCTGATGGGCGCAGGTTTCATCGGCTGCATCATTCTCGAGGCGCTCGCGCAGAGCGGTGCCGACCTGACGGTCGTCGAGATGGAAGATCGCATGGTGCCGCGCATGATGAATGACACGGCCGGCAACATGATCAAGGCGTGGTGCCAGTCCCACGGCGTTCACGTGCATACGTCGACGCGGGTGACCGGCATCGCCAAGGGCAGCGCGCACCCGTTCAAGGTCGACCTCAGCACGGGACAGCAACTCGACGCCGATCTGATCGTCTCGGCCACCGGTGTACGCCCGAACGTGGAGTTCCTCGACGGCGCCGGCCTCGAGGTGCAACAGGGCATCTTCATCAACCGCCACATGCAGACCAACGATCCCGACATCTACGCCGCCGGCGACGTGGCCCAGGGTCGCGACTTCTCGACCGGCGAGTCGTCCGTGCAGGCGATCCAGCCGACGGCAACCGAGCACGGTCAGCTCGCGGCACGCAACATGGCGGGCCACACGGGCGCCGTGCATCGTGGCAGCGTCAACATGAACGTGCTGGATACCCTGGGCCTCATCTCGAGTTCGTTCGGCCTGTGGATGGGCAAGCCGGGTGGCGACAGCGCTGAACTGGTGAACCGCGAGCGTTACCGCTACCTCAATCTGCAGTTCGACGGCGATACGCTGGTCGGCGCGACGAGTCTCGGCATGACGCAGCACGTCGGCGTCATCCGCGGTCTGATTCAGACCCGGACCCGCCTCGGCAAGTGGAAAGACAAGCTGCTCGAAGACCCGACCCGTCTGATGGAGGCCTACCTGGCCAGCACGCAGGCCGTGGGCTTCAATGCCGCGCTGCTGAAGTAAGTCGAAAGGAGGCCGCCCCCTGGCGGGGCGGCCGCCCTCCATGCGCATCATCGTCAAACTCTATGCGTCCCTGGCGGAGTACCTGCCGCCCGAGGCGCAGTCGAACAGTTTCCCCTTCGAGATCGACGCCGCGGCCACACCGCACACGGTGCTCGACCTCTGCCGCGTGCCCCGGGCCCGCGCGCACCTGTTGCTGATCAACGGCACCTATGTGCCGCCGGCGGAGCGCGACACCCTCGCGCTGGCCGAAGGCGACGTGCTGGCGGCCTGGCCACCGGTTGCCGGCGGCTAGCAGGGTGAGCAGCGGCCCTTCGGCCGGGCCGCAGCGCGTCACCTGGATCTACTCCCTGTCGCACGCCGACCTGCGGCGGCTGATCCCCCGGCTGGTCGCGCCGGCCGAGACCGCACTCGAACCTGCCTGCATCACGGTCAGCTATCCGGACGGGCGCGGGCTCCGCGTCGAGCTCGACGCCGAAACCGAGCGCCGCCTGGGCTCGTTCCGCCTCAAGTCGACCGCGTTCACCTTCGTGTTCGACGGCTGGACGGCCGCGCAGATTTCAGCCTTTCTGGCGCATTGCACCCGGGGCCTGCAACAGGGCGGCGGCTGAGCCGGCCTCAAGTTGGTGCGCGAACGTCCGATAACGGTGTTGCATGTGGACCACAGCCTGCGTCCTTCAGGGGCAAATCTGTGGTATTTTTTACTGCAAAGTTCTTGCTTCGATGGGTTGGTTGGTCTATGGTTGCCACGCAATCATTTGCGATACCTGCGGGTGCATCAAGAACACTCCACCCGCCTGAGCATCGGCGAGAACTGTAGGGGAGCCGGCCAGCTCGGCGCGTGGGATACAGCAAATGAGGCGTTCAGATCCTTGAGTTAGGAGGAAGTAATGGCTAATCAATTCAATAAGACAAAAATTGCATCAGCGGTCGCCGCGGTCGTTCTCGGCCTGGGCCTCACCTCTGCTGCGAACGCAGTCGTCGTAGTCGGCGGCGACAACGGCTGGGAAGTCAGCTTCGATGGCAACATCAATGCGTTCTATGTAATGAGCGATAACGATGCCGGGTACGATAGCCTCGGCTTGGTAAACGGACCCTCTGCTGGTGGTGTGTTCAACCGCGCTGGCCATAGTCCGTCCGAAGATGTCAGCCGAGTGACATCCGGCTTTTTGCCTGCGTTCTTTTCGTTCAATGTGAAGAGTCCGACCGTCAATGGCTTGACCGCGACGGGCCGCTTCAGCTTCGCACCGACGATCAACAATGCGACGACGAAGGACCAGCTGCACGCCCCGGGTAACCTCGACGGTAGTGGTGCTGCCCTGCAGGGCGCCACGCTGGATACTCGTGAAGTAGTGGTGAACGTCGATGGTGGCTTCGGTACCGTCAGCTTCGGTCGTACGCTGTCGATCTTCGGCCGCCAGGCAATCCTCAATGACATGACATTGTTCGGTGTCGGCATTGGTAATATGGATGGCGCCGGTGTCACCGCCGGCCGCGTTGGTCGTGGTTACTACTGGCCGAGCTTCAATGCCCGCTTCGCGTACAAGACGCCGGTGTTCTCTGGCTTCCAAGCCGAATTTGGCCTCTATGATCCGAGCGTCGAACAGATCAATGGCGGCGGTAGAACTGGCATCCTCGATCAGACCGATACGCCGCGCTTTGAAGGCGAGCTTACCTACGCCACCACCTTTGCGAACGGCAGCTTCAAGGCCTGGGTTGACGGCTTATGGCAGGATCTCGAAAGCACCTCGATCACCGCGACCAACGACGCAACAGTCGCGGCGTGGGGCATCGGTGCAACGGGGTCGTTCATGGGCTTTGCGCTGACCGGCTACTTCTATGACGGCGAAGGACTCGGCCGTTCGCTGCAGTTCGCTGGTGGTACCGCGTGTAACGCGGCCGGCACGCTGTGCGAAGAAGCCGAGAACGATGGTTACTACGTCCAGGGCACCTACACCTTCAGCGGCAAGACGAAGGTCGGTGCAAGCTATGGCGAGTCCACCCAGGATGCGTTCAGCAGCGCCGCGATGATTGGCGGGCTCCAGCATGCGTTCGACAATCAGGACGTCGAACTCAACATGTGGACGGTCGGCGTCTACCATGATGTGAATTCATGGCTGAAGCTGATCGCGGAGTACAGCGCGTCGGAAAACGACTACTCGGCTAACGCCGGCGTAGGCGGCGGTAACGCAGGGTCGACCGAATCTGACACGTTCAGCCTCGGTACTTTCTTCGTCTGGTAAGGACGACCCGGAGACTCCGACTCAAGAAAAGGGCGCATCCTTTGGATGCGCCTTTTTTTTGCCCCCGAAAAAGCCAGGTACAGTCTTTCTGTTGCATGTCGCGATGCAGGAGTGCGGCAGGCGCTGCCGGATACCGGCCCTGCCATCTGCGATTCATCTCCGGTTTATGCCTGCCGGCGCCTGATGCACATTCAAGGTGCTGCGCCTGACTGAACTTCGATATACTTCGCGGCCTCTCAGCTGCAGTCCTCTCTATCCTGCAAAGCATATGAATCATCAGACTCGCCACCCATCCCCCATTGGCCGCACCGTGCTCCTGTGTGCGCTGCTGTGTGTCGTCATCGCTTCGGCCAGTGCAGATCTGATACCGGATATCTTCAAAAAGGTGGAGGTCGAGCGCGAAATCTGGCGCGAAGGCGAGCAGTATGTTGGCTTGGCCGCGCAGGGCAGCACGGCAGCGGCCGCTGCGCCGAATCAGCATCCCACAAAGCTCGACAGCGGCGAAGTGCGCGACGCGTTGCGGTCGCTGGAGCTCTGGGAGAAAGGCGGTCTATTGCGCGACGAGCAGGCGATGCCAGTGTTCACGCAGGGTCAGGCAGAAACCCTCGGCCGCTACCTGCCCGAAGCGCTGGCACGCGCCAAACCAGAACAGGATGCCATTTTCGTGGTACGTGGCTATGGCAGTATAGTCATGGATACACTGAAGGAGCGCGAATGGACCAGCGGCCGGGCCTTCTACGTCGATGGTCGGCTTAATGTCATTTTGGGTTCGTTCAAGGTCAAGAAGGACCGCGGGATACGCAATGCCGAAGCGGCGTATGGTGTGCTCAACAATTACAGCGACATGTACTTTGATCCGGGCACACGCAAGGAACGCTCGGCCAAGATGCCCGGCCGGGTGGTGTCCACTACCGGCGTCAGCTTCTACGGTAGCGATGCGGGTGGCCGCCCGGACTGGATCCTGATCGACGTGGCAAAGGCGGCCGTGGCCTATCGCGAAGGTTTGGTGCCGGAGGAGGAAAAGAAGCGTGACATGTCGGCCCGACAGGAAGCCGCTAAGCTTACCCTCGAGCGCCGTCAGATGCGTGAGGAAATGGCGCGCCTGCGTCAGCAACTGAAGGAAATCTCATCGGGCGGCGCCAGTGCGCGCTCGGTCGAGGATCGTCTGTCGACGCTACAGGAACTGAAGACCAAGTCGCTGATCAGCGACGACGAGTATCAGCGCCGTCGCGACGAGATACTCGGCGACATCTGAAGCCGCGACCCTTGCGTACGCTTTACCCGCTGATCGAGGCCCGCACGCGCGACTGGCTGGACGTCGGTGACGGGCATCACATCTGTTTCGAGGATGCCGGGCCGATCGATGGAGTCCCCGTGGTGTTCCTGCACGGGGGCCCGGGCAGCGGCTGCAAACCGCCGCATCGGCAGTTCTTCGACCCGGCACGCTATCGCAGTGTGCTGTTCGACCAGCGCGGTGCCGGCCTGTCGCGCCCCTTCGCTGGCTGCGACGCCAACACCACCCAGCATCTCGTCGCCGACATCGAGCGCCTGCGCGAGCATCTGAACATTCCTGCGTGGGTGGTCTTCGCCGGTTCGTGGGGCGTGGCGCTGGGCTTGGCGTATGCGCAGGCGCATCCGTCGCGTGTGCTGGGCATGGTGCTGCGAGGCAGCTTTCTGGCCCGGCAGTGCGACCTCGAATGGTTTCTGGCCGATGGTGCCGGCCGCATGCTGCCGCGGGCGTGGGCGGATTTCAGCGCGGCGTTCGTGTCCCCGACCTCGATCATCGACGAGATGCACCGCCGCGTGTTCGGTGACGACAAGCACGCAGCGCTCGCGGCAGCGCGCGCCTGGGGACGCTGGTCAGGCGAAGTGGTGTGTTTCTCGATGGACCACGGCGACACCGATCCCGAGCCGCCGGTCGATATCCTGCTCGGCAAGGCGCGCCTCGAGATGCACTACGCGAAGCACCGCTACTTCCTGCGCGAAAATGAACTGTTGACGCACGCGCACCTGTTGCCGCGTGTACCGATCCACATCGTGCACGGGCAGCGCGACCTGACCTGTACGCCCGCCGCGTCCTGGGCCCTGCATCAGGCCGTGCCGGGCTCGACGCTCGAGATTCTGCGCACCGCCGGCCATTTGTCCGGCGAGCCCCTGATGACGGACGCGCTGCTGCGGGCGGCCGATCGCATGTTGGAACAGATTGGCCCGCGTGGCTGAGGTGCTCGAACAGCTGGCGGATCCCGGCTGCGCGCCGTTGCTGATGGGCGTGCTGAACGTCACGCCCGACAGCTTCTCCGACGGTGGCAGGTTCGCCACAGTAGAAGACGCGCTCGAGCATGGACACCGTATGCTCGAAGAAGGTGCGTTGATCCTCGATGTCGGCGGCGAGAGCAGCCGGCCCGGCTCGCAGGCCGTGGCGGATGACGTGCAGTTCGCCCGCACGCTGCCGATCATCGAAGCGCTGCGGGCCCGGCTTGGCTGGCACTTTGCTATCAGCATCGACACGCGCTCCGTCAAGGTGGCGGACGCGGCGCTGACTGCCGGCGCGACGGTCGTCAACGATATTTCCGCCGCTGGCGATTCGTCGATGCTGGCGCTGGTCGCCGCGCGGAAGGCCGCCATCGTGCTGATGCACATGCAGGGCACGCCGGCCACGATGCAGATCGATCCCCATTACGCCGACGTCAGCGCCGAAGTCGAGGCCTTCCTCGAACAGCGCGCCTCAGCGGCGCTGCGCGCCGGCGTGCTGCGTGAGCGCATCGTCCTCGACCCTGGGATCGGTTTCGGCAAGACCCGCGCGCACAACCTGCAACTGCTGCGCGATCTGCCGCGCTTCGTCGCCACCGGTTTTCCCGTGATGCTCGGCACCAGCCGCAAGCGCTTCATGGGCGCGATCTGCCGCGAGACGATGCCGCACGAACTGATCGGTGCGACGTGCGCGACGACTGCGCTCGGCACGGTGTCCGGCATCCGCGTGTTTCGCGTGCACGACGTGCGGCAGAACCGGCAGGCCATGGAAGTGGCCTGGGCGACGCAGCGCGAAATCGCCGGCTGAGCCGGCGCGGCTCAGGCTTTTTCGTTCGGCGTCAGGGCGCGCGAGTTTTTCGGATTCCTGAACAGCAGCGGACGGGCACGAACCGCCTCGATTGGCTGGGCAGTCATGCGGTCGACTTCGGCAACGAGTTGCGCGTGATGGCTGGATTTGTCGCAGACGGGGTCGGCATTCGTCGCGTCGCCCGTCATCATGAAGGCCTGGCAGCGGCAGCCCCCGAAATCCTTCGTCTTGTCCGGACAGCTCCGACAGGGTTCCTGCATCCAGTCGAAGCCGCGATAGCGGCTGAACGCCGGCGACTCGTGCCAGATCCAGTCGATCGCATGGTCTTTGACGTTCGGAAAGTCGAAGCCCGGCAACTGACGTGCGGCGTGGCAGGGCAGGGCGGCGCCATCGGGCGCGATCGTGAGGAATACCGCTCCCCAACCGTTCATGCAGGCCTTGGGGCGGGTTTCGTAATAGTCCGGCACCACGTACAGGATTTTCATCCGACCCTTCATGCGATCCTGGTACTCGTGCGCGATGCGTTCGGCGCGCGCGAGCTGCTCGCGGGTCGGCAGCAGCAATTCCGCGTTGAGCTTCGACCAGCCGTAATACTGCGTGCTCGCAAGCTCGACATAGTCGGCATCCAGATCGACAGTCATGCGGATGATGTCTTCGATCTGATCGATGTTCTGGCGATGGATGACGATGTTCAGCACCATCGGATAGTCGTATTTCTTGACCATCCTCGCCATTTCATATTTGTGCGCGAACGAATCCGTGCCGCCGAGGTAGTTGTTCAACTCCTCGTCGCTGGCCTGAAAACTGATCTGGATATGATCGAGGCCTGCTTCCTTGAACGCAGCGACTCGCGCCTCGTCCATGCCGACACCGGAGGTGATCAGGTTCGTGTAGTACCCGAGCCGGCGTGCCTCGGCGATCAGGATTTCAAGATCCTGGCGTACGAGCGGCTCGCCACCCGAGAAGCCGAGCTGCGCCGCGCCGAGCTTGCGTGCCTGGCGCAGCACGCTGATCCATTGATCGGTGTCGAGCTCGTCCTTGTAACGCGTGTACTCGACGGGGTTCGAGCAGTACGGGCACTGCAGCGGGCAGCGGTACGTGAGCTCGGCGAGCAGCCAGAGCGGTTTACCCTGCAGCGACGGAGCGGAGCCAGCCATGACCATATGCGGCCTCCAGGAACTTGTAGACGTCCTGTTCAAGATCGGCACCCGGGAACGCGGCGCTCAGATCGGCAACCAGACCGGCGACCGGCGTCTTGCCGTCGATACGCCGCATGATTTCGCCCGCGCTGCCCGACAGCCTGACCATGCCTTCGGGATACAGCAGGACATGACAGTTTTGCGCTTCCTCCCACTGGAAACGAAACAGTGGCGCAATGCGCGGGACGGTGTCGGCCGTGATGAGGGGATCAGTCATGCGCGCAGCTGAAGAACGGTGGCTTGTGTTCGATATAAGCCATCCACATCGCATCGAGCATCGTCCACAGCACGTTCAGTTTGAACTGCAGAATCGACAGCGCGTATTCCTGATCGCTGCGCGTGACGAAATGATCGAGCGTGACTGCGACACCGTGCTCGACATCGCGTCGAGCCTCGCTGAGTCGTTTACGAAAATAACGGTAGCCGCGCTCGTCGATCCACGGATAGATCTCCGGCCAGTTGTCGAGCCGCCGCTGATGGATCGTCGGCGCGAACAGTTCGGTCAGCGACGAGCAGGCTGCTTCCTCGAAGCTCGCGCGGCGCGCGAAATTCACATACGCATCGACCGCAAAGCGCACGCCCGGCAGCACGCGCGTTTCGTCTTCGAGTTCGGCGCGAGTCAGGCCCACCGCCTCGCCGAGTTGTAGCCAGGCTTCAATGCCCCCGTCGGCGTCGGTGCTGCCGTCGTGGTCGAGAATGCGCTGGATCCACAGCCGTCGTGCGGCGCGATCTGGACAGTTGGCCAGTACAGCGGCGTCCTTGATGGGGATGCTCGTCTGGTAGTAGAAGCGGTTTGCGACCCAGCCCTGCACCGCCTCGCGGTCGAGGCCGCCCTCGTTCATGCGAACGTGGAACGGGTGATGAATGTGGTAGTAGCGCTCCTTGTCCCGCAGCCGACGGGCGAACTCGTCGCGTGACCACGCGGGCGCGTCGGACGGGCTGCGCTTGATGGCGAATTCGATCAAGGACTGGTTCCGGGTCGGGGCAGAGCGGTGGGCGCCGCAGTGAACCCGGGAGGCCGGAACCGGCCCCCGGGCGGCGTTCATCACGGAATCAACGGTTGTTGATGTACATCGTGACTTCGAAGCCAAAACGCACGTCGTCGAAAGACGGGGTTTCCCAAGTTGTCATGTGTGTTCTCCGGTAGAGTTTGAACTCCGTGGCTGGCCCGTTGAGGCTCGCCGCCCGCGCTGCGAAAATCGGGTTCGCGGCGCTCGAATTAGATATCGCATCTAACGTGCCATGTTGACGGATTTTGACAATTGACGATGAAGCTCAAGAAAAACAACCGCTTGTCCGGTTCGTGCACGTGCAGGCGGCGGCCGGGCCGTGGCCGTGTCGGCGCGGACTGGTCGATTACAGCAGGCGCTGCTGAACCCATGGTTGCAATCAACCATGCTGCGGCGCGGGGCAGTTGGCCTCAACCTCATGGGTGACTTCATCCGGGAGGCGCTGGTGTCCACGCTCGATGCCGCAGGCCAGGTGCACCTCACGCCGCTCGGTTACCGGCAGCGCGACGGGCGGGTGCTGCTGGCGCCTTTTCATCCGTCGCAGACGCTCGCGAATCTGCAGGCTCACGGTGTGGCAGTGCTCAATTTCATCGACGACGTCAGCGTCATCGCCGGTTGCCTGACCGGCCGTCGGACGTGGCCGGTGACGCCCGCCGAACGCGTTGCGGTGCCGCGCCTCGCGCAGTCGCTCGCGCATTGGGAACTCGAGGTGATCGAAGTGTTCGACGATGCGACGCGGCCCACCTTCGAATGCCAAGTCGTCCTCGAGCGCGTGCACGCGCCGTTCACCGGCTTCAATCGCGCGCAGGCCGCGGTGATTGAAGCCGCGGTGCTCGTGTCGCGCCTCGACTGGCTCGATCCGGTGGCGGTGCGTGACGACTTCTCGCGCCTGCAGACCGCCATCGACAAGACCGCCGGTCCGCGTGAACGTCAGGGCTGGGACTGGCTGTGCGCAGCCCTGGCGCAGCACCCGCGCCACCGCGACACGACCGGCATGCGCGGATGACGGCCATGCTCGCCAGCGTGCGCAGTCTCGCCGAGGCGCGCCTGGTCGCGGCCTGCGGCGTCGACTGGATCGACTTGAAAGAGCCGGCACTGGGCGCACTCGGCGCCGTCGAAGTGGGGGTAATCGCCGACGTCGCGCGCCATCTCGGAGGACGGTTTCGGATCAGTGCCACGATTGGCGACTGCTGGGAGACACCGGCCGTGATTCCCGCGCGGGTCGTCGCGACGCATCTGGCCGGTGCCGAGTATGTGAAAGTCGGCGCCTATGCGGCGCGCCCCGATGCAGCCCTGCTGGGGGCGCTGGCAGAGGCCTGCGCGGGCACGGCGCGCGTCATCGTCGTCTGCTTCGCCGAGGCGCCACCCGATGCACCGGCGCTCGCCGCTCTTGCCGCGACCGGCATTCAGGGCGTGATGCTGGACACGGCCGACAAGCACGGCCCCGGGCTGCGTGGGCTGATGTCGGCGCGCGCCTTACAGGCCTTTACCGACGAGGCGCGTAGACTCGGCCTGCTAAGCGGCCTGGCCGGCCGCCTCACGGTTGAAGACATCGGGCCCCTGCTGGCGCACGCGCCGGACTATCTGGGCTTTCGTGGTGCGCTGTGTGGCGCCGCCGAGCGTACTGGAGACATGGACGCCGCGCGCATCCTCGGCGTGCGTCAACGCGTCGTGTCGACGGCGGCGGCGGGGACATGAATTCTGTCTGATCACGGGAGGAGAGGGCATGGGCTGGCGCGAGAAAAAATCGGAGAAGGTGTACGACGACGCGGAAGTCGAGGCGAAACTCGCCGTCGAACTCCCGGCCTGGACGCTGAAGGACGGCTGGATTCGGCGCACCTACAAGACATCTGGCTGGAAGAGCACGCTGATGGCGGTCAACGCGATAGGTCACCTGGCGGAAGCGGCTTGGCACCACCCGGATTTGAACGTGTCCTATGCGTTCGTCACGGTCAAGCTGATCAACCACGCGGCCAAGGGCATCACCGACAAGGACTTCGCGCTCGCGCGCAAGATCGAGGAGGTGCTGATGTGGCAGCCGGGCCTCGACGAGGACGGCCCACTCGAAGGCACGCCGGAGGATCCCCGCTTCAAATATCTGAAATACGACGGCGCACCGAAAGCCTGAGCCCCGCGGCGGCGCGGATCAGGCTTCGCGCCGCCATTCGCCGGAACGTCCGCCGGATTTTTCCAGCAGACGGATGTCGGTCATCGTCATGCCGCGATCGATGGCCTTGCACATGTCGTAGATGGTCAGCAGCGCGATCTGCACCGCCGTCAGCGCTTCCATTTCGACCCCGGTCTGGCCGCGTGTTTCGACCGTCGCCACGCAATGGATGCGGTTTTCCTCGCGCAGGCAGTCGAAATCGACTTCCACCGCCGTCAGCGCGAGCGGATGGCACAACGGCACCAGGTCCGAGGTGCGCTTGGCGGCCATGATGCCGGCAATGCGCGAAATGCCGAGCACGTCGCCCTTCTTGTGCTGGCCCAGCAGCACCATCGCGAGGGTCTGGGCCGACATCAGGATTGAGCCTTCGGCGCGTGCCCGACGCTGGGTGACCGGTTTGTCACCGACATCGACCATGTGGGCATCGCCCTGCGCATTGAAGTGGGTCAGGCCTGAAGGCATGTGCTTGCTCCGGTTGACGGCGGGTGCGCTAGAATCCGTCGCAACTCTATCCGAACCCGTGCGAGATGGTAAACGTGAACGGCGACACTGCGATATCCGTCAAACTCTTTGCAGGCCTCGCCGAGGCTCGCGGCTGGCGCGAGCGCCGCATCGCGCACCAGCCCGGCATGACCGTCGCGGATGTCTGGCGCAGCCAGACCGGCGATGTCGCGCTGCCGCCGCGGGTGCTGTGCGCGGTGAACATGGATTACTGCGCAGCCGAAACCCCGGTGCAGCCCGGTGACGAGATCGGCTTCTTCCCGCCGGTCACGGGAGGAACGGCATGACCGTCAGCGTGCGCGAGCAGCCGTTCGAACCTTACGCCGTACTCGCCGCCTACGAAAAGCAGCGTTTTCCTCTCGCCGGGACTTTCGGCGCGAGTGCGAGTTTCATCGGCACGATGCGCGATCTGAACGAAGGCGATGCGGTCACGCAGATGACGCTCGAGCATTATCCGGGCATGACCGAGCGCCATCTCGAGGCAATCTGCGCCGACGCCAGTGCGCGCTGGCCGCTGCTCGACACCTTGATCATCCATCGCGTCGGCCTGTTGGTGCCGGGGGATCCGATCGTGCTGGTCGCCGCCTGGTCGGCGCATCGCGCCGAAGCGTTCACCGCCTGTCGTCACATCATGGAAGACTTGAAATCACGCGCGCCCTTCTGGAAGAAGGAAACGACGGCACAGGGCGAGCGCTGGGTGTCACGCAATACGTCGGGCGTCGCG
This sequence comes from Gammaproteobacteria bacterium Ga0077536, assembly GCA_001464935.1. GTDB lineage: Bacteria > Pseudomonadota > Gammaproteobacteria. Next base: position 119,384 of record LNEL01000049.1, read on the forward strand.
CGCGACGCCGGCACAGGGGAATAATCATGGCGATGCAGATCCGGGTGCTCGGTTCGGCAGCCGGTGGTGGTTATCCGCAGTGGAACTGCAATCATCCGAACAGCCGCCGGGCGCGGGCCGCGGATCCGGCCGCACCGTCCCGCACGCAGTCGTCGATCGCCGTCAGCTGCGATGGCGAACACTGGCTGCTGTGCAACGCCTCTCCAGATCTCCGTCAGCAGATCAACGACAATGCGGTGTTGCAGCCGAGTGCCGCGGGTCCGCTGCGTGCGAGCCCCATCCAGGCGGTGGTGTTGACGAACGCCGACGTGGACCACGTGACCGGTCTGCTGACGCTGCGGGAGTCGCAGGCCTTCAATCTCTACGCCACGGGCCGTGTGCTCGAGGTGCTGGCGGCCAATTCGATATTCAACGTGCTGAACCCCGCGTTCGTGCACCGGCATCCGATTGCGCTCGACGTGCCGTTCGAGCCGCTGCGCGCCGACGGCGCCGCGCTGGGCTGCGTGGTCACCGCGTTCGCGGTGCCTGGCAAGGTCGCGCTGTGGCTGGAAGATGCCGTGCGCGGCGTGGACGTTGGCCAGATCGGCGAAGACACGGTGGCGCTCGAAATACGCGATCCCGCGAGCGGGCAGCGCTTCTATTACATCCCCGGCTGTGCGCGGATGACACCGGAACTCGCCGCGCGCCTGCGCGGCGCCGAACTGGTGTTCTTCGACGGCACGCTATGGGTCGACGATGAGATGATCCGGGACGGCGTCGGCGTGAAGACTGGTCAACGCATGGGACATCTGAGCGTGTCCGGGCCCGCCGGCACGATGGCCGCGTTTGCGGACCTCGGCGTCCGGCGCAAGATCTTCATTCACATCAACACGACCAATCCGATACTCATCGACAACACGCCCGAGCGAAGGGCGGTCGAGCAGGCGGGATGGGAAGTCGCCTGCGACGGCATGCACGTCGCGCTGTAGCGCGGCTCGAGCAAGCCTACAGCAGTCCTTCGAACGGCTGCACGTCCACGATTGCGCCGGCGTCGACGCCGGCGGTGTCGAGCGGCAGCACGATGAAACAGTTGGCCTGCGACATCGAGCTGAGAATCCCTGAGCCCTGATCGCCGGTCGGTGTGACCACGGCATGGCCGTCGCCGTCACGCGTGAGGTGGCCGCGCTGGAATTCGACCCGGCCCGGGCGTTTTTTCAGCGGCTGCGTGACGCGTGCCGGCATCGTCCACGGCAGGCGTGGCGTGGTGCCCATCAGCTTCTCGAGTGCCGGGCGCACGAATTCGTAAAAGGTCACCATCACGGACACCGGGTTGCCGGGCAAGCCGAAAAACCACGCACCGTCGATGTGTCCGAAAGCCAGGGGGCGTCCGGGCTTCATCGCGACTTTCCAGAACCTGACTTCGCCGAGCCGACCCAGGATCTCTTTCGTGTAGTCGGCTTCGCCGACCGACACGCCGCCGCTCGTGATCACCACGTCGGCATCCCGTGCCGCGCGCTTGAAAGCGGCTTCGAGCTGCTCGGGATCGTCGGTGACGACACCGAGGTCGATCAGATCGACCCCCAGCTGCGTCAGCATGCCGAACAGCGTGTAGCGATTGCTGTCGTAGATCTCGCCGAGTCCCAACGGCTCGCCGAGCGAGCGCAGTTCATCCCCGGTCGAAAAAAACGCGACGCGCGGACGACGCATCACCGCCACTTCGGGAACGCCGAGTGACGCGATCACGCCGATGTCGGCCGCCGACAGGCGACGGCCGGGTTCGAAGGCCGCGGTGCCAGCCTGCATGTCTTCGCCAGCGGCGCGCACGTGCTGTCCGCGTCGATGACCGCCATCGAAGCGAATGCGACCCTCGCGTTCCTCGACCTTCTCCTGGATCAGGATCGTGTCGGCGCCGTCCGGCACGACCGCGCCCGTCATGATTCTCACGGCTTCGCCGCGGGCGAGCGGCGCACGATACGGCTTGCCGGCGAACGACGCGCCGACGACGCGCAGTTCGCCATGGCTGCCTGCGGCCGGCAGGTCGGCACTGGCGATGGCGTAACCGTCCATGGCGGAGTTCGTATGCGCCGGCACGTCGAAGCGCGCGATGACGGGTTCGGCGAGCACGCGATCGAGCGCGCCCCGCAGGTGGACGCGTTCGTGCCCCGCCAGCGGGGTCACCGCATCGAGCAGACGCTGCAGCGCCTCCTCGCAGGTCAGCGATGCCGGATCGTAGTCATCGTCGCAGCTTGGCAGCGTCTTGATGGGCGCATCTTTCATGACGGTTCCTTTAACGAGCGCGTGGCCACGCGGACTGCGGCGAGCGGTAGTGTTGCAGCACGAACGCGGCGATGCCGTCGAGGTCGTTGACGTTCAGCAGCGGCATCGGACGTGGCAGTGTCAGCGCGCTGTCGCTGGCGACCGCGATGATAGAGTCGTCTGCCATGCACAACAATCCGCGATCGGCGCGCGCGCGATCGGCGGCACCCAGGGCGATGCCGCGATGGACCTCGAGTTTCGGAAAGCGCTCGTGGCGAAATCCTTCGACGAGCACGAGATCGAGTGCCCGGTCTTCGAAGCGCGCGAGCAGATCGGGCAAGGCCGGATCGCCGGGCGACGCGCGCTCGGCGATGAAGGCATCGCGATGTGCAGAGGCGACCATGACGCACTCGGCGCCGGCCTTGCGGAGCTCGTAGCTGTCTTTGCCCGGGTAGTCGACATCGAATGCGTGATGGGCGTGTTTCAGCACGCCCAGGCGCAGGCCCGCCTCGCGCAGCCGGGGGATCAGGCTCGTCAGCAGGGTGGTCTTGCCGCTGCCACTGAAGCCGGCGATGCCGAGCAGGCGTGGGGCCGGGCGTGTCGGAAGCCGTGCCTCGGCCAGCGCACAGTCCTCGGGCGTATTCAGGTTCTGGAATGCGCGGTCGTCGTCGAACTCCACGGCCGCGCAGCGATGCTGGTCGTACCACGCGGTGATCTTGCGGCGCTGGCCGCGCAGAAAAGCCTCGAGCGAAGGCCCGAGGCTCGCGTGCATCAGGGCGAACACCGGTTGCAGCTCGCCGCCGCTGCGCGCGATCGCGATCTCTGCGGCGTGCAACTGCAGGCCGGTGACAAGCCTGGACACCAGGTCCGCCGGCAGGAACGGCGAGTCGCAGGGTGCGACCGCGAGCAGCGGCGTGCGACAGTGCGCGAGGCCGCTGGCGATGCCGGCAAGCGGGCCCGGAAAATCGCCGAGCAGGTCGGCCACGACGGGATGCCCGTAACGCGCATAGACATCGGGGTGGCGATTCGCATTGATGACCACCGTATCGACCTGCGGTGCGTAGCGCGCCAGCACATGCGCAATCAGCGGCCGGCCGCCGACTTCGACGAGGCCCTTGTCGCGGCCGCCGAGGCGGCTGCCCTGGCCGCCGGCGAGCACCAGGCCTGTGATCAATGGACGCATCCGAAACAGTCGGCGAAGCGCGGGCGGCGTGCCTCAGCCGCCGGTCGCATTCATGTGGCGGAAGATCACCGGTTGTTCGGTCAGCGTGAACTCATGGCCCTTCGGCTTGATGGCCATCGAGTCGCGAATGGCCTGCTTGACGCGTTCGATATCGCCGGGATGCTCGCGCACCACGCACCGCAGATCGACCGAGTGTTCCTGGCCGAGACACAGCAGCAGCCGGCCTTCGACGGTCAGCCGCACGCGATTGCAGTTGTCGCAGAAATTGTGGCTGTGTGGCGAGATGAAGCCGACACGCGTGCCGTGTTCGACGAGCCTGAAGTAGCGAGACGGGCCACCGGTGGTTTCGGCGGTCGGCAGCAGCGTGAAATGGGGCGCCAGATCGCGCCGGATTTCGTCGCTCGAATAATAGGTCTCGGCGCGATCGTGATCGTCGATCACGCCCAGTGGCATTTCTTCGATGAAGGAGATATCGAGTCCGCGCTCTGCCGCATATCGCACCAGTGGCACGACTTCCTCGTGATTGCGGTGTTTCAGAATCACCGAGTTGATCTTGATGCGCTCGAAACCAACGGCCCGCGCGGTGTCGATGCCGGCGAGCACCTGCTCGAGTTTGCCGCCGCGGGTAATCTGGCGAAAGCGTTCCGGATCCAGAGAATCGAGGCTCACGTTCAGGCGCTTCACGCCCGCGCTCTTCAAATCCCCGGCGAGGCGCTGCAACTGTGAACCGTTGGTCGTGATCACGAGTTCGCGCAGGCCGGGCAGCCCCGCGATGTCTTCCATCAGCTTCACGACATTTCTGCGCACCAGCGGTTCGCCGCCGGTCAGACGAATCTTGTGCACGCCGAGTTCGACGAACGCGCGCGAGATCAGCGCCAGTTCCTCGAGACTCAGCACCTGCGGTCGCGGCACGAACTTGGTATCAGGTTCCATGCAGTACACGCAGCGGAAATCGCAGCGGTCGGTGACCGAAATGCGCACGTAGTCGACCACGCGACCGAAGCGGTCGACGAGTTTCTCGGCGGTCGTCGCGCTGGCGACACTCATGGGCGCAGCCTCAAATAACCTAGGGAAATTACTGGGTAATTATAACCACCGACGGTCCCTGCGCGCACGCGCCGGCGACTCATGGCCAGCTCGAGTACGGTTCGTCGATGAGGCACACGTTGTAGTAACGTCGCTCGGACGAGACCTCCTCGCCAACCCAGGACGGCCGCTCGAACACATCGGATTCGCTGTCGAGTTCGATCTCGGCGACGATGAGGCCTGCGTTCGCGCCGTGGAATTCATCGATTTCCCAGACGTGGGGCGGTTGCGGCAGGTAATGGCGTGTCTTGTCGAGGCAGCGCGTGCCACAGAACATCGCCAGCATCTGCTCTGCATCGGCGAGCGGGATGGCGTATTCGAACTCGTGGCGCGAGATGCCTAGCGTCGCGCTCTTGAGGTTCAGGAAAGCGTCCGGCCCCGCCACGCGTACGCGAATGGAAACGCCCGGCGACGACGACAGGTAACCCTGGCGCATCACCGTCGAATGGGTGACCTGCGCGCGCCAGCTGTCGTCGCGCAGCAGGAATTTGCGTTCGATCTCGCGGGCCATCGTCCTCTCCGTCGCGGGCGGGCAGGGCGGCAGTCTAGCAGGCGCGCGGCGCGACGGACCGCGCGCATGTGCGACAATTCGCCGATGAGCGAAGACCCCGGCATGGCCGCGAGGACAGCGGCTGCGAGCCGCGGGCGCATGGTGATCATCGGCCTGCTGGGCTTCGCATCCGGCCTCCCGCTGGCTCTGTCCGGCAGCACGCTGCAGGCCTGGCTCACGGTCGCCGAGGTCGATCTGAAATCGATTGGCGCGCTGTCACTGGTCGGCCTGCCGTACCTGTTCAAGTTCCTGTGGGCGCCGGCGCTCGATCGCTGGCAGATCGGGCGTTTCGGTCGACGGCGCGGCTGGCTGCTGGCGAGCCAACTCGCCGTGATCGCCGTGCTCGTCGCGTGCGCCTTCTGTCAGCCGCAGGTCGCGGTCATGCCGCTCGCGTTGCTCGCCCTGGCGCTGGCAACCGCGTCCGCGACGCAGGATATCGCGTTCGATGCATACCGCGCCGAGCGCCTCGCGCCGGCCGAGCGCGGACTGGGTACCGCGTGGTCGATCGCCGGTTATCGGGTCGCGATGTTCGCGTCCGGCGCCGGCGCGTTGCTGATCGCCGACCGCTACGGATTCGAAGCCAGCTATCTGTGCATGGCGGGGCTGATGGTACTGGGTCTGCTGACCGGCGCCGCGGCGCGCGAAGCGCCGCAGTTGCATGCGGCGCCGCGCTCGTTACTCGAAGCGACGGTCGGGCCGCTGCGTGAACTGTGGCAACGGCCGGGCATCCTCGCGCTGCTCGCCTGCGTGCTGCTGTACAAGCTCGGCGATCAGTTCGCCGGCGCGCTGGCCCAGACATTTTTCATTCGCGGCCAGGGATATTCGCTGACCGAAATCGGTGCCGTCTACAAGGGGCTCGGCATCGTCGCCGCACTGTCGGGTGGCATCGTCGGCGGGCTGGTGATGATGCGTCTGGGACTGTGGCGCTCGCTGCTCGCGTTCGGCCTGCTGCAGATGCTGACCAACTCCGGCTTTCTCGCGCTCGCGCTGACGGGCAAGAGCCTCGTGGGGCTGATGATCGTGGTGGCGCTGGAAAATTTCTGCGGCGGCATGGGCACCTGCGCGCATGTCGCGTTGCTGATCGCGCTGTGCGATTCGCGCTATACCGCCACGCAGTTCGCCGCGCTGAGCGCGCTGGCCAGCCTCGGTCGCGTGGTCCTCGGCCCGGCCGCAGCGGCGGTCGCCGCCCATGGCTGGGTCATCTATTTTGCGCTGTCCTGCGCGGTGGCAGTGCCGGGGCTGGCGCTGGTGCTGTGGCTCAGGCAGCGGGTCATCGCACTCGACGCGCCGGCCGCGTGACAGGGGTGCGCTCAGCGACGATTCGGATCGGGCCAGCCGTAGCGGTCGTCGTCACCCTCGTGATAGTCGCCGTCATAGCCATAGGGATACTGGGGATAAGCGGGCGCTGAATACGGTCCGTAGGCCGGCGGCGGATAACGCTGCGGCGCCCGCTCCTGTCGAGTCACGAAGCCGCCCGGGTGTCGTCCGTCATCGCGGTAGCGATCGTCAGCGCGCCAACGGCGGTCCCGCCGCCGGTCGTCGCCGTAGCGTTCCTGCTCGCGCCGGAATTCGCGCCGGCTGTCGCGGCCGCGGTCGTCTGCACGATAGGCCGGGTAGCCCTGATAGGGCTGGTAGGACTGGTAGGGCTGATAGCCCTGGTAGCGCGGATCGTGGCCGCGCGGCGCGGGTCGCGGGCCGGGGCTGCCGTTGCGGTACTCGATCCAGGTTTCAGCGCTCGTGGCGGCACTGCACAGCAGGCTGCAGAGGATGCCGGCGATCAGGATACTCATGCGCATCACGCGCCTCCGGCTTGTCACGGTTGAAGCATGTCAACCGGCAGGTGAAAAGCGGCGGGCGCCGTCGAGCGTTCGCCAACATCGAACAGGCGCCTGCCCGCAGTGCCGGTGCCCCGCGCGCAGGGCACCGGCCCTGACAGATCCTGCCTTCCCGTCTCACAGGACCGCGCCGTGGGCGCGAGGTTCATTCGTCGCGCACGACGCGGAAGCCGATGCTGTCGTTCGAGGAGCCTGCCGGAAACTTGCTGCGCGTCGCGGAGCGCAGGGCTTTCGGGCCGCTCGAGAAGCCGCCGCCACGCACGACACGGTTGCCGCAGTCGCCGCCTTCGAATACGGAACCGTCGCCGGGCGCACCTTCGTAATTGTCGTGGTAGCAGTCGTAGACCCACTCCTCGACGTTGCCGGCCGTGTCGTACACGCCGTAAGGATTGGCGGGGAAGCGCCCGATCCGCGTGGGTTGACGCGGGTCGAGGCCGGTATCGCAGGCGAAGCAGTGCGCCTTGCCGGCGCCGATGTCGCGGCCCCACCAGTAGCTTTCGGTGGTGCCGCCGCGGGCGGCGTACTCCCATTCGGCCTCACTCGGCAGCCGATAGGACTTGCCGGTGTGCTTCGACAGCCACTTGGTGTAGGCCAGTGCATCGTCCCAGGAGACGAAGAACACCGGATGCGTGGCGCGATCGAGATCGCCGGTGCGCGGCGTCTTGCGGCCGGTCGCGGCGGCGAAGCGGGCGTATTCTGCAATCGTGATTTCGTACTGGCTGATGGCGAAGCGCGGCAGCCGCACGAGATGCTGGGGGCGTTCGCTGAAGTCGGCTGAGGAATCAGGGCTGCCCATCTGGTAGCTTCCAGCCGGCAGCCACACCATTTTCGGGCCACCGCCGTCGGCGAAGGTTTCTCCGGTGCCCTGGCGCGGCGTGGCCTCGACAGCCGGCGGGGCTGCGTCAGCCGTCGCGTCGTCATCGGCGGCCGAGTCTTCTGGCGGCGCTTCACCGGTCAGGGCTTCCTCGTTGATGATCGGCTCCAGCCTGGCTTCGTCACCGCCGCCCGGCGCGGGAAGTTCGAGCGCCGGTTGCTGGCTCGAAAAATACCAGTACGTGCCACCGCCGCCGAGCGCCAGCAGCACGCCGAGCACGGCAATGACCTTGCCGCTGCCGCTGCGTTCGGGCTCGCGCGGGATCGGTTTCGGCGCTGGCGCGGGTGGCGGCCGCGTGGCGGCGCCGATGTTGGTGGCACCGGCACCCGGCGCGGCCGTCGCCAGCGTCGGGCGCGGTTTCGCCGTGGCGGCCGGCCGTGCCTTGAACTCCGACTTTTCGCCGACCAGCACCACGATGACCGTCGTGTTGTCCTGACGCGGCATCCGCGCGTCCTGCACGGCCTTCAGCAGCGCATCGACACATTCCTTGGCCGAGGCGCCTTTCTCCAGATGCGACGCGAGTTTGCCGTGACTGAGGGTGTCGAGGCCGTCGCTGGCAATGACGATGCGATCGCCGGCCTGCAGTTCGAGCGCCGTGTCCGGGCAATCGATATCGGCGATTTCGTCGCCCGTCAGCGCACTCATCAGCATGTTGCGCGAGAAACCGGCTTCGGGCTCGATCGGCTTGCCCTGTTCGGCCATGCGCGCGAGGAACCCGCCGTAACTGTGGTCGGCGTTCTTCTTGTGGACCTTGCCGTCGCGGATCAGGTACAGATGGCTGTCGCCGACGCTGACCCAGCGCAGTTCGTGGTCGTCGATCACGGTGGCCACGAGCGTGCAGCCCATGCCTTTGAGCGCCGCCGTTTCGCGCACGGTTTCGGTGATCGAGTTGTTGGCCTGAAGCACCGCTTCGCGCAGCACCGTGGACATCGCATCGGACGGAAAGCTGCTTGTCAGATGCTTGTTGAAGGTCTGCACCGCCATGTTGCTGGCGACGTTGCCGGCCGCGTGACCCCCCATGCCGTCGGCGACGATGACGAGGGACGCGCTGCGCTCTCCCGACGAATTGCTCAGGCGAGTGATCAGGAAAGCGTCTTCCTGATAGTCTCGCGCGCCGTCGATTTGTGCACCGGCGATGTCGAAAGTTAGCATTCGAGCCTCGTGATCATTCGATAAAGGCCGGTAACACAGTGAGTTAGATGACGAGCTTACCAGTGAGTCTTAAAAAAATAAATGGAAGCGCAGGCGCCAGGCATGGCCGCTGAGCGCTGGCAGGCCACGCTGCTGCTGCTGCTGGGGCCGTGCCTGGGACTGCTCGCCTTCGTGCTGGTGCCCACCCACTACAGCGGCGGCGGGGCGGCGAGCTTTGAGCTCGACTTCGCCGCGCGTGCGGTGCTCGGCATCATGGTGTGGATGGCGAGCTGGTGGCTCAGCGAGGCCGTGCCCCTGCCGGTGACCTCACTGCTGCCGGCGCTGCTGTTCCCGCTGCTCGGTATCACCGATATGACGGGGGCGCTGGCGCCCTATGCCGATCCGCTGATCTTCCTGTTTCTCGGCGGCTTTCTGCTGTCGATCGCCGTGCAGAAATGGGACCTGCACCGGCTTTTCGCCTACCGCCTGCTCGCCGTCACCGGCCACAGTGCGGGCCGTCTGGTCGCGGCGATGATGATCGCGACCGCGTTCATCTCGATGTGGCTGTCGAACACCGCGACGGCGGTGCTGATGCTGCCCGTGGCACTGAGCCTCAGCGAGCGGTCGGGCGTCGACCCCAACCTGCGCAAGTGCCTGCTGCTCGGGGTCGCCTACAGCGCGACGATCGGTGGCATCGGCACGTTGATCGGCACGCCCCCCAACCTGTTCGTGGCCTCGTTCCTGGCCCAGCATCACCACCTCGAACTCGATTTCCTGCGCTGGGCCGCGATCGGCATGCCGGTCGTGCTCGCGATGCTGCCCGTGACCTGGCTGGTGTTGACGCGCTGGTGCTTTCCGCTCGCCCGGGTCGCGGGCATTGCGGTCGAGGCGGGCGCCTTTGCCAGCACACCGCTCGGCAGTGCCGCGCGCCGCACCCTGGTCATTTTCCTGATGGCGGCCGGCTGCTGGATGTTTCGCGTGCTGCTGATCGATCTCGACATCGCCGGCACGCGCCCGCTGGCCGGCCTCACCGACACCGGCATTGCGCTCGCCGCCGCACTCGCGCTCTTCCTGGGCCGGGCCGGCTCGCAGGCGCCCGACTCGATGCTGCTCGCCTGGGACGATGCGAAGCAGGTGCCGTGGGGCACGCTGCTGTTGTTCGGCGGCGGCCTGAGCCTCGCGGCGGCGATTTCCGCGACCGGTGTCGATCGCGCCCTCGGCGCACTGGTGGCCGGCGTGCCCGCGCTGCCGCCGTGGATGGTGATCGCCCTGATTGCGACCACGGTCATCTTCGTGTCCGAGATCGCGAGCAACATCGCGACCGCGGCGGCGATGACGCCGCTGCTCGTGGCGGCGGCGCCAGCCCTGGGCCTGAGTGCGACCAGCTGCGCGATTGTCACTGCGCTGGCGGCGAGTTCGGCCTACATGATGCCCGTGGGCACCGCGGCCAATGCACTCGTCTATGGCACCGGGGCGCTGCGCACGCGCGACATGGCCCGTGCAGGCTTCGCGCTGAACCTTGCGTCGATCGCACTGATCACGGCGGTCGGCGCGTGGTTGATTCCGCTGGTCCTGCCGTGAGCGTGGCGTCCGCGTCCGGTACGCCGCGCTCGACGGTGGAGGCCTGGCTCGCCCGCAGCCAGCTGAAGGATCGCCCCGCGCTCGAAGGGCAGTGGCGCCGCTGGCAGCGCGAAGCCGGCGAGGGCGCTGCCGCCTCGAAAATCTGGCACGCACTGGAGCGCCAGGCCCAGGCCTCGGCAGCGATCACCGTCGCGCGCGAAATGCCGCTGCCGCCGGGCGCGCTCGAACTGCCCGCGACGCTGCCGATCGCGGCCTGTCGCGAGGCCTTGATGCAGGCGCTCGAGCAGGAGCAGGTCACGATCGTCTGCGGCAGCACGGGGTCCGGCAAATCGACGCAGTTGCCGAAGCTGGCGCTGGCGCTGGGGCGGGGCGTTTTCGGGCGTATCGGCGTCACGCAGCCACGGCGCCTGGCGGCGCGAGCAATCGCGACGCGGCTCGCCGCGGAATTGGGCACCGAACCTGGCACGGTGGTCGGCTTTCAGACGCGCTTCGAGCAGCAATTGACGGCGGCCAGCCGCGTCAAGGTCATGACCGATGGCATCCTGCTGCAGGAACTCGGCCATGACCGCCAGCTGCTCGCCTACGACACGCTGATCATCGACGAAGTGCACGAGCGCAGCATCAACATTGATTTCCTGCTCGGCTATTTGCGCAAGCTTCTGAGCCGACGGCGCGATCTGAAACTCGTGCTCACCTCCGCCACGCTCGAGGCGGAACGCTGCGCCGACTTCTTCGGCGGGGCCACGATCGTGCACGTGCCCGGGCGCAGTTTCCCGGTGGAAATCCGGCATCGTGCCCCCGCGGGCGGGCAGGACAGTGACACCGCGCAGGAGATCATCGGCGCGATCGCCGAACTCGACGCCGAGGACTATGGCGACATCCTGGTGTTCCTGCCGGGCGAGCGCGAGATTGCCGAGACGGGCGACGCGCTGTCGAAGGCGGGACTGCGCAATACCGCCGTGCTGCCGCTGTTCGCGCGACTGACGGCGCGCGAACAGCAGCGCGTGTTCGCGCCACATCAGCAACGCCACATCATCCTGTCGACGAACGTCGCGGAAACCTCGCTGACAGTGCCCGGCGTACGGCACGTGATTGACAGCGGTCTCGTGCGGCTCGCGGCGTACAGCCCGCGCAGCCGCCTGCAGCGCCTGCCGACGGTGCCCAACTCGCAGGCCAGCGCGGCCCAGCGGGCCGGGCGTTGCGGCCGCGAGCGGCCGGGCATCTGTATCCGTCTGTACGGGGAGGACGATCATGCCGCGCGGCCGGCACATACGCCGCCGGAACTGCAGCGCTCGAATCTCGCCGGCGTGATGCTGCGGCTGGCGGAACTTGGGCTGGGTCAGATCGAATCCTTCAGCTTTCTCGATCCGCCCGATCCGCGTGCCATCAATGACGGCTACACGCTGCTGCGCGAACTCGGCGCTTTCGATGCGGACAACCGGCTGACGCGGCGCGGCGCGCGCCTCGCGCGTCTGCCGCTCGATCCGAGACTCGGTGCCGCGCTGCTCGCCGCCGTCGATGAAGGTGCGTTGCGCGAACTGCTCGTGATCGTCGCTGCCCTCAGCGTCGGGGACGTGCGCGACTGGCCGCGCGATCAGCGCGCGGCAGCCGATGCGGCGCATGCGGTCGGTGCCGATCGGCGCTCGGAATTCTGGTGGTTCCTCGGCGCGTGGGAGTCCCTGCAGACGGCCTTCAAGGGGGCCTCGCGCCGTCAACAGATGGCGTGGTGTCGCGAGCGCTTCTGGTCGTTCCGCCGCGCCCGTGAATGGATGGCCGTGCACGGACAGTTGCTCGCGGCGATGCGTGCGATCGACTGCGAGCCCAACACGGCGCCGGCCACTTACCGTGCCGTGCACACCGCGCTGCTCGCCGGTTTCGCGACGCGCAGCGGCCGCCTCGGCGAGGACCAGCGCTACCTCGGTACCCGCGGCAGCCGCTTCAGGCTGCACCCGACGTCGAGTCTGCGCGCTGCGCCGCCGAAGTGGGTGATGGCGGCGGAGCTGACGGAGACGACCGCGGCCTACGCGCGGATCGCGGGGCGCGTCGAAGCGGCGTGGATCGCGCGCGCGGCGTCGGCGCTGGTCCGTCGCACCTACGACGCCCCGGTCTGGGACGCAGCGCAGGGGCGCGTGCTCGCGCGCGAGGAAGTCACGCTGCAGGGCCTCGTGCTGAGTGCCGACGGCATGGCCGACTATGCGCGCGTCGACCCCGCCGCCGCGCACGCCCTGTTCGTCGAGACGGCGCTCGTCAACGGCGAACTCGGCGCAGTGCCGCCGTTTCTTGCACACAACCTGGCGCTCGTCGAGCGGATACGCGAGTGGGAGGCGCGCGTGCGCCGGCACGATCTGCTCGCCGAACCCGCCCGCCTCGCGGCGTTCTATCTCACCCGTCTGCCGGGCGACATCAGCAGCCGCCGCCAGCTGCTCGCCTGGCTGCGCGAACAGACGGCGCGCGATGCCGGGCTGCGCATGACGGAAGCCGACGTCACGCAGGCTCAGTGGACTTCGCTGGGCCGGCACCTGTTTCCGGAGCATCTCGACGTCGCCGGGCTGACGCTGCGGCTGGGCTATCGTTTCGAGCCCGGCGCCGATGACGACGGCGTCACGGTCGACATTCCTGCCGCCGTGCTGCACCAGGTCGAGCCGGCGCACTTCGAGCGGCTGGTGCCGGGCTTGCTGCGGGATCGCATCCACGCGCTGCTGAAGTCGCTGCCGAAGGCGCAACGGCGCGTGGTGTCACCGTTGAATGCGTTTGCCGCGACACTGACAGCGGCGATCGAAGGCAGCGTCGGCCCGCTGCATGAGTCCCTCGTGCGCGAGATCGCGCGAATGACCGGTCATCGCCTCGATGTCGGCGACTTCCATCCCGAAGAACTGCCGGACCACCTGCGCATGCGTTACCGGATCCTCGGCGTCGACGGCGCGGCGCTGGCGGCCGGCCGGGACCTGCCGACACTGGCGCGCGAGCACGCGCGGGCGGCGCAGGCGGCGTTCGCCGAAGCGCGCTGGGAGCAGGGCGTGCGCAGCGCCGGCGAGTGGTTGTTCGGCGAGCTGCCGGAGAGTGTCAGCACCGAAGCGCATGGGCATGTGGTGCTCGGTTACCCGGCGCTGCGCGATCTCGGCGACGCCGTCAGTCTCGTCGTGCTGTCCGATGAAGAGGCGGCCCGCGAGGCGCATCGCAGAGGCGTGATCGCCTTGCTGATGCTGAGTTCGGCGCGCGAACTCAAGGCGCTGCGCCGGCGCGCTGCGGATTTCGGGCGCGTCGCGCTGCAGACGCGCGCACTCGGCTGGCAGGTGTCGTTCACCGACTGGCTGCTGCACGGCGCCTTCGATGCCTGCGTCAGCGCGTCGCCGCCACGCGATGCGGCGTCGTTCGAAGCCCTGCTCGATCAGACGCGGCGGACGGTGACCGCGCAGTTCGAAACCACGGCTCAGCGCGCGGCCGAACGCTGCGCCGCTGCCAGTGCGATTGCAGAGGCCATCGAGCGCGTCAGCGCGCGCCTGCGGCCGGTCGTCGCCGACGATCTCCGCGCGCAACTGCGAGCGCTGACGAGCCCCGAGGGACTCAACGACCCGCTGCTGGTGCCCCATGCCGGCCGCTATCTGCGGGCGATGCAGGCGCGAATCGGGCGCCTCGCACTCGATCCCGACAAGGACTGGCGCAAGTTCGCCTTGCTCGCACCTCTGCTCGGCCGCATCGATGCCGTCGTCCCGACCTTGCTGCATGCACAGCGTGACCGACTGTGTTATCTGTTGCAGGAACTGCGGGTCGCGACGTTTGCGCCCGAACTGCGCACCGCGGAACCGGTATCGCTGAAACGGATGGAGAACATGCTCGACGAGTATGCGACGACGGCCCATGACCGACGCTAACGTCGTGTCTGCCGTGTTCGTCGTCTTCACCGGTGCGGCGGTGCTGGCGACGGCGGCGCTGTTCGCACGCCAGGCCATGATCGTCGCCTATATCGCCGTCGGCGCCATCGCCGGGCCCAGCGGTTTCGCGCTGGTCGAAGATGCCGCCTGGCTCGAAGGCGTGTCCGAGATTGGCATCATGTTCCTGCTCTACCTGCTGGGCCTGAACATGGTGCCCGCACAGCTGTGGCGAATGTTCCGCGAAGCGTTCAATGTCACGCTGCTCAGCTCGCTGATCTTCCTTGCGCTCGGGGCGGGCCTCGGGCTTGCACTCGGTTTCGCGCCGCGCGAGGCGGCGGTGGCCGGTTGCGCACTGATGTTCTCGAGCACGATCATCGGGCTCAAGCTGCTGCCGACGACGGCGCTTCACCATCAGCACATGGGACAGGTCATCATCAGCATCCTGCTGCTGCAGGACCTGATCGCGATCGTCGTGCTGCTGTTGTTGCAGGGGGCGGCCGGCGTCGAAGAGGGCTACTGGCCGCTGCTGCGCCAGGTGCTCGGTCTGCCGGTGCTGATCGGCGTCGCCTACGTGGCCGAACACTGGGTGATCGAACCGCTGCTGCGGCGTTTCGAACAAATCCAGGAATACATGTTCCTGCTCGTCATCGCCTGGTGCCTTGCTCTGGCAGAGTTGGCGAAGGCCTGCGGGCTGTCGCACGAAATCGGTGCCTTCGTCGCCGGCGTCGTGCTCGCCACCTGCCCGGCGGCCCTGTTCATCGCCGATGCGCTGCGTCCGTTGCGCGACTTCTTCCTGGTCATGTTCTTCTTCACGCTCGGCGCGCATCTCGATCCCGATCTGATCGGATCCGCCCTGCTGCCGGCGGGCGTGCTGGCAGCGGCCGCACTGCTGGCCAAGCCGGTGGTGTTCAGCTGGCTGCTGCGGCGGGCCGGGGAGGCCGACCGGCTGGCGCGGGAGACCGGCGCGCGACTGGGGCAGATCAGCGAATTCAGCCTGCTGATCGTCGTGCTCGCGCTCGACACGCAGTTCATCGGACTGCACGCATCGAATGTGATCCAGTTGGCAACGGTGCTCACCTTCATCGTCTCCAGCTATCTGATCGTCCTGCGCTATCCAACTCCGATTGCCGTTCGTGATACGCTGCGGCAGGATTGATGGCCAGGCGCCCGGCGCGCCAGGGGCGGCTTCCAGACCCTGTCCGGAACAAGAAAGTGATTGACGCCCGGGCCGTAGCCCAGGCTTGCCGAACATGCAGTCCTTCGAAAATCTAATCCAGGCATCGGCCAACGGGCTTTCGGCCATCTTTTCGCCGTTGCGCGGCAAGCTGAAGGGCGACGGCGAGCCCCGGCGCGGGCAGATCGCGCAGATGCTGGGGCTCAATCTGGCGCAGCTGGTCTGCGGCGTCGGCTTCAACGCTGAACTGGAACGGATCCCCGACCTGCCGAAGTTCATGGGGTTTGCCTCGCGCGACGCCCTGCTGACGGAACGCAATTACCTGTTCATCCACGACCGCTATCGCGCGCTCAGCGTGAACAACATCCTCGAGATCTACCTCGCGATCGGCAAGCTGCCGGGCGGCGCCGCCGAATGGTCGGATGTCGTGATGAGCCGGCTCAACAACATCGAAGGCCAGCTCGAGGAAACGATCAACCCCGTGCTGATCGGCGGCTACAAGCTCGAGGTGCGCGCGGTCTACGAAAACCGCCTTGCAGGTCCGGGGCTGATCCAGGCGCGGCTGGACGCCAACTATGCCGTGCTGCGCGACATCACGAACGAGAGCATGATCATGCTCGAGATCAACGCGATTGCGCCCGAGGCCTTCCTGCGCCATCC
Organism: Gammaproteobacteria bacterium Ga0077536; assembly: GCA_001464935.1. Taxonomy (GTDB): domain Bacteria; phylum Pseudomonadota; class Gammaproteobacteria. Next base: position 135,565 of record LNEL01000049.1, read on the forward strand.
CGGCGTGACCGTCGAAGAAAAGGCACGCGGCCTGTTTCAGAACCTGATCCCGCGCAACGCACTCGTGACTTACCTCGCCGAACAACCCGACGCCGACCCCGAACGCAAACTGCAGTCAGCACTGCAGGGCAACTGAGTCCGCGCCGCACTCACGCGTTCAGCACGCGCGCATGAACGCCTCGACGCAGGCGTGCAGCTGCTGTCGGTGTTCGCCGCTCAGGCCCACCGCGCCGAAGCGCTCCGCGTAATAGAGTTCAATCAACGTGTCCAGGCGGTAGCCAGCCACGGCAGGCGGCAGGTGACGTCGCAGAAAGCGGGCGGTCGTTTCGCCTGGCGCCGGCAGGCTGCCGCGGCGGGCCAGGCGCTCGAGCAGTCGGGCGATCGCCGGACCGCCCGCTGGTGGCGTCTGCGGCCCGGTGAGATCGACTGGCCGGGCGCGGCGCAAGCGGGCGCGCTGGCGCCACAGCAGCAGCGCCGCGAGCAGCACTGCGAGCCCCATCAATGCGAGGCGCAGGCGTGGCGCTTCGCCGGCCTGCAGGCTGCGCCATACGTAGGCGAGCCATGACATGGCATCGAACCAGCCTTGCCACGGCGATGCGCGCGCGTCCTCGAGCGTCGACCAGCGCGCCGGCGTGGTGTCGACTACTTCCCAGCGTCCGTCGACATAGGCCTGCGCCCAGGCGTGCGCATCGCGCGCGCGGGCGAGCCAGGCGCGCTCGAAGTCACTGTATTCGTCGACGGCATAGCCGACGGCGTAACGCGCAGGGACGCCTTCGGCACGCAGCAGGAGCACCGTGGCGGAAGCGAAGTACTCGCAGTGTCCGCGACGCGTGCGCGTGAGGAAGTCCTTCAGCGGCGCGCGCCACGGGCCCGACGTCGGTTGCACCAGTGCATAACTGAAAGCTTGCGCGAAATGCGCGCGCACCGCGTCGACACTCGCGCGCGCCGACCGCGGGCCCGGGGGCAGCGCGGCCGCCACCTCCTGCAGCAAGGCCCGATACCCGGGTGGCACGGCGAGATCGGCGTCGGTCGGGGGCGAGGGCGGGGCCGCCTCGAGCGCCGTCGTCACGGCATACGTGACCAGGCCGGGCGGCGCTTCGAGGCGCAGCGCGCCCTGCGCATGGCGTTGGACTTCGAGCACCTGCGCACCGGCGAGCGTGGCCGCGCCGGGCGGCAGCGGCACGATGCCGAGTTCGCGCTCGCGCGTCAGTGCGATGGTCAGCCGCGGACCCTGGGTCGCAGCGCTCGCCCCGGCGCTCGTCAGGCGCCACGCGCGCGCGCCGGGCGCGGCATCGATGACCTCGAACGAGGCATCGCGATTGGACCAGGTGCCGAACCGGAAATCGGTGTAGGTGGCCTCGGTCAGCAGCAGCGGCAATGCGGGCGCCGGGTCGCCGCGCACGCGCAGGTAGATCTGATCGGAGAGCTTGAGCTGACGCAGGCTGCCGATGGCGGTGCTGGTGCGCTCGGCATTGGCCGGCGACAACTGCATGTCGCGGAACCACTGCTGCGCGAGATCGCCGATTGCCATGTGCAGGCGCAGGAAACCCGCCTGCAGCGCGACCGTCAGCGTGACGGTGAGCGCGACGGCGAACAGCCAGCGAGCCTGTCGATGTCGATGCGGGCGACGCGCCCACAGGAGCCAGCCGAGCAGCACCGCGACGCCCGCCGCGTAATGTTCGCGGGGTATCTCACCGGCACTGGCGGAGACGAGGGCGCTCAGTCCGAGGGCCAGGCGCAAATCGATGCGGCCGCGGTCGCCGGCGCTGCGCAGCGAATAGACGAGCGCGCTGAGGGGCACCGTCGCCGCGGTACCGTAGACCTGCATGATCGTCAGCGGTACGAGACACCACGGCATCAGCGCCAGGATGGCGTAAATCCCGTAGAGGCCATGCACGTTGAACTGGTAGACCGCGACCGCGGCGAAACACACACTGCTCGCGTCGGCGCAGCGTTCGTACTGGCGCGATTCGAAGTCCCACCGCAGGCGCGCGGAGGGCGCCACTTCCAGCAGCACGGCGACGGCCGCGAGCAGCGGTTGCTGCAGCGAGTAGCCCCACAACAACAGCGCGGCGCCTGTCCACAGTCGCGGCATCACGCGCGGCGCATCCGTGGCATGTCCAGGCCCAGGCTGTCGGCGAGCAGCGGCAGTTCGCTCGCCGGCGCGGTGATCAGCGTCACGTGCGCCTGTCCGCGCGCCGCGCTGTCGGTGGTCAGCGTCAGGGCCGACGGATGGGATTGCGAGAGGTCACGGGCCGCATCCGCGCGCGTTGCGTCCCAACGCGGGCTCAGCACGCAGACCGCGCGCTCGCGTGCTTGCCGTGCGATGAAAGCAGCGCAGGCAGCCGCGCGATCGTCGCCCGCGGGCGTGACGATCGCGAGGCTGTCGAGCGCCTCGTCGAGCGTGCTCGTTTCGACGATGTCGTCGCCGTCGCGCACGAGGGCAAGCGCCGCGGTGACGCCGCCCTGCGCACAGGCCATCAGCAGCGAACCGGCAATGGTGACCAGTGCTTCGAAGTCGGCGGCGTGGCGCGCGGCGCTGCCGTCGAACACGAGCAGCGGCGGACTGAGGGCCGCGGTCGCGTACTGGCGCACGATCAGGTGCCGGCGCTTCGCGTAGCTGCGCCAGTCGATATGCTTGGGTGGATCGCCGGGCCGATACTCGCGCAGCGCGAAGAATTCGAGCCCGTCGCCGCGCTGCCGCGCGACGCCAGGATCCGGCGCCCGCGGCGTCGAGGCGGGCATACGCCAGGGCGGCATCGGCACGATCGCCGGTCGGCTCAGCACGCGCTCGGCGACTGGCAGGGTCAGCACCGCATGGCACAGGCCCAGCGGTTCGGGCATCAGCAGGCGCACGGCATCGAACTCGAGCCAGCCGCGCCGCAGCGGCAGCAGCGTCGACTGCACGCGCAGACCGGCGCCCGGCGGCAGCTCCGCCACGCCGACGGTCGCGATTACCGCGCCTTGCAGGCGTTGCCGCAGGCGCTGCCAGCGCAGAAAGCCTACCCGCCTGTCGAACCAGTTGTCATCGGTCGCCGCGGCCGCTTCGGCATCGAATTCCGCGCGTGTGGGATAGCGCAGCCGCAGCCGATCGGCGACGCGCAGTTCGTGCAGCGTGCGTCGGCCGTTGTTGCGCAGGACGAGTTCGTAGGCGCCGTACTCGCCGGCGCGCAGACACGCCGGCAGCACGCGATGCACCGTCAGCCGCGGCCGCCACAGCAGGCTCCAGACGAAGGCGACGAGCAGCAGGGCGGTGCTGGCGGCGAACAGCAGGTAGGCATGGGTGCGGCTGGGGTCGGCGCTGAAGATGCCGGCAATCGCGGCCGTCGCCAGCAGCCATTTGCCCAGCGGCGTGAAGCGTTCGCCGAAGACGCGGCCGGCGCGTGTGGCCAGTGGAAACCAGCGCAGCAGCCAGCCGCGCATCAGCGGGGGACCGGCACCGTCTCCAGCGCGCGCCCGACGAGCCGCACGGCATCGATACCCGCATGGCGCGATGCCGGTTTCAGCAGCAGCCGATGAGCCAGGACCGCTATGGCGAGTTCCTGCAGGTGCTCGGGCAGCACGTGCGCGATGCCATCCGTGCAGGCGAGCACCTGTGCACAGCGCAGGAGCGTCAGGGTCGCGCGCGGGCTCGCACCGACGTGCAGTTCGGGCATGTGACGCGTGGCGCCACACAGGTCGACCGCATAGCGCAGCAGTTCGTCGCTGACACCGATCCGCCGCGCCTGCGCGCGCACGGCGAGCACCTGATCGACGCCGATGCGGGCACTCAGCGCCGTCAGCGGATCGTTGACGGCGCGTGCCTTCAGCATGGCGACCTCGTGCTCGGGCGCAAGATAGCCGAGCGACAACCGCAACGCGAAGCGGTCGAGCTGCGCTTCGGGCAGCGGATAAGTGCCTTCGAATTCGACCGGGTTCTGCGTCGCGATCACGAAGAACGCGGGTGGCAGCGCGTGCGTCGCGCCGTCGAGACTGATCTGAGCTTCGGCCATCGCCTCGAGCAGCGCCGACTGCGTGCGCGGCGAGGCCCGGTTGATTTCGTCGGCGAGCAGGATTTCAGTGAACAGCGGTCCGCGGTGCACTTCGAAGCGGTGGGTCTGCGGGTTGAAGATCGACACCCCGAGGATGTCCGCCGGCAGCAGATCGGGCGTGCACTGGATGCGGTTGAACTGGAGCCCGACCGAGGCAGCGAGCGCCTTGGCGAGGGTCGTCTTGCCGGTGCCTGGAAAATCCTCCAGCAGCACGTGGCCGCCGGCAAAGAACGCGGCCAGCAGGTGGCGAATCGTCGCCCCGTCGCTGGCGACGACTTGCGCGAGATTGTCGGCCACGGCGCCGATGGTCGCGACGGCGTCTGTCGGGGAGGGGATCACGTCGATGTTCGTTGTGCTCAGTCTTCGGCCCAGTTGCCGCGTTTGAAGGCTTCGCGATCGCGGCGGTCTTTTTTCGACAGCTTGCCGCCGCGGCTGTCTTCGATGACCGCCGACAGGCGCAGCTGCTCGCGCAGCTTTTCGCGGTTGGCGAGACTGTCGGCCGACTCCGCGTAGAGCTTGCGCGCCTCGGGAGCACCGACGCGCTGCCTGGCGACGCCGAGCACCTGCACCGTCCACTCGTATGGCGGCAGGCGCAGGACCAGCGTGTCGCCGACGCCTACCGACTTCGACGGTTTGGCCACCTGGCCGTTGACGGCGACACGGCCGGCCTTGATCGCGTCCACCGCGAGCGCGCGCGTCTTGTAGAAGCGCGAGCACCACAGCCACTTGTCGATCCGTTGGTCGTCCATGCGCGACCATCTTAGAATCTAAGGCGCCCCGAGACCATCCGCCCGGTGGTCGCAGGTCACCGCAGCCCCAACGACAGGAAGCCCGCCATGAATCCGGACCGCGCCTTCATCCCATTGCCCATCGCCGTGTTGACCATTTCCGACAGTCGCACCGAGGCCGACGATCGCTCCGGCAATCTGCTCGTGCAACGTCTGACCGATGCAGGGCACCGCGTCCACGCCCGGCAAATAGTGCCCGACGACATCTATCGCATCCGGGCGGTCGTCTCCGCCTGGATCGCCGATCCCCAATGCAGCGTCGTCCTGACCACCGGTGGGACCGGCGTCACCGGGCGGGATGGCACGCCGGAAGCCATCGCGCCCCTGCTGGACAAGACGATCGATGGCTTCGGCGAAATGTTTCGGGTGTTGTCCTACGATCAAATCAAGACGTCGACGCTGCAGTCGCGCGCCATCGCGGGCGTAGCGAACGGCACTTACCTTTTTTGCCTGCCCGGATCGCCGAGCGCCTGCGCCACCGGCTGGGATGCCCTGATCAGCGCGCAGCTCGACTACCGCACGCGCCCCTGCAATCTCGTCGAGCTGATGCCACGCCTGCTCGAGCGTTGAACCGCGACACCCGGCGCAGCTCTGGCGCGAAAGAGGCGTGCGGCACGCAGGGTGTCACGGGGCACGTTCCTCGCGGATTTCGAACAGGATCAGCAGCGAGCGCTGCAACGGACTCTCGTTGTCGTCGCTGACGACGAAGAAACGCTGTCCGCGGTAATGCGCCACCGCTTCGAAATTGTCGACCGGCCAGCCGCGCGCCGAACTGAAGCTCGCGAGACGACGGATGCGCAGGGCGTCGCCGTCCGGTGTCAGCACGCTCAAGGTACACACCACCGGCAGCCACGGATTCGCATAGCGCCGTTCGATCGCGAGCAGGCTGCCGTCCGGCAGCGTGTCGAGGCCCGTGATGCTCTGCGTCGCGATGTCTTCGACCGGATAAGGCCAGCGCCGGCCATCCCCGGCGTACAGCATGATGGCCCGCCGCGAGTCACCCCGCAGGGGCTTTTCGGGCGCCGTCACGAGGCCGTGCAGCGGATGCCAGGCCAGGGCTTCGAGGCCGTGATTGCGGCCCTCGTAGCGCGCGAGGTCGTTCAGTGCGTCGGGCAGTGGCAGCGTGATCCGGCGTCGGCCGTCAGGCGCGTGCTCGGCGACGACCGGCTCGCCCTCGAACGAGATCAGCAGCCGCGTGTTGCCGGCGACGCCGTCTGCGGCATCGCGCAGTGCCAGTCCTTCGGCATCGGCGTCGCGCCGCGCGAGCGGTTGCCCCCGTGAATCCGACAGCCGATGGGTCGCGACCAGCCGCACGCCCTGCAGCGTATCGCCCGCAAGGCGCGGTTCGAGATGCAGCAGCCAGCCGGCATCCGACACCGCGTAGAGCAGTCCGTCATCCTCGCTCCACGCCAGACCGGACAGCTCGCGCGGCACCGGCCGGCCGGCCAGGGTCGAACGCAGGGCCAAGGCACCGAGCACGCGCACGCCTGCTGCATCAGCGGCCTGGGCGGGATCGTGCGGCGCGAAGCTGAACGTGAGCCCGAGCTCGTCCGGCGACGCGGCCGCCAGCGGGGCAACGACGCCGAGCAGCAGGATCCCAATCCGGCGACGGGCGCGATGGCGTACAGCAAGCATGGCGTCAGCCGTTATAATGCAGTGCATGAAGAACTGGATCCTGTTGGTCGGAGGCTTCGGTGGCGCCAGTGGCGTGATCGCGGGGGCGCTCGGATCCCATGCGCTGGCGCTCGATCCGGCGAGCCCGGCCGGGCACAGTTTCGGGTTGGCCGTCACCTACCTGCTGTTGCACAGCGTGGCCCTGCTGGCCATCGCGCTGTATCGCGCGCGCGGGCCGCACATCGGCGTCGCCTTGCACCTGGCAGCAGGTCTGTTCACGACCGGCATGATCCTGTTCAGTGGCAGTCTCATCGTCGCCACGATGGCGGAGCTGCCGCAGCTCAAGGCATTGGCCCCCTACGGCGGCTCGGCGATGATTGCGGGCTGGCTTGCAGTGTCGCTCGCTGCCTGGCAGACAGTGCCGGCGCAGGCTTGAGCCTACGATACCAAACGAGGAAGTGACGATGTCGAAGAAGCAGACGAGACGGCACGCATGGGTGGCGGCACTGGGCATGGCGCTGTGCGCTGTCGGCGCCGCGGACGCCCGCACGTATGCGATGCAGGGCGATGTCATCGGCGAACTCGCGCTGACGACGACGGTGCGCGAGGACACGATTGCGGACATCGCGCGAACCTACAGCCAGGGCTACAAGGAAATGCGGCTGGCCAATCCGACGGTCGACCCGTGGCTGACTGGCGAAGACACGGAAGTCGTGATTCCGAGCCAGTACGTGCTGCCGAATGCGCCGCGCAACGGCATCGTGATCAATGTCGCCGAAATGCGGATCTACCACTTCCAGCCTCGCGGCAAGGGGCAGGCGGCCGAGGTCGCGACCTATCCGGTCAGCATCGGTCGCCAGGACTGGGTGACGCCGCATGGCGCGACGAAGATCGTCAGCAAGATCAAGGATCCGACCTGGACGCCGCCGGCCTCGATCCGGCGTGAACACGCGGCCGAGGGCGATATCCTGCCCGCCGTGGTGCCAGCCGGCCCGAACAATCCGCTCGGGCAGTTCGCCTTGCGGCTGGGCTTTGCGGGCTATCTGATTCACGGCACCGACAAACCGTTCGGCATCGGCATGCGCGTCACGCACGGTTGCATGCGCCTGTACCCGGAAGACATCGAGCGCGTCTTCCACTCGGTGCCGGTGGGCACCTCGGTGCGTATCGTCAATCAGCCGTACAAGGTCGGCATCAGCGGTTCACGGCTGCTCGTCGAAGTGCATCCGGCGCTCGAGGAAGATGTGGATTCCGGCAAATATGCCGAGGAGTTCTCGCACGTGATGGCGCAAATCGTGCCGCTTTCGGTCAAGCACGACATCAGTATCGACTGGGATGTGTTGCGCGGGGCGATCTACCGCAAGGATGGCGTGCCGGTGGTCGTCGGCAACATCGCGCCCCGGATGGCGGGCAACGCCGGCGCTCCGCTCGCACAATCCGACCCCTGAAAAAAGGAAACCCCGCTTACGCGGGGTTTCCTCACAACGTCGTGTGAACGACGTTTACTTGCGCATCGCCTTCTCGAACATGGCGTCGAGGCGCGACTTGTTGTCGTTGCAGCAAGCCTGCGCGGCATCGGCGGACGCCTGGGCAGCCTTGGCGGCTTCAGCGGCCATCGAGGCGGTCTTCATCGCTTCCGACGCAGTCGTCGACGCAGAGTTGGCCTTGGACAGCGCTTCGCTGGCCTTGGCTTCAACAGCGGACAGCTGTTCCGGGGTGACATTCGAGCAACCGGCGACCAGGCCCAGGGCGCCAACAACCATCGCGGCGCGAACCGCCAGATTCAGGGATTTAAGCATGAGTTATCTCCTATCGACTTGAACGAACATTCCTAGTGAGGAATTCTTTTGTATTAACAGTCAAATAATGAACGATTTTAAGGCGCGACGCAATTAGCTGCCGCGCTGCGCCGACAGCCAAGGTGCCTGACGCCGGCTCAGTCGTTCCTGCAGGCTGACGATCATCTGCGCCGTCGCGCCCCAGATGCGATAGCGGCCGAACCAGATTTCGAAATAGGGCCGGCGGCGACCCTCGTACTCGTATTCGCGCACTTCCCAGCGTTGCTCGTCGAGCAGGAAGGACAGTGGCGCGTGAAAGATTTCCGCGACCTCGTCGTCGGCGAGACGGTAGGGGTAGCCGGCGGGGACCAGGCCCAGCACCGGCACGACGCTGTAGCCGGTGCCGGTCAGGTAGGGCGCCAGCGAGCCCAGGACGCGGATGTCGCCGGGTTCGATGCCGACTTCCTCGTAGGTTTCGCGCAGCGCAGTCGACGCCACGTCGGTATCCACCGGGTCGACGCGGCCGCCGGGAAAACTGATCTGGCCCGGATGGCTGCGCAGGGCGCTGTGCCGCACTGTCAGCAGCACCTCCGGTTCGCCATGCCCAATGACGATCGGCACCAGCACGGCCGCGGCCGTCGGACGCGGCTGGTCGTCGCCCGGTGTGTCATCGAGCAGCAGTGGATGCGGGCCGATTGGATCGGCAATCGCGCGCAGCGTCGCCTCGAGAGCCGCCTGCGCCGGGACGCCGGGAATCGCCGCCGTCATTGCGCCGGCGCGGCCCGGCCCCAGGCGGTGCCGGCCGGGGTGTCACGCGTGGCGGTCATCGCCGCTTCGAGCGCGGCCTGGATGCCCACAGAACTCCCGGATGGCCGCCAGGTTGTCCGTCATCGTACGGTTGCCCGTCGCCTGGTAGACGTCCCGGGCGATCGCATTGTAGGCCGTGAGGTAGCCCGCGACATACGACCTGTAATCGGCGAGCGCGTCGGCCTCGAAGGCCTTCGAGAACTGGTGGCAGGAGGCCTGTCCGAGGCCCCACACCGCGTAGTTGCCGTCGGCATCGATGGCGCTGGCGGTCCCCGCCGCGAGCGAAGTCAGCAGGGTCACGGCCAGCAGGCGCCGCAGGAACGACGTGGAACGTACGCGTGGAGTCATGAATGCCTCGTGCTGGTCGGCGCCGGCGCGTCAGCGCCGTTGCGTCAGTTCAATTGATGATGAGGGCGGGATCGAAGCCCAGCAGACGCGCCTTCGATTTGAACTGCGCGCGCAGAAAGTCCATCTGGTCGGACAGGATGCGCCGGTTCGACAGCGCGAGGAACTCGGCCCAGTTCGGCACGTACGGGATCGCCAGCAGTGGCATGTTCGCCTGTTCGGGCCGGCGACCTCCCTTGCGCGTGTTGCAGCCACGGCAGGCCGCCACGACATTCGACCAGACATCGAGACCGCCCCGCGACAATGGTTCGACGTGATCCCGCGTGAGCTGGTTTTCATGGCACTGGTTGCCGCAATACATGCACATGTAGCCATCGCGGCGGAACAGTTCGTGATTGTTGAGCGGCGGAATGGTTCGCTGCACGAGCAGGCGCTGACCGGAGCGCTTGACCGCGACGATGCTGTGGACGACCACGCTCGAGCGCAGGCCCGTGTTGCGTGCGATGCCGCCGTGAATCACGAATTCGTGATCGCCGGCCGTCCATGCAACGAGGCCCCGGCTGTACAGGGAAACCGCGTCCTGCCACGGCATCCAGCGCACCGGAGCACCCGTGATGTCGAGGCGAAGTATCAGTGGCACAGCGGCCATAGTGGACTGAGCGCCTTCTAGTCGTCGTTGAAGAGCCGTCTGCTTCGGATTGTCACCAGATTTCGGAGCAGCGATCAAGCCTCTGGGACCTGCAGGCCGGTACCAAAGTTCGATCGAAGCCATTAGAGTCCGGCCATGGCGACGCCGATCGAAGCACTTCTGGAGCTGATGCAGCGGCTGCGCGATCCGCAGGCGGGCTGTCCCTGGGATCGCCAGCAGACGCCGGACTCACTCGTCAGGCACACGCTCGAAGAAGCCTACGAAGTGGCCGACTGCATCGAGCGACAGGACTGGCCTGCGCTGCCGGGCGAACTCGGCGACCTGTTGTTCCAGGTCGTGTTCTACGCGCAGATCGGCGCGGAGCGGGGCGAGTTCGATTTCAACGACGTCGTGGCCGGCATCGTCGCCAAACTGACCCGCCGTCATCCCCATGTGTTCGGCTCGGCGCCCGTGCTCGACGCCGCGGCCCAGTCCGCGCGCTGGGAACAGATCAAGGCCGCTGAACGCAGCGCGCGCGGCGGCGAGGCTGTGTCGATCTTCGACGACGTGCCGCGCAGTCTGCCGGCGCTCAGCCGCGCGGCCAAACTGCAGGGCCGCGCCGCGCGCGTCGGCTTCGACTGGCCGGATGTGGCGCCCGTCGTCGACAAGCTGCGCGAGGAACTGGGCGAGCTCGAAGGAGCGCTGGCCGGTGTGGACGGGGAAGCGGTCGAGCACGAACTCGGCGACCTGATGTTCACGTGCGTGAATCTGGCCCGTCATCTCGGGCTCGATGCGGAAGCGACGCTGCGCCGGGCGACGCAGCGCTTCGTCAGCCGCTTTGCCGGCATCGAAGCGGCGGCACGGGTTCAGGGGCGTGCGCTCGAGTCGCTGGGCGCGGCCGAGATGGAGGCATTGTGGGACGCGGCAAAGGAGCAGGAGGCGGCGCAGAAAAAGAAACGGGTGCCGTAGCACCCGTCAAGGACCAAAGGGAGGAGGCAACCACGCCGAAGCGCTGTTGCTGTTCCCGATAATGCAAAGCGGGTGCCAACCCGTGCGGCTCGCGGCGGCGAGCATTTCCCGGCGAACGATCGCCACAGACGGGCGATTTCGCGGTCTGCGGCGCGTCGCACGTCGGCTTGCCGACGCGCCGGCGCGAGTCTGGCGTCAAGAGTCCGACGGTGCGATCAGCGGTCGCGACCGACGATGTAGCGCGCGAGATCCCGCAGTCCGTCAGCGCCGGGGCCGAAGTCGGCGAGCGACTCGACCGCTTCGTCACACAGTCGCCGCGCGGTGGCCTTGGCTTCGGCCATGCCGAGCAGGTTCGGATAGGTCGGTTTGTCGCGGTCGATGTCCGAGCCCTGTGGTTTGCCGATCACCTCGGTGGCGCCTTCGACATCCAGGATGTCGTCGTGCACCTGGAACGCCAGCCCGATGCTGCGTGAATAGATGTCGAGCTGACGCTCGGCGCCTGCATCCACCCCGCCGGCGGCCATGAAGCCGAGCCTCACGCTGGCGCGGATCAGCGCGCCCGTCTTGTGGAGATGCATGTTTTCGAGCTGTTCGAGCGTGAGCTTGCGGCCCACCGCCTCGAGGTCGATTGCCTGGCCGCCGGCCATGCCGAGCGACCCGCTCGCCTCGGCCAGCAGCGCGATCATCTCGATGCGTCGCAGCGGTGGCACCGGCAGTCGTTCGTCGTGCGCCAGCGCGTGGAAGGCGAGGGCCTGCAGCGCGTCCCCGGCCAGGATTGCGGTGGCTTCGTCGTATGCGCGGTGGCAGGTCGGTCGGCCGCGGCGCAGGTCATCGTCGTCCATCGCGGGCAGGTCGTCATGCACCAGCGAATAGGCATGAATGAATTCAACGGCGGCCGCGCTGCTGTCGAGGTGGTCCAGTTCGGCGGCCAGCGCCTGACCCGTTGCGTACACGAGCACCGGCCGCACGCGCTTGCCGGGGCCGAGCACCGCGTAGCGCATCGCCTCGTGCAGCCGGGCCGGCGCCCGCGTGGCGGCAGGCAGCCAGCGATCGAGCGCCGCTTCGGCGCGAGCCTGGTGCGCCTTCAAGTGATCTTCAAACTTCATCCTCGTCCGGGGCCTCGTCGTCACTGTCTGGGAATGCCGATGGCAGTGGGGTCAGCGTTTCGCCGGCAGGGCCCTGGCTGAGCTGCTGCACTTTCTGTTCGGCGTCGCGCAGGGCCTGCTGGCAGGATCTGGCGAGCGCAACGCCGCGCTCGAAGGTACCGATGGCCTCTTCGAGCGTCAGGTCGCCGCGCTCCATGCGCGCGACGAGCTGCTCGAGTTCGGCGAGATCGGCTTCGAAATTGGGGGCAGGGCGCTTCTTCACTGGCTTGGTTTGGCCCGACGGAACTGGGCGGGCGCCGGCACTGTACAGAGCTGGCGCAGGCTGGGCAATCTCGGGGGATCGGGCGCTTGCAATCGATTAACCCGTCTAAATTTGGGCTGAACAGCACGTCGATCATGTCGATGCTGACACCTCGGGCGCGACGTACGCCCGTTCCCAATCAATATGAATGGAGGATCCACCATGCCGTCACTGAAGGGCACCAAGACCGAAGAGAACCTGAAGGCCGCGTTCGCCGGCGAATCACAGGCCAACCGTCGCTACCTGTACTTCGCCCAGAAGGCCGACGTCGAGGGTTTCAACGATATTTCCGCCGTGTTCCGTTCGACGGCTGAAGGCGAGACCGGTCACGCCCACGGCCATCTCGAATACCTCGAGCAGGTCGGCGATCCGGCCACCGGCGAACCGATCGGCACCACGTCGCTGAACCTCAAGGCCGCGAT
>LNEL01000050.1 GCA_001464935.1 Gammaproteobacteria bacterium Ga0077536
GGCGGTGAATGCCTTCCTGCGCTGTGCTCAACCCTTCCCCGGCGCCGATTACGCCAGTGCTAAGCTGTAGTGGAGCGTATTTGCGATCTTCTATTTAGCCACGGAGGACACGGAGGGCACGGAGGAAGAAAATTCGATGAGACGGCGCCGAGGCGCTGATGCCGGGAGGGGGAATTGCATCGCGAAACCTGCCAATCTATCCCGCTCATTCTCCGTGTCCTCCGTGGCTGGATTCAATTCCTACCCGCCCAACGCCGTCACCGCCGCGACGGCTTCCTCGACGCTATCGCAGGGATGTTGGGGAAATCTGCGATGCCGGCGCCACTCTCGGCATCAGCGCGTCGGTGGCGCCAACCAATTTTGACTTCCTCCGTGCTCTCCGTGCTCTCCGTGGCTGGATTCGATTCCTATCCGCCCAACACCGTCACTGCCACGACGGCTTCCTCGACGCCGATGATGCCGCCGCCGTTCTGGGCCAGCGCGATGCGTGCGCCGGGGACCTGGCGCGCGCCGGCTTCACCGCGGAGCTGCATCACGAGTTCGTAGACCTGGCCGAGACCGGTCGCCCCGATCGGATGGCCTTTCGACTCGAGGCCGCCTGACGGATTGACCGGGAGCCGGCCGCCGAGCGACAGCTCGCCGCGTTCGGCGGCCGGGCCGCCGTCACCCGGGGGCACGAGGCCGAGCGCCTCGATTTCGATGATCTCGCCCATCGCCGTCGCATCGTGGACTTCAGCGACCGACACGTCCGCCGGGCCGATACCGGCCTGCGCATAGGCGCGCTGCGCGGCGAGCCGCGTCACGTGATTCGCATAGTCCGCCGGTGCACGCGAGCTGCCGGTCTGCAGCACCGAGGCGCGCACGCGCTGCGCGCGCTTCGCGCCGCCGAGCTTCGCGAGCCCGGCCGCGTTGCACACGATCGCTGCCGCCGCACCGTCGCTGATCGGCGAACACATCGGCAGCGTCAGCGGGAAGGTGATCGGTGGCGCCGCCATCACTTCGTCGACGGTGTAGGGTCGCTGGTACTGCGACAGCGGGTTGTGCGTCGAATGCAGGTGATTCTTCGCCGCGATCGTCGCGAGCTGCCGTTGCGTGGTGCCGTAGGTCTTCATGTGCAGGCGGCACAGGCCCGCGTACACGTCCATGAACACGCTGTAGGGTTTGTCGGAGGTGCTGCCCGGCGGCACCGGCACGCCGTCACCGATGCTGATCAGCAGGTCCCGACTGTGCTCGACCGTGTGCACGTCCCATGCGCCGTCGAAGGCGCCGAACATCAGCGCCTTGTCCGGCGAGAACATCTTTTCGACGCCGATCGCGAGCGCGATGTCGCAGGCCCCGCCGCGCACATAGCTCACTGCCATGTGCAGCGCCGTGCTGCCGGTCGCGCAGGCGTTCTCGACGTTGATGACAGGAATTCTTTCGATGCCGGCCTCGCGCAGCGCGATTTCGCCGCGCACCATGTCCTGGCCTTCCATGTGGCCCTGCACGCAGTTGCCGTAGAACACGGCCTGGATGTCGTCGCGTCCGGCGCCGGCGTCCTGGAGGACGCCGGCGAGGGCGTCGGCAGCCAGGTCCTTGATCGAGCGGTTCAGTTGTTTGCCGAAAGACGTCATGCTGACGCCGGCGACGTAGACTTCGTTCATCCTGGATCCTCGCTGCTGGGCACTGGGGCGGGCCGGTCGGCCGGGGTGGACTTGCCGACGGATTCGAACATCGCGAATAGTATCGCCGGCACCGACGCCGGTCGACGTCATGACCGTGGTGACCAGAGGGAGCCCCCGTTTTGCGCGAGCCGAAATCAGCAGTCAGGAAGAACGGCAACCCGCAGGCCACCGGCCGCGCCGTGCCGAAGGCGCCCGCCGCGTCACGCGACGACGGCCTGATCGGCGCCAAGCTGCGCAGCCTGCGTCAGCGCCAGGACAAGACGCTGCAGGCGGTGTCCGCTGCCACCGGCATCTCGGTCGGGCATCTGAGCCAGCTCGAACGCGACCTCGTGTCGCCGTCGATCAAGACCCTGCACGATCTCAGCCGCGCACTGGGCGTGAACATCTCGTGGTTCTTCCTGCCGCAGGAACCCGGACCGCGGGTCGAGCAGTACATCGTGCGCGGCGGCCAGCGCCGCCACATCAGCTACGCCGATGGCATCGACGACTACCAGCTGAACTCGCAGGCCGTGCGCCACATCGGGCTGCTCTATTCGACCTTCGCTCCCGGCGCCTCGAGCGGCGCGAGCCCCTATGCCCATGACGGCGAAGAGGCCGGCGTGGTGCTGTCCGGCCAGCTCGAGCTGTGGATTGACGGCACGTCAGCGACCCTCGACGCGGGCGACAGCTTCAGCTTTCCGAGCTCCAGTCCCCACCGCTACAGGAATCCCGGCCGCGTCGACGCCGTCGTCATCTGGGCCATGACCCCACCGACGTACTAGCCCGGATTTCTTTATTTGGATAATTCCTGACTCTTTTATTGATATTTGAAAAGCGTTTGGATAGGGTTCAGGCACGGGCGGCCGTCCGGCCGCCGGTCCTGACCACTGCCAGAGGGAGCGCCCCGCTTCATGTCGACATCTTTTCCTTCGACCGCCCAGGTGGTCATCATCGGCGGCGGCGTCATCGGCAGCTCGATTGCCTATCACCTGACGAAGCTCGGCTGGAAGGACGTCGTGCTGCTCGAACGCAAGCAGCTCACCTGCGGCACGACCTGGCATGCGGCCGGGCTGCTGACGACGCTGCGCGACACCGAGGCGCAGACCCGGCTCGCGAAGTACACGCAGGATCTCTATCGCAGCCTCGAGGCCGAAACGGGCCAGGCCACCGGCCTCATCAACTGCGGCTCCATCCAGCTCGCAATGACCGACGACAAGGCGCACGAGATGCGCCGTGGCTGCGCGATGGCGCGCTGTTTCGGCGTCGAGAACCAGGAAATCTCCGCCGCCGAGGTCAAGGACATGTGGCCGCTGGCAGACGTATCGGACGTCAAGGCCGCGTTCTACTTCCGCAATGACGGCCGGGTGAACCCGGCCGATGTCGCGCAGGCGCTCGCGAAGGGCGCGCGGATGGGCGGCGCGCGCATCTTCGAGAACACGAAGGTCACGGGGATTACGCAGCACAACGGGCAGGTCACCGGCGTGCGCACCGACCGCGGCGACATCCAGGCCGAGATCGTCGTCAACTGCGCCGGCATGTGGGCGCGCGACGTCGGCAGGATGGCGGGCGTCAACGTGCCGCTGCAGGCCTGCGAGCACTATTACCTGATTTCCGAGGCGGTCGAAGGCGTGCACCGGATGCTGCCGATCCTGCGCGACCCGGGCAACGCGGCGTACATCCGCGAAGAGGCCGGCAAGATCATGCTCGGCTTCTTCGAACCCGTCGCCCGGCCCTGGGGCATGGCCGGCATTCCCGAGGAGTTCTGCTTCAACGACATCCAGGCCGACTGGGACCGCATGATGCCGTACATGGAGAAGGCGATGCGGCGGGTGCCGACCTTGATGGACCACGGCATCAAGCTGTTCTTCTGCGGTCCGGAGTCGTTCACACCCGACCACAACTACCTGATGGGGCCGTCGCCGAACCTGAAGAACTTCTTCGTCGCCGCCGGCATGAATTCCCTCGGCATCCTGTCCGGCGGCGGCGTCGGCATGGTGATGGCGCGCTGGATCACCGAAGGCCAGGCGCCGATGGACATGTGGTCGGTCGACGTGCGCCGCGCCCACGGCTGGCAGAACAACGACCGCTACCTGCACGACCGCATGGTCGAGTCGCTCGGCATCGGTTACCAGGATCACTGGCCGTTCCGGCAGTGGACGACCGCGCGCGGCGTGAAGAAGAGCATCCTGCACGATCGCCTGGCGGCGGTCGGCGCCTGCTTCGGCGAGTCGGCCGGCTGGGAGCGCCCGAACTGGTACGCGCGGCCCGGCCAGAAGCCTGAATACGAATACGCGTGGGGCCGCCAGAACTGGTTCGAGAACAACGCCGAGGAGCACGTCGCGGTGCGCGAGGCCGTCGGGGTGTTCGAACAGACCTCGTTCTCGAAATTCCTGGTCCAGGGGCGCGACGCCGAGCGCGTGCTGAACTTCGTCGCGACGGCGAATCTGTCGGTACCGGTCGGCAAGGTCGTCTACACCCAGTTCCTGAACGAGCATGCGGGCATCGAGGCGGACATCACCATCACGCGGCTCGCGCCCGATCAGTACATGGTCGTCACCGCCGCCTTCACCCATACGCACGTCGAAGCGCTGATTCGCAACCGCATCCCGGCCGACGCCTGCTGCGTGGTCACGGATGTGTCGGGCGCGTGGTCGATGCTGAACCTGCAGGGGCCGAATTCGCGTGCCCTGCTGCAGAAGCTGACCGGGCAGGACCTGTCGAACGCGGCGTTCCCGTTCGCGACCGCACGCGAACTCCAGGTCGGCTACCAGACCGTGCTCGCGGTCAGACTGACCTATGTCGGTGAACTCGGCTGGGAGCTCTACATCCCGACTGCATTCACCCTGCCGGTCTACGACGCGCTCGTCGCGGCCGGCGCCGAATTCGGGCTGCGCCACTGTGGCTACCACACGCTGAACTCGCTGCGCATCGAAAAGGCGTACCGCGAATGGGCGCATGACATCGGCCCGCACGACACGCCGCTCGAAGCCGGCCTCGCGTTCACCTGCGCTTGGGACAAGCCGGGCGGTTTCGTCGGCCGCGAAGCGCTGCTGAAGCAACGCGACGCCGCGAAGCTGACGCGTCGCCTCGTGCAGTTCGTGCTCGAGGATCCGGCGCCGATGCTCTATCACAACGAACCGATTTACCGCGACGGCGTGCTGAACAGCTATACGACCTCCGCGATGTACGGGCACACGCTGGGGGCTGCCGTCGCGATGGGCTATCTCGTCAACGCCGAAGGCGTCAGTGACGCGTGGGTCGAAGCCGGACGCTACGAGATCGAAATCGGCAATGAACGCCATGCGGCGCGCGCATCGTTGGCGCCGCTGTACGACCCGAAGTCGGCCCGCGTCCGCGCCTAGCGGAACCGCAGCCGTCCAACCCCAATTCGAGCCAGACGAGGAGAAGCATCATGTGGCGTGTCGGAATCGACGTAGGCGGGACCTTCACCGACCTGTTTGCCTGGGATGACGAGTCGCGAACCCAGGTCACCTCCAAGGTGCTGACCACGAAGTACGACCGCGCCGTCGGCGTCGTCAACGCGATCAAGCAGGCCCAGATCCCGTTCGCGCGGATTTCGCACCTGATGCACGGCACGACGACCGCGACGAACGCGCTGATCGAGCGCGACTACCCCGACGCCGCGATGGTCACCACCGACGGCTTTCGCGACACCATCGAGATCGCGCGCCAGCATCGCGAACAGCTCTACGATCCGTACCAGACCAAGCCGAAGCCGATCATCAAGCGCCGCTTCCGGTACACCGTCAGCGAGCGCATGGACGTCAACGGCAAACCGGTGCGGCCGCTGCTGCGCGAGCAGGCGCTCGAGATCGCCCACCGCATCAAGGCGGCGAACATCCGCTCGGTCGCCGTCGCGTTCATCAATTCGTACAAGAACGGCGAACACGAACGCCAGATGCGGGACATCATCAAGGAAGTGAATCCCGACACCTACGTCGTGATCTCTTCTGAAACCCGCCCGGTGTTCCGCGAGCACGGCCGCTTCACGACGACCGCGATCCGGGCGGCGACGATTCCGGTCATGGAGGTCTACTTCAACCGGCTCGACGCCGCGCTGAAGGCCGAGGGTTTTACCGGTTCGCTGCTGATTCTCAAGAGCAGCGGCGGCATCACCGGCGTCGATTACGCGAAACTGCACCCCGAAGAACTGATCGAATCCGGCCCGGCCGGCGGCGTCGCCTACGCGGCCTATCTCAGCAAGCTGCTGCCGGAGTTCACGAACATCATCCACACCGACGTCGGCGGCACGAGTTTCGACGTCTCGATCGTGGAGAACGGGCAGGGCCTCATCACCCGCGACCACGAAATCGAATGGGAGATGCCGTGCATCGTGCCGATGCTGGACATCCACAGCGTCGGCGCCGGTGGCGGCTCGATTGGCTGGGTCGACGAGGGCGGCTCGCTGCGCGTCGGTCCGCGCAGCGCGGGATCGAGCCCGGGCCCGGTCTGCTACGGCCTCGGCGGCAAGGAGCCGACGATCACCGACGCGAACCTGCTGCTCGGCCGCATCGAGCCGACGCTCGGCGGCAAGATGACGCTCGACAAGGCCGGCGCGGAGGTCGCGATGGAGCGGCTGGCGTCCGAGGTCGGGCTGTCGGCCATCGAGACGGCCGACGGCATGATCCGCATCGGCTGCGAAAACATGGCCCAGGCGGTCAAGAAGGTGCTGGTCTCCCGCGGCCGCGACCCGCGCGACTTCGTGCTCGCGAGCTTCGGCGGCGCCGGCGCGATGCACGCCTGCTTCGTCGCCGAGTCCATGAACATTCCGAAGGTCGTCATGCCGATCCACGCCGGCGTCGCGTCGGCCTTCGGCGCGACGGCGATGGACCTGCGGCACGACCTCGAGGCGTTCTATTTCTCGCCCGTGTCGGACGCCAAACTGGACCAGGTCAATGCGCTATACTCCAAGCTCGAAGCGGAAGCCGTGCGCCTGCTGGAGGCCGACGGGGTGAGGCGCGAAGACATCCTGACCACCCGCACCGCCCAGATGCGCTACGTCGGTCAGACCTACGAGGTCGAGACGCCGATGCCGGAAGGCGTGCTGAACGCCGCCGCCGTGCCGGGCATCGTCGAGACCTTCCACCGCTGTCACGAGCGGGAGTACGGCGTCAGCTCGAGCGATTTCGCGCCGGCCTTCGTGTCCGTCGGCATCACCGCCATCGGCCGCACGGCGTCACCGCCGCCGGTCGAGGTGGGGGGCAGCGGCGGCGAACCGGTCAAGGGTCAGCGGAAGATTTATTTCAACCGCGAATGGCATGACAGCAAGGTCTACGATGGTCATGCGCTGAAACCCTCGACCACGCTCGCCGGGCCCTGCATCGTCGAGTACGAGCACGCCTGTGCGGTCTTGCCACCGAATGCCCTCGCCACGGTCGACGGCTTCGGCAACCTGATCATCGACATCAGCCGTAACCTGATCTCCAACGATTGAGGAGCACACGCAGATGGACAAGAAAGTCAAAGTCGACACATCGGTCATTGAACAGACGAAGGTCGATCCAGTCACCTTCGAAGTGCTCCGCAGTATTTTCGAGTACGCGAGCGACCGCATGTCCACGGTGCTGCAGCGCGCATCGTTCTCGCCGATTCTCGCCGACATGGTCGATTTCTCGAACGCAATCTACGACTACGACTGTCAGTTGCTGTCGCAGGCTGCGAACTGCCCGATTCACCTCGCGGCGATGAAGTTCAGCGCCGAGGCGATCATCGAGAAGTTCGGCCTCGAGAACATCCACGAAGGTGACATCATCTGCGTCAACGACCCCTACAAGGGCGGCACGCACATCAACGACATCACCTTCCTGACTCCCATCTTCTTCGAGAAGGAACTGCTGGGCTTCGCGGTCAGTCGCGGTCACTGGATGGACCTCGGCGGCGGCGCGGCGGGCGGCCAGGCATTCGCCGGTACGCACATTGCGGGCGAGGGCCTGCGGCTGCCACCGGTCAAGGTATACGACCGTGGCGTGATGCGCGAAGACATCGTCGAAATCATGCTGAACAACACGCGCACGCCGCACTTCGTCAAGGGTGACCTGCAGGCGCACGTCGGCTGTCTGCGCGCCGGCGCGCAGGAAATGCAGCGCGCGGCGGCCAAGTACGGCGTCGTCACGCTGAAGGCGGCGATGAAGCAGCTGCAGGAATACACCGAACGGATCGTGCGCAAGAGCATCACCGAAATCCCGGACGGCGTGTACGAGGGCGAGGATTACGCCGACACCGACGGCTTTTCCGACAAGCCCATCTACATCAAGCTGAAGCTGATCGTGAAGGGGTCTGACATCACCGTCGACTTCAGCGGCACCGACAGCGTCGTCAAGGGCGCGATCAACTCGCCCTATGCGAACACGGCGTCCGCGGCGCTGTACTCGCTGCAGTTCTTCCTCGCGCCGCACGCGCCGCAGAACCAGGGCATGTTCAATCCGATCAAGCTGATCATTCCCGAGAACTCCTGGCTCAACGCCAAGTGGCCGGCGCCGACGATCGGCTGCACCACGCTGACTTCGGCGAAGATCACCAGCGCCATCTGGCAGGCGCTGGCGAAAGCCATCCCCGAGCGCGTGACGGGCTCGACGAGCGCGGACTGCAACTGGTTCGTGTCCTCGGTGATCGATCGCAACGGCGCGACGGACGTGTTCTCCGATCTGCCCGCCGGCGGCTGGGGCGCGACGCCCTACAGCGACGGCATGAACGTCACCGAAGACCCGCTCGGCAACTGCATGAACATGCCGGCCGAAACGGCTGAACTGCTGTACCCGATCGCCTACGAGGCGTTCGAACTGCGTCAGGACAGCGCCGGCCCCGGCAAATTCCGCGGCGGTCTCGGTGCGATCTTCAAAGTGCGCTATCTCGCCGAAGGCGCCCTCAGCATGGAAACGGCTCGGACGCTCGAAGGCAGCCCTGGCGTTGCCGGCGGCCAGCATTCGGACGTGCAGCGCCAGGTCAAGATTCACGTCGACGGTCATCACGAAGTGATCGGCGGTCTCGACGAGGACGGCGGCTGGAAGAGCCCGCTGCTGTGTGCCCATCCGTTCAAGGACGGCGAGACCTTCATGTTCGAGAGCACCGGTGGCGGTGGTTACGGCAAGCCGTGGGAGCGTGAAGCAGCCCAGGTGCGCGAGGACGTGCTCGACGAGTACGTGTCGCTGCGCGCGGCGCGGGAGCGCTATGGCGTCGTGATCGACCCCACCACGCTGCTGATCGACGACGCGGCAACGGCCGAACTGCGTGCCAGCATGAGCAGTAAAGTCGCCGCCTGAGTCCAACGCGCGGCGCGCCCTCCGGGGCGCGTCGCGCGCCTGTCCCCGATGAATTCGCAAGCCCCCCGCCCGTTCGAGAAGATCGACTGTCCCGTCTGCGACGGCCACAGCTTCGAGGCGCTGTTCGAAAAGCGTGGGGAGCCCTTCGTGCGTTGCCGTGGCTGCGGCCTCGTGCTGATCAATCCACGCCCCGGGTTCGGCGTCGTCGCCGAGACTTACGACGCCGACTACAGCGGCGGCTACATCCGCAAGGCGCAGAAGAAGCGCGCGCGCTGCACGCGCTGGGTGCGACGTCTCCGGCGCAGGCACGTGGCCGCGGGTCGCTGGCTCGATGTCGGCTGTTCGGCCGGCTTCGTCGTCGAGGCCGCTGCCGCCGCCGGCTTCGATGCCTACGGTGTCGAACTCGAAGCGGCCGCCGTGGCTTTCGCGCGCGACACGCTGCAGCTGCCCAACATCGTCTGCGGCACCCTCGAAGCGCAGGCCTATCCGGCGGCGCACTTCGACGTGGTGACGATGTACGACGTGATCGAGCACGTCCCCGATCTGAACGCGACCGTCGCCGAGCTGCGACGCATTCTCGCGCCGGGCGGGGTGATCGAGATCCGTACGCCCGACGTGGGCCACTTCACGACGCCGCGCGCGCTCGACACCTGGCCGGAAATCAAGCCGTCCGAACACCTCTATTATTTCGATCGCCGCACGCTGCCGCGCCTGTTCGCGCGCCACGGGCTCGCCGTGCGGGAGCGCCGCTTCATGTTCAAGTCCGCGCTCGACATCGTGTTCGCGCATGCCTGAGGCGTCGCCTGAGGGCGGGCCTTGCCGTTCGATACCCTGAAACAGCTCTGGCAGCGCCGACACCAGCCCTGGGTCATGCTTTGGCCGCTCGCGGTCGCGCAGCTGATTTCCTGGGGGACGCTGTATTACAGTTTTCCGCTGTTCGTCGGGCCGATGCTCGAGGAACTCGGCTGGCCCGTCGCGGCCGCGAATGGCGCGCTGACGATGGGGCTGCTCGTCACGGGCCTCGCGGCATACCCGGTCGCCACCGTGCTCGACCGCCGCGGCGGACGCACGCTGATGACGATCGGATCGATAGGCGCGGGACTGCTGCTCGTGCTGTGGTCGCGCCTGTCATCGCTGCCGGCGTTCTATGCGCTGTGGCTCGTGCTCGGCGCGTGCATGGCCTGCGTGCTGATCGAAACCATCTTCGCGATCGTCAACCAGCACTTCGGCGCGAACGCGCGCAGCGGCATCACGGCGGTCACCCTTGTCACCGGGTTTTCAGGCACGGTGTTCGTGCCCTTCATCGGCGCGCTGTTGCCGGCGCTGGGCTGGCGCGATGCACTCGTGGTGCTGGCGCTGCTGAACCTGTTCGTGTGTGCACCGATTCACTGGGTCTTCGCGCCGCCTCGTGCCGCGCGACACGCGCCCGCCGACGGCGATGGCGCGCGTGCGGACGACGCGAAAGCGGTGATGCGGGCGCGCCTGCGCAACCCGGTCTTCTGGGGTCTCGTGCTCTGGTACACGTCGTACAGCCTGACCGCCTCGAGCATCATCTTTCAGCTCGTGCCACTGCTGCGCGTGGCGGGCGTCGACAACCATGACATCTATCTCGCGTTCGCGCTGATCGGCCCCGTGCAGGTCGGCGCGCGCATCCTGCTGGTCACGCTGGGGCGCGGCGCGAGCACCGCGCGGCTCGGCGCGGTGACCACGCTGCTCGTGCCGATGTCGCTGCTGGTGCTCATTTACGCGCCACCGAGCATCGCGTGGCTGTGCGCCTTCTCGGCGCTGTTCGGTGCCGGCCACGGCATCACGACGATCCTGCGCGGCGTGGCCCCTGCCGAATGGCTCGGCCGCGCGCACTACGCACGCACGATGGGCGCCATCGCGCTGCCGATGATGTTCGCGATGGCATTGGCGCCGCTGTGGACGGCTTCGATCTGGACCGCGAGCGGCGATCCGGTGATTGTCTGGATCTTCATCCTCGGCGGATCCCTGCTCGGCACGCTCGGCTACTGGATAGCCGTGCTGGCACGGCGCCGTCAGCGACTCCAGCGGATCGCCTGAGCACCTGCGCGGCTGGTTGCGGCGGACAGGGCCGGGTGGCCTAATGCCTGTCGGGGCTCACCGACAGGGGAGGGGCGCGAACTGGCCGTCACGGCCGGGACGCGGAATGGCCAGGCATGCTCGATCTCGCCGCGATACCGTTTTTTGCCGACCTCAGCGCCAGCTCCCTCGCGCGGCTGCGCCGCGAGGTGCCGCGTCGTGCGTACGCGCAGGGCGATGTGATCGTGCGGGTCGGCGAAGAGGGCAAGCACTTCCAGGCGATTGCCGATGGCGTCGTGCGCGTGCTGCCGGATCCCGATGCCGACGGCGAGTGGCGCGGCGTGATGCTCGGGCCCGGCCAGGTGTTCGGCGAGATGTCGCTGTTCTCGGGCATGCCCGTCTCGGCGACGCTGATCGCCGCGCGCGACACCACCACGTACTGTCTCGACGGCCCCGCCTTCCTGAGCATGCTCGAACAGGAGCCGATGCTCCATCGCAGCCTCACGCGTCTGCTGATCGAGCGCCTGCGCAATCGCACGCGACACGAGGCGCGCCGGCCCGGACTCGCGGTGATCGTCAGCGCGCCCCATGGCCCCGAAGTGCGCTATTTCGTCGACACGATGATGCGGGCGATCCGGCATTACGCGCCGGGGTCGGAACTCGGCGTGCTGTCGCTCGATGCGAGCAATCACGAAGCCGCGCGTACGCGGTTGCGCGCGCGCATCGAGGATTGGCGTCATCACGCGGCCGGCGGCCAGTACCTGGTGTTCCACACGACGCCGGGCGAACTGTCGTTGCTGACGCCGATGCTCGAAGCCGCCGATGTCGTGATTGGCCTGATGACCGAAGATCTCGATGAAGAGGCTTCGCACCGGATCACCGGCAGCGCGGGACTCGCCGATCTCGCCCGGGTGCATCTCGGTGAGCGTCCGGCGCAGGATCCCGGCCGCTGGGCCTTTCACGTGCCGGCCGACGAGTTCCAGCGCGCGATCGGCGACACTGCGCCCTGGCACCGCACGCGGTACCCGAATCTCGACTGGATCGCCCGCTACATGACGTTCAAGGAAGTCGGCATCGCGATGAGCTCGGGCGCTGCGCGCGGCTTCGCGCACATCGGCGTGCTGCAGATCTTCGAGGACCACGGCATTCCGCTCGATTTCCTCTGCGGCACGAGCATGGGCGGCATCACCGCACTGACGCTGGCGCGCTGCAACGACACCCGGGAAGCCGAGCGCTTTCTGCAGGGCTTCCTCGGCAGCAACAAGAAGATTCGCGACACGCGGCTGTTTCCCGGTATTTCGCTGTTCGGTGGTCACAAGATCGCGCGCGCGGCACAGGGCACTTTCGGCGATCGCACGTTTGCCGATCTGAACCGGCCGGTCGCGGTGGTCGCCGCCGATCTCGCGGCCGGCGAACGCGCGGTGCTCGATCGCGGCCTCGTGCAGCCGGCGATACTCGCGACCTCGGCGATCCCCGGCTTCTTTCCGCCGATCAAGCATGACGGTCGCGTGCTGGTCGACGGCGGCATCGTCTCGCGTGTGCCAGTCGACGTGCTGAACCGGCGACGCTGCGGCCTCAAGATTGCGATCAACGTCCTGCCGTCGGCGCGACAGGTGCCGGACGGCGATCCCGACCGGCTCGAGCGTCTGTGGCAGCAAATGAACCGGCCGCTCGGCCTCAAGCCGTGGGGCTCGACGCTCGAAGCGATGCGCGCCGACATCGTGATCGCGCCCGACACCCCGCCGCGCGCCGGCTTCGATTTCGATCGCTTTCCGGAACTCGTCGAACGCGGGCGCGTGGCGGCCGCCGAACGCGTCGAAGGCGTCGTCGATTCGCTGCGCGCGATGCTGGAGGCGTGACCTTCGTGGTCGGCGTCGCCACCCGCGTCTTCGCCACCGACGGCCGCCCCGGATGCCCGGACACGACGGACGGCACGGTCCGCTGATGCGTGCGTCGGCCCCGCTGCCGGGTGCACCCTGGCACTGGCAGCGTGTCGCGGCGCTGTGCTGCCTGATGCTCGCGGGCGAAGCGATCTTCAGCCTGCCGTTCCATATCGCGCGCTTCTTCCGGCCGACCGTGCTCGCCGCCTTCGAGATCGGCAACGCGGCACTCGGCGATGCGTATGCGATCTACGGCCTCACCGCGATGCTGAGTTATTTCCCCGGCGGGATGCTTGCCGATCACTGGCGCGCGCGCGGGCTCATGACGTTCGCGCTGCTCGCGACCGCGCTCGGCGGGCTGTATCTCGCCAGCTTTCCCGGGCCGACCGGCCTGAAGCTGCTCTACGGTTACTGGGGCGTGACGACGATTCTGCCGTTCTGGGCCGCGTTGATACGCTCGACGCGTGAATGGGGTGGTGCGCTCGCGCAGGGGCGGGCGTTCGGCCTGCTCGACGCCGGTCGCGGTCTCGTGGCCGCGGCCTTCGCCGCGGTGGCGGTGAGCCTGCTCGGCGACGGTCTGCTCGATGCCGTGATCGATCCCGACGCGAGGAGCGCGCAGCTGCGGATCGTGATCCTCTACTACACCGCGCTGACGGCCGGCGCCGGCGTGTGCTGCTGGTGGTTCGTGCCGGACAGTCCGGCGCTGCATGCGGCGTCAGTGCCCTCCCTGGCGCGCCTGCGCGCCGCGCTCGCGCTGCCGCGGGTGTGGCGCCAGGCCGCGATCGTCGTCGCGGCGTACTGCGGGTACAAGGGCATCGACAACTACTCGCTGTACGCCGTGCAGGTCGCGGACATGGGCGAGGTCGAGGCCAGCCGCTTCGTCGCGAATGCCGCGTGGCTGCGGCCCGTCGGCGCGCTGCTCGCCGGCCTGCTCGCCGATCGCTGGCGCGCGAGCAGCTGCCTGGCGGCACTGTTCGTGCTCGCGGCCCTGAGCTACGCGCTGCTCGGCATCAGCTCCGCCGAGCCGGCGTTCAGGGGCCTGGTTGTCGCGAACCTCGCGTTCAGCATGGCTGCGGTCTACGGTCTGCGCGGGGTGTACTTCGCGGCGATGGAGGAGGCGCGTGTGCCGGCGGCGCAGACCGGCGCTGCCGTCGGCCTCATATCCGTGGTGGGCTACACGCCGGACGTGTTCTTCGCGCCGATTGCCGGCCGCCTGCTCGACGCCGCGCCGGGTCTCGCCGGGCACCAGCATTACTTCCTGCTGCTGGCGGCGATCGCCGTGGTCGGGGCGGGGTTCAGCCTGGCGCTGGGGCGGCGTCCGCGCCTCCATCCAGAAAAACAGTGAAATCTTGTTTTTTATTCTCTAGAATAAAAAAAGGTTCATAAACTGAACGGATATGCAAAAAACAGCGCCTGCTACTGCAGTCGACCGTTCCCGCGTACTGACGCAGGCGGTGACGGAGGCTGCTGCCCGGCTGGACCTGAAGGCAGGCGTCCTGCGGCAGGTGCTCGGCGTCAGCCAGCCCACGGCGTCGCGTCTGCTGCATGGTCGCTACCAGATCCCCCCGGACACCAAGACCTGGGAGCTGGCCGCCCTGTTCGTGCGCCTTTACCGCGCCCTGTTCGCGATGGTCGGCGGCAACGACGAACTCGCCCGGCTGTGGCTCGACACGCCGAACCGCGCCTTTGGCGATCACATCCCGCGCGAGCTCATCCAGCGCATCGACGGTCTGCTGCATGCCTGCGAATACGTGGACGCCTACCGCGCTCGCGTCTGAGGCGCGCGCCTGGCAGGGCAGCGGCTGGCGGGCCGTGGAAGCGCAGCATCGCGTCTCGAGCATGCACCTGGCGCGCGGTAATCTCGACGATCAGGCCCTGCTCGAGGACATCCTCGAAGCGGCGAAGCCATTGCCGCCGACCGACGTCGCCGGCCTGCACTGGCTGCTCGCCACGCCGTTCCGCTACCGTCCGGGCAGCGCCGGCTCGCGTTTTCGCGCGCGCCACGCACCCGGCGTGTTCTACGGTGCGGAAGACCGGCAGACCGCGTGCGCCGAAACGGGCTACTGGCGGCTGCGTTTCTGGCTCGACAGTGCCGGGTTGGCCACCCGCCGGGCGAACGTCGAACTGACCCTGTTCGAGTTTCACGGCGCGCACCCGCTGCACCTCGACCTGCTCGCACCGCCGTTCGTGGCCGACCGGCAGCGCTGGATCGCGCCTGACGACTACACTGCGACGCAGGCCATGTCCGCCGGCGCGCGCGAGGCCGGGGTCGGCGTGATTCGTTATGAATCGGCGCGGCGGCCGCGCGGGGTGTGCCTCGCGCTGCTGAGTCCGGCAACGTTTCGGCACGTCGCCGACCCCTACCGCCACGTGCAGCAGACCTGGAGCCTGATGCTGGTGCCGCCGGCGCAGGTGGTCTGGCAGCGGCACCTGGGCGACGAACGCTGGTCTTTCACCTACGATGCCGGCGTATCCGACCCCGCCCACTGATCGCGCCATAGAGGAACAGCGACATGACCAGCTCCCGCATACCCCGACACGTCGGCCGTCGTCTGCAGGGTCGGCCGACCAGCGATGGCGCCGGCGTCAAACTGAATCGCGTGTTCGCGCACGGCCAGGGCAGTGAACTCGATCCCTTCCTGATGCTCGACGAGTTCTCGTCCTACGACGCCACCGATTACCTCGCGGGCTTTCCGTCGCATCCGCATCGCGGGTTCGAAACCGTCACCTACATGCTCGATGGCCACATGCTGCACGAGGATCATCTCGGCAATCGCGGCGATCTGAAGAGCGGCGACGTGCAGTGGATGACCGCCGGCCGGGGCATCGTGCACTCCGAAATGCCGCAGCAGCGCGAAGGCCGCATGCGCGGCTTCCAGCTGTGGATCAACCTGCCCGCCGCGGAGAAGATGAAGCCGGCGAGCTATCGCGACATTCCGGCGGCCGAGATCCCCGTCGCGACCTTGCCCGGCGGGGTGGTCGTCAAGGTCATTGCCGGTGACCTCGAAGCCGACGGCGTGGCCGTCGCCGGCCCGATCCAGGGCCTCAGCACCGAGCCCTTGTACATGGACGTGAGCCTGCCGCCGCGCGCGACGTTCACGCAGCCGCTGCCGTCGGCGCACGCCGCGTTCGTGTACGTGTTCGAAGGCCGTGTCGATATCGGCGGGGCTGGGCTGGAAAAGGGACAGGGCGCCGTGCTGGTCGACGGCGACGTCTGCACGATCACCGGTGCCGCCGATGGCGGTCGCGTGCTGATCCTCGCCGGCAAACCGCTCGGCGAACCCGTCGTGCAGTACGGTCCGTTCGTGATGAATACCGCCGCGGAAATCCAGCAGGCGCTGCAGGATTACCAGACCGGCCGCCTGACGGCCTGAGCAGGCTCCGCGCGGTCACGGGCCGGGACCGGCGTTCACATACGGGCCCGTCACGAACGCCGCGCGAGCGCCTCGCTCATGCGCGCCAGTACCTCGTTGAGGATGTCCGGCGTGGTGCCGAAATTCACGCGCACGCAGCCCGCGCCCGGCGGGCCGAAACTCGGTCCCTCGCCGAGCGCGACGCGCGCCTCGCGCAGGAAGAACCGGTGCGGTTCCTCACCCAGATCGAGCGCCCGACAGTCCAGCCAGCCGAGGTAGGTGGCTTCAGGCGGAAAGTGGTGTATCGCCGGCCAGTCGCGCGCGACGTGCGCGGCGAGCGTCGCGCGATTGGCGCGCAGGATGGCGAGTGTGTCCTCGAGCCAGGGACCGCCGTCACGCCACGCCGCCGCCGCCGCCGTCATGCCCAGCGTGCTGCGGCCACCGCGCACGTGGCCCGGCAGGGTCGCGAAGCGCGCGCGCAGGGACGCGGAGCCGAACACCGCACAGGCGAGACAGAGGCCTGCGATATTGAATGCCTTGCTCGCCGCCGTCAGCGTGATCGTGCGCGCGGCGATGTCGGGACCCAGACTCGCAAACGGCACGTGGCGGCGTTCGTCGAGCATCAGATCGGCGTGGATTTCGTCCGAGATCACGATCAAATCGTGACGCAGCGCGATCTCGGCGAGCGCCGTCAGTTCATCACGCGTATACGCGCGGCCGGTCGGATTGTGCGGATGGCACAGCAGCAGCACGCGCGCTCCGCGCGCCGCCGCGTCGAGGGCCGCGACATCGATTTCATACCGTGCGGCGCCGCGCACCAGCGGACACAGGAGGGGCCTGCGACCGGTCTCGTCGACCGCGTGCAGGAACGGCGGATAGATTGGCGTCTGGATCAGCACGCCGTCGCCGGGTTCGGACAGCGTCATCAGGCACAGGTAGATCGTCTGCACGACGTCGCTGAAGAACTCGACATCGCCCGGGGCGATCTGCCACGCATAGCGGTCGGCCGCCCGCGCGCAGAACAGCTCGGCGAGTCCGGCGCGCTCGTACATCTGCGGGTAACCGAGATCGTGGCGCGCGAGCTGGGCATCGAGCGCCGCGCGGACTGGAGGCGCGAGTTCGAAGTCCATGTCGGCGACCCACGCGGGGATCACGTCCGGGTCGTAGACCGTCCACTTCGCGCTCGTCTTGCGGCGCAGTTCGTCGAGACTCGGTTTCATGCGGGCGCGGCTCCAGGCTGGCGAGACGCGCCCACTGTGTCAGTCCGGGCCTGCCGACGGAAGACCCCCGGCCCCGGCTGCGGTCAGAAGCTGACCCGCACGCCGAGCTGTGCGCCGATGCCGGGCGCGGGCACCGTGTCCTTGAGGAAGGACACGTGCCGACGCTGCTCTTCATTGCCGAGGTTGTAGCCGCGCGCGAAGAACTGCACTTCGCGATCGTCCGGCAGCGGCAGCGCGTACTCGGCGTGGAGACTGACGTCCGTATAGCCGTCAGTCGCGGTCTCGAGCGCGGACAGCTCGTCCTGCGGGCTGTAGCGGACGGCGGCGAAGCCGGCCGACCAGCGCGCCAGCCGCCACTCGAGCCCGGTGCCGACGCGCAGCGGCGGGATCCGCGGCACGTTCGCACCGCCGTCGAGTTCGGCGTCGACGCTGTCGAGCCACAGGCGCCAGTCGAGCTGGCCGTAATGATTGTTCATCACTTCGTACATCGATTCGAGCTCGAAACCCCAGAAGCGCGCATCATCCTGGGTCTGACGCACCAGCAGCAGCGCATCGTCCTCGTCGACGACAACGCCCGTCGCGCCGAAGTCGGGCTCGACGCGATCGGCGATGCCGTCGCCATTGCCGTCCTGTTCGAGCGCGAAGATATAGTTCCCGATGTCGTTGTAGAACACGCCGGCCGACCAGCGCCAGCGGCCCTCGGCGCGACGCACGAAGAGATCGATGTTGGTCGAGGTTTCCGTGTCGAGGCCGGCGTCGCCGATCTCGAAAGTGTTGGTCGCGAGATGAGGCCCGTTGGCGAACAGCTCCTCCAGCGCCGGGGCGCGCTCCGCGCGCGTGACCGCGCCGCCGAACTCGATGTCGGCCTGCAGCCTGTAGCTGAGGCCACCGGACATCGAGAACACATCGTGCGACACCTCGCGGCCGGTCACTTCGTCCTCGGCCTCGTTGTTCTCGTAGCGCAGCCCGACGTCGACGTGCACGGGCCCGAAGTCGGTTTTCTCGACGAGGAACACGGCCACCGAATCCTGCGCCGACTTCGGCACGAAGGCTTCTTCGCCGCGCGCATCGAAGTCGCGGTTCTGCAGCTGCACGCCGACCACGCCGTCGATGCCCCGCCACTGCTCGTGCAACACCTCGAAGCGGCCTTCCCATTCTTCGTTCAACAGCAGGGTGCCCACTTCGCCGGTCGGTTCGAGCTCCTGGTGGGTGTGATCGTTGATACCCCAGCGGGTGCGGATCTCGCGGATGCCCGGCAGCGGCGCGTTGAGGCCGCCCTTGATGTCGAAGCGCGTCTGCGCCTGATCGATGCGCACGCCTGCGTTCGGCAGGGGACCCGCGTCGGCTTCCTCTTCGCCTTCGTGCTCATGCGCATGCGCGCCCGGGACGCCGTAGTTGCGGTCCATGCGGCTGACCGCAAAGCCGAGGAAGCCCCGCTCATCGATGAACGACGCGCCGCCGGTGTAGTTCGCATTGTCGGCATCGCTGTTGATGAGCGTGCCCGCAGGTTCGCCGGGATCCGGCACGCGCTCGGCGAAGTTCGGAATGTCGTAGTCGTCGGTCGCGACACGCAGGCCGTCCAGGTGCAGCGCGAGGTGCGAGCCGATGCCGCCGTCGAGCCTGAACGCGCCGGTGCGGCCGTTGTTGACGGTGTCGTACTGGCCGACGACTTCGCCGTTCCAGCGTGTCGGCATCACCGAGAGGATGCGATCGTCGACGACGTTGACGAGGCCGCCGCTCGCGCCGCTGCCATACAGCAACGTCGCGGGGCCGCGGAAGATCTCGATTTGACGGGCCAGCAGCGGTTCGATCGCCACCGCGTGATCGGGGCTCAGGGTCGACACGTCCATCGTGCCGATACCGTCCCCCAGCACGCGCACGCGCGCGCCGGTCAGGCCGCGGATCGTCGGGCGCCCCACGTTCGGGCCGAAATCCTGGCTGGTGACGCCGAGCTGATTCGACACGGCCTCGCCGATATTGCGCAGCGGCTGCCGCTGCAGTGCCTCGCCGCGCAGCACCGTCACCGGCTGCGCGAGATGCGAATCTGCACGGCCGAGCGGATCGGCGGTGACGACGACCTGCTCGACGGCAGTGGCGTCAGTGGCGGCGGCGGGCGCGGCAGCGACCGCCTGGGTGGAAAGGGCGGCAGCGGCCGCGCAGAACAGGTGTGTACGCACGATGGAATCCTCCTGAAACACGACATGACGGGGCCGACGCGAGCGCCGGCCAGGCTTTTCAGCGGGCCGTCAGAGCGGAGGAGCGCGAGCCTGGTACTGCGCCGAAGGCGCGGCGGAGATTTCAACGGTGACGCGAATCGCGGGCGCCGCGCATGGCACCTGTACGGCGACGGCGAGCGGTGCCGCCGCCAGCGCGGTCGCGCCGTGTGCGGTCAGGCAGATGTCGCAGGTCTCATTGTCCTGATGCGCGGCCAGCGCGTACTCGTGCCACAGGCTCGCCGAGGTGACGAGCAGCAGCAGCGCCACGAGCAGGCCATGTGCCCGTGCTGCGCGTCGCATGGTGCCGGTGCCGTCAGTGCGCATGGAACAGGCCGATCAGCAGCATGCCGGCGATGATGAAGGCGACTTGGGCAAGCGTCTCGTGCAGCTTGACGCCGCGATGCAGGCTCGGGATCAGGTCAGCCACGGCGATGTAGATGAAGCTCGCAGCGGTGAACGCAATGATATAGGCCAGGTACTGCTCGATCAGCGGGAGATTCCACCAGGCGAGCAGGGCACCGAACACCATGGCGAGACTGGAAATACCGTTCCACAGAAAGGTGCGCAGGCGCGAGAAACCGCTCTCCAGCAGAATCGCGAAATCGCCGAGTTCCTGCGGGATCTCATGCGTGATCATCGCCAGCGCGGCAACCACGCCGAGATCGAAATCGGTGACGAAGACCGCCGTCAGCAGCACGCCGTCGAGAAAATTGTGAAACGTGTCGCCGACCAGCACGAGCGGCCCGGCGGTCTTGTGATGATGCAGGTCGTGGCCGTGCCCGTCGACGTTGTGGACGTGGCGCCAGATCAGGGCCTTCTCCAGCACGAAGAACAGGAAGATGCCCACGAGCACCGTCGTCATCACCGCGTGCGGCCCCTGCGCCGAGTGGAGTTCGAGCGCCTCGGGCAGGAGATCCATGAAGGTCACCCCGAGCAGGGTGCCGGTGGCGAGACTGATCAGGTGCGCGACCGTGCGCTGACGCAGCCGTGCCGGCAGCAGCAGATACGCGGCGCCCGCGGCCAGGCTCAGCACGGAGCCGAGCAGCGCGAAGCCGAGTATCCAGTAGAGCAGTGTCGGGTCTTGAGCTTGCATGCTGGCGCGGCGCCGACGGACCGGGGCGCGTGACTGATCGTGGACCGGGAGTAAGCTTGTTAGATGATAACATCAAATATCATGCTAATTATCCCGGCTGTCATTCGTGCGTACAGCGCCGTGGCGCCGAGCCGCCCTGGCAGGAGGTAAACCTTCGATGACGACCAGCAAACCGGACGCAACAGTGCTCCGCACCTTTGCCCCCGAACGCCACGATCACCGGCGCTGCGTGTCGACCGCGCTCAGCAAGGCCGATGCCGCCTGCACGGCGTCGGGGCTGCGCCTGACGCCGCTGCGTCGTCGCGTGCTCGAACTGGTGTGGGGCAGCCACACGCCGGTCAAGGCCTATGATCTCCTTGCGATCCTCGGCCGCGAGCGCCACCAGGCCGCGCCGCCGACGGTCTATCGTGCGCTCGACTTCCTGCAGGAGGCCGGCCTCGTCCACCGGCTCGCGTCGATGAACGCGTTCGTCGGCTGCGGCGAACCCGGCGGCACCCACGCTGGCCAGTTTCTGATCTGCTCCGGTTGCGGCACGGTCGCCGAACTCGCAGAACCCGGCCTGTCGAAGACCATCGCCGCCAGCGCCGAGCGCCTGGGTTTCGAAGTGGTGCGCGAAACCATCGAAATCGAAGGCGTGTGCGCCGACTGTCGGCGCAGCAAACCGCGCACCGGGCGGGGCGCCGCGTCGACGGCCGCCAAATGAGCGCGGCGTCCTTCGAGTACTTCGTCGTCGAGGTCGCGGCCGGGGTGGCGCAGATTGCCTTCAACCGCCCCGACCGCGCCAACGCGCTGCATCTCGCCATGTGGCATGAACTCGGCGCTGTCCTGCGGCACGTCGACGCCGATCCGGCGGTGCGCGTCGTCGTGCTGAGCGGCCGTGGTCGCCATTTCACGGCGGGCATCGACCTGGCGTGCCTGCAGGACCTCGTGCGCGAGGCCGGAACGCACACGGCCGGCCGTCGCGAAGAGGTCCTGTACGCCAAGATTGTGGAGTTGCAGGCGACGGTGTCGGCGATCGAGCAGTGCCGCAAGCCCGTGATCGCCGCGATCCACGGCGCCTGCATCGGCGGCGGCATCGATATCGCGAGCGCCTGCGACCTGCGTTATGCGAGCGCGGATGCACGTTTCTCGGTCAAGGAGATCGATGTCGCGATCGTCGCCGATCTCGGCACGCTGCAACGATTGCCGCGCATCGTCGGCGACGGTGTCGCGCGCGAGTTGATCTACACGGCGCGTGAATTCGATGCCGCGGAGGCCGCGCGCATCGGTTTCCTGAGCGGTGTGGAAGCCGATCGGGCGGCGCTGGATCAGCGCGTCAGCGCCGTGGCGTCCGTCATCGCCGCGAAGTCGCCGCTGGCCGTGCGCGGCATCAAGGACGTGCTCAACTACAGCCGCGAACACGGCATTGCCGACGGGCTCGCGCGCGTCGCCGCGGTGAACGCCACGCTGCTGCAGGCACCGGATGTGGCGGAGGCCGCGGCGGCCCTGCGCGGGAAACGCGTGGCGCGCTTCGACGATTGAACACCGCGTCGGGCGCGTCCCGCATGAGCGATCGCGCGCTGCTGTGGCTCGTGGCCGGCTTTCTGAGCCTGCAACCGCTGTCGACCGATCTCTACCTCGGATCGCTGCCACACCTGGCGCGCTACTTCGGCGTCGCCGCGTCCGCGGCGCAGGCCACCCTGACTCTCTTCGTGATTGGTTTTGGCCTCGCCCAGCTCGTCGCCGGCCCGCTGTCCGATCGCTACGGGCGGCGGCCGGTCGCGCTCGGCGGCTGCGCGCTGTACACCGGCGCGAGCGCGCTGTGCGCCCTGGCGCCGTCGATGCCGCTGCTGCTGGCGGGCCGGCTGTGGCAGGCGCTCGGCTGCTGCTGCGTGATCGTCGCCGCGCGCACCGTCATTCGCGATCGCTATGCGCCGGCTGCCGGCGCCGCGGTGATCGCGCGGGCCAGCACGATGCTGGCCTTCGTGCCGCTGGTCGGACCGGTCATCGGCGGCTACCTGCAGGTGGGATTCGGCTGGCGCGCGGCGTTCGTCGTGCACGCCGCTTTCGCCGCGCTGCTGTGGGCGGCCAGCCTGCGCTGGCTCACCGAAACACACGCGACACCGGACCGCGGCGCGCTGGCTCCCGGGCGCGTGCTCGCCACCTATGCCGGCGTCGCCGCGACCCCGGCGTTCTGGGCTTACGCTTTGCCCGGGGCGCTCACCTACGCCGCCATCTTCGTGTTCATCGCCGGCTCGTCATTTGCGTTCATCGAGGTCCTGCGGATGCCGACCGAACGTTACGGCCTGTGTTTCGCACTCGCGGTGTGCGGCTACCTGCTCGGCACGCTCACCTGTCGCCGCCTGCTGACGACGCACGGACTGCCTTGTGTGCTGCGCCTGGGCACGACGCTGACCGCTGGCGGCGGCGGCGGGCTGTGCGTCGCGGTGTATGCGGGCGTGGCGCACTGGGCGTTGCTGCTCGCTGCGCAGTTCATCGTGATGTTCGCGCACGGGCTCAACCAGCCGTGCGCCATGGCCGGCGTGGTTGCGCCGTTCGCGGCCCGCGCGGGCGCCGCGGCCGGCCTGTTCGGCTTCCTGACGATGAGCGCGGCGCTGGCCGTCGGCACGGCGCTGGGCCTGCTGCACGATGACACGCTGCGGCCGCTGGCACTGCTGGCGGCGGTGGTCGGCGGACTCGCTTTCGCCGCTGGCCACCTGCCGCGGGAGCCCCGTTCGACGCCCCGCTGAGCGCGTCTGCCACCCTCAAGTCGGGGCGCTCGCGAGCCGCTACTGTGCGTCAGGGTGTTACGACAAGGTTCAGACTCAGAAATGAAGATTTTCAGCGATTTAAGCATTGGTACGAAGCTCGCTTCGAGCTTCGCCGTTCTATGTGCGCTCATTCTGCTGTGCGGCCTCACCGGCTGGTACGGCACCCAGCGGCTCGCCGACGGGCTGGCGGTGGTGACGGGCCCCGCGTGGACCGCCGCCGATGACAGCATGGAGATTCAAATCGACTTGCAGCGCGAGGTGCTGGCCGTGCACGCGATGCTCGATCCGGCGCGCGATGCAGGTGAGGCCGGCCGTGAATTCGACACCGCGTCCGCGCGCGCCGCCGAACGCGTCACCGCGCTGACGGGATCCGCGGTCCTGCCGGCCGAGGTCATCAAAGACTTCCGCGATCGCCACGCGGCCTATGTCAGTGCGCGCGATCGCATGCTGGGTTCGCACCGGTCGATCATCACCACGCCCGAGGACCTCGCGCTGCTGCGCGCCGGGTTCGACGCCGCCAGCCGCGAGGTGCTGCAGAGCCTGACGCAGGTCGAACAGGCCGCTGACGCGCACGTCGCGGAACTGACCGCGCCCGTCGCCGGCCTGCGCCAGACCGTCACGACCACGATCGCTGTCACCACCGTCATCGGGCTGCTCATCGGCGGCGTGTTCGCCGCCCTGGCGGTCGCCACGATCGCCCGGCCACTGTGCGCCATCACCCGGCACCTGCAGCAGATCGCTTCGGCCGAAGCCACGCTCGATGCGCGCCTGCCCGAGACGGGCGGCGATGAAGTCGGCGACCTCGCGCGCGCCTTCAACCAGTTCGTCGGTCGCCTGAAGGGCTTGATCGTCGAAGTGTCCGCGCTCAGCGCCGACGTCGCCTCCGCGAGTGCGGCGCTGTCCGGCGCCACCGGTTCGCTGAACGCGCAGGTCGGCACCCAGCAGACGCAGGCCGATCACATCGCGACCGCGCTGACGGAACTCGCCGCGAGCGCTCAGTCCGTCGCCGACAACACCTCGATCGCCAACGAGGCCTCGAGCCGCTCGCAGGACTGTGCCGCGCGTGGCCAGGATGTGCTCGGCACGGTGGTCCGCTCGATTTCGGCGCTCGCCGACGACGTGCAGAACGCGACCGCCGCGATTCTCGACCTCGAACGCAACAGCGGTGACATCGGCCGCGTGCTCGAGGTGATCCGCGCGATTGCCGACCAGACCAACCTGCTGGCGCTGAATGCCGCGATCGAAGCGGCGCGCGCCGGCGAACAGGGTCGCGGCTTCGCGGTCGTCGCCGACGAAGTGCGCACGCTCGCCCAGCGCACCGGCGAGTCCACTGCGGAAATCCACCAGATGATCGATGGGCTGCAGAGTGCGATCCGGCGCGTGTCGAGCTCGATGGAGCAGAGCCGCGAACAGGCGATGTCGATGACCAGCAAGGCGCACGAGGCCGAGGACGTGCTGTCGGCGATTGGCGAAGCCGTGCGTCAGAGTCAGCGCCTGAACCTGGAAATCGTCGGCGCCACCGACGAACAGCGCAATGTCGCGTCCAGCGTGCAGCAGACTGTGATGACGATGCACGGTCATATCGTCAGCACGGCGTCCGCGGCCGAGGACTCGGCGCGGTCGGCGTCACAGTTGCGCGACCTCGCGCAGCGCCTGCAACGCAGCCTCGGCGTGTTCCGCGTCGCCTGACGGGCGGCGGAGCGATTGACCCGGCGCGACAGACGCCGGAGACTGGCGATGCCGGCGGGTTTGCCGGCATCCCGTCCCGGAGGCTCTGGTTCCGCGCCATGCACAAGTTCGTGGCCGGTGCGCTGCTGTTGGCGATGACAGGCGGTGCGCAGGCGAATTTTCTCGATGGCAATGAGTTGCGGGCGCGCTGCGAATCGCGCCGCCCCGACTTCGTCAACACCTGTCTCGGTTACCTGACGGGCGTCGCCGACAGCGATGACGCGGCGCCGTCGTGGCGTCTCGCGAAATCGCTGTTCTGTCTGCCCCGCGGCATCACGGCGAATGAACTGCGCAGCACGCTGCTGGGCTATCTGCGCGAGCACCCCGAAGAGGAAGATCTGAACGCGGCGATACTCGTCGGCAACGCGTTCATCTCGTCCTGGCCCTGCGACTGAAGCGGCTGCGTCGCCGCCGCCCGCCGTGGGATACTGCGCATGCGCGCGGCATGCCGCCGGCGTGCGCAGAGCGAGGCCAGATGACGCAATCCTTCACCGACCATTTCGGACGCCAGGCTGCGGACTACGCACGCTTTCGTCCGGCCTACCCGGCGGCGCTGTTCGACCATCTCGCGCAGCTCGCACCGCGCCGCGCGCTGGCCTGGGACTGCGCCTGCGGCAATGGCCAGGCCACCGTGCCGCTGGCCGCCCGTTTCGACCACGTGATCGGCACCGATGCCAGTGCCGGCCAGCTCGCGCAGGCGCCGCGCCTGCCCAACGTCGAATGGCGCCTGGCGCCCGCCGAGGCCAGTGGACTCGACGCGGCGAGCGTCGATCTGGTGACGGTGGCCCAGGCGCTGCACTGGCTGCCGCTTGCCGCGTTCCACGCCGAAGTCGCCCGCGTGCTGCGCCCGGGCGGCGTGTTCGCCGTCGTGTTCTACGGCAAGCTGCTCGTCGACGCACCGGCCGTCGATGATCTCGTCCAGCAATATTACGAAGACATCGTCGGCCCGTACTGGCCACCTGAACGTCGGCATCTCGAGGAGGCCTATCGCGGTCTGCCGTTTCCATACCCGGCGCTGGCGGCGCCGACGATCGCGATGGCGGTCGACTGGAGCGCGACCGATCTCCTCGGCTACCTGCGCAGCTGGTCGGCGACGGCGGCGTTCATCACCGCGCGCGGCTACGATCCGGTCAATGCGCTGGCGCCGGTGCTGGCCCGCGCATGGCCGGCCGCCGAGTCCACGATCAACGTCCGCTGGCCGCTGTGCGTGACGGCCGGCCGCAAACCGGCAGCCGCCCCCTGAACCCGAATGACGATCCCGAACCTGGAGCAATGATTCATGACACTGTTCGAACAGACCGTTCCCGTCTTCGCCCGCATGCTGGGCAACCTGGACACCCTGCTGGACAAGGCGCAGGCGCACGCCGAGGTCGCGAAATACGATGTCGCTGCCGTGCTCTCCTCGCGCCTGTTTCCCGACATGTTCACGCTGACGCGCCAGGTGCAGCTCGCGACTGATTTCGCGAAGGGCGCCTGCGCGCGGCTTGCCGGCCAGGAAGTGCCGCGCTGGGAAGACACCGAGACCACCCTGCCGCAACTGAAAGCCCGCCTGCGCAAAGCCCTCGACTACCTTGCCAGCTTCACGCCCGCGCAGTTCGACCAGGCGGCGACGCGCGCGATTGAACTGAAGACGCCGGTCGGTGTGTTCCATTTCACCGGTGACTCGTTCGTGAGTACCTGGGCCCTCCCGAACTTCTACTTCCACGTGACGACGGCCTACAACCTGCTGCGCCACAACGGCGTGCCGGTCGGCAAGCTCGATTTCATCGGCAAGATCTGACGGCCCACGAACGTGGGCTGCCACCGGGGCGCCGAGGATCCCGGGCTGCGTGGACGCAGGCAGCAGGTTGGGTGACGCGCAGCGCGGGCCGCGTCATGTGCGTCATCGGTCACCGGCCACCAGCGCCTGCTGGCGAAGACGCCGCACGTGGCCTGCGACGCTGTCGTTTCATGCGGCTGCCATAGAATCTGCCTAAGGTAAAGACCACCCGGACATTCGCCCGGGCCTGATTTATTGGCACAATTCAGTCAAGCGGATCTGGCGCCTTCAGCCTCCAGTATTGCCGCCGCTGCCGCCCGGCACGGACCGCCGGGCACTGACGAAAATCGCCCCGCCGCGGCAGGGAAGTGCGGCCTGATCAGGGGTTTAGAAGTGAGTCGCGCGGTTGCAAGACCCGCTGCGACCGACCGGGGTTTCATGCGCAGAACGTTTTTGTTGGCGGGCTGGCTGGGCTGGGCGGCGGCGGTGGGCGCGCAGGCGCAGACGCCGGGCGGCCCCGATGCGGGGCGCGCTGCCGTGGAGGCTGATCGCGCGATCCAGCTGCAGCAGCAGCGCGAGCGCGAGGAACGCGCGCGCCTCGAAGCACCGCAGCGCCGTCCCGGCGGCGCGGTGCTCGACGTCG
Source organism: Gammaproteobacteria bacterium Ga0077536 (assembly GCA_001464935.1). Taxonomy (GTDB): domain Bacteria; phylum Pseudomonadota; class Gammaproteobacteria. The sequence continues at coordinate 27,609 of LNEL01000050.1, forward strand.
ACCCCGGCACCGCGACGGCCGGGGATGGCCGCTGTTTCGACATCGACCGCATCGAGCTCGACGGCGCGTCGCTGCTGTCGCCGTCGGAGCGGGCAAGCCTGACGGCGTCGTACACGAACCGCTGCGTCGGTCTGCCGCAAATCAACGAACTCCTGCAGGACATCACCAATTTCTATGTCGCGCGCGGATACGTGACCTCGCGCGCCTACGTGCCGCCGCAGGACATGGGCACGGGCACGCTGCGCATCCTCGTCATCGAAGGCGTGCTCGAGAAAATCGAGGCCGCACCGGCCAGTACCGGCCATATGAATCTCTCGACTGCGTTCCCCGGCCTTGAAGGCAAGGCGGTCAACCTGCGCGACATCGAGCAGGGCATCGATCAGATCAATCGCCTGCAGTCGAACAACGCGGCCATCGACATTGCATCCGGTGACAAGCCGGGCGGCTCCAGGCTCATCGTCACCAACGCGGCGCGCAAGCGCTGGTTCGGCAATCTGGCCGTCGACAACACGGGCCAGGACAGCACCGGCAAATACCAGGGCGCGCTGTCGCTCGGATATGACGATCCGCTACGGCTGAACGATCTCGTGAACGTGTCGGTGCGGCACAATCTCGACGGTCATTTCGATGACACCGAAAGCCGCGCGGCGTCGCTCTATTACGCCGTGCCCTTCGGCTACTGGCTCGCGTCGCTCAGCTACAGCGATTTCGAGTACACGAGCCTGGTCCGGGGTGCGGTGACGGATTTCGACACGTCCGGCACCACGCGCACCGGCAACCTGCGGCTGGATCGCGTCCTCTTCCGCGACCAGACCCGCAAGCTCACGGTGTCACTGGGACTGACGAAAAAGGACACGCGCAATTTCATCCTCGGTGAACTGATTGAAAACAACAGCCGCGATCTGACGATCCTCGATGCGTCGATGAACACCAGCGTGACCTGGCAGGGCGCGCTGCTGTTCGCCGATGTCGGGGTGTCGAAAGGGCTGCGCGCGTTTGGCGCGCTGCACGACCTCGATGCGCAGCCCGATGCCGCGCCGAAAGCCCAGTTCACGCGGCTGAATTTCAGTCTGAACGCGTCGCGGCCGTTTCAGCTCGGCAGCTTCACGGTGGTGTACGCGGGCCAGATCAACGGCCAGTACTCGCCGGACGTGCTGTTCGGCACGGAGCAGTTCCTGATCGGCGGACCCTTCTCGGTGCGCGGCTATCGCGACACGAGCCTGTCGAGCGATACCGGGCTCAATCTGCGCAACGATCTGCGGTTTCCAATCGCACTCGATCGCATGATGGCGACGGCGCCGGCCAGCGCACGCCTCGAACCCTACCTCGGCTTCGACATCGGCCGCGTGTACTCCCATTTCGACCTGCCGGGCGGCACGCTCGGCTCATGGACGGCAGGCCTCGCGATGAGCTTCCGCGCCTTCAGCGTCGACCTTTCCTATTCCCAACCGACGTCGTATCCGAACCGCATCGACCCCGACACCAGCTACCTCTTTGGCCGGGTCGCGGTGAATTTCTGAATGCCGTGTCCGACAGATCCAGACAGCCGAGGCAGACCGCGATGAGCAGCACCGACCGATCCGGACATCCTGTTCTCAACGTTGCAATGGGCGTGCTGCTCGGCACGACCAGCGGCCTTGCGGCCAGCGCGCCGCCGGTGGCCGACCCCGCCGCGGGCGGCGCGAATCTGCCCGTCATCACTGTGGCGCCGAACGGCGTGCCCGTCGTCAACATCGCGGCCCCGAGCGCGGCGGGGCTGTCGCACAACAAGTACCAGTCGTTCAACGTCGACGCGAACGGCCTGGTGTTCAACAACTCGACCGCGGTCGCCCAGTCGCAGCTCGGCGGCGCGATGCTCGCGAACCCGCAGCTCGGCGGGCGCGCGGCGAGCGTGATCCTGAACGAAGTCACGCAGGCCAACCGCTCCGCCCTGAACGGTTTCCAGGAGATCCATGGCGCACCGGCGGAATACGTGCTGGCCAATCCCTATGGCATCACCTGCAACGGCTGCGGCTTCATCAACACGCCGCGCGCGACGCTGACGACCGGTGAACCGGACGTCGGCGGCGGCGTGCTGCGCGGCTTCCGTGTGCGACAGGGCGACATCGCGATCGAAGGCGCCGGTCTCGACGCGACGCGCCAGCAGACCTTCGATCTGCTGGCGCGCAACGTGACCGTCGCCGCGCAGGTCAACGCGAACGATCTCGGTGTCGTGGCCGGCAGCAACGATGTCGACTACGCGAGCCGGGACGTGACGACTGCCGCCGCGGCCGGCGCGGCCCCGTCGGTCGCCATCGACACGGCCCTGCTCGGCGGCATGTACGCCAATCGCATCCGACTGCTCGCGACCGAGCAGGGCGTCGGCGTGAGGATGGCGGGCGAAGCGGCGGCGAGCGTCGAGGATCTGACGCTGAGCGCCGCCGGCAGGATCGAGTTGTCCGGGAAGCTGTCGGCAACGCGCGATCTCGGTGTCAACGCGACGGCCGGTAGCGCCGGCACGACCGCCATAGAGGTCAATGGCTCGTCTGCCGGCACGTCGCTGTTCGCCGGACGCAACACCACGCTGAACGCCGGCGGCGGCGCGCTCGCGCTCGGCGCCGGCAAGATCGGCGCCACGGGCGCGCTGACGCTGAATGGGGATGATGTCACCGACACCGGCACGGGGGCCGATCAGCGCTTCGCCGGCACCGCCCTGACGGTCGCTGCGGTCGACGGGCTCGGCATCGACGGCGCGAACTATGATGCCGGCGCGAATCTCGTGCTCGGCGCCGGGCGTGTCGATCTCGGGGCAGGCGGCACCAGGCTCGTCGGCGCGCGCAACAGCGGCAGCGTCGCCGTGAGCTCGGCCGGCGATCTCGACCTCGGCAATGCGTCGATCACCAGCCCGCGCTCGATCGCGCTGTCGGCCGGCGGCGGACTCACCACCGTCGAGAGTGGCGGTGAAGTCACCTCGGGCGACGATCTGACCGTCGGCATTGGCGGCGCGTTGAACAACGCCGGCCGCCTGCGCGCGAACGACGCCGTGACCGTGCGTTCCACGGTCAACGGCGCCGATCTCAGCGTCAGCAATCTCGCGACGGGCGTCATCGAGGCCAAGGGCGCGCTCTCGATCGCGAACCAGAACGGCGCCGCGGCGGCCGGTGAGGACCTCGCCGTGACGAACGCGGCAGGTGGCGCAATTGCCGGCGGCACGGTCGATCTGCGCGGGACCTCGCTGAACAACGCGGGCACCGTGCAGGGCACGAACAGCAGCCAGGTTGCACTCGCCACGCTGACGAACCAGACAGGCGCGAGCATCATTGCGTCGACTGCTGCCGGGGCCGCGAGCAACATCACGACCACGGGCACCTTCACGAACCAGGGCGCGACGCACGGGACGGGCGACCTCAACGTGACGGCGACAACGCTTGCGAACAGCGGCACGGTGAGCTCCGGCGCGACGCTCGCGCTCGCGGGGGACACCATCAACAACACGGGGACGGGCACGCTGCAGGGGGCAACCGCGCTCAATGCGACGCTGACCGGCGACCTCAACAACACCGGCGCGACCGCGAAGGTCATCGCCGGCACGGCGGCCGGCGGCAGCAGCACGCTGACCGCGCGTCATGCCAGCAACAGCGGCGTGATCCATTCGGCCGGCAACCTGACCGTCGACGCCGTGCAGATCACGAATGCTGCCACGGGTGGCATTTCCGCGCTCGGCAATCTCGCGCTGAACGCCACGCGTTCACCGACCGGCACGCCGAATACCAACGACATCTCGAACCGCGGCCTGCTGTTCGCCCTCGGCACGCTCGATGCGTTTGCCTCGCGCAGCATCGCCAACCTCTCGACGGTCGTCGGCAGCACCGTCACGGAGAAGGGCGAAATTCTCGCCGACGGTGACATCCGTCTAGGGCGCCGTCTGGCCGACGTCGCGCAGGCCGCGCTGTTCGGCACGCGCGTGTTCACCAACGAGGGGCTCGTCGAAAGCGATACCGGCGACGTGACGATCGTCGCCGACACGATCAACAACGCGATACCGGCGCCGACGGTCAACAGCAGCAGTTCGTCGACCGAGACCGATCTCAACGATTCGGGACGCTTTGCCGAGTCGATCGTGGATCTGTGCTCCGATTTCGAGGAAGCCTTCGGCTGCGGCGATCACGATTCGCGCAACGGCGGTGACTACTACATCGTGCTCGATCGCTTCCTGAACAAGAAGTTCAGCGATTACAAGCAAACGCGGGTCACCACGCAGACCTTCAGCGGCCTGAGCCCGCTGCGGCCACAGATCACGGCCTTCGACACGCTGAAGCTCGCCGGCTTCGACAGCGCACTGAACACCGGCGGCACGCTGTCCGGCGCCACCGTCGACCTCGTCGGCAAGAACGGCGCGGCGACCGTCACGAACCAGGCGATCACCCGCTTTCAGATCACGGAGGAACGTTTCTTTCGCGAGAAATGGGACTGCCCGGATGTCGCGTGTGTCGGTTCTCACAGCGATCACACCTTCGAGGGCGACGTCGACTTCTCATCGTTCACCGAAACCAACCGGACGACACTCGAGTCCGTCCCGGCCGGTATCCGCGCCGGCACGCTGCTCGGCGTGTTCAGCCTGGTCAATCTCGGCTCGCCGCTGCTGCCGACGAACGAGAGCAGCCCGGCGCCGGGCACGTCGTCGGCACCGGGCGCGCTGTCGCTCGGCGGCCTGAACCTGTCACTGCCGTCGAACCCGAACGGCTTGTTCATCGTGTCGCAGAACCCGAACAGCCGCTTCCTCGTCGAGACCAATCCGCTGTTCACCAGCCTCGAATCGCCGTTCCTCGGCTCCGACCATCTCGCCCGTGCCCTCGGGCTCGACCCCGAGACGCTGACGCGCCGCCTCGGCAATGACGCTTATGAAGCGCGCCTCATCCGCGAACAGTTGATCGCGCAGACGGGTCTCGATCTGCTGCGCGGTGCGACCAGCAAGGAAGACCAGGTCAAGCAGCTGCTCGACAACGCGGCCTGGGCGGCGGGTGATCTGAAACTGAGCTACGGCGTGGCCCTGACGCAGGAGCAGGTCAATGCGCTGAAGCAGGACATCGTCTGGATGGTCGAGACCGAGGTCAACGGCCAGAAGGTGCTCGCGCCGGTGGTGTACCTGTCGAGTGCCACCCGCGCCGGGCTCGACGGTGCGAACATCGTCGTCGACAACATGGCCATCAGCGGCGACACGCTCAGCAACACCGGTGGCACGATCGACGTCGCCAACACCATGGAAGTGACGACGCGCGGTGACATCACGAACACCAGCGGCAACATCCGCGGCGGCAACATCGATCTGACGTCGACCGAAGGCAGCATCGTCAACCAGACCGCGGTCACACGGTTCGGCACCGACGAGGAGTTCCAGGATCAGGCCGGACGCACCGGCACGATCACGGCTCGCGAAGATCTCGCGCTCGACGCGAAGCAGGACATCCTCAATCGCGGCGGCAACATCGACGTCGGCGGCGATGCGACGATGAACGCGGGCGGCGACATCCGGTCGGAGGCGCTGGCGCTCGAGTCGCGTACCCGGGAGTACTCCCTCGACGGCAATCTGATCGAGCGCACCGAAACCACCACGATCACCGAGGAAACCACGCACCAGAAGGCGGGCATCAATGTCGGCGGCAATCTCGATGCGACGGCGGGCAACACCTTCGCGCTGGTCGGCAGTGACACCAACGTCGCCGGCAATGCGAACATCGAAGCGACGGATATCGATATCCGCAACGTGACCGACAGCCGGACCGTCACGACCGAGGAGAACCAGCGCGGCTTCAACACCGAGGCGGGCCTCGAGGAGGGCAAGGACACGCAGTATCGGGCCGGCGTCAGCTACGACACGCGCGAGACCACCACGTCGACGACGGACACGACTGTCGTCGGTTCCGGACTCAAGGTGGGCGGAGATCTGGGCCTCAAGGGCACGAATTCCATCACCGTCACCGGTTCGGACGTCGAGTCCGGCGGCGACATGAACATCGAGACCAGGCGCCTGCTGACGCAGGCCGCCGAGCAGGGCACGCAGACCACGAGCAGCGAGATGACGACCAGCACCGGCATCTACGCGACTGGCGGCGGCGACCGCGCAGGCTGGGGCATCCAGGGCGACATCGGCAAGACGGACAGCGAATCCTGGGACATGACCGCGCGCGGTTCGACGCTGAAGAGCGGCGGCAACATGACGCGCAACGTCGAGGGCGGCACGATCACCGACATCGGCACGCAGATTGAAGCCGGCGGTGATTTCACCCAGACCGCGGACACGATCGAAAGCCTCGCCGCCGAAGACCGCAAGGGCTCGACGACCAGCAGCACGAACGCCAGCATGAACTGGGAGACCGGCGCGCGCTACGACGGCGAGCAGGCCTACGACGACGCGATGGAAGGCGGTTCGGCCTCGATCAATCCGCGGCTCGAACAGACGCTGACGACGACCACCACCATCAGCAACACCAGCGAGAGCAGCACCCGCGCCGTGGTGTCGACGATCCGCGCCGGTGGCAACGTCAACAGTACCTCCACCGGCACGACGACTTTCGAGGGCACGAACATCGAAGCCGGCAAGGACGTCAACCTCAATGCCGGCGACCTCCAGTTCAAGGCGGCCGAAGACACCTACTCGAAGACCGAGACCACCGAAGTCATCGGCACTGAAATGAAGGCCAATTTCGACACCAGCGCGAGCGTCGGTGTCAGCCTCGGCGCCGACTATGCCGATTCGACCAGCACGGAGCAGGCGAGCAATGCGGTCGTCGGTTCGATCCGCTCCGGCGGCAGCACCAACGTCAACACCACGGGAGACGCGACTTTCGTCGGCACGAACATTGATGCCGGGGAGCAGGCGAACATCACTGCCGGTGGCGACGTCGATTACCAGGCCGCGCGCGACACCTACAGCAGGACCGGCGAATCGGTGCAGGGCGGTGGCGAGATTGGCGCCTCGGTCAGCATCACGGGCAGTTCGGGGTCGGTCAGTCTCGCGGGCTATGGCGGAGACGCGAGTTCCTCCGAGCAAAGTTCGATTGCGCGCGCCGGCTCGATCAACGCCGGCAACGGCGTCAACATCCAGGCCGGCGGCGACAATGATTTGCGGCTCGAAGGGACCAACGTCGCCGGCGGCGCGGGCGACGTCAATCTCAGCGCCGGCCGCGACATCAAGCTCGATGCCGCGGAGAGCACCTTCAGTTCGACCGATCAGGAAACCTACGCCGGCGCGGGCGTGACCGTCGGCAATGAAACGAAGTCCGGTGGCGGCAGCAGCCAGTCGCTCGGCCTCGAACTCGAAGTCGACTACAAGGACAACTCGGCGAGCGGCAGCGTGCAGCAGGGCGGCCTCATCACGGGCAACAACGTCAACATCAACGCCGGGCGCGACGTGCGCGCGCAGGGCACGGGCGTCGTGGCCGACAACAACGCCAGCGTCAGTGCGGGGCGTGACGTCAACTACCAGGCGGCCACGAGCACCTTCACCAGCGACACGACAGAAGTCGGTGTGGGGCTGTCGCTCGAGCTGTCGAAGGAAAGCAGCGGCAAGGGCTCGGCCGGCACCGGCAGCAGCGCGGGGACATCGACGGCGAGCGCGGGCGGCAGCTCGGCCGGCGGTGGCAACTCGAGCGGTGGCGCGTCAGTCGACGGCATGGGTGGCAAGCTCAACGTCACCGTGGGCAGCAGCGATGTCACGCAACAGCAGGGTGGCTTCATCGTCGGCAAGAATGTCGACATCAACGCCGGGCGCGACATTGCGATGGTCGGCACGCAGGTCGGTGCGGCCGACAGCGCGAGCCTCACGGCCGGCCGTGACATCACGCTCGAGTCCGCGCAGAGCACCGAACGCAGCGACAACGTGAACGTCGGCCTGCAGGGAGAGTTCTCCGCCGGCGACAGCTCGACCGGTGCAGTGGCCGGCATCGACATCGGCGTCGACAAGGTCGACAACCTCACCAATCAGAACGCGACCATCAGCGGCAACAAGGTCACCGTGAAAAGCGGCAATGACCTGACGATGCGCGGCGCGAACGTCACCGGCAACGAGGTGGAGGCCGACGTTGGCGGCGATCTGACGATCGAGAGCCGCGCCGATCGCACCGACGAAACGCATGTCGGCGTCGAACTGTATGCGGGTGGATTCGTGCCGAGTTCGAATGAGGGCGGCGGCTCGAACAACGAGACGGCATCGGATGGACGCACCGGCAGCAACAGTCCGAGGGTCGGTTCGAGCGGCACTTACTCCGAAGCGAAGGGCAAGCTCGGTGAAGCGATCGACACGGGCGGCCAGATCTCGCGCACCGGCGCGGCGGCCGGGCTCTACGTGTCGGATCAGGACACGGTCGAGGTCAAACAGCAGAGTGGCATCACCGGCGGCAGTTCGACGCGCGTGAACGTCGGCGGCAGCACGGCCCTCACCGGCGCGCGCATCGGCTCGGAGCCCGGCGGCACCACCGAGTTCTCGAGCGCCGGCCCGGTGACGATGGGCAGTGTCGCCGAGCACGACAGGCGGGGCGGCATCGACATCGGCTTCTCTGCCAAGCCGGGCGCCGATCTCGGTGAAGGCCCGATCACCGACGCGCTGCCCGAAGTCGGTACCGAACGCGGTGACGACATCGGTGCGCGCGCGAACCTGATGCCGATCGTCAACACCAGTTCGACGGTGGGTTCGAGCATCGGCACTGCGTCCACGCCGACGCCGGGCGCGATTCAGGGTAGCCTCAGTCCGCAAACCGTCACGCAGGTGCTGACGCAGCCGGTCGTACAGACGAGCGTGAAGCTGACGAAAGGCGTGGAGGGCGCGGTCGCCAGTTTCGGCTCGCTCGCGAAAGTACCCGAGGCGACGAAGCGCTCGCTGCTCGCGCAGGCCGGCGTGCCCGTGCCCGACAACGCCGACGGCCCGACACTCGATCTGATGATTGCCAGCGGCATCGAGCAGGGGCGGGAAGCCGCGAGCGCCGGTTTTGCCGACTCGAACATGAGCCCGGCCCAGCAGGCGAACCTGCTGCGCACGATAGGTCTCGGCGCGCGCTGAGCGCCGGACACAGCAAGGCCCCGGGTGACGCGCATCGCGCTGCGCCCGGGCGTCACTGCTGAACGCCAATATCGCGCACTCGCAACGATCCCGGGCAAAACCTCGACTCGTGGCGCAGGCTGCTGTGAAAGTGCAGGTCCGGTGCCTTGATGTAGCCCGGGTATAGCGCGCAGCGCGGAACCCGGGTCGCGACGTTTCATTCGGGCGACGTCAACGGAGCGCGGGCATGGCCTCTCGTCGCCCGGATGAAGCGCAGCGCAATTGGGGAGCGCGGCGACAGCGCCGCTCATCTCCGGCACACGAGCCACGCGCTCAGACTGCTGCGGTGCGACGCCGTGCAACTCCTCGCTCCCGGATTCCGCGATGCTGCATCCGGGTTACGACGAGCTTTCATCCTGCCGGGTGAGGCAGCGACTGCATGACGCTTGGGCTTGATGCGTCAGCCCTACCTGAGAATCGAGCCGATTTGCGCTCCGCTGGTTCGCTCGAGCCTGGACCCGCCCCGGGCACAGCGTAGCGAAACCCGCGAGCAGCGGAACCTCGATTGACGACGCACGCCGACCGCAACGCCGTCTCACACGTCCACCCGCCGCCACACACAGGCCAGCCACGGCTGCTGCTCGCGCGGCAGCCCCGGTGGACGGTAGTAGTGCGAGATCTCCTCGAAGCCCGCGTGCTGCATGAACGCGCGCCAGTGCTCGAGTTCGCGATAGGCCCCCCAGCGCAGTCCGTTGTAACCCTCCTGGTTCGCGCCGCGCGGATTCGAGCAGAACAGCACGCCGCGTGGCTTCAGGCTCGCGTGCAGCGCGCGCAGCACCGTCGGCAGCGCGTGCGTCGGCACATGGAACAGGGTCGCATTCGCGAACACGCCGTCGAAACGCGCGGGCGGCAGATCGAGCGCGAGAAAGTCCTGCTGCCACACCTCGCAGCCGCTGTACTCGCGCGCCATCGCGCAGAATTGCGCTGCACCGTCGAGACCGGTTGCGCGGTGGCCGCGCGCGACGAAACTCTTCAGGTCCCGTCCGGGGCCGCAGCCGAAATCGAGAATGTCGAACGGCGCTGCGCCTTCGATCGCCGTCAGCAGCGCGTCGATGTTCTGTGCGACGTCGTGATCGAGGGTGCCGTCGCGGTAACGCTCGGCGTAGAGATCGTAGTGGCCGATGGTGCGGGCCGAAATCTGATCGAGGTCCGGCCCGTCCACCGTGTCAGCCCGCTTCGACGACCAGCACCGGTCCGCCGCGGCCGAGTCCCAACAGCTCCGCCGCATTGCCCTCGGCCGCGGCGATCTCCAGCACCTCGACGGAATTGACGAGCGCGAGCAGTTGGCCGGGCGCGACGTCGGCGTAAGTGCGACGAAGCGAAATTCGGTGGCCGGCGGCGCGCACTTCCGGGTGGCGAAACGCCGCGAGTTCGGTGGCTTCGATGTTCGTGATCAGATTGCCGAAGTGGTCGGTCGTGATCACCATGCCGTGCAGTTCGCCGCTGCGTTTCTCGGGCGCCTCGATCAGCGAAGGCACGTAGTCCAGCGTCGGCGCGCCGATCGACGCCGGCACCGCGCGCCCGCCGGCGAGTTCGGCGGCGAGCGGCGCGAACAGGTCGCGACCGTGGAATGTCGCGCTGAGGCGCTCGATGCCGAAACCCTTGAGCCGCGCCGGGTCGACGCGATACACCGTGCCGCGCACGCGCTCGACGACATCGCCGAGCAGCCCGTTGTCCGGGGCGAGGAACGCATGCCCGTCGCCGATGACCAGCAACACATCGCGATCGGTGCCGACCCCCGGGTCGACGACCGCGAGATGCACTGTGCCCTGCGGGAAATACCGGTAGGAGCGTTCGAGCCAGAAGCCGGCCTCGGCCGGCCAGTGGACATAGGCCTCATGCGTGAGGTCGATGATCTGCACGCCCGGCAGTCGGCTCACCATCACGCCCTTCATCGTGCCGACGAACGGCCCGCGATGGCCGAAGTCGGTGGTGATCGTGATCACCCCCGACGGACTGAATGCTGCTTCCACGCAGATGCTCCTCTCGGCTCGACACCGTTTGATAACTGTTCAGCGCCCCCGACCAGCCCCGAATCAACTCGCGGGTGACCAGTCGAACCTCAACCCTCACCCCGCCAACTTCTGTCCCATCCCCTCTCGGGGTTCTCTGTGTTCTCGGTGGCCAACAACGGCCCAACCGACAGCAACAACGCGAATGGCAAAAAATCTCACGCCTCCGCCAGCCGGCGGAACCCCGCCGCCAGGAACGGGATCATCCGCTGATAAATCTTGTCCAGCGCACCCGACTTGCACTTGCCGCGCGACAGCACGTCGATGCGACCCGTCTCGGCGAAGGTCATCGTCATCGCACCGACCATGAAATGGAAGCCCCAGTAGAGGTTGCGGGGATCGGCCTCGGGCAGCGCGCGCTTCGCACCCTTGATGAAGGCCTCTGCGACCGGGTCGAACTGCGTGTGCATCACGGCCTGCGTCCAGCGCTGCGAATTCGCGATCTGCGCGATCAGCCGCGCATAACTTTTCCAGCCGGCGCCACCGCGCAGGCTCTTCTCCATGAACGGGCGCGCGAATGCATCGATCAGACCTTCCATCGTCGGCGGATCTGGCAGCGCAGCAAGCAGGGTCATGCGCTCCCGGTTCAGTTCATCCGCACGGCGCTGCACCACGGCGAGGAACAGATCGCTCTTCGGCCCGAAGTGATAGTTCGCGAGTGCCAGTTCGACGCCGGCCGCGCTCGTGATCTGACGCAGCGAAACGCCGTCGTAGCCGGCGTCCGCGAACAGGGTCTCGGCGGCATCGAGAATTCGGTCTTTCGTCGACATGGGGGATGGATCGGCTTTCATGCAAGAGTAAGCTTTACTTGAACGGGCGTTCTAATTCAACGTCCCGTGAATGCACAAAACGACAGCATCGGCATGGATCGATGCGACAACCAGTCATGCGGGTCCGCACGACGGGACCGGCATGCGGGGAGCGAGACATGATGTCAGACCACGCGCCGGCCCAGCTGGCCTACCTCGGCCTGAACGTTTCCGACCTGCCACACTGGCACGACTATGCCGCACGCATTCTCGGTCTCGAAGTCGACGCCGGTAGCGATCTCAGCTATCTCCGCATGGACGATTATTCCTACCGACTGCTGCTGACGCGTGGCACGCGCGACGATCTGGACCTGCTCGGCTGGGAAATGCGCGACGATGCGGCGCTGCAGGCGCTGCGTGCGCGGCTGGAAGCGGCCGGTGTCGCGGTCCGCAGTGGCAGTCGGGACGCGCTCAACGCACGCCGCGTCACGGCGCTCATCGAGTTCGAGGATCCGAGCGGCATCCGCATGGAAGCCTGTGTCGGTCCGCTGATCGAACGCGCCCGCCCGTTCCGCTCGCCACGCGCGATGTCGAACTTCGTCACCGGAGCGCTCGGCTTTGGCCACATCACGATGACAGTCGACAGCCTCGACAAGAGTCTCGCCTTCTACCGCGATCTGCTCGGCATGCGGCTCAGCGACTGGGTGCGTCCGCAGCCGGAGCGTGGCGTCGAGTCGCATCTGAACATTGCCTTCCTGCGCTGTAACTCACGACACCACTCCGTGGCATTCTGGGAGATGCAGCTGCCGAAGCGTCTGCATCACTTCATGCTGCAGGTGGCGAACGTCGACGACGTCGGTGCTACCTACTACCTGTGCAAGGACCGGGACGTGCCCATCGAGCTCGGCCTCGGCCGGCACACGAACGACGGCATGCTCTCGTTCTACGCACAAACCCCGTCCGGCTTCAGCGTCGAATACGGTTGGGGCGCGACGGAAGTGGATGAGACCACCTGGCGCACACAGTTGCACACGACGGGTAGCAGTTGGGGGCACCGGCCGGGCGGCTGAGGGGGATTCGTCATGGAACACTATGCTGACCTGATCGACGTCGCCCGGCAGACCGTCAGCCCGCGCGTGTTCGTCGATCAGGACGTCTACCGCGCCGAGCAGGCGCGGATCTTCACGAAGTGCTGGCTGTTCGTCGCGCACGACACGCTGATTCCGAATCCACGAGACTTCGTCAGCACCTTCATGGGCGAGGAGCCGGTCATCGTCGTGCGCGGTGAGGACGGCGCGATACGCGTGTTCATCAATTCCTGCCGTCATCGAGGTGCCCGCGTATGCCGCGTCGATCACGGCAACAACGCGCTGTTCACCTGTCCGTACCACGGCTGGAATTACGACTGCAAAGGCAAGCTGCGCGGCGTGCCGCAGCACGACACAGCCTATCACGGTGAACTCGACAAAGGCCTGTGGGGGCTGATCGAAGTCCCGCGCGTCGAATCCTTCCGCGGCCTCGTGTTCGCGAACTTTGATGCGCAGGCGATGCCGCTGTCGGATTATCTCGGCGACTTCCGCTGGTACCTCGATCTCGTGCTGAACCGCGCCAAGAACGGCATGACCTGTCTGCCCGGCGTGCATCGCTGGCGGCTAGGCGGCAACTGGAAGCTCGCCGCCGAGCAGTTCCTCGGCGACAATTACCACACCAGCACGCTCCACCGCAGCATGCTGATGATCGGGCTCGGGCCGACCGATGGCGACTTCCGTGGCAACGCGCCCTGGGAGAAGGACTTCGAAGTCAAATGCGCGAACGGCCATGGCTGGATCAACTTTGACATCCCGGCACCGCCGTTACCGCCGGAGCAGGAAGCCTTCATCGCTCGGGTGCGCGAGGAAGCAAAAACGACCCTGAACCCGGAACAGCAGAAGCTGCTGTTCCACGCGCAGGTCGGTACGGTGTTCCCGAACTTCTCGATCCTCTCGTTCCTCGGCTTCACGACAATCCGGGTCTGGCAGCCTGTCGGAACGCACCAGATGCACGCCTGGGCTTACGGGCTGGTCGAGAAGGATGCCCCACCCGTGGTCACCGAACTGATCCGCAAGATGCAGGTGCTAACCTTTTCACCGTCCGGCATCTACGAACAGGACGACGGCGTCGCCTGGCAGTCGGCGGTCGAGGCAATGGACGGCGTTGTGCGGCGCCACTATCCGCTGAACTATCAGCAAGGTGCAGGGCACGGCCGCACGATGGCGAACAAGCCGGGCCTCATTCATCCACCGTCGACCGAAATCGGCGTTTTCGGCTTCTATGAGTTCTGGCGCGAGATGATGGCGAAGGAGGCGGTGTGATGGATCGTCTCAGCCTGCGCCTGGAATTCGAGGAATTGCTGATCGACGAAGCCTGGCTGCTCGATACGGATCAGCTCGAAGCCTGGCTCGAGCTATTCGCGAATGAGCTTCGCTACTGGGCCCCCGTGCGCGCCAATCTCGGTCGTGATGCAGAGCACCTGCACCAGCCCCATTTACTGGCCCATTTCGATGACGACAGGATGACACTCGGCCTGCGCGTCGCGCGCCTGCGCACGGGAATGGCGCATGCCGAGGAGCCGCCGTCCCGCATCCGGCACTGCGTGTCGAACGTGAAGATTCTCGACGACTCGACGGCCGATCGCGTGCACGTGGCGTCGAACGTGATGATCTTCCGCGGTCGCGAAGGTCGCGACGAGCACCTGTTCGTGGCCCAGCGACGCGACTGGTGGCGTCGCGAGGCCACGGGGTGGCGCTGCAGCGAGCGTTTCGTGTTGGTAGACCACGACGTGATCGAGAACATCACCGTCTTCTTCTGAGGGAATATCATGGACCAGAACACGCGGCAACTGCTCGATCTGACCGGTCGTGTCGCGCTCGTAACCGGCGCTGCAAAAGGGATAGGCGAGGGCATCGCGGCGCACCTCGCCGGCGCGGGTACGCGTGTCATGCTGGCGGATATCGATGTGACGACGGCCAATACGGCCGCGGCGGCATTGTGCACGCGCGGACTCGACGCCGTGGCGGTGGCTTGCGACATGGCGGATCCGGCGAGCGTCGAGGCCGCAGTGAAGTCGACGCTGGAGCGCTTCGGCTCCCTCGACATCCTCGTCAACAACGCGGCCATCTATCCGATGAGCCCGCTCGCGGACATGCCGCTAGAGCTGTGGGATCGCGTGCTGAACACCAACCTGCGTGGCGTGTTCGTCGCGTCACGCGCCGCGGCCCCCCATCTGTGCAGGGCCGGGGGCCACGGTCGGCTGATCAACATCTCCTCGATCAATACCGCCAAAAGCTATGTCGGCATGGCGCATTACGATGCGAGCAAAGGGGGCCTCGAAGCCTTCACGCGTTCGTATGCGCTCGAATTCGCGAGCCACGGCGTGACGGCCAACGTGATTGCCCCCGGCGCAGTCAAGACGCCGGGTTCTTTCAGCGTTCGCAGCAATCTCGCGAAGCTCCGCGGTGAGGACACCACAGAGCAGGTCGACGCGGAATTCGCCTCGCGCATTCCGCTCGGTCGCTGGGCCTCGCCGTCGGACATAGGCCAGGCCGTACTGCTGCTGGCGACGCCGGCCGCAGGCTATATCACCGGCCAGACCGTCTACGTCGACGGCGGCCTCAAACTGACCATGTAACAAGGATCGGTCGATGAGCAAACAACCTTTTGATCGTCGTACGGTCCGAGCCTGGGCCCGCGAGCATATGCGCGGCGTCGCGAATGTGGTGACGCCGACGTATTCGAGTGATCTTCAGACCGTCAATCTTGAGGCGATACGCCACGACGTCCGGCTCGAGATCGAGATGAAGTTCTGGGGCGCGTTGCTGGTGTCCGAAACTGCCAACACGCTGCCGGAGTACGAACAGCTGATGCGGGCGGCGGTGGAAGAGGCGAACGGGCGCTTTCACCTTTTCCATCACGCGAGCTTCAATACGCTTGCCGACAACATCGAGGCGGTACAGCGCAGCGAGCGCGCCGGGGCCACGCTGGTGCTGCTCGGCTATCCGCCGAACTTCTATCCGCAGTCGGAAGAGGACATCTATCAATATACAAAGCAGTTCTGCGCAGCAACGGAGCTGGGAATCATCCTGTTCCCGGTGCCACTGTGGAACTTCGAACGCGTTCATCCATCGGCCGGCTTCAGCCCTGACCTCATTGCCCGGCTGCTCGACGACTGTCAGAACATCGTGGCGATCAAGGCCGAGGGAGGCATGCCGAGCGTCGGCGGCTTCGTCGATGTCTATCGACGCTTCCACGACCGCGTGCTCGTCATCGAGCCGATCGAGAGCAACGGCATTCCGTTGGCGACAGTCCTGCCGATGCCGTTCATGGGCACCAGTAACTACGAGTATTATGGCAACGCGATCCCAGCCATCTTCGAACTGGTGCAGCGCGGTCAGCACGACGAGGCGATGGCGCGGTACTGGTCGCTGCACCACGCCCGGCAGGCGAACAGCGCCGCCATGGCGCTGCTCGCCGGTACCAACTTCCTGCACCGCATGCTGTGGAAGTATCAGGGCTGGCTGCAGGGCTTCAACGGTGGACCTGTTCGCGCTCCGACGATGCGGCTGAACGATCGGCAGATGAAGTCGCTGCGCGGTGGACTGCTGGCCGCAGGACTGCCGTGCACCACGGACGACGATGCGGCCTTCTTCGTCGGCCGGCATCCGAGCTGAGGGTCGTCAAATGCCGCTGATCCTCAATCCAGCCGCCGTCAAGGCGGCGACCAACATGCGCCAGATGGTCGATCTGATCGACGCCGGCGTGCGCGAGCAGGCGGCCGGGCACGTCGTGGTGCCGCCGCGTATGAACCTCGAAACCAGCAACGGCTTCTTTCGCGTGATGCCGGCGGTGATGCGCGAGCGCGGACTCATGGGCTTCAAGATCTTCAACGGATCGGTGCAGCACGGCGTGCGCTACCTCATCGGCATCTACGACGAGAAGGGCGGGGAACTGCTCGCGCTGATGGATGCGGCCTGGCTTACTGGGGCGCGCACGGGGGCAACGACCGGCGTTGCCACGCGCTACCAGGCCCGCGCAAACAGCTCGAGCGTCGGTGTCATTGGCTCCGGCCTCGAGGCGCGTACAAATCTTGGGGCGGTCTGCGCGGTGCGCGACATCCGTCGCGCACGGGTGTACTCGCCTACACCGGCCAACCGTGAACGCTTCGCGGCCGAGATGGCGGCGAGCTTGAAAATCGACATCGAAGCAGTCGACACCGCTGAGCGGGCCGTGCGTGGCACGGACATCGTCGTCATCGGCACCAATACGACGAAGCAAGACAACGCCTTTGCGTATCAGGGCGCGTGGATGGAGGCCGGCCAGCACGTGAATTCGATCGGCTCGACCGGCGGCAAACTGCGCGAGATCGACCCGGCCACGTTCGTCAACGCAGCGCGGATCGTCGTCGATTCGCTACACCAGGTGGAGGACGAGTGCGGTGACGTCCTGGAAACCCTCGAACGCGGATTGTGGCAGCGCGGCAAAGTCAGCGAACTGACCGCGCTGGTCACCGGCGCCGTACCCGGCCGCACGTCTGACGGCGAGATCACTCTGTTCAAGTCGGTCGGCACTGGCCTGCAGGACGTGGTCGCCGGCTTTGCAATCTATGAGGAGGCGACCCGCCTTGGGCTCGGTCAGCACATCGACGACTTCCTCGAGCACAAGCGATTCTGAACCGACGGGCGGCCGTCCATGCAATTAGTCGGGATGGAGCGGCAGCAACCATCCAGGGTCTTTCACGTAAACGCGGCTGGCCCGGTATCGCCCAGGCCGAGCCGGGTGAGTGCGGCGTCACCGCTACGCCAGATTTCGCTGCCACTGCACTCTGGCCACGACGTGTCGGGCACGAACACGTCGGGCTGGCTTGCCCGAAAGTTGAACGATCGTATAATTCCGCCTGACTCGCCCAGCGCGCTGCCGGGCGCCCCCCGACCACAACCGAGAACAAACAGCCATGTCTTCCTACCTCTGCGGACTCGACATCGGCGGCACCTTCACCGACTGCGTGCTGATCGATGACAACGGGCGCCTGACCATCTCCAAGGCCCCGTCGACGCCCGGCAACTTCGCCGACGGCGTGCTCGAGGCGCTGCGGCGCGCGGGCGAGCGCATCGGTCTCGAACTGCCGGCGCTGCTGCAGTCGATCACGATGCTCGCGCACGGCACCACCGCCGGCACGAACGCCATCATCCAGCGTCGCGGCGCGAAGGTGGGTTTGCTGACGACGCGCGGTCACAACGATGTCATCCACATCATGCGCGGTTCGCGCGGGTTGTCGGGCCAGGACATCAAGCTGATCGTGCACATCCCCGAGAGCAGCAAGCCCGATCCGATCATCCCGAAGCGGATGATTCGCGGCGTGTCCGAACGCATCGACTGCTTCGGCAAGGTCGTCGTCGAACTGAACGAGGATGAAGCGCGAGAGGCGATACGCGAACTGGTCGACGAGGGCGCCGAAGCACTCGCGATCTGCTTCCTGTGGTCCTTCCTCGAGCCGAAGCACGAGCGGCGCGTCAAGGAAATCGCGGCCGAGGTGGCGCCGAATCTGTACGTGACCTGCTCCTATGAACTCGCGCCGAAGTGGGGCGAGTACGAGCGCACCACGGCCGTTGCGCTGAACGCCTACATCGGCCCGCTGACGGTCAACTACGTGACGAACCTCGACCTTCGCCTGAAGGAGATGGGCTACAAGCCACCGCTGCAGATCACGCAGTGCGCCGGTGGCACGATCTCGGTGCGCAAGGCGCGCGAGGCACCGCTGCTGACGCTGGACTCCGGCCCCGTGTCGGGCGTGACGGGTTCGCTGTACCTCGGGCAGGTGATGAACGAGAAGAACATCATCACGACCGACATGGGCGGCACCTCGTTCGACGTCGGCGTGATCCACGAGGCGCAGGCCGTGGTGTCGTACAAGAGCCTCGTGCACCAGTACGAGTACTTCCTGCCGAAGGTCGACGTGCAGACCATGGGCACGGGCGGCGGCAGCAAAGTCTGGATCGACAAGACCACGCGCACCTTGCGCGTCGGCCCGCAGAGCGCCGGCGCGATGCCGGGCCCGATCTGCTACGGCCGCGGCGGCGAAGTGCCGACGACCACCGACGCCGACGTCGTGCTCGGCTACCTCGACGCCGAGAACTTCGCCGGGGGCACGATGAAACTCGACAAGGCCGGCGCTACACGTGGCCTGCAGGCGCTGGCGGACGAACTCGGCATGGGCCTGTACGAACTCGCGAGCGGTGTCGCGCAGATCGCCGAGTTCCAGATGGCGGACCTCGTGCGCAAGGCGACGATTCAGAAGGGTCTCGACCCGCGCGAGTTCGTGCTGTTCGCCTTCGGTGGCGCGGGGCCGGTGCACATGGCCGTGACCGCGCGCGAAGCCGGGATCAAACGCGTGATCGTGCCGCAGGGCGACACGGCCTCGACCTGGTGCGCGTTCGGCGCGGCCTCGGCCGACACACTGCACGTCAACGAGCAGGTGCGCATCATGTCCTCCCCGTTCGAGGTCGCAAAGATCAACGCCGTGCTCGGCGAACTCGCGGCAAAAGGCCGCGCGCAGCTCGAGGAAGACGGCATTGCCGCCGGCCAGCAGAAGTATCGCTACTCCATCGACATGCGTCACCGCGGCCAGATCAACGAGGTCGAGGTCGACCTCGACAAGGCGGAGCTCGCCGAAGGCGATCTCGACGATCTCCGCGCGCGCTTCGTGCGCCGCTACGAACAGCTCTACGGCCGCGGCGCGTCGCTGCCCGGTGCGCGGCTCGAGTGCGTGACCTTCCGCGTGCGCGCCAGCGCCGTGGCGCGCAAGCCGAGCCTCGTCGCCGCCGACACGCTGACGCGCGAGGTACCGGCCGACGCCCGCACCGGCGAGCGCCAGATCTACTGGGCTGAATGGAAGAAAATGGCGGCGAGCCCGATTTATGACGGCTACAAGCTGCTGCCGGGCAACGTCATCGACGGGCCCTGCGTGATCGAAACGACGACCACCTCCATCGTGGTCCATCCGGGGCAGCGCGTCGAAGTCGACGCCCTGCGCAATTTCGTCATCGACACCGACGCCCACGCGGCCTGAGAGGAATCCCCATGCCACGCATCAGTGAAATCACCGGCGTCGACTTCGACGGCGTCAACAATCCGTACGTGCCGCCGAAAGTGCTGCGCATCTCGCCGAAGCTGAAGCTGCACAGCGAGTGGGATCGCGAAGTCGATCCGATCACCTACGAGGTCGTCCGCCACAATCTCTGGCAGATCAACGAGGAGCATGGCGCGACGATCCAGCGCCTGTCGGGCTCGCCGGTCGCGATGTACGCGCTCGACCTGAACCCCTCGCTGCTGACCGAAGACGCCGAATTCGTCTATTTCGGTCCGTACATGCAGTACATGTCCGGCGTCACCGACACGCAGGTCAAATGGACGCTCGAGAACCGCAGCGACAATCCGGGGATCCGCGACGGCGACATGTTCCTCGCGAATGATCCCTGGGTCGGCGCCGCGCACCAGCAGGACGTGATGCTGCTGTGTCCGGTGTTCTGGGAAGGAGAACTGTTCTGCTGGGTCACGAACTGTCTGCACCAGTACGACATTGGCGGCATCACCCCCGGCAGCTTCTGCCCGTCGGCCGAGAGCGCGTATGACGAAGGCATCATGCTGCCGCCAATCAAGATCATCGAAGGCGGCGAGATTCGCCGCGACATCGAAGCGGTGTACCTGCGTGCGTCGCGCAAGCCGCAGCTCGTCGCGCTGGACTTCCGCGCGCAGATGGCCGGCAACACCACCGCGCGCAACCGCGTGCTGGAGCTGATTCGCCGCTACGGTCCGAAGACCGTCAAGGGCGTGATGAAGCAGATCATCGACAACTCGGAGAAGTCCTTCCTCGAGAAGATGACGCGCATCCCGGACGGCTACTGGCAGGACCGCACCTATATCGAAGCCTGCCGCCCCGGCGATCGCCGCACGCACCGCGTGCAGCTGCAGCTGCGCAAGGAGGGCAACAAGCTCGTCTTTACCAATGACGGCACGGCGGATCAGGAAGGCGCGATGAATGCGACCTACTCCGGCTGGCGCGGCGCGATCATGGTCGCGGTGACCGAACTGCTGTGCTGGGACCAGTACTTTGCAGTCGGCGGCGCGCTGCGCCACATCGAGTTCGACCCGGTGCCGGGTACGCTGAACTGCGCGAACTTCCCGGCGTCGGTGTCGACGGCGCCGATCCAGTCGATGGAGATCTCGCTGTACCCGGCCTACAACGTGCTGTCGAAGATGATTTATCCCGATGCCGAGATGCGCAAGGACATCATGTGCATCGGTGGCACCAGCCAGTGGCCCGCGACGTTGTTCCGCGGCATCGACCAGTGGGGCGAGCGCTACGGCTACCTGCTGATCGACCCGATCGGCGGCGCGATCGGCGCGTTCTCGCATGCCGACGGCATCAACACCGGCGGCCAGTCGCGCACGCCGATCTGCCAGCTGCCGAACATCGAGCACACCGAGCAGAGCTTCCCGATCCTCTTTCTCTACCGCAAGGAGCTGCCGGACTCCGGCGGCGCCGGCAAGTATCGCGGCGGGCTGTCGGCCGAGAGCTGCTTCATTCCGCACAACACCGCGAACATCGTCCAGGACACCCTGTCCTCCGGCAATTCGACACCGACGTCCTCCGGCATGATGGGCGGCTATCCGTCGACGACGAACGCCTACATGTTCTTCCGCAACACGGACATCCTGGAGCGCAACGGCGACTCCAGAATGATCGAGGACATCTCCGAAGTGACGGGCACGGAGGAAGTGCTCCAGCTGCGGCAGGAGAACTTCGTGCAGTACAAGTCTGACGTCTACGCCGTGCGCTGGACCGGCGGCGGTGGCTTCGGCGATCCGCTGGACCGCGCGCCGGAAGACATCGAGGCGGACCTGGAAGCCTACGCCATCACGCCGGCCGCGGCGCAGGACATCTATGGTGCCGTGCTCGATGCGAAAGGCCGCGTCGACGTGGCCGCGACGGCGCAGCGTCGGGCCGGGATCCGGGCCTCGATGGTCACCCGTCACGGCAACAAGGGCCGCGTGCGTGAAGGCACGCTGCTGTGCGAGGCAAGCGTGAATCTGAACGTGAAGCGCGACGACAACGGCGCGTACTGGGCCTGTGCAAAGTGCTCGACCGATCTGGGCCCGACCTCCGGCAACTACAAGGACGCCTGTTTTCGCGAGGACCTGCCGGTCTCCGCGTCGAACCCGCTGATTGGCGATCCCGCGCGCTTCATCGACGACGCCGTCGCCTTCCGCCGCTTCCACTGCCCGGGGTGCGGCGCGCAGATCGACAATGAAATCGCCGTGTCGCGCGATCCGGTGCTGGTCGACATTTCGGTCGTCACCGGCTGAGGGCAGACACGAGCTTGCAGGCGACCAGTCCGCGGACGACGGGTCAGGCCACAGGCCTGACCCGTCGCCCACGGGCGTGCGAACGGACTGCTGGTAGTCCTCTTCACAAACCCCGACGGCAGGCGTGCAGGTGTCTATACTCGATGGCGAGGCGCCATCGACGAACGACACACCAGAAGGGGAGAGCACGCATGACGCTATGTCCGATTGCCTTGATGGCCGGTTGCCGCAGTTGCCCGGCCGTGCAGGTCTGCCCGCTGAAGACCGTGCTCGGCGACTACAAGCCGGACGACAAGTCCGAGCCGCCGAAGCAGGACGGCAACCAGGGGCACTGATCCCCGGCGCAACTGCCCACACGAAAGCCCGTAGGTTGGGCTGACGCAGGAAGCCCAACATTCGGCGCCAGGTCAACGCGCCCGGCAGGCTCGTGTAGCCCGGGTGGAGCGCGCAGCGCGGAACCCGGGAGCGGCCTGTCGGACTCTGGAGATCCCGGGTTCCACTGCGTTGCACCCGGGCACCCTCGGGTTTTCCTGAGGCCGGGTGAGGCCTGTCCCTCATGGCCGTTGCTGTGAAAGTGCATTGTCCGGCGCTCTTTGAGTGCCCGGTCGTAGAGCGAGCACGACCTCTCGTAGCCCGGATGAAGCGCAGCGCAATCCGGGATCGCGGCGGCGGCGCCGCTCATCCCCGGCACCAGCGCCACGCGCTCAGGCTGCCGCGGTTCAACGCCGTGCAACTCGGGATCCCGGATTCTTCGATGCTGCACCCTGGCTACGAGCGCGTAGCCGATTCGGCGTCAACGCAGCTGATATGTCCAACCGAGCAACGCATTGATCAGCTGGCTGCCGCCGCCGTGGTTTGCAGTCGGGTGATTGACGAGCAGCGTGACCACATAGGTCTTGCCGCTCGCCGCGAGCACATAGCCGGCCACGGCGGCGACATCGTTCAGATGTCCGGTCTTCAGATGCATGCGCCCGCTTTCCGGCGCTTGTCGAAAGCGATTGCGCATCGTGCCGTCGAGGCCGGACAGCGCCAGCGATGCCAGAAACTCCGGCATGTAGGGGCTGCGATGCGCATGCAGCAGCAGACTCGACATCGTGCGCGCGCTGATTCGCGTGATGCGTGACAGCCCGGAGCCGTTCTCCAGGACGAGACCGTCCGCCGGCACCTGCGCTTTCGACAGGTAAGCCTTGACGACCGCGGCGCCGAACTCGGGCTTCAGCGGTGGCGGAAAGGACTCGGCGGCGAGCGCGTACAGCAGCGCGTCCGCCATCACGTTGTTGCTCCACTTGTTCAGCGGCCGGATGATTTCGGCGAGCGGTGGCGAGTACCACACCGCGAATGGACGCTGCCCGGCCGGCATCACCCCGCGCGCGACGCCGCCGTCGAGCGTCCCGCCCCAGTGCGCCCACACCGACTTGAACATCCCGTACGCGTAGCTGGCCGGCTGCATCGCCGTGCGCGGCAGGCTCTGCTCGCCACAGCCGCTCGGATAGTTGCCGCTGAACACCACGCGATCCGGGTTCGCCGGGTCCGGGATCGACATCTTCACCGCCGCGAGCACGCCGCGGCATTTGGCACGCACGAGGGCGAGCTGGTTGACGATCTGCAGGTTCGGCAGGCTCGGGTTCGATTTGATCAGCACGCCGCCGCCGTCGGCGCGCGGCGCAAACGTGAAGGTGAAGGCCTTGAAGTTCACCATCAGCGCGTTCGGTTGCACGTTGTAGAGTCGCAGCGGCTGGCCGTCGAAGCTGCCGGCATCGCGCCCGTGCGGCGCGTAGTGGCTGTCATCGATCACGAGCTGCCCGTTGACCCGCTGCAGGCCGCGGCGACGCAGCTCGCCGGCGAACTTCCACAGCTCCTCTTCGACGAGGTAAGGATCGCCGTAGCCTTTCAGCAGCAGATCGCCGTCCAGCACGCCATCGTTGATCGGGCCCAGCGCGTAGGCTTCGGTGCGGAAGCGGTGGGTTGGTCCGAGCACGTCGAGCGCAACGAAGGTCGTCATCAACTTGATCGTCGACGCCGGATTGCGCGGAGTGTCGACGTTGACCGCGAGCACCGGCTGGCGCGCGCCGACCTCCTGCACGACCACGCTGACCGCACTCTCGGGCAGGTTGTTGCCACGCAGGATGCGATCCATCGGGGCAGGCAGGGCGGCGTCGGCCGACAGCGCGGCGAAGCAGGTCAGCGCGAGCATCGCGCCAGCGGCGCGCACGCGAATTTTCAACATGGGGGCAGCAGTTCCACGCCAGCGAACGAAGGAGTCATGCCGCCGCTAGTGTAGAGCAGCAACCCGCCTGCGCAAGCGTGATCTGGCAGGCGTCCATCGCCCCTGCAGCGGGGCGATGAGGAGCCTGGGTTTCGCACTACGCGCGCGTCACCCGGCAAGCGCCTTGTATCGGCCCTCAGCCGTTCGCCGTCAGCATCTCCGCCGTGTTGCCACCCTGCAGTCGGGCCAGCAGCCTTTCCATCGACAGCACGAGCAGCGGTGAAGTCTGGTTGCCGTCGCCGCCCAGGGGCACCACGAGGCCCTCGAGCAGCTGCATCATTGCGTGGCCGACGAAGGGCACCGCCTGGAGGCTCGCGCTGGCGATGTCGGGAATTTCGCCGAGCGCGTCGACGAGGATGCCGAACGCCGCCGCATCGGGTGCTGCACGCAGCACCACCACCTGCGCGCCACCCGGCCGCCCGGCAGCGCCGCCGCGCAGCTCGGCGAGTTCGTAGACGGGCAGCGTGCCGTTGCGCCAGGTCGTCATGCCTGCGACCTGGCCGCCGGTGCCGGGCACGCCGATGACGCCGCTGCCGTCGATCGCTTCCTCGACGTAGCGGCTCGGCAGCCCATACAGACTGTCGCCGATCGCGAAACTCGCGAGCTCAACGCGCTCGGCCCCCGGGGCCGGTGTCGGCCACGCCTGGGCGGCCACGGCGCGGGCGGGCGCGCTGCCCGCCGCGACTGCGCCTTCCAGCAGCGGGACATAGACCAGTGCGAGCACTTCGTTGCGATAGGCGTCGGACGCTGACTTGTACTCACGATAGCCGGCCGACACCCGCGCGCCGACCGCGTAGTGGCCGCCACGAAAGGGCAGCATCATCGACAGCTGCTCGCCGGCGCCCAGGGCCGCCATCCGCTCGTCGAGTGCCAGGTGCGTGCCGGGCGGGAGATCGGCGTCGGTGCTCGCGATGACGAGGCCGTCGCGCTGCACGAACAGGCCGAGACAGCCCTCGCGCAGCCTGCCTTCGTGATCGCGCGGGAGCGAGTCGGCGAGCATCGAGCGGAACTGCGGCTCGCTGTCGAACACGATGGCCACGCCGCCGACCGTCCCCGCGCCTCCGGTGCCGCGCACGGCGGCGCAATACACGTAGGTGGGTCTGCCGCCGTACAGGGCGCTCGCCTCGAAGGCCGACACGCAGTAATCCTGCGTGCTGCGCAGCGCCAGTGTCTGCGTGACCCAGTCGGCCTCGAGGCGCGTGCCGAGCAGATGCCGCTGGCTGTCGTTCGACACCGCGCGCACGCGCCCTTCGCGGTCGAACAGCAGCAGATCCGTGTACACGGTATACAGCCGATTGATCGCCGACAGCACCGCGCACATCTGATCGGCCTGTGCGTCGGCGTCCGCGCCGCGCGACAGCGCAGCGCCGAACAGGCTGGTCAGCGCCCACCAGCGGCAGTCGTTCGCGCGCTCGTACAGGTTACGGTCCATGATGTCGATCGCCAGCGCGGCCTGCGCGCCGCAGTCGCGCAGCAGCGAGGACACGACCGTCTCGTTCAGGTGCCGGATCGAGCGCCCGAACACATCGCGTGTGCGGCCGCCAATCCTGCCGATTTCCCACAGCAGGGTTTTCGAGAACGCATTGCCGGCGGCCAGCCGGCTCTGCGCGACATTGCCGTTCCACACCGCGCGGTTCAGCTCGGCCTGGATGCGCCCGGCCTGCGTCGGGATGTCGCGCAGCTCGGCCGCGAAAAGGCGTTCGCTCTGCAGCAGCGCCGCGAGCAGATGCGGCGCGAGTTCGTGCAGCATGGCCACACCGTCGACGTCGTAGGCGTGCTCGATCGGCACCATCACGTGGCCGCGCCAGCCGGGCCCGGCGTAGCCCTGGTAGCCCGCGGTCGCGCGTGTCGCCGCGGCGTATTCGCGGCCTGCAAAGCGCAGTGGCCGCGCATCGCCATGCGCCAGGTCCTCGATGCGCGCGCCGACGGGGACCTGGCCGGGATCGCTGCTCGCGATCACGCGGTGGTCGGCGTCGAGCAACGTGATGACCGTCCAGTCCTGCGCATCGCTCAGATTGCCGAAGATGCGGCTGCACTCGTTGTCGAGCCGGAAGCACAGGCACAGCACGCCGACGGCACGCCGTCCGTCCGGCGCCATCACGCGGTACGAATACAGCAGCACGGGGCCCGCACCGGGCTTCAGATCGCTCGGGCGATAGGTTTCGACATAGGCCTCTTCGGTGACGAGTGCAGCGTGGATCAGGGGATCGGTGCTCGTGCTGACCGGCAGGCTGTCGTCGAGCTGGGCGAGCACGCGGCCGTCGGGCGCGAGCAGGATGATGTCGTGATAGACGGAATACTTGCGCACGTATTCGTTCATGCGCATCAGCACGCCACCGCGCGCGGCGGCGATATCGTCGTCGCTCATCTGCGCCGCGCGCTCGGCGAATGCGCAGAGATCGCTGTCCATCGCGAGAAAGCCGATATCGGCGGTGCGCTCGAACAGGTTGCGCACCAGGATGTCGATGGCCACCTGTGCGCGGAAGCCGATGTCGATCGCGGTCTTGTGCTTGAGTTCCGCGGCAAGACTGCCGAGTAGCCGTGAGGACAGCGCCTCGAAGCCGGCGCGCGTGCCGTTGATCTCGATGCCCGTGCCCGACATCTCGCTCAGCAGGGCGAGGTTGTCCCACACGGCCTGCAGGTTCACGAGCGCTTCGCGATACTCCTCGACCTGATCCATGTGCCGGATGAACGCCACGAGCTCCTGCGCGAGCTCAACGCCTTTGTACACAGCCATCGATGTGACCCCGTCAGCCTGATGAATTGCGGTGTTCTTCGTTCGTATTGCGCATCGACGAAAATACGGTGCGCCGCCCGATCGATGGCGTCCTGACCGCCGATTCCTTGAACGGTCGCGCGGGACGCACCGCACCGGCGCGCCCTTTTGCGCAGGCTTGGTGCAAACGCCGAAAAGCCGCGATTCGAAAGCGCTGGCATCGCTATGCCGGGCCGGGGAAGCGGATGCAGTCGCGTTGAAGACCCCGGGTTCTCTCAGCACGACACGCGCATCCGGCACCGCGTGACCTGACGCCTCAGAACAGATCCCCCTGCCCGTGCCGGTCATACACCAGCCGCTCGCCGTCGACGCGCAGCGACGGATGCGGCGTGTGCGGCTGCAGGCTGCCGTCGGCGCGGATGTGCGACACGGGCTGCCCGCGTACCGTCAGCACGTCCGCGATGAACTGACGGTGGCAATGGACGTGGTCTGCCTCTGCACACATCACGGCGAGCCGATGGCGGTCGGCCGCGACGATGAGCCTGTCGATGGCGTCGACGAAGTCCGCGTCAGCGAGATGCGCGGCGTAGGCGCGAAACGCCGGTTCCGCCAGAGCCGTGTGGATGGAGGGCTCGCGCACCTCGCGCAGGCCGCCGAGCGGCTGGCCCAGCCAGCGATAGCGGATGCCGTGCGCGGCGAGGGCGGTGTCCAGTGCTTCGCGGTTGAATTGCGGATGCCGGCGCGAGTAGGGCGCGGCGCGCACGTCGACCAGCAGCGTGATCCGGTGTGCCGCCAGCAGCGCCGCGAACGTCTGGAGGTCGTGCCTGCTGTGGCCGATGGTGAAGAGAGCCGTCATCGTCTTCTGGCGTGTTGCTGAGCAGGCGTTTATTGTCGTCGAAAACCGCGCCCGCGTAAGGAGAGCCACATGCGCCACATCACCGTCGCCGCCACCCAGATGGCCTGCAGCTGGGATCTCGAGGCCAATATCGCCAACGCGACGCGCCTCGTGCGACAGGCGCGCGAGGCCGGCGCCGATCTCGTGTTGCTGCAGGAGCTGTTCGAGACGCCGTACTTCTGCCAGGACCAGGACGCCGCGCACTTCAGCCTCGCGCACGAGGTGGGTACCAGCCCGCTGCTCTCCAGGCTGCGCGAAGTCGCGCGTGAGCTGAACGTGGTGCTGCCGGTCAGCTTCTTCGAGCGCAGCGGCAACTGTTACTTCAACTCGCTCGTGATGATCGACGCCGACGGCAGCCAGCTCGGCGTCTATCGCAAATCGCACATTCCGCAGGGCCCGGGCTACGAGGAAAAGTTCTACTTCACGCCCGGCGACACCGGCTTCCGTGTGTGGCATACGCGGGTGGGCGTGGTGGGTGTTGCGATCTGCTGGGACCAGTGGTTCCCGGAAGCCGCGCGCGCGATGGCGCTGATGGGCGCGGAGATCCTCTGTTATCCCACCGCCATCGGTTCCGAACCACAGGATCCGACGCTCGATTCGCAGCCGCACTGGCAGCGCGTGATGCAGGGCCACGCGGCGGCCAACATGCTGCCGGTGGTGGCGTCGAACCGCACCGGCGTCGAACGCGGCGAGCGCGGCGAGCTGCGTTTCTACGGCAGCTCCTTCATCGCCGACGTGACGGGTGAGATCGTCGCCGGCGCCGCGCGCGACGGCGAGGCCGTGCTGACCGCGCGCTTCGATCTCGACGACTGCCACGCGCGCCGCTCGGCATGGGGGCTGTTCCGCGATCGTCGCCCCGATCTCTACGAGCGCCTGCTCGGCCACTGACGCACTGCACACCTGTATTCGCGGGTATTGCAGGCCCCGGTGCGGTGGTAGCATTCAGCGACTGTCGACATCGATGCGCGACCTGCCGGCGCTGCCCGGCGGCGTCGCGCGCCACCCAGGGGAGAACTGCATGGCTGTGCGTAAGACCAAGCCCGCATCGCGCCTGCCGCAAGGCTTCACGGCGCTCGAATGCTGGCTCGACGACTGGGTGCTCGCGGATTCCACCGCGCGCCACGAAAAAAGACTGAACACCCCACTGGCCGAGACGCGCGCATTCTACGATGCGATGCTGCCGCAGGCCGAAGCGGTGCTCGCGTATCTGTCGACCCGTGAACTCGGGGCACTCGACGCGAACGACGAGCGTCTGCTGAAACTGATGCTGTCGCTCGCCGAAATCGGCCCCGCGATTGAATGGTACGGCACCGGCAACTACCCGGACGCCTTCGATGCGCGCCGCTTTCCGCTGATCGTCACCCTGTCCGACACCGCTGCACAGGTGCAAGCCCCATGAATGAGAAAGTCACCCTCACGCCGGCCAACCTCACGCTGCGCCACCCCGAACTCGGCACGGGCCCCGTGCCGGCCGACGCCTACTGGAAGCCCGAGTGGTATCAGCGCGAACTCGACGCCATCTTCAAGCGCGCATGGATGTGCGTGGGCCGCGTCGAGCAGGCCGCAAAACCCGGCGACTTCTTCCAGAAGCCGATCCCGACGTTCAACTTCAACGTGATCGTCGCGCGCGGCAAGGACAAGCAGCTCCGCGCGTTCTACAACGTGTGCCAGCATCGCGGCAACCACATCGAACTGCGCGACCACGGCCACTGCGTGGCGTTCACCTGCCCGTTTCACGGCTGGACCTACGGGCTCGATGGCAAGCTCGTCGGCGTGCCCGATCAGAAGGCCTTCTTCGACCTCGACAAGGACAAGCTGCGGCTCAAGGAGCTGCCGCTCGATATCTGGGAGGGCTTCATCTTCGTGAACCTGTCGCCCGAGCCGCCGATGACGCTCAAGGAGTTCCTCGGTGACCATGGCAGGGATCTCGAGGGCTATCCGTTCGAACGCGGCACCGCGATTTTCGAATACGAGGGTACGTTCAACTGCAACTGGAAGTGCATGGTCGACTCGTTCTGCGAGACCTACCACGTGCCCGTGCTGCACCGGCATTCGGTCAAGGACACGCTGGCAGGCCCCGACAACCCGCACGGCCGGCTGATCGACATCCGCTTGAAGGGCCCCCACCGCACGCAGTCCGTGTGGGGCAACATGGCCTATCAGCCCAACCCCGTGCAGGGTCTTGCGTTCCGCAACGCGCCGGGGCCGTCGGTGACGAGCGGGGCGGTCGATGAGTCGACGAAGCTGCCGAAAGGCCTGAACGAGACGCGCGCGCCGAACTGGTCGATCGATGTCACAGTGTTCTTCCCGAACTGGATCATCGTGATGGGCAGCGGCATGTACTTCACGCACCAGATGTGGCCGCTGTCCGAGAACAAAGTGGTGTGGCAGATGCGCGGCTACATGCGTCCGGCGACGACCGCCGCGCAGCGCTTCGGCCAGGAGAACTCGATGGTCGAACTGCGCGATGCGGTGCTCGAAGACTGCAACACGCTGGAGCGCATCCAGTCCTCGCTCGACCAGGGCCTGATCACCGAGTTCATTTTCCACGATCACGAACTTGCGCTGCGCCACCAGTACCACGTGGTGCAGCAGTGGGTGAAGGACTACGAGAAGGGCCTGAAGAAGGCGAAGAAGGCTGCCAAGAAGGGCGCCGGCAAAAAGAACTAACGGACAGGGGAGTGAGCATGAGAGTAATCAGCTTGGCGGCGCTGGCCGTCGGCATCCTTGCGTGCGCCGCGCACGCTGAGACCGTCGTCGACGACAAGGCCCTTGCGGACGAACAGCAGGGCGACAACTGGCTCGGCTACGGCCGCACACATTCGGAACAGCGCTACAGCCCGCTCGATCAGATCAACAGCGGCAACGTCGCCAAGCTCGGCGTCGACTGGGTGCTCGAACTGCCGAAGGATCGCTCGCTGATCGCCACCCCGCTCGTCGTCGACGGCGTGATGTACTTCAACGGCAGCTTCAGTGTGACGCGCGCGGTCGATGCGAAGACCGGCAAGGTGCTGTGGGAGTACGACCCGAAGGTCATCGAACACGCCGGAGACCGCTTCCGTATCATGTGGGACTGGAACCGAGGTATCGCCTACTGGAAGGGCAAGGTGCTGGTGCCAACCGTCGACGGCCGGCTCATCGCGGTCGATGCGAAGACCGGCAAGGAACTGTGGAGCGCGCAGACCTTCGATCCGAAGGACGCGCTGTTCATCTCCGGCGCCCCGCGCGTGTTCCGCGACAAGGTGATCATCGGCAACGGCGGCACCGAGTGGGGGCCGGCGCGCGGCTTCGTCACCGCCTACGACGTCGAGACCGGCAAGGAGGCATGGCGCTTCTACACCGTGCCCGGCAACCCGGCGGACGGCTTCGAGAACAAGACCATGGAGATGGCCGCGAAGACCTGGACCGGCGAATGGTGGAAGCACGGCGGCGGTGGCACCGTGTGGCACGGCATGACCTACGATCCCGAGTTCAACCGCGTGTACATCGGCACCGGCAACGGCTCTCCGTGGAACCAGAAGATGCGCAGCCCTGACGGCGGCGACAACCTGTTCCTGTGTTCGATAGTCGCGGTCGACGCCGACACCGGCGAGTACGTGTGGCACTACCAGACCACCCCCGGCGAAACCTGGGACTACAACTCGAACATGGATATCGTGCTCGCCGATCTGGCGATCGACGGCAAGCCGGTGAAAGCGCTGATGCACGCGCCGAAGAACGGCTTCTTCTACGTGATCGATCGCAGCACCGGCAAGCTCGTGTCGGCCGAGAAATTCGGCAAGGTCGACTGGGCCACGCACATCGACATGCAGACCGGCCGCCCCGTCGAGCGTGAAGGCGCACGCTATGAAGACGGCGAGGAACTCGTGTGGCCCGGTCCCTTCGGCACGCACAACTGGCCGGCGATGTCTTTCAACCGCGATACCGGCTACGTGTACATCCCGTCGATTGAAATGGCCGGTTTCTACAGCGACAAGTACACGAAACCCAAAGCCTGGAAGTCGCCGAACTACAAATTCGACCCCGGCGTCGACTTCCTGCGCCAGGACGGCCCGGCCGACTGGGGCTCGTCGGCGCTGCGCGCGTGGGACCCGGTGAACCAGAAGCTCATCTGGGAAGTGCCGACGCCCGGTGTGTGGAACGCAGGCACCGTCACCACGAAAGGCAGGCTCGTGTTCCAGGGCCGCTCCGACGGCGTGCTCGTCGCCTACGACGCAACCAACGGCAAGCCGCTGTGGGAACAGGCGCTGGGCTTGGGCCTATCCGCACCGCCCGTGACCTACGCGGTCGACGGCAAGCAGTACATCGCGCAACTCGTCGGCTGGGGTGGTTCGATGACCGCGACCGGCGGTTCGATGTCCGCTCAGCACGGCTGGAGCTATCGCGCGCAACCGCGCCGGCTCGTCGTGTTCTCGCTCGACGGCAAAGGCGCGGTGCCCACCATGCCGCCGCCGGTCTTCGCACAGCCGCTGAAGGAACCCGAGTTTGTCGTCTTCGATGAACTCGCCGAACGCGGCAGCTTCGTGTGGTCCCAGTCCTGCGGCATGTGCCACGGCCCCGCCGGCACCGCCGGCGGTTATGCGCCGGATCTGCGGGCGTCCGCCGTCATGCTGAACGACAAGGCGCTGCACCAGGTGGTGTTCGAAGGCACGCGGCGCGAACTCGGCATGCCGAACTTCAAGGACATCAACGCCGAGGATCTGAAGGCCGTGCAGCACTTCATTCGCAAGGAAGCGCGCAAGGACGGGTTGGCGCCGCAGTAGAGACCGATGATGGGCGGAGGCGCGGTCGAACGGCTGCGTC
The DNA here is from genome assembly GCA_001464935.1 of Gammaproteobacteria bacterium Ga0077536. Taxonomy (GTDB): domain Bacteria; phylum Pseudomonadota; class Gammaproteobacteria. The sequence continues at coordinate 60,521 of LNEL01000050.1, forward strand.
GCCGCCTGCGGCGAGTTGATGCATCGATGCCGGGAGATTGGCATTTCAATTCGGGCGAACCCTCAATCCCCGGCCGTGGCCGTCTGGCGCGCAATCAGCACAGGTGCTTGAGAATGAATGGAGTCATGAACAGGCTGATCCCGCTCGTCTTCGCTGCCATCACGTTCAGTGCTGTGAATGCAGGGGCCGCCAGCTTTCGCTTCGAGCAGGCCGGATTCGACGAAGGCGCGCAGCTGATCGGCGAGTTCTCCGGCACGGACGCCAACGGCGATCATCGACTGACCGTCGAGACGCTCCCAGGCGGCTTGACGGGAAGTGGCCCCCCCGCCGTCATCGACAACGAACTCGACCTGCTGACGGTCCGGTTCACCGGAAATTCCGCGGTAGGCGCGTTCACGCTCGACCTGTCGGCGGTACTGCAGACGCAGTTCGGAATCCCGTGCTGCGGGCCCGGCGAGTCCTACGCGTTCTACTTCGACCTGACTGACACCCTGCATCTCGAGTTCGTCGCGATGTCAGCCAGTGAAGTCATCATGCTCGTCAACGAGAGTGCGTTCGGGACCTTCGCGCTGGCGGGCGAAGCCTGCAGTTTCGTCAACGGGGGAGGCGGTTGCGCTTCCAGTAGCGGCGCGCCCTATGCGCCCCAGATCAGTGCCGTGCCCGTCCCGTCGCCGCTCCTGCTGCTGTTGTCAGCTGTTGGTGCCCTGTATGTCAGGGCGGAAAAAGGCGCGCGGAAGCGTTGTTTCGGTGAACGGAAGCTGGTCGCCGCGATACTCGACTGACAGTTATTCGGAAGCATGCCCGAACCCTCGCGCGAGCGGGTGTCGGGCTTCCCTTCGTCAGCCCAACCTACGTCCGCGCCGCGGGTTGACGGCAGGTCCGTCCTCCTCTCTCTGCAAGCAGCGGGGCCGTGCAGCCGACCGGCGCAACCGTGACTTGCGTCTTGAGCGCGACTATTCCAGGTACGCATACCCCGCCAACTCCGTCTCGTAGAAGCGCTTCAAGGCCTGGCTTTCCGCCACCGTCATGCGTCCCGCCCGGATCGCACGCTCGCAGTCGCGGGCCAGCGCGGGTGACAGTGCGGCGACGTCGTACTCCATGTAGCTGAGCACCTGGCTCGCCGAGTCACCCTTGACGATCTCCTCGATCCACCAGCCGCCTTCGTCGTGCAGGCGGATGTGCACGACATGTGTGTCGCCGAACAGGTTGTGCAAATCACCCAGCGTTTCCTGGTAGGCGCCGACGAGGAACGCGGCGAGGTAATACTCTTTGCCCGGTTCGAGCGCGTGGAGCTCGAGTGTGCGTTTTACGTCGCGGCGCGACACGAAGCGGTCGACCTTGCCGTCGGAGTCGCAGGTGATGTCGGCGAGCACGGCGCTGCGCGTCGGCCGTTCGTCGAGCCGGTGGATGGGCATGATCGGAAACAGCTGATCGATGGCCCAGCTGTCGGGCAGGGACTGGAAGATGGAGACATTGCAGAACAGGATGTCCGCGAGCAGCCCGTCCAGATCCTCGAGTTCCTCGGGCAGGCTTTCGAGCGCCGCCGCCACCTTGCGGATGCGCGCGCAGATGGCCCAGAACAGGCGCTCGGCGAGGCCGCGCTGCACGAGGCTCAGCAGGCCGAGGTTGAACATCTGCAGCGCCTGCTCGCGACCGGTCAGTGCATCGTGATAGCACTCGACGAGGCGTCGCTCGCTGATCTCGCGGTATGCGACGATCAGGTCCTGAATCGGTTGCGGCAGATCCTTCTGCACGGCCTGGTCGATGTCCGGCACTTCGAAGCGGTCGAACACCGTCGAGCCCAGCGTGTTGAACACCAGCACGCTGTGATGCGCCGCGATCGCGCGCCCGGACTCGCTGACGATCATCGGATGGTCGATGCCACGCGCGTCGCACACGCTGCCGATTCGGTACACCACGTCGTTCGCGTATTCGCGCAGCGTGTAGTTGATCGACGAGCTGAAGTTGGTCCCGCTGCCGTCGTAGTCAACGCCGAGGCCGCCGCCGATGTCGATATAGCGCAGCCCCGCGCCCAGTCCCTTCAGCTCGGCGTACACGTGCGCGAGCTCATTGATGGCCGCCTTCACGCGCCGGATGTCCTGCAGCTGGCTGCCGGGGTGGCAGTGCACGAGTTCGAGGCAATCGAGCATGTCGCGCGCGCGCAGCGTTTCGACAGCGTCGAGGATCTCGGACACGAACAGCCCGAATTTCGACTTCTCGCCCGCCGAATCGCGCCAGCGGCCCGAGCCTTCGCTGGCGAGCTTCACCCGCACGCCGATGTGCGGGCGTACGTTGTACTTCTCGGCGTACTCGAGAATCAGCCCCAGCTCGGCATAGTTCTCGACCACCGGGATGATGCGACGCCCGAGCTTGGTCGCGAGGATCACGGCCTCGATGTAACTCGCGTCCTTAAAACCGTTGCAGACGATCATGCGGTCGCCACAGTCTTCGCTCATTGCGATCACGGCGAGCAGTTCGGGCTTCGAGCCAGCCTCCAGACCGAAGCCGAACTCTTCGCCGTAGCGAAAGACTTCTTCGACAACGAGGCGCTGCTGGTTCACCTTGATCGGGAACACCGCCGCGTAGCTGTTCCGATAGCCGTTCTCGGTGATCGCGTCCGCGAAGGCGTCGTTCAGATGACGCAGGCGATGGGCCAGGATGTCCGAGAAGCGCACGACCACGGGCGTCGTCAAATCCCGCTCTTTCAGCCCCTGCACGATCTCGTGGAGGTCGATCTCGCGCTCGTCGCAGGGCCGCACCACGACGTGGCCGGCGGCGTTGATGCCGAAATAGCCTTTGCCCCAGGCATGGATGTCGTAGAGGTCGGCCGAGTCCTCGACTCGCCAGCTGCCGCCGGCGTGGCGCCGCTGCCGGGGTTTTTCTTCGGTGGTGGCGGGGTGCTGTTCGTTCATCACGTTCTCACGCTCAAATTAAGAAGATTGGCATGCGCAATTTGCATGCGTTTCGCGCGCCGCGTGCATCTTCGGCCCTTGCATGCGCCGTGACAACCGGCAGGGCGGCAGATCGGTGATCTGGTTACCAGGCTGCCAGCGGTCAGCCTTTGGGATACCCAACTTTTGAACCTGTTTTGGGCGTCCACGGAGTAGGGGCTTCAGCGCACAGTTCGCCGGGCACTGCGACGTCAACTCGTCATGGCCCAGCGCCGCGATTCACCCACAGGGTCATAAATTTGCTGGAGAAGGGTCTGCTGGCGGGCGAGTGCGCTGGAGGGAGGTTGTCACCTGCGGCCGGGGCTTGCGACATTACCCGGCAGTACGCGCCCGTGTGAGGTCTGTCGTACCGGTGAAGGACACCTCCTTCGATGTCGTCCGAACTGCTGCGTCAGATTTCACCGAAGAAGCGCTGACGCGCGATTTCATCGGTGGCAGCGTCTGGCCCCATGCCGAACAGGTCCGGGATTCGATTCAGATCTGACTCAATGCGGGGCAGCGCGCGGGCCCGAACGATGTCTGCTTCGTGGCCGGTCGACAGGAACAGCGTTCGATACCACTGTTCCAGCGTGTGCACCTGCATAAAATCCCGATGCTGGGCTTCCGCATAGCGGTGTCCGGCGTTCTCCCATTCGTCGCTGGCGAGCAGTTGATCGCGCAGCAGCCGCGCTCCGCGAAGGGTAAGTGCCATGCCTTGTCCAAAGGATGGATCGCAGGTCGCAGCAGCATCTCCGAGGAGCGCAATGCCATTGGCATACGGATGCTCGACCCAGCAGTCCGCGCTGGCGAAACTCGCCATCGGGCCAACCATCCGTGAGCGCTTGTATGTTGAACGAGGTACGCCGGTGCGCACGCTCTCGTCGATAAACAGCGGGAGATCGTGTGATTTCAACAGGCGGTGGCCGGCACTGCGTGGGTGGCCCAGGTAGGCACGTATCTGCCCATTGCCCACGTTGCAGAGAACCGCCTCCTGGCCTATCGACGGGTTCATCACGCCGAGCCATGCGTCTTCAGATATTTCGACATCGGCCAGCAGAACGCCAGTGAACACTCGATCATCCGAATCGCGACGTACATCGAAGCCGCCCCATTTACGCGCTGGTGAATTACGACCGTCAGCTGCGACTACCAGTCTTGCCTCGATTTCGCTGGTCCAGGAGTCCTGCTCGACAGTCACGACTGGTCGGACACCGCCACGCAAGCCTCGAACCGCCGCGCCCCGCCTGACTTCGGCACCACAGGATTTGGCGGTGCTGATCAGCATCTCCTGCATCACGGGATGATGGACGCTGAACAGGGGCGAGCCGTGCGGCGTCGTGGCGGGGAAATCACGGCGCGTGAGCAGGCGATCGCCGATGTAGATGTCCCAGTACGGCACTTCGAGCCCACAGGCTTCTCGCAGCTGTTCATAGATCCCAAGTGCCTTGGCTTCCGGCACTCCCCAGGCATGCATCCCTTCGCCCCTCACGCGGTCCCGGAAGTGTCGTTCACGTTCGAGGATGACCACCTGCAATCCCGCTCTGGCCAGTGCGCAGCCGAGCGCCGAGCCGCCCATCCCGCCTCCAATAATCGCAACATCGTAACGTAACCGGGTCATCGTTGAACCTTTCTTCAGATCAGGCACGGGTGAAGCAGGGGACAGGTGCGCCGCGCCGTTCGACACACCCGCCCCAAGCCAGCGGGAACGTTGCGGCTGGTCAGTCGGTCCCGCTCAGCCGATTGGTTTCAGCGTCCCGGCCCAGGTCCGGGTCGACTGGTCTGCCACGGCGTCAAGCGCCATGTTGACCGGCGTGTCGCCCACCATCAGCGTCCCTGCACCTGTCGTGTGCCAACGCGTGGGGCCAACTGCTTCGAACATGCCGCGTGCGCTGCCTGTCACGATTTTGCCGTCCGGCGGAAAAGCGTACGCGTGATACTCCCAGGTACCCTTGGCGTGGCCTGCCGGTGCGTACGTCACCGTTCCGTGGAACGGGCCGAACTCCTTCGAACTACCTTCGACGTTGGTGTGTCCGACGAGGCTGCCTGCCGGCCCCGGTGTCACGGTGACTGATGTCATGGTTGCTGTGAATTCGACGATGCCCTCGTTCTTGCTCATACGCTTACTCCCCTGGTGATGTTGTCGGCATGACTGGCTGCCGTGCTGTTCTGCAGCGATCAGCAGCTTTTCGTTTGCTAGCCGGGCAACTGCCCGGAAGCGCTGCCTATACTAGGTAGGGGGGCAGGAAGAAATCCTAATGAGAACCTCAAAAATTTCTCAAATCGACGATGAACGCTGAACGTCCGTTGCGCCCGGTGGCGTTTCCACCTTTCAGGCTCGACCCGGATGCTGCAGTGCTTTATCGGGGCCAGCGCGTGGTCGATCTCCGCCCGAAGGCCTTTGCGTTGCTGCGACAGCTCGTCACCAATGCCGGCACGCTGCTCACCAAAGACGCCCTGCTCGAATCGATCTGGCCTAACCGGATTGTCAGCGAGGGCGGGTTGACCGAACTCGTTCGAGAGCTTCGCAAAGCACTCGGCGACGATGCCAGGACACCCGCCTTCATCGAAACCGTACACGGTCGCGGCTATCGCTTCATCGCGTCGCCGAATCTGGCGGAGCCCACAGAGGCTTTCGTGGCGCCGGCCTGCGCAGAGGAGTCGGCCACGGTGCCATTCGTAGGTAGGGATGGCGAACTACGCTTCCTTCATCGCAGACTGGCGCTTGCCGCGAGCGGTAATCGGCAACTCGTATTCGTGACGGGTGAACCTGGGATCGGAAAGACGTCGCTGCTGGAAGCGTTTCGCAGACATTCTGCTCTAGACGCTTTGCCGTCCGGCTCGAACGTTCCTTGGATGGTCCGTGGTCAATGCATTGAGCAGTACGGGGCAGGTGAGGCCTATCTCCCGATACTTGATGCATTGGGACGGCTTTCACGGGTGGCAGGCGAGGAGGTCGTGAATACCCTGAGTCAATACGCACCGACTTGGCTCGATCAACTGCCGGCATTGCAGCGCGCGCGGGAGCGCCATAGACCTGCGTCACAAGTCATGGGCACGACGCGCGAGCGAATGATGCGCGAAATGTCGGAAGCGCTAGAGGCCTTGACTGTTGCCCATCCACTCGTGCTGGTGCTTGAAGATCTGCACTGGAGCGACTACTCGACGCTGGATCTGATCTCGTTCGTGGCGCAACGCGAAGAACACGCACGCTTGATGATTATTGGCACATACAGACCAGAAGAAGTGTACGTGCGCGAACATCCATTGAAAGCCGTGAAACAGGAACTTCAGGCACGGGGGCAGTGCGTCGAACTGACACTGCCGTGCCTGTCGCAAGCGACAGTGGCGGAATACCTGAGGCAACGATTCGGAAATGCGCACTCTGTCCCGGCAACGGACCAATTGGCACCCGTGGTGCATCGAAGAACGGATGGTCACCCGCTTTTCATGGTCAACGTCGTCGATTACGTAGCAGCGCAAGCATTCGCCGGGTTGCCCGAGTCGGTCGATCAAAGCATACCGGACAGTGTCCGCCAGATGATTGAGAAGCAGATTGACCGACTCTGTCTCGATGAGCAAACGCTTCTTGAAGCGGCCAGCGTGGCCGGAGTCGACTTCTCGGCCGCATCGGTAGCCGCCGGACTTGCGGCCACCGATGCTGATGCTGTCGAACAGCTCTGCGCGTCACTCGCAAGACGCGCGCTGTTTCTGGTTGCTCGGGGCAGCGATGCTTGGCCAGACGGCAGCTTGTCCGGGAGATATGGCTTCATCCACGCCCTCTATCAGAATGTCTTGTATTTTCGGATTCCGCCCGGCCGTCGCGCGCGGCTGCATCTTCGCGTAGGGCTGCGCGAAGAATCTGGCTTCCGTGATCAGACAGCCGATATTGCAGGCGAGCTCGCCCTGCATTTCGAGGAAGGGCACGACTATGAGCGTGCATTACACTATCTCTCTGTCGCTGGCGAAAAAGCTGTGCGTCGATGCGCAAACCGAGAGGCGATAGACGTCTTTTCGCGCGGATTGTCGTTGCTCGGCCATCTGCCGGATTCGGTGACCCGACGGCGGCATGAATTGGTGCTTCAGCTTGCGCTCGGTCCTCCGCTCATCCATTCGCACGGCTATGCGGCGGATGAAGTTGCACGGACTTATGGCCGGGCACGGGAGATTCACGATGAAGTGGGAGAGCCAACGCAACTGCTGTCGATTCTGTGGGGCCAGTGGCTCTACCTGGTGGTCCGTGGGGAGCATTCCGAAGCCCTTGACATCGGCATTCAGTTGCAGAAGCTCGAACGTACCCACGGCATCAATCTTCCCTGGGCGCACTACGCCGTAGGATGTTCATTGTTCTGGCTGGGCAAGCCGAGCGAATCTGCTGCCGCGCTTGAATACGGACTCGACCGCTACGAGGCCAGGACACACGCGGCAATGGTGCCAAGCTACAGCCAGGACCCAAAGACTGTATCGCTGCTGTATCGCGCGTGGGACCAGTGGGTGCTCGGCTGTCCAGAACAGGCGCTATCATCATGCATGACTGCGGTGACCTGGGCTGAATCTCTGCGCCACCCGTTCAGTCTGGCATTCGCACTCAATTACTGCGCAGTCGTGCTGTTTCTTCGTCGCGAGCCGGCACTCGTTCGCGAGCATGCAGGACGCGCAATGGCCCTCAGCGCAGAGCACGGATTTCCGTTTTGGCATGCATGGAGCGTCATGATGCATGGCTGGGCGCAGGTCAAATGCGAGCAGACGCAGGATGGCATCGCGCGGCTGAGGCAAGGCTTTGAGGCCTACGAGTCAACTGGGGCGCAAATGGGGAAATCGATGTTCCTCTTGATGTTGGCGGATGCCTGCGCCAGCGTCGGTGCGACACGGGACGGACTTGACGCTGTGTCGGATGCGTTCGCCTATTGCGCATTCAGTCACGAACACGCGTTTCTGCCCGAACTGCACCGCATAAAGGGCGAGCTCACCCTGGTTGCCGGAACGCGCAATGAAAGTCTCGGTGAGGTAGCTGCCGCACAGGCAGCCGCCAGCTTTCAGCAAGCGCTTGCGCTGGCGCGCGCACAAGGCGCGCTCGGATTGGAGTTGCGGGCTGCCGTGAGTCTGGCGCGGCTGTGGCAGCGACAAAAGCGCAATCGAGATGCCCGAGCACTCCTGGAGACGCTACTTCCGCGGTTCTCGGAGGGAGTGTCACTCCGGGACTGGCAGGAAGCGGCGTCACTAGTGACTGCGCTGTAGTCGAAGCTTGGCTAAGTGGGGACAATTTACAGCTGTCCTGTTTCCCCGGCTTGAACTTTTTATGTTCATGACTTTGATATGTACTGGCACGTTCGACGCAGGTTCACGCGGCCCGTCGGATTGAGGTGACGCCGAAGTTGGCGTTGAGGCTTACGCAGCTAGCCAGTCCGCGACCGCAAGCATCATCTTTTCGCACGATCCGCTTGAGGGGAGACGCGTGCGCAATGTTCATCTCGGCCGCGCGCCACTTCGTTCCTTGAATGCGTTTGAAAAGCGGACAGATTGACCACCCATGACTGTCGTCATGGGTTGGAGCCCTCCACTCACACCGGCACGCAGGGCACACCGCCAAGCGAACGCAGCAGCCCACCCTCAGTGTGAACGCACCCTTTCCCCACTCTGCCTGTCCGGCAGCAGCGGCCGCCACAGCTGACCGGCCAGGCCATGGGGGCACGGGTTGTCGATACCGTAGCGCTGCGGATACTGGTTCTTCGGCAAATAGTGCGTGCCGAACAGGCGGTCGATACACGGCAGCAGCGCGGCGTAGTTCTTGTTGGCGAATTCGCTGCCGTCGTTGGCGTGATGCCAGTGGTGATAGGCCGGTGTCGTGATGAGGTGTTCCAGCAGACCCAGGCGAAGGCGGAGATTCGCATGGATGAAGAATCCCCAGCCGGTGTTGAAGATGATGACCAACGCAATGACCGCGGCAAAAGAGTTGCTGCTGCTTTCTGCCAGCCCGATCAGCGACAGCACCACGGCAATCAGCGAGCGGGAGAATGCCAGGTCGAGCGGGTGCGCACGCGTATTCACCAGCCAGTCGATCCGCGTCGGACTGTGGTGAATGGCATGAAAGCGCCACAACCAGGGCACTTCGTGCGACCAACGATGTGCCCAGTAGTAGACAAGCTCACCGATGATGAGCGTCGTGCCTACCCGCAGGGCGAAGGGGATGGAGGCGATCCAGGCGTAGAACGCGGTGGGTCCGTGCTGATACCCCCACTGCGCGAGGGACGCGAAAGCCACCACGAAGTAGGCTGGCACGATGCCACCCAGGAAGAAGTACGCAAGGTCGTCTGCAAAGTCCTCTCGCATCACTGCTTGCCGGTGCAGAGGCCACCGGCGCTCCAGCGGTGCCAGCAGCGCGAACAGCAGCAGCAGCCACACGGTCAGGCCGACGAGCCGCGTCGGGCAGGCCGCGAACAGCTGCTGCCATTGGCTCAGCACCTCCACGGTGGCGCTCAGGCCTTGTGCTTCTTCGCCATTCGTACGAGGCCGAACAGCGCCGGTACCAACAGCCAGCCGGACGCAGGTATCGGGACCGGATTCGCGGACAGATGCACGCCGTCGAGATTCAGGATCTGCGGCAGGGCGCCCGGCAGATAGGTCGCGACGAACTGCAGGGTTTGCGTGGTGCTCGAGGCTGTGAAGTGCATGGCGTCGGTGAGCCACGCGGTGTCGGTCAACGTGCTCAGCTGAGTCTCGTTGCCGAAGCTGACCTCCCATTGCGCAAGAAAATTCGGATTGGTGTGCACCTCGTTTGACTCGAACGTGAGTGTATAGCGGGCCCCGATCACGAGACCGTCAATCTGCTGTGACAGACCGCGCGCATTCTGTCTGGGAGCGAAGTTGTCGAGATCCTGAATGCCGAAGTAGGTTCCCCCGTCTTGACTGAGATTGCTGCCGTCGAAGGTGTTCCAGAATTCACCTGCGGGATTGAGGAGGGTCCAGTCGGCGGGCTTGCCGGCGACGAAGTTCATCGAACCGTTCGCCACGAGGTCGAGCGACGCGGCTTGGGTCGGAAGGCTCGCGATGAACATGAGCGACAAGGAGAGAGACGAACGGTTGATGAATGGAATCATCGAATTGAACTCCTTTTGCATGAGAAAACGTCGTCCTGACGCTGGCCTGCCATGGTCCTGCTGCACGGCACGCCGGCTCGATGTGCGGGTGTGCGGCGCGTGATGTGGAATCGCGCGATGGGCATGTCACCCATCTTCAGTGTAGCGGGCGAATCGCGAGGCACCCGGAATTTCTGCGACGTTCGCCGCTGCGGGTTCACCGGATCCGCAGGCACTGCCGACCGCCGTCAGCCGCCATCGGACGCGTCCTGATCGGCAGGGGGCCGGGTGGTCTGCAGGCGCGCAGTGCAGCGTAAGCCCTTGGCCAGAAGGCGCAGCCTCGACCAGGGCACAGACCGGATGCCCGCTTCCTGCAGGCCGATGCGGTCAACGCGGTCGCGATGGCGTAGGGCGAAGACGTCATTCACGCTCTGCTGCCCGTCACTGAGGTGACGGTGACCATCGCGGCCGGCACTGACGTGCCCTGGCAACCTGCGCGACAATGGCCGAGGGGACCTTTCATCGTCCGCGATGTGCCACCCGGCAGCAGATTCCGAGCAGGAGGGCTCAGCGACTGCGCACCTGGTCGCGGCCCTTCGTCATGAGGACAGAGCATGAACTACGAGACGATCATCTACACCACCGACGGCGCGATCGCGACAATCTGGCTGAATCGCCCGGACGATCTGAACACCATCGTGCCGCCGATGACAGACGAACTCGAGGCCGCCGTCGCGTGCGCCGTGCGCGACCAGGCCGTCAAGGTCATCGTGCTGCGCGGTGCGGGCCGCGCGTTCTGCGCAGGCTTCAATTTCAGCGGCGGCTTCCACCAGTGGGATGACCGCATCGCGTCGGCCGGCAGCTGGGATGCCGGCAAGGACTTCATTGCCGCGTGCTCGCCCGTCACCGGCTGGGTGCAGAAGTTCATGAGCCTGTGGCACAGCCCGAAGCCCGTCATCGCGATGGTGCACGGATGGGCGCTCGGCGGCGGCAGCGAGATGGCGCTGTGCGCAGATCTCGTGCTGATGAGCGAAGACGCGCGCATCGGCACGCCGTATTCGCGCATGTGGGGCTGCCACCATGCAGGCATGTGGGTACATCGCCTGGGTCTGGCCAAAGCCAAGGAGCTCGCGCTGACCGGTCGTCCGCTGTCCGGCACCGAGGCCGTCGCCTGCGGCCTCGTGAACCGGGCCGTGCCCTTCGCCGAACTCGAGGTGGAAACTTACAAGCTCGCACACGAACTCGCGTCGATTCCGCTGTCACAGCTCGCGGCGATGAAGCTCGTCGTCAATCAGGCCTATGAGAACATGGGGCTCAAATCGACCCAGCTGCTCGGCTCCGTGCTCGACGGCCTGATGCGCAACACGCCGGAGGCACTCGCCTTCATCGGGTTCGCGGAACAGGCCGGCGTACCCGCCGCCGTCGCCCAGCGGGATGCGCTGTTCGGCGACTATTCGCAGGCACCGGCTGATGGCAAACCGGATCCGCGGCACAGCTACGCGGCGCCGCGTGCCGGAAAGCAGCCATAGGTTGCTGTGAAAGTGCCTGCGCCTGGCACGAAGTAGCCCGGGAGTAGCGCGCAGCGCATATCCCGGGAGCGGCCTGTCAGTCGCCGCAGATCCCGGATTCCACTGCGTTGCACCCGGGCTACCCCGAGCTTGCGTGAACCTCGGTGAGGCAGCGGTCTCATGACCGTTGTGCTGACGCAGTAAGCCCGACATGCAGCGCTTGATGACGTTGATCACCTGGCGATGTGTCGCGCGTGCACCTCGGGCCTACCGGGTCGGAGCAGAGGACGAGGCTGGCAGCGTCAGCTTGACCGGTGTGACGGGACAGCATTCAACGCTCTAAGCGCCGACAGGCATGGACGCCGTCTTCCCGCATCGAATTACGCAGGCCCCTTGCCCGAACCCGAAGCAGCCTGTCCAGCGCCTCTGTCGCCGCCTGCCGCAGCGCCGTCGCGGCGGGTTCCTGCAGCGCTGTCGATGGCAATCTGGCCTCGCGGCGCGGGGCGCTGGAGGCGTCGGCGATGACGAGAGACAGGTGCGGGGCCACGCTGTGCACTGCGTGAAAGATCCGGTCCGGCGCCCCGATGGCGTAAGGGATGCCGGCACGTACGTCGAGGACGCCAGCCTGCAAAACCTGCCCGTCTGCACGACATTCCCACGGCATCCTGTAGAGCAGCGCGTCGTCGCCGCCCGTGCAGGCCATGGGTAGTACGGCGATGGGGTAGCGATGATCGTGCATCGCGGTGCGCAGGCCGGGCGCTGCGAACCTGTGCAGTGCCACCAGGTACCTGACGCGCGTGTCGCTCGCGATCAGCGAGTCGCGGCATGCCAATCGCTCATAGGCGTGGTCGGCAGCTCGATCGATGACCCTGTCGCCTGACCAGCTCGAAGACGCGTCGAGCTTGGCGCGAATCGCGGGCAGAAAACTGTTCAGATCGCGCAAAAGCCTGGAATCGGCTGGCGACTGAGTGGGCGAGTTCATGGCGTCACAGGGTCAGTCGAACGGACCGTCCGACCGGTTGTCACGCTCCCAGTGATGTGCCGTTGCGCGCGGCGGCAGCCCCAGCACCACACGCATCTCCGCGATCTCGCGTTCAAGCCTGTCGAGGCGCGCCATGGCTTCGGTCTGCATGACTTGAGAGGCTGCCCGCAGTGCGTGGATCTGCTTGTTCAACACAACGATCAACACCAGGCCCAGACCGATCAGCACCTGCATGACTGCCAGCATCATTTCGAGGAGTTCCTGCTATCAGATGAAGCCACGGGTGATTCCCGACGTGCCGATACTACGGGCTGTGCGCAGAGGCGGGCGTCGGGGCCATGAGCCCCACCTGGGTCCCGTTGGCTTCACCAAAGGTAGACCACGGCCGTCGTACGCGCGAGATCTGGAAGCCGAACTTTGAACACCGGCGTTGCGCGACCTGTGACATCCGTCTACACAGGGGTGAACAGGCATCGAAGCAGATAATCGTCCGGGGTGTCGATCAACGACGCCGGTATTCGACTACAGACCTGATCAACCCGGTATGCGGCGACATTTGCCGTGTGCAGACGGCGCGCATCTGGCGGATTCAGGACGAACCGTAAGGGGCCGCCGCCGCAAAGGAGGTTCAAATGAAAGTGACCAATGACAACGACCAGACGCATGGCACTGCGCTGCAAGGGATGAGCACGCCGCCCGTCGTGTCCCCGGCAGAATGGGCCGTGGCGCACCAGCAGATGCTCGTGAAGGAAAAAGCGCTGGTGCGGGCGCGCGACGCACTGGCCGCCGAACGCCGCCGCATGCCGTGGATGGCCGTCGACCGGGCGTATGTATTCGAGGGGCCGCAGGGCAAGTTGCGGCTGGTCGACCTGTTCGAAGGCCGGCGACAGCTGATTGTCTATCGCGCGTTCTTCGAACCCGGCGTGTTCGGCTGGCCGGACCACGCCTGCCGCGGCTGCTCGCTCTGCGCCGATCAGGTGGCTCATCTCACGCATCTGAACGCCCGCGACACCACCCTCGTGTACGCCTCGCGCGCGCCGCAGCAGGACATCCAGCGCCTGAAGGCACGCATGGGCTGGACGATGCCGTGGGTCACGATCACCGACGGCTTCGATGCCGATTTCGGCGTCGACGAATGGCATGGCCACAATGTGTTCATCCGAGATCGGGACCAGGTGTTCCGCACCTACTTCGTCAATGCTCGTGGCGACGAAGCGATGGGCTCGACCTGGAGCTACCTCGACATCACGCCGCTCGGTCGCCAGGAATCCTGGGAGGACTCACCTGCCGGCTATCCCCAGACCCCACCGTACACATGGTGGAACTGGCACGACACCTACGACAGCGCAGGTGGGCCCGATCCGGCCTGGGTCGCGGTGTCGGACGCCGGCGTTGCCGCGTTCCGCGCGCACGACGCAGAGACGTGAACTGCGCGACACCCGCTTGAGGCCACCGCCGACCGGATCACGAAGTCCGGCATGGATGGACACGAAGGGCGCGCATTCAGGACGCCATCCCCGCGAGCCGGCTCTCGTCGCCGCCGCGCTGTCATGCAGCGCCGCGGCCACGTCGACCGCGCTCGCCGGCGGCGCAGGGGAAGCTCGGCCTTTCGGGTGCAGCTGACCATCCCGCGCCCGTCGCGAACGCGGTGTACTCATCCGCGAGGTCGTCGCCGCCGCAGCGCAAGCGTGAGCAAGGCGGCGCCGAGCAGCGGCAGCGCACCTGGCAGCGGGATCGCCGACAACGTGATGTTGTCGAGTCCGCCGGTGTCGAGATCCGCCGAGTCATTGAGCCATTCAGAGATGATTGTCAGCCGCGTGCGCGTCGCGAACAGCGCGTCGAACTCGCCCGGCGTCAGGGGTCGTACCGAGGTGCTTGCGAGCTGCCAGCCTGCGTCCTCGAACAGCGGGACATCGTAGTGCTTCCAGTCGCCATCGATCGTCGGCAGATCGCCCGTCGCGAACACGAGCGTGCCGCCAGCGGTTTCGATCGTGACCAGCGGCGCCGTCGCACTGCCGTACACACCATCGCCACCATTGCGTTCGACCAGCACATCGAACGAGAGCGTCTGCCCCGGTGCGAACAGGCTGCTGAACGAGACGGGTGGTGCAACGCGCGCGGCAGTGTCCGAACTCGGATCCTGCGTGCGGATGTAGCCCCCCGGATTGCCGTTGGCCGCAAGGTGTTCGATGGTCAGCGACGTACTGCCGAGTGCGCACACGCCGGGGTTGGGACAGGCCAGACCCGACCATCCTTCGGCGTCGTCATCGAAAGTCGCCACAGCGACAACCGCAGCGTGAACCCCGGTGGCGCCCAGCAGGACCGCACTGACGAACAGCAGGACCAGCACGTTGCGCACGTGCGACGGAGATAGCTGAAACAGGCGCATTGAAACCTCCCGAAGAAATCGGTTCGGATACTGCGACCAGTCCCTGATGAAGACCGTCGGCGTAGCGCTGGGCTGCGCCGGGTCTGGTGCCGGCCCTCGTGGCCGGCGTCGAGCAGGCACAAGACAGACATCTTGCGAGCTCGGCGCGATGGACATCTCAAGCGTGGTTCAAGCCCGGCGAAGAAGCAAATCCGCATGGCGCGGTTCGGTACTATTTCCGCTACCGGTCAGGAACGCGCGTGAATCGCCAACAGGCGGGCAACGCCACGGCCGCTGTCACCGGGCGCTGTCTGCCGACCTGGAGCGGGTTTGGCATGGGCCCGGCATCGGGCAAGCGAAAGCGCTGCAGCGCACTCAACTGACGCCCGGACCACCCTGGTGTCATGCGCTGCCGACGCGCGTCCGGCAAAAGCATCGGAGCCGCCGTCGGCAAGGTATATTGGCGCACCGAAGCGGGAGCGCGCGCATGGCATGTGTACTGATCACGGGGGCGGATCGCGGGATCGGCGCGGCGCTGGCGCACGCGTATCAGCGGCGCGGCGACCGGGCGATCGCCGCCTGCCTCGGCGATGGACTGACGCTGGCTGCGGCCGGCATCGAGGTCGCGGCGCACGTCGACGTCACGTCGATGCCGACGCTCGAGGCCTTGCGAAAACACCTCGACGGCACGCGCATCGATATCCTGATCAGCAATGCCGGCGCCTTTCACCCGGACAGTTTCGATCGGCTGGATTTTTCCGCGATGCAACGGCTTTACGACATCAATGCGCTGGGGCCGCTGCGCGTCGCTGCCGCGCTGACCCCGTTGATGGGTGAGGGCGGCAAGCTCGGCATCCTGACCAGTCGCGTCGGCTCGCTGGGCGACAACGCGACGGGTGGCATGTACGGCTATCGCATGTCCAAGAGTGCGGCCAACCAGCTCGGCCTCAACCTTCATCACGAACTGAAGCCTCGTGGCATCGCGGTGATGCTGTTGCACCCCGGCCAGGTTGCGACCGACATGACGCGTGAACTCGCCGCGCTCGGTGACTTCATCACGCCGGATGAATCCGCAGCCGGCCTCGTTCGCCAGCTCGATGCCCTGAACGCCGCGACGCCGCCGGAATTCCGGCATGCGAACGGCATGCTGTTGCCCTGGTAGACACGGGAGTTCACCAGTCGTGATCAAAGTATTCGGCCTCGCGAAGACCTGGGATTTCCCCGATGCCAGCCCCTATGTCTGCAAGCTCGTGATGTGGCTGCGGCTGGCAGGCCTCGATTACGAACTGCACTACGTGCCGTGGCCGTCGATGATCGAACGCGCGCCGCGCCGCAGCGTGCCGTGGATCGAAGATGCCGACGGCGAGATCATCCACGACTCCCAACGCATCATCGACCGGCTGACAGTGAAGCGGCAGCTCGAGCTGGACGCCCATCTCGATGCGCGGCAACGGGCGCAGATGCGGGCGTGGCAGCGGCTGCTCGAAGATCACTACTACTGGGCCGCGCTGGTACAGATGCGCTGGGTCGAAGATCACAACTGGGAGATCTACAGGCGCGAACTCGCCGCCGAACTCGAGCCGTCACCCGAAGTCGAGCAGTTCTTCCAGGAGATCCGCGACTATCTCGTCGGCGAATTCCGCGGGCACGCAGTTGGCAAGATGACGCTCGACGAAGTGCGCGCGGTCGCCCGTGAAGACCTCGATGCGCTGGACGAGTGGCTGGGCGACAGCCCCTACTTCATGGGACCGCGCCCGACGAGCATCGACGCCATGCTGTATGCCTGCCTGCTGCAGACCTATGCGACACCCTGCACGTCGCCGACGGTGACGTATGCGCGCACGAAGACGCGCCTCGAAGCCTATTTCAACCGTCTGCACGCGGCCTACTGGGCGCCCTGAGTCTGCGGAGAATCTCAGCACCATGATCACGCTGTACGGCCACGTGCCCGCCTGGGGCATCCCGGATCTGAGCCCCTTCGTCACTGCGATCGATCTGTACCTGCGGATGACCGGCCTGCCGTACCGGCTGATCACCGGTGACCTCGGCACCGCGCCGAAGGGCAAACTGCCGTACATCGAGGACGGCAACCGGGTCATCGCCGACACCAGCTTCATCCTCGAATATCTGAAGCAGCAGTATGGCAATCCGCTCGACGGCAGGCTCGGCGCACGGGATGAAGCGGTCCGTCTGATGCTCTGGCGCATGATGGACGAGAGTTTCTACTGGTACCTCGTGCAGGGCCGGTATCGGCGCGATGGGGACTTCGCGCGCTACGACCCGCTGTGGGGGCAGTTCTTCGGGCACCTGTCGGCAGCCGAACAGCGGGCGGCGATTGCAGACGCGCGTCATCGCCTGTTGACCGAGTTCTACCAGTCGGGCCGCGGTCGGCTCAGCTGGGAAGAAGTCGAACACATGGGGTGCTGCGAGATCGACGCGGTGCTCGGCTGGCTGGGCACGCAACCCTATCTCTTCGGCGACGCGCCGACCTCCGCCGACTGCGCGGTGCATGCCTTTTTCCAGGGCCTGATCTATGTGCCGTTCGACAACGGCATCAAGGCCCACGCGCTCGCGCAACCTGCGCTGGTTGCCTACATGGCGCGGATCTCGGAACACTACTATCCGCATTTGCGCGCTGCGCAGAAGGAATTTGCCGATGCCTGACCTGATACTCGCCGGACGCCCGGCCCTCGTGACCGGTGGTGCCTCCGGCCTCGGCCGCGCAGCAGCCGTGCTGCTCGCCGCCCATGGCGCAGAAGTGATGGTGGGCGACATCGATGTCGCCGCTGGCGAGGCCGTGGTGGCCGAAATCAACGCCGCGGGTGGCAAGGCGCACTTCCGGCGCAGCGATGTGACCGATCGCGCCGATGTGCGGCGGATGGTCGCCGACGCCGGCGACACGATGGGCGGTCTGTCCATCCTGATGAACAACGCGATGTCCAATCCGCGCGACGACTACGGTGTCGACGAGCGCTGGGACACGATGATCGAGAGCGGCCTGTCCGCGTACTGGGCCGCCGCCACCGCGGCCGAGCCGCTGCTGATCCGTTCCGGTCACGGCAGCATCGTGCAGATTGCGTCAATTGCCGGTGCGCGCATGGGCATCGAGTTCGCAAGCGAAGCGTACTGTGCGGCCAAGGCGGGCATCCTCGGTCTGACGCGCAAGCTCGCGAAGCGGCTCGGCCCGCAGGGCGTGCGCGTGAACTGCATTGCCCCCGGCGTGATCAAGACACCGCGCCTGCGGTGGTCAGGTTCCGACGAACCTGAATTCGCGCGCCGCGCGCGCAAGGTCACGCCGCTGCAGCGCCTCGGGCGCGCGGAAGAAGTCGCCGAACTGGTGCTGTTCCTCGCATCCGACCGCGCGAGTTTCATCACCGGCCAGGACATTGCGATCGACGGCGGGCTGTCGATAGCGACGATGTTCGAATCGGTCGACCTCCCCTGAGCGGCACGGCACCTGGCCAATGACCGGACTTCGGGACACCCGCCCGCTGCGCGTCGCCTCACCGGTCGCGACGAAGGCCCTGGGTCGTCGGACGCGTCGGCGGGCTTCGGCGCTGAGCGGACATCCGTCGTGATTCGAGCAGCCCTTCCCGACGACTTCGAGCGCATGCTCGCCATCATCAACGACGCGGCGCTGGCGTATCGCGGCGTCATTCCCGATGACTGCTGGCATGAACCCTACATGTCAGCGCGTGCGCTGCGCGGCGAAATCGCCGATGACGTGCGCTTCTGGGTGCTGGAGGACGACGAGGCGATACAGGGCGTCATGGGCATCCAGGACCGGCAGGAGGTCACGCTCGTGCGCCACGCCTATACCGCCACCGCGGTTCGTCACCGCGGCATCGGCAGTCAACTGCTCCGCCATCTCGAGTCGCTGACCGCGCAACCGATGCTGATCGGCACCTGGGCGGCAGCCGTGTGGGCCATCCGCTTCTACTGCAATCGTGGCTACAGCGTCGTCGCGACGGCCGAAAAGGACCAGCTGCTGCAGCGCTATTGGCGCGTGCCCGAGCGACAGCGGGACGCGTCGGTCGTGCTCGCCGACAGCCGCTGGCCCGGCGCCGCATGATCCGTCTTCGTCGCGTGCTCTTCCTCAGCCAGCCGCGCGCGGAGGCGATGCGCCCGCCGCGCGAGGCAGCCATGATCTCCATCACCGACGTCGGCAAGCCGGCTGTCCGCCTGCGGCAGGGCTGGGCCGCCGTTCATCGCGTCAGCTTCGACGACTTCGATCCCGCAGACGAAGGCATGCTCGAGGACGAGGTCGAGTACGTGCCGCTGTCGGTCGACCAGGCGCAGCAACTTGCCGCGTTCATCGATGACATCGCCGGCCGCTGCTCCAGTCTGGTGGTTCACTGCCGCTACGGCCAGTCGCGTTCCGCGGCGGTGGCGAAGGCCGTTTGCGACGCGCACGGCCTGTCCTTTCCGGTTGGCTACGAGATGCACAATCCGTACGTGTGGCGCACGGTGGGGGACGCGTTGCGCGTGCGCTGAGGCAGCGGGAGTTGCGTCGCGCGGCATGACCGCAACGTGCTGCCTGCGTTCACCCGCAACGGGATCGACTTTCGAGTCGTGAGGGCACCGTTTCCGCCCGCGTCCTGCAACGCCAACACCCGAGCGCGCCCAGCGCCGTCCCCAGCAGCCACACGGCGGCGGGCACCGGCACCGCCGCAATCGAGAAACTGGCGCCCTGGACCTTCCCGAAGCCGCCCAGCGCGAATGACTTCTCGAAGACGTTGAAGCCGATCTTGTCCGTCTCGAACAGGGTGTCGCCGAGACCGAGCAGCGCGCTCAGGCTGAGCGGGCCGATGTCGAGAATTTCGAGTCCCCCAACCACACCGGTGGCGCTGAGCTTCACGAAATCGAAGGTGCCGAACAGGCCGAGATCGAGACCGGTTGCGTTGCTGAGCAGGGCATCGAGCCAGAACGTCGGGGTGATTTCGGTGGTTTCGAGCAGCGCGATTTCCGGCAATGCGTCCCAGGGCCCCGACCACACGGTCTGCAGACCCAGCGTGCCGGCGATTTCGACGGCGCGATCGAACGCCAGGTCGACCATCAGCGTCGGCGTGAGCTCGAATGTCTGCGTGACGCCCAGTGCCGGCCCCATATCGACGTCGATCACATCGAGGCTGATTTCGAGCTTGAACGGGCCGGCATCGATCGGCGCGACATTGATGCCCGCCGGTGGCAGACCCCCGAGCAGCGACGCCGCGCCGTCAACGTCGATCGTGGCCGTCACCAGATCGTCGCGGCCACTGCCCTGAAGCGTGTTGCCCGACCTGTTCCCGGTGGTGGCGATATCGGGTACCTGGACTTCGACTTCCGCGATATCGACGCTCAAGGTCGGCCCGGGCGGCAAGGTGTTCACGATCGACAGTCCCAGCGGACCAGTCAGCTTGAAGCCGACGACGGGTGGCGTCACGGACGCGCCGCCTTCGAGCGTCAGCGACTGGTTGAACAGGTTGACCTGCGCGACGGGCTCGCCGCCGGGCAGCAGGCCATCCAGCAGCTTGATGCCATTGGGATCGATCGACAGGATGCGCTGATCGAGATTGGCACCGGGCAGCGGTGCCGTGCCGGTTTCGCAGCCGAGCAAGGTGCCGCAGGCGGTGGCATTGATTGCACCCGACAACTGCAGGATGCCGCTCATATACGCTTCGAGCTGTGGTGACTGCGTCCGGAAGCTGCCATCGATGAACGAGGAGTGCGTGCCGAGATCGACGAACTGCATTCGCGTGACGCTGGTTGGCAGATCCGCCAGCGCCGAAAACGCCAGGCTCGTATCGACCGTGCCACTGTTGATGTTGTATCCGAACTCGAGTCCAACCTTGCCGGAGCTGTTGATGTCGAGTCGCGCGCCGGTGCGGGTGTCGCCAAAGGTCGCCGGAATCTCGGGCGAGAACACGGCGGGAATGAACGGCGAGTACGTGGCCGGAATGGCGGGCGAGAACACGGCGGGCACCGCCGGCGAGATCTGTTTCGGTGGTACTGCAGGCGTACAGACGCCGAGCACACAGACGGCAGGTATGCCCGGCGAGAAGACTGCCGGAATGGCCGGCGAAATCTGCACCGACGGAATGAACGGTGTGAGCTCGACGGAGGGAATGGCCGGTGAAATCTGGATGGACGGGATGAACGGCGTGAGTTGCACGTGCTCACTGCCCGCGATGTCGCCGATGTTGGCGGTTTTGTTGATCCATTCCTTGCCAACGAAAATGGCTTCCGACTTGCTGAATGCCGTGCCCGGGCCCCACATGCTCTGTCCGGTGCTGTCGAAGGTGAGAGGGCCGGTGTTGTAGGCGGTGCCGGCAAAGACGCCAGCCGGGCTCAGCAGCAGCAATTCGAATACGACAGCCGATGCGATCGTGCGCCAAGTCGAACAGTCGGCATCCGTGCTGGACAGTTCGCGAAGCGCCACGACGTCCGGAGCAATCACGATGGTGTTGTTCATGTGATCTCCCATGTGTGGCTTATTCGTTGTGTGTCGCCGACACGGGCGAGTGTAGTTCCCGGGAGATGACGGTGCCGTCGTGGCAGAACTGGCGGCGGGAATCGTCGCGTATCGCTGAAGATCAGAACCAGCTGGCATTCGGGGCGGTGCGGGGTGCGCGCATCGCCGGTGACTGCGTCCCCGCTTTTTTTCTATTTCGTGCAGCGATTTGCGATGCGCAGGGTGAAGAAGTTCTGTGGTCGTTTCGCCTGCAGGCGGCGAGGTGATCCGGCAGTCGGAATGTCCGCGATCCGGACTGCGCGAGGGCGCCGCGCGACCAATGCCTCACCTGGATCCGGCCGCTTGTCCGACGCGGCTCGAGGCCGATCTCCGACGCAACAGAGACGCGTGATCGGAGGCGCCGACCGCTGCACGCCGCAAGCAGGAGGGGCGACGTCGGCGACGACGCACCGAAGTCCCGTTTACGGCGGTGGTGAAGTCTGCCGGCTTGCGAGCTGCCGCAACAGGTCGTTGACCTGCAGGGCCAGGCTGTCCATCGTGCGGCTGGTCATCCGGCGATCGGTCATGCTTCCCCGCAATGCGCCCTCGGCGCGCGCGACGATCAGACCCGAATCGACATCGACCACCTGCACGTTGAGCCAGGAAATCAGAAAGCTGAACTTGTTCTGTTGGCCGACCGCGACCCAGCGGGCGCCCTGTTCGCGGCCAAGCGCCGCGAGCTCGTCGGGATGGGCGGGGAGGTAACCGCTCTCGATCAGCGCGACCTGCGCCGGCGGACTCTGCCAGGGAATCACCTCGATGCCGAATGCGGCGAGCTTCTCGCGCAGCAGCGGGCCCAGCGACGCCGTGCGCGCCAGTTCGTCGGGCACTCTCGGCAGCATGGTGCCGTCGAGCAGGCCGAAGTCGAGCACCAGCACTTTACCCGGCGGGTGTTGCGCGCCGGCCGATGGCGAGACAGTCAGCGCGACGAGTGACAGGACTGCGATCATGGCCGCGATCAAGCCGCGACGATCACGGCAATTCGATGATGTGAGAACAGTGTGCATGGCGTGCAGGTCTTTGACTGATTTGCTCGCACGTTAAGATGTCCGGCACGTACCCGCCAGCAGACACTGACTGCTGTTGGCGGGCAATTTGCCCGCTGGTGCCGACGGGCCGTCGGGCTCGCGGAGCAACTGCATGATGAACTGGCGACCCTGACCGACCCGTTCGCGCTGATGTTCCATGGCGGCCGACGCGACCTGACGCCGGATGTCGTCGAACGCGCATTCGCGCAGGAAGTGCGCGATATGCGGCGCGTGATGAAGGCCGGTGATGCCGAGAACGTGTACTTCAGGGACGTCCGCAGCCTGAAGACCATGCTGCACGAATACCGCCTCGGCGCTCTGGTCGAGGACGAACCCGATCCGCTGGACGATTTGATCGAAGACATGTTGGTCGCGTTGCGTCGACCGTCGCGCGGAAGGCGGTCTTGAGCCGGCCTGCACTTCGATGGACGCGCAACGGACGATGCGCGCTGACGAAGCAACCGGCGCGTCGCCGTGACGCGCCGGCCTCGAACTCAGCGGACCGGTTCGAGCACGACCACCGGAATCTCGCGGTCGGTCTTGGCCTGGTAGGCGGTGAACGGAGGATACATCGCCGCCATCTGGTCCCAGATGGCCTTGCGTTCGGCGCCGGTCGCGATGCGCGAACGGGCCTTGAACACGTCGGTTGCCACCTGCACTTTGCATTCGGACTGCTTGTTCAGGTTGTGAAACCAGCCGGGATGCTTCGGGTCGCCGCCCTTGGAGGCGATGATGGCGTAGCCGCCTTCGACCTTGCCGTACAGCAGCGGCATGATCGATTCCTGGCCGGACTTGGCGCCGATGGTGGTCAGCAGCAGGGTTGGCAGCGGGCCCGGACCGCCGGCGAAGGTCGAGTCCCACAGATGGCCGGCGGCGCCGTCCTTCAGATACTTTTCACGGTGCTGGGCAATCCAGCCGGTCTGGCTGGCTTCGAGTAGGGGGTCACTCATGGTGCTGGGCTTCCTGTTCGTTGGCATGCGGCGGATGGCCGCGGGGACGATATTGTCGTGCCTCAGGCCCGTCGAGGAAACCACCACGGGGGGCGGGCGCCCTGCGTCGGGGCGCGTGACGCGCACGCCCTTGCCGCGGCGCCGCCGGCACCCGAGAATCGACGCCGTTGCCTGTTGTCCGCTCACCGTGAATACCGTCATGCCTACTGCCGCCGAGTTGCTGGAAGACCTCTCGCCACGCACCTTCGCCGAACTCGATCGGGCGCTGGGGCTGTCGAAGGGCAGTGCGTTCCGCGCCTTCAAGACCCTGCTGCCGGTCATGGTCGAAGGGCGGGACTTCCACTGCTGCGACTGTCGCCAGGAGGACGACTGCTGCGCCGGCTGGATCGCGAGCGGGCGTTTCTACCGGGGCACCGTCAATGCTGTGCTGCTGGCCGACAGCGGCGTGCACTCGGTGCGCTCCGTGCTCGACGGCGAATCGTCGGCCCGGCCTTCTCGTCCATGAGCGTGCCTCACACCCTCGTGCTCACTGACGTTGCCGATCGGGCCGTACATGACGCCATCCTGGGCTCGCTCGTCGCCTACAACGAAAGCAGGGCGGGCCCGAACAACGGTCGTCCGCTGGTGCTCGAAGTTCGCGGCGAATCGGGTGCCGTCATCGGCGGGCTGTGGGGCTACACGAGCTTCGGCTGGCTGTTCACCGAACTGTTCGTGCTGCCGGCGTCGCTGCGCGGCCAGGGCATCGGCGCCCGGATGCTGCACATGGCGGAGACCGAGGCGCGCGCGCGCGGCTGCCACAGCGCATGGCTCGATACGTTCGAGTTCCAGGCCAGGGCGTTCTACGAGAAGTTCGGATATGAATGCTTCGGCGAACTGCCGAACTATCCGCGCGGCTACTCGCGCTTCTTCATGAAGAAGTCGCTCATCGACGGGTTGCTGTGAAAGCGCGTGCGGCGGGCCCGAAGTAGCCCGGGCTTGGTTCGGATCCCGGGAGCGGCCTGTCAGCCCCCGCAGATCCTGGGTTCCACTGCGTTGCACCCGGGCGACCCCGAGCATTCATGAGGCCGGGTGAGGCAGCTGCCTCATGACCGTCGGGGTGAACGGAACGTGACGGCGTGCCGATACGCGTCAGCGGCTGGCGTTCGTGCTAACGCGACTGCCGACGGGACGCGAGCAGTGTCAGCGCGCTGGCGAACAGCAGGGCTGCGCCCGGCACCGGCACGGGGGTCGCACCGTGAATGCTCACCCGCCAGTTGTCGACACCGCCGTTGTTCGTGGAATCGCCGAAGGTGCCATTCGAGGCCGCGAAGCCGAACATCAACGCGGCGCCCGCCGCGCTGAAGTCCGGGTGCCGGGTCGCGTCGAAGCCCGTCGCCGTGACCGCGCTGAATGCCTCTGCAACCAGCCCGCTGAGCGAGAAATTGATCCACCCCGCGCCGTTGATCGCCTGACCGCCGAACAGCACGAAATCGGTCCCTGCCTGGTGTACGAGGGCCGCATACGCCACGGCACCGGCAAACGAATCAATCGAGATTGCGTCAAAGCTGACGTCCATCGTCCCGATCGCGCCTTCGGTGGCCGGCCTGTATTCGCGCGCCAGGTACAGATGGCCACCCAGGATGTTCACGACGCTGCCGACGGGGCTTACCGAACGTTGCGTCAGTGCCAGATAGCTGCCCGGGTTGCCGCCGCTCGTGGCCTGCACCGTCGCCACCGACACTGCGATCGCGGGTGCGCTGTCGAACAGCAGACGGGTCGACCAGTCCGTGGCACGGAATTCACCGTCCTCCAGACTGACGGTGGCAGCCTAGGCAGCGGCGCCGAGCACGCTCGTCAGACAGGCGGCGGTGCCAAGCCGGGTGAGTGCAGACATCCATTTCATCGGAACAGTCCTTGTCGCTAGGGAAAGTGCTGGCCGCTTCGGGGTGAACGGGGAAAACGGCAGGCACCCGACATCGGGGCCTCACCCGAGATGTCGGCCGGGTCCGCGCCAAACTTGAAAGCGGCGCGCGCCGGACGCGGCAACCCGACCCGTGGGAACTGGAAGCCCGCGCCTGGCGCACGAACGTCCGCCAGCGCCCGGCAGGATCAGTGGACAAAGTCAGCCGATGAAGTCTCGGCAGAAGGACCGGGATACACCCCTTATCCGCCACTCGCGACTGTGGGCGAAGCGATGCCGTCGCGCACCAGAGTCCACGCGCTCTGGCGTGGCAGATGACGGGTTTAAGGGTTTAAGTGCGTTGCACTCGGGCGTCATCCAGGTTTCGTGCAGCCGGGTGGGGCAGTTCCCTCATGACCGTCGGGCCGACGCAGAAAGCCCAACGACCGCAGCAGCTTCGCGATCAGCTATCTGGCCAGCGACTGGTACAGCTCCCACGCGCTGCGTTCCACCCAGTTGTGGGCAAGTTTGCCGTCGCGAATCTCCCAGACGGCGATGCCGGTGAAACGCACCGGTTGCCCGTCAGCGATGGTCCCCAGCACGCCCTGGTTGGTCCCAGTGACGACCCAGCGCGATACCACTCTCGTGCCTTGCTCGTTCGCAAATGTCTCGATCGGCTGCAGACGCAGATGACCGATGCGTGCCTGGAAACTGGCGACCCATTGCTTGAACGCCGGACGCGGCGAGACGTCGATGCCGGCATTGCTAATGACGAAGTCTTCGACCAGCAGTTCGTCGATGGCGGTCAGGTCGTAAGGCGGATTCCAGACGCGTTGCCAGAATTGTTCGACGAGTTCGACGGCAATGCTGGCAGGGCTTGCTGGCGCTGCGGTACCGCCTGCAATCGACATGGCCAGAACGGCGGCAGTGATGGGTTCCATTTCGGTTGCTCTCCACGTGTGTGTTTTGGCCAAGGGCGCGCAGCGGGTCATCAGGTCGCGCGCCGGGGCCCCGGCGGGCGGCCCACTTCGAGCGCAACGATCAGGCCGGTCGTCACGATCGCAAGACCGGACAACTGGATCGCGGTGGGCCATTCCCCCGCGATCGGAATGCCGAGCAGGACGGCGGCCGCGGGGACCAGCGCGGGCAGCAGCGCTGCACCAGAAGCATCGAGCAACCTTACCGCTCGCATATAGGCGACGATCGCGATGGCGCCCGCGAATACTCCCTGCACGATGAACTGACCGGCGAGTGCTGTCCCTGGTATGGACACCAGCCTTGCGGTATCGGCGAACAGCAGGTAGGCCGGCAGGGTCACGCACAACGACACGCACGATACGGCGGCCGTGCCGCGCAGGGGATCGATGCGCCATTTGCGGACCCCGGCGGTGAAACCGGCCCACAGCGCGCCGGCCAGCAAGAACAGGAGATCGCCGAGCCAGGCGTCGTGGGCGGCTTCGTGCTGACCCTGGCTGCTGCACACGACGAGCCCGACGCAGATCACCGCCGCGCCAATCCAGTGGGCAGGCCGGAGGGTTTCGTGCAGCAGGGCGACGGCCAGCACGAGTCCAGTCATCACGGCCATGCTCGGTTGCAGCACCGCGCCATGGGCCAGCGGCGCAAACAGATAGCCCCCGGTCGCCGCCGTGATGAACAACGGCCCGCCGAACAGGGCCAGGACGAACGCGCGTGACAGCGGCACGCCCGCCAGGCCACCGAGATCGCGGTAGCGCCAGAGGACCGGCAGCAGCACCAGGCCGGCAGGCACAAAGCGCAACAGCGCGAAGTCGACCGGACGCAGGCCGTTGGTCTGCACGCCGGCACGCGAGTACGCCAGATAACCTGCCCAGATCAGCACGGCCACCAGTCCGTAAGCGATGCCCTCTGCGCGTTCCCGCCGCAGCAGGGCCGCCTGGCGAATCGCATCTGCCGAGAGTGATTGCGGTGTTCGCATGTCAACGCGTGCTCCAAGTGCCGGACTTGCCGGAGACCGTGCGCGCTGGCCAGTGCCGACGCTGCGCGGGGAACACACCTTGGATTAGTTCCAATCGGGAATGAATACAGATATTTTTACTAGCAGTAATTCCTGGGGAGAATCAATTGGATCGGCTTGATGCATTGCGTGTCTTCCATCGGGTGGTCGAACTGGGGAGCTTTTCGGCGGTGGCGCGCGAAATGGCCCGCGCCCAGTCGCAGATCAGCAAAACGATTGCCGGCCTCGAACACCATCTCGGTGTGCGCCTGCTCGTGCGCAGCACGCGCCACGTCGGCCCGACGGAAGACGGGCGGGAGTACTACTCCCGAACCCTCGACTTTCTGCGCGAGCTCGATGAAGTCGAGCATGAATTCGGCCGGCGACGGGTGACGCCGGTCGGGCGTCTGCGCGTCGGCTGTCCTGTGGGATTCGGACGTCTGCACCTGGCTCATCGCATGTGCGAATTCCTGATCCGCTACCCCGACATTGAAGTGGAACTGAAGCTTGACGACCGCTTCGTCGATCTCGTCGGTGAAGGGATCGATGTCGCGGTGCGCATCGGTGAAATCAGCGACAGCAACCTGATCGCGAGGCGGCTCGGCACGACCACGCGTGTGGTCGTCGGCGCGCCGGCTTATTTCGCGCGTCACGGTGAACCGCTGACGCCAGCCGACCTGCGCACTCACAACTGTCTGGTGTACACCGAACTCGCAAGTGGCAGCGAATGGCATTTCGAGGGACCGGAGGGACTGCAGAAGGTGCGGGTTCGTGGCAACTTCGCCGCCAACAATTCGGAAGTCCTGCGTGAAGCGATACTTGCCGGCACTGGCATCGGGGTCGCGCCGAACTGGCTGTTCGGCAACGAGCTGCAGACACACTTGAAAGTGGTGTTGCGTGAGTTCAGCCCACGACCACTGCCGATTCATGCGGTCTATCCGTCGCGACGCCATGTGTCGGCGAAGGTACGTGCACTGCTCGACTTCCTCGACGAAAAATTTTCTGGCGACGCGGATCTTTCGCACCTCGCCAGTCGTTGAGAGGCGGGCGGGGCAGCGCGGGCTGCAGCCATTTTCCGCGAACGCCCGCGACTTCATGTCGTGACACGCGACGGGAAACGTGGGGCCCGGCGCTCTGATCCTCACCACGTCGAATCAGCGCTCCAGGTCCGCGTGGCGTCGCGGCCGCAGTTCTTCAGGGTGCTCCCGCACGTAGGCGAGCACGTGGCGGCGCTTCTCGCTGCCGCGTAGCCCGGTGTCGCGATCCGAGTCGTCCGGCAGCAGTGCCGGACGCTGCCCGCGCACGGTGTCGAAGATGCGGCGCCAGCGCATCTTCACCGTGTTGGGTGACACGTGCAGCGCGGCAGCGATGGCCTCGTCGCTCATCGGACGCAGCGCCAGCCGCAGCACCTCCTGTTCGCCGGGCGCGAAGTCGAACACGGGGGCCTGGTACAGAAAGAAGCGCGCGGCGATCGACGACGGAAAGCGCAGCGCGCGGTCGCGCGTGGTGCCGCAGAGATACGGCCGTTCACGTGCCGGCGTGTCGGCAGGCACCGCGCGCCGCAGATCGCGCAGCAGCGGATAGCCGGCGGCGCGGGCCAGCACGTAGGTGTCCTGTCCCGGCATCTCGCGCACGAGGCTCTGCAGCTTCCAGCCGGCGAGCCAGTCGCGCAGCGAATACTCCATCGTCGGGAACCAGCGCATCACCGAGGGCCGGTACCAGTCGCTGGACGCCAGCGCGAAGTCCAGCCCGAACGCATGCACGCCGTCGCCGGCGTTCGCGTCGCCGTGCTCGCGGGCAGTCAGCAGCCGCTGTTCACCGGCCAGCGTCGCATGCACGAGCTGACGACAGAGATGGGGACGATCATGCTGCATGACGTCCTGCGCCCACGCGTCCGTCGCGAAACCGGCCGTGACAAAGCCCTGCACTGTCGTGTCGGCCGGCAGCGCATCGTCGATGAACACGTACATCACCAGGCTGCCGTCGCCGAGCAACCGTCGCCACACGGTGGGCAGCGCATCGAGCGTGTCGGCCGTATGGACGCCGCGACCCCACGCCGCGGCGAGCGCCTGGCAGCGCGACAGGTCGGCGGGCGTCACCTTCCGGCAGTGCAGGGCCATCGCAGACGATCATTCCGGTCGTGATTCCTGATTTGGCGCAGTCTACCCATTTAGGGTGCTGCGCGACCGCGCGGCAGTGCGCATCGTGGCGAAAAGGAGGACCCAGCCATGACAGCACATCGGACACCCGCACGGCGCAGCGCACGCAACGCCGACAGATTTCGGCACGGCCTGGCGCTTGCCGTCACCGTCGCCGCCGGCCCGGTCTTCGCGCAGGTGAACTACACCCTCATCGCCCACTCGGACGATGCGCTGTTCGCGGATCTCCGCAGCAGCGTGCCAGGCTTCGCGCAGTTCCGCTTCGCCGCCCCGGCGATCAACGCGCAGGGCGACGTGAGTTTTCTCGCCGGCGCCATCGACGCGGCCGGCGACGTCGGCCTGTTCGCCAGCGCGGGCAACAGTGCGCCGTCCCTGCTCCTGAAGAGCGACGGCAACGGCGACGAGGCGGCCAACCCATTCGAATTCATCGCCTCATCCGCAGTCCCGATCGCACTTTCCGGCGAGGTCGCCTTCGGTGCGACGCTGAAGGGCGGCGGCAACGGCATCTTTCGCATCGACCCGACTGCGCTCACGCCAACAGTCGTGGCCATCGACCGCTTCGTGCAGCCCGGCGGCGCGTTCGCACCCGGCCTCTATGACAGTGTCCGCCTGCGTCCGAGCATGAATGACAACGGCGACATCGTGTTCGCCGGTGTGTATGGCGGCGGCGGCACGGCCGGAATCTTCGCCGGCGCCGACCCGCTCGCCACGCGCATCATCGACACCACGATGAGCACGCGCCAGGCGAGCTTCTGGCTCGATCCCGTGGTGACCGGCGGTGGGGTGGTGGGGGCGATCACCGAGAATTTTGACCCGGCCGGGCCGGGCTTCTTCAATGAGGCCACGGCTTATCCCCCCGGTGCGTTCAACGAACGCGTGCTCGCGTCGACGGGTGATGCCTCCCTCGATCGCGTGCAGCCGCCAACCCTCGACATCAACGTGCATCAGCAGGCGGTCTTCCAGGGCCTCCTGCCAGGTCTGACGGGGACGGCGCCGGATCAGCAGTTGCTCGTCGCGCAGGGCGCCAGTCCGCCGAGCAGTGTCGCGGACTCGAAATTCGGCACAACGGGCCTGTTTCCGTTCCGCAGCTTCGTCGGCGAAAGCGCGATCACGGGCAACGGCGCCGTGGCCTTCAGCGCGCGCAGTGCCTTCGGCGAGAAACAGCTGCTGACGCATCAGCTCGGCCGTACCACTGCCGCACAGGGCAAAGTCTATGCGGAGGTGTTGCGCACGAACATGCCACTTGACAACCGGTTCGTGCAGGACTTCTCGTTCACGCGCGAAGGCCTGAACGAGCGCGGCGAATTCGCTTTCGTCGCGAACTTCAGCGATGGCACGTCTGCCGTATACAAGGCCAACTTTGGCTCGAGCGCGCCCGGCGTCGTGCCACAGCCCGGCCTGCGCGCGGAAGTCGGCACGCGTCGCTACTCGTCCGTGACGAATGTGCAGACCGTCCTGCAGGATGTCGAGACCGACGACGTGCCGGGTCATGCGATTGCGTCAATTCCCGGCGATACGAGCGACGACGCCCGCGCCGACGTGCTGAACGATGCCACCGGCACGCATCTGAAATCGATCAGCAGGGCGACGGCTTCGTTCTCGGGATCGGGCGGCAGCCGGGTCGGCGAGTCGCGCGCGACGGCCAGCGCGATCACGAACTGGACGATTCCCAATCCTAGTCCGAATCCGGGCAGTGGCCCGACCAGCGAAACACTGGTGATGACGCTCATCACGGACGGCACCTTGCTGCACGACCTCGGGACCATCGGGCCATTATTCGCGGTCACGACGCCAGGTCGGCTGTCGTCGCCAGGGGGCATCGCGGTCGACCCGCTGGGTGGCACGATATTCCCGCGCGCGCCGCTCGTCGCGGAAGTGAACTTCACGGTGAATGCGAACGTCGGTGGCCGCACGTTCAATGCGTTCGGCGGCTACGCGTCGCTGCGCGATGGCCAACTGATCGTGGCCGGTGACTGGGATCCGGCAACCTGGCACATCACCGGCGGTCGCAGCGAGCTGCGCGCGAGCATCAACACCTTCCAGTCCGTCGAATATACCGTGGACTACGACGAAACGTTCGCTCTCGAATTCGTCATCGACACCTTCGCGAGCACCAACAGCTTCTTCGGCAATGCAACGGCCCTGTCCGACTTCGG
The DNA here is from genome assembly GCA_001464935.1 of Gammaproteobacteria bacterium Ga0077536. Taxonomy (GTDB): domain Bacteria; phylum Pseudomonadota; class Gammaproteobacteria. The sequence goes on from LNEL01000050.1 coordinate 92,016, forward strand.
CAATACCGCGCGTTTCGTGCTCAGCACTCGCTCTGGCGCGCCTGTCATCCAGCTCGGCACGGATGGCGTGGCCGTCGTGCCACTGCCGGGGGCTGCATGGCTGATGATGACGGCCTGCGTCGCGCTGGGCGTTTGGCGGCCCCGGCGCTTGCATCAGGGGGGGCTCCGCACCTGACGCGGCAGTCCCGGCGTGCAGAATCGACGACGCCGCGCCGCGGCCTCAACTCGGGCCGCCTGCGGTCGACAACAGGAGGTAGTCGCCACGTCACGGAGACGACCTTCATGGATGCCATCGCCAGCCCGTTCCGCCCGGGATCCCTAGCCCGTGCCTTTCAATCGTTTCGTCACGAAGCGGGTGGCACCGATGCCGGAGGCGGCTTTCGGCGCCGGTCGGCCGAAGGCCTCGGCGCGTCGAAGGGCCTTGCCCACTGCCGCGACTGCGACAAGGACGATGCACGCAAACCGGACCGCGCGTCGGCGCCGCAGTCCGCCGCCATGGCCGCCCTCAGCTACCGGCGCGCGGAGAGCACGTCGCTGTTCATCCAGACCCGGGACGGGGACACGGTCGAACTGAAGATTCGCTCGCGCGAGGCGACATCGCTCGCGGCGGCGCAGTGGCAGGACGGTGACCAGACCGCATCCGCCGTGCAGCAGCGCTCGCTCAGCAGCACGCGCATGTCGTTCGAGGTCAAGGGCGAGCTCAGCGCAGAAGAACTGGCAGCCATCCGCGACGTCGTCGAGCAGGCCGACGCGCTCGCGGGGCAGTTCTTCGACAATGACGTCGCAGGCGCATTTGCCGCCGCCGAACGTCTGCACATGGACGGATCGCAGCTGGCCAGCGTCGCGTTCAGTGCCAGTCTGCGCGAGCAGCTCACGTATACGGAGAAGTCGTCGTCGCGGCCGGCCAGCGCACCACTCGCGACGTCGGGTGAACCGCTTGGCCCGCCGTCTGCTCGCGACGTCGCACCGGCGTCTGCCGAAGCGGCGTCCGGGCCGGTGGCGGCGCCCACCGTCGACAGCGCACCGCCTGCAACCATTCCAGTGCAGTTGCCGGACAGCCTCGCGCCGCCGCCGGCCGCCACTCCCGGCGCATCGCCCACGGCCGATCCGTTGACCAGCATTCGCCAGTTCCTGACCAACCTGCTCGACCAGTTGTCGGCGCCGGGCCCGTCGGAAGCCGCGAGCCTCGACCTGTCGCTGAAGATCAGGATCTTTCAGTCTGTCGTCACCACCGCCGCCGCCGCCCAGCCGGCGGCGGGCGACAGCGCCGAGCCGCTGCCGGCCCTGGTGCCGGAGACACTCGACGCACTGGCGGCGCAGCAGGATCCGCCGTTGCGCGCGCTGGCGTGACGCGCAAGCGCGGGCCGCTCAGGCCCGTGCTTCGAGCACCATGTTGAAAGGCGTTTCGATCGTCCGGCGCATTCGTCCAAACCCGCCCTGCGTGACGATCACTTCGCGCAGTCGCTTCTCGCCCGCCTGTGCACCGAGAGCCGCGCCCACCGGCTGCGCGAGTGAGGTTGGCACGCACACCATCGTCGACGCCGCGTAGAACAGGCGCCCGATCGGATGCAGGTTCTTTTCGAGTTCGTCATGGGCGAACGGCTCGACGACCATCCAGGTGCCGTCCGGCTTCAGTGTCTGCAACACGTGACGCGCGACGCCGGCCGGATCGCCCATGTCGTGCAGACAGTCGAAACACGTGACGAGATCGTAGTCTCTGCCGGGGAATTCCTGCGCCGCGCCGACTTCGAAGCGCACGTTCGGCAGGCCGTGGTCCTTCGCATGGGCGTTGGCCGCGGCTATCGACGGTGCGTGAAAGTCGAAACCAACGAAACTCGAATTCGGAAACTCCTTCGCCATGATCAACGTCGAGTGGCCATGCCCGCAGCCGACGTCCGCGACCGCCGCGCCACGCGTGAGTTTGTCGACGACACCCTCGAGACTCGGCAGCCACGCCTGCACGAGATTCGCGATGTAGCCCGGCCGAAAGAAGGCCGCCACCGCACAGAACAGGCAGCCCGCCTGATCGCCCCAGGCCACGCCGCCGCCATGCAGGAACGCCGACTGCACTTTGGGCTGAATCTCGATGTAGGCAGCGGCCGCGTCGAAGGCGCCCTGCATGTACACCGGGCTGTCGGGGTTGGCGAACACCATGGCCTGCTCGGGCGGCAGTGAGAAGCATCCGCTCTGCGCGTCGTAGGCGATATAGTTCGACGCCGCGTTGGCCGCACACCACTCGCGGACATGGCGTTCGGCGAGACCTGCAGCGGTGGCCAATGCCATCGGGGTCATGGGCCCCTGTTCCTGCAGCAGGCGGTAGAGGCCGAGCGCGTGACCAATGCGGACGAGTCCGACAGTGAATGCGCCGCCAAGGTCTGCCACGATCTGACCCATGAAAGCCTGCAATTTGTTCGGGTCCATTGGGAAGTCCTTCTCTGGTGGATGGGGGGCGAGTCGAACGCGTTCAGATATCGTCGAAATAGGGCGGGTGAATGATCGCCCGCGGATGATTCAGGAACACCCGTTCGAGATGCGCGGGATGCGCGGGATCGAGCGCCGCGAACCAGCCGCGGATTTCCGCGATGGGCGTGTGCCGGTTGTCCGGATCCCAGTGGTCATCGGTGGCCGTGAAACAGCGCGTGCCATTGTCGCCCTGCGCGATTGATTGGCAGGTCCAGTCGAGGATGCGCTGGCATTCCTCGACACTGCGTGCGACCACCTCGCCGATACTCGCGCTTGCGGGCACTTCCCAGCGCTCGGCACGGTAGATGGGGCCGTGATCGATGATCTCGTCGATCTCGTGCAGGGTCGTCCCGTGGTGCGTGCGACGGCTGCGATTGACGACGGGCTGACACCACACGCCCCAGCAGCCGCCGTGCTCCGGCGGACCGGGATGGATGTTCACTGCACCGTAATGCGCCTTGCGCAGGTGATGTGCTTTCAGCACGACCCCGCTGACATGGGAAATGAGGAGGTTGTAATCGCAGGCATCGATGGCCTTGAGGACCTCGGGCTTCGTGGCCGCGTTGCCCATCTCCCAGAAGATCAGCTGTGGATGGCGAAAGTGTCGCTGCACGATGGTCATGACTTCATCGGCCAAATCAGGCAGCGACGTCAGCACCAGCACCCGGTAGCGATCGTTCATGCTGTCTTCCTTCATTCGAACACGAAACCGGCGTAGCCGTTCGCGGCGACTTCGTCGCACTTCTGCCGGAACGTCGGCAGCCCGCCGCCATACAGCTGGAATACGCGTGCCTTGCCGGGGATATGTGCCCGCGATGGTGTCGGCAACGTGTTCGACCCACGCGTCTTCCGCCGCCGGCGTGGCGGCGATGAAATTGAGTTGCCGCTCGCGCATGTAGTGAATGACGTCCGACACCCACTCCACGTTCTGCTCGAGACAGCGTGGCACGTTGCAGAAGCCGGCAGCGTTCTGCGGTCCGCCGCCGACGATGAACATGTTCGGAAAGCCGACGCACTGCATGCCAAGAAAGGTGCGCGGTCCGCTCGCCCATTTGTCCGCCAGTGACAGGCCATGCTCACCGCGGATGTCGATGCGCTTGTGCGCACCGGTGGCGGCATCGAAGCCGGTCGCGAAAATGATGATGTCGAAGTCGAAGTCGGCGGCGCTGGTCCTGATGCCGGTGGCCGTGATGCGCTCAATCGGAGTGGCCCGGGTGTCGATCAATTGCACGTTGTCGCGGTTGTAGGCTTCGAAATAGCCGCTCTCGAGCGGCACGCGCTTGGTACCGAATGCGTGATCGGTCGGCGTCAGCAGCGCGGCGACTGCGGGGTCATTGACGCGTTCGCGGATCTTCTCGCGCACGAACTCGGCGGCCGTTTCGTTCGCGGCACGACTGGTCAGGATATCGCTGAAGCCGCCGAGCCAGAAGCCGAAGCCGGGTTCGGCCCACTGTCGCTCATAGTGCGCCCGGCGTTCGTCGTCGCTGACGTCGAAGGCCGAGCGGGGATCGAAATCGTGGATGAACGCGCCGAAGGACTCCCGGCACTTCTGGAACATCGCCGGATACTCCGCGCGAATCTTCGCCTGGCTCGCGGCGTCGATCGGTGAATTGCGCAGCGGCTTGCAATAGTTGGCGGTGCGCTGGAACACGGTGAGGTGGCCGATGTTCTTCGAGATCTCGGTGATCAATTGCACGGCGGTGGCGCCCGTGCCGATCACCGCGACGCGCTTGTCGCCGAGGTCGACGGGATGATGCGGCCAGCGCGCGGTGTGCCAACTCTCGCCATGGAAGTCGGCGCGCCCGGGGATGTCCGGGATGTAGGGTTCGGACAGGCCACCGATCGCCGTGATCATCAGGCGAGCGCGCACCGCATGGCCGTCCTCCGCCGTGATCAGCCAGTCGCGTCGTGTGGCGTCGTAGTGTGCGGCGCTGACGCGCGTGCCGAACCGGATGTCGCGCCGCAGATCGAAGCGATCGGTGACATGCTGCAGGTAGCGCAGCGTCTCCGGCTGGGCTGCGAAGTGCTCGCTCCATTCCCACTCGTTCAGCAGTTCGGGCGAGAACGAATAGCCGTAGGTATACGATTCAGAGTCGAAGCGCGCGCCCGGATAGCGATTCCAGTACCAGGTGCCACCGACATCGGTGCCGGCCTCGAGTACCTGCACCGAGCAGCCCATGCCGCGCAGGCGATGCAGGAGATAGAGCCCGGCGATACCGGCGCCGATGATGACGACATCATATTCAGAGGACGCTACTTCCCGACTCGGATTCATATATCGCTCCCGGATGGATGACAGGGCCTGGGTCGACAGGCGGCGGGTTCAAGATTAGCACCGGGACGTGGCACCCTGCAGGTCAGTGCGCTGCCGCATTCACGCGGGCATTGCGTTGACAGTCGGCGCGCCCCGGCGCATGTTCGCGCGATGAAATGCCAGCACACGATTCACCATGCCCAGGGGCACCGGGGCTGGAACAATGCGAATGCGCCGGTGCTGCGCATCGCGCCCGGCGACGCGATCGAGTTCCATGCGCTCGATGCCTCCGATGGCCAGTTGACACCGCAGTCGGACGCCGCGGCGCTGCTGCAGCTCGACTTCGCGCGTGTGAACCCGGTCGTCGGGCCGGTGTACATCGATGGCGCGGCGCCGGGTGACGCCGTCAAGGTGACTCTGCTCGACTTCGCGCCGTCAGGCTGGGGCTGGACGGGAAATATCCCGGGCTTCGGCCTGCTGGCCGATCAGTTCACCGCGCCGCATCTGCAGCACTGGCACTACGACGCGACGGCCCGCACGCCGGCGCTCTTCGGCCCGGGCGGACGCGTACCGCTGAAGCCGATGTGCGGCACGCTCGGACTCGCGCCGGCGGCAGCGGGCTTGCATTCGATCGTGCCGCCGCGCCGTGTGGGTGGCAACATGGACATTCGCGATATCGCCGCGGGCACCACGCTCTACCTGCCGGTCGAGGTGGCCGGCGGCCTGTTCAGTCTCGGCGACGCGCATGCGGCGCAGGGCGACGGCGAAATCTGCGGGACGGCAATCGAGACGGCGTGTACGGTCGCGGCGCGCTTCGAACTGGTCAAGCAGGCGGGGCTCGGATCGCCGCGCTTCACCACGCCCGGCCCGGTCACGCGTCATCTCGATCACGCGGGCTACGAAGTGACGACAGGCATCGGCCCCGACTTGATGACGGCGGCGCGCGACGCGGTGTCCGCCATGGTGGATCTCATCGCGGCCACGCAGCACATGAATCCCGTCGACGCCTACCTGCTGTGTTCGGTATGCGGCGATCTCCGGATCAGTGAAATCGTCGACATGCCGAACTGGATCGTGTCGTTCTACTTTCCACGCTGCGTGTTCGACTGACGGCAGTCCCGCCATGCCACGAAGCATGTCCGAGGGGCATTCGTGTCAGCCCGCAACGGGGGAGACCGTTCCGATTTTCTGCTGCTGAACGCATGAACTTCCTTGCGATGCTGTTCGTCGTGGCCGCCGTCTGGGCCCTGGTGTCCGGCCGCGCCCATTGGCTGTCCGGAGTCGTCACGCGCCACGAGCGCCCGATCGGGTATTGGCTCAGCGTCGTGACGTGTGTGGTGATCGCAGCCCTGCTGTGGGCGCTGGGGCCCGTGCGCTAAATAGCAGCGCGTCAATATCGATCAGCGGCCATGCGCTGGGTCGAAAACTGCGGTTCTTCCGCAGGTTGGGCTGACGCAGGAAGCCCAACGTGCGGCGTATCGGCAACGACTCTATGAGTGCGGCCGATTTGTCCCGCTCCGCAGCGTGCTCAAAAAGTGAATCGACAGCGCCGTGCGCACCCAAGAGTTGGGCTTCCTGCGTCAGCCCAACCTACGACTGGAGCGTATTGGCGCTCTTCTATTCAGCGCAGGCTCTCCGCCCGCAGCGCGCCCGGCGTGACGCCGAGGCGCGCCTTGAACACCCGCGTCATGTGCGCCTGATCGGCAAAGCCGCATTCGGCGGCGATCTGCTTCAGGGCGAGCGCCGGATTCGCCAGCAGCCGCTTCGCGCGTTCGAGTCGTCGGGCCAGGACATAGGCATACGGCGCGCTGCCAAAGCTCGCGCGAAAGCGCCGGCTGAAACTGCACACGCCGAGGCCCGCCACGCAGGCCAGCGCCTGCAGTTCGAGCGTCTCGTGCAGATGGGTGTCGATGTAGTCGGTGATCCGCGCGCAGAGCAGCGGCGACAGGCGGCTCGAGTCCGGGCGTTCGCGCAGCGCGAGTTCGGCGTAATGACGCAGCAGGTGCAGGCCCAACTGGGCCGCCACGGCTTCGACGTACAGGTGGCCGCCGATCGCGGGTTCACGGGCCTCACGCTGTATTGCCTCGACGCCGGCTGTCAGCACCGGATCCTCGACGTTCAGCACGTCGTTGAGCCGGATGCTGGCCATCGAGTGGCCGAGGGCTTCCGACGCGAGCCGTCCGAGCAGGTCTTCCGTCAGGTAGACGTGGAAGACGTCGATGTTCTCGCTCCAGTTCCAGTTCGAGCGTTGCTCGCGCGTCAGCAGGGAGATGCTGCCGGGTGCGCAGCGCGTCTGCTTCCAGGCGCCTTCGAAACGGCGCTCCATCGGCGTGAGCCCGCGGCGGTAGGACACGATCATGTAGTCGCGCATCGGCGGGATGTAGACATCCTGGCCGAGATAGCGGTAACCACGCAGCGCGACGCCGCGCCAGCCCTGGCCGTCGCTGGCGCAGATGACCTTGCCCGGCACCCAGTCCGGCAGTTCACTCGGGGTGATCAGATGTCCCATGCACCGTGTCTGAGGCGGGGCGGTGCGCGCGGCCCCGGCGGCTTCTGGTGGCTAGAAATGGCGCGTCGGCGGGAGCCTAGGGGGGCGCTTGGGGGCTGTCAATCGTCGGCCCGGCGAGGAACGCCGGCGCCGGCGCCGTGCGGCGCCAGGACAACGGTCCGGGGCGCCGCGAGGGCGCCCCGATTGCCGGTTTACTGCACTTCGAAGCCCGCGTAGCCCTGCTCGGCCAGTTCCGTGCACTTCTGGCGATACTGGCCGACGCCGCCGATGTACGACAGCAGCCGGCGCGGCTTGCCCGCAATGTTCGACCCCATGTACCAGGAGTCGGTCTTCACGACGAGCGTCGCGTTTGCGATTTCGTCATGGTGCGCGACCCACTGATCCTCGAGCGCCTTGCTCGCCTCGATCACCTTCGCGCCCTTGTTGCGCAGGTGCTCGATGCAGGCCGTGATCCACTCCGTCTGCTGCTGCAGGCAGGTGGTCATGTTGCACAGGGCGGCGGACGGCGCGAGCGGTGCACCCGTCGTGAACAGGTTCGGATAGCCATGCACCTGCAGGCCGAGGGCCGTGCGAATGTCACGGCTCCAGTCGTCCTTCAGCGAACGCCCGCCGCGGCCACGGATGTCGATGCGCGTCAGCGCACCCGAACCCGCATCGAAGCCGGTCGCCAGGATCAGCACGTCGAGTTCGTGCACAGTGCCGTCCTTCAGCCGGATGCCTTCCGGCACCACGCAGTCGATCGGATTGTCCTTGACGCTGATCGCCTCCACGTTCGGACGGTGATAGACCTCGAGATAATTGCTCTCGAGCGGCACGCGATGCGTGCCGAAACCGTAATCGGTCGGAATCAGCAGTTCACAGAGTTTCGGATCCTTCAGACGTTCGCGCATTTTCTCGCGCACGAACTCGGACACTTCAGCACTTGCCGCCTCGTCCATGAACAGTTCCGGGCAGGTCGCGAGCCACAGCTTCAGCGAACCGAACTCCCAGTTCTCCTCCATGCGCTGGCGCTTCTGCGCCGGCGTGAGATCGGCCCAGGCACCGGCCGGGAATTCGAACTCGAAACCGCTGAACGTGCGCGGCAGTTTTTCGCGCAGTTCTTCGAAACGCGCCTTGTAGGCGGCCTGCTCGGCCGGGCCGTAATGCGGGTTCGCCATCTTGCTGATGTACTGCGGCGTACGGATGAAGACCTTCAGATGACCGACCTTGTCGGCGATCGTCTGGATGACCTGGATGCCGGTGGCACCGATGCCGACGATGCCGACGCGCTTGCCGGTGAAATCGATCGACTCCTTCGGCCAGCGCGCGGTGTGGAACAGGCGGCCCTTGAAACTGTCCTGACCCTTGAACACGTTTTCGAGCGGCGCCGACAGCATGCCGGAGCAGGAGATCACGAACTGCGCGTCGATCGTCTGGCCCGCCTCGGTGGTCAGTGTCCAGCGGCCCGTGTCTTCGTGGTAGTGGGCGGATTTGATCGTGGTGTTAAACTGGAAGTCCTTGCGCAGATCGAGCCGATCGGCGACGTAATTCATCCAGCGTTCGATCTCGGGCTGACCCGGAAAGCGTTCGCTCCAACTCCAGTCCTTGTACAGGTCTTCATCGAACAGGTACTGGTAGATGTAGCACTCGGAGTCGAACTTGGCGCCGGGATAGCGGTTCCAGTACCAGGTACCGCCGACGCCGGTAGCGGTGTCGAAGCCTTTGACGTTCAACCCCATCTTGCGCAGCTGATAAACCTGGTAAAGACCGGCGACACCGGCGCCGATCACGGCGGCGTCGAGTCGTAGCGGGGCGGGGGCGAGCTTGCTGTCCGTCATGTCATTCCACTCCTCTGTTCTCTTTTTTCGGCCCGTCTCTAAGGGCGGCCCCGCGATTATAGGGGCGCGGCCGGTAATGTCGGGAGCGCATCATCGAAAAGGGGCACAGCGGGGTCTTGGACGAAACGGCCGGCGCTTTGAACGAAAGCGGCGGAGCACGGAAATGGGGCGTCTGGAGGGGCGAACCACGGCCCAAATCCCCATGATTAATGGGTGAATGGCCGCCGCGGCGCGGCGGAGGCCCGGGGGGGCCGCGCCGACGGCGAGGGTGCCTGCCGCACCGACACTTGCCGGGGCGGCAAGTCACACGGCGATCATTCGACGACGATCTCCGCGGAAATCGAATTCGCGATGTAGCACTCATCGTGCGCAGCGTGATGCAGGCGGTCGAGCTCCGCGGTCGTCGGGCTGCGGTCGCCGCTGAACTCGATGCGCGGCTTCAGCGTGATGCGGGTGATGGCGAGCCGGCCACGCGCATTCTTTTCCATGAGCCCTGTGGCGTCGTCTTCATAGCGCTCGATCACGAAGCCCTCTTTGGCGGCGAGCCACAGGAACGTCAGCATGTGACAACTCGCTGCCGCCGCCACCAGCGCTTCTTCGGGGTCGACCGCCGCCCTGGCCGAGAACGGCAGCGGCACCACCAGTGGCGACGCGGAGGCCGGCACCGTCACGCCTTCGTCGAAGCGCCACTGGTGCGCGCGACTGTAACGTCCGCGCACGAAGTCGCTGTCGTCGCGGGCCCAGCAGATGGTGGCGTGGTAGTGGTGCATGGCTCGGCTCCTCGGGCTTGTCAGAGGGTGTTGATCGCTGCGGCTCAGCAGTCCGGCACATTGACCGCGAGGCCGCCGGTCGAGGTTTCCTTGTAGTGGCTCTGCATGTCGAGCCCGGTCTGTTTCATGGTCTTGATCACGGAGTCGAGCGACACCTGGTGCGTGCCGTCGCCGTGGAGCACGGCGAGGCGCGCGGCATTGACCGCCTTCACGGCGCCCATCGTGTTGCGCTCGATGCAGGGGATCTGCACCAGACCCTTGATTGGATCGCAGGTCAGGCCGAGGTTGTGTTCCATGCCAATCTCCGCGGCATTCTCGATCTGCGCATTGCTGCCGCCGAGCACGGCGGCCAGCCCCGCGGCAGCCATCGAACACGCGACACCGACTTCGCCCTGGCAGCCCATCTCGGCGGCCGACAGCGACGCATTGCGCTTGTAGAGCATGCCGATTGCGCTCGCCGTCAGCAGGAAGCGGCGGATGGCGTCGGCGTCGTTGCGATGGAAAACCGTGCAGTATTTCAGCACCGCCGGCACGATGCCGGCCGCGCCGTTCGTCGGTGCGGTCACGACACGCCCGCCCGCGGCGTTCTCTTCGTTGACCGCCAGGGCATAGACGTTCAGCCAGTCGAGCGCGGCGAGGTGCGGATCGGCGACGCCCGTGCTGAGACGCGCGTACATCTCCGCCGCGCGGCGTTTGACCTTCAAGCCGCCGGGCAGGATGCCGCCGGTGTGCAGACCGCGCTCGATGCAATCGTCCATCGCCCGCCAGATCGCGTCGATCTTCGCGCAGGTCTCGGCTTCCGGTCTGAACGCGGCTTCGTTCGCGAGCACGATGTCGGCTATCGACATCGATCGCTCGGTGCCGATCGTCAGCAGTTCTTCGGCCGAGGTGAAGGGGTAGGGCACCGTCGGGCCGGTCACGGTGTCCGGCGACTGGTGCGATTCCGCTTCCGACACCACGAAGCCGCCGCCGACCGAATAATAGGCGGCCGTCTGCAACGTGGTGCCCGCCGCATCGAACGCATGAAAGCGCATGCCGTTCGGGTGAAAGGAGAGCGTCTGGTCGCGCAGCCAGTGGATGTCGTCCGGCGTGAACGGGAGCGCGCGGCCGTCCGGCAGGACAATCTGCCGCTGGTGTTCGAAGCGCGCTCCTATCGCCTCGATGCGTTCACCCGTGACGCTGTCCGGCCGCTCGCCGGACAGCCCGAGCAGGACTGCGCGGTCGGTGGCGTGGCCCTTGCCTGTCCACGCCAGCGACCCGTACAGCTCGACGACCACGCGGGCCACCGCCGGGCCGTGCGGTGACGCCAGCAGCGCCTCGATGAAACGGCAGCTCGCGAGCATCGGTCCGACGGTATGCGAACTCGACGGGCCGATGCCGATCTTGAACAGGTCGAGCACGGACAGATTCATGGCGTTTACACCGTTTGCAGATACCAGTCGTAATCCTGGTTGCTGATTTCACCGAGATAGCGCTGCGACTCGCTGCGTTTGACCGCCGAGTAGATGTCCACGAAACGCTTGCCGAAATATTCCCGCGTCAACGGCGACTGCGCGAAGCGCTCGATTGCCAGCGGCCAGTGTACCGGCAGCGGTGGCGCGTCCGTGACCTGGTAGCCGTCGCCTGCGACCGGCGCGCCAGGATCGATCTCGCGGTCGATGCCGTGATCGGCGCCCGCGAGCACGGCGGCAGCCGCCAGGTATGCATTCGCGTCCGCGCCGCAGATGCGGTGCTCGACATGGCGCGTCTCGGCGGGCCCGGTCGGCACGCGCATCGAGACGGTGCGATTGTTGATGCCCCAGGTCGGGAACAGCGGCGCATAGCTGTTCGCGCAGAAGCGGCGGTAGGAGTTCGCGTGCGGCGCGAACAGCGCCATCATGTCGGCGGCCGTTTCGGCCATGCCGCCTACCGCATGTCGCAACAGCATCGTGCCGGCCGGATCGTCGTGCGCGAACAGGTTGTGCCCCTGCTCGTCGACGAGGCTCAGGTGCAGGTGCGTGCCCGAGCCGGCATGGCCGCCGAAGGGCTTGGCCATGAAGCAGGCGAGAAAGCCGTGCCTGGCGGCCACCCCTTTGACGAGCCGCCGATACAGCGTTGCCTCGTCCAGCGCCTGGAGCGCGTCGGCGCGATGCGTCAGCGTGATCTCGAGCTGGCCGGGGCCGAACTCCGAGATCGCCGTTTCCGCCGGCAGCCCCTGCACGTCGCAGGCGCGGTACAAGTCGTCGAAGAACGGTGCGAGCGCCTCGACTTCATCGATGCTGTAGACGTGCGGATGCTGGCCGCGTGGCGCGACGGGCACTGGCGGGCGGCTGCGCGCGCTCGAGCCTTCGAGCAGGTAGAACTCGAGTTCGACCGCCATCACCGGGTTCAACCGCTGCTTCTTCAGACGCTCGATCACGCGGATCGCGACGAGCCGCGGGTCGGCCGCCGCTGACGGCATGCCGAGTTCGGGGTCCAGCATGATCAGCACCTGCGCGGTCGGCGCCGCGAGCCACGGACAGCGCATCAGCGTGCCGGGCACCGGAAACGCGAGGCAGTCCATGTCACCGACCTCCCACAGCAGGCCGGTGTTCTCGGCATCTTCCCCGCTGAGCGTCAGCGCCGCGATCGAACTCGGCAAGGGGCGCCCGCGCTCGTACAGCGCTTCGAGTTCCGCCGGCCGCAGGGACTTCCCGCGCAGCACGCCGTTGTGATCGGTCAACATCATCTGGACATGGCGGATGTCCGAGTTCCGGGCCAGGAATTCGCGGGCTTCAGCCGGCGACGCGCGATGGTTCATGCAGAGGCTCCAAATGCAATTTCAGGTCGGACCCGCGTGGGGCCGCGTCGTGCTGCGGCGGCGTCACCGGCCGCGGTCGTCACGGGGCTGGCGGTGGCTGGGCCAGCGTGCCCGGGTCGCGTGTCGCCGCCTCGGTCAGGCATGCGTCGACCGCATCGAGCAGCGCCCACACCGCGTCCATGCTCGTCGCAGGGCTCACCAGCAGCATGTTGTGGAACGGCGTGATCACGAGCCCCCGGTTCAACAGGTACAGGTGCAGCAGGCGTTCGAGCGCCGGGTTCGCCGCGGCTTCCGCCGCGCGGCCCGTGCGCGGCGGCAACGCGCAGGCCTGGAACTCGCAGCGTGCGCCGAGTTGCGTCACGCACCAGTCGAGATCGTGGCGCGCGAACACCCCGCGCAGGCCGGCCGCGAGTTCGCCGGCCATGGCTTCCATGCGCGCGTAATGGTCGTCGCTCATCATGTGCTCGAGGTTCGCGCGCAACGCGGCGAACTGCAGCGGATTCGCCGACAGCGTCGTGCCGATGCCGGTGCGGCCGTCGGGCGCGCTCGTCCAGGCCGTCTGCATGTCGTGCGCGAGGGCCGCGCTGACGCCGTAGACCGCGCAGGGCAGGCCACCGGCGATGGCCTTGCCGATCACGATGGCGTCCGGGTCGAGCCCATGGGCGCGCGTGTAGCCGCCGGGGCCGCAGCTCAGCGTGTGGGTTTCATCGAGCAGCAGCAGGGTGCCGTGCTCGCGCGTCACGGCGCGCAGCGTCGCGTGAAAGCCGGGATCGGGCAGCACCATGCCGATGTTGGTCAGCGCCGGTTCGCACAGCACGGCCGCAACGTCGTTCGCCTTCAGCGCGTGGGCGAGGGCCTCCGGATCGTTGAAGTCGACGACGAGGGTGGTGCCATCGCCACCTTGGCCACTCTGGCCGAGCAGTCCGGGCGCGGGCTGCGCGCGGCCGTCGATCAGGCGCACCAGTGTGTCGTCGACCGCGCCGTGATAGCAGCCGTCGAACACGAGGATCTTCTGCCGGCCGGTGGCGGCGCGCGCCCAGCGCAGCAGGAAGCGGTTGGCGTCCGACGCGGTCGTCGCGACCTGCCAGCGCGCGAGGCCGAAGCGTCGCGTCAGTTCGACGCCGACCCATGCGGCATCCGCGCCGGGCAGCATCGTGGCGAGGCCGCGTGATGCCTGGGCGGCAATGGCGGCGGCGACCGGCGCCGGGCTGTGGCCGAACATCGCGGCGGTGTCGCCGAGGCAGAAGTCGCTGTAGGCATGGCCGTCGACGTCCGTGAGCCGCGCGCCGCTGGCCTCGCGTACGCTCAGTGGAAACGGCAGCGGCCAGTCGCGCATCCAGTGCAGCGGCGCGCCGGCGAACCAGTGCTCGCCGAGGGTCGCGGCGAGTTCGGCCGACTTCGGGTTGGACGCCTGGTAGCGCGCTGTTTCACGGGCGGCCAGCGCCGCCAGCGTGGCGGCGGGAAAGAATCCGGGAGAAGTCTGATCGGCGGCTGGCGGCATGGCTGCCATGATAATGCGGATTTGGCGCCGCCTGCCCGCGGTGCGGCTTTTCGCGCCGGCCGGCCACCCGTACCATGCCTCCATGAGCGAACTGGCACACAGCACACCCCGGGCCGACGGCTTTGCGATGCCCGCCGAGTGGGCACCACAGGCACAGGTGTGGATGGCGTGGCCGGAGCGCCCCGACAACTGGCGGCTCGGCGGCGTGCCGGCCCAGCATGCGTTTGCCCATGTCGCCAATGCGATCGCCGACCATGAACCGGTGACGGTCGGGGTGTCGCACCGCCAGTACGAACATGCGCGGCGGCTGCTCGTGCCGCGCGTGCGGCTCGTCGAACTGACGACGAACGACGCCTGGATGCGTGACATCGGCCCGACGTTCGTGCGCCACGAGGGCGGCGAAGTGCGCGCAGTCGACTGGATCTTCAACGCGTGGGGCGGCCTGCACGGCGGACTGTATTTTCCGTGGGACGCGGACGACCTCGCGGCAGCGAAGATCGCCGATCTCGAGCGCGTGACGCGCTATCGCGCGCCGCTGGTGCTCGAGGGCGGGTCGATCCACGTCGACGGCGAAGGCAGCTGCCTGACGACCGAAGAATGTCTGCTGAATCCAAACCGCAATCCGTCGCTGAACCGCGCCGACATCGAGCAGCATCTGCGCGACTACCTCGGCGTGTCGACGGTGCTGTGGCTCGGCGCGGGTGTGTGCAACGACGAAACCGACGGCCACATCGACAATCTCTGCTGCTTCCTGCGCCCCGGCGTCGTGGCGCTGGCATGGACCGACGATGCGTCCGATCCGCAGTCGGCGATTTCGCGCGATGCCTACCGCCGGCTGCGAGCGATGCACGATGCACGCGGCAGGCAGCTGGAAATCGTGAAGTTGCCAATCCCCGCAGTGCCGGTCGCGATGACCGATGAGGAAGCTCGTGAAGTGGCGCATGGCGCCGGCACGTTCGCGCGGCCCGGCGGCTTTCGCCTCGCGGCCTCCTATGTCAACTTCCTCATCGTCAACGGCGCGGTGATCGTGCCCGAGTTCGGCGATGCGAACGATGCGCGCGCCGCGAGCATCCTCGCCGAACAGTTTCCGGATCGCGTCATTCGCCAGGTCCCGGGGCGCGAGATTCTCTACGGCGGTGGCAACGTCCACTGCATCACGCAGCAGCAACCCGCGGGCGTCTGACGCGCGAGGCCGTCGCGCACGACGCCTGTCACCGGCTCAGCCACACGAGCGCCGCGTCGATTTCGCTGAAACGGCGGACATCGAAGCCGCGATTGACCATCGTGTTTTCCCAGAACTCTATCTTCTCTGCCATCTCACCGTGGGCATCAGCGATGACGGCTTCCCGGCTGCTTTCCTTGTCCAGCCCTTCGTCGACGAGGTAATCGACCAGGAAATACAGATCGGCCAGGCTGTGGCCGCCGGGCTCGAGGCCGCGGCAGTCGGTCAGGTAACGACAGCTGTTGACCCGTCTCGCGACGACCATCGTCTCGCGGCAGGCTGCTTTCAGTTCGTCGCCCGTCAGTGCGCCGTGGTAGTAGGTTTGAACGACGGTCTCGTCGCAGAGCAGGTTGACCAGCCAGGGCATGAAAGCCTTTCAGGGTCGGGACTACTTGGAAGCCGCCATCTTTGCGTCGCGTTGGCGGGCCTGGTCGGCCTGCTTGAGCACGAGGCCCGCGGCGATTACTCCGATCGCGACGACGACCACCAGCAGGGTCGCGAGCGCGTTGATCTCCGGGGACAGCCCGAGTCGGACCTTCGAGTAAATCACCATCGGCAGCGTCGTCGAGCCGGGGCCGGATACGAAGCTCGAAATCACCAGATCATCGAGCGACAGTGTGAACGCAAGCAGAAAGCCGGACACCAGCGCCGGCATGATGATCGGCAGCGTGATCAGGAAGAAGACCTTGGCCGGTCGCGCGCCGAGGTCCATTGCCGCCTCTTCGATCGATGGATCCATGCCCGTCAGGCGCGACTGCACCACCACTGCGACATAGGCCAGCGCGAAGGTCGTGTGCGCGATGATGATCGTCAGTGTGCCGCGGCCTGCCGGCCAGCCGAAAGCCTGCTCCATCGCGACGAACAGCAGCAGCAGTGACAGGCCCGTGAGGACTTCCGTCTTCACGCGCCCGCGAAACGGTCCGAAGCGCGTGAGACAGACGGCCACGAGCGTGCCGAGAATCACGGCGAGCACGGCGCTGATCGCGGCGATCTTCACCGACAGCCACGCGGCCCCGAGAATCTGCTCGTTGCGCATCAGGGCGGCATACCAGCGCGTCGAGAATCCGCCCCACACCGTCACCAGTTTCGACTGGTTGAACGAGAAGAACACCAGCGACAGGATTGGGATGTACAGGAAGGCGAAGCCGGCGGCGAGCCAGGCCCACAGCGCGGGACTCGTGCGGCGGCTCATCGCGCGGCCGCCGCCCGGCGCTCGAGCCAGTGCTGAAAGCTCATGATGACGAGCACCAGCGACAGCATCGCGATGGCCACTGCCGAGGCGATCGGCCACGCGCGGTTCGAGAAGAATTCGTCCCACAGCACCTTGCCGATCATCAGCGTTTCGGTGCCGCCGAGCAGGTCCGGAATGACGAATTCGCCGAGCGCCGGGATGAACACCAGCGAGAAGCCGGCGATGACGCCCGGCATCGACAGCGGCAGCGTGATCGTCAAAAAGGCCTTGAACGGTCGACAGCCGAGGTCTTCCGCCGCCTCGAGCAGCGTCAGATCCATCTTCTCGAGCGTTGCGTACAGCGGCAGGATCATGAACGGCAGATACGAATAGACGATGCCGACGTAGACCGCGAAGTTCGTGCGCATCATGACTATCGGCTGGTCGATGACGCCGAGCGCCATCAACGCGTTGTTGATGACGCCGTTGTTGTTCAGCAGGCCGATCCACGCATAGACCCGCAGCAGGAACGACGTCCAGAACGGCAGCACCACCAGCATCAGCAGCACGCTGCGCCACGTCGGCTCGGCGCGCGCCATCGCGTAGGCCATCGGATAACCGATGACGAGGCAAATCAGCGCCGAGAAGAACGCGATCTGCACCGACCGCAGGTAGGCCTTCCAGTACAGCGCATCCTCGGCGAGGAACAGGTAATTCCCGACGTTCAGCTTCAGCGTCACATAGCCCTGCTCAGCGAAGTCGACCAGCGACGAATACGGCGGCTGCGCGATCAGCTGATCGGCGAACGAGATCTTGAGCACGATCAGGAACGGAATCAGGAAGAACAGCGCGAGCCACACATAGGGCACGGCGATGACGAGGCCGCGGCCGGACGTCACATGGCCGAGCAGGTTCAGGGCCCAGCGCACCGGGGGAATGCGCACGATCGCGCGCACCATCGGCTCGGCGCTGACGGCGAGGTGATCTCCGAGCGGCAGGTAACCGAGCCGGCTCATGTCGTCAGCACGACCCCGCTGGCGGGATCCCACTGCAGCCAGACGCGCTGATCCCAGGTGATGGCGTCCTCGGCGTGGCGGATGAGGTTCGGCCGGGTGACCTTCACCATCTTGCCGCTGTCGAGTTTGACGTTGAACACCGACATGTCGCCCATGTAGGCGATGCCGTCGATGATGCCGTGCGCGCAGTTCTCCCCGATTTGCACCGGCGGTTCGTGCGTGATCGTGATCTTCTCCGGGCGGACCGCGACGCAGAGATGCGCATTCGGCGGCGCCGCCACGCCGTGATTGATGAAAATCGTGCAGCCGGCCTCCTCGGACGCGATGCGCACGTAATCATTGTCTTCGTCGATGATGCGGCCCTCGAACATGTTGACCGTGCCGATGAAGTCGGCAACGAAGCGGCTGGTCGGAAATTCGTAGATTTCGCTCGGCGTGCCGACCTGCACGATCTGCCCGAGGTTCATCACGCCGATGCGGGAGGCCAGGGTCATCGCTTCTTCCTGGTCGTGGGTGACGACCATGAAGGTCACGCCGAGCTTGTCCTGGATATTCATCAGTTCGAACTGCGTCGACTCGCGGAGCTTGCGGTCGAGCGCGCCCAGTGGCTCGTCGAGCAGCAGCAGTTTCGGTTCCTTGACCAGCGAGCGGGCGAGCGCCACGCGCTGCCGCTGGCCGCCGGAGAGCTGGTGCGGCTTGCGCTTCGCAAACGACGACAGCTTCACGAGTTCGAGCATCGACGCCACGCGATCGAGGATCTCGCGCTTGGGCTTGTGATCCTGCTTGAGCCCGAAGGCGATGTTGTCCTGCACCGTCATGTGCGGAAACAGCGCGTAGGACTGGAACATCATGTTGACCGGCCGGCTGTACGGCGGAATACCGGCCATGTCCTGTCCGTCGATGAAGATCTTGCCGCTGGTAGGCTCCTCGAAGCCGGCCAGCATGCGCAACAGCGTGCTCTTGCCGCAGCCGGACCCGCCGAGCAGGCAGAACAGTTCCTGCTTGTAGACGTTCAGCGACACGTTGTTGACGGCCGTGAAGTCGCCGAACTTCTTGGTGACTTCCTGGATTCGGATATAGGGGACTGCGCCCGGATCCTTCCAGGGCTCGACGACCGCCGGCTCGGGCTTCCTGCCTTCTTGCATGCCCGTCTCTCCCCGTTGCCTGTTGTGTGGCCGAACTTACTGGTTGGTCTTGATCCGTGTCCAGGTCCGGGTCACGAGGCGGTCGAAGGTCGGGGTGTTCACCACGTTCGGGAACAGGTTCTTCTTCGTTTCCGCATCCGGATAGATCGAAGTGTCGGTCCGGATGTCCTCGTTGACCAGCGGCGTGGCCGCCGCATTGGCGTTCGGGAAATTGACGTAGTTCGTGATGGCGGCCACGACCTCGGCGCGCAGCACGTAGTCGATGAACCGGTGCGCATTGTCGGCATGGGGCGCGTCCTTCGGAATTGCCATCGTGTCGAACCACATCAGCGAACCCTCGCGCGGCACGAAGTAGGCGATCTCATTGCCATTCTTCGCCTCTTCGGCACGGTCGCGCGCGATGAAGACGTCGCCGCTCCAACCGAGCACCAGGCACACTTCGCCATTCGCGAGATCGTTGATGTATTGGGAAGAGTGGAAGTACTTGATGAACGGCCTGATGCTCATCAGGAGCGCTTCGACCTTGGCGAGATCCTCGGGGCTCTGGCTGCCGGTCGGCAGGCCGAGATAACGCAGCGCCGTCGGAAAGACTTCGGACGGGGCGTCGAGCAGCGCGATTCCGCAATCCTTGAACTTCGCCAGGACCTCCGGCTTGAACAGCATGTCCCAGCTGCCGAGCGGCGCGTCCGGCATGCGTTCCTTGATCTTGGCGACGTTGTAACCGATGCCCGTCGTGCCCCACAGCCACGGGATGATGTGCTTGTTCTCGGGATCGTAGCCGGCGAGGATCTGCATGATCTCGGGGTCGAGATTCTGGTAGTTCGGCAGTTTGCCGCGGTCGAGCGGCTGGAAGATGCCCGCCTGGATCTGGCGCGCGACGAAGCTCGCCGACGGCACCACGATGTCGTACCCGGTGTTGCCGGCGAGCAGCTTGGCCTCCAGCACTTCGTTCGAATCGAACACGTCGTAACGGACCTTGATGCCCGTTTCCTTCTCGAAATTCGCGATCGTGTCTTCAGCGATGTAGTCGGACCAGTTGTAGACGTTGACGACCTGCTCGCCGTCGGTGGCAGGGGCGACTGGCGCGCCGGCCGGTGCTGCCGCGGGCGGGGCGCTGTCGGTCTGAGTCGTCTCTTCTGCCGGGGCAGGTGCGGATGCTTCGTCGCTGCCGCCGCAGCCGGCCAGCAGCAGGACGAGACCTGCGATCAGAATGCCTGTGCGCAAAGAGCCGGTCATCGGTGTTCTCCCTGGGTCGCGACGCGGAGCCCGGACCTGCCTCTGAAAAGCGAGGGCTTGCGGCACTGTCCGGCAGTTTTTTCTTGAGTTCTGCCAGCGGACATTACGCGATTCGCCGGTGGACCCGCAACCGCCGACGGCATGGTCCATGAAGGTGCGCAATCGCCCCCGCCTGATGCATCAGCAGTCGATGCCGAGCGCTCGCGCAGTCAGATCCAGGCAATGCCGCGCGCGCTCGATCAGCTCGTCGATTTCCGCGTGCGTCATCACCAGCGGCGGCGAGATGATCATCGTGTCCCCTACCGCCCGCATCACGAGTCCGTTGTTGAAACAGAAGTCGCGGCACAGCGTGCCGACGTCGCCGAGCGGCTCGAAGCGCTGACGCGTGGCCTTGTCACGCACCAGTTCCAGCGCCCCGATGAAGCCGACCCCGCGGGCTTCGCCGACCAGCGGGTGGCTGCCGAGTTCGCGCCAGCGCCGCTGCAGGTAGGGGCCGGTCTCGTCGCGCACGCGCTCGACGAGCCCTTCGTCGCGGATGAGGCGGATATTGCGTTCGGCGACGGCGCAGCAGGTCGGGTGACCGGAGTAGGTGTAGCCGTGATAGAACTCGCCGCCGCGCTCGATCATGACATCGGCGATGCTGTCCGCGACCATCACGCCGCCGATCGGCAGGTAGCCGGACGACATGCCTTTCGCCATCGCCATCAGGTCCGGCTTGAAGCCGAAGGTCTCGCAGCCGAACCAGTGACCGGTGCGGCCGAAGCCGCAGATCACCTCGTCCGCGATCAGCAGGATGCCGTGCTTGCGGCAGATCCGCTCGATCTCGGGCCAGTAGGTGTCCGGCGGGATGATCACGCCACCGGCGCCCTGGATCGGCTCGCCGATGAACGCCGCCACCGTGTCCGCGCCGAGTTCGAGGATCTTGTCCTCGAGCCAGCCGGCCGCGCGCCGGCCGAAGTCCGCGGGCGACTCGTCGCCGCCGAGCTGGTACCAGTACGGCGGATCGATGTGCTCGATGCCGGGAATCGGCAGGTCGCCGTGCGCGTGCATTGCCTTCATGCCACCGAGACTCGCGCCGGCCACGGTGCTGCCGTGATAGGCCTGCCAGCGGCTGACGAGGGTCTTGCGGCGGGGCTGACCCATCACGTCCCAGTAACGGCGCACGAAGCGCACGATCGTGTCGTTCGCTTCCGATCCCGAACCCGTGAACATCACGTGGTTCATGTGCGCGGGCGTGACCTCGGCCAGCAGTTCGGACAGCGCGAGCACCGGCGGATTGGCGGTCTTGAAAAAGTTGTTGTAATAGGGCAGTTCGCGCATCTGTTCCGCCGCGACTTCGGCGAGTTCGGCGCGCCCGTAGCCGACGTTCACGCACCACAGGCCCGCCATGCCGTCGAGCAGCCGCTCGCCGTTCGAATCCCACAGGTAGACGCCGTCGGCGCGCGTGATGATCCGCGCGCCGGTTTCATGCAGCGCCCGGGTGTCCGTGAACGGATGCAGGAAATGCTTGCGGTCGATCGCCTGCCAGCCCGCGGTGTCGTGGCGTTCGCTGATGCGGCTCATACGTTCAACAGCAGGAATTCCCGCTCCCAGGAGCTGATGACGTGAAAGAAGGTCTCGTATTCCTTGTGCTTGACCGCCGAATACGAGCGCACGAACCGTTCACCCAGCAGTTCGCACAGCGGCTTGCATTCTTCGAGCAGCCGCAGCGAATCCTCGAGACTGCGTGAGAGCTGGTAACCGAGGTTGTAGCCGCTGCCCGTCACCGGCGCCGTCGAGCGCAGACCTTCGATCATGCCGAGATAGCCGCAGGCCAGTGACAGCGCGATCGCGAGATACGGGTTCACGTCGGCGCCGGCAACGCGGTTCTCGATGCGCGTCGACTGAGGCTCGGACACCGGCACGCGCAGGCCGACGGTGCGATTGTCGTAACCCCATTGCACGTTGATCGGCGCGAAGCCGCCGCGCGCGATGCGCCGGTAGGAGTTCACGTTCGGCGCGAAGAAGGCCATCGCGTGCGGAATGTATTTCTGCAGCCCGGCAATATGCGCCATGAACAGGTCGGTCAGTTTGCCGTCGGCAGTCGCGAAGATGCTCTCGCCGGTCACCTTGTCGACGACACTCTGGTGGATGTGCATCGCGCTGCCGGGTTCGTCCTTCAGCGGCTTTGCCATGAAGGTCGCGTAGATGTTGTGGCGATACGCGGCCTCGCGGCAGGTGCGCTTGAACAGGAACGCCTGGTCGGCGAGTTCGAGCGGATCGCCGTGCAGGAAGTTGATCTCCATCTGCGCCGCGCCGGATTCGTGAATCAGCGTGTCGATATCGAGTTCCTGCTTCTCGCAGTAGTCGTAGATGTCCTCGAACAGCGGATCGAATTCGTTGACGGCGTCGATGCCGTAGGCCTGGCGCGCGGTCTCGGGCCGACCCGAGCGCCCGATCGGCGGCTTCAGCGGGAAGTCCGGGTCGATGTTCTTCTCGACGAGGAAGAACTCGAGCTCCGGCGCGACCACGGGTTTCCAGCCGCGGCGATCGTAGAGTTCGATGATGCGCTTCAAAACCGTGCGTGGCGCCAGATCGACTTCGCGCCCGTCGTTGTAATAGCAGTCGTGGATGACCTGCGCGGTCGGTTCGGCCGCCCACGGCACGAGGCGGATCGTGTTGACGTCCGGCCGCAGCAGCATGTCGGGCTCGGTCGGGTCGGTCGTGTCCTCGTCCGGATAGTCGCCGGTGACGGTCTGCACGAACACGCCCTCGGGCAGACGCAGGCGCTCTTCCTGCCAGAACTTGCTGGCGGGCATGATCTTGCCGCGCGCGACGCCGGAGAAATCAGGGATGATGCATTCGACTTCGGTGCAGTTGCGCTCGCGCAGCCAGCGTTCGAGTGAGCCGCGGCGGCTGGTCGCGTCGTCGGTCGGGGGGAGTTCGCTCATGAGATGCCTCGGGTGGGTGTCGACAATCGCGCGGCGCGCGAACAGGGCCTGCGATGGCGTACTACCCTTTGACTGTGTGGTCATCATAGCGATTGCCCCTGTGCATCGGCTAGCAGTGCCGGCGAAAACAGGGAGTGGGCTTCTACTGCGGCCTGTGACCGTGGCGGATCCAGGGCCGCGGCTGTCGCAGGCTCGTCCAGTGGCCCGTCGGCTTGCCGCTCGCGCGAGGGGCGGGCATCATGAACCGTCACGCCTGAGCCAGCCTCTTGAATTCACATGCTTAATGCCGCACCCGACGCGCACGTGCGCTCGTATTACGCGGCCTCCGTGCCGCCCGCTTCACCCGGCCCCGCGCTCGCCGGAGACGTCGAATGCGATGTCTGCGTCATCGGTGGCGGACTCACCGGCCTGACCGCCGCGCTCGAACTCGCCGAGCGGGGGTTCAGTGTCGTGCTGCTCGAAAGCATGCGCATCGGCTGGGGCGCGTCGGGCCGCAGCGGGGGCCAGCTGATCTTCGGCTATGCGTGCGAGATGCCAAAAATGGCCGCACTGACCTCGCCCGAGGACGCCCGTCGGCTGTGGCAGTTCTCGCTCGAGGCGCTCGCGGGCGTGCGCGCGCGCGTCGCGCGTCATGCGATTGACTGCGACTGGGCCGACGGCCAGCTGCACGTCGCGATCAAGCCGCGTCAGCGCGACGAACTCGAGGCCTGGGGCGAGCATCTCGCCGGCACCTATGGCTACACGGGTCTGCAGTTCCTCGACCGGGCCGCGCTCGAGTCCCACATCAGCAGCCCGCGCTACTGCGCCGGCCTGTTCGACCCGCGCGGCGCGCACGTGCATCCGCTGAAGTACACGCTGGGGCTGGCCGCCGCGGCGCGCGCGGCCGGGGTACGGATCTTCGAGGGCAGCCGCGCGCTGCGGCTGACGCGCGGCGCCGCGCCACGCGTGCACTGTGCGCAGGGGGAGGTCAGGGCGCGTTACGTCGTGCTCGCCGGCAACGCGTATCTAGGCCCGCTGGTGCCGGCGCTCGATCGCAAGATCATGCCCGTTGGCACCTACATCGTGGCGAGCGCGCCGCTGGGCGCCGATCTCGCGCGCGCGTGTCTGCCGACGAACGCCGCCGTCACCGACATCAACTTCGTGCTCGACTATTTTCGCCTGTCGGCGGATTTCAGAATGCTGTTCGGTGGGCGCGTCAGCTATTCGAAGATCCCGCCGCCGAATCTCGCCGGCTCGATGCGCAAACGGATGGTGCGCGTATTTCCGCAGCTCGCGGACTTCCCCATCGACTATGCGTGGGGCGGATACGTCGACATCACGATGAACCGCGCGCCGCATTTTGGCCGCCTCGACCCGACCCTTTATTTCGCGCAGGGCTTTTCGGGGCACGGCATGGCGGCGACAGGGCTTGCGGGCACCGTGATCGCCGAAGCGCTGGCCGGCGACGCGCAGCGCCTCGACGTGTTCGAGCGCATCCCCCATCGCGATTTCCCCGGCGGGCGCCTGCTGCGGATGCCGTCGCTGGTGATGGCGATGGCCTACTACCGCCTGCGGGACCTGTTGTAGAGGACGGCCGACGGCATGCGGACGTTCGCGCCGCGCATGGCCTGCGGCCTGCTGATCGCGCTTACCGCGCTGTCCTACTCACTTCTTGCGATGCGTAATCCGCACGTCGGCCTGCTCGCCGACGACGCGATTTACCTGCTGATGGCGGACATCTACTCGCCGTATCGCGAGGCCGTCGGCGCGGTCTTCGATCACGTTCGCCAGTACAGTCATTTGCCGCCGTTCTATTCGATGGTGCTGGCACTCGCCGGCGGCGGGGTAGGGCATCTCGTGGCGGCGCGCCTCGCGACTGCCGTGTGCATGACGCTCGCCTGGACCCTGTGCTACGGGTGGCTGCGGCGCGAGGGCGTGCCGCGCGGCAGCGCCACGCTGTTGACGCTGTTCGGCGCCTGGACGCCGGTGACGCTGATACACACGGTCGACCTGTGGAGCGAAGGCCTGTCGATAGCGCTCACGCTGCTGTGCCTGATCGTCCTGCAGCAAACCAGGAACGTCCGCGGATCTGACACGAGCGCCACCTCACTCTGGCTGTTCGGCGGGCTTGGCTGTGCGCTGGCGTGTTCGATCGCGACACGCAGTATCGGCGTCGCCCTCCTGCCCGCTGTGTTGCTGGCATTCGGCTGGCGGCGTCCGCTGGCCCTCGGCATCACGCTGCTGGCGACCCTGGTGTGCAGTGTCGCCTTGTCTTCAATCGACCTCGGCGCTGCGGCACCGTCCTATGGTGCGCTGTTGCTGCAGCACTATGCGGCCGATCCGCTGATGACGCTGGCGCGCCAGGTGGGTTCAGTCTTCGCTGCGCTTCCAGGCGCGGCGTTGTACGACCTGTTTCAGTGGCGTGCACCGACGGCATGGCAATGGGCTGCGATTGCGTTGCCGGCGAGCGCCTGTCTGCTCGGCTTCTGCCGCGCACTGCTCGCCTGCGCGCCGGCTGCGGTGTACACGCTGTGCCATCTCGGTATCGTGCTCTTGTGGCCATTCCCCGGCCTGACCGATCGCTTCATCTATCCGCTGTTGCCGTACGCGCTTTGGTGCATGTGGTACGGCGCCGCACTGGTCGACAGCCGCGGCCGCGCGGGCATGGTCCTGGCCTTGCTGCTGCTCGCGCTGGCGGCGCCGGCCTGCGTCTCGACCTGGAAGCGCGCGGTGACGCCTCTGCCGCAGGCAGGGCTCGATTCCTTCCGCGCCACGCGCTATTGGCTCGATGCGACGCGCAGTCTCGATCCGGTGCCCGGGATCGCCACACTGGCGGCGCACGAACGCGTCGCCGCGAGCATCGCCAGCGACGTGCCGCCGACGGACTGCATTTACACGCAGCAGGTTCATCTCGTCCTGGCCAAGGCCCTGCGGCCCACTTTTCTGCCGCCGCCGCCGGCCGTGATGGAGCGCGGGCCGCCGTGGGGCTGCCGCTATTTCCTGCTGGTTGCCGATGCAATGAACGGTCGGCCGCCGCTTTATCCGCTGGCGTACCTCGGTGGAATCGGCACTGTCGTCGCCGTGCATCGGCCGACTGACGCGACGACACCCGACGCGGTCACCGCGATCCTGATGCGGGTGGACTGACTGCGCAGCCGCCAGGATCAGCGCGGCGCAGCCTCGGCATCGATGAAACGCTGACGTCGTGCCGCTGTCGACGGGTGCGTCGACAGGTAGGGATGCCAGTCGTCGACCGCCGCGCGCGGCGTCCCGTCGTGCGGGGCGGCGTCGCCCTTCAAGCGCGCGCGACAGGCTTCGACAAAGGCCTGCCTATCATCGGGGACAACGTCCGCGCAGCGCTCGAGCCGGCCCAGTATCGCGGTGAAATCGGCGCCACGGAGACCCGCGGCGGCGAGGTGCGCGAGTGCGTAACTGTCAGCCTCCCATTCGAGTTCACGCGAGTAGGCGTTCTCCATCAGCATGCCCGGCATCGCGAGCAGCACGCCGCCCAACGCCTGCACGTCGCCGAAGAGCAGGCCTGCCATCACGGCGAGGCCGGCGTGGCTCAGGATCTGGCGCAGCGAATGACGGTGCTCGACGTGGCCGATCTCGTGCAGCAGCACCGCGGCGACCTCGTCGTCCGAGTCCGCGATGCCGATCAGCTCGTCCGTCACGACGATCGTGCCGTCGGGCAGGGCGATCGCGTTCGGGCCGAGCATGCCGCCGCCGCGGAACTCGAGCCGGTAATGCAGCTCGCCCGCCGGTGGCAGCAGGGCGTCGAAACGCGTCGTCAGGGCCGCGCGGCGCGGCGCGTCCAGCGTCGAGGGTTTGAACAGGAAGCGGTCCAGCTGCGTCAGCGTGTCGGCTGCCATCGGCGCGGCGACATCGCGCGGCAGCTGCAACGCCACGAAGCGGCTGAGCAGCGGCACGCCCCAGACGGCAGTGGCCCCGACGAAGACAGCGACTGCGAGGCCGGCGACGAGGATCGCGCGCACGCTGCCTTCGAGCCGCGCGATGCGCGTGGTGCCCGTGAAGTGTCGCGCCAGCCACGCGGCGTGCGCGGGGGTGTCGGCCAGTTCAATCCGGGCATCGTCATCGAAGCCCAGGCTCAGCGGCACGCCGGCGATGCGCGTGTCGGCGTGCAGCGCCGCGACCGGCATCGCC
This sequence comes from Gammaproteobacteria bacterium Ga0077536, assembly GCA_001464935.1. GTDB lineage: Bacteria > Pseudomonadota > Gammaproteobacteria. The sequence continues at coordinate 118,972 of LNEL01000050.1, forward strand.
GGTCGCAGCGGCGGATCGAGATGCAGCACGCCGTAGGCATCGATGCGCAACGTCACCTCGCTGCCCGTCGCGCGCTGTCCATCGTAGTAACGCCCCTTGATCAGCGTCGCGTCGTCGTCGGCGGTCATGCCCGGCGGGTCCGCGCTGGTGTCGGTGCGGGCGTCATCGGCCTGCCGGCGATGGCAGGCTACAGGCCGAGATCGAGATCGAACGCATCGACCAGCTCCTCGCCGAGCGCGCTGCCGTCTTCGCGCGCGCCGGCCGTCACGTCGTCGAGTCCGGCACTCAGCAGCGCCGTGCACGCAAGCTGATAGCGCACGAGCCGAATGCTGCCCCACGGCAGCAGCAGGCCCAGCGAGACCACGGCTGCGAGCGTATTGCTGAAACAGATCCACCCCGTGCGCAGTGCCTGCATCCGGGACAGCAGCTGATGCTCATCGAACGCCGTCTGGCCCAGCACGAGATTGGTCCGGTGTGCCTTGAAATAACCGTAAACGAAGAATGCGATGCTGTAGAACACGGCGAGAAAGCCCAGCACGCTCGCGATCAGGGCTGCCGCGCCGGCTTCCGGCCCACCGTCGCCGAGATCGCGGCCACCGATCAGGAGTGCGAATCCCGCCGCGAAGCCGGCGAGCACGAACAGGCCGAGGCTGGCACCGTAAAGCCGGTAGAACTGCCCCGCGCGCCCGGCGAAGCGCGCGTCCAGACGGCCGTAGCGCGTGTGGTCGACGAGAAAGCGTACGCGCGCGAAATCGAGCCATGGCGCGAGCGGCATCAGCATCAGCACGAACAGGTTCGGCACCAGATCCGCCTTGGTGAGCGGGGTCCCCTGTTCCTCACCCTCCTGCAGGAAAGCCTGCATGAATGCGCCGTTCTCATCGATCAGCAGGTACAGCGCAATGGCGCCGACGAGCGCGATCCCCAGCGGCAGGAGCAGCAGCCGGTACGCGGCAGCGAAGTCACGGCGAAACGACAGGCGCAGATTGCGCAGCGACGTGTTGCGCAGGTTGAAACTCGTCGACAGCACGACCAGCGCCGGCACGAGCGCGAGACCGACGCCGAGCGCCGGAAAGCGGAGTGCGGGATAGAAATGCCAGAACGCCGCGAACGCGCCGAACACGGCGACCGCGATGGCACGGCCCTTCAGGATTTGCAGCGGCTCTCCGTGATAGGCGAAGCGATGGCCCTCCAGCGAGGTGTGGCCGTAGAAGTAGCGCAGCCGGCGCACCTTGGCCCACGCGGAGTAGATGCCGACGGTCGCGATCGTCAGCAGGATGTTGACTATCCAGATGGCGAAGTACTCGCGCGCGTTGCCCGTGAATTCGAACGGGCATTCGCGCGCCGGCCGCGGGGCCGCGCTTGGGCCGTTCGCCGGGTCCATGACAGTCATTCCTTTCAGGCCCGGCGCGGGCCGACGTGGACGTTCACCCTGACGGGGCTAGACGACGCCGTCCTGCTTCAACTTGGCCAACATCTCGTCGGTCATGCCGAGCAGTTGCCGATAGACCTCGTCGTTGTGCGCGCCAAGGGCGGCGCCCGGCCAGTCCGTACGGCCAGGGGTCGAGCCGAGCTGCGGAATGATCGCCGGGATCTTCAGCGGCTCGCCGTCGATCGTCACCGTCTCGAACAGGCCGCGAGCCTGGTACTGCGGATCGGCGAGCATGTCCGCGACGCTGTAGATCGGGCCGGCCGCGACGCCGGCGCGCTCGAGACGTTCGAGCACGTCGGCCTGGGTCATCGAGCCGGTCCACGCGCCGATGAGCCCGTCGAGTTCGGCCTGGTGCTCGACTCGATTCATGTTTTCCCGGTAGCGCGGATCCTGCGCCATGCCGGCATTGCCCATCAGCTCGCACAGCCGCTGGAACATCGGGTTGGTGTTGGCGCCGATGATGATGGTCTTGCCGTCGGCGGTCGGGTAGATGTTCGACGGCACGATGCCGGTCAGCGTCGAGCCCGACGGCTCGCGCACGATGCCCATGCCGTCGTATTCGGGCACCATCGATTCCATCAGGTTGTAGATTGCCTCGAAGATCGCGACATCGACGACCTGCCCCTCGCCGTGGCGCGACTTGTCGCGGCCGATGTAGGCGAGCAGGATGCCGAGCGCCGCGTGCAGGCCCGCGAGCGTGTCGCCGATCGACAGGTTCGGGCGCACCGACGGTTGACCGGGGAAGCCGTTCACATACCGGAAGCCGCCGAAGCCCTCGCACACCGACGCGAAACCCGGCCGTGGTGCATACGGGCCAGTCTGGCCGTAGCCCGAAATGCGCGCATAGATGAGGCCGGGGTTCGTCGGCTTGACGTCGGCGGGACCGATGCCCCACTTCTCCATCGTGCCGGGCCGGAAGTTCTCGATCAGCACGTCGGCCTTGTCGACGAGCTGGCGCAGGACCTTGCGGCCTTCATCGACTCTCAGGTCCAGGGTCACGCACTTCTTGTTGCGGGCGAGGCTGTACCACCACAGCGCGGTGTCGTTCTTGACGATGCGCCAGCGCCGGATCGGATCGCCGCCGTCCGGCGGCTCGACCTTGATCACCTCGGCACCGTAGTAGCCGAGAATCGTGGCCGCGAACGGGCCGGCCAGCAGTTGTCCCACTTCGATGACCCGTACGCCGTCCAGTGGACGTCGGGTCTGCGCGCCAGTCGTCATGTGCTGATACTCCGCCGGGCGTGCGTGGCCCGGGCTCTTCCTGTTCGCAGTCGGATGATCGGTCGAGCGCCGATCTGGTGCGGGCAGGTTATGCCGCAGGCCGCCATGCTGGCAATCCGGGCGGCGTCAGGCGGGCGGCGAGCGCACCGACGAGCACACCGGCGAAGTCGGCAAGGCCGTCGGCCAGCGACGGCGCGCGGAGGGGCACGAAGCCCTGTGCGAATTCGATCGCGACGCCGAGGAGTGTCAGCCACAGCGCCGCGCGTGGCCAGCCCGCGCGTGGCAGGGCCACGGCAAACCACCACATCAGCAGCGCGAACGACGCGCCGTGATAGAGCTTGTCGCTCCAGGGGATTTCGTGGCCGGGCAGTTCGCGCAGCGGCAGCAGGCAGACGACGACGAGCGCCACCGTCTGCAGCCAGCCGAGACCGAGCCACAGCCGGCGCGTCAGCACGTGGCGCACCCGCTCAGTTCAGTGACTTGCTGACTTCCACGATGTAGCGGAACAGATCGGATTCGGAAAGGATGCCGCACAGGTGTCCATGGTCGTCCACGACCGGCAAACCGCTGACTTTCAGCTGGAGCATCGTGGTCGCGGCGAGCGCGACCGAGGCCGTTTGCGGGATCGTGATGGGGTTCGGCGTCATGATAGCTTCAACCGTGGGTCTCGACGCAAACTCGAGCGTGTCCGCCGACGCGGTCGCCTTCGCCGCCCGCACGTCGCCCTGGCTCAGGATGCCGGTCAGTTCCGGCCCCTCCATCACCGCGAGGCGCCGGATGTGGCGGTCGTTCATCAGGGTATCGGCTTCGTCGATCGTCGCGGTCGGGGGGACCGAAATCACATTGGGCGTCATCCAGTCGCGAACCTGGTGGTTCATGTTTGCTCCTTGGTGGCATCAGGGTGCCACGATGGAATAGCGGCGCCGGCTGCAGAACTTTGAGCGCAGCGCCGCTACAGGACCCATGGACGTCTGGCCCCTCTTCACCCGCGCGATCCTGCTGTGCGGGCTGTTCACCCTGCTGCTGCCGACGGCGGACGCGGAACCGTTCGCCGATGGCGTGGCCGCCTACCGCAGCGGTGATTTCCAGCAGGCCCGCGCGGCGTTCGAAATGCTCAGTGCGAAAGGCGATGCGCGCGCGCAGTTCGCGCTCGGCCTGCTGTACGAAAATGGCGAAGGCGTCGAGCAGGACAGCAAGGCGGCGGCGGGCTGGTATCGTCGCAGCGCCGATCAGGGGTATGCGAAAGCGCAGTACAACCTCGGCATGCTGCATCTGCAGGGCGTCGGCGTGAAGCGCGATGAACTCGCCGCCCGCGACTGGTTCGAGCGCGCCGCGGCACAGGGCAATCCCGACGCGGTGGCGCGCCTGCTGAAGTTCGCCGAAGACGGCGACGTGAACGCGCAGTATCGGGTCGCCGTGATGTACCTGAACGGGGGTGCCGTGACGCGGGACGCGAAAACCGCCGCGCGCTGGATGCAGCGCGCCGCCGCCCGCGGTCACCTCGACGCGATGTTCGCGATGGGCTGGCTGACCGAAACCGGCAAGGGCACCGAGCGCTCGTACTCCGCCGCGACGAACTGGTACCAGCCGGCGGCGAGCCAGGGGCATGTGAAGTCGATGTACAACCTCGCGCGGCTGATCCGCCTCGGGCAGGGCCAGCCGCCCGACCGCGCCCGCGCCGAACAGCTCTACGAGCAGGCCGCGAGCGCCGGCTTCGTGCCGGCCCAGCTCTCGCTCGGCCTGCTCTACGATCTCGGCGAAGACTGGCCGCGCGATCCGGCCCGCGCCGCGTCCTGGTACAACACGGCGGCCGCGAACGGCAGCGCCGAGGCACAGTTGAACCTGGGCTACCTGCTGGCGGCCGGCGAAGGCGTCAAGCCCGACTTTCTGCAGGCCTATGCGCGCACTTACGCCGCGGAACGTCTCGGCCATCCGCTGGCGGCCGACAACCTGCGCCTGCTTGGAGAGAAGCTGACGCAGGCCGAAATCATCCAGGCGCGCGAGCGCGGCGAATCGCTGGTCAACCGCGCACGCGCGCTGCCGGGCCTGGTCGCCGCCGGCCGCTGAGCGCCGTCGCCGTGGTCGGGGCGCCCGCACGCGCCTGACGGCCTGCTCAGATGCTGGCGGCGATGCCGGCGAAGATGACCATGCCGAACCAGTTGTTGTTGAGAAAGGCGCGGAAGCAGCGCGCGGGCTCGCGCTCCCTGAGCAGCCACTGCTGGTAGATCGCGAGGCCGGCGGCCACGGCGAGGCTGGCGGTGTAGGGCGCGCCGAGTCCTGCCTGTCGACCGATCAGCCACAGATCGATGAGCAGCAGGATCTGCAGCATGCCGATGATCGGCCGGTCCGCGTCGTCGAACAGGATCGCGGTCGAGCGGATGCCGATTTTCAAATCGTCCTCGCGGTCGACCATCGCGTACTGCGTGTCGTAGACCAGCACCCACAGCACCACTGCCGACAGCACCAGCCACGCGAGCGGCGGCACCGCGCCGGTCTGCGCCGCGAAGGCCATCGGTACTGCCCAGGCGAACGCCGCCCCGAGCCACACCTGCGGCAGATAGGTGTAGCGCTTCATGAACGGGTAGGCGGCGGCGAGCCCGACGGCGGCGAAGGCGAGGGCGATCGTGAGCCGGTTCTGCGTCAACACCAGCAGGCCGGACACGAGTACCAGCACGCCGAACAGGATCAGCGCCCGGCGCGGCTCGATTTCGCCGGTCGCGAGCGGACGGTCGCGGGTGCGCGCGACGTGGCCGTCGAAATGGCGATCGGCATAGTCGTTGATCACGCAGCCCGCCGAGCGCATCAGCACGGTGCCGAGCACGAACACGCCCAGCACGAACGGATCCGGCAGGCCCCGCGCCGCGAGCCACAGCGCCCACAGGGTCGGCCACAGCAGGAGCAGGATGCCGATCGGCCGATGCAGCCGCATCAGTCGCGCGTAAGCGCGCCAGCCACCCGTGCCTGTCGCCATGCGCCGTATCGCCGTCATCCCTGCCTCAATGCGCCGTCAAACCTTGGCGTACTCTACCCGATGCACCGTCCAGCGCTCGATCAGGCGTTCGGCCAGCGCCGGCGCTTCCTCGAGCAGACTGTCGGCGACCTGCTGGACCGTCGGCAGCAGGCGACGGTCACGCGTCAGGTTCGCGATCTTGAATTCGGCAAGTCCGGTCTGGCGCGTGCCGAGCACTTCACCGGGTCCGCGCAGCTCGAGATCGCGCTCGGCGATCACGAAGCCGTCGTTCGTTTCGCGCATCGTCTGCAGGCGATGGCGCGCGGTCTCCGACAGCGGACTCTTGTACAGCAGCACGCAGTCCGACTGTTCGCGGCCGCGGCCGACGCGCCCGCGCAGCTGATGGAGCTGCGACAGCCCCAGGCGCTCGGCATTCTCGATCACCATCAGGCTCGCGTTCGGCACGTCGACGCCGACCTCGATCACGGTCGTCGCGACCAGCAACCCTATCTGACCGCGCGCGAACTGCTGCATCGTCAGATCCTTCTCGCGCTCGTGCATGCGACCGTGGATCAGGCCGACCTTGATCGTCGGCAACGCGGCCGCGAGCGCGGCCGCCGTGTCCGTCGCGGCCTGCGAGTCCAGGTGTTCCGATTCTTCGATCAGCGGGCACACCCAGTACGCCTGGCGGCCCGCGGTGCAGGCGTCGTGGATGCGCGCGACGATGTCCTCGCGCCGCGCTTCCGGCAGCACGCTGGTGCGCACGGGCTGCCGGTTCGGCGGCAGCTCGTCGAGGATGGACACATCGAGATCGGCGTAGGCCGTCATCGCGAGCGTGCGCGGAATCGGCGTCGCCGTCATGATCAGCTGATGCGGGCGCTGTTCGCCGACCGCACCCTTGTCGAGCAACGCAAGCCGCTGGTTGACGCCGAAACGATGCTGCTCGTCGACGATCACGAGTCCGAGGTTTGCATAGGTCACGTCGTTCTGGAACAGCGCATGCGTGCCGACGACCAGCCGTGGTACGGCCTCGCCGAGCAGCGCGCGCGCCGAACGCTTCGCGGCCGCCGCGAGCTTGCCGGTGACCACCAGCACGTCGATCGACAGCGGTGCGAACCAGCGCGACAGCGTGCGGCCGTGCTGCTCGACGAGCAGCTCGGTCGGTGCCATCAGCGCCACCTGCTGGCCGGCAGCGAGTGCGTTAGTCGCCGCCATCGCCGCGACCGCGGTCTTGCCGGCGCCGACGTCGCCCTGCAACAGCCGCAGCATCGGCAGCGGTCTGGCGAGATCGGCGTCGATCTCGCGCACCACGCGCTGCTGGGCGCCCGTCAGCTTGAAGCCGAATTCGCGCAGCAGGCCCGCGCGCAGGCTGCGCGGCGGCTTGAGCGCGGCGGCCGACAGGCGTCGCGCGCGCAGGCGGATCTGGCGCAATGTCAGCTGATGCGCGAGCAGTTCCTCGACGGCGAGGCGCTGCTGGGCCGGGTGATGACCCTGCCACAGTTCGTCGACATCGACGTCCGGCGGTGGCCGGTGCACATAGCTCAAGGCCGCGGCGAGCGTCGGCAGCGTGTAGCCGACATGGAAGTGACGGGCAATCAAGGCATCGATCGCGTCCGCCTGTCCGTCCTCGCGTGCGAGCACGTCGAGTGCCGCGCCCGTGAGTTTGCGCAGCCGCGCCTGGTGCAGGCCTTCGGTGGTGGGATAGATCGGCGTGAGCGCGGTGTCCAGCGGCGAGCTGTACGCGTCCTCGCCGTCGACCAGCTGCACCTCGGGGTGCACCATCTCCAGCATCTGAGGGCCGCGCCGCACTTCACCGAAACAGCGCACGCGGCGGCCGGCTTCGAGGCGCAGCTGCTGCGAGCGGTTGAAGTAGAAGAAGCGCAGGCCGAGGAAGCCGCTGTCGTCGGCGATGCGGCAGATCAGCGCGCGGCGTTTGCCGAAATGTATCTGCGTCGTCTGGATCACGCCTTCGACGACGACCTCGACCTGTGGCCGCACCCCGGCGATGGCAGTCAGCCGCGTGCGGTCCTGATAGCGAGAGGGCAGGTGGAACAACAGCTCGCGAATCGTGCGGATGCCGAGCCGGGCGAGGCTTTCGGCAATGCGCGGCCCCGCGCCGGGCAGGCGCGCCACCTCGTCGTCGAGCGTCGGCGCGGGCGCGGGCACGAGGCAGAGCGCGGGGTGGAAGGCCTTAGTGCGTGTCGACGAGGATCGCGTCCACCTCGACCAGTGCGCCGCGCGGCAGCGCGCTGACCTGCACCGTGGCACGCGCAGGAAAGGGCTCGTTGAAGCAGCGTGCCATCGCGGCGTTGACCTGTGGGAAGTTCGCGAGATCGGTGAGATACACCGTGAGCTTGACCGCGTCGTCGAGGCTCGCGCCGGCGGCCTTCGCGACCGCCGCGAGATTCGCAAACACCTGTTCGATCTGTGCCTCGATACCGCCGCCGACGATCTCCATCGTCGCCGGCGACAGCGGAATCTGGCCCGACAGGTAGACGGTGTCGCCGGCCCGGACTGCCTGCGAATAGGCGCCGATTGCCTGCGGGGCCTCGGCGGTGGAAATGACGGATTTGCTCATGCGGCTCCCTCTGTCTTCAAACTGCGGACTGCCGCGCGGCGGGGCCGCGTGCGGCGGGGGTTCTCAGGCTTTCTTGCGCGCGACGCGCACCACGGTCTTCACGCCGCGCACGGTGCGGATCACGTCGGCGAGATGTTTGCGGTCGCGCACGTTGATCACGAAACGGATGTTGCTGTTGCGTTCGTTGCGTTCGGAAATCGTCACGTCTTCGATGTTGGCGTTCGCATCCGCGACGGCCGAGGCTATCGTCGCCAGCACGCCGCGGCGATTGATCACGTCCAGCGACAGCTCGACGCTGAACTCGCGTTCGACGTTCGGCGCCCATTGCACGTCGATCCACTTTTCGGGCGCGCTGCGGTAGTCGGCGACATTCGCGCAGCCCTGCTGATGCACCACGATGCCGCGGCCGGCCGTCATGAAGCCGATGATCGAATCGCCCGGCAGCGGATAACAGCACTTCGGGAAGGTGACGACCATGCCCTCGGTGCCGCGGATCGCGAGCGGCACCGGTGGCTTGGCATTCGCGCTGGCCCGGCGGCGGGCCAGTGCCGGGTCGTCGGGCGGTTCGAGGTCTTCGGGCAGCAGCATGCGCACGACGAGCGGCGCCGGCCGGTTGCCGAGGCCGATCTCGGTATACAGACGTTCGAGGTTCTCGAGCTTGAAATTGCCGAGCACCTTGGCCACGAGTTCCGGGTCGACGCGCTCGACGGACAGTCCGTGCGATTCGAGTTCGCGTTCGAGCATGCGCTTGCCGAGCGTGCGCGCCTCGTCGATCTGCAGGTTCTTCAGATAGTGGCGAATCGTCGCGCGCGCCTTGCCGGTGACGACGAAGGTCAGCCACGACGGGTTCGGCCGCGCGCCGGGCGCGGTGACGATCTCGACCGTCTGCCCGGTTTCCAGCGGCGTGCGCAGCGGTGCGAGCTGGCGATTGATGCGACAGGCCACACAGCTGTTGCCGAGGTCGGTGTGGATCGCGTACGCGAAATCGACGGCCGTCGTGCCGCGCGGCATCGGCAGGATCTCGCCTTTCGGCGTGAAGACGTAGATCTCGTCCGGGAACAGATCGATCTTCACGTTCTCGAGGAATTCCTCGGAGTTGCCGGCCTGCTGCTGCATCTCGAGGATGCCACGCAGCCATTCGCGCGCGCGCTTGTTGGCGCTGCGCGCCGCGCCGTCGCCGGTCTTGTACAACCAGTGCGCGGCGATGCCGGCCTCGGCGACCTGGTCCATTTCATTGGTGCGGATCTGCACTTCGATTGGCACGCCGAACGGCCCGAACAGCACCGTGTGCAGTGACTGGTAGCCGTTCGCCTTCGGGATCGCGATGTAGTCCTTGAACTTGCCCGGCACCGGCTTGTACAGGCTGTGCAGGATGCCGAGGGCGCGATAGCAGGTGTCGACCGAGTCGACGATCACGCGAAACGCGTAGACGTCGTTCACGCCGGAGAAGCCGGTGTGCTTCTCCTTCATCTTCTGATAGATGCTGTACAGGTGCTTCTCGCGGCCCAGCACGTGCGCCACCAGGCGCTCCTGCCGCAGATGGCGCTTGATGCGATCCTTGATCTTGTCGACGACTTCCTTGCGGTTGCCGCGGATGCGCATCATCTCCTGCCGGATCACCTTGCGGCGCAGCGGGTAGAGCGTCGCGAAGCCGAGCTCTTCGAGTTCGAGCCTGATCTGGTTGATGCCGAGGCGCTGGGCGATCGGGGCGTAGATTTCGAGCGTCTCGCGCGCGATGCGCCGGCGCTTGTCCGGCCGCAGCGCGCCCAGCGTGCGCATGTTGTGCAGGCGGTCGGCGAGTTTGACCAGAATCACGCGGATGTCGTCCGCCATCGCCATCAGCATGCGCTGGAAGTTGCGGGCCTGGGTTTCCGCCTGGGACTCGAATTCGAGCTGCGTCAGCTTCGACAGGCCGTCGACGATGCCGGCGACTTCGGCGCCGAACTCTTCGGTCACCCGGTCGCGGTCGATCGGCGTGTCTTCGATGACGTCGTGCAGGATGGCCGCGATCAGGGTCTCGTGGTCCATGTGCATGTCCGCAAGGATGCACGCGACTTCGAGCGGATGCTGGATATAGGGTTCGCCGGACGCGCGGCGCTGGCCTTCGTGGGCCACGGCACCGAATTCGTAGGCGCGGCTGATCTGGGAGATCTGCTCTGGCTGCAGGTACGGGCGCACCCGTGCGCAGAGGTCGTCGATCCGGAGGAGTTCAGCCTGGGCGTTCATGCCGCGCGAGCCTCCGCCCTAGGTTCAGGGTGCTGGCGCGGCGGCCGCGGCGGGCGGCCGGCTGGGGAGTGATGGCGGCGCGTCACGCCGCGCGGCCCCGGGTCAGGGATAGTCGGGCGGCGTCGGTTCCTGCGCCAGGAATTCGGCCGCCAGTTCAAATTCCTCGGCTGCGCGCTGCTTCGCGTCCAGTTCGTCGAGAATTTGGATGTTCATGAGTCCCGCGGCGATTTCGCGCAGCGCGACGACGGTCGGTTTGTCGCCTTCTTCCTGCACCAGCGACTGGGCGCCGCGGGCGATCTGACGGGCGCGACGGCTGGCGGTGACGACCAGTTCGAAGCGGTTTTCGACGAACGGCAGACAGTCTTCTACGGTGATCCGGGCCATCGTGTTCTCGCTGAAAGGCTGGGGGGGAATACGGCCTGTCAGGATATCAGACGACCCCGGCGGATGCCATTGGCCCGAGCGCTGCCGCCGCCCCGGCCTCCTGCTGGCGGGCCATCGTCAGCCGGGCCGCCCGCACGATGGCCGCGAGATCCTCGCGTGCCCGCTCGAAGTCGTCGTTGACGATCAGGTACTGGTATTCCCGGTAATGGGACATTTCGTTGGCCGCCGCCTGCATCCGGCGCGCGATGGTGTCCGCGCCGTCCTCGCCGCGATGTTCGAGGCGCCGACGCAGCTCCTCGATCGACGGCGGCAGGATGAAGATGCTGATCGCGGTCGGATACAGGTCGCGGATGCGCCGCGCGCCCTGCCAGTCGATCTCCAGCACCAGGTCCTGGCCCGCCGCGAGCGCCGCGCTGACCGCACCGCGCGAGGTGCCGTAGCGGTTGCCGAACACCAGCGCCTGTTCGAGGAACTCCTCGCGTTCGATCATGCCCGTGAAGGTGTCCATGTCGACGAAGTGGTAATCCCGCCCCTGCACTTCGCCGGGCCGCATGGCGCGCGTGGTGTGCGACACCGACACGCCGATGCCCGGCAGCGAGGCGAGCAGCGCATGCACGAGACTGGTTTTGCCGGCGCCCGACGGCGCGGAAATGATGAACAGTTGTCCGGTCATGTGCGGCCGTCGTCTTCAGTGGAGCGCGGCGTGCGCCTTATTCGATGTTCTGAATCTGTTCGCGGATCTGCTCGATCAGCACCTTCAGCTCGACCGACGCGCCGGAAGTGTCGATATGCGCCGACTTCGAGCCGAGGGTGTTCGCTTCGCGATTGAGCTCCTGCATCAGGAAATCGAGGCGACGCCCGATCGGCTGGGTCTGCTGCATCACGCGGGTGACTTCGCCGAGGTGCGCCTCCAGACGATCGAGCTCCTCGGCGACGTCGAGCCGCTGGATCAGCAGCGCGCATTCCTGTTCGATGCGCACCGGGTCCAGCGTGCCCGCCAGTTCCTCGATGCGCGCGGCATGGCGGGTGCGGATGGACTGGATGATTTCCGGCACGCGGACCCGCAGGCACAGCGGCCGAGCACGAGATCCTTCAGCGCCGAGCCTTCGCGCTCACGGGTGTCGACGAGCTGATCGAGCGCGCGTTCGAGCTGCGCGAGCAAGGCCTGTGACAGTTCGTCGAAATCGACTTCCGGCGTTTCGAGCACGCGCGGCCAGCGCAGGACATCGAGAGGATTCAGCGGGGCGGCCTGCTGGTCCATCAGCCGCCCGATGTTCTGCGCGGCCTCGACGATCTGGCGCGCGAGATCGGTATTGACCCGCAGCTGGCCGGCTTCGCCGCCGGCCGCTTCGAGCCTCAGCACCGCATCGACCTTGCCGCGATTGCAGCGTTTGCCGATCCGCGCGCGGACTTCACCCTCGAGCACCCTGAACTCCTCGGGCAGCCGCAGGCCAACCTCGAGGTAGCGATGATTGACCGACCGCAGCTCCCACATGGCGCGGCCCCATGTGCCCGTCGTTTCGAGCCGGGCAAACGCGGTCATGCTGCGCGCCATCGGGATCTCCTGCTGCATCGAGGTGTCAGCCATCTTAACAGGCTGGTGAACACGGCCGCGAGCGCGCCGACCGCCCGGCGCGCCGGGCGGGGAGCGCAGGCCGCCCCGCACGCACGGGCAGTGCGCGCCGCGGGTGCCGGGGGCCGCGGACGCTGGGGGGCGTCGCGCCCGCGCGATGCCCCTATAATCGACGCTCATCCCAGCCCGGAACATCAGCATGAGCAAACGACCCAGCGGACGCGCCGCAGACGAACTGCGCCAGGTGCGCTTCACCCGCCACTTCACGATGCACGCGGAAGGGTCCGTGCTGGTCGAGTTCGGCAACACGCGCGTGCTGTGCACGGCGACGATCGAGGACAAGCCGCCGTCGTGGCTGAAGGGGCAGGGGCTGGGCTGGGTGACGGCCGAATACGGCATGCTGCCGCGGGCGACGCACACGCGCTCGCGCCGCGAAGCCGCGCAGGGCAAGCAGGGTGGTCGCACGCAGGAGATCCAGCGCCTGATCGGGCGCGCGCTGCGCGCGGTCGTCGACCGCGAAGCGCTCGGTGAACGCTCGATCGTCGTCGACTGCGATGTGCTGCAGGCCGACGGCGGCACGCGCACGGCGTCGATCACCGGCGGCTATGTCGCGCTGGTCGATGCCGTCAACCATCTGCGCAAGCAGCGTTCGATCGCGCGCAATCCTATCCATGGCGCGATCGCCTCGGTATCCGTCGGCATCTGCCAGGGCGTGCCGGTGCTCGATCTCGACTACGCCGAAGACTCCAGTGCCGAAACCGACATGAACGTGGTGATGAACAACGCCGGCCACTTCGTCGAAGTACAGGGCACGGCCGAAGGTCATGCGTTCCGGCCCGATGAACTGAACGCGATGCTCGAGCTCGCGGGCAAGGGCATCCGCGACCTGCTCGCCGCGCAGGAGCGCTGCCTTGCCGAAGGCTGAGCGCGCGCTGGTTCTCGCGACCGGCAATGCCGGCAAGGTCCGTGAACTGTCCGCGCTGCTCGCGGACAGCGCCTGGCAGGTCCGGCCGCAGTCGGACTTCGGGGTCAGCGAAGTCGAGGAAACGGGGCTCAGCTTCGTCGAGAACGCGCTGCTGAAGGCGCGCAATGCCGCACAGCAGACCGGCCTGCCGGCGATTGCCGACGATTCCGGCCTCGTCTGCGACGCGCTCGACGGCGCGCCCGGCATCTACTCGGCGCGCTATGCCGGGCCCGGGGCCAGCGACGCGGCGAATGTGCAGAAACTGCTCGCGGCGTTGGCCGGGGTGCCCGCAGGCGCGCGCCGGTGCCGCTTCGTGTCCGTGATGGTGTACCTCGCGCACGCCGCCGATCCCTGTCCGCTGATTGCGCAGGGCCGCTGGGAAGGCCGCGTCGCGACGGCCGCACGCGGCGACGGCGGATTCGGCTATGACCCGGTGTTCCTGGTTGGTGACGGCGGGGACACGGCCGCCGAACTCGACCCCGCGCGCAAGAACGCGCTGAGCCATCGCGGCCAGGCGCTGCGCGCGCTGGTCGCGCAGATCCGTGCCGCCGATGCCGGCGCCTGACGTCCGGTCACTGCCGCTCGCGCTCTACGCCCACCTGCCGTGGTGCGTGCGCAAATGCCCGTACTGTGACTTCAACTCGTTCACGCGCGACGGTGCGATTCCGGAAGACGATTACATCGCGGCGCTGCTGGCCGATCTCGATGCCGATCTCGTGCATGCCGCCGGCCGCCCGCTGGTGTCGATGTTCATCGGTGGCGGGACGCCGAGCCTGTTTTCGGGCGACGCCATCGCGCGCCTGCTCGACGGCATTCGCGCCCGCCTGAGCTTCGTGCCCGACGCGGAGATCACGCTCGAAGCCAATCCCGGTGCGGTCGACGCGCAGCACTTCGCCGGCTACCGGCGCGCGGGCGTGAACCGGCTGTCGATTGGCGTGCAGAGCTTTCGTGCCGAACAGTTGCGCCGCCTCGGCCGCGTGCACGATGTCGCCGACATCGATTGCGCAATCGACACCGCCCGCGCGGCCGGTTTCGACAACTTCAATCTCGACCTCATGCACGGCCTGCCCGGCGACGCGCCTGACGACGCGTTGCGCGATCTCGAGCGCGCGCTTGCCTGCGCACCGCCACACCTGTCTTGGTACCAGTTGACGCTGGAACCCGGCACCGCGTTCGGCCGTCGTCCGCCGCCGCTCCCGCCGCACGATCGCATCGCCACGGAGTTCGAACGCGGCTGCGCGCTGCTCGAGGCGGCAGGTTTTCAGCGCTACGAGATTTCCGCCTTCGCGCAGCCCGGGCGCGAGGCACGACACAACGTGAACTACTGGGCCTTCGGTGACTACTTCGGCATCGGTGCCGGCGCGCACGGCAAGCTGACGACGGCCGCAGGCCTCGTGCGCACCGAGAAGCGGCGTCAGCCGGCCGCGTACATGAAGGCGGCGCTGGGCGGCAAGGCAGCGGGCACCACGCACGCCGTCGCGCCCCGTGAACTCGTGATCGAGTTCATGCTGAACGCCTTGCGCCTGCGGCAGGGTTTCGAGCGCGACTGGCTGTTCACGCGCGGGCGCATTGCGGCCGGCGACGTCGAACCGCTGATGGCCGACGCCGTGCGCCGCGGCTGGCTCGTCGACGACGGCCGGCGCTGCATGCCGACCGAACTCGGCTTCCGCTTTCTGAACGATCTGCAGCTGCTGTTCACGCCCGAGCCGGCAGACGACGACGCTGGGCCGACAGCCCCGTAGCACTGTGCCTGTGTCGACAAGCGCTATAGTCGGCAGATGAGCCATGCGCCCGTGATGACCGCGATGTGCCTCGACGCCCCCGGGCGGCCCCTGACCGCGCGCGAACTGCCGGTGCCGACGCCGGCCGCCGATGAAGTGCTGATCGAAGTATCGGCGTGCGCGGTGTGCCGCACCGATCTGCACATCGTCGATGGTGAGCTGACCGCGCCGAAGCTGCCGCTGATTCCGGGCCACGAAATCGTCGGACGAATCGTCGACACCGGGCGCGAGGTGGAGCGCCTGCGCGTCGGCATGCGGGTCGGTGTGCCGTGGCTCGGCGCGACCTGCGATACCTGTGAGTATTGTCGCAGCGGTCGCGAAAACCTGTGCCCGTCGGCGCGCTTCACCGGCTATCAGCGCGATGGCGGCTATGCCGCGTACACCGTGGCGAAGGCCGACTACAGCTTCGAGATCAAGGGTGACTACACCGACGCCGAAGCGGCGCCGCTGCTGTGCGCAGGCCTGATCGGCTATCGCTGTCTGCGCAAGGCAGGCGACGCGCGGCGGCTGGGGATCATGGGCTTCGGCGCCGCGGCGCACATCCTCGCGCAGGTCGCGCGCTACGAGGGCCGCGAGATCTATGCGTTCACGCGGCCCGGCGACGTCACGGCGCAGGCTTACGCACGCGGCCTGGGGGCAGTATGGGCGGGTGACGCGAACGACGTCGCGCCCGTGCCGCTCGACGCGGTCATCATCTTCGCGCCGGTTGGTGCCCTGGTGCCGCTTGCGCTGCGCAGTGTGGTACCGGGCGGGCGCGTCATCTGCGGCGGCATCCACATGAGCGACATCCCCGCGTTTCCGTACTCGATTCTGTGGGGCGAACGGCGCCTCGAGTCGGTGGCGAACCTGACGCGGCGTGACGCCATCGAGTTCCTCGACCTGGCGCCCCGCGTGCCGGTGCGCACGGACGTGACCGTGCTGCCGCTCGTGGACGCCAACCTGGCGCTGGACCGTCTGCGCGCCGGCGAACTGAGTGGCGCCGCGGTCCTGCAATGCCGACCACGCGCGGCGGGAGACGGCGCCTGATTCAGCGCCGACCCCCGCGCCGCGCGGCGCGCCCGCTGACGCTCGCGACTACGCCCGCCGCCGTCGGAGACCCAACGCGGCGATCGCGCTGCCGAGCAGCCACACGGCGCCCGGCACGGGCACCGGCTGTACGCTGTAGAGCGTGGTGGTGCCGCTGACTTCGCTGGCCACCGCCAGATAACCCTTGCCGCCGTCGGTGAAGAAGCTGAGCCCTTCGGGGCCGACATCGCCGGCGGTGAACAACATCTCGAGGAAGCTCGGGCGCGCGCGATCGCTCAGATCCCACACCATCACCGCGTTGCTGCGTTCGAGGCCGAGGAACAGCAGGGTCTTGTCACCGAGCGTGCCGATCACGGCGCTCTCCGGTTCCGGGCCCTTGTTGTCGCTGCGACCGTCGTCCCACAGCGCCGGAAAGTCGGCCTTGATGATCTGTTCGAGCGAGTCGCCGGAATCGAACACGAGATTGCCGCTGGCGTCGAGGATCGAGAACGAGCGGCCACCGAAGGCGAGCAACTGGTCGAGGTCGCCGTCGTTGTCGGTGTCGCCGGTGAGGCTCACGTTCAGGCGGCTCAGCTTGTCGTTGTTGGTGCGGTAGTCTGCGCCGTGGGCGGCCGTGAGCGCGGCGTCGAGCAGCGGGTCGATCGTCGCGTTGCCGACGCGGACTTCCTCCGCGAAGCCCGGCCAGTCCTCGCGCGCGTCGCCTTCGTTTGCGGTGACGTAGAACTGCTCGCCGTTCTGCGTGAAGCCCGCGATGCCGTCCGGCAGGACCATGCCCTTGACGTTCCATTGCTGGATGTTGCCGTTGAGGGCGGCATTGCCGGCACCGTCACGATCGGAGGCATCGATGCCGTTGCCCGGCAGGCTGTGGTCCTTCAGGCCCAGCGCCTTGATGCCGGTGACGGTCGCCGTGGCGATGTCGATGATCGCAACTGCATTGTTCTCCTGCAGGGTGGCCATGGCCGTCGTGCCGTCGGCACTGACCGCGATGTACTCGGGCTCGAGATTCAGCGCCGGCGTCTGGTTCGGCCCGAACAGGCGCACGCCGGCCGCCTTCAGCGCCGCGGCGTCGAAGCTGCTGAAACCCGCGGTGCTGACGGCGAACGTGGCGGCGTCGATGATGCTGACGGAACCCTCGGCGTCACCGGCCAGGCCGAGCGTGAAGTCGCGCGGCTCGCCTTCGTTCGCGACGAGCACGCGGCTGCCGTCCGGCGTGAACGTGACGGCATCGGGGTTGGCGCCGACGGTGACGTTCGCGAGCAGGTTCCGGCTCGTGGTGTCGTAGAACTGCACGAGCCCGGGGTTGGTCTTCACCGGCGCCGTGATCGCGACCGCCGCCCTGCCGTTCGCGATCGTGACGCTGTTGACGCCGCCGACGCCCTGCAGGTCGAGGCTGGTGACGAAGCTGCCGTCGAGGTTCAGCACGTCGATGCCGCTGCGGCCGACCGGGTCGTCGACATTCGCGTCCGTGCCGACGATCCACAGCTGGCGGTTCATCGCATCGAAGGACAGGATTTCCGACCCCTGGGCCTGCGACAGGGCATTGGCCGTGTGGGTGAACGTCCACTCGTGGGCGAAGTTGAAGGGGCCGGCTGCCTGGGCCGACGTGAAGGCACAACAGGCGGCGATGCCTGCGGCGACGCGCGTCAATTTCATCGGGTACTCCTGAACCTTGGTTTTTATCGGGGTCTGCGGGGCCCTCGCTGCAACGGCGGGCGCGGGTTGCAGCCGAACATGACCGCTGCGTGACGGTCCTCGCGCAAAGCCGCCGCGGCGCTCAAGTCGACCCGACGCTCGCCGATAGCACCTCGTACAGCCCGAGCCCGCCCAGGAAAAAAACGCTATGGCATTGAATGTAAGAGACTATCGCTTCCTCGTCGTCGATGACCTGCGCGAGATGCGCATGACGCTGCGCGGCATGCTCGAGAGCCTGAAGGTCAAGCAGATCTGGGAAGCCAAATCCGGCGACGAGGCACTCGAAGTGCTCGGCAAACAGCCGGTGGACGTCGTGCTGTGCGACTACAACCTCGGCGAGGGGCGCGACGGTCAGCAGACCTTCGAGGAAGCGCGCGGTCGCGCGCTGCTGCCACCGACCGCCGCGTGGATCATGATCACCGCCGAGCAGGCGATGAGCATGGTGATGGGGGTGGTCGAGAACAACCCGGACGGCTATCTCGTCAAGCCTATCAACAAGTCCGTGCTGCAGGTCCGCATCGAACGTGTGGTGGCCCGCAAGATGATCATCAAGGACATCGAAGCGGCGATGAAGGCGGGCGAACACGCGAACGTCGTGCGCCTGTGCGATCAGCAACTCGAAAAGTATCCGGCGCTGAAAACCGACCTGCAGCGATTCAAGACCGAAGCCCTGCTGCGCGACGGCCAGTACGACGCCGCGGCCGAACTCTGCGCCGGCCTGCTCGCCGAACGCGAACTGCCGTGGACTTTGCTCGCGCTGGGGCGCGTGCGCTACGAAACGGGCGACCTGCGCCAGGCCAAGATCCTGTTCCAGAAAGTCGTCGAGCGCCACCCGACGGTGATGGAAGGCTACGACTGGCTCGCGCGCGTCGAGCGCGACCAGGGCGCCGGCAAGGAAGCACAACGCATCATCGTCCAGGCGCTCGGCATGTCGCCGCGCTCGCTGCGCCGGCAGCAGACGCTCGGCGATGTCGCCACCGACAACGCCGACTATGCCGTGGCGGAGAAAGCCTTCGGCCGCGCCGTGCAGATGGGCGAGGACTCGTGCTTCGCGCGGCCGGACGACGAAGCCGGCCTCGTGTCCGCGGTGATGGTGACCAAGGGTCCCGATCAGGCGCTGCGCCTGCTGAACGACATGGTCAAGCGCAACGGCCGCAAGCGCGGCGCCCGCGGACCGCACTGGCGCCTGACGACCGTCGAAGCAACGCTGCTCGCGAAAACCGGCAAGGCCAGTGAGGCTGCCGCCGCCGCCACGCGCGCACTCGATGCGTTCAAGGCCGATACGACGCAGACCACCGCGAGCGCGACGCTGGAGCTCGCGCGCTGCTGCTTCCTCAACGGGCTCGGCGACGACGCCCGCGCGATCGTCGACCGCCTCGTGCGCGAAAACCACGATCGTCACGACATCATCGATCTCACGCGCAAGATGTTCGACGACCTCGGCATGGCCGAAGAGGGTGCGGCGCTGATCGACAATGCACAGCAGGCGATCATCAAGATCAACAATGAAGGCGTGCTGCTGGCGAAGGCCGGCCGCTACAAGGAAGCGCTCGCACAGCTGCAGCAGGCGGCGGAGGAACTGCCGAACAATCTCACCGTGATCATGAACGTGGTGCAGGCGCTGCTGTTGCAGATGCAGAAGGAGGGCGCGTCGAACCAGTCGCGCTACCTGGCGCAGGAACACCTGGTGCGCGCCGAACAGCTCGCGCCGCGCTCGGAGAAGGTGGCGCAACTGCGCGCGAAGCTCGCGAGTGTGACGGCGCAGCCGGCGCTGCAGGCGTCCGCAGGATGAGCGCCAGCGTGGCCGTACAGGATGGCTTCACCGATCTCCTCGCGAGCGCGGTGCACGACATCAAGAACTCGATAGGGCTCGTGCTGAACTCGGCCGAGACCATTGCCGACACGGTGGTCGTCGCGCGCGAGGATCACGAAGCGCTGATCACGCTGCAGCACGAAGCGCGCCGTGTGAACGCCGACCTGATGAACCTGCTGGGGCTGTTCAAGCTCGAGCGCGGCAGCCCGCTGGTGCTGCCGGACGTGGTGGACTGCGCGGACATGATGGCGGAGCTCGTGGCCTACAACATGCCGCTGCTCGCTGCCCGCGGCATCATGCTGGACGTCGAGGAGTGCACCGCCGAGGAAGGCTACTTCGACCGCAATCTCGTGCTGGGCGTGTTGAACTCGGTGCTGAACAACAGTTTCCGCCATGCCGTGACCACGGTGACGATAGGCTGCGCCGTGCACGAAGGCTACACGGTGTTCAGCGTCATCGACGACGGTCCCGGCTTTCCGGCCGAGGTGCTCGCCGCCGATCTCGCCACGCCCTCGATTGGCGGCACGCACGGCGGCAGCACGGGCCTCGGCCTGTACTTCGCCCGCCGCGTTGCCGAACTCCACCGCCACCGCGAACGCTGCGGCCGCGTGGCGTTGTCGAACCGGCCCGGGAGCTGTTTCCAGCTTTACCTGCCCTAATCACGGACCCGGTGAACGCCGGGACGTGATGCTTTACGAATCCAGACAGCCGATCGCAAATCCGCTCCCGCCGGAGGTGGGGCTGACGCTGGAAGCCCAACATGAGCGCTGCTGTGACTACCTGATCACGCCGGTCCCTCAGCGCCGCTCGACGGCCTGCGCGAGTCTCGTACCGGGAGCACGTTGGGCTTCCTGTGTCCGCTCGATGGTCATGAGCGCTGCCTCACCCGGCCTGACGAAAGCTCGGTGCAGCCCGGGTGCAACGCAGTGGAGCCCGGGATCTGCGGCGTCTGACAGGCCGCTCCCGGGTTCCGCGCTGCGCGCTCCACCCGGGCTACACGAGGGCGACGGAATGCTGCTTTTACTGAAACCTGTGAACGGAGCGGATTTGCGCTCAGCTGCTCAGCGCCGCGTCGGATGGAACTCCCGCAGAAACGGCGGTTGCTGTCGCCACGGCCGGCCGGCGAGCATGCCGCCGTCGACGACCAGCGCGTGGCCGTTCACGTACGAAGATTCGTCGCTCGCGAGCCAGCACACCGCGGAGGCGATCTCGGCGGGCTGCGCCATGCGCGGCATCGCCTGATCTTCATGATGCTCGGCGCGAATCTTTTCCATGCGCGCTTTCCAGCGGTCGTCCGTCACGCCGGTGTGGATCGGCGTTTCCACGTTGCCCGGACACACCACGTTGACGCGAATGCCCTGTTCGACGAGTTCCAGCGACACCGACTTCGTGAGCTGAATCACCGCCGCCTTGCACGCGTTGTAGATGTGCGGGCCGTAGCCCGAGATCATGCCGGCGGCACTCGCGATGTTGACGATGGCGCCTGATTGGCGCGGCGTCATCAGGCGCGCCGCGTGCTTCATGCCGAGGAACACGCTGCGCAGGATCACGTTCTGTGAGTAATCCCAGTCCTCGACCGGAATCGACGCGATGGGCCCCAGCGTGCCGACGATCGCGGCGTTGTTGACGAGCACGTCGAGTCGCCCGTAGCGCTCCTGCGCGATGCGGCAGGCATCCTCGAAATCGCGCTCTTCACGCACGTCGAGATGCAGCGCCAGGCACTGCGCGCCCAGGTCGTTCGCGACCGCCACCGCCTTCGCATCCTGGATGTCGCCGACGATGACGATGTCGCCCCGCGCCGCGAAGGCGCGCGCGCAGGCTTCGCCGATGCCGCTCGCGCCACCGGTGACCAGACAGACTTTCCGTTCGCTCATGCGTGTGCTCCCCGTGTCCCGCGAACGGCCTGCGCCGGCACGGGATCGTTCAAATGCCAGAAACAGAAACCCCCGTGCGCGACGGGGGTTCCGGGATGCTCAGGTGGCGTGGCCACCGTGGCCGTTCAGCTCAGTGTGCATGGCCGCAGCCGCCGCGCCCGCAGCCGCCGCCGATGCTGCCCATGCCGCCCATGACGGGCGGGCCGGCATCATCGCCCATGTTGCCGCTGCTGGCGTACATGGGCGCTGCGAGCTTCTTCGCCACCGGCGCGTCCGCCGGGGTCGCCTCGAGCGGCAGGCCGGCCAGGGTGCACAGGTCACCCCAGGTGCGGACTTCCTCGCTCATCCGGTGTTTGACTTCGACGGTGCGGCCGTTCGCCGCGCAGTGGTAATCGTAGGTGGGCATGACGTCTGCTCTCAGAAGTTCTTGGTGGTGTGATAGGCCTTGGCGGTGCTGCCGGCGCCGAACGCCGAGCCGCCGCTGCTGTTGCTGCCGACGTTGGCGGACTGCATCACCGAGGCGCGGGTGAACGTCTTCTCGACCTTGGCGTCGGCCGGAGTGTCGCCGGGCTCCAGGCCGGCGCGCTGGCAGAGGTCGCCCCAGGTGGTGACTTCCTCGCTCATACGGTGCTGGACCTCGACGGTGCGGCCGTTCGCGGCGCAGATGTAATCGTAGGTGGGCATGGGCTTCTCTCCGGTCGGATTCGCGAATGGGGAGATTATAGCGGGGCCGGGGCCACTCCGGCGCACCGCCCGGGTCTGCGCCTGCGGCCGGGGTGTCACCGGGAGTTCGTCCCGACGACGGGCCGACCGGGGTGGCAGGGCTTGGGCCCGGGCCGGCCCCGCGGCAGGCTCCCCCCCACGCACTCCGCTCGAACGCGGCGTGCGCCCGAATCCGGCGCTTTTGTTCAAGGAGGAACTCATGGCCAGACCGCTCCGCCTGCAATTCGCAGGCGCTCATTACCTCATCACCGCCCGCGCGCAGGACCCGGGCCACCTGTTCCGGGAGAACCGGGATCGCAGCCTGTTCCTCGACCTGCTCGGGGCGAGCTGCCGGCGCTATCGTTGGCGCTGCCATGCCTGGTGCCTGGCCAACGACTATTATCAGCTCGTGATTGCCACGGAAATCGCAAACCTCGCCACCGGTATGCGCCATCTGAACAGCGTCTACTCGCAGGCCTGCCATCGCCGCTATCGCTGCGGGGGCAACCTGTTCGACGGCCGCTACGAATCGGTCGTGGTCGATCCCGCCCGTTATCTCGACGTCGCGGTCGTCGATGTCCTGCGTGCGCCGGTGACAGCGGGGCTGGCGGCCCGCGCCGTCGACTGGCCCTGGTCCAGCCACGCCGCCACCGTCGGCGCCGATGACGCGCCGGCGTGGCTTGCGGTCGACGAAGTCCTCGCCCGCTTTGGCGACGAGCGCGAGGCCGCGAGCCGCAGCCTGAACGCCGCGCTCGGGCGGCTGCCGCCGACCGTCGACGCCGCGCCCGGGCCGGACGAGGCCAGCGTCGACGCCCGTTGCCTCGCCGATGCGACGTACATGGCCCGCGTGCTCGCCGAGATCGAAGCGGCAGCCGCGGCCGGGCTCTCGCCCCGCGAACTCCGGCTGGTTCGACCGCCGATCTGCGAGCTGCTGGCCAGCCATCCCGATCGTCGCGACGCGATGCGCGCGGCGTATCGCAGCGGCTACACGCAAAAGGAAATCGCGCGTCATTTCAACGTCCACACGGCGACGGTGTCGCGGGCGGTGTCGGCCACGCCGGTGCGTCGCAGTCGTGGCCGGAGGCAGGCCGTGCAGGTGTCAACCCACCATGCCCACGACTGAGACCAGCGTGCTCGACTACGTCGTCACCTACGGCGGTCCGTCGATCTTCATGACGGCCGTGTTCGTCGTGGTCCTGCCGCTCGTCTACTTCAAGTTCGCGCGGCCGCGCTACGCGCGCTGGCCGCCGCGACTCGCCGTGCTGCTCGCCGTGTGGATCTGCGCCTTCGTCATCGCCTATGGCGACGTGTACCTGATTGCGCGCGACGCGAAACGGCTGTGCGAGCAGGAGGCGGGCTTGAAGGTTTACCGGACGGTGGAGGCGGAGGGATTTGCGGGGGTGTCGGACATAGAGTTTTGGGCCGAGAAAGGTTTCAGTTATTTGGAAACAGTGGAATCAAGCGGGCGACAGTGGCGTCATCAGGTTTTGAACGGTAAGCCCACATCTGAGGAGGTCAGCTCTCTCGCTAGTGAATTAGAACTTGTTCATCACTCTGAACCTGTCGATCTGAGAATTGCGAGAGAAAAAGAATCCCTAGTTTTTCGTAGCAGTGGCGAAGTTGCTGCTGAGTTACTCTCTTTTCGGATATTCCCTGGCTTTTGGGATCGCCTATTTGTGCGAGGTTCTGGCTGGACCCCTCCAATGTGCGAAGGCCCGGCAGTTAAGTCGATATATGAACGAAGTCTTACTTACAAAGATCTGATATTCGCGGCTCTCAAGCCCAAGAAAAAAATTGCGATGATTAGGTAACATTTCAGATTTTTTCAGAAACATGAGGCAAGGAGGCTTCAGTGATTCTGCAAGAGATTCACAAGTATGCGATGCTTTCGAACCTCGCATACGTCCGTTGGGATTCTTCGAATTCCTCTATACCCGATGACATAATTAGAGCCGTGGTGGCTGCCAACCGGTCAACTAGTTCGTGGGCGGCTTCGTATTTTCAAAAGCCTTCTTTGGATCGCTGGTCCATCCCATCCCCCGCAATCCACACCAACGACGCGACAGGCTTCGCGGCCACTCTCTTCGTCAGCGCCGGGGAAAAGGTGCTCGCGATCCGCGGCACCGAATTCGAGAACACGCTGCCCGAACTGCTGTTCGCGTTTCTGCCGGGCGTGTCACTCGGCGAGCAGACGCTGCTCGACCTGTTCGCCGCCGATCTCGAGGAGATCGTGGGCCTCGGGATCGCGATGGCGCAGGCGACGAGTCTCGTCAACTATGTGCTCAGACATTCGACGGCGGTCGGGGTCGCGGTGCCGCAGTTTGCGCTGCAGCGGGCGACCTCGTTTGATTTCGCCGCGTCGCCGATCCCTGTCGGCGCACCCGGCTTCAGCACGGGCACGCCGGGTCCAGGCGGCGCGCGCACCTGGTACTGGCTGACTGAAACGACCACGACGGGCACCGGCCTGCTGCAGGCCGGCGAACGCATCAGTGTCGTCGGGCATTCTCTCGGTGGCCATCTCGCGGCGCTCGCCCTGCGCCTGTTTCCCCAGGTGTTCGATCAAGGCGTCGTGTTCAATGCCGCGGGCTTCGATGCCCCTGAATCGAGGCGACTGACCGACGCCTTCGTCAGGCTCGTCACACCTCTGCTGCCGGCGCCGCCGGCCGCGGACTTCACCAGCTTAGGCCCGCGCCTGCAGAATCTGGTCAGCGAAAGCTCGACCCGCGACGACGACCTGGCCGTGGTGCCGTCGGTGCTGACCGGGATTGGCGCGCTGACGCCGGTCGGCACGGTGCGCACCGAACTGAACAGCCATGGCATGGACCCCCTGATGGACGACCTCGCCGCGCTCGCGCTGCTCGAGCGCCTCGGGCCGACGCTCGATCGCGCCGCCTTGTTTCGTCTGTTCGATGCCGCGAGCACGCGCGGCGCGGGCAGCATGGAAGCTCTCGTCACCGGGCTCGCGGGTGTGCTGCTGCCGACCTCGCCGGCGTTCGCTGAAGTCGCCAGTGGCTGGCTTGGCTACGCCAGCGACGCCGCGGTGTTCGAGCGCCGGAGCGCGCTGCAGGACGCAGTGCTCGAGATGAACGCCGTGGTGGCTGCGAATCCGGCGCTGCGGCTCGAGCCGCTGCTCGGCCTGTCGAGCGCCGAACTGATCGCGCGCGCGCGAACTTCAGTGGCATATCGTCATGCGCTGCACGAGTACCTGCCGTTTGCGCTCGTCGGCGACGATGCCCGACATGCGCGTCACAACGCGCTCGGCGTGCTCGACGAATCCGCCATGAGTCTGTCGGAACTGGCCGATCGCGTTGCGCTCTACCAGCACGAGATGAGCCGCCGCCTGGCGGATCTGGACGAAGGATACGTGCTCGGCAGCGATGCACGCCGTTTCCACGATCTGGGCCGGCAGATCGAGTTCCTGGTCCGCGACATCCTGCCCGAGACGCAGCCCGATCTGATTGGCACCGTTGTCATCGGCGCCGATGGCATCGACGCCGGCGGCGCCGCGGCGGGCAGCCCGTTGCGCGATCGGATACACGGCGCCAGCGGCGATGATCACCTGGCCGGCGGTGGCGGTGCGGACTATCTGAATGGCGGGCGCGGCCACGACATGCTCGAGGGCGGCAGCGGTGCCGACACGCTCGAAGGTGGCGATGGCAACGACACCCTGTACGGCTCGCAGGCGTCAGGCGCTGATGACGGCGCGTCGGACGTGTTGATCGGCGGTCCCGGCTTCGATCGACTGTTCGCCGGCCCCGGCGATTTCGTGCTCGATGCAGACGGCGAACTGCTGGTGCTGATCGGCCATGACTGGCTGCCGGTAGCGGGTCGCGCATTCCGCGCGCTGCAGGGCGGCGATGACGTGCGGGTCCTGCGCAGCGAGGACAGTGCCGGGCTCGTGCTCGCGTACCACGCCAACAGTCGGGAGCTGCGCGTCGGCAACGTCACCGTGCTCGACTTCGACCCGGGCGAACTCGGCCTCGACCTCGTCGCTCTTCCGGCGCCGCCGCCGGTACTGCCCGTCATTCGCGGCAGCGCCGGGGCAGATCGCCTGACCGGCGGCGCCCCCGCTGAGCGCATCGAAGGGGGCGCGGGGGACGATGAACTGAACGGGCAGGGTGGCGCCGACGACCTGATCGGCGAGGCCGGCCACGATGCGCTCGACGGTGGCAGCGGCGACGACCGGCTGGACGGGGGCGCAGGCCGCGATCGGCTCGAAGGCCACACCGGCCGCGACACCCTGCTCGGCGGTGAGGAGGCCGATGTACTTGCCGGTGGTGCTGACGACGATGTGCTCGATGGTGGCAGTGGCGACGACGTGCTCGGCGGTGGTACCGGCCGCGACACGCTCGTTGGCGGTGACGGCAACGATCTGCTGAGCGCCGAGCTCCACTTCGATCGGCCGGCCATCGGCTGGACGATCGAGCGCTACGGATCTGCGGCCAGTCAGGCGTTGCGCGATCCACGCAGCGTGCAGTTGATCGGCTTCAATGGCGTCGACACGACCGCGCTGAACCGACCGCGCGATCTGGCAGGCGATCTGCTCTACGGTGGTCACGGTGACGACCTGCTGTTCGGCAGCGCGGGTCGCGATTTCATCGATGGCGGACCGGGTGATGACACGGCGCTCGGTGGCGACGGTGACGATGTACTGCATGGCAGTGCGGGCCGCGATCACCTGCGCGGCAGCGGCGGCGCGGACGTCATCGATGGGGGCGATGGCGACGATTTCATCGTCGGCCACGGGAGCGGCAACGAAGGCGCGAAGCCGGACGGCGGCGATCGGCTGCAAGGTGGCGACGGTGACGATGAGCTGCAGGGCGGCCCGGGCAACGACATCCTGCATGGAGACGCCGGCGCCGATCGGCTTTTCGGTGACGACGACGATGATGAACTGCATGGAGACGTCGGCGACGACGCGCTGATCGGTGACGGGGGCAACGACCTGTTGCTGGGGGGCGACGGCGACGACCGTCTCTTCGGCAATGCCGGCGCCGATGTGCTCGATGGCGGCGCGGATCGCGACTTTCTCGACGGTGGCGAGGGCGCCGATGTGCTGCGCGGCGGCGCACAGGCCGATCAGCTGCATGGCGGAGACGGTGCCGACACGCTGTTCGGCGAGGCTAACGACGACCTCCTGCTCGGGGGCGCGGGTGACGATTTTCTCGACGGCGGCAGTGGCGCGGACACGCTCGACGGCGGCGCCGGCCACGATCGCTATCGCTTCGATGCCGGCACCGGCGACGACGTGCTCCGCGACGTCTCGGGTGTCGATGAACTGCATCTGGTCGCCGTGCGCTCGGCCAGTGCGCTCGACGTTCGCGAACAGGCGGCCGCTCTCGTCATCGCGTGGGACGGCACGAACAGCGTGCGAATCCGCGACTGGCGCTCGGGTACCGTCGATCGCCTGCGCATCGGCCCGTCGCTGGTGCTCGATCGCGCGCACTTTCTCACGCCGCAACGGGCCGGCCGCGTGCGCGCGCTGAGCGAGTTTCCCGCGGTCGCCGCTGGCGCCATGGTCGGCACCGGCGGCGATGACGACATCGTGCTCGACGCCTCGGCGCTTTCGATCACCGCCGGTGACGGCAATGATCGTTACCTGCTGCCCGCGCAGACCGGCGCGGTGCGGTTGCGCCTCGACGACACGAGCGGCGACAACACCCTGCAGTTTCAGGGCGAGGTGTCGCTGCACGACATTGCGTTGTCGCTCGACGGCGACGACTACGTGATCGCGCTCGGCCAGCATCGCCTGAGTCTGTCGCCGACCTCCGTCGCGCGTTATGCGTTCGGCGATGGCACCGAACTGAGCGCAGGGGAATTTCGCCAGCACTTGCTGAATCTCGTGCCCGTCGCGCCGAGACTCGCCCAGCCGCTCGACAACCACGCGATCCATCTCGGCCAGTCATTCCAGTTCAGTCTGCCGCCCGGCACATTCGTCGATCTCAACCCTGGCGCAAGCGTCACCTACGCGGCGACGCTCGACAATGGCAACCCGTTGCCCGCGTGGCTGCAGTTCGATCCGGTGAACCGGCTTTTCAGCGGGCATCCGCCGGACGCGGCCGTCGGCTCCCATGTGCTGCGGGTGACGGCGACCGATGACGACGGACTCGTCGCGCACGACAGCTTCGGGCTCGACGTGCTGCCGAGCCTGCATCGCGCACCGGGCGCCGTGTTCGCGTACCAGGCCGTGAACGGGGTCAATGGCTTCTGGCTGGCGCCGCCGCTGTCGGCCGGCGCGGCTGCGGCCGCGCCGCTGATCGCGGCAGTCGGCGATCTGAATGCGGACGGCTTCGACGACTTCATGGTCGGCGACACGGTGCGTTTTGGCCGCGCCCGTGGTTTTGGCGTGCAACTGGATGGTCCCGCGCTCGATGGCTACGACAGCTTCCAGCTGCTGAACTATGTGAACGAAGGATTTCCGTATGCCAACTCAGGCCTGTTGCCACGCGGCGGCGATTTCAACGGCGACGGTATCGGCGATCTGTGGCTGCCGGCGCCGGACGGCAGCGGCGCCGCGCGCGTGCTGGTCGGCCGTCGCGGTCGTTACGCGTCTTCGATCGACTATCAGCTTCTCCCGGTACTGCCCGCGCCCGTGGCACCACAGCCACCGCCCCTGTACTACGAGGGGCGATCGGTCGTCGACTCGAGTGCGCTCGAGGCCGGCGACTTCAACGGCGATGGTCTGACCGATTTTCTGGTGACCGTCGCCAGCGACACGGCCGCACGCACCTGGCGCGGTGTCGTGTTCGGGCAGGCGACCGGCCAGGCGACGCCGGTCCATCTCGACGCACCGAACGGCCGGCACGCGCTGCGCATCCTCGCCGATGCCTACGGCGGCTATCCGTTTACGGAGCCCGACGGCGCATTGGCCGCGAGCGGCTGGGGGCCGTTGCTGCCGCTCGGCGACATCAATGACGACGGGCACGCCGACATCGGCTTGGGCTCGGCGCCATTCCTGTTCCAGGCGCAGACAGCGTATGCCGCCGTGATTTTCGGTCGCGCCGACGGTCATGGCGGCGTCTTTGACGTCGGCGCCGCGACCGGCGCGAACGGCTTTCTCGTCACGCTGCCGAATCCGCCGGTCGCGTACTCGGCAGCGCATCTGGTGCGCGCGGCCGGCGATCTCAACGGCGATGGCTACGACGACGTGTTCGCTGTCGACGATGCGACCGGCGCGGCCTACGCCCTGTATGGTCGCGCGGCGTTCTCCGGCGTGATGCACGCTGGCACGCCAGGCAACGATGTCATTCACGTGCAGGCCGATGCGATGACGCACGCAGGGCCGGGTGACGACACGCTGATAGTGCCGATGTCGATCTCGGGCACGCTGTTCGGTGGCAGCGGGCACAACACCTTCATCTTCACGCTGCCGACCACCCAGCTCGAAGGGCGCACCCTGCACAGAATCGACGCGCACGGCGGATTGCACCAGGATACCTACGAGATACTCGGGGCCGGCCGGATCGCACTGCACATTCGTGATGGCATCGGCGTCCCGAACACGCTGAAGTTCGGGGCGGGGATTGCGAGCTTCGACTTCGTGCTGAAGCAGGGCTCGGTGCTGCTCGACTTCGGCCCCGATGGGCCGCAGATCCATCTGGAAGATGTCGACCTCGACAACGTCCTCGGTGGTCCGCGCACCGTCGAGTCAATCGAGTTCGCGGACGGCAGCGTGCTGCGATATGCCGATTTGATTGCCCGCGGCTTCGACGTGCCGGGTACCGACTTCGCGGAAGCCCTGCGCGGCAGCGACGTCGTCGACCGCATCACGGCGCGCGGTGGCAACGATCAGATCGCCGGCGGCCGTGGCAACGACGTGCTCGACGGTGGCCTCGGCGACGACACCTATGTCATTGCGCGTGGCGACGGCAACGACACGATCCGTGAGGCGGGTGGCTACGACCGCGTGCATTGGGGCACCGGGGTGAGCGCCGCCGATTTGCGCTTCGAGCATGCGGGCCCCGATCTGATCGTGCACGGCGTGGGCGGCGACTCGCTGCGCATCGAAGGCTGGCATCGTGCACGCACGGCGCGCATCGAACTGTTCGAATTCGCCGACGGCAGCCGTGCCGATGCCGGGCGGCTCGCGAATCGCGCGCCGGTCGCGTTGACGAGCGCGCAGCGCGTCGCGGTCGAGGCCGGCAGCTCGTTTGCGATTCCGCTGTCGACGGGCTGGTTTCGCGATGCGGATCCGCTGGACACGCTGTCATTGCGCGTCAATCCCGATGCGTCTGCGGGCACCTCGGCAATGCCGGCCTGGCTGCGCTACGACAGCCGCACGCGCACGCTCCTCGGCGCGCCGCCGGCGGCATTCGCGGGCGATATTCATCTGCGCGTGTCGGCGCTTGATCCACAGACTGCGAGCGCCAGCCTCGCTTACACGCTACAGCTTGGCACAGGCATCGTGCGCGCGGGCACGGCGGCCGCGGACAGCCTGACCGGCACCGCCTGGGCCGACGACTTGCGCGGGGGGGACGGTCACGACCGCCTCAGCGGGCTCGATGGTGCAGACAGGCTGTTCGGCGATGCGGGCGCGGATGTCCTCCTCGGCGGCAGTGGCGACGATCGCCTGGCGGGCGGCGCCGGTGCCGACACCCTGAGTGGACAGGGCGGATCCGATCGCTACGTGTTCGCGCGTGGCAGTGGCTTCGACACGATCATCAATCGGGACCAGGCTGGACAGGACGACATCGTGTTCGAGGATCCGGGCCTGCCGTCGGAGCTGTGGTTCAGTCGCCAGGGGCAGGATCTCGACATCATGCGCAGCGGCACGCAGGACCGGATCCGCGTCGCTGGCTGGTATGCCGCGAGTTCCGATCGCGTCGATCGCATTGCCTACGCCGACGGGCCGGCGCTGCTCGCGGCCGACGTCGACCGGCTGGTCGAAGCGATGGCGCAATTCGGGCCGGCGCCAGCGTCCGGCACGGTGTTTGCGCCGTGGCTCGCGAGCGAACTCGCACCGACCCTGGCGGCGGCGTGGCGGGCGGGCTGATGACGATGCCCTGCCGGCGCAGGGCCTACAGGTGGCGCAGGCCGGACGCTTCGATTCGGCCGCAGCAGATCCCCGGTTGCACTGCGTTGCACCCGGGCTACATCGCGCTACGGGTGGCGCGTCGCCC
The DNA here is from genome assembly GCA_001464935.1 of Gammaproteobacteria bacterium Ga0077536. Classification (GTDB taxonomy): domain Bacteria; phylum Pseudomonadota; class Gammaproteobacteria. Next base: position 150,304 of record LNEL01000050.1, read on the forward strand.
CCGGATTCTCTGCAATCAATGTGGAGCAGGCTGACTACATGAGCGCAATTATCGATCACTCGCCATGATCCTGGGCAAAAACGCCAGGTCACCGCGTAGATACTGTTATCAAGCGCAAGCCCCATGCATCGTCGGGTCGAAGGGTTTACCGGAGAGGAGCACCCCGTAAGCCACCTGGGCAAGTTTGCGC
>LNEL01000051.1 GCA_001464935.1 Gammaproteobacteria bacterium Ga0077536
TCCTTGGATTCAGTGGGCTTTAGCAACCGATCTGATCCGAGGTTTTCGCCCGAGTTCATTTCTACTGATCGATATTTGCGCTCAGCTATTTAGATGCACGTGTCAACGACAAGACGGACGGCGGTTCCACTGTTCTAGACAGGTGTCTGCGTACTTTCGGATGGAAGGAACAGAGCTGGGATTACGAGTATCGGAAAGTTGCTGTTCCTGTTGCTAGTCTCCGGCAGTCGCTGGACGCGCTGCGATTTCTACTCGAGCAAGGCGCTCGATGGACACCAGATGATCGGTCGATTACCGATACTAGGCGTTCCCTCTATCGCCTTGAGAAAGAGGCGATTGCATTCATCATTGATTTGCTGCGGAAGCACCGCGCCTGCGACGCCAAGGTTGTAGACGCACTCACTCGCACCCCAAAGATGCGCAGCATTCTCAAGACTGTCGGTCCATTACAACCTGAGAACACGCGCCGGGGAAGGCCGGTTGTCAGCAAACGTCGGCCGAACGCCATCGGGCCGAGCACGTCGGTGCCCTCCCTACCGCAATCTCGGTACAACCGTGTGCGTCTGTACGAAGAAGTCTGGGCTGAGCCAACACAGAAGGTGGCGAAGCTTTATGGTGTTTCGGATGTTGCAATTGCTAAGGCCTGCACATTGCTGGACATTCCCAAGCCACCACGCGGCTACTGGGCAAAGAAGGCAGCCGGCCGTAAATTGCCCATACGGCCTCTGCTTCCTAAGTACTGAGATTCGAGTACAAAAAGCCCGAAAACATGCTCCGGTGCCAACAAATTTTTTGCTTAAGCGATAATCGCGCCACGGCGTCGGAAAATTTAGGTGGTGTATATTCGAAAAAGCGCATTTATCCCGTAACCCGCGTAGTAAAATGGACTATTCCAATTTTATTTCCGGTCTGAGGTATTTTCAGGGTACATTCGCGCCCTGTTCCCAAATCCCCATCTGACGCCAGAAGCTGGCTGGCAGTCGCCCGAGGAGCAAAGTACGGCGTCGGGTTTTGGTGCTTTATGTCGGTAGTTACTGACTACTACCGGCATTTCACAACACCATGGCCGGGTGGCCAAGTCGCATCAAACTATTCTGGATCTCGCCGCAGAGCGCGGCCTCGTGCGACCACGCGATCTGACTGAGCGCGGGCTCCCCACTGTTGTCCTCACGCGGCTGGTGCGGCAAAGACGGCTCCAGCGCGTAGGTCGGGGCCTGTACGCACTCCCGGGTCGACCGGTCTCGGAACTCAGCACCCTCGCCCAGGTGGCGCGCAAACACCCGCGCGCCATCGTTTGCCTGCTGTCGGCGCTGCGCTTCCACGAGTTCACGACACAGTCACCATTCGAGGTCTGGCTGGCCGTCCCCAACAAAGGCCGCGCGCCGAAGATGGACTACCCTCCGCTGCGTATCGTGCGCTTTTCGGGCGCCGCACTGACGCACGGCGTCGAGGACCACGTCGTCGATGGCGTGTCGTTGCGTGTGACCGGTGTTGCCAGTACGGTGGCTGACTGCTTCAAGTTCCGTAACAAGATCGGTCTCGATGTCGCGCTGGAGGCGCTGAAGGAAGCTGGGCGTGCCAAGCGCGCCAGCATGGATGAGTTCTGGCGCTACGCCACGCTTTGCCGAGTGGCGAACGTGATGCGCCCTTACATGGAAAGCCTGTGATGAGCGGACGAAACCTGGCAGAACTTCTATCTCGTCTTGACCCGTTTTGCCCTTGAGCGCCTGCTCTACCGGCTCAGCATCTCCCCCCCTACTCCGGTCAATTTCTGCTGAAAGGAGCGCTGCTGTTCGACCTGTGGTTCGACATTCCACATCGCCCGACGCGCGACGCTGATTTTCTGGGTCTTGCTCGGCAGAGTTGCCTCACCTCGAAACCATCTTCGGCGCGCGATCCGCGCGATCTTCGAGCGCCGTACGACTGTGTTGCCTCCCGGCGTCCCATTTGGCCTGACTGGCGATTTCGCACGTGATGCACAGAAGCAGACGCAGTGACGGGCATTTCTGGGAAAGAACATGCTCGAAGCGCTGGAACTTGAGGTGCTCGCGGCAGCGCTTCGGGATTTCCTGCGTCCTCCCATCGCCGCAGCGAAAGCTGACCTCCACTTCCCTCAACTCTGGCCGGCTGGTGGCCCCTGGACTCCAACGGCGACCTGAAACTGTTTCCCATGTCGTGAAGAAATAAATCCGGCTAACGCTATCCGAAGTTCTCATTTCATCACACACATGGCGGGGGTATTGTCGGGGGCATTTCAGGCGGTTATCAACGCAACTCCTTAATCTATTGGGTAGTGTGACTGTCGCCGCCTCCACCAATCAGAAGCCCTCCCCGCCAGCTGGCGGGGAGGGCTGACCTTCGAACAACTCGAACTTCGACACCGCGGCTTCCGTCTGTGCCGCCGTGGGCCATCACACGACGAGTGCCTCGTTCAATCCATCGAACCGGCATGTCCCGGTCGTGCACGCGCCGACTGCGCCGCGTAGCGCCCGGACGAACGGCCCGCGTGCGCGTCAGCGGCGGCGTCTGGCCATGGGCAGGCCCAGCATGCCGATACCCAGCAGCAGCATCGTACTCGGCTCCGGCACGCTGCCAGCGCCGTCAATCGTCAGCGACGTATTGTCGAAGGCGAGCGTCCTCAACTCGTTGTTGACGAACCACCCGTAGCGGTTGCCGCCGACCCCGGCAATCGCATCCCCGCCCAGCGACCAGGAGTGCAGCAGTGCGCCCACGTCGTCGAGGATGTTGAGGTCGACACCAAGACTGCCCGCATCGTCGAAGAACGAATGCTGAAACGTGTACCAGCCGGTCGAGGAGATCGCGAAAGGGTCGCGCCCCGGGTTCTTCGGGAATGAATTGGCACGTCCGGCGTTGTTGCTGGCGCTGACGATGAAGCGATCGGTGCCGGCCCCGGGGCCGGTCGCGTCACTTGCATCGTAGAACCCGGCGTTGAAGACGAAGTCACGCAGGAAATTGCCGGACGCGTTGTTGATCGACGAGCTGAAGTCGAACCGCGTGTCGTTGCTCCAGCCACCGTCGACGTCGAGGAAGATGTCGACGGAGGTGGTATAAGCCTGGAAGGCCGTCGGCACGCCGCCGCCGGCGCCGAAGTTGTAGCCGCCCCAGTTGCCGGCGGCGCCGCTGCCCATGCCGCTCTGCGCATGGAACGCGCCGTCCGCGGACGTCACGCCCGCCGTGCCGGACGCGACGCGCGTCGCGTTGAAGCTGCCGCCGAAGGCATCCCAGCCGGCGACGTTGGTTTCGAATCCGTTCGAGTAGAGCGGCGTGGCGAACGCGCCGGTGGAGGCGCCAAGGCTGACGCTCAGGGTAATGGCTGCTGCGAGTTTTTGTTGGTATGACACAGTCATGAAGTCCTCCTCGGGACGTGGCGCACGGGTCCTTGACCCGTCGCCCCCGGCTGGCGTCGCCGCCGGCTGATTGTTGGTGATAGGCGAGCCGATCGAGCAGTGCGCCTGACGCCAGGTGGTGCGTCTGGCGGGCTCCGAAACCGCGCTCGCGTTCCTGCCTGCAAGGTGCTCGATGACTTGCGAAAGTGCGCAAGTGTGCACGGCGACTGCGTTCCCTTGCTCGTGGGGCACGCAGCGTCATGCAGGGGAGCGTCCCGACCACCGGGATGCTCCAGGCTCGCTTCCGTGAGAGGAGTCCGCTTCCTTTGGCTGTGCAGTCGGGCGACCGGCTGGCGGCTGCCCTCTGTTCGCACCACAGTCTTCGGGCGGTGCCGGTCGGCAGTCAGTCAGACTTTGGCGCATCACCTGCAAATTTGTGTGAACTCGCACCGGCACGCAGATCCACCGTCGCCGGCACCCAAGGGCACGAGCCCCCCGATTCGCCCGCCCGCTCAAGGATCGGGACGAGCGCGCCGAATAAGCTCGCATGGAGCGCACAGGACTGCGGCTGGTGATGACTGATCGGTGGCCGGTCACGCGGGCCGCGGCACGGGCACGCTGATCGATGAACGCGAACGCAAAGACGCCTGCCCTGCCGTTGCGGCTGATGCTCAGCTTCACGCCAGAGGCGTTCGAGCAGCGCTTCGTGGCTCATTACGTCGCGTTCTATCGCCGTTACGCCCAGGCCAGTCTCGCGCTCGGCATGCTGCTCGTGTTCGGGGATTTCCTCGTCGACTACATCGCGAGCCCCGGCGCAGACGCGAATTTCCTGCGGCTGCAAATCTGTCTGCCGGTGCTGGCGCTGGGTCTCGCCTATACGTTCGCGCCGAACGCGCGCCGGCACTGGCAACCCGTGATGGCCGGCTTCATCACGGTCGTTGCGTTCTGCCTGTTCTGGACCCTGCTGCGCGTCGAAGCCGAAGGCGGCGCGGGCATCAGGAGTTGGGTCGGCATCCTCAACTTCACGTTTCTCGAGCTCTATTGCTTCGTCATTCTCGGTGTGCAGTTCCGCTTTGCGCTGGTTTCCGGGCTGCTGATCCTCTCTGCGTTCGAGTACGTGCTATGGGGACACTCGGGGATGTCCGCGGGTGAGGCTGCGTACTGGTCCTATCATGTCGCGACCGTGTTCATCATGACCGTGGGCATCGGCTGGTGGCGCGAATACCTGCTGCGGCAGGAGTTTGCGGCGCGCACGTCGCTCGACGAAGCCCGCGCGACGGCCGAACGACTCGCGCAGTTGAAGAGCGAGTTCCTGGCGATCATGAGTCACGAAATCCGTACGCCGATGAACGGGGTGCTCGGCATGACCGAACTGCTGCTGGACGCCGGCCTCGAGGGCACCCAGCGGCGACGCGCGCTCACCATTCGCCACTCGGGGCAGGCGTTGCTCGCCGTGCTCAACGACATCCTGGACTTTTCGAAGATCGAAGCCGGAAGGCTCCAGCTGGACCTGGTCGACGTCGACATTCGTGGACTGAGCGAGGAGGCCACCAGCCTGTTCGCCCTGCAGGCGCAGCAGAAGGGGCTCGACATTGCGTGCACGATCGCCCCTGACGTGCCGGCCCTGGTGCGTGCCGATCCGGTCCGTCTGCGGCAGATCCTGCTGAACCTGCTCGGCAACGCGGTGAAATTCACCGACGCGGGAGAAGTCAGATTGTCGATCGCTCGTCAGTCGGAGGCGGAGGGACCGGACGAAGATCCGGCCTGTGTCCTGCGCTTCACGGTCAGCGACACCGGCATCGGGATCAGTGAAGAAGCGCAGGCCCGCCTCTTCCAGCCGTTCAGCCAGGCCGACGGTTCGACCACCCGGCGTTATGGCGGCACCGGGCTGGGCCTTGCCGTGAGCAGGCAGCTTGCGTCGCTGATGGGCGGCTCGATCGGCTTGCGCAGCGAGCCAGGGCGCGGCTCGGAATTCTGGTTCACGGCCTGTGTGCAGGTGGTCGACGATGAACCGCCGCCACGTGTGGCGGCGCTGGACGCGATCCGCGTCCTGCTCGTCACTGGCCGGCCGGACCTGCATGACATCATCGCCCGGCAGCTTGCCGAACTCAGCACCGACTGCGAAACCGCACCGGATGCCGCCGCTGCCCTGCAGGCCATGCAGCTTGCCCGCGCGCACGGGGCGCCGTATCGGTTCGCCCTGGTCGCGGCGGATGCTGATGCTGTCGAGTGGCTGCACACGATGCGGGCGGATGTCGCGGCGCAGGGCACAGCCCTCGTGCTGCTGGCGCCGTTGCACGATGCCACGTTGCTGGCGAACGCGACCCAGGCAGGTGCCGACGCCGCGTTGTGCCTGCCCGTCCAGCGCCTGGCACTGGCGGAAACGCTGTCGGCCCTCCTCGCCAGTGCACCGGGTGCTCCGCTTGCGCGACAGGCCGACACCCGGTTGACCGCCGTTTTCGAAGGGGTGCGGGTGCTGGTCGCCGAAGACAATGCGGTCAACCAGGAAATCACCTGCAGCATGCTCGAAAGCATGGGCTGCGTGGTGACCCTGGCGGGCCATGGGCTCGCTGCGCTCGACTGCTGGCGTACGCAGACGTTCGATCTGATCCTGATGGACTGTCAGATGCCCGAACTCGACGGGTTCGAAGTTGCGCGTTCGATTCGAGACGCGGAACTCGCGACGGGTTCCCGCGTGCCGATCATCGCGATCACGGCGAATGTGATGGCGGAGGATCGACAGCGTTGCCACGCAGCCGGCATGGACGACCACTTGCCAAAACCCTTCCGGCGCAGCGAGCTCGCACAACTGCTGACGCGCTGGCTGCGCCCGGACATCGCGGCGCCGTTCCCGGCCCCGCGGCCGGCGAGCAGTCGCGCGCACGTCCGCCCGACTGCTGAAGTCTGACTGGCTGAGCGGAAAATTCGATCGCCCGATCGCGGCGCCTCGTCGGCACGGGGTGCGTCATCGCAAAGGGCGCGTTCGTCCCTCTTCCGGGTTCGGTCGGAACTCGTCGACGACGGCCGCGACGAGTTCGGGGTCGTGCGGAATCTGCCCCCCGAGAATCAGCACCGCCAGGCCGTGGACGAGCGCCCAGGCCTGCAACGCAGTCACTCTCAGCCGTGAGGGATCTGCGTCAGGACCCGCGAGCGCAGCCACCTGCTCCTCGAGCAGGCGCGCCGCCGGATTGTCCGCCGCGCCTGCCGCGTGACCGGCGCGCATGTGGCGCGCCATCAAGCCGAACAGGGCTGGGTGGGCGACGGCGAAATGCACGTACGCCTGGCCGATCGCGCGAAACGCTGCGCCAGCGTGCGCATGTCGGGACGCCGCAGCCCGTTGTGTCTCGGCAAGCTGCGCGAATCCGCGCGCCGCGAGCGCAGCCATCAGCGCGTCCTTGTCCGGGAAGTGCCGGTAGACCGCGGTCGCGCTGACGCCGGTGGCGCGTGCGACTTCGCGCAGGCCGATGTCGCCGTCCGGCCGCTTGCCGAGCAGGCGCATTGCCGCGTCGAGCAGCGCGCGCTGCAAGTCGCCGTGATGGTAGGCGCGGCGGTGCTCTGCCTGCTTCATGTTGACAGTGTTAGCTTCTGACGTTTAAGTTTTCACCGTCAACATTATGCCGCCGACAGCCGCGGAGGTCAGCGTGAGCAATACCGTCGAACGCCTGGTGCGCGCCGGGGTCACCGCAGGCGTGAGGGGCTTGAACCAGATCAGCGCCGCGGTCCGGCGCCGCAGCGCTCCGCACCCCTATCTCGTGGGCATTCACACCCCGTTGGCCACTGAATACACTCTCGGCGAGCTCGCGGTCAGCGGTACCCTGCCTCGCGAACTCGACGGCCGCTATCTGCGAATCGGACCCAACCCGTTCCCGCTCGCCGCGCCGAATCCGGCCGTCCACCACTGGTTCACCGGCGACGGGATGGTGCACGGCGTGCGCATCCGCGACGGCCGCGCGCTGTGGTATCGCAATCGCTGGATCAGGTCGGACGCGGTGGCACAGGGCCTTGGCGTTGAGCCAGTACCGGCACCGCCGGGGCGCGTGCGCGGCACGGTCAATACGAACACCATCGGGCACGCCGGGCGCACGTGGGCACTGGTCGAGGCCGGTACGGCACCGGTCGCCCTCAGCGCCGAGCTCGACACACGCGCGTACGAAAACTTTGCCGACACGCTGGCAGGTCCCTACTCCGCCCACCCGCATCGCGACCCGGTCACCGGCGAATTGCACGCGATCTGCTATGCCGGCGTCGTGGCGGACAAAGTCTGGCACACAGTGGTCGACGTCGACGGTCGGGTCGTTCGCGAAGAACCCATTGCCGTGCAGGACGGCCCCTGCATCCATGATTGCGCGATCACGCCGCACTACGTGCTGGTGTTCGATCTCCCGGTGACCTTCTCGATGAAGATGCTGATCGCGGGCCGCCCCTTTCCCTATCACTGGAATCCGGCCCATCCGGCACGCGTGGGCCTGCTGCCGCGGCACGGCAGCAGCACCGACATCCGCTGGTATGCGCTCGATCCCTGCTATGCGTTCCACGCCTGCAATGCGTTCGAGACGGCAGATGGCAGCGTCGTCGTCGATGTCATCGCGCATGATCGGATGTTCGACAACCAGTTCGACGGCCCCGATGGCTCACGCATGATCTTCGAGCGCTGGACACTGCCTGCCGATGGCACGCGGGTCGTACGCAACGTACTCGACGATGCGGCGCAGGAATTCCCGCGTTGCGACGAGCGTCGAACGGGTCAGCCCTATCGCTACGCCTACACCCTGGCCTTGAACAGCACGCCCGACCGCCTCGACACGCGGCTGTTCAAACACGATCTCGAGACCGGGATCCGCGCAGCGCACGACTTCGGGCCGGGGCGACACCCAGGCGAGTTCGTCTTCATCCCGCGCGACGACGAGACTGCCGAGGATGCCGGCTGGCTGATGGGCCTGGTCATCGACGTCACGGCCGACACCACTGAATTGATCGTGCTCGACGCCGCCCACTTCACCGCCCCGCCGCAGGCACGCGTGCACCTGCCGCATCGCATCCCGCCGGGTTTCCATGGGAACTGGATCAGTACATCCGCAGTGAACTGTGAACCGGGCTGACGTTCACAGCACTGCCCGGGGCAGGTACAAATCCAGTTTGAACGCACGCGACGACGCCAGCCGCGTGCGTGGCAGCGACGCGGTGACGCTCGTCACTTTCTCGCGGCGAGCAGCTCGGTCTTGCGTGCGGCCATCCGCGCGCCGAGTTCATCAAGGTCGAGCGAGCTCTCCTTGACCTTGGGAAACATTTCGTTCTGCTCCTCCTTGACGTGATGCTTGACGTACTCTGCGAGCACTTTGACCTTTGCGTCATACATCTCGCCATCCGGTTCTGCCCCTTCGACCTGCGCAATCAGATCTTTGACGCTGGCATGCTCGACGGTCGCTTCAGGCACCAGCAACTTGTCCTTCAGGGCCGCTTTCACGTCGGGATAAAAGATTTCTTCTTCGAGCTGTGCATGAACACTGAGTTCGGCGCAGATGTCGGCAACGATCGCTTTCTTCCTGGTGCTTGAACGCGCCGCCTCGTAGTCAGCGAACAAATCACTGACAAGCTTGTGGTCCGCTTTGAGCAACGCAATCGCATTCTTTGCAACGACTGGCGACCTGGTGGCCGTCGGTGATGTGGCTTTGGTTTTCGTAGTCATGATTGATCTCTTTTCAGGGTTATGGTGCGCGATGGAACGCATGATCGCAGTGAACGCGATGCCGCGCGGTCCCGCCGAGATGTCGACATCGAGCACACGCGCTAGGCGTCACGCGCCCTTCGATCCAGGCTCATCGGACCTGGCGCGACCGCAGCAGACGTCCGCTGCCGCGTTCAGTACATTCTCCGCACGCGAAGGTTAGATGAGCCCTGAGGCGAGGTCTGTGTGGTGGGACACCAGAGAATGCCTCGGCGCCTGATCGGTCCTGCCCCGCCTTTCCGGATACCAGCCGCGCCAGCGCTGCCAATCGGTGAGCCCTTGCGCCTGTTCGTTGTCGCACAGACCGCGCCGCCGGTGCTGGGCATTTTGATCCCGCGCCGAATCCTCTGCTCGGGTGCGATCACCTGGAGACTCAAATGATCGAGATGAATGCCCCGATGCATTCAACCCTGGAAGCGGTACCCGACAGAGCCGTGCGTCCGGCAGCGACAGCAGCACGCGCGCGCGGACCTTCCCAACATGAGCACAGATAGCGACGAACGCCTGTTCGGGACCGTCGAACGCCGGCTTTTCCGGACCACCGCGGTCTTGTTCTGTCTGGTCGCCCTTTTCAGCCTCACTGGTTTGGTGGCCTGGGTCCTGGCCGCCACCGCCGCCATTTTCTACAATCTGTTCCTGCCCCTGTCGGTCGCGGGCATTCTCGCGCTGGTCCTCTATCCGGTCGTCGATTTTCTCCAGGCCCGCCTGCACCTGCCCCGCTTCGCCGCCATCGCCGTCATTCTTGCTGCCTTCGGCAGCGGCCTGCTCGTCGTGCTCGTGCTGGTGGTGCCCGCGGTCGCCGAGGAAATCGTCGATTTCGAGGCACTCAGCCCGGAACTCGTCGAGGATTGGCGCGAGCGTTTAGGTCGCCGCTTTCCGGGGTTGTCCGGCATGGTGTCAAGCTACGTAAAGGGTGCCGCGCTGGAGGAAGTCCTGCCCCACCTGGGCAACACCGGGGAGACCATCAAGGCATCCGTCGGCTTGTTGATTGGCCTCAGCTTCGTTCCGCTGTTTCTGTTCTACGCGCTGCTTTTCGGCGGCAGCATTCGCGGACAGGCGGCAGAGATGCTGTCGGTGTTCAACCCTGCGACACAGAAGAAAGCGCTGTTCTTCATTGACGTATTCGTTCGACAGGTGACTGCATTTTTCCAGGGCCAGCTCATCATCGCGGTGATCATGGGCGCGATGTTCGCCAGCGCGTTCGCGATGATAGGCCTGAAGCTCGGCATCCTGGTCGGCCTGGTGTTGGGTCTGCTCAACATCGTGCCATTTCTCGGCACCTTGGTGGGCGTGGCGCTGGTGCTCCCACTGGCCTACCTGCAACCCGATGGCGGCCTTCACCTGCTCGGCGTCTGTGTGGCCGTGTTCGTCGTCGTACAACTGATCGAAAGCTGGCTGTTGACGCCGAAGATCATGGCCAACAAGACGGGACTGCATCCCGCGCTGGTGGTCATCGCGGTGATGTTCTGGGGGACGGCGCTCGGCGGGATCCTCGGCATGATCCTGGCAGTGCCGCTGACGGCGTTCATTGTGGCGATATGGAGCCAGCTGAAAGAGGGTCTGAAGCGCAGCATGCACGCCGACGAGGGCGCAGAAGTCACCATCTACCAGGAGCCTGGCATTGACATAGTCGTCGAGGAACGGCACGAGGGCGTGCGGCGTGACTAAGGGCGCGGCGCAACTCCATCGTCATCTCCGGCCTTGAAATTGCGCTCCACACCATCGCGACCCACGTGCCATCGCCACAGTGGGCAAATGCCATTGGCTGCGTCGGCCCGGATCTCAAGGGGCCGCGAAGTGGCTTGATGCGTGCACACGGCGAGGTTCGCGCCTGCCTCGGGCGGAGATCGTGCCCGTCGCGGCCATGATGAGCGCTCGTGGAAGCGAGGTGCCTGGGCGAATGCCGTCGCCTGCGCACACCTTTAGGCGCACAGGGTCGCGAGGACGCCCCTGGCGGGCGAGGCGGCGTGCACGATGATACCCAGCTTCGAAGCGGCCCCAGGCCGGGGGCGCGTGACGTCGGGCCCAGGATTAAGTTCGGTAGCGTACTGAGGCGACGACAGCGCCCTAGGATACTTCGGGTCTGAAACTCCTGAAATCCGAACAGCAAAGCCGGTCGGTTTGCCACCTTGGCCGAGTCACCGGCGACTTCGTTCACCCACGATAGAGGACTGTCATCATGAACCATACCCTACTGAAGATGCTCGCGTGCGCGTCGCTCGCCACCTTGCTCGTCGCCTGCGATTCGAGCGTCGAGAACAGCAACGATCAGGCTTTGGAACGCAAAGCGGATGCACTCGAACAGAACGCGGACACCGTGCGGGATCAGGGCGAGAGCAATGCGGACGCGATCGAAAGGGCCGATCCCGGCATCGACAGCTCGGCGACCGACGACGCTGCTGAAGCAGTTCGTGAGAGCACCGAGAACCGGGCCGACGCTCTCGAAGAGCGCTCCGACGCGGTTCGCGATCAGAAGTAGCCGAGCGCCGCATCACGATCCGTTGCTGCCCGCGGGCCAGCGCTGGCTCGCGGGGGTGACGGGCACCGCCGCAACGATGGCCGACCGGCCATCGGCCGCTGCCCTTCTTTTGCCTCGACTGCCCCGGGTCGCGCGGACGTTCACCACCACGTGAACACCGATGTGCACCTGGCGCCTGCGTGCGTGCCATCCGGTTTTAGCCCGGCTGGCGGGTCGCGCACCGCGTCTCGACGCCGGGCAATCAGGGCCGGCGCAGTTCGATGGTCAGCGCCGCGCCATCCGCGCCAACGTCCACGAGCGCATCGGAAAACGCCGGCGGCGCCATCCGCGGCAGTCTGTTGTTCGATGCACCGTAGGGCTCCTTCGGCAGGCCGATGAAGTTCTTGTCCATCCGGCTGTTGCCGTTCATGTCCTGCAACACCATCACGGCCCAGCGGCCCGGGGCCAGATCGCCAATCGTCAGCGTCATCGTTTCGGCTTCCACCTGCAGACGCCGCGCGGTTTGACCGGGCCCGGGTTGTTCGGGCCATCCCTCGGCGTTGTCGAACAGCGCCACCAGCAGTTCACCCTGTTGCGGCAGTACCTGGCGCACGGTGATGTTCAACTCCGCAGCGTGCACCGCTGACACGGTGGCAGGCAGCCAGAGCAGGACGCGGAAGAACCCGCACAACATGTTCATCGCTTGCTCTCCTTGAAAACACAGTCGGTCCACGCTGATCTTCAGCTGCTTGTCGAACGGCCGCACGGACGCTCACGTGTCTGCTGACGCGGCGGCACGCACGCGGAAACGGGCGTCCATCGTTTCCATCGATTCCGAACCTCCACCGATTCCCGCGCACGCCAGCGACGCCCAGACACCCGCCCAGGACCGGCAGCAGCCCGCGTCGCTCAGATTCGCAGGCCGCGAATCATTACCGGTCTCGCGTGGCGGCAGTGGGTAAGATCCAGCCTCGACAATAATGATGGCGAGGGGTTTTCATGCCAGGCAGATCTCCAGTTGCGCGCGCGGGCGCGGTCCTGACCACCGTGTCCCTGCTGACAGCACCGCTGTTCGCGCAGGCCGGCACGTTCACCGATTGGCAGCTCAACGGCGATGCGGCCCTGGAAGCCGAGGACAACACGTTGCGCGTGTCGCCCACCGGCATTTTCAGAACCGGCACGGCATGGGCGCCGACCCGGTTGTCGCTGCTCGAGGATTTCTCGATCGAGTTCTCGTTCCAGATCGCCGGCGGCAACGGTGCCGACGGCTTCACGATCACCTTCCAGAACAGCGGGGACGGCAGCAGCGCCATTGGCGATGGAGGCGGCGCGCTCGGCTACCAGGGCATCGAGAACAGCGTCGCTTTCATCTACGACACTTTCGACAATGGTTTCGACACCGACCGCGAGCCGGGCCACAACACCTCGGTGGCCACGGACGGCAACCTGATCAACGGTTGGGGCGGCCAGTCCATCGGCAACCCGATCGACGTCAACGGCGGCAGCCTGCGCAACGCGGTGCTGTTCAGCTGGGTCGACTACGATGCATCGCTCGGCGTTTTCACGATGTTTCTCAACGACGTCGGCAGCAAGCCCGGCACGCCTGCCGCCTCGATCGCGTCGGACTGGATCACCCGCCTCGGCGACAGCGTCTTCGTCGGCTTCACCGCCGCCACAGGTTCGCTCGACGACAATCACGACATCCTGAGCTTCAGTGTCGTCGAGGGTCCGGCCCCGGTGCCGGTGCCAGCCGCGGCGTGGCTGCTGGCGAGCGGCGTCATCGGGCTGGCCGGATTCACGCGCCGTCGCCGCGTCTGATCCGCGCCGCGCAGGGGCCACATTTCGTGGCCCCTGTTGTCGCCATCCAGGCAAGCGGCTGACCGACCGCGCCACTTCGGCAACCGCCGCTCGCCGCCCTCAGGGAATGCTCAGGCAGATCTTGCCGAAGTGCTGCTGCGAGATCTGGTGCCGGAACGCATCGGCGATCCGGGCGAGCGGGAACGTGGAGTCGATGACGGGCCGGATGCCGGTCGCCTCGAGGGCTGCGACCATGTTGTGCTGATCTTCGATCGATCCGACGGTGATCCCCGACAGCGTGATGTTCTTCCACATCATCGTGGCGGTCGGAATATCGCCGCCCCACCCCGCCAGCACCCCGATCAGCGAGATGTGGCCACCGACGCGCGTCGCCGCGATCGACTGCGGCAAGGTGCCCGACCCGCCGATCTCCACGACCTCGTCGACGCCGCGACCGCCGGTCATGCTCATCGCCACTTCGCCCCAGTCCGGCTGTTCCCGGTAATTGATCAGATGCTCGGCACCGAGAGTCTTCAGGCGTTCGAGCTTGGCCGCTGACGACGACGTCGCGATGACGCGCGCGCCGACTGCCCGCGCGAACTGCAGCGCGAACACCGACACGCCGCCCGTGCCCTGTGTCAGCACCCAGTCACCGGCGCGAATGTCGTTCTCGACGAACAGTGCACGCCAGGCGGTCAGTGCCGCGCACGGCAGGGTGGCAGCCTCTTCCCAACCGTAGCCGGCCGGGATGCGCGTGAACGACGCCGCGGGCATGCACACGTACTCGGCGGCATAGCCATCGACGTGATCGCCTGGCACGCCGCGCGCACGCGTCGCCGACACCGGCCCGGCCGGCCAGTTCGGAAAGAACGTCGACATCACCCCGTCGCCCACGGCGAATTGGCTGACGCCGGCTCCCAGCGCTGCGACCTCGCCGGCTCCATCGGACATCGGGATACGCCCGTCGTCGACCGGCAGCACGCCCGAGACGACCGCGTAGTCGTGGAAGTTGAGCGAGTTCGCGCGCACACGCACACAGACCTCCCCCGGCCCGGGCACGGGGTCGGCGCGCCGGGTGAGGCTCAGGCTGTCGAGCGTGGCGGGGTTTCTGACTTCGATGACTTGCATGAGCGATGGCTCCTTCTCGGCGGGTGCATGATCACGGACCGATCGGACCCCGCGGCAGGGCCGACCTCTGCGGCAGCAATGTAATGACTCGTCGCCGCCGGTGAAAGCGGCGTCTGTCGCTGCCCGAACGCCCCCTGTCGCAGGCCATCTGATCGGCCATCACGCGCGCGGCGATCAATCCTGCCCCGAAGCTGCCGATAGCCCTTCAAACCGCGCCTGGCCGAGATTTCCGCCGGCTGCGTCCGCTGCCCCGTGCCGAGGAGAACTTTCGCCATGCCCCACGTCCGTTCCGGTGTCGCCCTGATCTGCGTTGCGCTTGGTGTCCTGCCAACGACCGGCACCGCGCTGACGCTCGACTTTGCGTTCGGCACCGGATTCGCGGGCCGCCCGTCCGCTATCACGGCGCTGCAGCGCGCGGGCGCGCAGTGGTCGTCCAGGCTGGCCGATCCGATCACGGTCACCGTGAACGTGGATTTCACCGACCTCGGCTCGCGCACCATCATCGGTGGCGCCAGTGCCGTGTCCCTGATCACCCGCAACGGCGGCTACGACTTCGTGCGCAATCAACTCCTCGCCGATGCGGCAGATGAAACCGATGACGGCATCGTCGCGTCGCTGCCGACCGCGACGCAGTTCAGGGCCTTCGTCCCCGCCGGATTCACCCTCAGCGGCGAGGTTCTCGCGACCAAGGCCAACCTCAAGGCGATGGGTTACAGCGGAATCGACTTCGATCGCCTGTTCGGTGCGAGCGACGGCACGGTGGTCTTCAATACCGCGTTCGGTTTCGACTTCGACAATCGCGACGGCGTCGGCGCGACGCTGATCGACTTCGAGACCGTAGCCGCGCACGAACTCGGCCACATTTTCGGCTTCGGATCGATTGTCGACGACATCGACGCGCTCTCCTCCGGCGCGATGCCGGTGATGCCGCTCGATCTGTTCCGCTTCAATGCCGCGTCTGTGCCGACGTCGGCCGCCGCGTTCGCCACGACCGCGCGCGAATTGCGGCCCGGGCCATCGGCGGTGTTCAGCGATCTGCAGGCCGTGTTGCCGCTGTCGACCGGCGTCAACGCGGGCGATGGGCGCCAGGCGAGTCATTTCAGGGATGACGCCTTCGCCGGCGTCGACCATGTCGGCCTCATGGATCCCACCCTGGCCTTCGGCACGGTCCAGACCGTGTCCGAAGCCGACCTGCGCGTGCTCGATCTGATCGGCTACGACGCGGTCGCACCCGTGCCCGTGCCTCCGGCCCTGTGGCTCATGGGCGGCGCCGTGGCGCTGCTCGGCGCGCGGCGCCGATGCAAAGTCCACTGAGCATCACGGCGACGAAGAATGCGAGTGGCGCACAACAGCAGCGCTGACAGCACCGGACAGCACGTGCGCCTCAGACTCAGAAGCGCCGCCGCACCCGTTCTGCATCCGTGAACACGACGGCCCGGAAGCGGTCGGTTGCCGCCTCATGCAGGCGCACGAGGTCGTCGTCGAGATCCCGCGTCGGGCGCGGCGTCAGGGTGAAATGCCCGTAGCGATCATCGCCCCGCACGAGAGTCGCCGTGTCGTTCTCGATCAGGAGCTGCCGGTTCGACGGCGGGATGAAATGCAGCGACAGTCCGATGCGACGATCTGCCGAGCGGTTCGGTGCGGAGGCATGGGCGAGTCCCACGTTGTGCAGTGAGATCTGCCCGGGCCGCAGCGCCATCTCGACGGCCCGTTCTTCATCGACCGGCACCGAGATTTCCTGCCCCCGGGACAGCATGTTCGCCTCACTGAAATGATCGACGTGCGGCAGCAGCGGATCGCGATGACTGCCCGGCAGAATGCGCATGCAGCCGCTCTCGCTCGTGGCCGGCGACAGCGCGAGCCACGCGGTGACGAAGTCACCGGTATCGAGGCCGACGTAGAGCCGGTCCTGGTGCCAGGCCACGTAGCTGGCGGTCATGGGCTCCTTGATCCACCACACCGAGTTCCAGCACAGGATGTCGGGGCCGATGATGTCCTCCACCGCGTCGAGTATTCGCGGATGCCGCACGAGCTCGTCGACCCAAGTGTAAAGCAGATGGGACTTGCTGCGCTGGGGGCCGACGATGGGATGTCCTTGCGCACGCTCGACTGCCTCGAGCCGAGCTCGATAGTCAGCGGCTTCAGCCGGCGTGAGAATATCCACCGGATGGTAATAGCCAGCGCCCTGGTACTGCGTCAGCGCTGCCTCGTCGAGGATTCTGCCCATGTGCGCCTCCATCGGTCATGATGGGCGGGTGAGAACGGTTGACACTGCGGCATGGTGCGACGGGTGAGCGCCTGACCGCGCACGAGTGCCCGCCATCAGCATATTGCGTCTGCCGTAACCCGAAAAGGCGAGTCCGTGCGTCGCGCTTTCTGCTGCACATGCAGCATCTCTCGCGCCGGACGCGCACGTGCCGGGAGGCAAGCAGTGCCCCGGGAATATTCCACCGCGATCGACTAGTCCGTATGCTCACTTCACGCAGCACCTGCCGGGTCAGCTGCGGTGGCACGACAACGACCGCCCATCGCGCGGCACACAAGGGAGATCGGCATGACGTTTCCGAGCATGGCATTCATCGAGCGTCTGGTGGCGACGCTCAACGGCGATGCGGCCTTCAACGCGGCGAGTCGCTGGTCCGACGTGAAGGTGCTGCTGCGCTTCGGCGACCAGGGCTACTGGTTGAAGCTCTATGGCGGCAAGGTCATCGATCACATGGTGTACTTCCCGATGGCCAATCCACTCGGCTGGGACTACTCGATCAGCGCGCCGCTCGAGACCTGGCAGAGCCTGCGCGACGGCAGGCGCGCGCTCGGCCACCTGCTCGATCGCGGCGAGATCTCGGTCGACGGCAACCTGCTCGAGGCCAACCGCATGTACGAATCCACGCACCTGATGCTGTGCATCGTGCGCGACCTGAAGTCCGTCTGAAAGGAGCCCAGCGATGAGTCACGAGATCGTCGGTCGATACGCCGTCGTCAACGGCACGCGCGCCTACTACGACGAATGCGGCACGGGCATTCCGCTCGTCTGCATCCACATGGGCTGGGCCTGTTCACTGCAGTGGCAGTATTTCATGCCCCTGATGGCTGCGGCGGGCATGCGGGTGATCGCGCCTGATCTGCCAGGTCATGCGAAGTCCTATCCGGTCAACTGGCAGCCGTTTCGCAAGATGCGCGACTACGCAGAATGGGTGTGGAACTTCATCGAAGTCGTGTGCCCGGGCGAGAAACCCGTCGTCTGCGGCAGCGGCATCGGCGGCGACATGACGATGCAACTCGCCTGTCATCACCCGGATGGCATCCGCGCCGGCATGCCGTTCGAGTCCGCGGCGAAGACGGGATCGATCTCGTTCCTGTCAGGCTACAGCGATCCGCACAGCTTCCCGGGCTTTCCGGCCCTGATCGACAACGCGTCAACGGCCGCGATGTACTACCCCTGCGAGGAACGCAAGGTCATCGAGTCGAAGTGGCAGCATCGCGCGACCTACCACGCGACCTGCGTCGCCGACATGGACGCGTGGAACGATCATGACGTCCGGCCGTATCTGGACCGGATCAAGGTGCCGATGTTCTTCTACAAGGGAGAGGCGGACTATCACATTCCCGATCAGGACGTGCTCGATACGATTGCCGCCATTCCCAACGGACTCGCCGAGGGTGGTATCGCGCAAGGCATGGGCCATCTCATCATGATGGAACAGCCCGAGCGCCTCGCCGAGGCCTGCCTCGGCTTTCTGCAGCGGCGCGGGATCCTGTAGCAGGCTACTCAAGCCCGGCCGCTGCGCTGACGCTATCCCTGCGAAAGCACGGAGACGTCAGCATGGCAGGGACGATCAACGAACGCGGCACAGGCGCGCTGTCCGGCTGGATCGCACTCCCGGTCCTGCTCGGCATCGCCGGGATCCTCGTCTGGTCCATCGTCGGCCCGCCGATCCAGCGCGGCGGCGAGCCGTCCGTCGCTGCGATCCTGGCCGTGCCGCTGCTCGCCTTCATCGTCAAAGGCTTCTGCATCCTCGAACCGAACCAGGCCGCCGTGATGGTGTTCTTCGGCAAATACGCCGGATCGCTGCGGGACGATGGCTTCTTCTGGGTCAATCCGTTCTATGCCAAACACAAGATTTCGCTGCGCGCCCACAATCTGAATACGCCGACTCTCAAGGTCAACGATCGTGCCGGCAATCCAATCGAGGTCGCGGCGGTGATCGTATGGCGGGTCTTCGACACGGCGCGCGCGAGCTTCGACGTCGAGGACTACCGTGAGTACGTCGCGATGCAGAGCGAATCGGCGGTCCGACAGGTGGCCAGCGCGCGCTATTACGACGGCGACGAGGCCGGCAACGAAACCCTGCGCGGGGATCTCGACCTGGTCGCGCGCCTGCTGGTGGAGAGCATCCAGAGTCACTGTGCATTCGCGGGACTCGAGATCCTCGAAGCGCGCATTTCGCACCTGGCCTACGCGCCGGAAATCGCCGGTGCGATGTTGCGCCGGCAACAGGCGGTCGCCGTGGTCGCCGCGCGCACGCAGATCGTCGAAGGCGCAGTCGGCATGGTGCGCCTCGCCATCGAGCGGCTCGAGCAGGAAAAGGTCGTGCGTCTGGACGACCAGGCGCGCATTCGGCTGGTCGGCAATCTGATGACCGTGCTGGTCGGCGACAGTGACACCCACCCAGTGGTGTCGGTCGACCATGCGACGGCCTGAACCCAGGAGGAATCCCGCGATGACAGCACACAGTGCCAACAACCGCATTCCACTCCCGCTGCTGCTCGTCAACGGCGTCGGCGCAATGATGATGGCCGCCGGCATGATGGGCCTGGTGGCACCGGACGCCGTACCGGCGCTGGCGCGGCCCGCCGTTGCTTATGCGTTACTCGGGGTCGGGCTCATGCTGGACACGGCCGCGGTGATGTCGATCCTCAGGATCACGGCCAAAGCGCGTCGCGGTACGACGTCCGCCTAGCCGCCGGCATTGGTCTGCAGACACGTCCTCTTGTCGCGCCTTCGACGTGAGACCTCCGCCATCACCGCGCTATCCCGACCTGGTCGGATGCTTGCTGATCTCTGCGCTGCTCGGCGCGTGCGGCAGCGATGACGGCAGCGGCGAGTTCTACACGGACTGGGATCTCGGCGGCGGCTGCAGTCACGACAGCGGCGGCGCGGACCGCACCAATGCGCAGGGCGTTCCCGTGGACGTGTGCGCCGACGTGGAGGGGCACTGGACCTGGGTCAGTTACGGCGCTGCCTGGTGCAGTACGAGTCGCCAACAGGCGCCGCTCGTTGCCCGGCTGGCACGGGAGGCGCCGCGCGATCTGCGCGTGTATGCGGTCGTCACCGCAGGGGAGCAGGTGTTCACGGCCCCTTCGCAACGCGACGCGCAGCAATGGGCGAGATCCTCGGGCCTGTCAGCAGCTCGCGTCCTCTACGAGTCGGAGGGTGGAAGCCGGACAGTGCCGCAGCATCTGCTCATCGGGCCGGATGGACGCACCTGGTATCGCCATGTAGGACTGCTCGATTCAAATGCAATGAGTCGCCTCGTCGAAGATTTCGCGAGCGGCGCCCGGCACCCGGCAGTGCGTGACCTCGGCGTCCGTTGAGTGCGCGCGCGCCCGGCGCATCCGTGTCATCACCGTCTCGACCAACGCACCGCTGTTGCCGATCTGGTGGAAAGAACACGCTGGCTGGTTCGTGCTCGCCACGCGATGCGGCGGGTGACGGACGACCGCCCCAGGCAACGGCACCGTGTGGATCACACCGCGCCGTTCGCCAAAGGCAGCACCTCCACTTCGAACAGCAACGCTGCGCTCTGGCATCCGGCCGCGACAGGCATGCACGGCGACACGCGGTCGCTGCGGGGAGCGGCATCAGACTCGTGTCGACGATGGCCTCAGGCATGAAGCGCGGTGGCAGGCGGGTCGGGAATGAGCGGGGCTGGCTTGGCCGTGGCGGCCGTGCGAGCCACGGCGCGAATGGGAAGGACTGAAGCACGGGACGACCGAAGTCGCCCCGTGTGTCGCCGAGGCGACTCAGCCCATGCGCTGCAGGGCGCAGATCTTGTTGCCGTCCGGATCGCGCAGGTAGGCCAGGTAAAGCTTGCCGAACCCGCCTTCGCGCACGCCCGGCGGATCTTCGCAGGTCGTGCCGCCGTTCGCGATGCCGGCCGCATGCCAGGCATCCGCCATCGCCGAAGTTTCGCAGGCGAACCCGATCGTGCCACCGTTGGCACCGGTCGCCGGCTGGCCGTTGATCGGCGTGGTCACCAGGAACAGGCCGTTGTTGTGCATGTAGATCAGGCGACCCTTGTCGTCCGTGATGGCGGGCTTGGCGCCCAGCGCGCCCAGCACTGCGTCGTAAAACTTCTTCGAGCGCGCGATATCGTTGCTGCCGATCATGATGTGCGAAAACATGTAACTCTCTCTCCAAATGGCTTCTGACCAGCTTCGAATCCTGACGCACGCTGGCCAATAAGGCCAGTCCCCTGCGGCGCGGCGCGCGTCGCATCAGACGTGATATTGCGCCACAGCAAAACTGTCCTCGCTGGACGCCCGCGTCCGCGACGCGCAGGCTGGCCGCCATCGTTCCGCGCCGTGACGCGCCGGGCGCGCGACGACGCACATGGCGCCCGGGCGAGCGGGACCATCACCAGCGACGAGGAGCAGCGAGATGAGCAGCGAATCGAACGCATTGCCTTCGCCGGCGGAAGCGACTGCGGATCGCCCCTGGTATCGACAGGTCACCCGCGATCAATGGCACGCCTTCCGGGCGGTGTTCGTGGCCTGGATCGTCGCCTCCTTCGACTTCAACATCCTTGCTTTCATTCTCATCGACATTCAGCAGAGCTACACCGTGGATCGCGCGCTCGCTGGCGCGCTGGGCACGGTGACGCTGTTGATGCGACTCGTCGGCGGCACGGTCTCGGGCACGCTGTCGGATCGGTGGGGACGCAAAGTACCGCTGATCCTGTCCCTGCTGTGGCTGTCGCTGTTCGCATGCCTCAGCGGATTTTCGACGTCGTACACGATGCTGTTCGCGCTGCGCGCGCTGTTCGGCCTCGGCATGGGCGGCGTGTGGGCCGCCGGCATGCCGCTGGTGTTCGAACATTGGCCGACGCGCCTGCGCGGGCTTGCTTCGGGCATGATGCTCGGCGGCTGGTACTGGGGTTATCTGTTCGCCGCCGCGACCTTCGAGTTTGCCTACCCGCTGCTGGGCGAGATGGCCGATTCGCCGTGGCGCGCGCTGTTGTGGCTGGCGGCCGTGCCCGCCCTCTTCGCGCTCTGGATACGCCGCTACGTGACTGAAAGTCCCGTGTGGCTCGCGCGACAGCGTCAACTGCACGAGGCGCATCTTGCCGGGATGTCGCCTGCTTCGCGTCCGTCAGTGATGCGAATCTTCGCGCCCGATCTGCGCGTGACAACACTTCAGACGACACTGGTGATCGGCTCTTTCATGTGTCTCTACTACTCGGTGAATTTCTGGTATCCGACGTTTCTGCGCGACGCCGGACGGCCGACCTTGCCCTACCTGACGGCGTTCAATCTCGGCGCCATTGCCGGGACCACGATGTGGGGCATGCTGTCGGAAGGACGTCTGGGCCGGCGTGGTGCTGCGACCGTGACCGTGCTGCTCGGCATTGCGTCACTGCCGATGTATCTGCATGCGACCGATCCACTCGTGCTCGGCGCCGGCGCACTGTGCATGGGCTTTTTCGGGATGGGGATCTGGGGCATGGCACCCGCGTACACCAGTGAACGCTTTCCGACTGAAGTGCGCGGTGTCGGCCCCGGTTTCTGCTATCACGCCGCCGCCGCGTTCGGCGCGATGATGCCCACCCTGCTCGGGACTCTCCAGGATCGCGGCTTCGTGCTCGTCGATGCGATGTCGATCGCGATGATCGCCTCCGGTCTCGCCGCCATGGTGATCTGGCTCGGTCCCGAAACACGCGGCCGCGAACTCACGCCGTGACGCGGCGGTCGGCGCCCTGCACAACCTGAGTCGACGCTGCCGACCTCGAATGACGCGACGCAATATCGCGTCGCGCTTGCGTATGCGGCATTCGTCACTACCATGGGCCGACCTGCACGCCGGAGATACCCGACATGTCGAACACGGTCTACGGATTCGTTGGCGTCGGTCGCATGGGATCGCTGATGTCAGCGCGTCTCCTTGCTGCAGGCCACACGGTTCACGTGTTCGACAGCGCGCCTGCGGCGCTGACCGCGAGCGTCGCCCACGGCGCTCATCCCACTGACTCCGCCGCCGCCGTCGCGAGCGCCGCGGACGTCGTCTTCCTCAGCCTGCCGACGCCCGACATCGTCCACGCCGCGACGCTCGGGCCGCGTGGCGTCGTCGAAGGCGTGAGGGCGACGCGTATCGTTGATTTCTCGACCATAGGCCCGCGGATGGCCGGCATCGTCGCCGCAGGCCTCGCCGCGCACGGTAAAGCGTACGTCGATGCGCCGGTCAGCGGCGGCCTGGCGGGTGCGCGCGACGGCAAACTGGCGGTGATGGTGGCCTGCGCCCGCGACGTCTTCACTGAGCTCGAAACGGTGCTCGGCATTTTCGGCAAGGCCTTTCACCTCGGTGAGGGTGCGGGCCAGGGTCAGACGATGAAGCTCGCGAACAACCTGCTCGCGGCGGCAGCACTCGCCGTGACCTCCGAAGCAATGGTGATGGGCGTGAAGGCCGGACTCGATCCGAAAGTCATGATCGACGTCATCAATCTCGGCTCCGGACGCAACAGCGCGAGCCAGGACAAGTTTCCGCGCGCCATCCTGCCGGGCACTTTCGACTTCGGCTTTCATACGGGGCTTTCCTACAAGGACGTGCGCCTGTGCATCGACGAAGCCGAAACCCTCGGCGTGCCGATGATCGTCGGCGCCGCAGTCCGCGAACTGCTCGCCGTGACCAACGCGATGTACGGCGCGGACTCTGATTTCACGTCGATCTGTCGCGTGCTCGAATCCTGGGCAGGCGTTGAAGTCCGCGGCTGAGCGCACAGGAGACTGCGATGTCCTCTTCCTCAGCACGGCCTTCGATACCGCAAGGCGGGGATGAGACGGCGCCTGCGGCCGTCCGCATGGCGCAGGCAGCGCGCGGCTTCACGGCGGCGCATCTGACGCCGGCCCTCCGCGCCAAGGTCAAAGTGTGTCTGCGCGATCTGATCGGCTGCGCCTGTGAGTCGCAGGCCCTGCCCTGGGCCGTGCAGGCATGCGCGCTCGCCACGCCTGTCACCGCGGGCGCCAGCATCATCGGCCAGGCGCAGGTCGCCACGCCGGGCGACGCAGCGTTCGCAAATGCCGTGATGGGGCACGGTCTCGTGCGTGAAGACATGCATGCGGGCAGCATCAGCCATCTCGGCATCGTGGTGCTGCCGACGGTCCTCGCGCTCGCGCAGACGCGGACCGTGTCGGGCGCAGATTTCATGGCGGCCATCGTCACCGGTTACGAACTCGGCGCCCAACTCGGGCGCGCGGTGATGGACGCAGGTGTCGCGCGCATTCATCGGCCGACCGGAGTCGCCGGCCCCGTGGCGGGCGCGGCGGCCGGCGCCCATCTGCTCGGGCTCGATGAGGCCGCCTTCACGAGCGCGCTGGCGCTCGCCGCGAACACGACCGCGGGCTTCAACCAGTGGGCGTGGACCGGCGGCAGCGAAATGTTCTTCCAGGCCGGATTCGCGGCGCGCAACGCCGTGGCGTGCGTTGCGCTCGCGGCGGCCGGCGCCTTCGCTTCGCCGAATGCAATCGACGGCGAAGCAGGGCTGTGTGCCGCGCTCGGCAAACCCGGGGCCGGCACGCGGATCCGACCGTTCGTGACGAGCCCCGAGATCCTCAGCGTGTATCACAAGGCCGTGCCGGCCTGTAATTTCGCGCAGACACCGGCGCTCGCCGCCCTGCAGCTGGCACGCAGCAGACATCTCGATCCGGCACGCATCGCAGCCGTCGACATCCGTGTGCCGCTGGCCGGCGCCCGCTATCCGGGCTGCGATTCCCACGGACCCTATGCGAATGTCCTGCAGGGCAAGATGAGCATCCAGTACAACGTCGCCGCGGCCCTCGTGGCCGGTGACATCACCGAACGGAATTTCAGCCGACTCGACGATCCGCGCGTCGCGCGCCTGGTGGCGCGCTGTTCCCTGGCGGTCGACGACGCATTCACCGCGGCCTATCCGGGTCTGCAGGGCGGCGAGGTCGCGATCGTGCTCGACGATGGCAGCCGGCACAGCGCGCGCCTCGACGACGTGATCCACGCCGCCGATGCCGATGTCACGACGCGATTTCTGGCGGCGACGACCGCGACTTACGGCGCCGCGCGGGCGGACGCGATCGCCGCCGCGATCGACGGGCTCGAGGCCCTGCCGGACGCAGGCACGCTGGCACACCTGCTGCGCGCCTGAGCGGCGCGCGCTCTCACGGGATTCGGCGCCCAGATGCATCAAGCAGGAGAATGAAGATGAATGACGAGTTGTTCGATACCGGTCTCGCAGTCCGCAGGGAAGTGCTCGGTGCCGAGTTCGTGGACAAGGCACTCGCTGGCGCGGACGATTTCACGCGGCCGCTGCAGCGGCTCGTCACCGAGTACTGCTGGGGCGCCGTGTGGGGACGGGAGGACTTGCCGCGCAAGACCCGCAGCATGCTGAATCTCGCGATGCTCGCGATCCTGAACCGGCCGAACGAGTTCAAGACCCACATCCGCGGCGCGCTGCGCAACGGCGTCACCCGGGTGGAGATCCGCGAAGTCCTGCTCCAGGTCGCGATCTACGGCGGCGTGCCGGCGGCCGTCGACAGCTTCCGCCTGGCGCGCGAGGCGTTCGCGGAACATGACCGGCAGGCCGGCACCCAGCCCTGACTACATGCAGCGCGGAGCCGTCGGCATGAACGAGGATCACTACGAAGTCTTGGCCGTGAAGTACGGCCATCACGCGCGACGCTCCGGTGAGAACTTCGTCGGTGGCGACGCGCACGATGTACCGATGCCGCTCGATTATTTCGTGTGGGTCGTGCGCAATGCCGCGCGGACGATCATCGTCGACACCGGATTCAATGCCGGCGCTGCGGCCGCGCGCGGCCGCACGCTCGTCCACCCCGTCGCTGACGGCCTCGCTGCGCTGGGCATCGCCCCGGACACGGTCGAGGATGTCGTCATCACACACATGCACTACGACCATGCCGGCAACCTCCCGCTGTTCGCGCATGCGCGTTTCCACCTGCAGGATCAGGAGATGGCCTTCGCCACCGGCCGCTGCATGTGCCACGCGTTGCTGAACCACGGCTACAGCGCCGACGACGTCACGCAGATGGTGCGCCGTGTGTTCGAGGGTCAGGTGCAGTTCCACGACGGCACGGCCCGCCTCGCCCCCGGCATTGAGCTCCATCACATCGGCGGGCACACGCGCGGGCTGCAGGTGGTGCGTGTGATGACGCGTCGCGGCTGGGTGGTGCTGGCGTCCGATGCGAGCCACTTCTACGCCCACATGGACGGCGACCGTGCGTTTCCGGTGCTCTACAACCTCGGCGACATGCTGGCGGGCTATGCGACCTTGCGTGCGCTGGCCGAATCGCCGCAACACGTGATTCCAGGTCACGACCCGCTGGTGCTCGCGCGCTATCCGGCGGCACACGAGGATCTCGCTGGCTGGGTCGCGCGGCTGGACGTCGACCCGCGCTGACCCGTCTGCGCGCGATCTGCGGTCACAGGTTCTTCAGTTTGTCCGTCTCGGCCTGCCGCAGCACGCGCCGCATGATCTTGCCGGTGGTCGTCATGGGCAGTTCACGCACGAATTCGATCAGCCGTGGCATCTCGTGCTTGGCGAGCCGCGTGTGCACCGACTCCTTCAATTCGGCGACCAGCGCCTCGGACGGCTCGAAGCCGTCGTTGAGGATGATGAAGGCCTTGATGATCTCCGTGCGCACGGGATCCGGGACGCCGATCGCGGCGACCATGCGGCAGGCCGGATGCTTCAGCAGCGCGTCTTCGATTTCACCGGGGCCGATGCGATAACCGGAACTCGTGATCACGTCGTCGCCGCGACCGTGAAACCAGAAGTAACCGTCTTCGTCCATGTGCCCCATGTCACCGGTCAGCAGCCAGTCGCCGAGGAATTTCTCGCGCGTCGCGTCGGGCCGGTTCAGATACTCGAGCAGCATCACCGGATGCGGACGCCGGCACGCAATCTGGCCTTCGACGCCGGGCGGACAGATGTTGCCCTGCTCATCGATGACCGCGGTCACGGTGCCCGGCGTCGGGCGCCCCATCGACCCCGGTTTGATCGGCATCACGGAGCCGTTGTTCGCGAGGATCAGATTGCATTCGGTCTGGCCATACACTTCGTTGATGCGGATGCCGAGTTCGCGTTGCGCCCACTCGAAGATCTCGGCCCCAACGGCTTCGCCGCCGGAGGCGATGACCCGCAGCTTGAGCGCGAATCTGGCGCGCGGATTGGGGATCGGCCGCATCAGCTTGAGCGCGGTCGGCGTGAGGAAGGCGCAGGTCACGCCATGCTCGCCGAGAATGCGATAAGCCTGCTCCGGCGCAAAGCCCTTCATCGCGACCGTCGCGACCACCGTCGCGCCGTGAAACCAGCCGGAAAACAGCAGATTCGTGAGGCCCGCCATCCAGGCCCAGTCGGCCGGCGACCACAGCACGTCGTTGGGCTGCGGAAAGAAGTCGTACATGAACTCGACGCTCGGCATATGTCCCAGCAGCATGCGATGCGGCTGCACCGAGCCTTTCGGCATGCCCGTCGTGCCCGAGGTGTAGCTGACCCAGGCGGGCTCGTCGGCGCGCGTACGCACATTGGTGAAAGCGGGACTCGCCGCCTCGAGCGCCTGCCAGAAATTTCGCGCGCCTGCCGGTTCGCCGTCGACGACGAACACATGCTCGACGCTGGGGCAGGAGGCGCGCAGTTCCGCAATCTTCGGAAAGTTGGCGCTGTCGGTGACGACCACGCGCGCCTTCAGATCGTTCAGGCGATAACCGATCGCTTCCGGTCCGAACAGCACGGAGGTCGGGTTCGACACGAGCCCTGCCTTCCAGCACGCGACGTGACCGATTGCCGCCTCAGGATCCTGCGCCAGCAGCAGGGTGACACGATCGCCGCGCTGCAGGCCCAGGCCCTGCAGGACGTTGGCGAACCGGTTCGCCTGCTGCTGGATGTCACCGAAGCTGAAGCGCTGTATCGCCTTGTGCTCATCCTCGTAAATCAACGCGGTGCGCGCAGGGTCATTCGCCCAGCGATCGCAGACGTCATCGGCGATGTTGTAGTCCTCGGGAATCTCCCACTGGAAATTCCGGTAGACCTCGTCGTACGTGCTGCCGCGCTTGATCATCATGGGACTTTTCCTGAATCGGGATTGGAGCGGACAGGCCGCTGACACATGGCGGCGACCCTCGCCGGCCCCATTGCCAGCGACACGACGGCGCGGTCGCCAGCCTCTGCGCCCCAAAATAACGATTATGGGCGCCGGCAGAAAGCGCCACGGCGTTCGGCCTGCCCGCGCACCATGGGCCGATGGCTGTCACGCGGCTTCGCGCGGGATTGCCCACGGCGGTGGTGCACGACCGGGGTCAGTCGATTATCCTCCTGCCTCCTCCATTGTTCCTGCAGGCCCATCGCATGCTGCCCCGCGACTTCACCGAAGAACAGATCATGTTTCGCGCGGCCTATCGCCGCTTTCTGGCCGCCGAGATCGTGCCGCACATGGAGCGCTGGCGCGAACAGGGCATCGTCGATCGCGAAGCTTTCCTGAAGGCCGGTGAACAGGGTTACCTGATGGTGTGGCCGGATGAGAAGTACGGCGGCATGGGGGACAACGACTTCCGCTTCGAGCAGGTGATCCTCGAGGAAACCCAGTACGCGCGCGTCGGCGACTGGTACAACTCGTTGCACAGCCGTCTCGTGGGGCCCTACCTGACGCGCTTCGGCAGCGCCGAACAGTGCGAGCGTTTTTTGCCGCGCTGCGTGAAGGGTGAATGCATTCTCGCCGTCGCCATGACCGAACCCGATGCCGGCAGCGACCTCGCCGGCATGCGGACGCACGCGGAAGATCATGGCGATCACTGGCTGCTGAACGGGCAGAAAACCTATATTTCGAATGGCATCAACGCCGATCTGGTGATCGTCGCCGCCAAAACCGATCCGCAACACAACCCGCATCACATGACGCTGTTCCTGGTCGAGCGCGGCATGGCCGGCTTCGAGCGCGGGCGCAACCTGAAGAAGATGGGCCTGAAGGCCCAGGACACCGCCGAACTGTTCTTCAACGACGTGAAAGTGCCGAAAGCGAACGTGCTCGGCACCGCCGGGGAAGGCTTCAAGTACCTGATGATGGGGCTTGCCGAAGAACGGCTGATCGGTGCCTGCGGTTATCTCGCGGCCGCGCAGTTGTCGTGGGATCTGGCCGCCGCCTACGTGCGGGATCGACAGGTGTTCGGCAAGCCGTTGTCGAGTTTCCAGAACACCCAGTTCAGGCTGGCCGAAGTGCGCACCGAACTCGACATCGCGCAGAGCTATGTCGACCAGTGCGTGCGCGCGTTCAACGCCGGCGCGCTGACCGCGGTCGACGCCGCGAAGGCGAAGCTCGTGACCAGCGAATTGCAGATCAAGGCGGCCGATGTCGGCGTGCAGATGCACGGCGGCGCGGGCTATATGGACGAATACCCGATCAGCCGCCAGTACACCGACGCGCGCATCGCGACCATCTACGCCGGCAGTTCAGAGGTGATGAAGATCATCATCAGCCGCGACTGCCTGTCCGACCGCTACGAGCCGTTCAACACGCGCAACTTCTGATCCCGGCTGGCACTGCCGGTCTGCGCGCCGCGAGGCGGCGCGCAACTGCCCGACGCGCTGCCCGCTGCCGCGCTCACCCCTGCCCGGATTTCACCATGAACAGGCGCACGATGTAGCCGATGACGACCATGGTGGTTGCGACCACCGCGAGGCTCATCAGGCCAATATCGGTGGTCAGGAACTCTTTCAGGACGGGACTCATGTCTGCCTCCTCACGTTGCCGGCAACCGCGCCTTCAATGTGAAAGTACCGCGTCCCCGGCGTCGTGATCGGGATCAAAGACATCGCATGGCGCAGGGCATCGTGATCCGGGCACGCGGGAGGGCCGGCCTCCCGCGCGCCGGGGTCAGGCTGCGGCCGGGGCCGGCGTGCGGATCAGATGGTCGAACGCCGACAGCGCCGCTTTCGAACCCTCGCCCGCGGCAATGATGATCTGCTTGTAAGGCACGGTCGTCACGTCGCCGGCGGCAAAGATGCCCGGTACGCTGGTCGCGCACTTCGCGTCGATGATGATTTCGCCGAAGCGCGACAGCTCGATCGTGCCCTTCAGGAATTCGGTGTTCGGCACGAGGCCGATCTGCACGAACACGCCAGCCAGATCGATCGCGTGCTCCGCGCCCGAGGCCGTCCGTGTACCGCAGGCCGTTGACCTTCTGGCCGTCGCCCGTGATGGCTGTCGTCTGCGCATTCACATGGATTTTCACGTTCGGCAGGCTTTTCAGCTTGTCGACGAGTACCTGGTCAGCGCGCAGCGCATCGGCGAACTCGAGCAGCGTCACGCTGCCGACGACGCCGGCGAGATCGATTGCCGCCTCGACGCCCGAATTGCCGCCGCCGATCACCGCCACGTCCTTGCCCTTGAACAGCGGGCCGTCGCAGTGCGGGCAGTACGCCACACCCTTGGTCTTGTACTCGTGTTCGCCGGGTACATTGATGTTCTTCCAGCGTGCCCCGGTCGCGAGTATCACGGTGCGTGCCTTCAGCACGGCGCCATTCTCGAGTACCACCTGCGCGTAGCCACCGGGCTGCGCGGCCGGTTCGAGCTTCGCGACCCGCTGCAGTGTGATCAGATCCACGCCGTAGTGGCGGACATGCGCTTCGAGCGCGGCGGCGAACTTCGGCCCTTCGGTCTCGAGCACGGAGATGAAGTTCTCGATGCCCAGCGTATCCATGGTCTGGCCGCCAAAGCGCTCGGCAACGATACCGGTGCGGATGCCCTTGCGGGCCGCATAGACCGCCGCGGCGGCGCCGGCGGGGCCACCACCGATGATCAGCACGTCGTACGGCGCCTTGTCGCCGAGCTTCGCAGCCTCGCGCTGCGCCGCGCCGCTGTCGATTTTCGCGAGAATCTCGCCGAGCTCGATCCGCCCGCTCGCGAAGTCCTGATCGTTCAACGTGGTCTTCGGGACCGCCATGATCTGGCGCTCCTCGACCTCCTGCTGGAACAGTCCGCCGTCGATGGCGACGTGCCGCACGCGAGGATTGAACACTGCCATCAGGTTCAAGGCCTGTACCACGTCCGGACAGTTGTGGCAGGTGAGGCTCATCCAGGTCGTGAAATCGAAATCGCCGTCCAGCCCTTTGATCTGTTCGAGCACATCGGCTTCGACCTTCGGCGGATGGCCGCCGGCCCACAGGATGGCCAGCAACAGGGAGGTGAACTCGTGGCCCATCGGCAGCGCTGCGAAGCGCACGCCCATGTCCTCGCCGTCACGGGTGATCTGGAACGACGGACGGCGCGCGAACTGGCCGTCGAAGCGCGTGCGCACGCGATCGGGCGCAATGGCCGAGATCTCGGTCAGCAGTTCCCGGATGTCACCGGCAGCAGGCGAATCGTCGAGGCTGGCAATCAGCGCAACCGGGTGCACGATGCGCTCGAAGTAGGCGGCGAGCTGGTCTTTGGTAGCGGCATCCAACATGGTCAGGTCCTCCTGCGGACAGTGTGGGTGCGTGCGCCATCAGCCGGAGTCGGTGACACGTCCGGCGCGCAGCGCCAATCGAACAGGCATGCACAGGGGAAGTGGCGCAGCGTCGCTGCGCCACCGGGCGCGCAGACCGGGCCGTGGCCCTGCCTGCGCGCTTGTCGACGGCTCAGATCTTGCCGACCAGGTCCAGCGACGGGGTCAGGGTCTTCGCGCCTTCGTTCCACTTCGCCGGGCACACCTGGCCCGGGTTCTTCGCGATGTACTGGGCGGCCTTCAGCTTGCGCAGGGTTTCCTTGACGTCGCGGGCAATCGCGTTGTCGTGGATTTCGGCGGTCTTGATGAAGCCTTCCGGGTTGATCACGAACGTGCCGCGGAGCGCCAGACCCGCTTCGGGAATGTGCACGCCGAACATGTTGGTCAGGGTGTGGGTCGGGTCGCCGACCAGCGGGAACTTCGCCTTGCCGACCGCCGGGCTGGTTTCATGCCAGACCTTGTGCGAGAAGTGAGTGTCGGTGGTGACGATGTACACCTCGGCGTCAGCCTTCTGGAATTCGGCGTAGTTGTCGGCCGCGTCTTCGACTTCGGTCGGGCAGTTGAACGTGAACGCGGCGGGCATGAAAATCACGACCGACCATTTGCCGCGCAGCGTCTCGTCGGTGACTTCGATGAACTTGCCGTTGTGGAAAGCCTGGGCTTTGAACGGTTGTACCTGGGTGTTGATGATCGACATGTGAGTTCCTTCTGAGGGGTTGAGAGTCTGATCTGGGGCGCATCCTAACCGCATTGCATCAATGCGGGAATTTGATAATTCCGATGGGCCCGATAGCCAGAGGCTATCGGGGTACCCGGTGGGGCTCGTTCAGGCCCCTCTCGATATCACCCGGTCGAGCGGCGGCCGGGATTCACCGGCGGGGCGATCGTGGCTGCTGCAGTGGACGGCCGGGCCCCGAACCACGCCCCGCACAGGGGCATCAGCGAATCGAGCGCACTGATCCCGTGCCGCCTGCTCCGTCGGGAGCTGTTCCCGGCACGCGCTCCCGCGCCTGACTGAGGCTCTACGTGGCGCATTTCACTGGGCTCGCGGCTTGGTGCTAGCATGCGCGGCGGTCGACCACACGCGCCTGTGAGCATGATGGCGACCGGCCTTGCCACGCAGAGAATCACCTTCGCCATGCTGTCGACGCTCAAAGCGATATCCCGCGACCACACGCGCCTTGGCGCGCTGTGCTGCGTGGTGCTCGCGGCATGGCTGCAGTTCGCGCTGGTGCTGCATCAGAGCGAACACGAGGACGGCAGCAGCGCCACCGCCTGCCATGCCTGCGTCGTGCTGAAGCACATCGGCCACGCGCTCCCGCCGGCTGATCTGCCGGCGCTCGAGGCCGGGCGGCGCGCACATGATCTGCGCTGTGTCCGCTGCGACGCCCGACCATTCGCCGCCCACGCCTATCACTCCCGCGCCCCGCCCCGACCCGCTGCCCTGACTTAGTCACAGAGTCCGTATCGCAGCGGGCCGACAGCGCCAGGGCGCTGTGCCAGCCCGCGAGCGCGCGGCGCCGTCCGGTCCTTGGCGTCCGGACGGCAGCTGCGTCGTGCACGCTGCATCCGGATCTTTTCTTGCAAGCTCGCCGCCACACGCCTGGCAGACAGTCGCCGGCACGGTGGCTCGCCCTCGTCGTCATGGGGAAATGAAGTCATGCATCGATGTACCAGAATGGCCGCCGCGGCCCTCGTCGCCGCGTCCGTCAACACGTCCACAGCCGCACCGGCCTCCGGCAGCGATGAAGAGATCAGCGTCGTCGCGACGCGCCAGGCCTACCGAGGCGTGTTCGAGCCGCTCGAAACGCCGGCCGCGGTGACCGCGATCGACGAGGAGGTGTTTCAGCGGGCCGGCGCGCTCGACCTCAACCAGGCGCTCGACCTGTCCGCCTCCGTCGCGCGCCAGAACAACTTCGGCGGCCTGTGGAACAGTTTCGCAATCCGCGGGCTCGTCGGCGATGAAAACCTGCCGAGCGGCTACCTCGTCAACGGCTTCAACGCGGGTCGCGGCTTCGGCGGTCCCCGCGACCTGTCCGGGATCGAGCGCATCGAGATCCTCAAGGGTCCGAAGGCGGCACTGTTCGGGCGCGGCGAACCGGGAGGTGCGATCAACATCGTCACCAAGCGTCCGACGTTCGATCGCCAGGCCCAGGTCCGGTTCTCAGCCGGGCGCTTCGATCACTGGCGGGCCGATGTCGACGGCACCACGCCTCTGAACGATGTGTTCGCGGTACGCGTCGTCGGCTTCTTCGAGGATGCCGAAAGCTTCCGCGATACCATCGAGACCCAACGCTACGGCACCAGCCCGTCGTTCACGCTGCGTCTCGGCGAATCGACGACACTGACTTATGAACTCGAAGCGAGTCATCAGTCGCTGCCCTTCGACCGCGGCGTACTGGCCATCGACGGTCGTCTCGGTGTGCTGCCCGACGAGCGTTTCCTTGGCGAGCCAGGCGACGGGCCGATGGAAACCGACGTCCTCGGTCACCAGGTGGAGTTGCAGCACGACTTCAATGATCGCTGGAGCCTGCTGGCCGGCGGCGGTTATCGCGATACTTCCCTGTCCGGTTTCTCGACCGAGGCCGAACTCGCACGCAACCGGCAGCGGCTGTTCGTCGACGGGCGCACCCTCAGCCGCCAGCGCAGATCGCGCGAATACGATTCGACTTACGCGGTGGTGCGCGGCGAACTTGCCGGGACTTTCGACACGGGTCCGGTCGAACACCGGGTGCTGCTCGGCGCCGACGCCGATCGCTTCGAAAACGATCAATTGTTCAAACGGTTTCGGGGCCCGACGCTCGGCACGAATCCGACTCTCCAGCAGTCTTATGCGATCGACATCTTCGCGCCGGTGTACGGGCAGTTCGCGCTGCCTGCCGTCACGCCGCTGACCGACCGGCTCGAAGTGCAGGAAGCCGTGGGCGTCTACCTGCAGGACCAGTTCTCGCTCGGCTCGCGCGTGCGGTTACGCGTCGGCGTGCGCTACGACGACTTCCAGCAGGAACTCGAGGACAGACTCGCCCGGCGCGATACCCGTCAGTCGGACAGCCGCTGGAGCCCGCAAACCGGCATCGTGTTCGCCGCCACCGACTCGGTGTCCCTGTACATGGCCTACGGTGAAGGCTTCCGCGCGTTGTCGGGCGCCGATTTTGCGGGCAATCCGTTCGGGCCCAACCTCAGCGACTCGCTCGAGGGCGGCCTGCAGTTCGAACATCCGTCGAGCACCCTGTCCGGCACGCTCGCGATCTTCTCCCTGAGCCAGGACAACAACCTGACGTCGGATCCCGTCAACGCCGGCTTCCAGATCACGGCGGGCGAGGCGCGCTCGCGCGGCGTGGAGCTGGATCTTGCCGGTGAACCGCTGCCCGGCCTGCACCTGTGGTTGTCTTATGCGTTCATCGACGCCGAGATGGTCAACGATGTGCTCGACGTCAATTTCGGACAATCGATCCGTGCGGGCGATCGGCTGCTGAACGTGCCGCGACACACCTTGAACCTGCAGGTGGCCAGGGAATGGGAAGTGATGAACCGGACCCTGACCTTTGGCGGTGGTCTGCTGCATGTCGGCACGCGACTGGGCGAGGTGGCCACCGATTTCGAACTGCCCGACTACACCCTGCTGCGCAGCTTCATCGACTATGAGCTGTCGAACCACGTGCTCGTCCGCGCCGAGATCGACAACCTGCTCGACGCAACCTACTACACCAACTCGTTCTCGCAGCTGTGGGTACAGCCCGGCACGCCGCTGGGCTTTCGGCTGTCGACAGTCGTGACGTTCTGAGGCGGCGATGACGACCATACCTGCGCTACACGCCGAGCGGCTCAGCGTCGAACGCGACGGCCGACGCGTGCTCGATGATGTCAGCTTCGCGGTCGCGAGCGGTGAAGTCTTCGCCCTGCTCGGCGGCAACGGCGCCGGCAAGTCGACCACCCTGCTCGCCTTCCTTGGCCTGCTGAGCCCGGCAGGCGGCGAAGCTCGGGTGCTCGGACAGGCCGCGCACGCCGAGCCGGCAGCAGTCAGATCGCGCGTGGCCTACCTGCCTGAGCAGGCCGCGGTCTACGACCACCTGAGTGCCCGCGAAAACCTCGCGTATTTCACCGCGCTCGCGGGGACGCCCGCGACATCGGCCGCGATCGAAGCCGGCCTCGACGCAGTGCGGCTCGTCACCGATGCGCGCGGCCGGCCGGCCCGGTCGTATTCGAAAGGCATGCGGCAGAAGGTCGCCATCGCGCTCGCGGTGCTGCGCCGATGCCCGGTGCTGCTGCTCGACGAACCGACGTCCGGGCTCGATCCGCTGGCGATCGACGAGTTTCACCAGCTCATTGCCACGCTCGCGCGCGACGGGGTGACGACCCTGATGGTCACGCATGACGTGTACGGCGCGTGCAAGGTCGCGCGTCGCATCGGCCTGTTGCGGCAGGGCCGGCTGGTCGCCAACTTCGATGCGGCGGCGGACGGCGACATCGATCCGGAAACCGTGCATCGCGCATTCGTGCGGGAAGCATCGGCGTGAACGCGGTACTGCGGATCGCGGCGGCCGAGCTGCGCTACTGGCGCCGCTCGCGCCTGGTGAGCGTCACCTTCGGCGCGCTGCTGGGCCTCATGCTCTTGAGCGTGTTGAGCGCCGCCGCACACATCGGCGAAGAGCGCCGCACGCGCGAAGCCGATCAGGCGCGCACGCGCGAACATTTTCTGGCCCAGCCGGCGCGTCATCCCCACCGGATGGTGCACTACGGGCATTACGTGTATCGCGTGCCGCCGCCGCTGGCCGTGCTCGAACCCGGCGTCGACGCGTTCACGGGGCGCTCGATTTTTCTCGAAGGCCATCGCCAGAACTCGGCGACCTTCGCAGCGGTCCAGGAGACTTCGCTGCTGGCGAGATTCGGCGATCTGTCGCCGGCGTTCCTCGTGCAGGCGGTGGCGCCGCTGGTGCTGATCCTCATGGGCTATGGCAGTGTCGTGCGCGAGCGCGAGACGGGCACGCTGATTCAGCTGTGGACCCACGGCATCCGCCCGTGGCAACTGCTCGCCGGCAAGGCGGGCGCGCTGCTCGCCGCGGCCCTGCTCGCGCTGGCGCCCGTCGCGGCGGCGGCGCTGTGGACGCTCGTCGGCCATCGCGACGAGGCGCTGCCGGCCGCGATCTGCCTGCTCGCCGACCTGCTCTATCTCGGTGCCTGGATCTGCGGCGTCCTCGCGGTCTCGAGCCGCGCGTCGCGCCGCTGGACGGCGCTGTCCGGCCTGCTGGCGGGCTGGCTGCTGGTCGTCGTGATCGTGCCGCGCGTCGCGGCGGATGTCGCACAGGCGAGCGTCCCGGTGCCCGGCATGACTGCGGACGGCTTACGCGCGGGGGCTGCGCTGCGGGCGGCGGGCGACGGCCACGATCCACGCAGTCCTGCCTTCGCGCAGTTCACGCGCGAGGTGCTGGCGCGCTACGGCGTGAGCAGCGTCGAGGCGCTGCCGGTGAATTTCCGCGGCCTCGTCATGATGGAGGGCGAACGCAAGAGCGCGGAGATCCAGCAGGGCTTTGCCGCGCGCCGCCTCGCGGGCGAAGCCGCACAGGCGCGCGTCGCACGGCGCTTTACCGCGCTGTCGCCGGCCCTCGCGCTGCGCTGGGCGTCGATGACGAGCGTGGGCACGGATCTGGCGGCCTATCATCGCTTCCTCGTCGCGGCCGAGGCGCATCGTTAC
Source organism: Gammaproteobacteria bacterium Ga0077536 (assembly GCA_001464935.1). Lineage (GTDB taxonomy): Bacteria > Pseudomonadota > Gammaproteobacteria. The sequence continues at coordinate 36,892 of LNEL01000051.1, forward strand.
GAGTTCGTGCAGGCGCTCAATCGCCTGCACGCCGAAGCACTGAACTATGCGGACGATGCCCGACGCAGCGCCGATCGCACCGCCGAGCAGCGCACGCGGATCGACGCCGGGCACTGGGCCCTGTTGCCCGAATTCGACGCGGCCCCTGCCGCGCCCGCTGCCCGCGCGCAGGCAGCCACGGCACCCGTGCTGGTGCTGGCCGGCTGGCTGACGGCTGCGCTGCTGCTGTTGCGGCGCGCCGCCCGCGCGCTCGGCAGGGCTGCCTGATGCAGGCCCTGCTGCGCGAACTGCGTCTGCTGCTGCGGCAACCCGGCACCCTCGCGCTGCTCGGCTTCGTGCTGCTGACCGCCACCACGAGCCTCGGCCTCGGTGCGCGAGAAATGGCCGCCCAGCAGGCCCTGCTGGCACGCCTGATCGCCGACGATCGCGCGGAACGCGCCGCTGCGCTCGAGCGCGCCGACGATTGGGGTGATGCCGCCTATCACGCGTTCGTCCTGACCTACGCGCCACCGCCGACGCTGGCGTTCGTGGCCCTCGGTCAGCGTGACGTGGCGCCGTGGCTGCTGCGCGTGCGCGCGCTCGCGCTCGAAGGCCAGATCTACGAAAGCGATCGCGGCAATCCCGAACTCGCGCTGCTCGGCCGCCTCGATTACGCGTTCGTGATCGCCTTCCTTGTGCCGCTGTTCGTCGCCGCGCTGTTGCACGACCTGGTCGCGCGAGAACGGGATCACGGCCGCCTCGGCCTGTTGCTGGCCACCGCGGCCGCGGCCCGGCGCCTGTGGGTGCCGCGGGTCGCGGCCGCCCTGCTCACGCTGTTGCTGTGCCTGCTGGCGCCGTTCGTCGCCGCCGCCGCCCTGCTCGAGGTCCCGCCGGGCGCTGCGGCGGCCGTCATGCTGATCGTCATCGCGCAGACCGCGGGTTGGGCGGCGCTCGTCCTGTGGTTCGCGTTCCGGCCCTGGGATGCGGCGCGCATCGCATCGGTGATGGCGGTGATCTGGCTGCTGTTGAACCTGCTGTTGCCGCTGTTCGCGAAGCTGGCCATCGAGCGCACCGTGACCTCCGTCAGCGGTGCCGAGATCGCGCTGCGTCAGCGCGAAGCCGTCAACGATGCCTGGGGTGTACCGAAAGAAGTGACGATGACGCGTTTCTTCCGTCAGCACCCCGAATGGGCGGCGACCACGCCGGTGCAGACGCCGTTTCACTGGAAGTGGTACTACGCGTTCCAGCATCTCGGCGACGTGGCGGTGGCGGACCTGTCAGCGGCCTATCGGGCGGCCATCCGGCGCCGCGACGAGCTCAGCGCGTGGACGGCACTGATCTCGCCCGCCGTCGCCGTGCAACGCGCCCTGACACGACTCGCCGGCACGGATGTCGAAGCCAGCCTGCACTACGACGCGCGCATCCGGGCGTTTCACACGCGCCTGCGCCAGTTCTGGTATCCGCTGCTGTTCGACGATGTGCCGTTCGCGCGGGAACGTCTGCGCGAGGTACCGGCGTTCGCGGCGAGCGCGACACCGCCCGCCACGACGCCAGGATCACGCTGAGCCCAATGCTGCACGGGAGACGACCCATGCTCAGAGATGCCCTCCTGACGCTGCTGTTGTGCGCCAGCGTCGCGCAGGCCCGGGAACCTCTCACGCTCGCCGGGCACCGCGTGGCGGCGGGGACGAGTGCCTCGTTCGTCACGCAGGCAGGTTCGGCGTCGCTGCCGATCTCGGTGCTGCACGGCGCGCATGCCGGTCCGGTGCTGACCTTGACCGCTGGCATCCACGGCGACGAATTTCCGGCCATCTTCGCGCTGCAACGCCTGCGCGCGGCCATTGACCCTGGCGAGTTGCACGGCTCACTGGTGCTCGTGCATCTCGCAAATCTCGCCGGCTTTCATGCGCGCCGGATCGCGCTGAGCCCGGTCGACGAGAAGAATCTCAACCGGGTGTTTCCGGGCCGCGCCGACGGCACGCAGACCGAGCAGATCGCGCACTTCCTGACGACCGAAGTCATCGGCCTCAGCGATTACCTGATCGACCTGCACTCGGGCAGCGCGAACCAGCGCCTGTGGCCGCACGTCTATGCGCCGGTCATCGACGATCCGGCGCTGGACGCGCGTACGCTGGCATTCGCGCGCGCGACGGGCCTGCGCCACATCGTGCTGTATGGCGAGCGCCCGCGCGATCCGGCCAATTCCATCTCCTATCCGAACACGGCGCAGACTCGCGGCAAACCCGGGCTCACGCTCGAGGTCGGCCATCTCGGCCAGCGTGACGAGGCGTCGATGGCGCGGATCCTCACCGCCTGCCGGCAGGCGATGCGCCATCTGCACATGATCCCGGGACCGGCCGCGGCCAGCGAGGGCGTCACGCTATACCGCAAACTGCACGCGGTCGCGAGTCCCGCGACCGGCCTCTTCGAGCCCGCGACCGATGTCGGCGAAACGGTCGGCAAGGGTGCGCTGCTCGGCCGGGTGACCGATTACTTCGGCGCGCCACTCGCCGAACTGCGCGCGCCCCTGCGCGGCATCGTGCTGATGCTGAACGACACGCCGCCGATCACCCTCGGCGAGACGCCTGTCACACTCGGCGAGTGGGTGACGACAGCAGACTGAACGGCATGGCGTGCTGTCCGTCGGCGGCTAAACCGGGTCGCGCTCACGGTCGTAAGCGAATGCACACGGCTGGCCGCCATCAGCGGCTAGAATCGTCCCATTGCCGAACGAGCGAGCCCCCATGCTGAACCCGACCCCACAAACCACCCGCCTCGAGGACTATGCGCCGCCCGCGTTCGTGATCGACACGGTGGCGCTCGACATCGACCTCCAGCCGGGGCACACGCGCGTACGCGCGACCCTCACGATCGCGCGCAATCCGGCCGTGCCGGGTGCCGGCCCGCTGGTGCTCGACGGCGACGGCCTGAGCTTGCTGGGTGTCAGGCTCGACGGTGAGCCCCTCGCGGCGGACGCTTTCGACGTCACACCGGACTCACTGACGGTGCATGCGGTGCCCGCGCGCTTCGTGCTCGAGACGGAAGTCCGGATCGACCCGGAGCAGAACACGCAGCTGATGGGACTCTTCGCGTCCCGGGACGGCTACTTCACGCAGTGCGAAGCGGAAGGCTTCCGTCGCATCACCTGGTTTCTCGACCGGCCGGACGTGATGTCGCGCTACACGACGACCATCCACGCCGACCGCGCGCGCTTTCCGCTGCTCCTGTCCAACGGCAATCTCGATGCCAGTGGTGATGAAGCCGGCGATCGTCACTGGGCACGCTGGGTCGATCCGTTTCCGAAACCCTGCTACCTGTTCGCGATGGTCGCGGCCCGCCTCGATCGGCTCGACAGCGAGTTCACGACCGCGTCCGGTCGCCAGGTCACCCTCAGCCTGTTCGTCGAACCCGGCAAACTCGACCAGGCGGGCTTCGCCCTCGACTCGCTGAAGGCCGCGATGCGCTGGGACGAGGAAGTCTTCGGCCTGGAACTCGATCTCGACCAGTACATGATCGTCGCCGTCGGCGACTTCAACATGGGCGCGATGGAGAACAAGGGGCTCAACATCTTCAACACGAAATACGTGCTCGCCCGCGCCGATACCGCGACGGACATGGATTTCATGATGCTCGATCGCGTCGTCGCGCACGAATACTTCCACAACTGGACCGGCAACCGCGTCACCTGCCGCGACTGGTTCCAACTCAGCCTGAAGGAAGGGCTCACCGTCTTCCGCGATCAGCAGTACGGTGGCGACCGCTACTCGCATGCGCTCGGTCGTATCCAGGAGGTGCGCCTGCTGCGTGCCGCGCAGTTCCCGGAAGACGCGGGCCCGATGGCACACCCGGTGCGGCCGTCGTCGTACATCGAGATCAGCAATTTCTACACGGCGACCGTCTACAACAAGGGCGCCGAAGTCGTGCGCATGATCCACACGCTGATTGGCGCCGCCGCCTTTCGCCGCGGCATGGATCTGTACTTCGAGCGACATGACGGCCAGGCCGTGTGCACCGAGGATTTCGTGGCGGCCATGCAGGACGCCTCCGGCGTCGATCTCACGCAGTTCAAACGCTGGTACGAACAGGCCGGCACGCCCGTCATCGACAGCAGCGGACACTACGATGCCGCGTCGAGGCAGTACACACTGACGCTGCGCCAGCACTGCGCGCCGACGCCGGGACAGACCGAGAAACGCCCATTCCACATTCCGGTGGCCGTGGGGCTGGTCGACGCGCAGGGGCAGGATTTGCCGTTGCGTCTGCAGGACGAGACCGCCGCTGCCGGTACCACACGCGTGCTGTCATTGACGTCCGCGGAAAGCCGCTTCGTCTTCGTCGACATCGACGCGCCACCCGTGCCGTCGCTGCTGCGCGGATTCTCGGCGCCCGTCGTGCTGCGGCATGCGTACTCCGATGCCGAACTCGCCCACCTGATGGCGCACGACAGCGATTCGTTCAACCGCTGGGAGGCCGGGCAGCGCCTCGCGCTCAACGTGCTGATCCAGGGCATCGATGCCCACCGCGCGGGCGGCGCGGTCGAATTTCCGGACAGTTTCATCGCCGCCTGCGCGCGCCTCCTCGACGACGCGCCACAGGACCCGGCCTTTGCGGCCGAAGCCTTGAGCCTGCCCGCCGCGGGCTATCTCGCCGAACAGTTCGACGAGGCCGATCCGGACGCGATTTTCGAGGTGCGCACCGCACTCCGGCGGACGCTCGCCGCACGCCTCGAAGCCGGCTGGCGCGCGGCCTTCGACTCCTCCACGACTCCCGGCCCCTACAGTCCCGACGCGGTGTCGGCCGGACGGCGCGCGCTGCGCAATCTCGCACTCGGCTTCCTGATGGAACTGGAACAGCCCACGTGGAATGCGCGCTGCCTCGACCTGCTGCTGCAGGCCGACAACATGACCGACGCGATGGCAGCGCTCTCATCACTCGCCAACGCCGACTGTCCCGAGCGCTCCTACGCGCTGAACTGGTTCTACGAGCGCTGGCAGCACGAGCCGCTGGTGCTCGACAAGTGGTTCGCCGTGCAGGCCAGTTCGCGGTTGCCGGGCACGCTCGCCGAAGTGCGCGCGCTGCTCGCACACCCCGCGTTCGACCTGCGCAATCCGAACAAGGTACGCGCGCTGATCGGTGCGTTCTGTCAGGGCAACCACGTGCGCTTTCACGCCGCCGATGGCAGCGGCTATGCCTTTGCCGCCGAGCAGATCATGGCGATCGACCCCATCAATGCCCAGGTGGCCGCGCGCATGGCCCGCGCGTTCGATCGCTGGCGCAAGTTCGACAGCGGGCGCCAGGCGCACGCGAAGGCTGCGCTCCTGCGCATCAGCGAGACGGCCGGGCTGTCGAAAGATACGGTCGAGGTGGTGAGCCGCGCGCTGGCCTGACGCTGCGCCTCACCATACGTGTGGCGTCACTTGACGCGTTGGTAAGGAGCGGTGGACGTGCATGCGGCTGGCACGAAGTCGCCCGGGAGTCTCGCGCAGCGCGGAACCCGGGATCGGCCTGTCAGCCCCCGCAGATCCCGGGTTCCACTTCGTTGCACCCGGGCTACTTCGAGGTTTCATGCGGCCTGGTGAGGCAGCGGCCTCATGTCCGTTGGACTGATACAGGGAGCCCGACGCGTGCACCCTCACAGCGCTACCGGCATGTGCTCGAGCACGCCGCCGATCGGGATCGATGCACCGGAGTCCAATGAGAGGCGCGTGTTGGGCTACCTGCGTCAGCCCAACCTAGCGAAGGAGCAGAGGCTTTCGACCGGGTCTGGCGAGCAGGGATTGGATCTCAGCGGCCCCGGACGATCGATCGCCCGGGGCCTTGAGGCCTCTCAGAAGCGGTAGCGAATGCCACCGCCGACGTTGTGGGCGTCGTAGCCGACGTCGCGCGTCACACCGCCGGCGGCGGGAAACAGCGTGACCTCAGGGTCCGTCATGCCGAGATAACGGTACTCGCCGAATACCGACCAGCGCTGATCGAGCTTGTATTCGGCACCGGCGATGCCCTGCCACGCGAACGTGGTGTCGTCGTCGTCGAACACATTGATGCCCGCAGCGCTGAACTGGTTGGTGTTGACGAAACCCACCCCGAGACCGCCGCCCGCATAGAAACTCAGCGGACTCTGCCGGTTGAAATCGATCAGCAGATTCGACATCACGGTGTGTACGTTCACGTCACCGGTGCTCGGCAGCAGACGCGCACCGCCGATACGGTGTGTTTCGACGTCGTTCTCGCGATACGCGTACTCCACTTCGACACGCGCGCCGACCTGCTCGGACGGGGTGAGGTAGCGCATCAGGGCCGTTTCGAGGCCGGCGGCGACGCCGATGTTGAAGCCGTCGTCCATGTCACTCTGCACGGGACCGAGGCCAGTCTGGAAATCGAGATCATCAAGGGCGGTGTAACCACCGAAACCGCGCAGATAGGCATTCTCTGCATGAACCGGGGCGGTGACGATGGCGGCAAGTGAGGCCGCGATGATGCTGTTCTTCATTCTTGAATTCTCCTTGATTGAGATGATCCGGCGCCATTGACGACGCCGCTGCGCGTTCACACGTCATGCGACATCTGCCACATGACCAACTTCCTAAGCGACGCGCGTTCAGTGAGAGCTCGTTGTCGTACGCGAGTTCCGCAAGTTCGCGGCGCGAAAACCTGTGCAATGCATCGAATGATTCGATGGGCTCGCGTGCATCAGTTCTTGACACGACCACTGACGGGAAAGGCGCCTACACGCAGTTTTGATCAGCCCGAAGTCGCCTGCCCGCAGACTCGCGCATGCGTCTCGAAGCCCCTGGCATCGTGATGATCGCCGATGCGACGCGCAGGTCTGAGCCCGCGCCGCGCTGCAGCCTCCACAACGCCGGCCGCTATAGCGGCATCTGCCCTGCGAAGAAAGCCCTCGATGCATCTGCTGATCGGCGTTGCCCTGTGCGGACTCGCTTACGTGATGTTCGGTGGACACCCGTCCTCGTTCGAGCATCCGGTGCCGCTGCCGGTGGAGCGCAGCGGAACGGGTGTGAAGAAATTCGAATTCGAGCGTCTGCTCGACGACCGGACCAGGTTCGAGGATCTTGCCGCCAGGGGTTATTACACCGTCATCGAGGGCTACACCGACAGTTGCAGCGCCTGTCGCGCGCTGGAGCGGGAACTGCCCGGGCTGATGGCAGCGCGTTCAGACGTCGTGCTGCGGCGGGTGCGCTTCAGTGAACGAGGCGGCAAGCAGTTCAAGGGCGCCAGCGAAGCGGCCATCCGGGCCGAATTCGCCGCCTACGCCGCGCAGCTCCAGCAGTACCGTTCGTTCAACGTCGACGCCAGCGGCGACGAGATCGGCATCGGCACCTGCGGCACCCCGCACGTCGAAGTCTACGGGCCGGACGGCGTGCTGCTGGCGAGCGACAGTTGCGACGACAGCGCGGTGCGCAAGACCGGTCTCGGCTTTCTGCGCGACTGGATTGCCGCCGAGCGCGCGCTGTAGTTTGCGCGCCGCTCAGCGGCGAAAGACGAACGACGCGTAGTCGGCGCCGACGATCCGGTCGAGTTCCTGCATGTACGCGGCCATGCCTTCCATGAAGAACATCGAGGCTTTCGGCTTGCCCGGCACGTTCGCGCCGTTGATCCAGCTGTCGACCTGCGGGAACAGCGTCAACTCGGCACCGGCGCGACAGCGCTCGACCCACTGATGTTCGACCGCGCTGTCGGTGTCGATCGAGCGGTAGTCGCGGTTGCGCGCATGCACGATCAGATTGGTCATCCAGTTGATCTGGTATTCGTGCACCAGCGGCTGGCTGGTGAACGGGCCGAACGGGCCGAAGATCATGAAGAGGTTCGGAAAGTCGGCAATCGTCATGCCGGCGAATGCCTGCGGTCCGTGCGTCCACTTGTCCTGCAGGCGGCGTCCGCCACGGCCCACGGTGTCGATCTTCAGATAGTTGCCGGTCACCGCATCGAAGCCGGTCGCGAAGATGATCACGTCGAGCCCGATTTCCGCCGCCGTCGTGCGAATGCCGCGCGCCGTGATCTCGACGACAGGTGTGGCCTTCACGTCGACCAGCGTCACGTTGTCGCGATTGAAGCATTCGTAGTAACCGTCGACCGCGAGCGGGCGCTTGGCGTAGAGATCGGTCGGACACAGGCGCGTGGCCACCGCCGGATCCTCGACCGTCTGACGGATTTTCGCGCGGATGAACTCGGTTGCCGTGTCATTGGCCTCGCGGCTGACGACGATATCGCCGAAGGTCTCGAGCATGAAACCGAATCCGCCACCCTTCTGCCAGGCCGCCTCGTAGACGCGCGCGCGCGTGTCGGCCGACACGCTCAACGCGGAGGTCGTGCTCTCCTCGAGGCCGAAAACAGAGGCTGTGTTCAACGCGCGCGCCACGTAGCCCGCAGGGTCGGCCGTCATCTGAGCGCGACGCTCGGCCGGGAACGGGCCGCAGCCGAGGGGTACGACGTATTGCGGCGTGCGCTGGAAGACATGCAGGTGTCCGGCCTGTGGCGCGAGCGCAGTGATGATCTGAATACCGGTGGAGCCGGTGCCGATCACGCCGATGCGCTTGCCCGCGAGGTCGAGGCCGGCGGCCGGCCAGCGCGCGGCATGATGGATCTGGCCCTCGAAGCGTTCCGCACCCGGAAAGCTCGGCATGTTCGTCGACGACAACAGGCCCACGCCCTCGATCAGGTAGCGCGCCGAGACGCGCTCGCCGCGGCCTGTCGTCAGCCACCACCGCGCGGCGGCCTCGTCCCATTCGGCTTTGACGATGCGCGTGTTGAAATGAATCGAGCGTTTGAGATCGTGGCGATCGGCGACGGCGTTCAGATAGGCCAGCACTTCGGGCTGGCGCGGATAGCGCTCGCTCCACTGCCAGGTACGGAACAGAGCCTCGTCGAACGAATAGCAGTAAATCGACGCTTCGGTGTCCACACGGCAGCCCGGGTAGCGGTTCCAGTACCAGGTGCCGCCGACGCCGCCCGCGTCATCGAAGGCCTCGGCCCTGAACCCCAACTGATCGCGCAGACGCTGCAAGGCGTACAGGCCTCCGACCCCGCTGCCGATCACGGCAGCGTCGAGGACGAGACCATCGAGTGTGTCAGCTGAATCCGGTGCCATCGCCCCCCCCAATGAGTGGCCGCATGATGGGCGCTGGAGTCGCGTCCCGGCAAGCCGGCCCGACCCCGTGCCGGTCCGAGATCGCCGCACCGGCCCCCGCCGGACGGGCCCCGGCCGACGCGCGGCGCCCTGCCTGTCGGTGCCCGACAGTGACCCGAGCCGGGACGGCGGTCACAGGGATGTTCCGCCCCGCCTTCCCGAAAGGCCCCGAGCCTGCCACGATGCACGGTTGGAATTGCCGCAACGACCATGAAACTGACCCACGACCACATCCTGCGCGCCGTCGGCAACTCGAGCTACCAGCGTGGCATGCGCTACCACGCCGGTGGCAAGGTGCTCGAATTCAAGGCCACGCCGAGCAGCAGCGGCATCCGGCTCGTCGCCAGCACGTCCGGCAGCAATGGCGAGGTCTACACGCAGACCATCGATCTGAGTGAAACCGGCCGCAGCGTCGACGTCGACGGCAACTGCACCTGCGCCGTGCTGTACAACTGCAAGCACGTCGCTGCGGCGTGCAGCGCGTGGCTCGCCAGCCTCGACATGCCGACCACCGTGCCGCCGGGTCCGCCGGCGATCATGCAGTGGCTGGGGCAGGTGGCGAAGGCCGGCGCGCCCGAGCCTGCCATCGAGCCCGGCGACGAGTACGTGGTCTACCTGTTCGAGGCCGTGGCACCCGGACGCGACGCCGATGCGCGCGAAGCCGTGCGCATCGAGCCGCGCGTGGTCAAACTGAGCGCCAAAGGCAAGATCAGCCGCGGGCGCGCGATCGACCTCGACACCTTCGGCATCGGCTACGGCACGGCGGCACGCGTGACGACCCCGCTCGACCGCGAAATCGCGACCCTGATGTCCGGCCTGAACGTCTATCACGCCGGTTATGCGATCCGCGGCCGCGCGGCGTTCCATGCACTGCAGTTGATCGTCGACAGCGGACGCGCGCACTGGGGCACCCCTTCCAGCCCACCGCTGACGCACGGCCCCCGCCGCAGCCTGCTGCTGCGCTGGGTGCCGCGCACGGCGACCCTGATCACGCTCGATGCGGACGTCGACGGCGGCGGCCACGTGCTGCCGACCGAGCCACCGCTGTACATCGATCCCGAAACGCAGCTCGTCGGCCCGCTCGACAGTGGCGGCCTGAGCGGCGCACAGCTCGCGCTGTTCGCGTCGGCGCCCCCGCTGCCATCGGTGCAGGCGATGACGGTCGCCACGGCCCTGGTGTCGAACTTCTCCCGCGTACCGATTCCACCGCCGGTGAATCTCGACATTCGCGAGAACACGGGCCAGACCCCGCGCCCGATCGTATCGCTGCGCGGCGCGCCCGATGCCGACGGCGCGCGCGCGTTCCTGCTGCTCGACATGGCTTACGGCGACGACGTCCTGCCGGCCGATGCCAACGTCGCCACCAGCACGCGGCAGACGCCGACCGGCTTCGTCAGCGTGAACCGCGACCGGGCGCGCGAGTCGGCCACGCACGAGCGCCTGCGCGACTACGGTTTCGAACGCGCGTTGCGCTCACCCGATCCCCAGCGTCCCGACGCCGCGGCCTACGTGGCCCACGGCGAGAACGATGCCGACAGCGCGGCGCGCTGGGCGGCGCTGTTGCGCGATCGCGCGCTGCTCGAGGCAGACGGCTGGCAGATTGTCGTCGACGACAGTTTCCCGCTGCGCTTCGAAGCCGCTGACTGGTTCGCCGATGTCGATGAAGGCAGCGGCATCGACTGGTTCTCGCTGTCGTTCCATTTTCAGGTCGGACAGGAGCGCGTGCCGCTGCTGGACGCACTGGAGCCCGTGCTGGGCATGGACTGGTCGCGCCTGCCCGAGATCGTCGTCGTGCCGATCGGCCGACAGCGCTACGTCGAAATTCCGGGCGCGCGGCTGCAGCCGCTGCTCGATCTGCTGGCGGCGCTGTTCGACCGCACGCCCGGCGGTGCCGGATCGAGCACGCGGCTGTCGCGCTTCGACGCCCCGCTGCTCACCGAACTCGTCGAGCGCGGCGTGCAGGTCAACGGCGGACACGCGTGGCGCGAACTCGCCGAGCGACTGCGCCACTTCGAGGGTCTGGCGCCGGTCACACCCGATCCGGGACTCGAGGCGACGCTGCGGCCATATCAGCTGACGGGCGTTGCGTGGCTGCAGTTCCTGCGCGAATACGGCTTCCACGGCATCCTTGCCGACGACATGGGCCTCGGCAAGACGCTGCAGACGCTGGCGCACCTGCTCCTCGAAAAATCCGCCGGCCGCCTGACGGCGCCGGCCCTGATCGTGGCGCCGACGAGCCTGATGGGAAACTGGCGGCGCGAAGCGGCGCGTTTCGCACCGACGCTCAGCGTCGAAGTGCTGCACGGACCCGAGCGGCACGAACGCTACGAGACGGCCGCCAGCGCCGACCTGCTGTTGACCACCTATCCGCTGCTGTCGCGCGACGGCGACCGCCTGCAGCATTTCAGGTTTCACAGCGTGATTCTCGACGAGGCGCAGCACATCAAGAATCCGCGCGCGAAAGCCGCACAGGTCGCGCGCACGCTGAAAGCCGAACATCGGCTGTGCCTGACCGGCACCCCGCTCGAGAACCATCTCGGCGAACTGTGGGCGCTGTTCGATTTCCTGATGCCGGGCTTCCTCGGCGATGCGGAGAGTTTTCGCCGCGTGTATCGCACGCCGATTGAAATCCAGCACGACCTCGCGCGCGCGGACGGACTGGCGCGCCGCGTCGCGCCGTTCATGCTTCGCCGCACGAAACAGGCCGTGGCGACCGAACTGCCGCCGAAGACCGAGATCGTGCAACGCATCGCGTTCGACACCACGCAGGCCGAGCTGTACGAGAGCGTGCGCGTCGCCGTCGACCGGCGCGTGCGCGACGCGATCGCGCAGCAGGGCCTCGCGCGCAGCCACATCACGGTGCTCGACGCCCTGCTGAAACTGCGCCAGGTGTGCTGCGATCCGCGGCTGCTGCCGGTCGACAGCAACACGCGTCCCGCACCGTCGGCCAAGCTCGAACGCCTGCTCGAACTGATCGAGGAACTGCGCGCGGAGCGTCGGCGCGTGCTGGTGTTCTCGCAGTTCACATCGATGCTCGCGCTGATTGAACAGGCGCTCGACCACCAGGGCATCCGCTACACCAAGCTGACCGGCAAGACCAAACGGCGCGACGACGCGATCGACAGCTTTCGTCGCGGCGACGTCGACATCTTCCTGATCAGCCTGAAGGCCGGCGGCGTCGGCCTGAACCTGCCCGAGGCCGATACCGTCATTCATTACGATCCGTGGTGGAACCCGGCCGCCGAAGCGCAGGCGACCGATCGCGCGCACCGCATCGGCCAGACCCAGCCCGTGTTCGTCTACAAACTGATCGTCGAGAACAGCGTCGAGGAAAAAATGCTCGAGCTGCAGGCGCGCAAACGCTCGCTGGCCGCCGGCGTGTACGCGGAACACGACGGCGCCGCGGGTCCGTTGCTCGACGCCAAAACGCTCGCGGATCTGTTCGAGCCACTCGTCATCGATTCGCCGTGACGGACAGCGGGCCCGCCAGCAGCAGGGCCCGTCAGGCGCCGCGCTGCCCGACATCCGGCAGGAACACCTCGCGCAGCGTCAGTGCATGCGGGCCAAGCGTGAAGAGAGACCGTCGGACCCACAGTGCCTGCGCCGGGAGTTCCCGTCGCGCGAGCGCATCACGCACCACATCGACGTCCGCCGGCAGGCACGCGTAATCGAAACCCGGCCGACGCACGGCACCGTGCGCGGCCAGCGCCTCCCCGAGTGCAGTGCTGCCGATCCGGGCCAGCCAGGGTTCGGCGGCGAGTGTCGCGGCCGGCACGCGGGTCTGGGCGTAGACCCAGGCGCGACCGTCGCAGCACAGTTCGACCTCACGCAGATGATCGCCCCGTTCGAGTCGCTCGCTGAGCACGTTCATGCGGAACGCCGCACCGCAGGTGTCACGCATGCGCTGCGTCAGCAGGCCGGGGGTCTGCAGCCAGCTGCGCAGGTTTTCGTCTGCTTCGTGGCGGGCCAGCAGCGCCGCTGACAGCCACGGCACGGACAGCGCGCTGTCGGCCACAGGGACATGTTCGTCGTCGTCCATCCGGGATCCACGGGCGGGTCACATTCGTCACGAGTATACAATCCCGACGGCCGCGCCGTCGAAAGCGTCCGTCGATCTCCGCGCGCGATCGCCCAGGCCTGAACGGGTGCGTGCCCGGCGGGACGCCGGCAGGATTACCCGAGTCTGCGACGTACCAGACCAAGCCCCCCGAGCGCGGCGCCGAACAGCCAGACCGCCGCCGGCAGCGGGACGCTCGCCACCAGCGACACCTGGTCGATGAACCTGTCCTGCGCGGGCAGCGGCCCGGGAATATCCGCTGGCGAGAAGACGATCGAGTGGATACCGGGTCCGAGATCAAGGCGCAGCGTGCGGGCATTCCACGTCCCGTCGATGCCTTCGTTGGCGTCATAGCGGGTCCCGGCCGGCGTCCCGCTGACGACAACGGTGTATGGCGCTTCCTGAAAAGACGCCGCGGCGTTGTCATGCCACGTCAGGTCATAACTGCCCCCGACGGCAATCGAGAAATCCTGCCGCAGGGAGAAAGCCGACGTGTTGCCGAGGTCGACGAACTGCGCGCCGTCGAAGGCAGGTATCGAACCGCTGGCGGGATTGATCACGAAGCCCGGGCTGCCCACCCATTGCCATGCCGTCGGCGTGACGCTGGCCGCGACACCGTCGGCCAGCGCCGGCGACTCGAAGCTGCCGTTCTCGAGGATGTTGGCCGAGGCCGCCAGCGCAGGCTGGCCGAGGGCGAGGCCGCTGCAAAGCATGTACACAGAAATTCGATGCATGCGCATGTCACGTTTCTCCCGTTTCAGGTTTGATTGCCGGATTCACCGGTGGCGCCGGCGTGACGGCGCAATCGCGGCGCAAGACCCAGCAGCGCCGCGCCGATCAACCAGCCTGCCGCGGGCAATGGCACCGGCGAAAACTGTGCGGACAGATCGTCGACGTACTGCAGTGGCGTATCGGTTGAATTGGTATATGGGCGTTCAACGGCGATCCGCAGCTCGTGCACACCCGCGGACAGGGCTATCGTCCCCGCCAAGGTGTTGCGGACGATCGCGCCGCCGGTCGCCCCTGGAAAGCCCGTGTTCACTTCGCCGAAGTGATGCGCGTCGAGCTCTGTCCCGTTGACGAGCAGTCGCACCGAACCGGCGTCGCCGTTGGTGAACAGCGGCACCCAGGTGGCGATGTCGAGCGCAAGTGCCAGCGTGCCCGCGCCGGTCGTGAACGCCTGGAACAGACCACCGCCGCCTGGCCCGGCACCCAGTGCCTCCTTGCCGGCATCGAAGGCCGCAGCGAAGGAGGCGCTGCCATCCCCGTCGACATCGAATGACAGTACCGCGGGCGTCGCCGGCTTCGGCGGACGCGGAAACACCGGGTCGCCAAGGGTGCCGGGAAACGCCTCCGACCCGAGCAGACCACCCGGGTTGGTGAACAGGGTCCACCCGCTGAAATCACCGGTTTCGAAACCAGGATTCGTGAACGTCGCCGCCAGACCCGGCGCAGTGTGCGACGCGATGAGGACAGCCATCAGGCCACTGGAAAATCGCATGCCGTTCCCCGTTGGTGGTTGATCGATAATCAAGGCTAGTCACCCGGCGCAACTGCAACGCTGATCGGGATCATGAGAACGTCGGGAAGCGGCAGGCAGCGCGCACGGACCCGAGCGGTCGCCTGACGCCCGGTATGCGAGAATCGAGCCCTGGTATCCAGACACCCGGGCAAAGCCACCCCATGACCCGCAGACGCCTCAGCGACCAACAGAAGAAGCGCATCGCGACGATTCAGGAGAATCGCCGTCAGCGCTCGGTGGCGAAAGCCGATGCGGACGGTCCACACAGCGACGACAATACCGGCGAGCAGACCGGACGCGTCGTCGTGCGTCACGGCCGCAACCTCGTCATCCGCGCCGCTGACGATAGGCATGTCCCGGCCGTGTTTCGCGCGAACCTCGGCGAAGTGGTGTGCGGCGATCAGGTGATCTGGCAGGCCGGCGCGAACGGTGAGGGCGTGGTGGTCGCCGTGTCGCCACGCCGCAATGCGCTGATCCGCCCGGCCTTCGGCGGCCAGGAGAAGGCCATCGCCGCGAACCTCTCGCTGCTGGTGGTGGTGCTCGCGCCCGAGCCCGAGCCGAGCGGTTTCCTCGTCGATCAATATCTCGTTGCCGCGCAGCGCATCGGCATCGAAGGCCTGATCTGCCTCAACAAGTCCGATCTGCTCGATGCCGAGGGCCGCGAACGTTTCCGGCAGCGGTTCGGCCTGTACGACGACATCGGCTATCCCGTCATTCAGATCAGCGCGCGCACCGCACACGGCATGGCCCCGCTGCGCGAACGCATGCATGGCCAGACCAGCATCCTCGTCGGCCAGTCCGGCGTCGGCAAATCCTCGCTCGTCAACGCAATGGTCGCGCGCGAGCAGGCGCTCGAAGGCAGCCTGTCCGGCGCGACCGGACACGGCCGGCACACCACCTCGGCCGCCACGCTGTATCAGCTCGACGGCGGCGGTGAGCTGATCGATTCCCCGGGCGTGCGCAGCTTCCGCCTCGGACAGCTGAGCCAGTCGCAACTCGAGCAGGGCTTTCGCGAGTTCCTGCCGTATCTCGGGCAGTGCCGCTTCCACAACTGCGTTCACGTCGCGGAGCCCGACTGTGCCATCGGCGCGGCGGCCGCCAGCGGGCAGATCCATGCAGCACGCGTGGCAACCTATCGCCAACTGCTGGCCGCGAGTCAGGCCGGCACCGCGTACGGGGATGCCTGACAGCGGCGGTGCGGCGCACCGTCGCCGCGCACGGCGCTCGACTGACCCGATCGGATTCGCTACGCTCTGCGCGTCATTGGGGAGTAGCCGCTCTTCACGCTGAAGAGGCTTACGTCAACACACTTGGCCCGCAGGCCATGGCGTAAGCAGTTCCTTGCCTGGCAAGACCTTTGACCACCGCGCGTCCGATCTGGCCGGAGATGCGTCGTGGTCAATCGTCCCGCATCCGGCCAAGGACATCACATGGAATCCCTGCTCGTCTCGACCGGCGTCGTCGCCCTCGCTGAAATCGGCGACAAAACCCAGCTGCTCGCTTTCCTCCTTGCCGCCCGTTTCAAGCGGCCGTTGCCGATCATTGCCGGCATTCTCTTGGCCACTGTCGTCAACCACGGGCTCGCCGGCGCACTCGGCGCGTGGATCACGGCCAGCATCAGCCCCGCGACGCTGCGCTGGGTGCTGGGGCTGTCGTTCGTCGGCATGGCCATCTGGACACTGATCCCGGACAAGATCGAAGACGAGGAAACGCAGATTGCGCGTCGCTTCGGCGTGTTCGGCGCCACCCTGATCACGTTCTTCCTCGCCGAGATGGGCGACAAGACGCAGATTGCGACCGTCGCAATGGCCGCGCACTACGCAGCGCCGCTGCTGGTGGTGTTCGGCACCACCCTCGGCATGCTGATCGCCGACGTGCCGGCCGTGTTCGTCGGCGACAAGCTCGCGCACCGCATCCCGATGCGCCTGGTGCACGGCATTGCCGCCGCCATCTTCGCGCTGCTCGGCGCGGCCACGCTGCTCGGCGTGGGTCGGGATCTCGGCTTCTGATACCTGGGGCATGCCCGTCACGGCATGCTTCCGACCGCCTGTCAGCCTGCGACAAAATGACGCAGCTCGCGACCGCCCGCGCTTGCGCCCGATCAACCCGGCCACCCTGACCCGCGGGGTTAAATCCCGGCCATCTTCACTGCACGGGCCACTCATGAAACGTTCCGGATGTATGCTGCGCACGAGCCTTGTCGTACCCGTGATGCTGAGCGCGCTGGCGACCAGCGTCAGCGCCGCAGAGGCGCTCGTGGCCGGCGCACTGCCCACTGTCACGGTGCACGGCCGGCCCTTGTCGCCGTTCGCGCACCAGTCCGCGTGGACGGCGCTCGCCGAGCCGAACACTGCCTATCTGCTGAAGCGCGTGCCGGGCGCGAACGTCAATTTCAACGGCTCGCTGGCCGGCATCGCGCAGTATCGCGGCCTGTTCGGTTCGCGCGTGAACACGCTGATCGACGGCATGGCAATCGGCAATGCCTGCTCCAACAACATGGACGCACCGCTGCACTATCTGCCGCGCACGCGGCTGGACACGCTCGAGGTCATTCGCGGCATCGCGCCGGTGAGTTCCGGCATCGAGACGATCGGCGGCACGGTGATCGCCGAACAGTTGCGTCTGCCGTTCGGCGAGACGCCGACGGCGGCGCTGCACGGCGCCATCCATGGCGGTGCACAGAGCGTGGACGACGGCTATGCGCTGAACGGACTGTTCGGCGTCACCAACGATCGGCATCGCGCGCAGATCGGCCTCAGCCGCGAAGCGGGCGACGACCGCACGTTCGGCGACGGCCGCATCCGGCCGTCCGCGTATGCGCGCGACGCCTACGATGTCGACTATGGCTTTCGCAGCGGCGCGCACGAATTCGACCTGGGCTATCGGCGCAACGAAACGGGCGAAACCGGCACCCCGGCCCTGCCGATGGACGACATCTATTCCGATGCGGACATCGCGCGCGTCGGCTACAGGGGCAGCGTCGGGACCGTGGACGTCGGCGTGCGCGCCTGGTTCGTCGACATCGCCCATCGCATGAGCAATTTCGAGATGCGTCGCGTGCCGCTCGCGCGCCAGCGTTTCGTCGATGCCACCGCCGGCACTTTCGGTGGCAATGCAGAGCTCGGCATGACGGCCGGTGGCGGCTTTCTCGCGCTCGGCGGCGATGTGCTGAGAGTCGGCAACGACTCGACGATCTTCTCCCCGACCGATGCGCGCTTCTTCGTCGACAACTTCCAGGACGTGCGGCGCGACGCCTACAGTCTGTACGGCGAGTGGACCCGCTCCGTCACCGCGCGCACCGAGCTCGAACTGGGTCTGCGTTACACCCGCGTGGCGATGGAGGCCGGCCAGGTCAACGCGAGCGCAGCGCAGGCCGCGCCAGGCGGCTTGCGCGTGCTGCGCGACCGCTTCAATACGGCCGCGCGCGAACGCGACGAGCACCTCGTCGACTGGGCCGCGGTGCTGACGCATGCGCTCGACCATGGCTTCAGCGTGGAGGCCGGTGTGGCGCGCAAGAGCCGCGCGCCGTCCTACCAGGAGCGCTACCTGTGGACGCCGCTCGAAGCGACCGCCGGGCTCGCCGACGGCAATCTGTATGTCGGCAATCTCGGCCTCGATCCCGAAGTGGCGCACCAGGTCGAACTCGGACTCACCTGGCAGGGGGCGCGTGGCCGCGTTGCGCCGCGTGCGTTCTACCATCGCATCGACGACTACATCCAGGGCACGCCGGCGCGCGACCGGGTCGTCGTGATGGTCGCGACCGCCAACGGCGATGCCACCCCGCTCGCGTTCGACAACGTCGATGCGGCACTGTATGGCTTCGACATGGACTGGGCGCTCGCACTCGGTTCGCGCTGGCATCTCGACGGCATCGTCAGCTGGGTGCGCGGTGAACGCAGGGATATCGACGACGATCTGTTTCGCATTGCCCCGCTGAACACGATCGTCGATCTGAGCTACCGCGCGCCGCGCTGGTCGGCGACACTCGAAGGCATGCTCTATGCCGCCCAGCACGCCGTGTCGTCGACGAACGACGAACGCGACAGCGCCGGCTACGGCCTGCTGAACCTGTTCGCGCAATACGACTTTGCTCGTCAGGGCCTGACGCTCAGCGCGGGCGTCGAGAACCTGCTCGACAAGACCTACCGGCCGCATCTGAACGGCATCAACCGCGCCGCCAATCCGGACATCGCGCTGGGCTCCCGCCTGCCGGGCGACGGCATCAACGGCTTCGTGCAAATCGGGTTGCGCTGGTAGTCGCGCGTCTCCGCGGCCCTGCGTCCGTCACAGCATGACCTGGGTCCCCATTTCCACGACGCGATTGGGTGGCAGGCAGAAGTAGGTCGCGGCGCTCTCGGACTGGCGGCTCATCCACGCGAACAGTCCACAACGCCAGGCGGGCAGCACACCGGGGCCATCGACGATCGTCGAGCGCGCGATGAAGAACGTGGTCTGCAGCGGGTCGAGTTCGAGGGCCGGCGATGACACGGCGGCGGCCCGCAGCGCTGCCGGCACATCGGGCTCTTCCCTGAATCCGAACTCGAGCGAGACGGCATGGATCGACGGCGCCAGTTCGCCGATCCTCACGCGACGCGCGCTGCCGATACGGGGCACGTCCGCATTGACGACGTTCAGGAAAATCGTGCGCTCGTGCATGACCTTGAAGTGCTTGAGGTTGTGAAACAGCGCACTCGGCACGAGCGTCGGATCGGAGGTCAGATACACCGCCGTGCCGGCGACCCGCGGCACATCCGGCGCCGGGCCGGCAATGAAGTCGGCGAGCGCTATGTCGTCCTGCCGACGGCGCGCGGCGACGGCGCCGCTGCCAGCCTTCCAGGTCGTCAGCAACGCGAAGAGGGCGAGCCCCAGCGCCAGTGGCAACCAGCCACCGTCGCCGAGCTTGAGCAGGTTGGACGCGAGAAACAGGCTTTCGAGCAGCAGGAACAGCGCCAGCGCCGCGCACAGCAGCAGGCGCAGGCGTCCTTTCAGGTGCAGCGTGACGTAGGCCGTCAGCACCGTCGTCACGATCATCGTGCCGGAAACGGCGATGCCGTAGGCCGCAGCCAGCGCGCCCGAGGCACGGAACTCGACGACCAGCCAGACCACGGCGCCCAGCATCAGCCAGTTGACCGTCGGCAGATAGATCTGGCCGCGCTCCGTGTCGGACGTGTGAAGCACGCGCATGCGCGGCAGATAGCCGAGCCGCGAGGCCTGCAGGGTCATCGAGTAGGCACCGGTGATCGTGGCCTGGGAGGCGATCACCGTCGCCGCGGTCGCGAGCACGACGAGCGGCAGCAACAGCCAGTCCGGCGCCAGCAGATAAAAGGGATTCGCCGCGGCGGCTGGTGTGCGCATCACCAGTGCGCCCTGGCCGAAATAATTCAGCAACAGTGCCGGACACGCCACGCCATACCACGCGAGACGCACCGGCCGCGCGCCGAAATGGCCCATGTCAGCGTACAGGGCTTCGCCACCGGTCAGCGCGAGGAAGACCGCTGACAACAGCAGGAACGCCGCGCCCGGGCGCTCGAGCGCGAAGTGCAGCGCATGCGCCGGGTTCAGCGCACCGAGCACGCCCGGCGTCTCGGCGATGCTGGCCAGCCCCAGACCCCCGAGCGTCGCGAACCAGAGCACCGTCACCGGGCCGAACAGGCCCCCGACCTTGCCGGTGCCGAAACGCTGGACCGCGAACAGTACGACGAGAATGGTCAGCGTCACGGGCAGGACGAAGCGGCCGAACGCCGGTGCCGCCACCGACAGGCCCTCGACGGCCGAGAGCACGGAGATCGCAGGCGTGATCACGGCGTCGCCATAGAACAGCGCCGCCGCGAAAATGCCGGCGGCGATGATACCCGTCGCGCGCTGCCCGGCGGCACCGGCCACACGATGGGCCAGCGCCGTCAGCGCGAGCACGCCGCCCTCCCCTTCATTGTTGAAGCGCAGCACCACCGCGACGTACTTGATCGAAATGATGGCCGTCACGGACCAGAACAGGGCCGACAGCGTCGCCAGCACATTCGCTTCGGTGGCGGCCAGCCCGTGCGTGCCGGCGAAAGCCTCCTTGAACGCGTACAGGGGGCTCGTGCCGATGTCGCCGTAGACCACGCCGAGCGCGGTCAGGGCGAGCATCAGGGTGCTGCGCTTGCGTGTCTCATCAGGGCCGGACATGGCGATCTCCGATCGGAAAGGGTTTCGAGTACGGTGCTCAGAGCACGAAGCGGTAGCCGACGCCGACCTCGGTCAGCAGATGGGTGGGCAGTGCCGGGTCGCGCTCGAGCTTCTGGCGCAGGTGCCCGATGTAGATGCGCAGGTAATGACTGTCGTCGATGTGCGCCGCGCCCCACACTTCGACGAGCAGCTGGCGATGGGTCATCACGCGCCCGGCATTGGTCAGCAGCAGTGCGAGCAGCCGGAACTCGAGTGGCGTCAGCTTGACGGGCTCGCCGTCGCGCAGCACCTCGCGCCGCGCGAGGTCGACGCTGATGTCGCCGAACTGGAACACGGCCTGGCCGTGCTCGCGCGATCGGGTCGCGCGGCGCAGCAGCGCGCGAAGGCGGGCGAGCAGTTCGGCAACCGAAAACGGCTTGCCGAGGAAATCGTCGGCGCCGCGGTCCAGCGCCGCGACCTTGTCCTGCTCGTCCTGCCGCGCCGACAGCACCAGAATCGGCACATCGGCCCAGATCCGGAACGCTTCGACGAAAGCGAGGCCGTCGCCATCGACGAGGCCGAGATCCAAAATCACCAGTGCCGGCAGCGCATCGGCCACCCGCGCCAGTGCGCTGGCCACGCCGTCGGCTTCCGTCACGCGAAAACCCTCGCGCCTCAGGGCGTCGCGCACGAAGCGGCGAATGGCCGGTTCGTCCTCGATGACCAGCACCGTCAGCGCGTCGGTCATCGCAGGTCCTGCTCGTTCTGCATCGTCGGCGCCATGCTCAGCGGGAGTTCGATCAACACGCGCGCACCGCCGTCACGATTGATCGCCTCGATCCTGCCGCCGTGGGCCTCGACGATGGCGCGACAGACCGCGAGTCCGACGCCCATGCCGTTGACCGACGCCGCGACCTCACCCCGTTCGAACAGGTCGAACACCCGCTCGAGGCGTTCGGTCGGAAAGCCGTCACCGGCATTGTCGAACCACACGCGCAGGCTGCCCGACTCGGGCGTCCCGATGACCTCGCTTCCGATGGCGATCGTCGATCCCGGTGGCGAATACTTCGCCGCGTTCTCCAGCACATTGCACCACACCCGTTGCATCAGCAGCGCATCGAGCCTGAGCAACGGCAGCGCGGCCGGCCACCGGAACTGCAGCCTGGCGGCATCCAGCCACGGCGCCATCGACTGCGCGCTCGCGCCGACGAGTTCCGGTATCGACTGCCAATCGAGGCGCAGCACGATGCGGCCGCTCCTGAGACGCGCCATGTCGAGCAGATTGTCGACGGTACGATGCATCCGATGACTCTGATCGCGCAGCGCCGCCGCCGTGGCCACCTGCTCGTCGCTCAAACCGTCACTGCCGGCGAGCGTATCAGCCAGCCCGTACAGCACGGTCAGTGGCGTGCGCAGGTCGTGCGCAATCGCGGACAGGATGGAACTGCGCAGCCGCTCGCTCTGCATGTCGAGCGTCGTCGCGAGGGCGACATCGACGTAATGGATGCGCTCGACCGCGGTCGCGACAACGGCCGACAGCGCCGTCCACAGGGCCTCACCGCTTGCCTGTTCACGGCTGCACCTGAGGGCGATGACGCCTCGCCGGCGCGTAGCGCCTTCGAGCGCACGCAGCAGCGTGACGCGATCGCCAGCGTCCGCCAGCGGCAGGGCCGTGGCATTGCCCTTGCGAAAGACGACGTCGGCCAGGCGCTGTACATCGCCGTCGGGCGCCTCGCCGCCGCCGTCGACCGCCTGCAACTGGTTGTCGACGGTGGCCACGAACAGCCGGGCATCGATCGCGAAATGTTCGCGACACAGACCGTCGAGCAGCGCTGCCGCCTGCGCCATCGTCATCGCGCCCGACAGCGCGCTGGCGACGGCCTGCAGGAACGTCGCTTCCTGCGCGCGCTGCTCCGCTTCGCGCGCCTTGCGGCGAAAGGCCGCGGTGAGATGCGTGATGACCAACGCGACCAGCAGCATGACCACGAACGTGATCAGGTACTGCGCATCGGCGACCGTGAACGAAAAGCGCGGCGGCACGAAGAACACGTCGAAACAGGCCACGGCGACGAACGAGGCGAGCACCGCCGGCCCGCGGCCAAGCCAGGTCGCGACCGCCACCACCGCCAGCGTGAACAGCAGCACGATGTTGGCGAGGTCGAGATGACCGAACAGCGGCAGGACCAGCAAGGTCGTCATCGCGCAGACGAGCAGCGCCAACGCATAGCGCATGGCGGTCGACCGTTCACCCGTGCTGCCGCTCATCGGCGCGCCTCCTGCCAGATGGGCGCATTGTGCAGGCCCGGATGTAAAAACGGTGTAAAGACCGCGCTGCGTGCCCCGCCGGCGGTCGACACGGCCCGCCGGGGCCCCGCGGTCGCAGCCACGGCCACGAACAGCCCTGATGCCGGTGGCGACCTTGCCTGCTACGCTTCGCCGGCCATTTTCACTGCACAGGAGCCCACGTCATGACAACCCAGGTCATCCTCGACTTCCGCGCCAAAGAAGGCTGCATCGACAAGGTCCGCGACTGGCTGCGCATCGTGCTGCCCGATACCCGCGGCTTCGAAGGCTGCGTGACCCTGCACTGCGTGCAGAACCAGGAAGATCCGGCGAACATCCTCATCGTCGAACAGTGGGACACGCGTGCGCACTACGAAAAATACCTGGCGTGGCGCGGCGCGCGCGGCGACATGGAGGTATTCGGCGCGATGATGGACGGGCCGCCGACGATCCGCTTCTTCGATTTCTTCGGCATCTGATTGCGGCGCTTGCGCAAGTGCAGCCGAAGTGTGCTTCGCCACAAGCTGCTGGACGCTGCAGGCGCCCGCGCGCTTGACTGACACATGCTCAACCGCCGACAGACGCTCGCCGCCCTCGCCGCGCTGTGCCTGATGCCACCGCGCGGTGGCGCCACGCCACCGCAGCGCGTGATCGTGATCGGCGCCGGCATCGCCGGGCTCGGCGCCGCGCGCATGCTGGCCGACGCCGGATTGGCGGTCACGGTGCTCGAAAGCCGGGCGCGGATTGGCGGCCGGATCTGGACCTCGTCGGCATGGCCCGACCTGCCGGTCGATCTCGGCGCCAGCTGGATACACGGGGTCGAGGGCAACCCGGTGACCGCGCTTGCCGATGCGGCGGGCGCGCGACGCGCATGCACGAGCTACGACGCGTCGATGCTGCTCGGCCCGGACGGCCGCAAGCTCGATATCGATAGCGCGTATGCGCGCGCCGAGCAGCTGTTCGAGGCCGCGCGCGCCGAACTCGAAGAGACGACGACGGATCTGTCGCTGGCCGCTGCCATTGAAGGATCTGGCACCTGGCAACGCTCGCCGGCGCGCCAGCACCGCCTGCTGCGGCACTACGTCAATTCGATGATCGAGCAGGAATACGCCGGCGACTGGCGCGAGGTGTCGGCTCGTCACTTCGATCTCGACGAGGTCTTCCCCGGCGACGACGAGCTGTTCCCCGACGGCTTCTCCCCCGTGATCGAGCCGCTCGCCCGAGGCCTCGATATCCGCACCGGACAGCGCGTCACCGCCGTTGAACTGATCGCCGCCGGCGTGCGCGTAAGCCTGCACTCCGGCGAGCGGCTGCTCGCCGATCGCGCGATCGTGACCGTGCCGCTCGGCACGCTGCGCGCCGGCGACATCCGATTTTCGCCAGCGCTCGCGCCCGCGCGGCAAAAGGCGATCGACACGCTGGGCATGGGCCTGCTGAACAAATGCTGGCTGCGCTTCGATCGCGTGCTGTGGTCGCCCAAGGTCGACTGGATCGAATGGCTCGGACCGCGTGACGGCTACTGGTGCCAATGGCTGAGCCTCACGCGCGCGACGCAACAGCCGGTGCTGCAGGCCTTCAATGCGGGCGCGCAGGCCAAAGACCTCGAGTCACTCGACGACGAAGCCACGGTGGCCTCGGCTCACGACGCCCTGCGCAGCATGTTCGGCAACCGCTTTCCCGCCCCGCGCGCCGCGCAGGTGACCCGCTGGTCCCGCGATGAGCACGCGTGGGGTTCGTACTCGTTCAACGCCGTCGGCACCACGCCCGCCACGCGCGCCGCGCTGGCCGGTGCCGACTGGGACGGCGCGCTGCAGTTCGCGGGCGAAGCCTGCTCGAGCGAATACTTCGGCACTACGCACGGCGCCCTGCTGTCCGGGCGTGACTGTGCTGCGCGTCTGCTGAAGTCCGCCTGATCGTCCACTCGCTCGCGTGCCCGCATCGGGGCTTCGGGATTCACGAGTTCACGGCAGGTGAACGTCTGATTATCCGGCGGACCCGACGGTGTTAGCATCGAGGCCGATGCGCCCGAAGGAAGCCCGATGCCCCATGATGTTTCGCTGATCGCCCTGCTTGCGGCGGGCTTCGGCCTTGCGTTGATCCTCGGTCTCGGCGCGACGCACCTGCGCATGCCGCCGCTGGTCGGCTACCTGCTCGCCGGCGTCGTGATAGGCCCGGCCACGCCCGGCTTCGTGGCCGATGCCGGCCTCTCGGCGCAGCTCGCGGAAGTCGGCGTGATGCTGCTGATGTTCGGCGTCGGCCTGCACTTCTCGCTGGACGACCTGATCGCCGTGCGCCGCATTGCCGTGCCTGGGGCCATCGTGCAGATCCTCGTCGCCACCGGTCTCGGCATGGCCACCGGACTCGCCTGGGGCTGGTCGCCGGCCGGCGCGCTGGTCTTCGGCCTGTGCCTGTCGGTCGCGAGCACGGTGGTGCTGCTGCGTGCACTCGAGGATCGCGGGATCGTCGAATCGATCAACGGGCGCATCGCGGTCGGCTGGCTGATCGTCGAGGATCTCGTGATGGTGCTGGTGCTGGTGATGTTGCCGGCAGTCGCGGAAGTTCTGCGGGCCGGCGGTACCGATGCGGCAGCGAGCGGCGGCCCCGGCCTGTGGCAGGCGCTCGGCGTCACGCTGGCGAAAGTCGGCGCCTTCATTGCCTTCATGCTGATCGTCGGCAAGCGGACGTTTCCGCGGCTGCTGTGGTGGGTCGCGCGCACCGGCTCGCGCGAGCTGTTCACGCTGTGCGTCGTCGCCGCCGCGGTCGGTGTCGCGTTCGGCGCGGCCGTGCTGTTCGACGTCTCCTTCGCGCTCGGCGCGTTCTTCGCCGGCATGATGCTGCGCGAATCGGAGTTCAGTCATCGCGCGGCGGACGAAACCCTGCCGCTGCGCGACGCGTTCGCGGTGCTGTTCTTCGTGTCCGTCGGCATGCTGTTCGACCCGGCCGTGATCTGGGAGCAGCCCGGCAAGCTGCTGGTGGTCGCGGCCATCATCATGCTCGGCAAGACCGTCGCGGCCGTGCTGCTCGTGCTGCTGTTCCGCTATCCGCTGAACACCGCGTTGACGGTCGGCGCGAGCCTCGCGCAGATCGGCGAGTTCTCGTTCATCCTGGCCAGCCTCGGCGTCGCGCTCGGCATGCTGCCCGTCGAAGGCCAGAGTCTCGTGCTCGCCGGCGCGCTGATCTCGATCGCCGCGAACTCGGCGATGTTCGCCGCGCTCGCGCCGCTGCAGCACTGGCTGAGCGCGCGATCGCCGCTCGGCGCGCGGCTGGCACAGCGGCCGGATCCGTACGCACAGCTGCCCGCGACGACCGACGAGGCCCTGCTGACCGGCCACGTGCTGCTGGTCGGTTACGGCCGCGTGGGCCGGCGAATCGGCGAGGCCCTGCGCGAGCACCGCGTGCCGTTGGTGGTCGCCGAGCAGAACAGGGCTCTCGTCGACGAATTGCGCCGCGACGGCGTCGCAGCGGTCAGCGGTGACATCGCAACGCCGGACGTGCTGATCCAGGCCCATGTCGCGCGCGCGGCGATGCTGGTGGTCGCCATCCCCGACACCGTCGACATGCGCCGGACGGTGGACATCGCGCGCACGTTGAATCCCGGCATCGCCGTGGTCCTGCGCTCCCACAACGACGAGGAAGCACGGCTGCTCGAACAGGACACGGCCGGCACTGTGTTCCTCGGCGAACACGAACTCGCGCGCGGCATGATTGCGCACATCCTCGCCACGCGAGGCAGCCCCGCCTGAGCGACGCGCTGCTGACGCTGCGCCGATCGGTTTGTTACAGTCGCGCGTCCCGCAACGTCCGGTGCGCCGCCCGGACTCGACGGCGCGCCGCGCCCCGGAGCCTCGCCATGTACCTGCCCGCCCATTTCCGCGAAGACCGCCAGCATGTTCAGCACGATCTGATGCGCGCCTATCCGCTCGGCGTCCTGTTCACCGCCGGCCCGGGTGGTCCGATGGCCAATCACGTGCCGTGTCTGCTCTACGCCGACGAAGGCCCGCACGGTGTGCTCCGCGCGCACCTCGCACGCGCCAACCCGCAGCTCGACGAACTGCGCGCGATCACTGAGTGCTTCGTGGTCTTCCAGGGCCCTGAGGACTACATCACGCCTTCGTGGTATGCGACGAAACGCGAGACCGGCAAGGTCGTGCCGACCTGGAACTTCGTCAGCGTGCACGTGTGGAGCGCGCCGCGCGTGATCGAGGATCCGCTGTGGCTGCGCCGGCAGCTCGAGGATCTGACGAACCAGCACGAGCACCCGCGGCCGCGGCCGTGGCACGTCGACGACGCACCGGCCGATTTCATCGAAGCCCAGATGCGCGGCATCGTCGGCCTCGAACTGCCGATCGCACGCATCGAAGGCAAATGGAAAGTCAGTCAGAACCGGTCCGAGGCCGACCGTCTGGGCGTAGCGGCGGGCTTGCGCACGCAGGGCGCGACCAGCGCAGGCATGGCCACGCTGGTCGAAGCGACACTGCCGTCCGGCTGAACGGGCGGCCTGTGCTGAGCGTTCAGGCGATCGGAATCGTCACCGCGCGCGGCTGACCCGGTGTCGCCTTCGGCAGCTCCACGCGCAGCACCCCGTCGCGGTAAGACGCGCGGGCCGCGTCGCCCACCACCGGCACCGGCAGCGGCAACACACGTTCGAAGCTGCCATACGCGCACTGCATGACCCGCCATCGGCCGGTGGTCTCTTCCCGCGTGAAGCGTTTCTCGCCGGAAACGATCAGCGCATCGTCCCGCACTTCGAGGCGCAATTCCGCCTTGTCGACGCCAGGCACTTCAAGACGTGCCACGACCCGCGTGTCGTCCTCGAACAGTTCGCCGCCGAGCAGGGCCCAACCGCGTACCGGCAGAAACCCGGTCTCATCGATGGCCTCAGGGTCCGGCAGATTGGTGCTGTCGCCGGCCCTGAAGCGTGTCAGCGCCGAAGCCGCGTGATGCATCAGCTGGCGCCAACCGTCGGCGAGATGATCCCACCACGAACCCGATTTGTGTCTGAGATGTTCCAACGTCATCGCGACCTCCTTTGTGTCACCGCACTCAGTGCGCCTGCACCTCGATGCGCCGCGGTTGCGCGTGCGGCGCCTTCGGGATTCGCAGCGTCAACACGCCCTGGCGAAACTCGGCGCTGATCCTGTCGGGATCGAGTTCCTTCGACAGCGTGAAGACGCGGCGATACGACGGCAGCGCCACTTCCGCATGGCTCGCGGCCATGTCGTCGGGCAGGCGCAACGTGATTTCGCCCTCGATGGTCAGCGAATCCGCGTCTATCTGCAGACTCAGGTGCTCCCGCGTGACCCCGGGCAGGTCCGCGGTCAGCGTGATGCCGGTGGCGTCCTCGCAGACATTGACCGGCGGCAGCAACGCGTTCTCCTCGCGCTGCGCGCGGCGTTCGTTCGAGATCCGGGTCGTGTCGTTCATGTCTTTGCTCCTCGATATGCGCTTCAATCAATGGGGATGCGACGGGTCTGCGCGGCCTGCCGGCGCTGCACGCTGACGTGCAGGACGCCGTCGGTGTAGCGGGCCTGGACAGTGTCAGGATCGATGTCTTCGGGCAGGTTGACGACGCGCCGGAAGCGGCCTGCAAACCGCTCGTCGATGTGCACGGTGGCCTGTTCGGCAGGCTGCTCGCGCGGACGCTCGCCGGCAATCGTCAGCACACCCTTTTCGAGCTGAACGTCAATCCGTGCCGGATCGAGCCCCGGTGCAAACGCGTAGATGTCGACCGACTGTGCGGTGCCGCCGACGTTCAGCGCGGGATAGTTGCCGCGCGCGCGGCCACGGATGTTCGGATAGACGTCGAAGTTCTGCTGCATGTCGCGCTGCAGCCGTTCCAGCTCGGCGAAGATATCGCGGGGAAACAGCGCTTGAAGAATCATGGGTTGCCTCCTCGGTTGTCACGAATGCGGATGCCAATGCCGCTGGTCTGGGATGTAGGGTCGGCCGGTCGAAGTTCAAGGGGGGTCACGAGCGGTGCCCGCGTGGTGTCGGACAGGTCTGTCGGCGATAATCCGCGCAGCGCGGCACTTCTGCTGCGGCGGAGCCCGTCCGAGCCAGCATGAGCCTTCCTCCGAATTTGCCGTCGCGCGGCCGCGAGCTCGTGCTGATCGGCGGCGGCCATGCCCACGTCGAGGTGATCCGTCGCTTCGGCATGCAGCCCGAGCCCGACGTGCGCGTGACGGTCGTCAGCCGCGACATCGAAACCCCCTACTCCGGCATGCTGCCGGGCCTCGTGGCCGGCCTGTACGGCTTCGACGACACGCATATCGATCTGGGCCCGCTCGCACGCCAGGCGCAGGTGCGGCTGCTCCAGGACGAAGTGGTCGGACTCGATCTCGCGCAGCGCCGCGTGATCTGCGCGCGCCGACCGCCGATCGCGTACGACTGCCTGAGCATCGACATCGGCTCGTCGCCGTCGCTCGCCGTGCCGGGCGCGGCCGCGCACGCGATGCCCGTCAAGCCCGTCAGCGATTTCCATCGACGCTGGGAAATCCTGCTGGCGCGCGTGCTGGCGAGCACGGCGCGGCTGCGCATCGGTGTGGTCGGTGGCGGTGCCGGCGGCGTCGAACTGCTGATGGCGGTCCGTCATCGCCTGCTGCAGGCCCTGGCGCCAGCGGGCGCGGCGCGTCTCAGTTTTCACCTGCTCTGCGCGGGACCGGATATCCTGCCCGGCCACTGCGCACGCGCCCGCCGGCTGTATTGGCGCGCGCTGCGCGCCGCGCAGGTCGATGTCCGCACCGACAGCACGGTGACGAGGGTCGACGCGACGGGCGTCGACACGGCGCGCGGCGAGCGGGTCGCGCTCGATGAAATCCTGTGGGTGACCTCCGCCGCGGCGCCGGCCTGGCCACGCGCGGCCGGGCTCGCGACGACCGACGACGGCTTCATCCGCGTCGAGCCGAGCCTGCGCTCGGTCTCCACCCCGGACGTCTTTGCCGCTGGGGACATCGCGCACGTCGATGCGTATCCGCGCCCGAAGGCCGGCGTCTATGCTGTGCGGCAGGGCCCGCCGCTTACCGACAACCTGCGCCGCGCGTTGCGCGGCGACGCGCTCGAGACCTACACGCCACAGCGCGAAGCGCTGAGTCTCATCAGCACCGGCGGGCGCTACGCGATCGCCTCACGCGGACCGTTCGCGTTCGGCGGTGAGTGGGTGTGGCGCTGGAAGGATCACATCGATCGCCGTTTCATGACGCGCTACCGGCAGCCGATGATGAACACGATGCCAATGGCAAGCATGACGGCGACGCCCGACGCGCAGATGCGCTGCGGCGGTTGCGGCAGCAAGATCGGCGCCGACGTCCTGCACGAGGTACTCCGCTCGCTCGATCAGCCGGCGCGCGAGGACATCGTGATCGGCCTCGACGCACCGGACGATGCGGCGGTCGTCGCGCTGCCGCCCGACACGCTCGCCGTGCAGACGGTCGATGCGTTCCGCAGCTTCATCGACGATCCGTGGCTGTTCGGGCGCATCGCGGCGAACCACTGCCTCGGCGACATCTTCGCGATGGGCGCCGTGCCGCAGACGGCACTCGCCCTCGTGACGCTGCCGGTGTCCGGCACGCGCCGGATGCAGGAAGATCTGAAAATGCTGCTCGCCGGCGCGCTCGATCTGCTGCGTGAAGAACACACGATGCTCGTCGGCGGTCACACCGCCGAAGGCGCGGAGCTGTCACTCGGCTTTGCGGTCAACGGACACGTGGCGGCGTCCAGCGTGCGCCGCAAACGCGGCGCCTGTGCGGGCGATGTGCTGCTGCTGACCAAACCGCTGGGCACCGGTGTGCTGCTCGCCGCGCAGATGCAGGGCCTGGCGAAGTGGCGCTGGCTGGCGGCGGCGCTCGACTCGATGAGCCGATCCGGCGGCCCGGCCGCGCGCTGCCTGATGCAGCACGGCCCGCACGCGATGACCGATGTCACCGGCTTCGGTCTCGCCGGTCATCTCCTCGAACTGCTCGGCGACGAGTCGCTCGCCGCGCGGCTGTCGCTGTCGGCGCTGCCGGTGTTCGACGGCGCCGCCGAGCTCGCGGCGCGCGGGATTCTCAGCACATTGCACCCGGAGAATCTGCGCGTGAGCGAACGCATGGGGGGCGACGAGGCCGCCCGCCGTCATCCGCACTACCCGCTGTGTTTCGATCCGCAGACCGCCGGCGGCCTGCTGTGCGCGCTGCCGCGCGCGCAGGCGGCGGCCGCCCTCGCGGCGCTGCACGCCACGGGCGTGACATCCGGCGTCATCGTGGGCGAGGTGATCGCGCGCGACGACGGCGGCCCTCATCAAGTGCTGCTCGCGCCCTGACGGGCAGCGCTCAGCCGCCGAGGGAACGCACCAGCGCCAGGGTGTCCGCCGGTTCCGGCCGCACCGTGTAGTCAGGATCGACATCCGCGCCCCGGACGACGCCGCTGCGATCGATGACGAAGCGCGCGGGCATCGGCAGGGTCCAGCTGTCGTCGCCGTTGCTCGCCGCGAGGTCGATCCCGAAGCCCTGGTAGATGGCTTTCAGATCGGCCGGCAGCGCGAAGCGCAGACCGAGTTCGGCCGCATACGCATTGCCCGGATCGCTCAGGATGTCGAATCCGAGTTTGTTCTTCTCAATCACCGTCTTGTTGAGTGCCGGCTTCAATGGCGACAACGCAACGAGACTGGCACCCGCTTCACGCAGCGGGTCGACGATGGCTTGCAGAGCATACAGCTCCGCATTGCAGTAGGGTCACCAGTGTCCGCGAAAGACCGTCAGCACGACGGCGCCCATGCCGAGCAGCTGCGACGACTTGACGGTGACGCCGTCGGCATTCGCGAGTGCGAACGGTGGCAGGGTGTCGCCGACCTTCAGCACGCGGTCGAGAATGCCGGAGTGCCGCAGGTCGTCGGTCGCGCGGTGCATCACCGCGAGCTTGTCGGCCGGCACTCGCGACGCCGATGCAGTGCGTATGTCATCCAGGGATTTCTTCAGGCTCATCGCTCACTCCCGCGCAGCGCTGGCTGCGCAAAGCTGGGCCGCGCGGGAGATACCGCGCATGCAGGCAATTGGCGAAAGAGGTGGGAGTCGAACCCACCAGACGCGCCAGGCGCGTCTCACCGAATTTGAAGTTCGGGCGCCCCACCGGGTGACGACACTCTTCCACCGGCGAGCTTAACAAATAGGCTCGCGGGCGACACTCAGCGCCGGAGGACGACGCGGCTGTCACCCTCGCGCCGGGTCAGCCCGGTTGCATCGAAATGCTCGAGGATCTCGATCACGGCATTGCGGCCGAGGCCGCTGCGGTCGCGAAAATCCGCCGCCGTGAAGCGGCCGTCGGCGGCGCTCGCCGCGAGGTCGCGCACGCAGGCCGCCTGGCGCGCGATCATCGCCGGCAGGAAATAACGCTTCGGGCTCACGCGCACCAGCGCGCCCTGCTTGACGAACTTCAGCAGCCAGCCCTCGAGCAATGGGGCGGGCATCTTGAGCGCGGTGAGCAGATCGGAGAACACCGGCACGCGGCTGTCGGGCACGTCCAGCAGCGGACGCACGCGCTGCCACATCCGCTCGTCCGCCGGATCGCGCACGGCGCGATGGTCCGGCAGGCGATAGAGACCATGGTCGAGCACGAGCAGTCCCGCCGTCTGCGCAGCATCGAGCACCGCGTCGAGCAGCGCCGGGGGCAGCGGCGCGACGAGCGCGGCACGAATCGCAGCACGCCCCACGCCCTCACGCGCGGGCTCGGCGGCATGCAGTTGCGCGAGCGCGCTCGTCACCGCATCGAGCAGGACCTGCCAGCGTGCGGGCGCGACGGCATGCAGGGCGGGCGGCGTGCCCCAGGTCGCCATCGGCGTTTGCCCGAACAGCGCCGCGGCTTCCGACGGCGCGAGATTGCGCGCCTGCGCAAAGCGCGCGAGATCGACACCCTCCGCGCTGTCGGCCAACAGCGCACCGAGCGCGTCCGCGTCGGCCGTGTGCGCCATCGCGGTCGCGACGCGCAGGCGCACTTCGCGCGCTGTGCGCCGTTCTTCAGGCAGCGGATTGAGCACCACGCCGCCGCCGACCGTGCGGCGCGCGGACTGATCGCGCAGGATCACGCGATCGCCGTGCACCGCGTGCAGTGGCTGGTCGAGCTGGAGTTGCACGAGTGCATATTCGCCGGGCGCGACGCCCGTGCCGGCGAGCGGCAGCACGCGGCCCGTGGTGTCGGCGGCCCCGACGTGCACGTGCACCGGCGCGCGGCTGCGCAACGGCCCGGCCTCCGCGGCGAGCACTCGAATGCGCGCGTCGATCCGCTGCGTGCCGAAGGCGGCGTTGGCGCCGACGATCCACTGGCCACGCGCGATGTCGCTGTCGCGCACCGCGGCCCCACTGAGATTCAGCGCGCAGCGCAGCCCGCTGACGGCCTCCGCCGCCGGCCGGTTCTGCGCATGAATGCCGCGCACCCGCAGCTCGCCGCCGCCGGGCGCGACGCACAACGCGTCGCCGACGCCGACCCGTCCGGCGAACACCGTGCCGGTGACGACGCGCCCCGCGCCCTTCAGCACGAAGCTGCGATCGACGGCCAGCCGGAAATTGCCACGGTGCGAACGCGTCGGCACGCTGCGCTTCAGCGCGAGCAGCGCCGCGCGCAGCGTCTCGATGCCGACACCCGAGTGCGCCGACACCGGCACCACGGTGCAGGCGGCAAGCGTGGTGTCGGTCGTCATGGCACGGATCAGCGCCGTGACTTCGTCCACGCGCGCAGGCTCCACGCGATCGCACTTGGTGATCACGATGAGGCCGCGTTCGACGCCGAGCAGATCGAGGATCGCGAGATGTTCGGCAGTCTGCGGCATCGGGCCGTCGTCGGCGGCCACCACGAACAGCACGACGTCCGTGCCGCAGACGCCGGCGACCATCGTGCGCACGAAACGCTCGTGGCCGGGGACGTCGATGAAGCCGGTCTGCTCGCCGTCGCCGAGATCGTGAAACGCATAGCCGAGCTCGATGCTGAGCCCGCGCGCCTTTTCCTCCGGCAGGCGATCGGTG
This sequence comes from Gammaproteobacteria bacterium Ga0077536, assembly GCA_001464935.1. Taxonomy (GTDB): domain Bacteria; phylum Pseudomonadota; class Gammaproteobacteria. The sequence continues at coordinate 71,013 of LNEL01000051.1, forward strand.
TCGACGCCGGTCAGCGCCTTCACGAGCAGGGTCTTGCCGTGATCGACGTGCCCCGCGGTCGCCACGATCATCCGGCCGCGCTCCAGCGCAGTTGCGCGAGCTGGGCGGCAAAGCCGGCTTCGTCATCGAGACAGCGCAGGTCGAACAGCAGCGCGCCGTCGGCAATGCGCCCGACCACCGGCACCGGCAGCTGGCGGAATGCGCCCGCCAGGCGTTCGAGCACCTTGCCGCGCCCGCCGCGGGGCGCGATGCGCAGCGCGCGACTCATCAGCAGATCGACCGGCAGCGCGCCGCTGCCGATCTGGCTCGCGCAGTCGACGATCGACACCGCCGCGGCGTCGCCGAGCGCGGCCGCGAGCGCCGGCAGGAGCCGCGTGGCCTGCGCGTCGATCTCGGACGCCGGACGCGTCAGCAGGCGCAGCGTCGGCAGTTCGCGCACTGCGCGTGCCGGCTCGGCGTAGAGCCGGAGCACCGCACCGAGCGCCGCCAGCGTCAGCTTGTCGACGCGCAGCGCGCGTTTCATCGGGTTGCGCTTGATGCGACGGATCAGGGTTCCACGCCCGGCGATGATGCCGGCCTGCGGTCCGCCGAGCAGCTTGTCGCCGCTGAAGGTCACGAGATCGGCGCCGGCGGCAATGGCCTCGGCGACCGTCGGCTCATGCGGCAGGCCGTAGCGGCTGAGATCAATCAGCGTGCCGCTGCCGAGATCGACGACGAACGGCAGATCGTGCGCTCGCGCGGTGGCGGCGAGCACCGTTTCGGGCACTGCGGCGGTGAAGCCGTGAATCGCATAGTTGCTCGTGTGCACCTTCATCAGCAGCGCCGTGCGCGGCGTGATCGCATCGTCGAAATCCGCCGGGTGCGTGCGGTTCGTGGTGCCGACTTCGACGAGTTTCGCGCCGGCGCGCGCCATCACGTCGGGCACGCGGAACGCGCCCCCGATCTCGACCAGTTCGCCGCGCGAGACGACCACTTCGCGACGCAGCGCCAGCGTGTTCAGCAGCAGCAGCACGGCCGCCGCATTGTTGTTGACGACAGTCGCGGCCTCGGCGCCGGTGAGGCGACAGATCCAGTCCTCGACGTGGCTGTCGCGATCGCCGCGCGTGCCCGAGGCGAGATCGAACTCGAGGTTGCTCGCGCCACCGGCGACGGCGGTCATCGCGTCGATCGCGGCCTGTGGCAACGGCGCGCGTCCGAGATTGGTGTGCAGCACGGTGCCGGTGAGGTTGAACACGGGCCGCAGGCTGGGGGCGGTCAGCGACTGCAGGCGCTGTTCGGCGGCCGCCAGCAGCGCACCGGCGTCGACGCGCGCCAGCGCCGCGGCACCCTGCTCGCTGAGCGCCTCGCGCGCGGCGCCCGCCACTTCGCGCAACACCGAGGTCACGAACTCGCGGCCGTGCGCCGCGCACAGGCGCTGGCCGTCCGCCAGACGCAGCAGCTCGTCGATGGCGGGCAGGCTGCGCATGAGGGAATTGCCGCTGTTGCTCATCTGTCGTCGCTGTTAGGTTCGGGCCCGCTATCTCACACGATGTCGGCGCGTTTGTCTCGCGCGCGGCCGCTTCTCAGGTGCGCATCCTTTGCCTATGCTGAAGCCCCACCAGCAGGACAACAGCGTCATGCCGATTCAGTATCACGACCCGCGCGCGACCCGACTCGCGCCCCCGGTGCCCTATCAACTGCGCGCGGCGCTCGACGGTCCGCTGACCGTCGGCCTGCTCGCGAACGGCTTTCCGGACTCGGTGGCCTTTCTCGACGCCGTCGAAGGGGCGCTGGCCGCGGCGCTGCCGGCCGCGAGCTTCAGGCGCTACGACAAGGGCAACCCGTCGATCCCGGCGAGCGAGGCGCTGCTGACACGCATCGCGGAAGAATGCGATGTCGTCGCTTCCGCCTACGGCCATTGAGGCAGCTGCACTTCCGGCACCGTGCGTGACGGCATTGCACTTGCCCGGCGTGGCCGGCCGGCGCTCGCCTTCGTGACCAGCGAATTCTGGGCCCAGGGGAATTTCGTCGCGCAGGCGTCCGGCATGCCGGACGTGCCGCGCCTCGAACTGCCGCATCCGGTCGCCGGCAGCGGCGTGGCGGCGATGCAGGCGCTCGCGCTCCGGATTCGGGACGAGGTGCTCGCGCGCCTCGCCGGCACATGAGCACGTGGCTGACGGCGGCGGACGACGACGCCGCGCTCGAACAGCTGCACGCCGACGGCTGCACCGACGGGCTGCCGGTGGTGCTGCCGACCGCCTCCCGTGTCGATCGGATGCTGGTCGCCGCCGGCATCGACCGCGAGCTCGTCATCGGCGAGATGGGTCCGCTGGGCGGCGCCGCGACGGTCGAGAAGATCGCCATCGCGGCGGTGATGGCGGGCTGCCTGCCCGATCACTTTCCGGTGGTGCTTGCTGCGGTCCGGGCCGTGTGCCAGCCGGCGTTCGATCTCGGCGAGATGCAGGGCACCACGCACTGCATCGCGCCACTGCTGATCGTCAACGGTCCGGCGCGCGCCGCGTGTGGCGGCATCGCTTCCGGCTTCGGTGTGATGGGGCCCGGGCATCGCGCGAACGCCTCGATCGGCCGCGCGCTCCGGCTCGCGATGATCAACATCGGCGGCGCACACCCGGGCGTGTCCGACATGGCGCTGCACGGCACGCCGGCGAAATTCACGTTCTGCATCGCCGAGGACGAAGCCGCCTCGCCGTTTCCGCCGCTGCACACGAGCCTCGGCTACCGCGCCGACCAGAGTGCGGTCACCGTCGTCGGCGTCGAGAGTCCGCACTCGGTGTTCTTCACCGGCGACGCCGACGACCCGCAGTCAGCCGAGCGCCTGCTCGACACGATCGCGAAGGTGATCGCGAACCCCGGCAGCAACAACTCGCATCTCGGCGGCACCGCGGCGGTGGTGGTGGTGCTCAATCCCGAACATGCGCAGGTGCTCGCCCACGCGGGCCACACGCGCGAGTCACTGCAGCAGACGCTCAGCGCGCGCGCCGTCACGCCGCGCGCAACGCTCGCGGCGCTGAACACGAAAATGCTGATGGGCACCGGCGACGTGCTGCCGGCCGTGCGCAACCCGGCCAACCTGCACCTGCTGACGGCCGGCGGCCCGGGTCTGTATACGATGGTGATGCCGTCGTGGTGCGCGGGTCCGCATGGCAACGTGGCCGTGCACGCGGAGATTGAGCTGAACCAGGTCTGCGCGGTGCCGTGGGTGCGGCAGGAGGCGTAAGCAGGCACCCGGCGCGGCGCCCAATGTGCCGTGGGTGAACGCCGCGCCAGGGCCAGATCCCGGAATTCGCGATGCTTGATCCGGGCTGCGTCGAGTCAACGCGCTGCCCGCATCCCTTAGACCGGATCAAGCGCAGTGACATCCGGGATCACGGCGGGGCACGTCATCATCTCCGGCACCCCGGCCATGCGGTGGCGCTGTGGGGGCTCGACGCTGTCCCAATCGCGAATTCGGACTACCTCAGCGGCTGCGTATGCACACCGGACTGCGTGAACAGCAGCAGCTTGTCACCCGCGTGCAGGACACTCGTCGCGAACTGGCGATCCGGGCGTATGCCGGCCTTGAATTCGAGCTGCGGACTGCCGATCGACACCGCGCCGCCGAGTCCGACGAGGACGACGCGGCCGTCATCGAGTTCATCGACGTCGGTCAGGGACTGATCGGTGCCCGTCGCGAACTCCGACCAGCTTTCGCCGCGGTCGGTCGAGATCAGCGCGTGGCCGACCATGCCGACGACGATCACGCTGCCGTCGCGGCGTGAGGTGCCGCCCCACAGCGACCCCTCGTACGGTGTCTGCACCAGCTTCCAGCTCACCCCGCGGTCGTCGGACAGGAACACGCCGCCGATTTCCGCCGCGATGTACAGGCGACCGTCGACGCCGGCGAACACGTGGTTCAGGTGCCGCTCGCCGTCTTCGCCGTCGGCGACATAGAACTGTTCCCAGGTCTTGCCGCCGTCCTCGGTGGCCAGCGCGTAGCCATAGGGGCCGACCGCGATGCCGTGCCGGGCATTTTCGAACCAGACGGAGAACAGGCTGTCGACGCCGTTCATCTCGCCGTGCTGCACGATCCACTGCTCACCGCCGTCGGTGGTGTGGAGGATCTGGCCGCCGTGCCCGACCGCCCAGCCGAGGTCGTCATCGACGAAGGTCACCGAGGTCAGCGTCGTGCGCGTCGGCACGTGCCGCGCCTGGCGCCAGCTCGCTCCTTCGTCGTCGGACAACAGGATGTGACCGTACTCGCCGACCGCGATCAGGCGCGGGCCTGCCCGCGTGGCGTCGAGCAGCAGGCTGTGGGCAGCGAGCGGCGCGATTCGCGCGTCGGTCGCTGCGTTGGCCGTCCCGTCGGCGACGGCCGCGCCCAGCCAGCCCACGAGCAGCATCGTCATCAGGATCAGACGAATCATCGTCGGGACCCCGTCAGTGTGCGAGAAACGGCCGCCGCACGGGCGTGCGGCGGGGGATGAGGGTGTCGATCACCACCGCGAGCGCGGGCAGCAGGGTGATTGCCATCACCATGTTGATCATGAACATGAATGCGAGCAGCAGGCCCATGTCGGCCTGGAACTTGAGTTCCGAGAAGGCCCAGGTCGCCACGCCGATCGACAGCGTGATTGCGGTGAAGATCGTCGCATTGCCCGTCTCGCGCAGCGTACGCTGGAACGCGGGCACGATATCGATGCCCTCGGCGAGATACATCTGCAGACGGTTGTAGATGTAGAACGCATAGTCGACGCCGATGCCGACCGCGAGCACCATCACCGGCAGCGTCGCCACCGTCAGCCCGATATCGAGCTCCTTCATGAACCAGTAGCCGAGGAACGTCGCGACAGTCAGCGGCACGCAGCAGGCGATCGTGGCACGCCAGTCGCGATAGGTGAAGAACACGAGCGCGATGATCGTCGCATAGACATAGAGCATCATCGGCAGCTCCGTGGTCTCGAGCACTTCGTTGGTGGCCGCCTGCACCCCGACGTTGCCGCTCGCGAGCCGGATATTGACGGTCTTCTCGGGATGATTGCGCCGATAGTCCTTGGCGGCGTCGACCACGGCCTTGATCGTCGTTGCCTTGTGATCGGTCAGATAGACATTGATCGGCAGCACCGTGCACAGTGGATCGTAAAGCCCGGAGCCCTCGCCGGCGAGGCCGATGAAGCTCGCCATCGAGCGATCGTCGCGCGGCAGCGCAAACCATTTCGGATTGCCTTCGTTGAAGCCCGACGAGCCGACCTTCACCAGCGACGGCAGCGCAGCGACGCTGATGACGCCCGGGACGTTCTGCATCGCCCAGCTGAACTCATCGAGGTAGGTCATGCGCGCGAAGTCGTAACACCCTTCCTGCGGGATTTCGTTGACGATGGTGAAGACGTCGAGGCCGAGGCTGAAGCGCTCGACGATGGCCACCGCATCGCGGTTGTAGCGCGCCGTTTCACGCAGTTCCGGCGCGCCGGGTTTCAAATACCCGACATGGCGCCCCAGCGACTCCCAGTAGGCCACGCCGAAGATCACGGCCGCGATGCCGACGAGCCCGAAGGCCCAGCGCCGATCGGCTGCATGATCGAAAATCCACATCAGGCCTTCGCGCTTCTCGCGCAGATGCGTGATGCGCGCGACGTAATCCGGGCCGAGCCGGAAATACGACGCCACGACCGGCAACATCACAAGGTTGGTGACGATCTTGTAGGCCACGCCGATCGAGGCCGTGATCGACAGTTCGCGAATCATCGGGATCGGGATCAGGATCAGCGTCGCGAAGCCGACGAAGGCCGTGACCAGCGCCATCGTGCCCGGGATCAGCAGCCCGGTGAAACTCGCTTTCGCGGCGTCGAAAGTCGTCTTGCCGGCGCAGATGCCCTGCGAGATGTAGTTGACCTGCTGCACGCCATGCGACACGCCAATGGCGAACACCAGGAACGGCACGAGGATCGCGAGCGGGTCGAGCCCGTAGCCGAGCAGCTTCAAGGTGCCGAACTGCCAGATCAACGACACCAGCGAGCACAGCAGTGCCGTGAACGTGAACGCCAGCGATCGGCTGTACAGCCACACCGCAAAGGCCGTCAGCACAAAGGCCAGCACGAAGAATTTCGCCACCGACTTCGCGCCTTCGGCGATATCGCTGATCTGCTTCGCAAAGCCGATGATCTGGACTTCGATATTGTCGTTCTCGAACTTCTGGCGCACTTCCTGCTCGATGCGCTTGCCGAGTTCGATGTAGTCGGTCTTCTCCCGCGTGCGCGGGTTGTAGTCGAGCAGGTCGGCGACGACCATCGCGCCGGAGTCGTCATTGGCGACCAGGCTGCCGACGTAACCGCCGACGATCACGTTCTCGCGGATCTGCGCGATGTTCTCCTGGTTGAGCTTGTCGGCGGTGATGTCCCCGCCGATCACGTCACGCGCCTGAAAGCCCTCTTCTGTGATCAGCAGCACGCGGGTGTTCGGCGTCCACAGCGAGGACACCGTGTTGCGGTCGACGCCAGGCATGAACATCACCGCCTGCGTGACGTCGTGCAGCGCGCGGAGGAACTCCTCGTTCCACATCGTGCCGTCGCGGGCATGCAGCACCACGATCAGCCGGTTCGCTCCGAACAGCATGTCGCGGTACTTGAAAAAGGTGTCGGTGTATTCGTGCCCGGTCGGCAGTTGCTTGTCGAAACCGGCATCCATGCGCAGACCGGACGCGAACCAGCCCATCACCGCAGTGAACACGGCGAGCACGGCCAGCAGCGCGGCGCGATGGCCGAAGACGAAGGTCTCCAGCCATTGAATGAAACGGGTGATCATGGGGATGCTGCGGAGATGCCGCGCGGGACGGTCGGCGACCTGATCGTCGCGCTCACGCCGACGAAGTCACGGTCACGCACGATGTTCGAAGAGCCGCCGCCGAAGTAGTTCGTGTAGCCGACCTGGAACTTGTAGAAGTTGTTGTAGTCGGCGGTCACGCCCAGGAACACGGCCTTGCGGTCTTCGACGAACGGCAGCGCGTTCGGCGTGGTGCCGGAGAAGTCGTGATAGAAGTCGACGATCGGCGTCACCGTGTAGCTGCCGAACGCGTTCGGGTAGGTCAGCGACAGTTCGACGACATAGCCCGCCGAGGTCTTGTCCGGCACATCGTAGCTCGGGAAGATCAGGTACGGGACATTGTGCGGATCGAGGCTCGGGTAATGCGTGGCCGCGATTTCGGCCAGCACATAACCTTCCGCGGCGCCGAGCGTGCGCATGAGGTCGCCGAACACGCTGTCGACTTCGATGAAGTAGAAGCCGGTCAGGTGACCCTGCCAGCGCTCTTCCTCGACGTAGCCGCGCGTGTAACCACTGGTGCACGCCGCATCGAAGGACTTGCCGGGGCCGGGCGTCACCACGTCGCCGGTACCGATGCCGCAACCGACGACGTCCATGATGCTGTGGCCCATCGCGGCGCTGCCGGGCTGCAGGCCGAAGCCGGCGAGGCCGGTCGGCAGCGGCACGGTCGGGTCGATCGCAACCGAATCCTTCGGCCGGTACGACACTTCGGAGCCGACCGCGAGCGGCCCGAGCTTCGTGTTGCCGGAGATGCCGAACAGATGCTTGTCCTCGCCGAACTCGTTGAAGTAGCCGAGGCCCAGCGGATTGCCGGCCCCCTGGATCGCCGGGTCGTAGACGAACGAGGTCCACGGCAGCTTGTCGTGGAAATGCACGTAGTAGATGCCGAACTCGGCGTCGAAGGATTCCGGAATCCAGCGCAGCGCGAGGCCGAACTGGCCGGTCTTCTCAGGCGAGCGGTCGGTACGGTACTGCGGCACGATGTTGCCGCCGGGAATCGAGGGGGTGACGAGATCGTCGCCGCAGGTGAAGGCGTCGAAGTTGCCGCACAGGCCGAAACTCGACGGCGCGAACGCATCCAGCTGGCCGCGGCCGACGACATCGGCGCCGGACAGGAAGGTACCGACCGGGTCGAAACGGAAGTCGTTCCACACGAACTGGTAATAACCTTCGACCGACACGTTGTCGGTGACACCGGCATTGAAGTAGAACATCGGCGCCGGACGCAGCACTTCCTTGATCTGGGTGCCCGGCGTGCGGAAACGCCGGATGTCGAGCGCGTTGATCGAATTGATGCCGCCGAGGATGAAGATGTCTTCGCCCCACGACACCACCTGGTTGCCGAGGCGCACCTTCGCGGGCTGGCCGAAGAGGTCGAAGTCCTTCGACACCCACAGGTCGAGCGGCGTGAAATTCAGCTCGGCGACACGCTCGGCCTTCTCGCTCAGGTTGGTGAAGCGGCCGTCATCGATCGCATGGTCGTACAACCACGTGAAGCGGCTCAGGAACTCCCAGCCGTCGCCCCAGCGCAGGCCGATTTCATGCGTGCCTTTGATCGCGGCAGAGGTGACGTCCCACTGGTCGAAGTTCAGGTTGCCGTTGTCGCCGTTCAGGAAATTGAAATCCGGGTTCGCGGCAGGCCCGCCGTCCGGGCCGTGCAGCGCGCGACCGATATCGCCGGTGACCGGCGCGGTGCCGCCGTTGTCGCGGCCGATCAGGCCCCGCATGCGTTCCTGCGTGCGCATCTGCGCACCATAGGACAGCACGGTGTCGACGTTCAGCACGGCGCCGTTGTCGAATTCCCAACGGCGCGCTTCGGCGATCGGCGCCGCCAGAACGGCGCCAACCGCGGCCGCCAGTGCGAGCCGGCGTGCCGGCAGAGAGTGTGTATTGGTCATGGCCCCCCCCGGGGTGTGTTAGCGGCTGCCGACGCGGCGCAGCTGGTTGGCGTCGAATTTCTTCGGATCGATATCGCCATTCTTGCCAGCCAACCAGTCGACCTTGCCTTCCTGCGGCATGTTGTCCGCCATGTAGCGGCCGACGTTCAGGTCATAGCTCGTGTAACCCTGGTAGACGCAGGCGCCGAGTTCCCAGGCCGTGTACGGGTAGGATTCCATCACACGCCAGATCTTGCCCTGCGCGTCGTACAGGTCGGATTGCAGCATCGCCCAGGTGTCCTCGTCGAGGTAGAACTCGCGCTTCGGGAACAGGTGGCGCATGCCGGACTTGATCGTCGCTTCGACCTTCCACACACGGTGCTTCTCGTACCGAATCAGGTCGCGCTGCGGTGCCAGCGGCTTCATGATGTCCGCGAACTTCAGCGAGGTGTCGTTGAAGCGGAAGGTGTTGTAGGTGACGTACATCTCCTGCTTGCCGATGAGCTTGAAGTCGTAGCGGTCCATCGCGCCCGAGTACATCGGGTACTGGTCGACCATCAGCAGGTTTTCGTAGCCCGGCACCGGGTTGTCGTAGGCGAAGGTCGGCGAGCGACGCACGCGTCGCTGGCCCGGGAAGTACAGCCACGCGTCGTTGGACTTGTTCAGGAAGTAGTGCAGCAGGATCAGCTCGCCGACGCGCGCCGCCGGCGACACCACTTCGTTCAGCAGCTTGTACTCGATGCCGCCCTCGGCGAGGGTGGTCTCGCGTTCGTCGCCGAACGGCGTCAGCGTCCACTGCTTCTGCACCAGCGGCACCGGCTTGCGGCCGCCCGGCTCGGAGAAGATCGTCGCGTAGGTTTCGGTACGCCCGGCGCCGCTCCAGCGCAGCTTGTGGTTCCAGATCGCCTCGGCACCGTTCTGCGGAATCGGGAACGGCACGCCGGACGGTGTCGCCGTCTCGAGGCCCCAGCCTGCGGCACCCAGCTTCGCGGTCGTCGCATTCTGTTTCGTACGTTCATAGACGACTTCGGGAAACGCGCAGTTGCGATGCGTCGGAAACACCTGCATCGAGTAGCCGTCGATACCCTGCAGCAGCGCGATCTGGCCGGCCGACAGGAACTGCTTGTGCTGCTCGACGTTCGACGCATCGATCGTCAGCAACGGCTGTTCGGCGGCATACGGGTCGGGACGCGGCTGGCCAACGGCCCAGCCGGCCGGCGCGGTCATCTCGCCGCCGGTCCACTCGGGGATGCTGCCGTCGGCGTTTCCTGCCTTCTCGGCGCCAACGGGCGTCAGTTCGGCGCCGAGTTTCGCGGCGTCGGCCTCGGTCACCGCGGCCCATGTGCTGCCCGCGCAGAACATCGAGACCGCCGCGGCGACACAGGCGCGGCGCGCCCATCGATAGGTGCTCTTGTGCATGTTTCCCCCCTGCGTTGGCGGCGCCGTCGCGCGCGACTGGCCGCCTGATTAGAAAGCTAGTAATCGATCCGGATGCCGAGTTGCTGCAGACGCCCCAGCACCAACTCGCGCACCTTGAAAATCTCGGCCGGCCGTTCGGCCCGCAGCCGCTCGACCTCCGCCTCCGTGAACGGCACGAAGTCCGCCGGCAGCGTGTCCTTGCTGTACTCGAGCAGCATCCAGTTCAGAATCTCGGCGACTTCCGCATTGCTCAGCGGGGAATAGGCGATGCCGGGCACCTGCGTCAGGAACGCGCGCCCTTCCGGAATCCTGGCGAAATGGCCGGGGATCCCGTGCAGGCTCGGCACGTCGTTCGGTTTGCTGCCCGAGCCGTCGGGCAGATGGCAACCGGCACAGTGCAGCAGATAGCTCTGATGGCCGTAGTCGACGGCCTGAGCCGCGCCGCCGACGCTGGCGAGCAGCAGCAGGACCGCCCACTTTCCGCGCATCATGGCCGCGCTTCCCGACCGGCGCCTCAGCCCGGCCGGGCCTCCGACACGCCCAGTGCCACCGCCACCGTGCAATGGTAGGAGTTCGCCTTGTTGCCCATGCACCAGTTGACGTCGTTGTGCACGCCCATGCGATAGGCCGGACGCTCGCCGATGTTGTAGTTGCACATGCAACGGCCGCAGGCGGACACGCCGCAGCAGTCGTTGTAGCTGATCAGGTAGGCCTTGTTGTCATTCGGGTTCTGGCAGGTGCCGACCCAGGTGACCTTGGAGATTTCAGTGCCCGCCGGGCACTGCGAAATGGACCCACCGCAGCAGGTGCAGAGGAAGCCGTCGAGCGCGCAGTAGCGCCAGTATTCGCAGGTGGTGTCGTCGTTGACGTCGCCACCGCCGGCGCCGCCATGTCCACCCGCCGGCGGGTGCGCACCGCCGCCGCCATGGCCGGACGGCGCCGCCTGCGGCGAGCGATCGAACGGCAGCACCGGGAACAGCACCGAAGCACCGAGCAGCGCGCGGCCCAGGCGGGCCATCGCGTTGCGGCGGGAGGTCATGCGCGCCACCTGCCGGGCCTTGCGCTCAAAAAAGTCGTCGAACCATTGCATCGCTGTTACTCCGCTTGCGGCGCTTACGCCGACTTCAGATATTCCTGGACCGAAGACACGCCGAGTTCCTTGGCCGTGAACAGGCTCTCCAGTTGTTCGCGTGAATTCACGAGGCCCTTGGCCTTCACGCGGCCCGCTTCGTCGAGCAGCACTGCGTGGGGCAGGCGGCTGACTTTGAAGGCGAGCCCGAGTTCGGTCGACAGCAGGTACGGGAACTCCTCGAGTTTCGCCTGCTTGTAGAACTTCTCCTGCGCAGCGCGCTCGCCGTCGCTCGCGAGCACGATGCGCAACCAGCCCGCCTCGCTGCGCGCAGTGGACTTGAGAATCGGCAGCAGCTTCTTGCACACCGGACAGGTCGGTGACAGGAAGAACAGCAGGGTCGACGCCGTGGCCTGGCGACCAATCTCGACCCGCCGGCCATCGAGCGCAATCAGATCGAACGCCGGGGCCTGCTCGCCGACTTTCGGACCGGCGTCCATGATCAGCGCCCCGACGGGTGCGACGCGTTCGTACAGGATGCCGACCTGGCGCGACAGCGCGAACACGGCGGCGACGAGTCCGACGACGACGACCGACAGAATCACCACCGCGATGCTCAGGGCTTCGATCATGTACCGTCCCGCAGCGCCGTCAGGCGCGGTTGATTGGCAATCAGCTGGCTCGCGGCGGCGTAGAGCCCCGCCACGAGCAGGCCGCCGATGCAGATGAAAAGATAGTCCAGCCACACGAGCGGACGCGCCGCGGTGGCGACGGTCGCGAAGGCCAGCAGCCCGGTGAAGCCGAGGTTGCGCGCCACCAGCGCCCACGAGAGGGTCTGGTCACCGCTGGCGCCGCCACAGCCGCAGCTGATGCTCGCGCGTCCGCGCAGCAGGTTCACCGCGACCGCCGCGGTGACCAGCAGCAGCAGGCCGACGCCCGCGAGCTGTGGCCAGGGCCGCAGCACCGGCAGCAGCAGCAGCACGCCGATCGCGAGTTCGGTCGCGATCAGCAGCACGGAGGCGCTCGGCACGACCACGCTCGGGATCAGGTCGTAATTCTCCATCGCCGCGGCGAACAGTTCGCGCTCACGCCACTTCGACACCGCCCCGGTGACGAAGATGGCGCCGGCCGCAACGCAGATCACGGCGGCGAGTGCGGGATCGAACAGGTTCATCGTACCGGGCTGCGAACGGCTGATCAGTGCGTTTCGATCAGAATCGGCGCTTCGCCGAAACCGTCGACGCGCTTGCCGACCGCGAGCTTCGGCGTGGTCGAGTAGTTGATCAGGCCCGCGCTCAGCGGATCGATCGCGAACAGCATCGGATTCGCACCACGGCTCACCGCCAGCGCCACCGCGTTGTTGCCTTCGACCCGCTCGACGCGCTGTTTGCTCTTGACGTCGAAAGCCCAGATCTCTTTGGCCGGGTTCTTGTGGCTGCCTTCGGCGCCGGCCGGATGCATCGCGACGTACAGCCGCCCGTTGTCCTTGCTCATCGCGAACGGCTGGTAGCCACCCGGGCGCCAACCGTCTTTCTGATCGTCCGCGCCGAGCAGCGACCACGGCGCGCCGAGGCTCGCGACGGCACCACCGAGGTTCGCGCTCAGGATCTGGCCGTGAAAACTGAGGAAGTGGTAGGTGTCGCCGTCGTTTTCGGTCTGGCTGAAAACGGGATCCTTGTCCGGGTCGAACAGGCGCTCGCTGCGCTGCTGGTCGGTGGGCTTGCCGTCGGCGCCGAGCGTGACGGTCAGCAGGGTCCCGTCGCCGCAGATGGTCGTGAAACGGTTGGCGACGCTCTGTGCCGGGAGGATGCCCCAGCAGCCCGGCGTCGGAATCTCGGTGACGAACTTCTCCGCCTTGCGATCGACGACGGCGAGCGAACTGGCGGGCGTCGCGTTCTGCACGACGATGAAGCGGCCGTCCGGCGTCACCGCGATCGTGCCCTTGTAGGGCAGCGCCTGTGCGTGCTTCGGCGGAATGGAGATTTCGGCCTTGATGGTCAGCGTCTGCGCGTCGTAGACATCGACCTGGTCGGTGCGCGTGCCGCGATTCAGTTTCGCGAGATAGGTCGTCGCGACATAGATCTCGGAGCGATCCGGCGAGAGCGTCGCGAGGCCCGTGAAGCCGGTGCCGATCATGCCGGTGTACTTCAGGGTTTCCCCGTCGACGATGTGCATGCGGCCGTCGACGATGTGCGAGATCGCGACATCCGAGACGTACAGGCGGTAGGGATTGGCGGGCGGGAGTTTGCCCACGGTGATTTCTTCGGGCATCGCTGTCGGCTGTGTCGCCTGTGCGGCCCAGGCGCCCGCCATCAGCATCATGGCCAAACCGCATCGTTTCGCTGTCTGCATCACCTGTTCCCCCGTCTTGGCACGTGCTCTTGGCCGAGCGTCGCGGCCCGGTGTCCGTCGCGCCGGGCCCCAATGTTCGCCCGGACCAGATAATTCTGTCGCTTAGTGTAAGGATTTCGGGCGCCGGCCAATAGCGGAAACTGGCAAGGACCGGTGTCCCGACAGAAGGCGCCGGGCGCGGTTTGTGCGCTGCGCATGCCGGGTGTAACGTGTCCGGACTTCCCCGCCCGTCCGGCATCGAGGTGACAGGCCCGTGACTCTGGCCCAACCACATTGCGCTTCGTCGACGCCGCTGCTGCGGACGGTCGTCAGTGGTGACGCCGATGAGCATGCCGAAAACCTCAGCGCGTGGGATCAGCGCTACGAACAGCTCGGTCGCGGCCGCTTCATCGGCCGCCTCGACGAACTGTGGCTCGATGGCCTGCAGCTGTTCCGGGAACGCACCAGCCATGACGTGCTCGAAACCGGGTCGCCGTGGCCCGGCTCGCGGACCTTCGGCATTCCGCTCGCGATGTGCGGCACGGCCGTCTACTGCGGCAAGCCGATGCCGCCGGACATGCTGCTGACGCTCGGGCCGCAGGATTCCCTCGAATTCCGAACCCCGTCGGTACTCGACATCGTGGGCCTCTCGTGGTCGGCCGACGCGCTCAGCGCCTTCACGCTCGACCTCGAAGGCATCGACATCGAGGACGAACTGCGCGGACGGCGCCTGCTGCCGGTCGCACCGGCCGCGCTCGCCGGCCTGCGCGGCTTCATGACCCACCTGTTCGAACTGCTCGAGACCAGCGCCAGCCAACTCGACAATCCCCAGGTCGCGCGCGGTCTGCGCCACACGCTGCTCGAACGCGTCGTCGGCGCCGTGCGCGATGCCCAGCCGGAACCGCCGCAGACCTTCACCGCGTCGGTGCGCCGCGGCATCGTGCAGCGGGCACGTGACTACGCGCTGTCGCGACCCGATGAGCCTGTGACCGTGGTCGAACTGTGCGGCGCACTCAAAATCAGCCGCCGCACGCTGCAGACCTGCTTTCACGAAATGCTGGGCCTGAGTCCGCACCAGTACCTGCGTACGCTGCGGCTGAACGGCATGCGGCGCGATTTGCGCAGTTCAGTCGTCGGTCAGGTGTCGGTGCAGGAAGTCGCCGCCCGCTGGGGCTTCTGGCACCTGTCGAGCTGCGCCGCCGATTACCGGCGCCTGTTCGGCGAACTGCCGTCCGCGACCTTGCGCGTCGGGCGCTGAACTCAGGCGCCGGGCGCGCCCGCGAGCACGCGCAGGCCCTCGCCCCCCGCCTCGATCCCCACCTTGACGAGCGCCTCGGCGATCAGCGCCACGACGCGCTCGCGCGGATAGCTGGTGCGAGCGGCCAGCGCGACGCGTCGCGCCGGCACCGGCGCGGCAAAGTCGACGACGGCCACCGCCGCGCCCGCGTGCGGGCCGCTGATCGCAGTCTTCGGCAACACGCTGATACCGAGCCCGGACGCCACCATGTGGCGGATGGTCTCGAGCGAATGGCCCTCGTGAATCTCGGCGCGGCGGTTCGCGTCGGGACACGCCAGCGCCACCTGATTGGCAAAGCAGTGTCCGCTGTGCAGCAGCAACAGGCGTTCGCCCGCGAGTTCGCCGGGCGTGACCTGCGTACGCCCGGCCCACGCGTGACGTGGCGGCACGATCACGACGAAGTCTTCGTCGTACAGCGGCGTCACCGTCAGCCCCGGGTATTCGAACGGCAGCGCGATCACGGCCAGATCCAGCCGCCCGTCCTGCAGGCGCGTGGCGAGTTCGTCGGTGGTGCTCTCCAGCAGGTTCAGTTCGAGCGCCGGTGCCACCGCCTGCAGCGCGCGCACCAGCGGCGCAATCAGGTAGGGACCTGCGGTGTGAATGAAGCCGATGCCAATCGGGCCGGCGAGATCGTCGCGCCCGCCGCGCGCCAGGTCCCGGATGCGCCCGACCTCCGCCAGCACGCGTTCGGCCTGGGCAACGATCTGTGCGCCGACGGTGGTCGGCCGCACGTCGGCGCGGCCGCGCTCGAACAGCTTCACGCCGAGTTCGTCCTCGAGTTTCGCGATCGCGAGCGACAGCGCCGGCTGCGTGACGAACACGCGTTCGGCCGCGCGGCGAAAATTGCGTTCGCCGGCGAGCGCGACCACATAGCGGAGTTCGTTCAAGGTCACGTGCGGACAGTCTCCGGCGGGTCGCTGCAGGCGCTCGTGGGCGATAGCCAAATCTTATGATCCTGACAGTATTTCGCAATTGGCACGCGCGGCGAACTGCCGGCACACTAGGTCCCATGACACTGACGGAAGGCACCCGCCGCCCGCCGGTGTGGACGTACCTCTGGCTCACACGGGAGACATGACATGGATATCGGGATCGACGACAAGACACGCGGCAAGATTGCGGACGGGCTCGCCCACCTCCTCGCCGACAGCTACACCCTCTACCTGAAGACCCACGGCTTTCACTGGAACGTGACGGGCCCCATGTTCAACACGCTGCACCTGATGTTCATGGACCAGTACACGGAACTGTGGAACGCGCTCGATCCGATCGCCGAACGCATCCGCGCGCTCGGTCATCCGGCACCGGCGTCTTATTCCCAGTTCGTGAAGCTGTCGAGCATCGAGGAAGAAGCAGGCGTGCCCGGCGCGACCGACATGATTCGCCAGCTGATCGCCGGCCAGGAAGCCATCACGCGCACCGCACGCGGCATCTTTCCAGTCGTCGACAAGGCCGGTGACGAACCGACCGCCGACCTGCTGACGCAGCGCATGCAGATCCACGAAAAGAACGCGTGGATGCTGCGCAGCCTGCTCGAAGGCGGAGAGCAGGCGCTGCCGGCCACGGGCAAGCGCAAGAAGAAGTAGGGCCCGGCGCGGGCGTCGCTACTCTTCTTCGTACGGTTCGACGAGACTCGCGTCCAGCGTATAGCCCGCATGCGCGACATCGGTCTGCTGCGCTTCCACGCGCAGCCGGCCGGTGACCCACACCATGTCGAAGGCTTCCTTGATGGGCGCGCCCTGCGGCGAGCGCACGAGCACGATCTGGTTCGACGGCGGCGGCGGCACGTGAATGCAGGCACCATAGTACGGCACGAGAATGAATGACTTCGCCGTCTTCGTGTCCGACTCCAGCGGAATGGCAAAGCCGGGAAGACGCACGTCGGTGCCATCGAGCGATTGGACGACCGGCGCGTTCTTCCACAGGTCCTGCAGCTTCTGCATCAGTTCGGCCGCGCGTGGATCACCGTCCTCGAGCGTCGACAGATCGGCGTCGCCGAACAGCTTGTCGGGCTGGTAGTCGGCCGGCATCAGATCGTCCCAGGTAATCTCCTGTGGCGCCGCGTCGGGTGCGGCTGCACACAGGCCGAGCCAGCCGAGCAGCGTCGCCAGGATCACGATTCGAGTCATCGGTGTCCGTCCGTTCATAGTTTGATGGTGAGACCGTCGGCGAGCGAATAGCGGTAGACGCGCAGCGCCGGCACGAGCCCGGCGATGAAACCGGCGAGCAGCACGGCGCCCAGCAGCGTCAGCTCATGCCACGACGGCGGCCAGCCCGCGATGCTGAGACCTACCCGCGCATTGAGCAAGGGCAGCACGAGCAGCAGCAAGGCCTGCAGCAGCAACAGGCCGAGGCCGATGCCGGCGACGGTCAGCAGCAGCGCTTCCCCGAGCACGAGGCCGAAGATCTGGACGTAGCGCGCGCCGAGCGCGCGCAGGATCGCCATTTCCCGGCGTCGCTCGTTGAGGCCCGTCATCAGCGCCGTCATCATCGCCAGCAGCCCGCACACGACGACCAGCGCGGCGACGCCGAGCAGCACATGCTCACCGACCGCGAGCAGGTCCCACAGCTGCTGGGTCGTCAGCGCGGGCAGAATCGCCATCAGCGGTTCGTCGCTGAATTCATTGATCGCGCGCTGGACATTGAACAGCTGCGTCTTCGACTTGAGCCCGACCATCACCGCGGTCACCGATTTCGGCGTCAGCGCGCGCGCGCGGACCTCGGCGGCGGACAGGCGCAGGCCCGGCACCGGGCCACCGGCGAACCAGTCGGCGTGAATGGCCTCGATGCCGCGCAGACCGACATGCACCGTGCGATCGACCGGCGTACCGGTCGGCGCCAGGATGCCGCGCACGACGAAGGGCTTGTCCGCGTGCTCGGCAAAACTCGCCTTGCCCGCGCCGTGGGCCAGTGTCAGCGTGTCACCGACCGTGTAGCCGTAACGCCGCGCGACGTCGGCACCGAGCACGGCGTCGAAGACATCGTCGAAGACGGCGCCCGCGGCGAAGCGCAGCGGCGTGCCACCGGCATGGCGGTAGTGCTCGAAATAGGACACCTCCGTACCGAGCACACGAAACCCGCGATGGGAATCACCGAGCGACAGCGGCACGGTCCACGCGACTTCGGGGCGTGCGGCGAGCGCCAGGTAACTCCGCCAGCTGACATTGTTGGTGGCGTCTCCGATCCGGAACACGCTGTAGAGCAGCAGGTTCACCGCCGATCCGCGCGCGCCGACGATCAGATCGGTGCCGCTCAGAGTGTCGGTGAAACTGGCACGCGCATCCGTGCGCAGACGCTCGACGCCCAGCAGCAGCACCACGCTCAGCGCGATCGACAGCACGACGAGCGCGGCGGTCGACCGCCGATTCCACACGCTCTTGCGCGCGAGCGTCAGCATGCTCATGGCGGCGTTGGCGCGGGTGCGAAGCGGCGCAGGTCGACTTCGCGATCGAAGGCGGCGGCGAGCTGACGATCGTGACTGACGAACAGCAGCGCACTGCCGGCCTCGACCACCTCCTGCAGCAGCAGCGTGACGAACTCCGTGCGCAGATCGGCGTCGAGCGCCGACGTCGGCTCATCGGCGACGATGACAGGCGGGCTACCGATCAGTGCGCGCGCGGCGGCGACCCGCTGCTGCTGTCCGACCGAGAGCTCCGTCGCGGGCCGGCGATGCAGTTGCGGATCCGTGAGTCCGAGCCGGCCGAGCAGACGAACCGCCTCACCGGCGGGCGTGCCGGAGCGCCTGGCGGCCCGCTGCGCGCGCGCGGCGGAGAACTCGCAGCTGAGCAGTACATTCTCGAGCACCGACAGGTAGGGCAGCAGATTGAACAGCTGGAACACGATGCCGAAGTGATCGGCGCGGAACCGATCGCGAGCGGCGCCGCGCAAGTGATCGATGCGCGTGTCGAGGATCCGCACGCAGCCCTCGGTCGGCTGCGCGATCCCGGTGATGAGGGACAGCAGGCTGGTCTTGCCGCTGCCGCTCGGTCCGGCCAGGAACACGCTTTCACCACGCGCGATCGCCAGGCGCGGGATGTCGAGCACCCAGTCGCGCGTCGGCTGCCAGCGGAAGCGCAGATCCTCGATCGCAATCGCCGACGCAGCGTCGCTCACCGACCGATACCGTGTCGGCACGCACTTCGCGTTAGGATAGCGTTCAGCGCCGTTGCTGAGCGTGGCATCGCCCCGGACTCCGCGATTCAATCAGAGGCGGCATCATAGGCACTTGGCGCCACTGCGCCAACGGCGCGCCAGCGCTGCTCTTCCATCCTGTCCGGGCGATCTGCGTGAACGATATGACCACGGAAACTGCGAGCGAAGAAGTGTCGACAGCGGCGACGCTCGATCCCGTCTGCGGCATGACGGTCGATCCCGCGCATGCCCGCGCCCGGCGCGAATGGGAAGGCCGCGTGTTCCAGTTCTGTTGCACGGGCTGCGCAGTGAAGTTCGATGGCGATCCGGCCGGCTACGCCAGCGGCAGCGCGCGCGCGCTGCCGGCAGTGAAAGCGCACGCAGTTCCCTCGACGCCGGGCGATGTCGCGCCGACTGCCGCCTATGTCTGTCCGATGCACCCGGAGGTCACGAGCGACCGACCAGCGGACTGTCGCCTGTGCGGCATGGCGCTGGAGCCGACGCGCCCGACGCTCGACGACAGCGAGAGTCCCGAACTGCGGGATTTCAGGCAGCGCCTGCTGTGGACGCTGCCGTTGTCGCTGAGCGTGCTCGTGCTGGCGATGGGAGGAGGCGCGGCACTGCCGTCGTCGCTGCAACCTGCGCTGCCGTGGGTGCAAGGGGTGCTCGCGAGCCCGGTCGTGATGTGGGCGGGCTGGCCGATCTTCAAGCGCGCGTCGCAGTCGCTGGCGCAACGCGCCGCGAACATGTGGACGCTGATCGGGATCGGCACCGCGAGCGCCTATCTCTACAGCATCTTCGCCCTGCTCGCACCGGGCTGGCTGCCGGCAGCGGCGACGCATCACGGCGGCATGACGGTGTACTTCGAAGCGGCCGCGGTGATCGTGTCACTGACGCTGCTCGGGCAGGTGCTCGAGGGCATGGCGCGCGCCCGCACGGCCGACGCGCTGCGCGCCCTGCTTGCCCTGCGTCCACCGCAGGCGTTGCGAATCGGCGACGCCGGCGCCGAGACGCTGATCCCCGTCGAAGACGTGCAGGTCGGTGACCGCCTGCGCGTGCGGCCCGGCGAGCAGGTGCCGCTCGATGGCATCGTCGTCGACGGCGCGAGCGAAATCGACGAATCGATGCTGACGGGCGAGGCGTTTCCACGCGAGAAGCGCGTGGGCGATGCCGTGGTCGGCGGCACGTTGAACGGCCACGGCAGCCTCGATTTCCGCGTGACCAAAGTCGGCGACGACACCGTGCTCGCGCGCATCGTCGAACTCGTGCTCGAAGCGCAGCGTACTCGGGCGCCGCTGCAACGGCTCGCCGACAGGATCGCGGCCTGGTTCGTGCCGACGGTGGTGCTCGTGGCGGTGCTCTCGCTCGTCGGCTGGGGCCTGTTGGGCCCGGCGCCGTCGTGGCAGCTGGGCCTGTGGCACGCAATCAGCGTGCTGATCATCGCCTGCCCGTGCGCCCTGGGACTGGCGACACCGATGTCGGTGATGGTGGCCACCGGCCGCGCCGCGCAGGGCGGCGTGCTGTTCAGGGATGCTGCGGCGATTGAGCGTCTCGCCGCGGCGACCCTGCTGCTGATCGACAAGACCGGCACGCTGACCCTCGGGCGGCCCACGGTGACGGCCATCGTGCCGGCCGGCAGCTTCGACGAAGCTGCCGTGCTCGTCGCCGCGGCCAGCGTCGCCGCGCGCTCCGAGCATCCGTATGCGCGGGCCATCGCGCGCTGCGCGAACGAGCGGGCCCTGCGCCGCAATGCCGCGGCGGGTTTCAAGGCCAGCGCCGGCGCCGGCATGGAGGCGCTGGTGCTGGGCAAACGCGTGCAGGTCGGATCGGCGGGATTCACCGGGCAGGCGGAATCCGCCGCGCAGATCGGTGCCTGGCGGTCCGCTGGCGCGACGGTGGTGTTCGTCAGTATCGACGGCGAGCCCGCCGGGATGCTGGCGCTGAGCGACAGCCTCAAGCCCGGCGCCCAGGTCGCGCTCGATGCGCTGCGCGCAGACGGTATCGCCGTCGAGATGGCGAGCGGCGACGCGGCGGCCACAGTTCAGCGCATCGCCGCCGACGTCGGTATCGACGTCGTGCACGCGGCGCAAAGCCCGGCCGACAAGGCGGCACTGGTCGCGGCCCGCCGTGCGGCCGGCCATCACGTCGCCATGGCCGGTGATGGCATCAACGACGCGCCGGCGCTCGCCGCCGCCGATGTCGGCATCGCGATGGGCAACGGCACCGATGTCGCGATCGCCGCCGGCGACATCACGCTGGTCGCGGGCCATCTCGACGCGATCGTACGCGCCCGCGTCATTGCCCGCGCTGCCGTGCGCAACATGCGGCAGAATCTCGGCCTCGCGTTCTGTTACAACGCACTCGGCATTCCGATTGCGGCCGGTGCCTTCGCGTCGTTCGGCATCCAGGCGTCGCCGATGATGGCAGCGCTCGCCATGAGCCTGTCGTCCGTGTCCGTCGTTGGCAACGCGTTGCGCCTGAGGTCAGCCTGATGCTTCGGGTCGCGACGTTCGTCTGGTGGCTGGGCCCTCTCCTCGCGTTGACCATGCCGGTCCGGGCGGCAGAGCTGACGGTGTTCAGCGCCGCCAGCCTCACCGATATCCTGCCGGCGCTGGCACGCGATTACGCCCGTGACAGTGGTGACCGGATCAGATTCTCGTTCGGCGCATCTTCCGCGCTGGCGCGCCAGATCGAGGCCGGCGCGAGCGCCGACGTCATCGTCTCGGCCGACGACGACTGGATGGACTACCTGGCCGAGCGCGATCTGCTGCAGCCGGGGACGCGCGCGATCGTCGCCGGCAATCGGCTCGTGCTGATTGGCGCGCGCAGCGTGCGCACGGAACGGGTCGAATTCAGTCGCGAACTCGATCTGCGCGCACTGCTCGGTGACGGCCGGCTCGCGCTCGGCGATCCCGCGCACGTGCCGGCCGGCCGCTATGCGCAGGCCGGCCTCGAGAAGCTCGGCCTCTGGGCTTCGGTGCAGGATCGGCTCGCCCCGGCCGAATCGGTGCGCGTCGCGTTGATGTACGTCGTGCGGGGGGAAGCCCCGCTCGGTTTCGTGTATGCGACCGACGTGCGGGGCGTCTCGGCGGTGCGGGTGCTGGGAGAACTGCCGACCGATCCGGCTGCGCCGATACACTACCCGGCAGCGGCGCTGCGCCGCGCCTCGTCCGGCTCGGCAGCGGCGTTCGTCACCTATCTGCGCAGCCCGGCGGCACGCGCGATCTGGGCAGCGCACGGCTTCACCGTCGCCGCCGCTTCGTCCGCGGCAGCGCCGTGAGCGGTCGCGTCAGCGTGCGGCCGCCGCGGGTTGACCGAACACGTCATAGAGCGTCGTGATATCGAACGGCTTGCTGATGCAGCGCTCGGCACCGGCCTCGAGCGCGCGGGCGTTATTCTCCGGCGACGGGAAACCCGTCATCGCAATCACCCGGATGCCGCGGGTGACCGGATCGGACTTCAGGCGCCGGCAGACTTCGAAACCGTCGAGACCGGGCATCATCAAATCCATCAGCATGATCTCGGGCACGAACTGCTGCACCTTGATTCCCGCGTCGAAGCCGTCGACTGCCGTTTCGATCACCAGGTCGCGATGCTCATCGAGCATCTCGCGGATGAGCGTCACGAGCTGCGGATCGTCGTCGACGATCAGCAGACGCGAGGCAGCGCCGGCGCTCTTGTGCTGCAGGCTCAGCCCGTTGTCCCGCGCGAAGCGCTCGATTTCATGGCGCATGAAGCGGCGATGGCCGCCGAGCGTCAGTTCGGCCTTCAACAGTCCCTTGGCGGCCCATTGGCGCACCGTGATGGGTGACACCATCAACAGCGAGGCCACTTCGGTGGGCGTCAGATATGGTTTGCGTTTCTGCACGCTGGCTACGTCCTTGAGTCGTTGTACCGGTTATATCGGTCACACCGGATGAATCGTTTAGCCCGTTCGCTCACGGCGGTGCCCGCAGGGCCCTTCCAGCGCCCGACGCGGGCTGCTCCATCGGGCGTGCACCCGCAGGGACGGCGCGTGCCGCCAGCCCGCGCAACGGGCGGCCCGACCCGGCGCCGACCACGCCGATGCCCGGGTGGTGTCGCGCGGCCGAGCGCTCAGATCCGGGTGCGGCGGGCGGTGGTCCCGCGCCGGCGGCCGGGCCGGCACGACTTGGCGTGCCGATCGGCGATTGCTGTAATGGCGGCATGAGCGCGATCGACTGGAGTGAGGTGCTGGGTCTGAGCCTGCGGGTAGCGGCCGTCGCGACCGTGGCCAGCCTGCTGCCGGCGATTCTGACCGCCTGGCTGCTGGCCCGCTGCCGTTTTCCCGGTCGAACCCTGCTCGATGCGCTGGTCCATGCGCCGCTGGTGCTGCCGCCCGTGGTCGTCGGCTATTTCCTGCTGCTGCTGTTCGGCGCGCACGGCGTGCTGGGCCGCTGGCTGCATGAAGCCTTCGGCATCCGGCTCGCGTTCACCGCCTCAGGGGCCGCGCTGGCCGGCGCGGTGATGGGCTTTCCGCTGATGGTGCGCTCGATCCGGCTCGGACTCGAAGCCGTCGACCGCGGACTCGAAACCGCCGCACGCACCCTCGGCGCCGGCCCCTTCGACGCCTTCGTGACAGTCACCCTGCCGCTGATGCTACCCGGCATCCTGGCCGGGCTGGTGTTGACCTTTGCTGCCTGCCTCGGCGAATTCGGTGCGACGATCACCTTTGCCGCGAACATTCCCGGCGAGACGCGCACGCTGACGCTCGCGATCTACACCGCTCTGCAGACCCAGGGCGGCGAGGCGGCAGCGGCGCGGCTCGTCGCCGTGTCCCTGGGGCTCGCGATTGCGGCGCTGCTGCTGGCCGAATGGAGCAACCGCCGTCTGCGCGCGTGGCTGCACGCGCCGTGCTGAAGCTGGATTTCACGACACGACGCGGCGATTTCGCGCTGACGGTCGACGCCGAGCTGCCGGGCCTCGGCATCACCGGCGTGTTCGGCCGCAGCGGTGCGGGCAAGTCCACGCTGATCGACACCATCGCCGGCATCGCGCGGCCCGACCGCGGGCGCGTGACGCTCGGCGAGCGGAGCTTCGTCGACGTCGAACGCAAGGTGTGGACCCCAATCGAACAGCGACGGGTCGGCTACGTGTTCCAGGACGCCAAACTGTTTCCGCACCTGCGCGTGCTGGCCAATCTGCGCTACGGCGCGCAGCGCGCGCGCGACGGCCAGCGCGGCGCGGACTGGGAGCGGGTGCTCGAGGTGATGGATCTCGGCGCGCTGCTGACGCGCTGGCCCAATTCGCTGTCGGGCGGCGAGCGGCAACGCGTCGCCATCGCGCGCGCCCTGCTCGCGCGGCCCGAGCTGATGCTGATGGACGAGCCGCTCGCCTCGCTCGACGCGCCGCGCAAGGCCGAAATCCTCCACTATATCGAGCGCCTGCGTGACGAATACCCGATGCCGGTGCTGTTCGTCAGCCACTCGGTCGACGAGATGGTGCGGATTGCCGATCACCTGCTGCTGCTCAATGCGGGGCAGGTCGTCGCCAGTGGCCCGTTTCTCGAACTGGTGTCGGATACCGGCCTGCAGCCGCACCTCGGCCGGTTCGAGGCAGGCAGCGTCATCGAGTGCACCGTCAGCAGCCACGATGAAGCCTTCGAGCTGAGCACGCTGACGTTCAGCGGCGGCAGCCTGCGCGTGCCGCGGCTCGCACTGCCGCTCGGCACGCGACTGCGAGCCCGCCTGCGGGCGCGCGATGTGGCGCTCGCCACGCGCGATCCGTCGGACCTGTCGATCACCAATCGCGTGCACGGACGCATCATCGACCTCGTCCAGCGCGAGGGCCCCTATCTGGACGTGGTGGTGGACGCGTCAGGCACGCGACTGCTGGCCTTGGTCACCCGGGAATCCTGTCAACGCCTGGGCCTCGCGCTGGGCACGCCGGTCGTCGCGCTGATCAAGGCGGTCGCGCTCGACAGTCGCGCCGTGGGCTATACGCGGCGAGCGCGCTGAGGGCGGAGGGCGCAACAGCGACCGCCTGCGGTGTGGCGTGGCGTGTCCCGATGCCTCGCGCGGGCGCGCCGGTTGGCGCCGGTCGGTCAGAGCGAGGGGCGGCGGGCACCCGTCAGGCGCCCGTTCCAGTAGCTGTTCGACATCGCCGAGATGATCACCCGGCCCGTGCGCGGGCTCGGGGCATGTACGAAGCGACCGTCGCCGAGATAGATGCCGACATGGGAGTACGGATTGCCCTGGGTGTTGAAGAACACGAGGTCGGCCGCCTGCAGGTCGGTGAGGGGGATCTGCGGCAGTTGTGCCGCCATCGACGCGGCATTGCGCGGCAGCTCGAAATCGAAGGTGCCGAAGACGTGCTGGACGAGTCCGCTGCAATCGAAGCCCCGCGTCGGCGACTGGCCGCCGGAGACATAGGGTTTGCCCTGCATGCTCGCGGCGTAGGCCACGAGGCCGAGCGTGTCGAGATCGCCAGTCGGGACGCGGGCGGGCGCCGGCGGTGCGGGGCGCGGCATCGCCACTGCCGGCACCTCGGGCGCGGGCCCCAGCAGCGAACAACCGCTGACGAGCAGGGCCAGCAGCGGCAGCAGCAGGCGGGCGCACCGGGTAGCGGTCGACAGGGCTCGCGTCACGGGCGGACTCCAATCATGAGACGGATCTGAATTAAAGCGCATAAGCTTGCTATTTTCATGGATAATTTTCGATATTCAAGGCCCAGCCCCCAAGTCCGGCACGGCTCGGGCTGCGGGGCGGGCCTGCAACAGCAGGCGCTGTTCGGCGCGTGTCGCACCCGTTTGGACAGGCTTGACGAAGACTTCGAATGCTGATTGTGCACAGCACCCCGCCCAAATTGGGGCCAATGCCTAAAGTTCGGTGAATGTGTTGTCCCAGCGGGTGATAAATGCTTTATAAGTCTATAATTTTACTTAAATTATTGAATTTGTCGAAAATTTATCCAATTCAACGGAATTCATGCATCGCTGCCGCACTAAGCGCCGCTTTTCGCACTCTATCAACAGACTTATCCACAGAATCTGTGAGTAAGTGGGGACGTTGCCTCACGGGTGTGGACAAGGCTAAGGTGCCGTCCATGTCACCCGTCGGACTATGCTCACCCCCCGCCCTGTGCACCCTGTCGCTCGTGCTGGCCCTGTTCAATCCAGCCAGCGGAGCGTCGGAAGCCGCCGGCAGTGAAGCGGCCGGCGCACTCGTGTTCGAGGAACAGCTCGATGGCAAGTGCCAGATTCTGAGCGAAGGTGGCAAGCTCGTTGTCCTGCGCAACACTCACGCCGGGCGAACGGTGCGCTACCGTCTGATCCGGCTGTTCGCCAATGTGCCGCAGAGCCGCATCGACGGCGAAATCGAGCCCGGCGGCGCCCCCCAGAAACTGGGCTGCAACCGGGTTGGCGGACGTCAACAGTCATGGAAAATCGAGCGCGCCGCGCTCGTGGAGCAAACACCTTGATCAGAACTTGCCGATCCTGCTGGATGGCGCCGCTGGCGCTGCTCGCCCCGCTCGCGGTCGCGGCGGCGGCACCGCCCGAGTATCGCGAACCGAGCGAAATGACGGTCGAAGAACGCTCGACGATCATGCAGCGCATGAACGACTACAACGGCTGTGTGTACAAGGAAGCGATGGCACGGGTCGACAAGCTGCCGGACATTCGACAGGCCGCAGACGAAGGGATGTCGGCGTGTCAGGGGACGCTGGACACCGTCGAACAGGCGATTGCGGGCTTCAATTTCAGCCCGGAGTTCGCGGAGCAGTTCCTGCATCACACGCAGAGTCGCGCCGTGAAGATGCTGATGCCGGAACTGTCGCTGCGCAAAGGCGGCCAGTAACGGCCACCCGGTCCCTCACACAGGCAGACCGGCGTTCGGGGCCGGCACGACCACCATGTGGCCGGCCAATGGCGCCAGTTCGTGCAGCGCACGTTCGTAAACCCCGCGTTTGAACGGCACGACATAGCGCAGGGAATCCCAGTAGCCGATCCAGCGCCAGCGGTCGAACTCCGGTTCGGGCGCGCAGCGCAGATCGACGCGATCATCGGTCGTCAGCAGACGCAAAATGTACCAGCGCTGCTTCTGCCCGATGCAGAGCGGTTGCTGGTCATGCCGGATGAAACGTTTCGGGAGACGGTAGCGGAGCCAGCGCCGGGTGCAACCGATGACTTCGACGTCGGCGGGTCCCAGCCCCACCTCTTCCCACAGTTCGCGGAACATCGCCTGGTCGAGGCTTTCGTCGGGATTCACGCCCCCTTGCGGGAACTGCCAGGCGGACATTCCGATGCGCCGCCCCCAGAAGACCTGGCCCTGGGCGTTGAGCAACACGATGCCGACGTTGGCCCGGAAACCCTGCGCATCAATCATGATGGTGGCTGGGGCCGCTGGATCACGGCCCGTCGCTGTCTCTTCTATTGATTCGTCCCGTCAGGCCGGCGCGGGGCCGGCCTTTCGGGCGATTCTGGCTGAAGCAGCCGCGGTAAGCAATTCGCCGGGCGGATCCCGGCGCGCTGCATCAGTTGACGAGCTTCTGGATGGCGTCGCGCTCTTCCTTCAACTCGTTCTCGGTCGCGGTCATGCGGCTGCGGCTGAACTCATCGACCGGCAGGCCCTGCACGATCTCGTAATCGCCGCCCTTGCAGCGCACCGGGAAGGAGTACATCAGGCCCTTGTCGATGCCATAGCTGCCGTCGCTCGGCACCGCCATGCTGGTCCAGTCGTCGCCGGAGGTCCCGGCGACCCAGTCGCGCATGTGCTCGAGGGCGGCGTTCGCCGCCGACGCCGCGCTCGACGCGCCACGGGCATCGATGATCGCCGCGCCACGCTTGGCGACTTTCGGGATGTAGTCGTTCTCGTACCACGCACGATCGACCACCGACAGCGCAGGCTTGCCGTCGACCGTCGCCTGGCTCAGGTCCGGATACTGGGTCGTGGAGTGATTGCCCCAGATCATCAGTTTCCTGATGTTGCCGACCGTGGTGCCTGCCTTCTGCGCCAGCTGGGCCACTGCGCGGTTGTGATCGAGACGCGTCATCGCGGTGAACTGGCGCGGGTTGATGTCGGGCGCGTAGGTCATGCAGGTCCAGGCGTTGGTGTTCGCCGGATTGCCGACGACCAGCACCTTGATATCGCGGCTCGCGTGATCGTTGATGGCCTTGCCCTGCACCTTGAAGATGCCGCCGTTCGCCGCCAGCAGATCGCTGCGCTCCATGCCCGGGCCGCGCGGCTTCGCGCCGACCAGCAAGGCGTAGTTCGTGTCCTTGAACGCGACATTCGGGTCATCAGTGATGTCGATCGAATCGACGAGCGGAAAGGCACAGTCGTCGAGTTCCATGACGACACCCGCCAGCGCCTTCATCGCGGGCGTGACTTCCAGCAACTGCAGGCGCACCGGCTGATCCGGGCCGAGCATCTGTCCCGAGGCAATACGGAACAGCAGGGAATAGGAAATCTGGCCGGCGGCGCCGGTGACGGTAACGCGTGCGGGTTTTTTCATTTCACGGTCTTCTCGGTTGATGTCTTGTGGTTGATCACTTGCGTTGCGCGACGGCCACGTAGTCGCGCTGCTTGGCGCCGATATACAGCTGGCGCGGACGTCCGATGCGGAAGTCGCCATCGCCCAGCATTTCCATCCACTGCGCGATCCAGCCGGCGGAACGTGCCAGCGCGAACATCGGCGTGAACATGCTGGTCGGAATATTCAGCGCCTGGTAAATCAGGCCCGAATAGAAATCGACATTCGGATAGAGCTTGCGCGAGATGAAATATTCGTCTTCCAGCGCAATGCGCTCCAGCTCCATCGCGATTTCGAACATGGGCTGATCGAGATTCATGGAATCCAGCAGGTCGTGGCAGGCCTGGCGGATGATCTTCGCGCGCGGATCGTAGTTCTTGTAGACGCGGTGACCGAAGCCCATCAGGCGCACGTTGTCGTTCTTGTCCTTCGCGCGATCGACGAACTTGCGGATGTTCTTCACATCGCCGATTTCCTGCAGCATTTCGATCACCGCCTCGTTCGCGCCACCGTGGGCCTTGCCCCACAGCGTCGCGATGCCGGCGGACACGCAGGCATACGGATTGCTCTCGGCGCTGCCGGCGAGGCGCACCGTCGAGGTGCTGGCGTTCTGCTCGTGATCGGCGTGCAGGATCAGCAGCAGGTTCATTGCGCGCAGCGCAACGGGATTCGCGACATACGGCTCGGTCGGCCACGAGAACATCATGTACATGAAGTTCTCGACGTATTCGCGCGAATTGTCCGGATACACGAACGGCAGACCGGACTGGTAGCGATACGTCTTCGACACCAGGTTCGGCATTTTCGCGATGATGCGCTTGGCCGTCATCAGGCGATGTTCGGGGTTATAGATGTCGGTCGTGCTGTGATAGTAGGACGCAACCGCCGCGCAGACGCCGGCCAGCACCGACATCGGGTGCGCATCGTAGCGATAGCCCTGGTAGAAGCGCGACAGATGCTCGTGCGTCATGCTGTGCATCTTGATCGAGTGCGTCCAATCGTCGAGCTGCGCGGCATTCGGCAGTTCGCCGTTGACCAGCAGGTAGCTGACTTCGAGGAAACTGGATTTCTCAGCCAGTTGTTCGATCGGATAGCCCCGATGCAGCAACACGCCCTCTTCGCCGTCGAGATAGGTGATTGCGCTGCGGCAACTCGCCGTCGACGCATACCCGATGTCGAAGGTGAACATGCCCAGTTCTTTGTAGAGATTCTTGATGTCGATGACCGGGGCGCCATATTCGCCCACGTGGACCGGGCACTCCACTGACTTGCCGGAAACGTTGTCGGTAATGGTCACAGATCGAGTTGCCATAGATGCCTCTTCATGGAGTTTCGAGATGCCCGGACGCGCGCACAGCGGTGTGCATCGCACAAGACTATAAGAATACCCGTCCGTATGGAGGGCCATCAAGCACGGCACTTCAGGGTGCAGCGCCGGTAATGCCCTTCGTCAAACCTGATTAATCGCTGCAAAAATCGGTCCGAACTGATTGCCAAAGGGTGACTTCAGGTGCCTGATGATCAAAGATCTGAAGTCCGTTGCCGACACAGTGGCAAGCCCCGTTAGCGACCGTTGGCCCGGAAGACTAAACCGCAGTCCCAGTACTGTCAGAGGAAGAAAATGCAGCCCCCCTCCTGCCTGTTCAGCGGCAATGCCGCCTTCATCGAAGACCTTTACGAACGTTTCCTCGCCGATCCGAATGCCGTCGACACCGGCTGGCGCGACTATTTCAGCAGCCTGCAGACCGATGCGGGCGCGCCGGACCGCCCTCACGGCCCCGTCCGCGAACGCGTGCAGGCGCGTGCGCTCAGCCATCGGGGCGCCGCCGCCGCACCACAATCGGGCGCTGCCGACGACGGCAAACAGGTTTCCGTGCTCCAGTTGATCAACGCGCACCGCTTCATGGGCCACCGACAGGCCCGCCTGGACCCACTGAACCAGCACGAACGCCCGCACGTCGCGGAACTCGATCTGGCGTTTCACGGGCTCACGGACGCCGATCTGGCACGTGAATTCAACACCGGCTCACTGGCCGGCATCGACAGCGGGCGCACACCGCTGGCCCGCATCCTCGAAATCGTGCGCACCACTTATTGCGGGACTATCGGTGCCGAGTACATGCACATCGTCGAAACGGCCCAGAAGCGCTGGATTCAGCAGCGGCTGGAGCCGATTCTCGCCCGGCCGGCCTTCGACGCCGACAAGAAGCGGCAGCTGCTGGAGCGACTGATTGCAGCCGGCGCCCTCGAGGAATACCTCCATACGAAGTATGTCGGGCAGAAGCGCTTCTCGCTCGAAGGCGGTGAAAGCGCCATTCCGCTGCTCGACCAGGTCGTCGAACACGGCGGCACGCACGGCGTCAAGGAGATCGTGATCGGCATGGCCCATCGCGGGCGCCTGAACGTGCTGGTCAACATCGTCGGCAAGCATCCGTCGAAGCTGTTCGAGGAGTTCGAGGGCAAGAGCCGCGAAGCGCGCCTCGGCGACGTCAAGTATCACCTCGGCTATTCGTCCGACATCGCGACGCCGGGCGGCTCGGTGCACGTCACGCTGGCGTTCAACCCGTCGCATCTGGAAATCATCAATCCGGTCGTCGAGGGCTCGGTCCGTGCCCGTCAGGACCGCCGCGGCGACGTCGAACGCAACCAGGTGCTGCCGCTGCTGATTCACGGCGACGCCG
This sequence comes from Gammaproteobacteria bacterium Ga0077536, assembly GCA_001464935.1. Lineage (GTDB taxonomy): Bacteria > Pseudomonadota > Gammaproteobacteria. The sequence goes on from LNEL01000051.1 coordinate 102,102, forward strand.
CGTTCGCGGGCCAGGGCGTCGTCATGGAAACCCTGAACCTGTCGCAGACGCGCGGCTATTCCACCGGCGGCACCCTGCACCTGATCATCAACAACCAGATCGGCTTCACGACCAGCGACCCGCTGGACTCACGTTCGACGCTGTACTGCACCGACGTCGCGAAGATGGTGCAGGCCCCGATATTCCACGTGAACGGCGACGACCCGGAAGCGGTGGCGCTGGTCGCGCAAATCGCGCTCGATTTCCGCATGGAATTCAACAAGGACGTCGTCATCGACCTCATCTGCTATCGCAAGCACGGCCACAGTGAGGCTGACGAACCGGCGGCCACGCAACCAGTGATGTACCAGCACGTGCGCCAGCATCCTGGCGTGCGCAAGCTCTATGCGGATCGGCTCATCGCCGAGGGCGTGATCAAGGCCGGCGAAGACGACGAAATGACGAAGCGCTACGTCACTGCGCTGGAAAACAACGTGGTGGTGTCACGTCCGTATGCGAACGTCAACGACACGCGGTTCCTGATCAACTACGAACCGTATCGCAACACGCACTGGCGCGATGCCGTCGACACGGCGCTGTCGCCCGAACGGGTGCAGGCGCTGACGGCCCGCATCACCCATTACCCCGAACAGTTCGAACTCCATCGCGCGGTGAAGAAGGTGGTCGAAGATCGGCGCAAGATGGGCCGGGGTGAGATGCCGCTCGACTGGGGCTACGCGGAAACCCTCGCCTACGCCGGCCTGCTGACCGAAGGCAACCCGGTGCGCATCTCGGGCCAGGACAGCGGCCGCGGCACGTTCTTCCATCGGCACGCGGTCCTGCACGACACCAAGACCGGCGACACCTTCCTGCCACTGCAGAACATTTCGACCGACCAGGCGAGCTTCCTCGTCATCAATTCGACGCTCTCGGAAGAGGCCGTGCTCGGCTTCGAATACGGCTATTCGAGCGCCGAACCCCGCTCACTCGTGATCTGGGAAGCACAGTTCGGCGACTTCGCCAACGGTGCGCAGGTGGTGATCGATCAGTTCATCGCGTCCTGCGAGGAGAAGTGGGGCCGCTTCTGCGGTCTGGCGATGTTCCTGCCGCACGGCTATGACGGCCAGGGTCCGGAGCATTCTTCCGCCCGCCTCGAGCGCTACCTGCAGCTGTGCGCCGAAGACAACATGCAGGTGGTGTATCCGACGACACCGGCGCAGATGTTCCATCTGATCCGGCGCCAGGCCCTGCGCCCTTACCGCAAGCCGCTGGTCGTGATGAGCCCGAAGAGCCTGCTGCGGCACAAGCTGTCGGTGTCCTCGCTCGAGGACATCCAGCAAGGTGCGTTCCGCCCGGTGATCGACGAGGTCGACGATCTGAATCGCAAGCGCGTGACGCGGCTGCTGTTCTGCAGCGGCAAGGTCTATTTCGATCTGCTCGAAGCGCGTCGCGAGCGCGACCAGACTGAGTGCGCGATCATTCGCATCGAGCAGCTCTATCCGTTCCCGCGCGATGAGATTCTCGCGATCGCGGCGACCTATCCGAACGCCAAGGAAGTCATCTGGGTGCAGGAAGAGCCGCGCAACCAGGGCGCGTGGAGCGTGATGCTGTCACGTCGTCATCTCGGCGGCTGCTTCCCGGCCGACGTGCCGCTGTTGTGCGTGGCGCGTCCCTATTCGGCATCGCCGGCAGTGGGCTATTACGCGCTGCACGTCAAACAGCAGCAGGAACTCGTCGACGAAGCGCTGCGCCCGACGCGCCAGCCAAGCGCCGCGGGCAAGCAGAAGAAATCGGCGTGATCGCCTAGATCGCAGCGGCCAAATTTGAAAAAGGAAGAATCGTGTTAGTTGAAGTCAAAGTGCCGGTCCTTGCGGAATCCGTTCCCGACGCCACCCTCCTCGAGTGGTACAAGAAAACGGGCGAGCGCGTTGAGCGCGGCGAGAGCCTGATCGATCTCGAAACGGACAAGGTCACACTCGAAGTCGCCGCGCCCGAAGCGGGCGTGCTGGTCGAAGTGCGCAAGCAGACCGGCGATGTGGTGATGAGCCAGGACATCCTCGCCGTGATCGACACGGCCGCGGCGGCGACCGCCGTCGCCGCGCCTGCCACGGCGAGCGCTGCCGCAGTGGCCCCTGCCGCCCGCGCAGAGGCGGCAAAAATGGGTCCCGCGGCACGCAAGCTGGTCGCCGAGGCGGGCATCGACCCTGCGAACATCCAGGGATCCGGCAAGGACGGGCGGGTCACCAAGGGCGACGTGCTCGCCGCCAGTGCCCCGGCAGCAACGCCGGCTCCCGTCGCCGTCAGCGCGAAGCCGGCCACGCCGCCGCCCGCGCCGGTCGGCGCGCGTCACGAGGAGCGCGTGCCGATGACCCGCCTGCGCAAGCGCACCGCCGAACGGCTGCTGCAGGCGCAGGCCCAGGCCGCATTGCTGACGACCTTCAACGAAGTGAACATGCAGCCGGTGATGGACCTGCGTTCACGCTACAAGGACGACTTCGAGAAGCGGCACGGCGTGAAGCTCGGCTTCATGAGCTTCTTCGTCAAGGCCGCGGTCGAGGCGCTGAAGAAGTTCCCGGTCGTCAATGCCTACATCGACGGGGACGACATCGTCTATCACGATTACTTCGACGTCGGCGTCGCGGTCGGCTCCGAACGTGGCCTCGTGGTGCCGATTCTGCGCAACGCCGAAGCAATGACTTTTGCCGACGTCGAGCGTCAGGTCAGCGATTTCGGTGCGCGTGCACGCGACGGCAAGCTCGGCATCGAAGAACTGACGGGCGGCACCTTCACCATCAGCAACGGAGGCATTTTCGGCTCGCTGGTGTCGACGCCGATCATCAACCCGCCGCAGAGCGCGATTCTGGGCATGCACAAAATCCAGGATCGCCCGGTCGCGGAAAAGGGCCAGGTCGTGATCCGGCCGATGATGTATCTCGCGCTGTCCTATGATCACCGGATCATCGATGGCCGCGAGGCCGTGCAGTGCCTCGACACGATCCGGCAGTCGCTCGAAGACCCGAGCCGCCTGCTGCTCCAGCTCTGAGGGTAGGCCATGGATACTTATGATGTCGTCGTCGTCGGCGCCGGCCCCGGCGGGTATGTCGCGGCGATTCGCTGCGCTCAACTCGGCCTGAAAACCGCGTGTGTCGAATCCTGGCGCAATGCCAAAGGTGACGCCGCGCTCGGCGGCACCTGTCTCAATGTCGGCTGCATTCCGTCGAAGGCACTGCTCGACTCCTCGCATCACTACGAGCACCTGCGCAAACACGCCAAGGACCACGGCATCTCGACCGGCGAAGTCGCGATCGACATCGCCGTGATGCAGAAGCGCAAGGACAAGATCGTCCACACCCTGACCCAGGGCATCGGCGCGCTGTTCAAGAAGAACGGGGTGCAATGGGTGCAGGGTCATGGCCAGTTGCAGCCTGGTCTCGAAGTTGCCGTGCTCGATCAGGCCGGCAAGGAATCGGCACGGCTCAAGGCCAGCCACATCATCGTGGCCACCGGTTCGGTCCCGGCGCAGATTCCGCCAGCGCCGGTCGATCAGCAGCGCGTCGTGGATTCGACGGGCGCCCTTGCGTTCGATGCCGTGCCCGCTCGGCTCGGCATCATCGGTGCGGGCGTCATCGGGCTCGAACTCGGCAGCGTCTGGCGCCGTCTCGGTTCGGCCGTCACCATTTTCGAAGCGCTGCCCGGTTTCCTCGCCGGCGCCGATCAGGACGTCGCGAAGGAAGCGCAGAAGCTGCTGACGAAACAGGGCCTCGACATTCGTCTCGGCGCGAAGGTCACACAGGTCCTCGCCGACGCGGACGGCGTCACCGTCGACGTCGAAATCGGCGGCGCCTCGCAACAGGAGCGTTTCGACAAACTCATCGTCGCCGTCGGCCGCAGCCCCAATACGGCAGGGCTCAATGCTGCCGCCGCGGGCCTCGCGCTCGATGCGCGCGGTTTCATCGAGGTCGATGCGCATGGCCGCACCAGCGTGCCCGGCATCTTTGCCGTGGGCGACGTCGTCAAGGGCCCGATGCTCGCGCACAAGGCCTCCGAGGAAGGCATCGCTGTCGCGGAACTGATTGCGGGACAGCAACCGCACATCGATCACACCAACATTCCGTGGGTGATCTACACCTGGCCGGAAATCGCCTGGGCCGGCGCCACGGAGCAGGCACTGAAGGCGGCGAATCGTCCCTGCAAGGTCGGGCGCTTCCCGTTCCTGGCCAGCGGCCGCGCGCGCGCGATGGGCGACACCGACGGCTTCATCAAGATCATCAGCGATGCCGTGACGGATGCGGTGCTGGGCGTCCACATCATCGGACCTGCAGCCTCCGAACTCGTGGCGGAAGCCGTGATCGCGATGGAGTTCGGCGCGTCGTCTGAAGACATCGCGCGCACGGTGCACGCGCACCCGACCCTGTCGGAAGGCATGCACGAAGCGGCGCTGGGAGTGGACGGTCGCATGATCCACCTGTAGGCCGGGCAGGCAACGGGGCGGCCGCCGGCTTGCAATGTTGTGCGGTGCAACTTATGTTAAGCCTTGAACCCACCCGGTTTTTCGCGCGGAGAGACAAGGGCGCCCCATGGAAAACGCCGTCATTCTGGCCGCACAGCGCACCGCAATCGGTACATTCGGCGGTGCGCTGGCCGATCTCCCCGCAAGCTGGCTGGGCGCCGAAGTCATCAAGGCCCTGCTGCGCCTGTCGTCGATCTCACCCGACACGCTCGACGAGGTCATCCTTGGCCAGGTGTTGACCGCAGGTTGTGGCCAGAACCCGGCGCGGCAGGCGGCGATGGCGGCCGGCATCCCCGATTCCGTTCCCTCGTACACGCTCAACAAGGTCTGCGGCAGCGGCCTGAAAGCCGTCCAGCTCGCCGCCCAGGCCATCCGGCTCGGCGATGCGGAACTGATCATCGCCGGCGGCCAGGAGAACATGAGCCTGTCGCCCCACGTGCTGCCGAATTCGCGCACTGGCACCCGCATGGGCCCGTGGCAGCTCGTGGACACCATGATCGTCGACGGGTTGACCGACGCGTTCCACGGCTACCACATGGGCATTACGGCCGAGAATATCGCGGAGCGCTTCGGCATCTCGCGGGCCGACCAGGATGCTTTCGCGGCCGCGACCCAGCAGAAGACCGAGCGGGCCCAGGCGGAACATCGCTTTGCCGATGAAATCTGCCCGCTCAGTATCCCGCAGCGCAAAGGCGATCCGATCCTCTTCGACCGCGACGAGTTCCCACGCAGCGGCGTGACCGCCGACGCGCTCGGCAAACTGAAGCCTGCGTTCAGGAAAGACGGCAGCGTGACCGCCGCGAATGCATCCGGTCTGAACGACGGAGCGGCGGCCGTGCTGGTCGCGTCGGCCCGCCGCGCAGAGGCGCTCGGGCTGCCGCCGCTCGCCACGATCAGGGGTTACGCCAGCGCCGGCGTCGATCCCGCGATCATGGGAACGGGCCCGATCCCCGCGATCCGTCGCTGCCTCGAGCGTGCGGGCTGGACCGCAGGCGACCTCGACCTCGTCGAGGCGAACGAGGCCTTCGCGGCGCAGGCTCTGTGCGTCAACCGCGAACTCGGTCTCGATCCGGCGAAGGTCAATGTCAACGGTGGCGCAATCGCACTCGGCCATCCGATCGGTGCTTCCGGCGCAAGAATCCTCGTAACGTTGCTACACGAAATGAAGCGGCGCAACGCACGCCGCGGCATGGCGGCGTTATGTATCGGTGGTGGCCAGGGCGTTGCCCTGGCCGTCGAACGCGTATAACGACCCAAAGACAGGGCGACGGAGCATGTACTCCCCGCCTGCAAGCCTAATCGGGGAGCTCAAGTCGATGAATGAAACCAGTCCCAAGCGCGTCATCAAGAAGTATCCGAACCGTCGTCTCTACGACACCAACGAAAGCAAATACGTCACGCTGAGCGATGTGCGCAAGCTCGTCCTCGAAGAAACGCCGTTCTGCGTGATCGACAAGAAGTCAGGCGAAGACATCACGCGCAACATTCTGCTGCAGATCATCATCGAGCAGGAGGAAGGCGGTGAACCGATGTTCTCCACCGATGCGCTCCAGCAGATGATCGGCTTCTATGGCAATTCCGCGCGGTCGATGGCCGGCGATTTCCTGCGCAACAGCGTTCACCTGTTCTACGAACAGCAGAAGCAGTTGCAGGATCAGGTCACGAACGCGATGCAGATGAACCCCGTGTCCAGCCTGTTCGCGGACGCCGCGAAGCGCAACATGGACCTGTGGCAGAAGATGCAGGAGAACTTCATGAAATCCGGCGGCCTCTACTCGAAAGAGCCGAAGCCGGAACCGGAAGAATAACGGGCAGTCGTCCTGCTGCCTGACGCGCCGGCCGCCAGCCGACGCGTCAGGCAGCCCGCCTACGCGGCGAGTTGCCGCTCCAGTTCACGCTGGATACGTTCGACCTGGGCGCGCAACTGAGCCGGCAGGCGACTGCCATAAGTCGCGAAGAATTCGCCGATCTCCCCGACCTCGCGCTGCCAGATCTCCGGATCAATCGCGAGCAGCGCCTCGAGCGTCTGGTGCGTCAGGTCCAGACCTGACACGTCCACATCGCCGGCATGCGGCACGAGCCCCACGGGTGTCCGGCGCGCCTCGGCACGACCCTCGCAGCGTTCGATGATCCACTTCAGCACGCGCATGTTGTCGCCGTAGCCCGGCCACATGAACTTGCCGTCGCCGTCCTTGCGGAACCAATTGACGTGAAACACCTTCGGGAGCTTTGACGAGCGTTCGCCGAAACTGAGCCAGTGCGCCCAGTAGTCACCGAAGTTGTAGCCGCAGAACGGCTTCATGGCCATCGGATCGCGACGGACCTGCCCCACCTGGCCGACCGCCGCGGCGGTCGTCTCGGAGGCCACGGCGGCACCGGCGAACACGCCGTGCGCCCAATCGAGCGCCTCGAACACCAGCGGCGCCACCGTCGAGCGGCGGCCACCGAAAATGATCGCCGACAGCGGCACGCCCTGCGGCGCATTCGCCTGCGGCGAGTAGCTCGGGCACTGCGACGCAGCGACCGTGAAACGCGAGTTCGGGTGTGCGGCCGGGCCGTTGGCCGGATCGTGCGGGCGCCCCTGCCAGTCGATGAGGCCCGCAGGCTTCTCGCCATCAATGCCTTCCCACCACGGCTCCATCGACGGCGTCAGGGCGACGTTGGTGTAAATCGCGTCGCGCCCGAGTGTGCGCATGCAGTTCGGATTGGTCTTCAGGCTGGTGCCTGGCGCCACACCGAAGAAACCGGCCTCGGGATTGATGGCCCACAGGCGACCGTCTTCGCCGAGATGCAGCCACGCAATGTCGTCGCCGACGGTCCACACCTTCCAGCCCTTGAAGCTGTCCGGCGGCACGAGCATCGCGAGGTTGGTCTTGCCGCAGGCCGACGGAAACGCAGCGGCGACATAGCTCGTGTTGCCGGCGGGATCCTCGATGCCCAGGATCAGCATGTGTTCGGCGAGCCAGCCTTCGCTGCGCGCCTGCCAGCTGGCGATGCGCAGCGCGTGGCACTTCTTGCCGAGCAGCGCGTTGCCGCCGTAGCCCGAGCCGAAGCTCTTGATCAGCAGCTCTTCGGGGAAGTGCGCGATGTAGCGGTTTTCCGGATCGAGCTGCCCGATTGAATGCAGGCCTTTCACGAAAGAGTTGCCGGCTTCGATATGCGCCAGCGCCTGCGTGCCGATGCGCGCCATCACGCGCATGTTGGCGACCACGTACGGGCTGTCCGTCACTTCGACGCCTGCCCGCGAATACGGCGAGCCGTAGGGGCCCATCAGGTACGGAATGACATACATCGTGCGGCCGCGCATGCAGCCGGCGTAGAGACCGTCCATCAGCGTGTGGGCGGCGGTGGGATCCATCCAGTTGTTGTTGCTGCCCGCATCTTCCTTGTCGCGCGTGCAGACGAAGGTCAGATGTTCGACACGGGCCACATCGCTCGGCGCCGAGCGATGCAGGAAACAGTTCGGGTGGGTTTCTTCGTTGAGGCGGATCAGCGATCCGTCTTCCAGCATCCGGGCGACGAGCAGCTCGTTTTCCTGCTCCGAACCATCGCACCAGTGGACATTGTCGGGCTGGGTTAGCGCAGTGACTTCAGCGATCCACTGCGCTAATGCCTGATTCTTGGTCATTGAATATTTCTCCTAGGGCGCCGTCACGCGGGGTCGTCGGCGAGGCGACGCGAAGTCATAGGGGCCTGAAAAAATGAGGATGCACTCTAGCCGAAGTCATCCCTTGAAATGAAGGAAGACAGTCGCGTTCTGCGACAATTCTCGACATTCCGCGCGCCCTGCCCGCCCGCGCCCCACTGTGGGTCGGCGCGCGGGCCGCCAGCGCGCCTGCCGGCCAGCGGACACCTCCCGAACTTTTTTTGCTCTTGGGTGTTGACATGGGTGCCCGGCAGTACTATGTTGCATAGCAACAATGCTGCTTTGCAGCAGCGCATGACAAGAGCCTGCAAGCCTCACAACCGGGATAACGAAACGGAGCCACACATGGAAAACAATTTCTTCGCCCAATGGGAGTCCTTTGCCAAGTCCGCCGTCGATACGGGCAAGGAACTCGAAGCCCTGAACCTGAAACTGGTCGAGCAGATCTCCCAGAAGCAGGTCGAATTGCTGACCAGCGCCTTCGATGTCGGCAACAAGTGGGTCACCAGCTTTGGTGATTTCAAGGATCTGCCCGGCATGATTTCAGCGCAGAGCAAGCTCGCGAGCGAATACGGCAGCAAGGTGATGGCGGCGTCCAAGGAAACCACCGAACTGCTGACCGCCTCGCGTGACGATTACAAGGCGTGGTTCGAGAAAAGCGTGAAGCTGCTGACCGAGCAGACCGCCGCGGTGACCAAGCCCGTGTCGGTGCGCAAGGCCGCCTGAGCGGCTGCACCTGCAAGCCCGTCTTTGAAAGTTCTCTTCTCAGTTGATGTTTGACCTCCCCTCTGCCCCCGTCGGCCGGTCCCCCGGACCGGTCTTCGGGGGGGCTTTTTAAGCCGGGATCAACGCATCATCCTGATCTGCTGACGCCCGCCGCCGTCAACGTCGGGCGTCCAGCCACTCCGCAATGGTCTGCGCGACCAGCTGCCTCGACCGATTGCCGACGTAGATTCCGATATGACCACCCGGTACCTCGAGCTCGGTGTAGTCCGCCTGCGTCATCAGGGCACCCAGCGCGCGCGAGGCCGCGGGCGGCACCAGATGATCCTCGGCAGCAAAGATATTCAGCACCGGCATTGAAATCGCGCCCAGGTCCACTGCCCGGTCTCCGATCGTCATGCCGCCACGCACGAGCCGATTTTCGCGATAGCACTTCTGTGCGAATTCGCGCAGCGCTGCACCGGCCAGATCGGGGCTGTCGAATATCCACTGCTCCATGCGCATGAACGTGTCGACCGCCGCGCGATCGCCGAGCTGATCGACGAGCCCGACATACTTCTGCTGCGTGAGCCGCGCGGGCTTGAGCCCGAGAAACAGCGCATTCAACGCGTCACCGGCCAGATTGCCGTTGCCGAGCAGATCGAGATCGACGTAGCGCAGCCACAGGCTCAGCATGTCCTGCGGCGTGTGGAAATCGACCGGCGTCACGGTCACGACGAGATTGCGCACCTTCTCCGGATGAAGGGCGGCATAGCACAGCGCGAAAGTGCCGCCCTGGCAGATCCCGACCAGGTTGACGCCGTGGCCGCGCGCGGCGAGATGGTCGACACAGGCCCCGAGATCGCGCTCGATGTAGTCTGCCAGCGTCAGCGCACTGTCGAGTGCGTTCGGGTCTTCCCATTCGATCAGATGCACGTCGACGCCGCGTTCGAGGAGCCCGCGCACCAGCGAGCGTTCGCGTTCGAGATCGGCCATGGCGGGACGATTGACCAGCGCATAGACGATCAGCGTCGGGACCGCCTGTGGATCCGGGTGGAGCGCGTCATAACGATAGAGCCGTGCCTTGCCGCTCGCGAACACCTGCCTGCGCGCGCTCGCGCCGGGGCGCGCGTCTGCCGCGTCGCGCAGTGTCGTGCGACCGCTCGCGAGCTTGCGCTCCCACTCGCTCAGCTCGGCTCCGAGCTGAGCCCAGGACAGTTCAATCGCAGGCATCGTCTACCTCCCGCTCATGATTTGCCGTCGCCACGCGGCATCACGCTCGCGATGTCGAACTCCACGCGCGGCGCAGCCGGCTTCTTCGCCGGTTTGGCCCGCGGCGGTTCCGGTTCGCGCCGCCGTCGCGGCTTGCGCGCAACCGCCTTGGTCGCGGCGGGCGGCGGCGTCACCGCCACGGGCGAACGTTCCACGGAAGGCGCCGCGGCCACTTCGGGGGCCGTGGCCGTCGCTGTCTTCGCGGTGCCGACGGGCGTGGATTCGAGGGCCCGCAGCCGTCGTTCGATGGCCTCCAGCTCCGCGCGGCCGGCGAGTTCGAGCAGGCCGGTCAGCGGTTGCATGCAGTCGCGCACGGCATTGCGCAGTGCCAGAGTCGCGTTGACGCTCGCGCCGAAGGCGCGCGCATATTCATCGGTCATCGCCGTTTCGCGCCAGGCCGCTTCGACCTGATCGACGAGCAGATCGTACAGGCCGCGCAGACTCGTGATCGCTGGCCCCGGTGCCGACAACGCGCGGCTGCAACGCTCGCAGCCGCCCCGCAGTGCGCGCCACTGCAGCGTGCGCAGATGCGCACCTGCTTCGCGATCGGCGGCTAGCGCCTGCCAGCAGCGCTGGAGCCGGCGTTGCCATTCCCGCGTCAGACCCAGCGCTGGCCAGCTCGCGAACGCCGGATTGAAGTCGAACGGGGCGGCGCCCATCGCCTTGTCACCGGCGGCGATGGCCTGCAACGCAATGGCAGCGTCGATGCCACGCACGAGGTTCTCGAGCAGGGCTTTCAGTGCCGCGGCGACATCGACTCTGCGCTTGCGCCCCTCTCGCAACTGCTGTGCCTGTTCGCCGAGCAGCTCGGCGAACAGCTTGAACGATTGCCAGGGCGCGGCATCGCCCGGCGCGCCGCGCGCCGCGTCAGCACCCGCCGTGAACACATCCTGCAGGGACTGCCAGGGGGCCGACGCGCCCGCCCCCATCCACTGCGCGAGGAATTCCTGTTGCAGCCGCTGCCAGTCGGTGGCGTGGTCGCTCATCGGCGTGATGCTCCCGTCAAGGCCGTCGCCGGCTCATTGAATCGCGCGATGCTTCAACAGATCGTCGACCACCGCCGGATCGGCGAGCGTGCTGGTGTCGCCGAGGCTGTCGACTTCGTTCGCGGCAATCTTGCGCAGGATGCGACGCATGATCTTGCCGGAACGCGTCTTCGGCAGCCCAGGCGCCCATTGGATGACATCCGGTGACGCAATCGCCCCGATTTCCTTGCGCACGTGGTCGACGAGTTCCTTGCGCAGCGCCTCATTCGCTTCGACGCCGCTCATCAGGGTCACGTAGGCATAGATGCCCTGGCCCTTGATGTCATGCGGATAGCCGACGACCGCCGCTTCGGACACTGCTCGGTGCAGCACCAGCGCGCTTTCGACTTCCGCCGTGCCCATGCGATGGCCCGACACGTTGATGACATCGTCGATGCGGCCGGTGATCCAGTAATAGCCGTCCGCATCGCGACGCGCGCCGTCACCGGTGAAGTAGGTGCCGGGGAACATCCGGAAATACGTGTCCTTGAAGCGCTCGTGATCGCCGTAGACGGTGCGCATCTGGCCTGGCCACGAGCGTTTGATCACCAGCGCGCCTTCGGCCGGGCCGTGCAGTTCGTTGCCCTTTTCATCGAGCAGTGCCGGTTCCACGCCAAAGAACGGCAGCGTGGCGGAGCCGGGTTTGAGCGCGCGCGCGCCAGGCAGCGGCGTGATCAGGATGCCGCCGGTCTCGGTCTGCCACCAGGTGTCGACGATCGGGCAGCGCTCCTCGCCAACCGTGCGATAATACCACTCCCAGGCTTCCGGGTTGATGGGCTCGCCGACCGACCCCAGCAGCCGCAATGACTGCCGGCTCGTCTTGCGCACCGGCTCGTCGCCCTGGCCCATCAGCGCGCGGATGGCGGTCGGTGCGGTATAGAAAATGTTGACCTTGTGCTTGTCGATCACCTGCCAGAAACGGCCGCTGTCCGGATAGGTCGGCACGCCCTCGAACATCAGGGTCGTCGCGCCATTCGCGAGCGGGCCGTACACGATGTACGAGTGTCCGGTGACCCAGCCGACGTCGGCCGTGCACCAGTAGATGTCGCCATCGCGATAGTCGAAGACATAGCGATGCGTCATCGCCGCAAACAGCAGGTAGCCGCCGCTGGTGTGCAGCACTCCCTTCGGCTTGCCGGTCGAGCCGGACGTATAGAGGATGAACAGCGGGTGTTCGGCGTCGACGATTTCCGGCGCGCACTCGGCACTCGCTGCGGCCGTCGCGTCGTGATACCAGACATCACGACCGGCGTGCCAGTCGACCTTGCCTCCCGTGCGGCGCACGACGAACACCGTGTGCACATCCGGACAGTGTTCGAGCGCGCGGTCGGTATTGGCCTTCAGCGCCACCGCGCGTCCGCCGCGCAGGCCTTCGTCGGCCGTGATCACCACGCGGCAGTCCGAATCCAGGATGCGGTCTTTCATCGCTTCCGGTGAGAAGCCGCCGAACACCACCGAGTGCACGGCGCCAATGCGCGCGCAGGCGAGCATCGCCACCGCGGCTTCGGGAATCATCGGCATGTAAATCGACACGCGATCGCCGGGCTTCACATCGCGTGCCTTCAAGGCATTGGCAAAGCGGCACACCGCTTCGTGCAGTTCACGATAGGTGACGCTGCGCTGCTCGTCGGGACTGTCGCCCTCCCACAGGATCGCGACCTGATCGCCGCGCGTCGCGAGATGCCGATCGAGACAGTTGTAGGCCACGTTCAGACGCGCGTCTTCGAACCAGCGAATGCTGACCTCATTGAAGTCGCAGTTCGACACCCGGCTCCAGCGCCGATCCCAGGTGACGAACTCCTCGGCCTGCGCGGCCCAGAACGCATCGGGATCGCTCAGCGATTGGCGATACAGCTCCTCGTAGCGGGCGGTGTCGATATAGGTGCGGGCAAGGGCGTCGGCTTTGATCGGATACACCGGTTCGGCGGTCATGCGAGCTTCCTCTGGGTGGTCTTCGTCCTGCGGCAGGCAGGCAGGTTTCGAGTATATCGAACGCCGTTGCGGGTGGCACCGCCGCGGCTGCACAACGCCGTTGCGCGGCGGGCGGCGCGGGCCGTAAGGTGGCCGGTAATGCCTCGCCACCTGCCGGAGATTGCACACCGATGTCCCCCAGCCCCCTGCACGCCGCCCTGCACGCGGTCGCTGATGCCTGCGCGGTCACCCGCGTGGTCCAGCGCGAACTCGCCGCGATCAAATCGATGACCAAGGACGACCGCTCGCCGGTCACCGTCGCCGACTTCGCTGCCCAGGCCATCATCGGCCTGCGTCTCGGGTCCGCCCTGGGCAGTTTTGCGCTGGTCGGCGAAGAGTCCGCGGCCGATCTGCGGCAAAGCGGCGGCAGTGCGCTGGCGGCGGCGGTGGCCGAGGCCGTCCGTCAGGTGTGCCCGGGGGTATCGACGGCGGAGGTGCTCGATGCGATCGACCTCGGCAATCACGACGCCTCGGGGGAGCACTATTGGACGCTCGACCCGGTCGACGGCACGAAGGGCTTTCTGCGCGGCGGTCAGTACGCCGTGTCACTCGCACTGATCGAGCATGGCGAAGTCACGCTTGGCGTGCTCGGCTGCCCCAATCTCGGCTCGGATTTCGCGCGCGGCTTCGATGCCCCCGATCCGGTCGGCAGCCTCTTCTATGCGACCCGTGGTGCCGGTGCCTGGCAGCTGCCGGCGAATACGCCGGCGGGCAGCGCCGAACGCGTTCGTGTCGCGCACGATCGCACCATCGAACAGATGCGCGTGTGCGAATCGGTCGAGGCGGCACATTCGCGCCAGGATTTCACGTCACAGGTCGTGGCGCGTCTGAACGCGCGTGGTACACCGGCGCGCCTCGACAGCCAGACCAAGTATGCGGTCGTCGCGCGCGGTCAGGCGGACGCCTATCTGCGCCTGCCGACGAGCGCGAGCTACGTCGAGAAGATCTGGGATCACGCGGCGGGGATGATCGTCGCCGAAGAAGCCGGCGCGGTCGTCACCGACATCGAAGGCCGACGCCTCGACTTCGCCTGCGGCGCAACGCTGTCGCGCAATCGCGGCGTCGTCTGCGCGCCGCCCCCGTTCCACGCCGCGCTGCTCGAATCAATCGCGAGCCTCATGCCCTGACGCGCCCGGACAACCTGCGCGAGCGCCGGGGTCGCAAAGATCGCCGGCGTCGCGCGAGTCCGATCCATCCCATGCCGAAGTCTCCCGGTGCTGCTCCGCACCTGTGCTCATCATTCATCTGCATGCTGTATTTTCGCCATCGTCCTGTTAGTTTTTCCGTGAGCTGCGCAGTCACCAAGGGCAGGACGGGCCAACTGTGAAAGGCAGGTCTCGAGAACGAAAGCTATCGATAGAAACGATAAAAAAATAACGAAGGGAGTCTCCGATGAGCATGAGACCCGTGAAGCCACCCTATCGCTTGCTGCTGGTGGATGATCACAAGTTCGTTTGCGAAATGCTGGCGCACAAGCTCGCGCTCGATCGCAGCATCGAAATCGTCGGCATCGCCAATCACGGCGCCACTGCCGTGGCCATCGCGCGCGCGCAAGCGGTCGACATCGTGTTGCTCGACATGGCGCTCGAACAGGAAGACGGCATCGGCGTCGCGCGCCAGTTGCTCGAAGCACAACCTGGCATCCGCATCATCGGGCTCTCGGTCCACGACCAGAGCTACTATCCGCTGGCACTGCTGGAACTCGGCGGCGTCGGCTTTCTGTCGAAGCGCACATCTGCGCGCGATATCGGCGAAGCGGTGCGCCGCGTTGCAGCGGGCGGCATGGCGGTGAGTCCGGAAATCGCCGTCTTTCTGGCGACGCAGGCGAGCGGCAGTCCGCTCGAGCGCGTGAAACAGTTGACGGCCAAGGAAACCGAAGTCCTCGGCAATCTCGCGACCGGTCTGTCCGTGAAGGAAATCGCGCTGCGCCTCGGGCTCACCACGAAGACGGTCCAGAGTCATCGCAACAGCCTGCGCAAGAAACTGCAGGCACGGACCGACGTCGAGCTTTGCCTGATCGCGATCAAGGCGGGGCTGGTCGACATCCATCGCCCGCGCGCGCCGGAGGAACCGGGTCAGGGCAGTGCGGGCGCCACCGGTCCCCGTGAGTCGGACCGCGGCGGCGCGCAGGGACCTGAGGAGTAACGGGCCGCCTCCGCCGGCGCGCCGGGGGCGCTGCCACCGTTGTCGGCCGCTGCGCGAGGCCGCCCGGCTTTCGGCGTCGGGCAGCAACCACCGCGGGTGCGCTGACAGTCTGCAGCGGGAAGGCCCGGCTGACCGGGCGCGCGGCCCCGGTTCACCGGCCTGGCGGGCCACCGGACGCTCTCGCGGCGTCAGCCGGCCGCGCGCACCAGTGGCCATGCGAAGTAAACCGCACAGGCAATCAGTGTGAAGACACCCCAGATCATCAGCCAGCGCTGGCGGCCGTAGAGGCCGCCGGCGACGAACAGGATGCCGATGAGCAACGTGAGCCAGACCGTGAGGGCCACGAAGTCGTCGGTCTGCGGGACGGGCGTGCCGGTCTGTTCCGGCAACTGGCCTTCACGGTAACGCATCGATCAGGGCGCGTAGGCCATCACTTCGATTTCGACCAGCGCGCCCGGCAGCACGAGTCCGCAGACGACGGTCGAGCGCACCGGCGGGTGGGCCGGAAAGTGGCTGGCATAGACCGCATTGAAACTCGCAAAGTCATCGCGGTTGACGAGCCAGACCGTCGACTTCACGACCTGATCGAGCGTGCAGCCGGCTTCGCGCAGGATCTCCCGGATGTTGGCCAGGCACTGCGTCGTCTGCGTTTCGATGTCATCGCCCACGAGCCTCCCGGTGGCATCGAGCCCCAGCTGACCGGACAACATCACGAAGTCGCCGGCCCGCACGGCCTTTGACAGCGGCAGACACCTGCCGTCCGCGAGCTTCAACTGTCCGCCAATGATCTTGTGCGCCATGTCATGACCTCCTGCCATCATTGTTGATGCTCAACGTTGAGCCCGGCGGATGCGCGCGACACCGATGGTCAGCACCGGCAGCGTGAACACCACGAGAAAACACCATGCGAGCGTGCCATAGCCCTTGGCAATCAGCGCCACGATCCCGGCCCGCGAGAGACCGAGGCTCACGAGCACCGCGACACCCGCGACCAGCGCGTGCCCCCACTGCGGCAGCGGCCGCGCGCGGGTTTCGGCGCTCCAGGCATCAATGCGTTCATTGAGGCCCTGCAGCACCCCGACGCCGGTCTGCACAATCGTAACGAACAACAGGCAGACGTACAGCCACAGGAACTGTCTCGTGCCGAACTCGGTGATCATCCAGTAGGCCGGAATGTCCTGTTCGATCGCGGCGGGATAACGCGCCAGGAAGCTCAGGTGCAGCACGACTGCCGGCAGCACGCCGGCCAGTGCGGCGATGATCGCGGCGCCGGTCGCCTCACCGCGCGTGCGGATACTCGACGTGGCATACAGCAGCACGGGGATGAGGGCACTGTTGTACAGGGTGAACTGCCCGGCGCTGACGAGCCAGCCGGGCTCGATGCCACCGGCCCTCACTGCCGACACGATGTCGTCGCCTGCCTGCGCGCCGACGAGCCACGCATAGGCGAGAAGTCCGCCGCTCAAGGCCAGGGCACCAGCTGTCAGCGTCATCTCCACCAGCCGCCGGCCGAAAAAATTGCAGGCGACCACCGCCAGCAGCATGCCGAGGGTACCGGCCATGGGCTCGATGCCGAAGGTGTTCGCCAGCACCGTCCCCGCCGCCGCCCCGGTGATGGCGAGCACGATCACGAGCAGCAGCAGAAAGCAGATCTCGTAGGCCATCCAGGTCGGACCGAGCAGTTCGCGCAGAAAGCTCCGGTAGTCGTAGACGCGGAAGACGCGCGCGAATTCGAAGCACAGCGCGAGCAGCAGCGCGAAACCCGCGGCTACCGCCGCGATGGCGAGCAAACCGCCCAGCGCACCATACGCCGACACGTACTCGGCCACTTCGCGCCCGGTGCCGTAGGCACCGCCGACGATCACGGACTGGAACACGCCCGCCGGCACGAGATACACCGCGGCGCGACGCCGCCAGCCCTGGCTCATCCGCGCCTCGCTGTAGATTCGAAGAGGCCGGCATTCTAACAGGGCGGTGGAAATCCTCAGTGATGCCCAGCAGTGTCGGTGCGAGTCGCACTGCGGCGCCCGGGTGCCCGACCCACCGCGTTGGTCGTTGAGCCGAGCCGCGGAGGCGAGCCCTTTATTCCGCCTTCCTCCTCCCCACCGGCGACCTGCCTGAAGACCCGCGTCCGACGGCGCGACGTGACGAGGCCACCCCTGTGCGTCTGCGCCGCCGGGCGACATGCACGCGCCACGAGTCTTGCGTGGTCGCCGCGCCACGTTGACTTCGCCTGCGCCCTTGGTCAGGCTTCGGCGGCCGCGGGTGGGGCCCGGGCACTCAACCTCGCCATCGAAACCGCGCACCAGCATCGCGGAGGAGCGCATGACCGGCCTCTTGTCCAAGGAACGCATCGTCGCGAGCCCCGGTTTCAACCGCTGGCTGATCGCACCCGCCGCGCTCGGCATCCACCTGTGCATCGGCTCGGTCTATGCGTGGAGCCTGTTCAATCCTGCGCTCGTCAAACGGATCGGCATCGTCACCAGCGCCGCCGACGACTGGACGCTGAAGCAGGTCGTGTGGGTCTTCACGGTCGCGATCGTCTTTCTGGGCCTGTCGGCGGCGGTTGCCGGCAAATGGCTGGAAAAAGTCGGTCCGCGCATGGTCGGCGTGGTGGCCACCGGCTGCTGGGTCGGCGGCTTCGCGCTCGGCGGCAGCGGCATCCTCACCGGCCAGCTCTGGTTGCTGTATCTCGGCTACGGTGTCGTCGGCGGCTGTGGACTCGGGCTTGGCTATGTCTCGCCGGTCAGCACGCTGATCCGCTGGTTCCCGGATCGTCGCGGCATGGCGACCGGCATCGCGATCATGGGTTTCGGCGGCGGCGCGATGCTCGCGCAACCGATGATCGACGGCTTCATCCGCTACTATCACGAGGTGCCGGAATATGTCGGCACGACGAACGACGTGGCGCTCATCACCGACGCGGGCCGGCGCTACGTGGAACTCGACGGCGCGCGCCGCGAAGTCGTCGTCGTCGGCCCGAACGACATCGCGGCGATGATCGAACCGGGGCCCGAGGGCGTCTACCTCGTCGGCACCGGTTCGGTCGGCGTCGCCGAGACCTTCTTCACCTTGGGCGCCATCTATCTCGTCGTGATGCTGACGGCTGCCTTCCTGTATCGGGTGCCCCCGCCGGGCTGGTTGCCGGCCGGCTGGAGCCCGCCGCCCGAGGACGACGGCCATGGCCGCATGATCACGCGCCATCATGTCGACATCGATGAAGCGCTGAAAACCCCGCAGTTCTATCAGCTGTGGATCGTGCTGTGCTTCAACGTGACCGCCGGCATCGGCGTGCTCGCGGTCGCCAAGACCATGATGACGGAGATCTTCGGCACCACGCTGCCCGACATCGTCGATCTGCAGTTCGCGGCGACCTACGTGCTGATGATCAGCCTCTTCAACATGATCGGCCGCTTCGTGTGGGCGAGCGCCTCGGATTACCTCGGCCGCAAGCGCACCTACTACCTCTTCTTCGGCCTCGGCATCGTGCTGTACTGTTCGATACCGTATTTTGCGCACGCCGTCAGCGTCACGCCGTCGGTGCTGTGGCTCGTGCTGTTCTACGTCACGACGATGCTGATTTTCACGATGTACGGCGGGGGCTTTGCGACGATTCCGGCCTACCTCGCCGACCTGTTCGGCACGCGCTTCGTCGGCGGCATCCACGGCCGGCTGTTGACCGCGTGGAGCACGGCCGGCGTACTCGGCCCGCTGGCAATCACCTCGCTGCGCGAACACGCGACCACCCAGGCCATCGCGCGGCTCGTCCAGTCAATCGACACGGCGCGCTTCGAAGCGACTTTCGGGGCCAGCATCGGCGAACTCGATGGCCTCGTCGCGGCCAAGACGGTCACGATCGCCAAACTGATGGAAATCGCGCCGGCCGGCACCGTCGATCCGACGCCTTCGCTCTACAATACGACGATGTACCTGATGGCGGGCCTGCTGTTCGTCGCGCTAATCTCGAACGCGCTGATGCGGCCCGTCGACCCCAAGCATCACATGCCAGGCTGAAGCGCCGGCACGGAGTAGCGACATGTTCATGAGTGCGGCCGAGTACCGGGAGTCGTTGCGGCAGTATCAGCCGCGGGTGTTCATCGACGGCGATCGCATCGAGTCGGTCGCCGACGAGCCGCGGCTGCTGCCCGGCATCAACGCCCTCGGTGTCACCTACGAGTACGCCCTCGACCCGCAGCACGCGGCCGTTGCGCGCGCCGTGGCGCACCAGAGCGGACGCGACGTGAACCGCTTCCTGCACATCACCCAGACCACGGACGACCTGCTCGCCAAGCTCGAATACGTGCGCCTGGTGTGCCAGGAAACGGGCTGTGCGATGCGTTACCTGTCGATGGACGGACTTAACGCGCTGTACCAGACCACGTTTCGTCTCGATGCCGAGGGCGGCAGCGACGCCCGCGACTACCACGCCCGGTTCCTCGCGTGGCTCGAGGAGGTGCAGGCAGGCGATCTGACGGTCGGCATCGCGATGACCGACGCAAAGGGCGACCGCAGCCTGCGACCGCATCAGCAGCCGAACCCGGATGCCTACGTGCACGTCGTCGAGCGGCGCGCCGACGGCATCGTGATCTCGGGGACCAAGGCGATTGTGACCTCGGCGCCATACGTACATGAACTGATGGTGCTGCCCGGCCGCGCGATGACCGCGGCCGACGCGGCGTTCGCCGTGGCCTGTGCGGTACCGATCGACGCGCCCGGCCTGACCATCATCGCGCGCCCTGCCGGCCGCCCCGGCGAAGCGCGCGCGCTGTTCAGCGCCCGCTATGGCCAGACCACAGGCGTGTGCGTGTTCGATCGCGTGTTCGTGCCGTGGTCGCGCGTGTTCCTGTGTGGCGAACACGCGGACTCCGAGTTCCTGACGCGCTCCTATGCCACGCATCACCGGCACACCTGTATCGCAGCGCGGGCCGGCTTCGGCGATCTGCTGATCGGCGCGGGCGCCCTGATCGTCGACGCCAACGGCCTGAATCCCGAACGTCACGGCCATCTGCGTGACGCGATGGTGGAACTCATCAAGATCGTCGAGGCCATCTACGCCTGCGGCGTCGCCGCCTCGGTGTACGCGACGCGCGATCCGGCCGGCAACCTCGAGCCCGAAGCGGTGTTCTCCAACATTGGCAAGCTGCTGCTCGCGACGCAGATCTACGACATGCACCGCCTGGCGCACCAGGTGTCGGGGGGGCTCATCGTCGCGCTGCCCGGCCCGGACGAGGATCACAACCCCGAGACGCGCGCCGATCTCGCGGCGGTGCTCAGCGGCCGCGCCGATTTCCCGTCGTCGCGGCGCGCGGAAGTCGCCCGCTTCATCGAAGACCTCACGGCCTCCGACGCGGCCGGCTGGATGTCGGTGATCAGCCTCCACGGCGGCGGTTCGCCGGAAGCGATGAAGCGGGAGATCTACCGGCGCTACCCGGTCTTCGAGCGCACACAGATGGTCACGAAACTGATCGAACGCGGCGTGCTGAACGACGGCGAGCCCGGACGCGCTGCGCAGCCGGGGCAGTGCTGCGACGACGGCTGCGTCGCACCCGATGCGGCCAAACCCATCAGCTTCGTGCCGCGCCGCGTGCCGGGACGCGACTGACGGCACTCAGGCCCGGGCCGGCTCCCGGTTCAACAGCACGAGACCGACAATCACCAGCGCGCCCCCGGCGAGCAGCGCGACGCTCGCGTGCTCGTCGAGCACCAGCGCCGCCAGCGCCACGCCGAAGATCGGCACGAGGTTGATGTAGGCGCTGGCGCGCATCGCGCCCAGACGCTCGACTCCCTGGTAGTACCACAGGAAACCGAGCGCCGAATTGAAGCAGCCGACGAACAGGGTGATGCCCCAGGCCGCTTCGTCGCGCAACAGCGGTCCGAGCGCGTCGGCGTCGAGCGCGACGAACGGGATCAGCAGCAGCGTGCCGGACAGCGACGCAAAATAAGTCACCACCAGCGGCGAATGACGCTCGAGCAGCGGTCGCCCGAGCACCGAATAGGCCGCCCAGCTCGCCGCACTCGCGAGCACCAGCCATTCACCGCGGCCTATCGCACCCTCGAACAGTTGAGCCGGCACACCGTCGGTCACCACCACTGCCGTCCCGAGGATGCCCACCAGCAGCCCGAGCAACGCGGCTCCCGCCGGCAGCCGCCGCCAGATCGCGATGTCGATCAGCGCCACCATCAGCGAGATGCTCGCGAAAATGACGTTGGCGCGATTCGCCTGCACATGTTCCATCGCGATCAGCACGAGCACGTTGTGCAGACAGATGCCGGTGAGGCCGAGGAGCAGGAACGCCGGCCAGTCGGCGCGCGGCACGGCGCGCGGCACGCCGGGCAGCAGGCGAATGACGCAATAGAGCACGGCGGTGGCGATGGCAAAGCGCCCGAACGCAAGCGCATAGGGCGCCTGATAGTCCGCGAGCATGCGGCCGAAGATCGGCGTCATCGCCCAGAACGTCGCCGCGGCGATCAACTTCAGATGAATGGCGCCGGCAGCGGGAGCGGACATCGGGAAGCGGCATCGGGGAAACAGCGACTACGATAGCGTTTCGAACGACTAAAGTCCGCTGCCGGTGGGCCGATGAGGCTCAAGTAGCAAAAGGCGCGCGTCGCCCATCGCCCCCAACGGACATGCAGGATGGCAGCTAATCCGGGCCCAGGCCCCCACAACCATGCGCTCGACTGGCGCGCCCATGCCGGCCCGACGGCACCCAGCGTGCCGTTCGATGTGCTACCCGGCGCGCAACTGGCGCTCGATCGCGAAGGCCGCATCATCGCGGTGACGACCGGCGCGGCGGCCATGTTCGGTCGCACGGTCGACGACTGCGCAGGACGCCTGCTGCATTTCCTGTTGCCGGCCCTGAACCTGTCCGATGTCGACGCGAATGTCGGGGAGACACCGGGCAAGCATCGCGCGGGCGAGTTGCTGACCTTGCGCTGGGAGGCCCGGCGTTACGATCCGACGAGCGGCATGCAGGTCATCCTGCTGACCAACCTCGAAGACACCCGCCATCTCGAACGCGATCTCGCCCGCGAAACGGCGGCCGTCGCGCGCCTGCAGCGTGAATTCGAGCGGTTCGCGTACGTCGCCTCGAACGACCTCCAGGAGCCGCTGCGGATGGTCGCGAGCTTCACCGAACTGTTGACCCGCCGTTATCGTGAGAATCTCGACGAACAGGGCCAGGAATTTCTGCAGCTCGCGCACGACGGCGCGCGGCGCATGCGGACCTTGCTGAACGCATTGTTCGAATACTCGCGGCTCGGTGCCGAACCGGTCGCCACCCAGCAGCTCGATCTGACCCAGATTTACAACGAAACGGTGCGTACCCTGAGTCTCGCGCTGAAGGACGCGGGCGGCGCGATCGTCGCAGCCCATCTGCCGCAGGTGACGGGCAACCGCGCGCACTTGCGCACCCTCTTCTATCACCTGCTCGGCAACAGCATCAAATTCCGCTCCCCGGATCGTCCCCTGCGCGTGGAGGTCACCGCGGTACGCGAGGCCTCGGCGTGGCGGCTGTGCTTTGCCGACAATGGCAGTGGCATTGCGGCCGAATATCGCACGCGGGTGCTTGCCATGTTCCAGCGTCTCCCGCGCGATCGGCGCCAGCCCGGCGCCGGCATGGGGCTGGCGCTGTGCCGCAAGATCTGCGAGTTGCACGGCGGCAGGATCGAAATCGAAGCGGGCATTAACCACGGCACGCGCGTCATCGTCACCTGGCCCGACGCACCCCGCTGACTGTTGCACGATCCGCGCGCTGCCGCGCCGCGGCTGCGGCCAGGGATTGAACGGGGGGAGATCGCACGGCGTCGCGGCAGACACCATTCAGGACAAGCACTGCTGTTGCGCGCGAGCAGTACCGCAAGCCTCATGCGCGGCCCGCGTCACCCCGGACGTCGGCCCTCGCAGCGCCGTGACAGGCGGCCCGCTGCCGCGGCCGCGTCAGGCGGCGGCAAGCGCCGCGTGGTGCATCAGCGTCGCGCAGAATCCGTCGAAGGCAGCCACGATGTCCGGCAGTGCATTCTTCATGTCGGTCGGACCCGCTCCTTCGCACTGACGGCACAACGAGCTCAGCAACACGGCGCCGAGATTACCGGCCGCACCTTTCAGCGCGTGGACCGCCTGGCGCGCGGCAGCCAGGTCGCCAGCGTCGAGATTGCGCGACAGACGCTCGAGTTGCAGTCTGCCGTCGCGTCGGAAACGTTCGCACAGCGCCTCGTATTCAGCCGGTCCGAGCAGCGCAGACAACTCGTCGAGCTTGCGCCGGTCGACCGGCTCGAGTGCAGTCGCCACGCCGATGTGCAGCGGCCGCACGTGCGCGGGCGACGCGGGCGCATTGACCCATCGATGCAGCACACGCTCGAGATCGCTCAACAGCACGGGCTTTGCCAGGTAGTCGTCCATGCCATTCGCCAGGCATTTGTCGCGATCGGTGCTCGCGGCGTTGGCGGTCATCGCGATGATGCGCGGCCCTTCACCCGGCAGATAGCGTGCGCGGATCAGCGCCGTGGTCTCGAAGCCATCCATGCCCGGCATCTGGCAATCCATGCACACCACCTGGAACTCGGTACCGGTCAGCGCGTCGAGCGCCGCCCGCCCGGAATCCGCCAGGGTGGCCTTGATGCCGAGCTTGCCGAGCATGCCGGCCGCGACCTTCAGATTGGTGATCACATCGTCGACGACGAGCACCCGCAGATCGGCGAGCGCGCGCGGTGCCTCCGCACTGGCCACCCCGTTGACGGGCGCCGCCAGCGGCGGCGTCGTGGACAGCAGGTCCGACAGCGCGCGCAGCACGTGTGATTCACGCATCGGCCGGGTCACCAGCCCATGCACACCGAGCGCGCGCACATCGCCCGCCTCGGTGCGCCGGCCGAACGGCACCGTCGCCAGCAGTTTCAGATTGCGCAGGCCGGGTGCCGCGTGAATCGCAGCCAGCTCGCGCGCGCTGGCTGTCAGATCGTTGCCGACCGCGAACATCGCGACATCGAAGGCCTGCTCGTCGGTGTCGAGCGCAGGCAGTATTTCGCGCAGATCGCGCACGCAGGCGACACTGGCGCCGTGCGCACGCAACAGCTCTGCACCGGCCTCGGCCACGGCCGGATTGGCTTCCTGCAGCAGGATGCGACAGCCGGCGAGCGCAGGTGACTCGTCGGCGGTCACGGCCATCGGCAATGCTTCCAGCGGCAGTTCGAAGCTGAAGCGGCTGCCGACGCCCGGCGTCGAGCTCAGCGCGAGTGTGCCTCCCATCAGCTCCACGAGCTGGCGGGTGATGCT
Organism: Gammaproteobacteria bacterium Ga0077536; assembly: GCA_001464935.1. GTDB lineage: Bacteria > Pseudomonadota > Gammaproteobacteria. The sequence goes on from LNEL01000051.1 coordinate 126,623, forward strand.
CAGACCGAGACCGGTGCCGCCGAAGCGGCGCGTGGTCGCGCTGTCGGCCTGCTTGAACGGTTCGAATATGCGGCCCTGCTGCGACTCGGGAATCCCGATGCCGGTATCGCTGACCTCGAAGCGAATCCTGCCGCTGGCCACACCCGGGCGCACCGTCAGCGTAATCTGGCCGCGATCGGTGAACTTGACAGCGTTGCCGAGCAGGTTCAAGAGCACCTGACGCAGGCGCGCGGGATCGGTATGGACCCGCCGCGACAGCTCGTGCGTGTAGCGCATGACGATATCGAGACCGCGTTGATGCGCACTTTCGGCGAGCATGTCGACGACATCCTCGGCCAGCGTATGCAGATCACACTCGATGTGTTCGAGCACGATGCCGCGCGCCTCGATCTTCGAGAAGTCGAGCACGTTGTTGATCAGATCGAACAGCGAGCGTCCGGATTTCATCGCCACCTCGACGAACTCGCGCTGTTCGTCGCTCAGCATCTCGCGCTCGAGCAGGGAGAGCATGCCCAACACACCGTTGAGCGGCGTGCGCAGCTCGTGACTCATGTTCGCCAGGAACTGTGACTTGACCCGGGCCGCCTGCACGGCTTCATCGCGCGCGGTGGCCAGTGCCTCTGTCGCCTCTCGCTCCGCGGTGATGTCCTGCTGCATGCCCGTCATGCGGCGTCCGCCGCCGCGCGCATCGCGCGCCACGAGCTGGCCGCGCGCACGGTACCAGCGGTAGCCGCTGCCCGCGGTCAGCATGCGGAACTCGGCCTCGTAGCTCGGCGTCCGGCCCGCGATGTGGTCGTCGAGACGCTGCACGATCATCGATGCATCGGCCGGATGGCACAGCTCGAGCAGCGCCTTGACGTGCTGCACCGGCGTTGCGTTGTCGAGGCCGCTCAGCGCCGCGTAGCGCGAGTCGAACTCGAGCGCCCCGCTATCGCAGTCGTAATCCCACAGCGCAATGTCGCCGTTGGCGGCTGCAGCGGTGAAACGCTGCCGGTTTTCGCGCAGCGCCTCTTCGGCATTCTTCAGCGACGTGATGTCCGCCAGTGTCAGCACGAGTGCTTCGGCACCGTCGCCCGGCACCGCCGTCGCGGCGAGCAGAACGGAGGCCTTGGTGCCATCGCCGCACCTGAAAGCCACTTCGCGCGGCTCGAACGCCGCGCCGTCGAGTGTCGCCCGCAGCGCCTCGGCGAGCGCCTCCTCGTCGTCGGCGACCAGTGAGGGCGCCGGCCGTCCCGCGAGTGCCGGCGGCGCGATGCGCAGAAGCGCATGGAGCCGGTCGTTGGCATTCACGGTTCGCAATGCCCGGTCGAGTCCCCATACGCCGTCATGAGTCGCCTCGACCAGGCGACGATAGCGCTCGTCGCTCGCGCGCATCTCGCCTTCCGCCTGGCGTCGCGCCGCCTCGTCCTCGAGCATCAACACATACTCGCGGCGTTCGCGCGACGGCGCCGGACAGCAATGCACGATGACCGGCTCCCGCTGACCCTGGCGGAGCATGACGGTCTCAGCGGACACGTTGGCGGCATCGGGGGCGGGCAGCGACCACTCCGGCAGGAGATCCACCAGCCGCGGCATGTGGCGCGGCCGATCGGCTGTACCGAGGAGCGCGATCGCGGCCGCGTTGACCCGCAACGGCCTCCCGCCGTCATCGCAGATCAGGGTGGCCACTGGCTGACACTCGAGCAACTGCGCCAACCACTGTTCACCACGCGCCGCTTCACGGCGTTCGGCGTCGAGCAGCTGCGCCTGGCTGGCCGCGGTCGCCTGCAGACGTGCCGACGCGGCAATCAGCGGCGCGAGCGGATCGTCGATGGCGGCGGCCTGCGTGACCTGCCCCGCCAGCGTCGAGTCCAGCGCCGCGAGCCCCGGCAGCAGATGAAGATAGAGTTGCCTGCGACACAGCGCGAGTGCACCGATCATCAGGCCCAGTGCGCCGGCGGTGAAGCCGAGCTGCCAGGCCACCAGTCGGCGCAGATCGGGGGCCGCATCGAGACGCAGCCAATAGCGCGCACTGCCGTCGCCGGCCAGCACGCCGTGGCGGGTCAGGTAGCGCCCGTCGAATCCGTCGACCATCGGCAGACGCGCCAGCGTGCCGGCTGCACTGTCCCTCAGCGCGGCACTGGACGCGGCCAGCACCCGGTCGCCGCGCGGGTCGAGCAGCGCGACAGTCAACCCGCGGCCGACGCTGAGCAGCCTGTCGGATGAATCGAAGCCGGCGCCGGAGGACCGCTCGTCCGCGCGCAGCCGCTCGAGCGCGTCAGCAGCGCGCGACTCGAGGCCGGCCAGCAGGCGATGTTCGAGCAACTCCCCGAAGGCGAAACTGCCGAGCAGCACGAGCAGCGCGCCGAATACGATCAGCGGCAACAGGATCCGGCGCGTCAGCGCAGCCACCGCGGGGATGGCCGAGTCGAGCGACGTCGACTCGCTCACGGCCATCGGCTCACTCCGACCTGGGCGCGGCGTTGGCCCAACGATAGGTGGCGACGGCCACCCGTCCGCCGTCTTCGTAGTCGAGGGCGCTGCACAGCGAGCGCACGAGGCGGATGCCGCGGCCCTTCAAGCCTGCGTTGTCGGCGAGCTGCACCGGTATCAGCGCCGGCTCGAAGCCCGCGCCGTTGTGCGCCAGCCGAATCCTGAGTTCACCGCCGTCGCCGCTCGGCACGTGCTGGCAAGCGATCTCCAGGTGAGCATCGACGAGGCGTTCGAGACGCTCCTGTCGCTGCTGGTAGTACTCGGCGAACCCGTTCGCGCGATGCTTGAGACCTGAATCCAGATGCAGCAATCCATGCTCGAGGGCATTGGAGCAGAGCTCGGTCAGGATCAGGAACAGCGGTGTGCGCAGCGGACCCAGGCCCTGCACGGTGTCGAACACCTGCATGACCGTCGCCACCGGCTCGCCCGCCTTCAGCTCATCGGCCCGCAGATCGACCTGAAACCGCCAGGTGCCGGGCGGTTTCGACACCGTCGCGGGGCCATCATCATGCGCCGCCTCCGGTGCGAGCGCCGGGTCGCAGACCACGAACAGCAGGGACACGTCGTCGCTCTGCGGCGCGGTTTCGACATGCTGGCCCACGCTCGCCAGCAGCGCATCGAAGCGCTCGAAGGCCGGCCCTGGCGTGTCCATCACCGCCTGCAGGCGCGCGTTGCCATAGAGCTCTGCCGCCGCGCTGTGCGCCTCGACCAGCCCGTCGGAGTACACCAGCAGCTGATCGCCCGGCGCCAGGGTCGCGCTGCGCGAACTGGCCGCGTAGTCACGTGGCGGCACGATGCCGAGTGGCACGTTTTCGGACGCATAGCGCGTGATCACTCGGCCCGCACCACTGCGCACGAGAATGTCCGGCATGCCGCCGTTCCAGACCTTCAGCAATCCGGTGTCGAGGTGAAGTTCGAGTATTGCCGCGGACAGGAAACGGTCGACCGGCAGCAGCGCACACATCTTGCGGTTCAGTTCGAGCACGATGTCCTCGACGCTGAAGCCTTTCGCCACCATCGACATGAAGATGCCGTGAACGGTCATCGCGCCAATCGCCGCAGGCAGCCCGTGGCCCGTGAAATCGCCGACCAGGAAGCACTGTTCGCCGGTTGGCCGGTTCGCGGCCAGGATGATGTCGCCGTTCAGGGTTTCCATCGGCCGCAGTTCGTAGCGCACATTCGGCGAATCCAGCCGGTTCTGACTCGCCACGTTGTCGAGAATGCGCTTGGCAACTTCCATGTCGCGGAACTGCCGGAGCTGATACTGCGCCAGCGCGTCGCGCTGCTCGGCCAGGTCCCGATGCATGCCGCGCGAGCGCAGTGCCGCATCGATCTTGGCGCGCAGCAGGGTGCGGCTGTAGGGCTTGGTCAGGAAATCGTCACCACCCACCTCGATGCAACGACGCAGCTGGTGGTCATCGGAAATCGCGGTCAGGAAGATCACCGGCACGAACCGCGGCATCAGGATGGTCTTGATGTTGCGGGTCGCCTCGTAACCATCCATCTCCGGCATCATGATGTCCATGAAGACGATGTCGGGCGCCGCCTGCCGGCAGACATCGCAGGCGTTACGGCCATTCTCGGCTTCGACGACCACGAAGCCCTGCTCCCGCAACATCGCGCCAAGCACGATCCGGTTGACCGCTTCGTCGTCGACGATGAGTGCCGTCAGGACTTCATCCGGGGCTACGTCCAGGGTTTCGTCCAGGGCTATCGGCAATGCGGCCATGTGGGGCTCCGTGCGCTTCGGCGTCTGCAGGACCCGATCAGTCAATCGTCATCAGTTGCTGGAAATTGGCAACTGAGAGGATTTCCTTGATCGCAGGCTTGGCATTGCGGATCTGCACGGCGGTCTTGGCGCCGCCCGCGTGCTCTTTCAACTGCAGCAGCATGCCGAGCGCGGAGCTGTCCATGTAGTCGGTTTCGCGCAGATCCAGCACATAGGCCTGGTAACGGGGCTGGTTGTTGGCGTACGCCGCCCGCAGCGCCGAGTGCGCGGTGAAATCAAAACGGTCGCTGATCCTGATCGTCAGCGTCTTGCCGTCAGGCGAGGGGTTCGTTGCGATGGACATCTGGGTTCTCCGTGATTCAGAAAAGTTCTACTTCGCCGGAATCCATATCGAGCTGGGCGGCGGGTTTACGGGGCAGCGCGGCCTTCAGCGCATTGGACGCATCGTCGATCTCTCGCGCTATTTCGGCGGAGTCGACCCGCCCGGTGCGCGAGATCTGCGTGTCCGCGGTATCGATGAACTGCTGGATGCGGAGCACGGTCTGTGCCGAATGCTCCATCAACTGCCGAACGATGTCCTCGAACTGCAGGGAACGCACGGCATTGCCCGAGCGGTCTGAAATCGAGCCCGAGATGTGCTGGGCTTCCTCCAGCCGGGTATGCAGATAGCTTTCGAAGCTGCGCAGCCGGCCCATCATCAGGTCGACCCGATGCTTGCTCGTCAGCAGCAGACTCATGTCCTGCGATGCGGCCGCCCCGACCGACGCGCGGGCGCGATCGATCGCGACCTTGGCCTCTTCGACCTGGATGCGGATCTGCTCGTTGAACTGATTCGAGTTGTGGGAAAGATTGCGAACTTCATCGGCAACCACCGCGAATCCGCGACCGGCTTCTCCAGCACGGGCTGCTTCGATGGCGGCATTCAGCGCCAGCAGATTGGTCTGGTCCGCAATGCCGCGGATGTTCGCGAGCAGCGCGAAGATTCGGTCCATCTTCTCGGCCATCTCGTCGATCAGCGACACGCTGTCCATGTTGTGCTTGCTGGACGTCACGCACATCGACACGAAGTTGTGCATCAGGCTCGAGGTGGTCTCGACGAGTGCGCCGATCGTCAGCGACTTCGCCTCGGCGGTCTCATTGGCGGCGTTCGATTCTCCGCCGAGACCGGCAGACAGGGCATTGATCACCGATGACATCAGTTCAATCTGGCGCTGCGAGTCGGCGTCGAGCCCCTGGAATGCTTCACTGAGCGTGCGCCCGGCGTCGGACGTGATGCCGCGCACCTGGTCTGACTCGTGCCGCAAATCCGCCATGCCTTCGCGCAGCGCTGCGGCCACGCCGGCGAATATCTCGTGCACGTCGCGCGGGTTGACCGCGGGCATCGCCTCCATGTCGTCGCGAAGGCGCTTGAGTTCGACACGATTCGCGGCGCAGTTCATCGCCCAGGCCCCAGCGGTCGCGGCCACACAGAGCGCGGCCGTCACGGCGCCAGGCCATGCGACGGCGACACCGGCGGCGGCCAGCGTGGTCCCCCAGGTCAACCAGGGCAGTTTGTTAAGTGACATCGTCATCGGGCGTCCTCTCAACGCGGTATCGGGTCGGTGCCCGATTTTGATGCATCGGACACAAGCGCCTAATTCTTTAGGCGGGCCGCTGAATCAGCGACTCGCCAGCTGCAGGCTCTGCGCCGCAATGCGGTCGAGCGGCAACACCTGCTCGGCTGCACCTATCTTCACTGCCTCGCCCGGCATGCCCCACACCACGCTCGTTGCTTCATCCTGGGCAAGCGTGTGAGCGCCGGCGGCGCGCATCGCCTTCATGCCCTGGGCGCCGTCGGTGCCCATGCCGGTCAACAACACACCGACCGCATTCGGCCCGATATGCTCGGCCACCGAGTTGAACATCACATCGACCGACGGCCGGTGGCGGTTCACCGGATCTCCGTCGTCTAACCGACAGACGAACTTGGCGCCACTGCGCACGATCTTCATATGCCGGTTGCCAGGAGCGACATACGCGTGCCCCTGGAGCACCTGCTGCCCATCCTCGGCCTGGCAGACCGTCATTGCCGAAGCGCTGTTCAGGCGCTTCGCAAACGGCAAGCTGAAGGCTTCGGGAATGTGCTGCGTGATCACGACCGCCGGCGCATTGGCCGGCATGCGCTCCAGCACCTCGCGCAGCGCCTCGGTGCCTCCGGTCGAGGCACCGATCGCGATCAGTCGATCGGTCGTCTTGTAATGCTTCAGCACCGGTTGCGGCACGCGTTTCGCGCCACTCGTGGCGCTGACGTCCTGCGGCGAGCGCACCCGGGCCCGTGATGCTGCGCGCACTTTCGCGATGATCTCCTGCGCGTAGTCGGTCAGACCGTGCGACACGTCGAGCTTGGGCTTGGTCACGAAATCGACCGCGCCCAGCTCCAGCGCGTTCAATGTCACGTCGGCGCCCTGTTCGGTCAGCGATGACACCATCACCACCGGCATCGGACGCAGTCGCATCAGGTTGCTCAGGAACGTGATGCCGTCCATTCGCGGCATTTCGACGTCCAGGGTCAGGACATCGGGATTCAGGCGCTTGATCTCCTCGCGCGCGACGAACGGATCGGATGCCGCGCCGACGACCTCGATTTCAGGGTCCGAACCCAGGATCTCGGTCAACACCTTGCGCACCAGCGCCGAATCGTCGACGACGAGTACCCGCGTTCTTTTAACCTTCTGCAGCACAATGACTCCCTGGCGAAACAGACGCTAGAACAACTCGATGTCGCCGCCCTTGTTGGTGTCGCCGACGATGCGTGTCGCGTACTGCTGTTCGCGATCGGCAATCGTCGTCGTGGCGGTGGACTTCAACTCCTTGACCAGTGCACGCCCCGTCGACGGCTGGAACCACACCTTGCGCGGCAGGACACCCGCCACGTGTTCGCCGACGAGCAACAGCCCCTCGTTGCGGATGAACTCGCGCACGAACTCGATGTTGCGCAAGCCGATATCGGTCGCGCCCTTCAGCACCCGGCCGCCGCCGACGATCTTGATCTGGAGGCTCTGGCGACGGCCACCGTTCTTCAGGATCGAGTTGATCAGGTGCTCCATCGCATAGGTGCCGTAACGCGCGGCTTCGGAGGCGTTCGCAAAGTCGGCGATCCGGCTCTGGTCCGCGCTCGCAGGCAACATGAAGTGATTCATGCCGCCGACGCCGCTGGTCTTGTCCCAGATGCACGCCGACACGCACGAACCGAGCACGGTGACAACCGCCTCGTCGCTCGTCGTCACGTACAGCTCCCCTGGCAGTATTTTTGCCGTCATCAGCTGGCGCGTCGGATCGAAATAGCGACTGACATGTTCGAATCCCGGCAAGGCCCGGGGCGCCGGCCGGCCGTCCGGCATCACGCTGGCGCGCATCTCAGTTCAACTTCCGATAGACGGTGCGTCCCACGAGCTCGAACTCCTCGGACACGTTGTACAGGGTTTCGGAGTGACCGATGATCAGGTAGCCGCGCGGCCCGAGCTTCTCGGCGAAGCGGGCGAACAGCCGACGCTGGGTCGGTTTGTCGAAATAGATCACCACGTTGCGGCAGAAGATCAGATCGAGCGGCCCGCGTACCGGCCAATCCTGCATCAGGTTCAACTGACGGAATCGGATCAGCTCCTGCAGTTCCGGCACGACCTTGACCTTGTCCTCATTCGCGCCGCGGCCGCGCCGGAACCATTTGCTGAGCCGCGCGCGCGACAGGCTCTCGACCCTGGCGGCGTCGTAGACACCGGCTTCTGCATGCGCGAGCACGTTGGTGTCGATATCCGTTGCCAGCAGCGCGACGTCGCCGAGCGCGGCCGGCGGCATGGCTTCCCGCAGCGTCATCGCGATGCTGTAAGGCTCCTCACCGGTCGAACAGCCCGCCGACCAGATGCGGACATGCGGTCGATGCCCGCCCGCCTTCAGCCAGCCCGGGACCAGCGTGTCGCGCAGGAAATCGAAGTGATGTTCCTCGCGAAAGAAGGCCGTGAGGTTGGTCGTGATCGCATTGATGAAATTGCCGATTTCCGCGTCCGGCTCCTCTTCGAGCAGACGACAGTATTCGTCGAAACCATTGAGGTTGAGCGCCCTGATGCGGCGCGCGATTCGGCCGTAGACCAGTTCGCGCTTGGCTTCGCTCAGGTTGATGCCGGCATGCTCGCCGACCATCTTGCGCAGGAATTCGAAATGTCGATTCGTGAACCCGAAATCGCGTTCGCTGATGAGTTCGGCGGCGTCAGCCATGATGTACCTGTCGGTATCTGCTTCACTACCTGGGCCGCTTCCCGTCGGGAGCGGCGTTTTCCGTTCGCGCCCGCCGGCTCAGCGGGCGGCGAAGGCGTCGGTCAGGCCGACATATCCCGCAATTCTCCTGAAATCTTCGCTGGGGTTGACGATGCGCAGGGCCTTGCCGGCGGCGTTCGCGACACGTCCGTTGAACAGCAGGCACTGCAGGACGGCAGCATCGACGCTGCGCACCGCGCTGCAGTCGACGTCCACACCCGCCGTATCCGCTTCCTCGAGCAGGTTCGCCAATGCGACCTGCAGGTCGCCGACCCCGGCGATGTTGGTGCTTTCGGCCAGTGCCAGCGCTTTCGACGTCATGTGAAAATCCCCCGGTGAACCTTGTTCTGTCTGCGTGCGGTCCGGTCGCTCAGTGCGCGGTACGGTCGGCATCGCCAAACGCCGCATCCGCCCCGACCAGGTGATCGATGTCGAGCAGGATCACCATCTTGTCGTCGACTGTCGCGAGGCCTTTGACGTAATCCGTGCGGACCTGGCCACCGAACTCGGGCGCCGGCTTCATCTGATCCGGGGTCACGTTGTACACGTCCGAGACGGCATCGACGATGAAACCCATGGTCTTCTCGCTGTCGCCGGTGCGAATCCGGAGAACGATGATCACGGTGGTGCTGGTGTAGTCGATTGCTTCGAGTTCGAAGCGCCGGCGCAGGTCGATCACGGGCACGATGGTGCCGCGCAGGTTGATGACGCCGCGGATGTAGGGCGGCGTGTTCGGAATCTCGGTCGCGCTCTCCCAACCCTTGATCTCCTGCACGCGCAGGATGTCGACGCCGTACTCTTCGCCATTGAGCATGAAGGTCAGGAACTGTTCGGCATTGGCGGCGACACCGGTCGCGGCAGCGCCCTGTTGGGTCATTTCAGCATGCATGATTCGTGTCCTTTCAGGCGACCTGACGTTCGGGCTGCCAGGGCTTGGAGGGTTGATACTGGGTACGGCAGAGCTGAATCAGTCCGGCGGTGTCGAGAATCATCGCCACCTTGCCGTCGCCTAGAATCGTCGCCCCGGAAATGCCGTCGACGCGGCGGAAATTCGTCTGCAGGCTCTTGATGACCACCTGCTGTTGGCCGAGCAGATCGTCGACGAACAGACCGACCTTGCGGCCCTCCGCTTCGACGATCACGAGCAGACCGTCGCGCAGGTTCTCGGAGTCCGGCTTGACGTCGAACAGGTCGTAGAGCCGCACGATTGGCAGGTATTCATCGCGCAGGCGGTACAGTTCACTCTGCCCAGCGACGGAGCTCACGGCCTCCGGTTTGACCTGCAGCGACTCGATGATCGACACCAGCGAGATGATGTAGACCTCTTCGCCGACGCGCACGAGCTGGCCGTCGAGGATCGCCAGTGTCAGCGGCAGACGGATGCGGAACACGGAGCCCTTGCCGGCCGTCGATTCGACTTCGACGACACCGCCGAGATCCTTGATGTTGCGCTTGACGACGTCCATGCCGACCCCGCGCCCTGACACATCGCTGACCACGGCCGCGGTCGAGAAGCCCGGGGCGAAGATCAGATCGAAAATCTGTTCGTCGCTGAGCGTTTCGTGCTCACCGACGATGCCGCGCTCACGCGCCTTGGCGAGAATGCGGTCGCGGTCGAGACCGGCGCCGTCGTCGATGATTTCGATGACGATGTTGCTGCCTTCGTGAAAAGCGTTCAGCGTCAGGGTGCCGGCCGCCGATTTGCCGTTCGCCATCCGCACTTCCGGCGCTTCGATGCCATGGTCGAGCGCGTTGCGCACGAGGTGCACCAGCGGATCGCCAATCTTCTCGAGCACTGTCTTGTCGAGTTCAGTGTTCTCGCCCGCCATCTTGAGGTTGATCTGCTTGCCGAGCTTCGCGGACAGGTCGCGCACCAGGCGCGGAAACCGGTTGAACGAAAAGCTGATCGGCATCATGCGGATGCTCATCACGCTTTCCTGCAGCTCGCGCGTGTTGCGCTCGAGCTGACCGATCCCGGACTGCAGCTTCTCGATCAGCGACGGGTCGAAGTCGGCGGCGAGCTGGCTCAGCATCGACTGCGTGATCACGAGTTCGCCGACCATGTTGATCAGCGCATCCACCTTGTCGATGTCGACGCGTATCGAGGAGGTCGAGGCGGTGGCGGCCTGCTTCGACTCGCCCTGCCGGCGACTTTCGTCGTGACGGCGATCCTCGCCGCTGCGGCGTTCGGGCGCATCCGGCACGGCGGCGAGCGCCGCTGGCGCGGCCGTAGCGGCCGGCGCGACTTCGGATGCCAACGGCGTGATGAGGATCTCGGCGTCATTGTCGACCCATTCGAACACCTCGCGCACGGCCGCTTCCGGCACGTCGTGATCGAGTTCGATGGTCCACGACAGGTAACAGGTCTCGGGATCGAAATCCGCGCCGTCTGGCAGCCTGGCAATATCGCAGTCGACACGACAAGGCCCGAGGGACGTCAGTTCGCGCAACAGGCGGGCCGGATCGTTGCCGGTCTGGAACAGGTGTGGCGCTGGCACGAAGCGCACGCGCCAACCGTGTGTTTCCACCGCCTCGGCGGCAGCTGCCGCTGCGCTTGCCACCGCGTCCGCCTGCTGTCCGTTCAGCAGATGCTCGAGGCGTCGACCCGTCGTGGCTATCTCCTCGACATCGGCGGCCGTGCCGTCGCGCGCGCTGCCCAACAGGCCGCGCAGCCGATCGACGCCCTCCAGCAGCACGTCGACTGCCTCCCGGGTGACCAGGCGTTTGCCGGCGCGCATCTCGTCCAGCAGCGTCTCCATGACGTGCGTGAACTCGCTGATGGCGGTAAAGCCGAAGGTCCCGCCGCCGCCCTTGATGGAGTGGGCGGCGCGGAAAATCGTATTGATCGCCTCGAGGTCGGGTTCGCCCACGCCTAGTTGGAGCAATCCCGTTTCCATGACTTCGAGGCCTTCGAAGGACTCTTCGAAGAAGACCTGATGAAACTGACTGATATCGACGGACATGATGCGCCTGCTGGGAGTTGGGTCTGCGGCGCGCGGCCGGGTGGTCGCGCCTAGCTCAGCACTTTCTTGAGCGTCGCCAGCAACTGGTCCGGATTGAACGGTTTGACGAGCCAACCCGTCGCACCGGCTGCCTTGCCTTCGGCCTTCTTCTCGGCCGCGGACTCGGTGGTCAGCAGCAGCATCGGCGTGAATTTGTACTGCGGCATCTTGCGCAGTTCACGGATGAGCTGGATGCCGTCCATGTTCGGCATGTTCACGTCCGTCAGGACGATGTCGGCCTGCTTGCCGCGGGCCTTGGAAAGGGCGTCCTGCCCATCTACCGCTTCGATCACGTCGTATCCAGCGCCCTTGAGCGTGAACGTCACCATCTGACGCATCGAGGCTGAGTCGTCTACTGCAAGAATGCTTGCCATCGGAAAATTTCTCCCGTTCTGGATGCAGTCGCTGCCGCTGCACAGGTCTTGTCCTGGACTTTATCGTCCAGGGCGGCGGAAGCTTTACGGGAAAATGCAATCGGAGAGGGCCGCGTTCGACACAGGGGTGTCGACGGGCGTTCCCGCCGGTGACGCTGCGGAGAAAATGGGCGCGAGCCGGTGTGCGGCGAGGCGCATTCTCCGCGACGGGCAACGCGGCTCCCCGCCGCGGCCGCTGTCAGATCGCGCGCGCCAGCGGCCCTCGATGTTCGGTCACCCAGCGGGCGAACGCGGCGGCCGGCAGCGGCGGACTGTAGAAGTAGCCCTGCGCGTAGTCGCACTGCAGATTGGCGAGCGCCCGCAGGTGCAGTTCACTTTCGACGCCTTCGGCGACCACGGCGAGGTTCAGGCTTCGCGCGAGCGCAATCACGGCCGCCACGATCGCCGCATCGTTGGCGTTGGTATCCATTTCGCGCACGAAGGTCTGGTCGACCTTCACGCCGGCGATCGGAAAGCGCCGCAGATAGCTCAGCGACGAATAGCCGGTCCCGAAGTCATCGATCCAGACGTCGATGCCCAGTGCCCGCAACTCCGCGAGCACCGCGATCGACTGCTCGGTGTCGGTCATCAAGAGGCTTTCGGTCAGTTCGACCTCGAGCACCTCGACCGGCAGTTTCGCGGCCAGCAGGGCTTTGCTCAGCAGCAGCGGCAGTTCCGCCGCCGCGAACTGCACCGGGCTGATGTTGACCGCCACCCGCACGTCCGGCAGCCCCTGGCTGCGCCAGGCTGCGATGTCGCGACACGCGGCGGAGATGATCCACTCGCCGAGCGGAACGATGAGCCCGGTCTCTTCGGCGATCGGAATGAAGTTCGCTGGCGACACCAGCCCTAGATCCGGATGGCGCCAGCGCACGAGCGCCTCGGCGCCGGTGAAACGGCCGGTCCTGATGTCGACTTTGGGCTGGTAATACAGCTCGAACTGCTCCTGCTGCAGTGCCTTGCGCAGGTTGTTCTCCATCGACAGGCGTTCGAAGGCACGCGCGTTGATCGCGGAGGTGTAGAACTGGTAGCGCCCGCGTCCCTCGGCCTTCGCGTGATTCTTCGCCGCGTCGGCGCGGTCGATCAGCTGATCGGCCGTCGTGCCGTCGACCGGGTACACGCTGATCCCCGCGGTTGCCGACAGCACCAGGTCCTCGCCCCCGAGGTTGACGGGTTGCGCTATCGCTTCGAGCATCCGGCGCGCGACGACGGCCGATTCCTCGGCCGAGCGGAACTGGGTGAGCACGACATAGAACTCGTCGCCGCCGGTGCGGGCCACGAAGTCGCCGGCGCGCACGTTCGCCTTGACGCCGAACGCACCGTCGCGCCGGCGCAGGCAAGCCTGCAGGCGCTCGGCGACGGTTTTCAGCAGGCTGTCACCGTTGTCGCGGCCGAGCGTGTCGTTGATGCGCTTGAAGTTGTCGAGATCCAGTGAGAACACCGCCACCACGCTGTCGCTGCCGACGGCGCGCGCGAGCGCCTGACCGAGGTCCTTGCGCAGGGTCGTGCGGTTTGGCAGCCCGGTGACGGTGTCGAAATAGGCGAGCTTGTGCGCGAGCCCTTCGAGCCGGCGCCGCTCGGTGACGTCCTGCGCCACGCCGGACACCACGCGGGCGCCCGTTTCGGGCACCGTCGAACAGGTGGCCTCCAGATGCACATGGGCCGTACCGCCCTGGGCCAGCAGCACGCGACAGCCGAGCTGCAGGCTTTCGCCGCCGGCAATCGCGTTGCCGAACTGGGTGTCGACCGCGCCGCGGTCGTCCGGATGGACACAGGCGAGCAGGGGCGCGATGGTCGAGATCGTGGTACCGCTCGCCACGCCCGTCAGGCGTTCGATTTCAGATGAGCATTCGAATTCACCGGTATCGATGGCCCAGTTGAAGTGGCCGAGCTTGGCCATTGCCTGGGCCTTTTCGAGACGCGATTCGCTGCGCCGCAGCTCGTCGGCATTGCGCGCACTGCGCAGCATGTAGCGCACGCGGTGCGTCAGCACGCCGTAGTTGATCGGCTTGGTCACGAAGTCGGTGGCGCCGGCGTCATAGGCGCTGTTGATGGAGGCCGTGTCGTCGAGGCCCGTCATCATCATGATGGGGGTGTGCTGGCCGTGCGGCATCTGGCGAATCGCGGCGCAGGTCGCAAAGCCGTCGAGTTCGACCATCATCACGTCGAGCAGGACGACGTCGATTTTCTGGCTGCGGAAGATGTCGAGCGCGGGAATGCCGTCCTCGGCTTCGAGCACGTCGAAACCACCCTCCTCGAGCGCAATGCGGGTCATCAGGCGGGCGGCCATGTCGTCGTCGACGACGAGCACCACCGGCGGCTGGCTATCGTGGGCCATCGGTTGCGGCGGGGAGCGGCTCAGGCCGCCTCTGCGCCACGCAGGGCCGCCACGGCAACCAGCGTGGCGTCGAACAGCGGCTTGAAGCCCTCGGCGTGGCGGCGGCAGCCGTCGAGGTCGCCATCGCGACCACACTGCTCGATCCGCTTGCTGTGGGCGGCGAGCTCGGTGGCCCCGATGTTCGCACTGCTCGACTTGAGGGTGTGCGCGGCGCGCATGATCGTCGGCAGATCGCCGCTCTCGAGCGCCTGCTCGAGTTCGGCGACCAGGGCCTGTGCCGAACTTGCGAAGAGATCCATCACCCGCAGCAGGATCGACGGGCGTCCTGGTACCTGCAGCGCCCGCAGTGCCGCAATTGCCTGCGCATCCAGCATGATTTCCAATTGTTGCATCAGTGCTCCTTGTCCGGGGCCGAGGGGTGGGGGTCCATCCGGGCGTGTCCTCGCCGCCGCCTGTCCAGATCACAGCTTAGCGGCGATCCGCGCCGGCGGCTTGAGCCGGCAGACACCCCAGGACCCCGACTCGGCTGTGCCTCCCGGAGCCGCGATGTACACTACCCGCCCGGTTCGTCTTCCGGCGTCCGGTCACCACTATAAATGACCTGTAGAAGGGGGAGCGATGAAGCGCAGTGACACCCGTATCCTGACGACCCATGTCGGCAGCCTGCCCCGTAACCGCCAACTGTCCGATCTGCTGATTGCGGCCGAGGCCGGCGAGTCCGTCGACAACGAATTGCTGGACCGCCTCGCCGCCGCCGGCGTGCGCGACGTCGTCGGCAAGCAGATCGCTGCCGGCGTCGACATCGTCAACGACGGCGAGCAGCCCCGGGTCGGCTTTCAGACCTACGTCGGCCAGCGCCTCGACGGTTTCGGCGGCGCCAGCCAGCGCGAACCGTTCAAGGACTTCTCCGACCACCCCGACTTCGCCCAGATCTGGATCAATCGCGGGATGGTGATGTCGAAGGTGTTCGACGCCCCCACCGCCATCGCCGAGGTCCACTATCGCGACCTCGCCCCCGCACGTCGCGAATGCGATATGTTCGACAGCGCGCTCGCCGAACACCCGGGCAAGGTCGGCGAACCGTTCATGACCGCCGCCTCCCCCGGCATCGTGTGCACGACGATGCGCAATGCGTTCTACGACTCGCACGAAACCTATGTGCGTGCGGTCGCCCGCGAGATGCGCAAGGAATACGAACTGATCGTGCAGCGCGGTTATGTGCTGCAGCTCGACTGCCCCGATCTCGCGATGGAATGGCACGGCATGTTCCAGCACGGCACGTTGAAGCAATTCCAGGACGCCGTCGCCATCCACATCGACGCCATCAACGAGGCCTTGGTCAACATTCCACGCGATCGCGTGCGACTGCACCTGTGCTGGGGCAATTATGACGGTCCGCACGCCTGCGATGTCCCACTCGAGGACATCCTGCCGATCGTCTATGGTGCGAAGGTCGGGGCCTTCTCCGTCGAATTCGCGAACCCGCGTCATCAGCACGAGTACGCGGCGGTGAAAAAACATCCGCTGCCGCAAGACGTGATCCTGATCCCGGGTGTCATTGATTCCACCGTCAATTACATCGAACATCCACAGGTCGTCTGCAACCGCATCCTCGAAGCCGTCTCGGTCACCGGTGATCGCGAGCGTGTGATTGCCGGCTGCGATTGCGGGTTCGGCACGTTCGCCGGCTGGGAAATGGTTGCGCAATCCGTCGTCTACAAGAAATTCGAAGCGCTCGCCGAGGGCGCCCGACTCGCTACGAAGAAGCTTTGGGGCTGAAGGCCCGAGGGGAGACATGGAACACATTTACCGAGAAATACACCGCGATCCGCGCTTTCACGAACTGGAGCGCAAACGCGGCCGCCTCAGCTGGCTGCTGGCCAGCATCGTCGTTGGCAACATCATGTGGTACGTGTTCGCCACCGCTTTCTATCCAGAGGCCAGCTTCGCGCGCTTCTGGGGCGAACCGATTGGCGAGGGCATGGCCACGACCTGGGGCATCGTCATCGGCCTGATCCAGACCGTGCTCTTCATCGTGCTCGTGAACTATTACATCTATCGCGCGAACGGTGAGTTCGACGATCTGAAGGACGCGATCGTCGCGGATGCGACCCGCACGGCGGGGGACGGTAAATGAACAAGACCCTCCTGACCGGCGCCCCGCTGATCGGCATGGGCGCCAGCCTCGGCGCGTTCGCAAATGCGGCCGGCGCCATGGCCGGCGTGAACCTGAACGCGATTGGCATGTTCTTCGTGTTCGTGATCATTTCCCTCGGCATCACGTGGTGGGCCGCAGGCCGCACCAAGTCGACATCGGATTTCTACACCGCGGGCGGCCAGATCAGCGGCTTCCAGAACGGATTGGCGATTACCGGCGACTGGTGCTCGTCGGCGGCGCTGATGGGTATCGCGGCGCTGATCTACAGCACCGGCTTCGACGGCCTGATCTACTCGGTCGTGCCGTTCGGCGCCTGGCCGCTGATGATGTTCCTGCTCGCCGATCGCCTGCGCAATCTCGGCAAGTACACGATTGCCGACATCGTGTCGCTGCGCATGGCGCGGGTGCCGATTCGTTCGCTGATTGCCACCGCCGGCCTCGCCTTCGTGATCGGTTACCTGATCGTGCAGATGGTCGGCGCGGGGACACTGATTTCGAACCTGTTCGGCCTCAACTATGAAGTGGCGCAGGTGATCATCGGCGTGCTGATCGTGGTGTACGTCGCGTTTGGCGGAATGATCGCGACCACCTATGTCCAGTTGATCAAAGCGGTGCTTCTGCTGTCCGGTGCAACCTTCATCACCGTGGCCGTGCTCGCCAAGTTCGGCTTTTCGATCGACGGCCTCTACGCGGCCGCGGTCGCGAAACATCCGACCAAAGAGGCCGTGATGCAGCCGGGCGGACTGCTGCCCGATCCCATCAACGCCATTTCGTGCGGCGTGATGCTGCTGTTTGGCGGCGCGGCGATGCCGCACGTGTTGATGCGCTTCTTCACCGTGCCGGACGCGAAACAGGCCCGCCTGTCGGTGGCCTGGGCCGCCACCTTCATCGGCTACTTCTACCTGCTGACCTTCTTCATCGGCTATGGCGCGGTGGCCTTCGTGATGGACGACCCGAAGTTCATGGACGAGGTCACCGGCGCGATTCGCGGCGGTCCGAACATGGCAGCGATTCACCTCGCGGAGGCCATGGGCGGGGATCTGCTGCTCGGCTTCATTTCGGCGGTTGCCTTTGCGACGATTGTGGCAGTGGTGGCCGGGCTGACTATTGCCGGCGCGTCAGCCATTTCGCACGATCTCTATGCGAACGTGCTGCGACACGGCCAGGCCACGGATGCCGAAGTGGTGAAGGTGTCGCGCATTGCCGCCATCGGCCTGGGCGCGCTGGGCGTTGCGCTCGGCATCGCGTTCAAGGACCAGAACATCGCCTACCTGATCGTGCTGCCGTTCACGATCAGTTCCACGGTGTTCTTCCCGGTGCTGTTCCTCGCGATGTACTGGCGGCGCCTGACGACCACCGGCATCATCACCGGCGGCTGGATCGGACTTGCCTCCGCCATCGTCATGCTGGTCGTCGGGCCCACGATCTGGAAGGACATCCTCGGCAACCCCGAACCGCTGTTCCCGTACAAGTATCCGGCGTTGTTCTCGATGGCGATTTCCTTCGGCACGATGGTCATCGTCTCGCTGCTCGACGGCAGCGAACGCGGCAAACGCGAGGTGGCGTTGTTTGACGACCAGTTCGTGAGATCGCAAACCGGTCTCGGCGCCGAAGGCGCCACCCAGCACTGAGGCGGCGAGATGCAACACCTCTATGAGCGGATTGACCGCGATCCGCGCTTCCACGCGCTGGCACGCCGGCGCAGCCTGCTCGGCTGGGGTCTCAGCGCCGCGGTGCTGGTGGCCTACTACGCGTTCATTCTTGCGATCGCGTTCGCGCCGGGCCTGCTGGCGATGCCGCTCGGCCCCGACACGGTGCTGACGGTCGGCATCATCGCCGGGCTCGCCGTGATCGTGATGTCCGTCGCGCTGACTGGCGTGTACGTGTGGCGCGCCAACCGCACCTTCGATGGACTGAATGCCGCGATCGTCGGCGACGCCACGCGCGACGCCTGACGTGGGTCTGCGTCCGTTCCCCCGGGGTGTCGGCCCCGGCGCCGCTGTCCTCGCCTGCCCGGCGGATGCCGCCGCCGCCGTCTCCGGCGGTGGTGCGAGCGGGATTGCGATCGCGCTGTTCCTGCTGTTCGTGTCGGCGACGCTCGGCATCACCTGGTGGGCCGCGCGGCGCACGCGTACGACCAAGGACTTCTACGCCGCAGGCGGCAATATCACCGGCTTTCAGAACGGACTCGCGATTGCCGGCGATTTCATGTCGGCCGCATCCTTCCTCGGGGTTTCCGCCCTCATCTTCTCGTTCGGGTTCGACGGCCTCATCTACGCGGTGGGTGGGCTGTGCGGCTGGCCGCTGGTGCTGTTCCTGCTCGCGGAGCGTCTGAAGAATCTCGGCAAGTACACTTTCGCCGACGCCGTGTCGCTGCGCCTCGCCGCGGTGCCGATCCGCTGCATGGCGGCCTGTGGCTCACTGATCGCGGTGGTGCTGTACCTGATCGGGCAGATGGTCGGCGCCGGCAAACTGATCGAAGTGCTGTTCGGTCTCGACTACTCGCTCGCGGTCAGCGTCGTCGGCGGGCTGATGATGATCTACGTGTGCTTCGGCGGCATGATCGCGACGACCTGGGTGCAGATCATCAAGGCCGTGCTGCTGCTGTGCGGCGCGACGCTGATGACCTGGCTCGTGATCGCGCAGACCGGCTACTCCTTCGCCGGCGTGTTCGCCACGGCGATCGAGCGGCACGCCCAGGGGCCCGCCATCATGTCCCCCGGCGGCATGGTGCACGATCCGATCTCAGTGATCTCGCTGGGCACGGCACTCGTGTTCGGCACCGCCGGCCTGCCGCACATCCTGATGCGCTTCTTCACCGTGCCGGACGCCCGCGAAGCACGCCGCTCGGTGTTCTTCGCCACGGCGTTCATCGGCTACTTCTACATCCTGACCTTCATCATCGGCTTCGGCGCGATTGCGCTCGTCGCCGGCAACCCCGCGTTCCTCGACGACGCCGGCGCGCTGCTGGGCGGCACCAACATGGCGGCGATACATCTCGCGCGCGCCGCTGGCGGCGAGTTGTTCCTGGGCTTCATGTCGGCGGTGTGTTTCGCGACGATCCTTGCCGTGGTGTCGGGGCTCACGCTGTCGGGTGCGTCGACGATCTCGCATGACCTCTATGCCAACGTGTTCCGCCGCGGCACGGGCGACGACCGCGCCGTGTCGATTTCGCGCTATTCGGCCATCGGCCTCGGCATCATCGCGGTGCTGCTCGCGCTGCTGTTCGAAGCGCAGAATGTCGCCTACATGGTGCTGCTCGCGTTCACGGTGGGCGCCAGCGTGAACTTTCCGCTGCTGTTTCTCGTGATGTACTGGCCACGGCTGACGACCACCGGCGCGCTGCTCGGTGGCATTCTCGGCCTCACGACCGCCGTCGCCTGCATCGTGCTCGGGCCGACGGTGTGGGTCGAAGTGCTCGGCAACGCGCAGGCCGTCTTCCCGTACAAGTACCCGGCCCTGTTTGCGATGATCGCTTCCTTCAGCGGCAGCATCCTGGGTTCGCTGTTCGACACCAGCGAGCGCGGCAAACGCGAACGCGCCGCTTTCAGCGACCAGTACGTGCGCTCGCAGACGGGCCTCGGCGCCGAGGGCGCATCGGGGCATTGAGGAAAAATGGAAGTCCAGCCACGGAGAACACAGAGAGCACCGGCAATTCCTGCCTGGATGCGCACGCACCGGCGAACCTCGCCGATGCCACTGTCAGCCAATCCGGCATCAATGCCGTTTGCTGGATTCTCTGAGGTCATATTCAAGCAACTCGTTCAACGGCAACACGCGCGACGGTCATGCACCAACCCTTGATGTCATCACGACGTATCCTGACCGCTGGCAGCTTGCTGTGGACCGGCTCTGCGACAGCTGCCGGGGACGCGGCACCGATCAATGTGGTCGCGATCGGCATGTTCCTGCTGTTCGCGCTGGTGACGCTCGGGATCACCTGGTGGGCGGCGCGGCGTACGCGCAGCGCACACGACTTCTATGCCGCCGGCGGCGGCATCACCGGGTTCCAGAACGGGCTCGCGATTGCCGGCGACTACATGTCGGCGGCGTCCTTCCTGGGCATCGCCGGACTCGTTTACACCAGCGGCTTCGACGGCCTCATCTATTCGATCGGCTTTCTGGTCGGCTGGCCGCTGATCATGTTCCTGCTCGCCGAGCGCCTGCGCAATCTCGGCCGCTACACGTTTGCCGACGCGGTCAGCTTCAGGCTGCAGGCCGGGCCCGTGCGCAGCCTGTCAGCCTGCGGCACGCTGGTGGTCGTGGTCTTCTACCTGATTGCGCAGATGGTCGGCGCCGGCAAACTGATCGAAGTCCTGTTCGGCCTCGACTACAGCATTGCGGTGGTCGTCGTCGGCGTGCTGATGATCATCTATGTCAGCTTCGGCGGCATGCTCGCAACCACCTGGGTGCAACTGATCAAGGCCGTGCTGCTGCTGACCGGCGCGAGCGTCATGGCCATCGCGGTGCTCGCGCTGGTCGGTTTCTCATTCGAAGCGCTGATCGCGCGCGCCGTCGAGCGCCATCCGCTGGGCGCCAGGATCCTCGCCCCGGGCCCGCTCGTCGCCGACCCGGTCTCGGCCGTGTCGCTCGGTCTCGCCCTGATGTTCGGCACCGCCGGCCTGCCGCATATCCTGATGCGCTTCTTCACCGTGCCGGACGCGCGCGAAGCACGACGCTCGGTGTTCTATGCGACGAGCTTCGTCGCCTACTTCTACCTGCTGATTTTCATCATCGGCCTCGGTGCGGTCATCGTGCTGACCGGTGAAACCCGCTACACCGATGCCGCAACGGGCCTGCTTCGCGGCGGTACGAACATGGCGGCGATCCATCTCGCGCAGGCCGTCGGTGGCGACATCTTTCTCGGCTTCATTTCGGCGGTGGCGTTTGCGACGATCCTGGCGGTGGTATCGGGCCTGACCCTGTCGGGCGCCTCGGCGCTGTCGCACGACCTCTACGCAAGCGTGCTGCGCCGCGGCGACGCGAATCCGCAGGAGGAACTGCGCGTGTCGCGGATGGCGACCATCGTGCTGGGCGCGCTCGCGATCGTGCTCGGCATCCAGTTCGAGGCGCAGAACGTCGCCTACATGGTAGGTCTCGCCTTCGCGATCGCAGCGAGCGTCAATTTTCCAATCCTGTTCCTGTCGATGTACTGGCGCGGCCTCACGACGCGCGGTGCCGCGCTCGGTGGCTTCATGGGCCTGGTCACGGCGGTGACGCTGATGGTGCTGGGGCCGACGGTGTGGGTGGACGTGCTGAAGCACGCGGCGCCCGTATTCCCATACAAGCATCCGGCCCTGTTCTCGATCAGCGTCGCGTTCGTGTCGATCTGGCTGTTCTCGATCACCGATCGTGGCCCGCGCGCCCAGGCCGAGCGTGCCGCTTTTCGCGATCAGTACATCCGCGCCCAGACCGGTCTGGGTGCCGCGGGCGCGTCCAGGCACTAACCGGCGGGCGACCGACACGGGAAGGCAGAGCAGACGTCTCGGCCGTGCCGTCGTGGCTGCGATGCAAACGGGCCTGCCTTCCGCTAATCTGAACTCGCACGCGACACGCCGGGGCGGACCGTCAGGCCGGCCCGACCATGGACGCTCGTGCTGCCGTCAGATTCACCGTTCGACGTACCGGGAGGTCCTGTGGCCACGCGCGATTTCGATGAACTGTCGATCACCAGCGCCGTGATCGAACGCTTTTCAGACGTCCCCGATCCGAGACTGAAAACCCTCCTCGTCAGCCTCGTGCGACACGTCCACGACTTCGTCCGCGAGGTCGAACTGACGGAAGCGGAATGGTTCGCCGCCATCGATTTTCTGACGCGCACCGGACAGGCGTGCAGCGACACGCGCCAGGAGTTCATCCTGCTGTCGGACACGCTCGGGGTCTCGATGCTGGTCGACGCCATCAACCACCGGCAGCCCGTCGGCGTCACGGAGACCACGGTGCTCGGGCCGTTCTACGTCGCGAACCCGCCCGTCCAGCCGAACGGCGCGGACATCGCGACCGGCAACGAGGGCCCACCGCTGTACGTGGCCGGCACGGTCACCGCGCCCGATGGCAAGCCGCTCGCCGGCGCGACCGTCGATGTGTGGCATTCCGACGAAGACGGTCTCTACGACGTGCAGAAGCCCGGCGCCAAGGCGCAGCTGCGCGCGCGTTTCACCACCGATGCCCAGGGCCGCTTCGCGTTCTGGACCATCGTGCCGTGTTTCTATCCGGTGCCCCACGACGGCCCGGTGGGCGCGATGCTGAAGGCATCGCGGCGCCATCCGTACCGGCCTGCCCACCTGCATTTCATGATCGCGCATCCGGGCTTCGAGACCCTGGTGACACACCTGTTCATGGAGGGCGATCCCTATCTCGACAGTGATGCCGTCTTCGGCGTCAAACAGTCCCTGATCGTGCGCCTGACCGAAGAGTCCGGCCCGGCCCCCGGCAGGCAGGTCGAGGGAACATGGCACAGCCTCGATCACCGCTTCGGCCTCAAACCGGCGGCGAGTGTGCCGTGATCGAAACCGATGTGCTGATAGTCGGCAGCGGGCCGGCCGGCTCCAGCGCCGCGGCGCTGCTGTCCACCTACGGCATCGACAACATGCTGGTCACGAAGTACCGCTGGCTCGCCGACACGCCGCGGGCGCACATCACGAATCAGCGGACCATGGAAGTGCTGCGGGATTTGGGCCTCGAGCAGCAGGTCATGCAGCAGGCGACGCCGAACCACCTGATGGGCCACAACGTGTTCTGCACGTCGCTCGCGGGTGAAGAGCTCGGCCGCCTGCGCACCTGGGGCACCGATCCGCTGTCGCAGGCGCGGCATCGCCTCGCCAGCCCCACGATGATGAACGACATGCCACAAAATCTTATGGAGCCGATTCTGTTCGGCGCGGCCTGCGCGCGCGGCACACAGGCGCGGCTGTCGACCGAATACCTCGCCCTCACGCAGGACGCCGACGGCGTCACTGCGACGGTGCGCGATCGCCTGACCGGGCACGAGTACCAGATCCGCGCGCGCTACCTGATCGGGGCCGACGGCGGCAATTCGAAAGTCGCAAGCGACATCGGCCTGCCGATGCAGGGCCGCATGGGCATCGGCGGTTCGATCAACATCCTGTTCAACGCGGATCTGTCCCGCTACGTCGCGCACCGGCCGAGCGTGCTGTACTGGGTGCTGCAACCGGGCTCCAATGTCGGCGGTATCGGCATGGGGCTGGTCCGCATGGTGCGGACCTGGGACGAGTGGCTGATCGTGTGGGGCTACGACATCGACGGCCCGGCGCCGCAGGTCACCGAAGACATCTGCAAGCGCGTGGCGTGGAATCTGATCGGCGACGACAGCATCCCGCTGCAGATCAAGTCGTGGTCGACGTGGACGGTGAACCACATGCACGCGACGCACTATCAGCGCGGCCGTGTGTTCTGCGTCGGCGACGCGGTCCATCGACATCCGCCGAGCAACGGGCTCGGCTCGAACACCTCGATTCAGGACAGCTACAACCTCGCGTGGAAACTGGCGATGGTGCTGCAGGGGCATGCCGGCAGCGAGCTGCTCGAGAGCTATTCGGTCGAGCGCGCGCCGGTGGGCAGGCAGATTGTCGTGCGGGCGAACAAGTCGATCGGCGAGTTCGGTCCGATCTTCGGCGCACTGGGGCTGCTGGACAGCACCGATCCGGCGGTCATGCAAGCCAACATGGAGAAGCGCAAGGAAGACACGCCGGAGGCGAAGGAGCGCCGCAAGGCCCTGCGCGCGGCGATCGCAGCCAAGGTCTACGAGTTCGATGCGCACGGGGTCGAGATGAACCAGCATTACGATTCGAACGCAGTGCTGGCCGGCCCTGGCGACGAGCGTCGGTTCGCTGAGGATGCCGAACTCGTCCATCAACCCTCGAGCTGCCCCGGCGCACGCTTGCCGCATGTGTGGGTCGAACGGGATCGGCAGGCGCTGTCGACGCTCGATCTCGTCGGCCATGGCCGCTACACGCTGCTGACGGGCATCGGCGGCGACGACTGGCGCTCAGCAGTGGCGGCACTGGCCGCCAGTGGCTTTCCGATTCGCTGCGTCAGCATCGGGCCGGATCAGGACTATCAGGATCCGTTCGGCGACTGGGCGCGGATCAGTGAGATCGAGGACGACGGCGCGCTCCTCGTGCGGCCCGATCAGGTCGTCGCCTGGCGCCAGCGCGAGCGCGCAGCCGACTGTGCGGCAGCGCTGGGGGATGCCGTCGGACGTGTCGTCGGCAGGATGCCTGTCGGGTAACCCGGAGATCCGCATCTGCACGCGGGCGTCGGACTCCTCGCTATACTGCGCCGACACCCATCCGGAAGGCAGCAGACATGAGCGACACGGCGAACTACACCCCCCCGAAAGTCTGGCAGTGGGATGCCGAGTCCGGCGGCACGTGGGCGAAGATCAACCGGCCGATCGCCGGCGCCACCCACGAGCAGGAACTCCCGGTCGGCAAGCATCCGCTGCAGTTGTACTCGCTCGCCACGCCGAACGGCGTGAAAGTCACGGTGATGCTCGAAGAGCTGCTGGCGCTGGGCAAGCGCGGCGCCGAATACGATGCCTTCCTGATCGATATCAGCAAGGGTGACCAGTTCGGCAGCGGCTTCGTTGGCGTCAATCCGAACTCCAAAATCCCCGCGCTGCTCGATCGCAGCGCCTCGCCGCCGATTCGCGTGTTCGAATCGGGCGCGATCCTGGTCTATCTCGCCGAGAAATTCGACGCCTTCCTGCCGAAGGATCCCGCGCCGCGCGCGGAGTGCCTGTCCTGGCTGTTCTGGCAGATGGGCAGCGCCCCCTACCTCGGTGGCGGCTTCGGCCATTTCTACAGCTACGCGCCGACGAAGATGGAGTACTGCATCAACCGCTTCACGATGGAAGTGAAACGCCAGCTCGACGTGCTCGATCGCAACCTCGCGACCCGGCGCTACCTGTGCGGTGACGAGTACAACATCGCGGACATCGCCGTGTATCCGTGGTACGGCGCACTCGTCACCAAGAATCTGTACGAGGCGGCAGAATTCCTGGACGTCGCGAGCTACCGGCACGTGGTGCGCTGGGCGCAGGAGATCGAAGCCCGCCCAGCCGTGCAGCGCGGCCGACGCGTCAACAAGACCTGGGGGCCGGAAGAGGAACGCCTGGCAGAGCGCCATGACGCCGGCGATTTCGACACACCGCCGGCCGCCTGAGGCGCTGTGCCCGACAGGCGGGTGCAAAACGTCGCGAGACCGTCGCCTGCCAGGCACGCGCGAGACGAGCCGCGGAGTTTAGGGCGGATCGATGAGCGCCGCAGGCGAGCGCCCCTCGTCGTTGACTCGCCGCAGCCGGGGGTCGCCGTCCTCTTTCACCAGCCTGCTGAGGCGCCCGGTGCGATGCCTCTGCCTGCGGGGAGTCATCCTGCTGCCGCCCGGGTGTCGCGCTACGCGCTGCATCCGGGCACCCTGACGGCCCACCTCAGCGCTTGAACAACCCGATCAGGCTCGCCTTCGCCAGCGTGTTGAAGTTCAGGTGGAAGCCGACGATGGCCGCCGACGTATCCGCCGTCACCGGCAGTTGCGCTGCGCCCACCGCGTACACCGTGAAGATGTAGCGATGCACGTGCGCACCCGGCGGCGGGCACGGGCCGCCGTAACCGGGCTTGCTGAAGTCCGTGCGCACTTCAATCGCACCCGCCGGCATCTTCCCACTCGCCGGATCGCCCGCGCCCAGCGGCAGCGAACTCACGCTCGCCGGGATGTTCGCCACCACCCAGTGCCAGAACCCGCTGCCGGTCGGCGCGTCCGGGTCATAGCAGGTCACGGCAAAGCTCTTCGTGTCCGCCGGGGCGCCGCTCCACGACAGCTGCGGCGACAGGTTGTCGCCTTCACACCCGAAGCCGTACGCCGCCGACAGCACGTGCGGCTTGCCGAGGTAGTCGCCGTCCTTGAAGCTCTCACT
>LNEL01000052.1 GCA_001464935.1 Gammaproteobacteria bacterium Ga0077536
AACATGCCGGTCCCTGAAAATCGAGTCCGCAACCATGGCCACCCATTCAGACATCACCAATTACGCTCCGCGACTGGCGGCGATGTTCAGAATTGTGCTGGCACCCGACCGGGCGTTCTTCTGGCAGGCCATCGTGTTCAGCATCGCCATCAGCGTGCTCACGCTCGCCGTGCCGCTGTCGGTCCAGATCCTCATCAGCTCCGTCGCAAATACCGCGATGCTGCGGCCGGTACTCGTGCTGAGCTTCGTCCTGTTCGGCCTGCTCGCCCTGTATGGCCTGCTGGTCGGCATTCAGGCGCATCTGATGGATGTCTTTGAGCGACGACTGTTCGCCCGCATCACCAAGGACATCGTTCTGCGCAGCATTCATGCCCGGTATGCCGAGG
>LNEL01000053.1 GCA_001464935.1 Gammaproteobacteria bacterium Ga0077536
GAATCGCTTCTTCGAGATCGTCACCATTCAACGCAACATGCCGACCCTCGTGGTGAACGGCTCGGCGATCGCCTTGCAGGCCATTGTCGGCTTCGCGGTGGTATCGGCCTACCATCCGGTCTTCGTGGTCTTCAACTGCGCGGTCCTGCTGCTGGTTTACCTTGTGTGGAAGACGTGGGCCGGCCCTTCGATTCGCACCAAGCTCGTTTCGTCGAAAGCCAAATTCGATGTCGCCAGCTGGCTCGAGGAACTAGGCAGGGCGAACGCGTTCTTCAAATCTGCCCGCACCATCAAGCTCGCACTGGAGACATCCGAACGCCTGATCGCGCAATACGTGTCCGCCCATCGACGGCACTTCCGCTGCAAATCACCCAGCAGATCGCGCTGCTCGCCCTGTACGCTAGCGCGAGCGCCGCTCTCCTTGGCATCGGAGGCTGGCTTGTCATCGGCAATCAGCTGTCGCTCGGACAGCTCGTGGCGGCCGAACTGATCCTGTCGGCGGTATTCCTTTCACTCGCGCGGTTACCCAGCCTGCTCGAAGAGTTCTATGAAACCTGCGCCGCGCTGTACAAACTCGGCGACTTCTTCGAGGTGCCGCTGGAATTGCCGATTGATGGCGATCCGTTACCGTCCGGATCGGTCGCGCTCCGGTTCGAAGGTGCCGTCACGCGTCATCGCAACCGGCAGTTCAGATTCGATCTCGAAATTCCGGCCGGCGGAAAGATCATGGCGGTTGCAAGCTCCTACAGCCTGCAAAAGGGCCTGCTCGATCTGGTCCTGCGCCATGTTGAACCCCAGCGAGGGGCCGTGCTGATCGGTAGCCGCAATATCGCCGACCTGCACCTTCACCAGCTGCGCGACGGCATTGCGACGGTCGACAACTCTGGCGTCCTCGAGCGGAGCATCGAGGATAATCTCAGCCTTGGCGACAAGAGCATCACCCGCGCAGCGATGCGCGAAATGCTGGAGGTCGTGCATCTCGACAGTGTCGTCAACGGACTTCCGGAGGGCATCGAAACCCCGCTCGGCGCTTTCGGCTACCCGCTGTCGCGCTCCGAGACCATCCGCCTGAAGATAGCCGCGGCGCTGCTCGCCCGACCTCAGGTGCTCGTTGTCACCCAGGTGTTCGACTCGCTGGCCCATTTCCACCGGCGGGCGATCATTGGACATATTGCAAAGGACACTGCACTGACCTTCATCAATTTCAGCAATCGACGCGACATCGCTGCCTACAGCGAGTACCTGTTCATCGAACCCGAAACGCACCACCGCTTCGAATCGGTCGCCGAACTGTTGGCGTATGAGCGTCGGATGGGCGCCAATGATGCCGTCTCCGGGCAGGGTCTCGCATGAAATCGCTGAGCGACCGCGCGACATTCGACCCGGCTTACCACGCGTATTTCGAGACCCAGCTCGGCCTGCGGCCTCCCCAGGTCACGCGCAATCTGACCGGGCTCATCGTCCTGATCCTGCTGCTGCTCGGCGCCGGGCTCTACTGGATCCCGTGGATGCAGACGGCTTCCGGCATGGGACGGCTGATAGCGCTGGACCCGACCGGCCGCGTGCAGGCGGTAAGCGCCGCCGTCAGCGGTCGCATCAAGACCTGGTACGTGCAGGATGGAAGTCGCGTGCGCAAGGGTGACCCGCTGGTGGAAATCGTCGACAACGACCCGCTGTTCCTCGAGCGCCTTGAATCGGAGCTCGCAGCGACCCGCAGCCGCCTCGACGCCGCGCGCATGGCGATGGAAACGGCCAAGCTCGACGTGGATCGCAAGCAGCGACTGTTCGACAAGGGGCTCAGTGCCCGGCGCGATTTGGAAGCAGCGACCATCAAGTACAAGGAGCTGAAGGCCACTGCAGCCGGCGTCGCGGCGGATGTTGCCAAGGCAGAAGTGCAGCGGGCACGCCAGACGAGGCAGCTGGTCGTCGCCCCACGCGATGGCGTGATCCTGCGCATTGCGGCGGGCGACACCGCAACCTTCGTCAAGGAGGGGGATGAGCTGGTAACGTTCGCGCCGGATGCCGGTCAGCGCGCCGTTGAGTTCTTCGTCAGTGGCCTGGACGCCGCGCTCGTGCAGCCCGGTCGTCATGTGCGGCTGATGTTCGAGGGCTGGCCGGCCGTGCAGTTCAGTGGTTGGCCCTCGGTGGCCATTGGCACGTTCCCCGGTACCGTGCGCTTCGTGGACCCGGCAGTCTCGGCCAACGGCCGATTCCGCGTCGTCGTCGTGGAAGATCTCAATACTCCGTGGCCCAGCGATCGATTTCTTCGACTTGGTGGCAAGGCGCGGGGTTGGGTGGTCCTGAACGAGGTACGCCTGGGCTACGAAGTGTGGCGCAAGCTCAACAATTTTCCGCCTGAACCCACGCCGGGGACGGGCGGAGGGCCAACGTGATCCGAGTGCTGCTCGCCTGTTGGTGCTGGCTGCTCGGCGCGGCAGCATCTGCTCAGACGCCCTCGATCGAACTCGATGAGGTGCTGGCGAGTTCGTTGCGGCATTTTCCCCAGATACTGGCAGCGCTCGAGAGAACCGAAGCCCAGGCCGGCAAAGTCCTGGCGAGCGAAGGCGCGTTCGACCTCCAGCTCGAGAACACCACGTATACGCGCGCCCTGGGTTATTACGACGGCAAGATCGTCGACTCGAAGCTCGTCAAGCCACTGCCCGATTTCAATGCGAAGGTGTACGGCGGCTACCGGATTTCCGACGGCGAGTTTCCGGTGTACGAAGACGAGCTGTTCACCAACGGTGGCGGAGAATTCAAGATTGGCGCCGTGTTCTCGCTGTTGCGCGATCGCGATATCGACGAGCGTCGATTCGCATTGCGCGACAACACGCTCGCACTGACCCAGACCGAGCTCGAGGCGCGCCTGACTCAAATCAAGGTGCAGCATCAGGCGACCCAGGCCTATCTCTCGTGGCTGGCGGCCGGCAAGGCGCTGGAAATTTACCGCGGGCTGCTGGTCCTCGCCGAAACGCGTCAGGACGGCCTCGAGCAGCGTGTCGCGGACGGCGACCTCGCACGGGTCTACCTGAACGAGAATCGGCAGTACATCCTGAAGCGAAGCAGCAAAGTCGCTGAGGCCGAGCGTCTGCTGGCGAACCATGCGAACCGTCTGGCGCTGTACCTGCGCGACGAAACAGGCGCGCCGCGTCCACCGCAGATCGCGGAGTTGCCCGGCGCGTGGCCGGACCTCGGGCGCATCGACGCGACGGCGCTCGAAGCCACCATCGCCGCAACCAAGGCCGATCGCCCCGAAGTGGGGCTGGTGGCCGCCGACGTCGAACGCGAACGCAACCGGCTTGCGCTTGGCAACAATGCGTTGAAGACCCGTGTCGATTTGAATCTTGAAGCGTCCCGCGACATCGGTGGCGGCAGTTTCACGCGGGACGAGACGGATGCCATCGTGCGTCTGGAGGTCACCGTGCCCCTCGAGCGACGCACGGGACTGGGCAAAGTCGCAGAGGCACGCGCGAACTTGAGCCGCCTCGAGCTCGAGCGCCAGTTTCTCAATGAGCAGATCGAAGTCGAAGTCCGCAATATCGCCAATGACATCTCTGCGGCCGAACGCTTCCTGGATCTCGCCGGCCAGGAAGTCGAACAGGCTGAAATCCTCGAACGCGCGGAACGCGAACGGTTCGAAGACGGCGCCAGCGATTTCTTCGTGGTGAATCTGCGCGAGGAAGCGGCGGCCGATGCCCGAGTCCGCCATATCGAAGCCCAGCTCGGCTTCCAGCAGGCCCTCACGAACTTCTACGCCGCCACCGTGCAGCTGGACCGCTTCCTGATCGTCGATTACTGATCGCGCAGTATTCGACGGGTCAGCCACTGACGCCGGTCAAGCGCGATGTCCACGATGCGGCGAACCGGCTGCATAGTCAGCAACGCTGTCAGCGCGACGGCGACCAGGATCGCGACTGCGGTATGTCGCTCATGCGTCCACCAGCCATATCCCCCGGCCCTGAGCCCCAACCGAATCAGGGCGCCGTGAGCCACGAAAACGTAGAAACTGTGCCGTCCGAGATGGGCAAACAATTGGGTTCGATTCGGCGCCAGGGTCACGCATGCGAGACAACCCAGCGCAGCGACCGTGTATTGCCCGCCCCGCAGCAGCAGGCCCTCCAGGCCACTGGCACCAAGGCTTGCGTAGGAGCCGCTGCCGTACAGCCATCGCACCGGATGCTGGCCGTGCGCAACGGCGACAGCGGCCGCGCCGAGCAGCACGATGATCACGACAGCGGCAGGTGCGTGACAGCGAGGCGCGCTGAGTTCACGCCCCTGCAGCAGAGCACCCGCGAGAAAGAACGGAAAGAACACGGCAATCCGCGACAAGGACAGGTAGTAACCCAGTCCATCCGACAACCCCGCCGCCAGGCCGCAGGCGACCGCCGTCAGCAGGGGCGCGCGCAGCAGTAACCAGTACGGCAACACCACCCGCCACACCATGAGCGCGACGAGGTACCACAGCATCCAGTAAGGCGTGGCCGGTCGATACTCCCACGCGGCCCCCCGCAGCCAGCTGTCGAACAGGGTATACAGCAGTTGCAGGATCAGGTACGGAATCAGCAGGTCCCGCACGAGTTTGCGCCGCTGAGCGCTCGCGACCTCGGCGTGGGAGCAATAGCCCGAGATCGCTGCGAACAGCGGCATGTGAAAAGCGTAGATGAACCAGTACAGGCTTTCGGCTGCGCGGGATTTTTGCAGCAGCGGTTCGATGACGTGTCCGATGACCACCAGCAGGATCAGCAGACCCTTGAGATTGTCGAGTTTGGCGTTGCGAGCGTCCATGCGTCGTTTCTGGTACAGGTATGCGGGCGCGGCGCGCCCACGGGGCGCCGCCAGGTGCGATCATTAGCGGCAGGGCCAGGCGTTTCATGGGCTCGCGGCCTCAGCGACCGGCACAGGGCGCGGGACCTGAATTGGCGGAAGAGGTGGGATTCGAACCCACGAACGGTTGCCCGTTGCCGGTTTTCAAGACCGGTGCAATCGACCACTCTGCCACTCTTCCGGGGTGAGAGGCCGGCCTGTCGTGAGTCCCACCGCTCGGCCAGCCTGCGGCGATTATACGGCTTCAATCGCCGTGTGGCGGCCCTCTGCCGCCGACGACCGCCGCCTATCTGCGTAGCGCGCGCTCGCCATTTCGGCCCGACCTGAGCGACGGGAATGCGAGCATCGGATTATTCGACGGTTCACTGGACGAATCCCGTCGGGGAATCAGGTTGAACTTTCCCCCCCTGCCCCTATCATTGGTAATGGCCGTGCCTCGCGCGGTCACCGTTCACACTGGAGGTTAGAGAGCATGCCCACCCAAATAGTGACCAGTCGTTCGGAAGGCGTCGTCGTCCAGACGAACAAGCTGATCCGCAACACTTATACGCTGCTGGCGCTGACCCTGCTGTTCAGCGCTGCCACCTGCGCGCTGTCGATGATGGTGAACATGGGTCGAGGCGCCTACCTCATCAGCACCCTCGCGGCCTTCGGGCTGATCTGGTTCGCGTTGCCACGCACCGCAAACTCGGCAGCCGGCCTCGGCGTGGTGTTCGCGATTACCGGTCTGCTGGGTTTCGGCCTTGGACCGGTGCTGAGCCAGTACCTGTCGCTGCCCAATGGCTCCCAGACCGTGATGACTGCGCTCGGTGGCACTGGGGTGATTTTCCTGGGTCTGTCGGCGTACGCGCTGACGACCAAGCGCGACTTCAGCTTCATGGGCGGCTTCCTGTTCGTCGGTATGCTGGTGATCCTGGGCGCTGCCCTGCTGAACATCTTCCTTGCCGTGCCAGCACTGACCCTGACGATCTCCGCAGCCGTGATTCTTTTGATGAGCGGGTTCATCCTGCATGACACGAGCCGGATGGTGAACGGCGGAGAGACGAACTATCTCCTGGCCACCGTCAGTCTTTATCTGAACATGTTCAACATCTTCGTGAGCCTGCTGCAGCTGCTCGGCATCGCCGGCAGCGACGACTGATCACGACACCTCAGGAAAACAGGCCCGGCCCTTGAACGGGGCCGGGCTTCTCATATGGACTGGATGAAAATCGCGAGTGCGGTCATGTTGGGGCTCATTATTGCCCTGCTGATTCCGCGTGCGAAGGCGATGCTCGAGAACAGCCCTCAAGCCAAGGCTGGCGACTGGAGTGCCGCGCTGATTCCCATCCTCGGCGTGGTGGGCTTCATCCTGCTGCTGATGTCGACGATGTAACTGCCGGGTCCGTCGCGGCCCGATTCACCCCTTCGGTTCCAGCACTTCCCTGCCGCCCATGTACGGGCGCAACGCAACCGGCACGACCACGCTGCCATCGCGCTGCTGATAATTTTCCAGCACTGCAACCAGCGTGCGACCGACTGCAAGGCCCGAGCCGTTCAGCGTATGCAGCAGTTCCGGCTTGCCGGTTTCCGGATTGCGCCAGCGTGCCTTGATCCGGCGCGCCTGGAAATCTTCGAAGTTGCTGCACGACGAAATTTCACGATAGGCGCTCTGACCAGGCAGCCAGACTTCGAGGTCATAGGTTTTCGCGGAAGAAAAACCCATATCGCCCGTGCACAGCGCCATCGTTCGATAGGGCAGCTCCAGGCGCTGCAGCACTGCTTCGGCATTCGCCGTCAGTCCTTCAAGCGCGGCATAGGACGTGGCCGGCGACACCAGTTGTACCAGTTCGACCTTTTCGAACTGATGCTGGCGAATCATCCCGCGTGTGTCGCGGCCATAAGAGCCGGCCTCGCTTCGGAAGCACGGGGTATGGCACACGAACTTGAATGGCAGTTGCCCGATATCGACGATCCTGTCCTGCAGGAGATTCGTCACCGGCACCTCGGCCGTCGGGATCAGGAACAGGTTCTGCTTCTGGATCTCGAAGAGGTCTTCGCGAAACTTGGGCAGCTGGCCGGTGCCCCGCATCGTGCGCTCGTTGACCATGTAAGGCACGTAGACCTCGTGATAGCCGTGCTCACGCGTGTGCAAATCGAGCATGAACTGGATGAGCGCGCGGTGCATGCGCGCGATGCCGTCAGCCAACACCACGAAACGACTGCTGGCGAGCATGGCGCCGGCCTCGAAGTCCATGCCACCAATCAGTGCGCCGAGGTCGACGTGATCTCGTGGCTCGAAGTCGAAGGCGCGCGGCGTGCCCCAGCGACGGATTTCGACATTCCCCTCTTCCGACCTGCCATCAGGCACGGACTCGTGCGGGATGTTGGGCAGGCCGGCAGCGTAGTCTTCGAACTCGGTCTGCAGGGCCTCGAGCGCGGCTTCACAGGCTGCCAGCCTGTCGCCGAGCGCGCCAACCGACGCCCGCAGCGGCTCGATGTCTTCGCCGCGCGCCTTGGCCGCGCCGATGGATTTGCTGGTGGCATTGCGCTCCGCCTGCAGATTCTGCGTTTCGACCTGCAGCTGCTTGCGCCGCGCTTCGAGGGCCTGATAGGCGGCCACATCGAGCACGAAGCCGCGGCGCGCGAGACCCGCGACGACCAGATCGAGATTGTTGCGGAGAGTCTGGGGATCGAGCATGGGAACCTGACCGGGCGGGAAAACCGCGATGATTGAGTGGTCGCGAATTATAGCGACGCGGGCCGCTGCGGGCGAACGGCTCGGGTGGCTTCGTCAGGTCTTCGGCGGGCGTGTCGGCGACGGCTCACCGCGCAAGTAGCGCAGTTTTTCCGCAATCCGCTGCTCGAGACCTTGCTCAACCGGCTGGTAATAGCGACGACCGGCCAGGGCGTCCGGCAGGTAGACCTGCCCTGCCGCATGGCCGTCGGCTTCATCATGGTCGTAGCGATAGCCGCGCCCATGTCCCATTGATTTGGCAAGCCGGGTTGGTGCATTGCGCAGGTGATCGGGTACCGGCAGGGAACCGAGCCGGTTCACGTCTTCGCGTGCGGCGTTGAAGGCCTGGTACACGGCATTGCTCTTGGCAGCGACTGCGCAGTACACCACGGCCTGCGCGAGTGCCAGATCGCCTTCAGGCGAACCCAGTCGTTCATAGGTGTCCCACGCATCGAGCGCCAGCTGCAGCGCGCGTGGATCGGCAATGCCGATGTCCTCGTTCGCCATGCGCGTGATGCGGCGGGCGAGGTAGTTCGCGTCACAGCCCCCATCGAGCATGCGAGCGAGCCAGTACAGCGCAGCATCAGGATCGGACCCGCGCACGGACTTGTGCAACGCCGAGATCTGGTCGTAGAACACGTCGCCGCCCTTGTCGAAGCGACGCATGCCGGGCCCCGCGAGCACGGATGCCAGCAGCTCGCGCGTCACGGGCTCATCGCCGGCATAGCCCGCTGCCAGTTCCAACAGGTTCAGACTGCGGCGTGCGTCGCCGTCGGCAATCTCGGCCAACAACGTAATCGCATCGGCGTCGATGCGCAGGCCGCTCTCAAGGGTCAAAAGTCCGGCGGCCCGGGTCAGCAGATCGACCAGCGCCTCGGTGGTCAACGAATGCAGCACGTACACGCGCAACCGTGACAGCAGCGCGTTGTTCAGCTCAAAAGCCGGGTTCTCGGTGGTCGCCCCGACGAACACAATCGTGCCATCTTCGATGTGGGGCAGGAACGCATCCTGCTGGGCCTTGTTGAAGCGATGGACCTCGTCGACGAAAACAACCGTCGCACCCGGCTGTGCTTTGGCCAGGTCAATCGCGGCGCGAATCTCCTTGACCCCGCTGAGCACGGCGGACACCGCCAGGAAATGCGCGTCGACGCAACCTGCGATCAGTTGCGCGATCGTGGTTTTGCCCACGCCCGGGGGGCCCCACAACACCATCGAATGGATCTGCCCGAGATCGAGCGCGCGGCGGAGCGGTTTGCCAGGTCCAAGGATGTGGCCCTGGCCGACCACGTCATCGATCCGGGTCGGCCGCATGCGCGCAGCGAGCGGACGCGTGTCCGGCGAACTCGCGCTCGCGTCGCTCATCTGCGGCTTCGGTGTGGTCCGGCGCTCGCGCGCATGTTCAGGAGCCCGTGCCGCGAATGATATCGACACCGGGAGGGGCGTCGAAGGTGAAGATCTCCGGGGAGATTTTCGGGTTGCGCTCGATGTCGGTGAAGTTGATGGCCGTGGTCTGCCCGAGATTGTCCTTCAGCCGCATGGCAACGACCTTGCCGTCGCGCAGACCGAGCTCGATGTCATTGAACTGCTGGCCCGACGCTTTCGGCTTCAGTCGCAGCCAGTCGACGCCCTCTTTGGCCGGCAGTTCGGTCACGTCGAAGCTCGCGTCGACATCGACTTCGTCGCCGAGCAGTCGGCCCGGCGAATCGGCGCTGCCGAGTTCGACCTCGTTGATCGTCACCTGCTCGAGGTCCGCATCGAAAACCCACAGGGTCTTGCCATCGGACACGATGCGCTGGCGGTACGGGGTCTCGTAGGACCAGTTGAAACGGCCGGGTCGCAGGATGTCGACCTCGCCGTTCGAAGTCTCGAGCGGCTCACCGTACTCATCGAACAGCTGTTGTTCGAAGCGCGCGTGAAACGCTTTCACTTCGGCCAGGAAACGATCGAGTTGCACGCGCGCCGGTGACGCAGCCTGCGCAGCAGCAGCCATCACGCAGAGCACGAGCGCGCTCATCGCGCGCCCCATCGACCGGCCAGACATGATGCGCATCGGTAGCCTCAATCCCGCGGCGGCGGCGGCGGCGCGAGCACTTCGCGCATGCCGTTCGACTGAAGTTCGCCCACGACGCCTGCGCGCTCCATGTCTTCCATGATCCGGGCCGCCCGGTTGTAACCGATTTTGAGACGCCGCTGCACGCCGGAGATCGATGCACGCCGTGTTTCGGTGACGATGCGCACGGCCTGATCGTAGAGTTCGTCGGTTTCGCTGCCCGCGTCTTCGCCATCGAAACCGGCGCCTTCGCATTCGGACGGCGCATTGATGATTTCGTCGATGTATTCGGGGGCGCCGAGCTTGCGCAGTTCCTCGACCACGCGATGCACTTCCTGATCCGACACGAAGGCGCCGTGCACACGCTGCGGCAGACCGGTACCGGGCGGCAGATAGAGCATGTCGCCGTGACCGAGCAGGTTCTCGGCCCCCATCTGGTCGAGAATCGTGCGCGAATCGACGCGCGAGGACACCTGGAACGCGATGCGGCTCGGAATGTTGGCCTTGATCAGGCCCGTGATGACATCCACCGAAGGCCGTTGCGTTGCCAGGATCAGATGGATGCCGGCGGCGCGCGCCTTCTGCGCGAGCCGCGCGATCAGTTCTTCGACCTTTTTGCCGACGGTCATCATCATGTCGGCGAGTTCGTCGACGATGACCACGATGTAGGGCAGCGCGACGAGCGACGGCGCACACTCGCCTTCGGTCTTGCGCTTGAACAGCGGATCGAGAATGGGCTGGCCGGCGTCGATCGCGTCGGTGACCTTGCGGTTGAAGCCACTGATGTTGCGTACGCCCATCGCCGCCATCAGGCGATAGCGGCGCTCCATTTCGCCGACGCACCAGCGCAAGGCGTTCGCCGCTTCCTTCATGTCGGTGACGACGGGCGCCAGCAGACCCGGAATGCCCTCGTAGACCGACAGTTCGAGCATCTTCGGATCGATCATGATCATGCGCACGTCGTTGGCGGTCGACTTGTACAGCAGGCTCAGGATCATCGCGTTCAGCGCGACGGACTTGCCGGCGCCGGTGGTGCCCGCCACGAGCAGATGCGGCATGCGCGCGAGATCGACCACCGCCGGCTTGCCGGCGATGTCCTTGCCGAGCGCGAGCGTGAGTCGGGATTCGCTTTCCTCGTACTCGCGCGATTTCAGGATTTCGGACAGGCTCACGACCTCGCGTCGTTCGTTCGGGATTTCGAGACCGATCACGGATTTGCCGGGGATTACCTCCACCACTCGCACGCTGACCGTCGACAGCGAGCGCGCGAGATCTTTCGATAGTCCCGTGATTCTGCTTGCTTTGACGCCCGGGGCGGGCATCAGTTCGAAGCGCGTGATGACCGGGCCGGGCAGGACGGCGGTGACCTGCGCCTCGATGCCGAAATCCTTCAGCTTCAGTTCAACCTGGCGCGACATCGCTTCGAGAGCCTCGGCCGAGTAGCCGACGACCGCTGCGCGCGGTTCATCGAGCAGGTTCAGGTGCGGCAGGGCAGTGGCGCTGGATTCGTCGAACAGGATCGACTGCCGCTCCTTCTCGACCCGGATGCTGGGTTCGATCTCAACGACCTTCGGCTCGATGCGCGGCGGCGGGCGCTGTTCCTGGCGCTCGACTTCCTGCTCGACAATCGCGGTGCGTTCCCGCCAATGCTGTTCGCGATCGACGCGTTCGCGCAAACCCGCTGCCCGCACGCTGGCCCAGCGCCACAGGGCAATGGTCCACGCGCCGGTGCGGTCCATCGCGTTCAGCCAGGACATGCCGCTCAACAGCGTGAAGCCGGTCAGGAACAGCGCGAGCATCAGCAGCACCCCGCCCAGTTCGCCGCACAGGGCGATGAGACTGCGGCCGAGCACGTCGCCGAGGATGCCGCCGGCCCGATGCGGGAGATCGGCAAACGCGCCGTGCGCGCGGACCCAGAGCATCGCGCAGCCCATGCCGAGCGTCAGCAGAAAGCCGGTGACCCGGATCGAGAGCCACGCGTAATCGGGGGCCTCGCCGGTCTGGCGGGCGTGGCGATAGAAACGATAGCCGCCGTAGACCACGGCCAACGGGCAGAAATAGGCAAAGCGGCCGCACAGGTACATCAGCACATCCGCGAGCCAGGCGCCGAAGACGCCCCCCTGGTTGTGGACGCGGCTGGCGTCCAGCCCCGTGTGGGACCAGCCCGGATCGGCCGGGTGATAGGTCCAGAGTGCAATCATGACGAACAGGGCAACGCCGCCGGCGGCAATGAACACGCCTTCCTTCAGCCGTTGCCAGACATGCACCGAAACCTGGTCGGCGACGCTGGGTTGCCGCCGAATCGCTTGCGCCATGTTCTAATCCCAATCCTTCGAATGATCGATTAAACGTCTGTACGTGAAACGAATTTATATGATAACTCCAGCAGGATCTCATGACCATAAGCGATGCGCTGACAGTGCGCTGCTGCCGCGGCGACCGGTCGAACGGCGGGCGGGTCCGAAAAATCCTTTTAACCTGATGTTTTAAAAGAAAATTGAATTCGTGAAAGGAGCCCTGGCGCGCGTCGACACGCCGAGCCGGATCACGGCGGAAATCCTGACAGGAAATCGCTGAGATCGCGCCAAGCCTCTGCCCCGGCTCGATCTTGTTCTCCAATCAAGACCGGTGTGCTCCACCATGCCAGTCCCCGGAGACAC
Organism: Gammaproteobacteria bacterium Ga0077536; assembly: GCA_001464935.1. Lineage (GTDB taxonomy): Bacteria > Pseudomonadota > Gammaproteobacteria. Next base: position 12,251 of record LNEL01000053.1, read on the forward strand.
CGACGATGCGGTGCGGACGGGCGGCCGGAGTCGGCAGCCGTCGGTCGCCCGGCTCGGCGCGGCGAGTGAGCCGCGATGCGTCCGCTCGCGTAAGCCCATGCGACGCAGGTTCGGGCCCGCAGCGGAATCTGCTAACTTGCGTGAGGCCGCCCCGCGGCGATTCAGGCCGCGGCCACCTGCCCGGCACTCCGGCAACCGACAGACAGCGAACGGCACCACATCTCCATGACACGCAAGAGCACCTACCGCGTCACCTTTCACAATCAGGGCAAGGTCTACGAGATTTATGCCCGCAAAGTCGCCCAGGGCGGGCTGCTCGGGTTCGTGGAAATCGAAGACATCGTGTTCGGCGAGAAGACCACCGTCGTCGTCGACCCGAGCGAGGAGCACCTGAAGTCCGAATTCCAGGGCGTGCGGCGGACTTACATTCCGATGCACGCGGTGGTGCGCATCGACGAAGTCGAGAAGACGGGCCTGAGCAAGATCACCGATGCCGGCGGACGCGGCGACAAGGTCACGCCCTTCCCGGTGTTCACCGGCCACCCCGAACCGAAATCCTGAGCGCCGTCATTCCCCGCATCGAAGTCATTCCGGCGCTGGGCGAGGTCGCGGCGGCCGCGTGGAATGCGCTCGCCGGCGACGGCGATCCGTTCCTGCGCCACGAATTCCTGCACGGCCTCGAGCGCACCCACTGCCTCGAGCACCACGGCTGGTATCCGCAACACCTGCTGGCCTGGGAAGGCACTCGTCTCGTTGGCGCGCTGCCGCTGTACCTGCGCGACAATTCGCAGGGTGAATTCGTGTTCGACTGGAACTGGGCCGAGGCCTATCAGCGCGCCGGCGGACAGTACTATCCGAAGCTGGTGACCGCCGTGCCGTTCACCCCGGTATCCGGTCGCCGCCTGCTGATCGCGGACGACGAGGCAGCAGCCCCCGCGATTGCCGCAGCGCTCGTCAAGGGCGCCCAGGCGCTCGCCCAGCAGCTCGGCGCGTCGTCGTGGCATTGCCTGTTCCCGCCCGACAGCCAGCTTCCCCTGCTCGAAGGCGAGCACCTGTTGCTGCGCGAAGGTTGCCAGTATCACTGGTACAACCCGGGTTACGAGAGCTTCGAGGATTTCCTCGGCAGCCTGACCTCGAAACGCCGCAAGGAAATCCGCCGCGAACGGCGCGAGATTGCCGACAGCGGACTGCGCATCGAACTGCTGGAAGGCGCCGCGATCACGCCCGAACACTGGGCCGTGTTTCACCGCTTTTACTGCGATACGTTCGCGCGCAAATGGGGCGAGCCGCGCCTGACGCTCGACTTCATGCGCAGTCTCAGCGTCGATATGCCCGAGGCACCACTGCTGCTGCTCGCCTACGACGGCAGCGACTGCATCGCCGGTGCATTCGCGCTGCGCGGCGGCGATACCGTGTACGGCCGCCATTGGGGGTGCACGCGCTTCGTACGCCACCTGCATTTCGAGATGTGCTACTACCAGTTCATCGATTACGCCATCCGCCATCGCCTGCGTCATTTCGATGCCGGCGCCCAGGGCGAGCACAAAGTGCCGCGCGGCTTCGTCCCGATCAGGACCTGGTCCGTGCACTGGCTGCGCGACGCGGGTTTTCGCCGCGCCGTGGCGGATTTCCTGCAGCGCGAGACGGTCGCCATCGATCGCTACGTCGAAGAAGTCGCCGCGCATACGGCCTATCGCGACGCGAACGAGTAAGCGCTGGCGCGCGTGTCGTCCCCGCACTTCTTCTGGATTGCCGCGAATCGCTACGGCGCGCAGTTGCCGCCGGTCGATCTCGCGCTCGACGAACCGAACGGGCTGCTGGCCGCCCATGGCGATCTCGCCCCGGCGACGCTGCTCGCAGCCTACCGGGCTGGTGTGTTCCCGTGGTATTCGGCCGGCCAGCCGATCCTCTGGTGGTCCCCCGATCCGCGCGAAGTGCTGGTGCCGGCCGCGTTCCACGTATCGCGGTCGCTTGCGCGCACCTTGCGTCGCGGCCACTTCCAGGTCACCGCCGATCGCGACTTCGACGCCGTGATGCGCGCCTGCGCCACCCCGCGCCACGCCGACGACGGGACCTGGATCACCGCCGAGATGATCGACGCCTACGGCGCGCTGCACCGGCTGGGCCACGCCCATTCGTTCGAATGCTGGCAGGACGGTCGGCTCGTGGGCGGCATGTACGGCGTCGCGATCGGGCGGGTGTTCTATGGCGAATCGATGTTCAGCCGGGTGACGGACGCCTCGAAGGTCGCGCTCGCCACGGCCTGCCGCTGGCTGGCCGGCTGGGGGTATGAGCTCTTCGACTGCCAGGTCGAGAGCGAACACCTGGCCAGCCTGGGGGCCCGGACGATGCCGCGCGCCGAATTCGTGGTCGCCCTGTCTACCCTCTGCGGCCAGGAACCGGCAGAATCGGCGTGGCGCGAGTATGAGGAGCCAGCCGCGACATGAAGCCGCCTGCCGGGACGTCACTGGGATTTTTCGTCACCCCGCCGCACAAGTGCGGCTATCTGCCGGGACGCAACGCGGTCACGATCTTCGTCGATCCGCGCCGTCGGCCCAACGTCGCGACCTACACCCTGCTGTCGCAGCATGGCTTCCGTCGCAGCGGCGACCATGTCTACCGGCCCCAGTGCCCGGACTGCAACGCGTGCATTCCGGTCCGCATCCCCGTCGACGAGTTCGAGCCCACACGAGCCCAACGCCGCACGCTGCGGCAGAACGCCGATGTGACGCTGATTCCGAAGGCGCCGACCTTCCAGCGGGAGCATTTCGCGCTGTACGAGCGCTATATCAATGCCCGCCACAGCGGTGGCAGCATGGAGAATCCGGACCGCGACAGCTACCTCGAATTCCTCACTTCGGGGTGGTCCGACAGCGTTTTCTACGAATTCCGCTGCGCCCGGCAACTGCTGGCCGTCGCCGTCGTCGACCACCTCCTGGACGGCCTGTCGGCGGTTTACACCTTCTACGACCCCGACCTGGTCCGGCGCAGCCTCGGCCGGCTCGCGATCCTGAAGCAGATCGAGCTCGCTCGAGCGCTGCAGCTGAAATGGCTTTACCTCGGCTACTGGATCGAGGAATGCCGCAAAATGACCTATAAGCGTGAGTATTCGCCGCTCGAACAGCTGCGCAGCGGGGTCTGGTCGCGGCTCGCCGACGTGGCCCCTGCGTCCGCTGCTTTACCCGACAAGCGTTGATCGGGCAGAATTGGCCGCCCCGCGCGGGGCCCCCACCGTCCACAGAGGCAGCATGGCGAAAGAAGATCACATCGAGATCAAAGGCAAGGTCGTTGAGACCCTGCCGAATACGATGTTCAGGGTCGAACTCGAGAACGGGCATATCGTGACCGCCCATATCTCAGGCAAGATGCGCAAGAACTACATCCGTATCCTCACTGGCGACAACGTACTCGTCGAACTGACGCCGTACGACCTCAGCAAGGGCCGCATCACGTTCCGCGAACGTTGACGGCGCCCCTCACGCGCCGGGCGGCAGCAGGCGCGTGAGCAGATGACGCACACCGAGCTGGATCAGCGACGCGGCCCGCGCATAGTCACGCGACCCGCGGCCGTACGGATCCGGCACTTCGATCACGCCCGCTTCATCAACCCCTGACAGCAGCAACAGCTGCTGCGCCGTCGCGTGCTTCGGCCGCAGGAAATTCAGGTGATCGAGGTGGCCCAGATCCAGCGCCACGAGCACGTCGTGCTCGAAGAAGTCTTCCTCTTCGAAGCGGCGCGAACGATGGGCTGACATGTCGAGTCCATAGGTGGTCGCGACTTCGATCAGGGGCGGTGGGCACACCTGGCCGTGGCGCGCATGGGTGCCCGCCGAGGACGTCAGCATGCGTCCCTGCAGGCCGCGCGACGCCACTTCCGACTCGAGCATCACGCTCGCCAGCGGCGAACGGCACAGGTTGCCGGTGCAGATGAACAGCACGCGTATCGGCTCAGCCATGCATGGCACCCGTTGCGTCGAGGGCACGCGCGCGGCACAGATCCTCGGGGGTATCGACCCCGACGCCGCACGGCGCCAGGGCATCGGGCACTGCAATGCGCGCGCCGTGCACCAGCGCGCGCAGTTGCTCGAGTCGTTCGGTGAGTTCGAGTGCGGTCGGCGGCCATGCGACATAACGCCGCAGGAACGCCACGGTATAGGCATAGATGCCGACATGTCGGCGGTACAGCGGACCGGGCTGCCAGTCGTCGACGCCACCGTCGCGCAGATGCGGGATCGCGGCGCGACTGAAGTACAACGCGAGATCGTCGGCCGTACGCGCGAGCTTCACGACGTTCGGGTTCTCGTACTCGGCGCGGTCGCGCAGAGGCTCGCAGACGGTCGCGATGTCGGGCGCGTCCGGCCCCGCCAGCCGGGCCGCCACCTGGGCAATGACGGCTGCCGGCATGAACGGCTCATCCCCCTGCAGATTCACGATGACCTGCTCGTCAGCCTCGCCGCGCCAGGCGGCCGCGGCGGCGATGCGGTCCGTCCCCGACGCGAGCGCCGGATCGGTCATGCAGACCGTCGCGCCAAAGCCCGCCGCAACGCGTGCAATCCGCTCGTCGTCGGTCGCAATGACGACTTCCGCCGCCCCACTCTCGATCGCGCGCGCATGCACCAGCTCCAGCATCGTGCGCCCGCCGATCGTTTCGAGCACCTTGCCCGGCAACCGCGTCGACGCATAACGCGCCGGGATGTAGACCTTGAAGCTCACTTCGCGAGCTGTTCGATTTCTTCGTCGGTCAGTTCGCGCGCCTCGTCTTCGAGCATGATCGGAATGTCATCGCGAATCGGATAGGCGAGCCGCGCGCTCTTCGAGATCAGCTCCTGTCGCGCCTTGTCGTAAATCAGCGGCCCCTTCGTCACCGGGCACACCAGCAGGTCAAGCAGCCTCTTGTCCATTGTCACCTCGCATGAGCAGCTGTTGCAGGCGCTGCGCGAAAACTTCGGGTAGTTCAGCCGTCACCGGTACCGCCCAGCAGCGTGTGATGCCGAACTGCTCGCATTTGACGGCGTCCTTTTCGGTCATCAGGATCGGCAGATCGTCGTCGAAGCGCAGATCCTCCGCGCGAAAGCGATGATGGTCCGGGAACGGATGGGGAATCAGTTTCAGGCCCTTGTTCTTCAACATGGAGAAGAAGCGCTCAGGATTGCCGATGCCGGCGACCGCATGCACCTGTGTCGACTGCAAGTCGGAGAAGTCCAGCGCCTGCCGTCGGTCGACGACATTGATCGGGTTCACCGGCACGTATTTCATCGAGAACTCGCCGCGACCGGCGATGCCGTTCGTCACGACGAAATCGACCTCGCGCAGCCGCGACGGCGGCTCGCGCAGCGGTCCGGCCGGCAGCAGGCGACCGTTGCCGAGCCGGCGCACGCCATCGACAACCGCAATCTCGATGTCGCGCGCGAGACCGTAGTGCTGCAGGCCGTCATCGCTGATCACGACGTCGACCTTGTAGTGCTCGACCAGGGCCGCGACCGCCGCGCCGCGCGCGGGATCGACGGCCACCGGACACCGCGTGCGTCGGGCGATGACGATCGCCTCGTCGCCGACGACCGCCGGATCGGAATCCGGCCGGACCTGCTGCGGCCAGGTGCTGGCGCGTCCACCGTAGCCGCGCGCGACGATGCCCGGATTGAGTCCCAGCGACTTCAGGTAGCCGGCAAGCCAGATCACGAGTGGGGTCTTGCCGCTGCCGCCAACGGTCAGGTTGCCGACGACGATGACGGGGACGTCGGCGTGCGTGATGGTCAGCAGGCCCGAGGTGTACGCGCGCCGGCGTGCGGCCGTGACCCCGCGGAACAGCCAGCTGAACGGCACCAGGGCGAGGCTCGCCGGGTGCCGCCCGTACCACAGGCTTTCCAGCCAGTCGGCCCACCACACCGAGCGGGTTCGGACACGCGCATTCAACGCCTGCTCACTCGCTTTCGCGCACTTTCATCGGAAAGGTCACGCGCGTGAGGCCCGCCAGCCGCGCGGCATCCATCGCATCGACTGCCAACTGGAACGCCGTCGCGCGATCGGCATTGATGACGACCGTCGGATCGTCATGCTTCGCTTTCGCGTCGGCGAGCGCCTGCCTGATCGTGTCGACCTTGCCGTTCACCAGCGCCTGTCCGTCGACGTACACCTGGCCACGCCGATCGATCGTCACATCGATCGCGTCCGGCAGCCTGTCGGGTGTTTCGCGGCTCGCGGACGGCAATGTCAGATCGATCTTCGACTGATCGACGAAGCGGGTCGACACCATGAAGAAGATCAGCAACAGCAGCACCACGTCGATCAACGACGTGACGTTGATGTCGATGTCCTCGGTGCGTCGGGCCTGGAATCTCATGCCGCCGGCTTCCCGCTCTGCGCTTCCTGTTCGCGCTCGCCCTGCAGCACCTCGACCAGCTTGATCGATTCCTGCTCCATCGTGATGACCAGGGCTTCGACGCGCCCGCGGAAATAGCGATAGAAGTACAGCGCCGGAATCGCGACCAGCAGGCCGGCCGCGGTGGTGATCAGTGCCTGCCCGATGCCACCGGCGAGTTCCGCCGGATCGCCCGCCCCGGCATCCTTCAGCGCGCCGAACATCTGGATCATGCCGAACACGGTCCCGAGCAGGCCGAGCAGCGGGGACACCGCGGCAATCGTGCCGAGGGTGTTCAGATAGCGCTCGAGTTCGAACACGACGAGGCGCCCGGCCTCCTCGATGCTCTCGCGAATCACGTAGCGCTCATGGCGGCGATTGACGAGGCCGGCGGCGAGCACCTGGCCGAGCGGGGAGCCGGCACGCAGCGCGCTCAGCCGCTGTTCGTCGAGTTTGCCGCTGCGCAGCCACTGCCACACCTGGGCCACGAGATTGTCCGGGGCGACGCGCTTGCGCTGCAGGGACCAGAAGCGCTCGACCACGATGGCCATGGCGATCACTGACGCGAGCAGGATGGGCCACATGACCCAACCGCCCGCCTTGATGAGTTCTAACACGGCCGTTCGTTGCTCCGTTGGGGACGACGCCGGTGGCGTCAGCGGGGCCAAACGTTACCAAAGCGGGCATGGACAGGGAAGCGAAGCGTTACCCGCGCGAATGCCAGTAACGGCGTCGCTGCTCACGCCAGGCCGTCACGCGCAGGCGGGTGCCGCGGACGTCGATCAGCACCGCGCCCTGCTCCCCCGTGCTGAGCTGCCGGCTGCCCTGCGCGGCATAGCGCGCCTGCACCGCAGGGGCCGGGAAACCATAGCGGTTACGATAGCCGGCCGTGTGCACGGCGTAGTCCGGCCGGGCCGCCGCGACCAGCGCCGGCGAAGACGAACTGGCGCTGCCATGATGCGGCACGATCAGCACGTCCGTCGCCAGCGCCGCCTGACGTGCGACCAGCCCGGCTTCGGCTGCGGCGTCGATGTCGCCGGTCAGCAGCACGCGCCGTCCGCCGGCACTGGTGATCCGCAGCACGCAGGACAGGTGATTGTCGGTACCACGTGCCGCCGCCGGCGGATGCAGCACCTCGAATGCCACGCCATCCCAGGTCCAGTGCGCCCCGTCGACGCAGTGTTCAGCCGGCTGCGGCCACGGATCGCCGGGGTTCACCATCACGCGCCGCACGTCGACACCGCGCATCACCGCCTGCGCGCCGCCCGCGTGATCGATGTCGGGATGGCTCAGCACCAGGCGATCGAGCCGCGCGCTCCCGGCGGCCCACAGGTTCGGCACGACAATCGTGGCCCCTGCGTCATGGCCACCGCGCGTGACGGGCCCGGCGTCGTACAGCAGCGCGTGCGTGCGCGTGCGCACCAGCACTGCCAGACCTTGTCCGACATCGAACACGCTCACTGCCATGTCGCCATGTGCCGGCAGCGTCGGGCGCGCCAGCCACGGGCTCGCGCACAACAGCGGCGCCAGCCACCAGCGCGCGCGCGCAAGGGGCAGCAGCCACAGCAGGAGTCCGAGCAGGACCAGCGGCACCATGGCAAAGGCGAGCGCGTGCGGGAGTCGCCAGACCGGCGCGATGTCCGCCATCCGCTCGAGCACTGCCCAGCAGAGCTCCCAGGCACGCCCGGCCCATTGCCAGCACGCCGTCGCCCCCGGCATCCCGAGCAGCGACGCCAGCATGCCCGTCAACACGAGTGGCACGACGACCCAGGTCACGATCGGCACCGCGATCAGATTGCCGAGCGGCGAGGTCCAGGCCACGAGCGGCGACATCAGCGCGAGCAGCGGCGCGAGCGCGAGTGCGAGTCCCAGATGGAGGCCGAGCACGCGCACGATCAGGCCGCCATCGCGAATCAGTGACGACAGGGCGACCAATGCGCCCATCGCCCCGAACGACAGCCAGCAACTCGCGGTCAGCACGGCGAGCGGATCGAACAGCACGACGAGCGCGAGCGCCACGATCAGGCCGTCCGCATTCAGCAACGGTTGTCCGCGCAGGCGTTGCCAGAACAGGCAGCCGAGCATCAACAGCGTGCGCTGCGTCGGCACCGTGAGTCCGGCCAGCAGCGCATAGGCGAACGCGGCCGCGAAACCGGCAGCGGCCGCGACGTACGGGGCGGGCACGCGGCGGGTCAGCGCCGGTGCGCCACTCCACAGCAGGCGCGCCACGCCGAACGCCGCGGCGGCGACCATCGAGACATGCAGACCGGAGATCGATACCAGGTGCGTGGTCCCCGTGGCCTGCAGGACCTGCCACTGCCGCTGGCTCATCGCGGCGCGTTCGCCGACGGCCAGCGCGCGCAGCACGCCCGCCGTAGCCGGCGCGTCGACCGCCGCCGCGATCGCGCCGCCGAGCCGCGCGCGCAGCCGCCCGAGCGCGCCTTGCGGGCCATCGACCGTGCAAGCATTCGCCGGGTGCGTGACGAGATAGCCGGTGGCATCGATGCGCTGGGAAAACAGCCAGCGCTCGTAATCCTGGCCGGCCGGGTTGTACGCGCCATGGGGCGTCCTGAGGCGCACGTGCAGCCGGCAGCGCGCGCCGGGCTCGAGCTTCAACCCGCCGCCGTAGTCGCTGAGTGCGAGACGGCGCACCGGCGGCCCGACGCGCATGCCGCGCCGAATGCGGGTGACGGCGAGTTCGAAACGCAAGACGCCATCGCGGGCGGCCGGCAGCCCTGTCACCCGACCGGACACGGCAAAAGTCTCGCCGTCCAGCGCCGGCGGCAGGCGCGCGGTGAGCCCGGCGTCCAGGCGAGCCCCGCGATGGCGGCGCAGGCCCGGGGCTCGGCACGCGCGAGGACGCAGCTACCGGCAAGCGTTGCCAGCGACCAGCCCAAAGGGGGAAGGCCGGACAGCCACTGCAGCGCGCAGACTCCGGCCACGAAGGCGAGAAGCACGAGCCGCATCGATCATCCCTGGCCTGCGGGTGGACACATTCAGCGGCTCACCGTCGACAGCGTCCCTGCTGCTGGCGCACCGTTGCGGCTATGATAGGCACCCGCGTCGTGCACGCACAGCGACGCCCCTGCTCCTCCTGGCATACCGATATCCACGCATGGACCTACGTCGCTACCTGCAGTCACGCCTGCCGCAAGCTTCCGACCTGTCGAGCAGACGCTGGGTCAGCTGGTTCGGCCATCGCCTGCACGACCCGAACCTCTGGCATTTCGGCCGCCGCTCGGTCGCCCGCGCAGGCGGCATCGGCCTGCTGGTCGCGTTTTTTCCGATTCCGATTCACATGGTGCTCATCGTGCCGCTCGCGATCCTGCGCGGCATCAACCTGCCGGTGCTGATGGCGGCCGTGTGGATCACGAATCCGGTGACCTGGGTCCCGATCTTCTACTTCGCTTACAGGATTGGACTGCTGCTGACGGGTGGCGCGGTGCAGACGTCCGCGTCGCTGAACCTGAGCTCGGACTGGGCGAGCCTCACGCATGCATTGAGCGAAATCTGGCTGCCGCTGTGCCTGGGTTCCGCGATCTGCGGCGTCGTCTGCGGCGGTATCGGGTACCTGCTGATCGACGGCCTGTGGTGCCTCGCGGTGCGGCGTCGCTGGCGTCTGCGGGCCGAGCGTCGTCGCGGCTGAGGCCTTCGCCAGCCGCTCAGAGCGGCGCCGTGGGCGCCTCGCCGGTCAGCACCCCGGCATGCAGGTGCACGATCCGATCCATGCGGGCCGCCACCTGCAGATCGTGCGTCACCAGCACGAGCGCGGTGCCGAGTTCGCGCTTGAGGTCGAGCATCGCATCCAGTGTGGCCCGCGCCGTGTGCGCATCGAGATTGCCGGTCGGTTCATCTGCCAGCACGCAGCGCGGCGCCATCACGAGCGCGCGGGCGATCGCCACACGCTGGCGTTCGCCGCCGGACAATTCAGACGGTCGATGGGCCGCGCGCGGCGCGAGGCCCACCCGCGCCAACATCGCCGACGCGCGTCGGCTCGCCTCAGCCACCGTGCTGCCGCCGATGAGCACCGGCAAGGCGACATTCTCCAGCGCGGTGAATTCCGGCAGCAGATGATGGAACTGGTAGACGAAGCCGAGGTGTCGATTGCGCGCGATGCCGCGCCCACGCTCGTCGAGCGTCGCGTAGTTCTCGCCGCACAACAGCACTTCGCCGCTGGTCGGCGTGTCGAGTCCGCCGAGCAGATGCAGCAGCGTGCTCTTGCCCGACCCGGAGGCCCCGAGAATCGCGACGCTTTCACCGGCGGCGACGCTGAACTCGAGATTCTTCAACACCGTGACATCGAGCGCGCCGTCGACATAGCGCTTGCCGAGTCCACGCGCGATCAGGACCGCCTCACTCATAACGCAGCGCCTCGGCGGGTTCGGTGCGGCTCGCCTGCCAGGCCGGATACAACGGCGCGACGAGACAGAGCATCGACGCTGCCAGCAGGGCAATCCACAGATCGGACAGCTTCAGCTCCGAGGGTATCGTGCTGATGTAGTAGACGTCGGGTGACAGGATACGGAACCTGAAGGTCTGCTCGATGGCGACCACGATGTGTTCGATGTTCAACGCGAGCAGCACACCGAGCACCGCACCGAGCACGACACCGGCCACGCCGATCAGCACGCCCTGCGCGAGGAACACGCGCAGAATCCGCTGCGGTGTGAGGCCGAGCGTCTTCAACACGGCAATCTCCGAGTGCTTCTCGGCGACCACCATCACGAGCGTCGACACCAGATTGAACGCGGCGACGGCCACGCTCAACAGCAGGATCACGAACATCACGATCTTCTCGGTCTTCAGCGCGCGAAACAGATTTGAGTTGGTGTCGGTCCAGTCACTGATGCGCAGATCCGTCGATCCGATCCCCGCGAGCCTCGCCGCGAGCGGCGCGGCGAGCGCCGGCGCGTTGAAGGGATCGTCGAGCCGCACGCGAAAGCCGGTGACGCCATTGACGCGAAACACGCGCGCGGCATCATCGAGGTGAATGAAAGCCGTCGACATGTCGTAGTCCTGCACACCCGCCTCGAAGATGCCGCACACGGTGAAACGCTTCAGTCGCGGCAGGATGCCGGCCGCGGTGCGCATCGGCTCCGGCAACACGAGCGTGATGTGATCGCCGACTTTCGCGCGCAAGGTGTCGGCGAGGCCGCGGCCGAGCACGATGTTGAAGCGACCGGCTTCGAGCGCCGCGAAATCGCCTTCCCGCGTGAGTGACGGCGCGGCGCTGACGGCGCGTTCGGCGTCCGGTCGCACGCCGTTGACACGCACGCCCTGCACGTCGCCGCGAAAGGTCAGCAAGGCCTCGCCGGCGACGAACGGCGCCAGCCCCGTCACTTCGGGCATCGCGGCGATGGCGTCCGGCAGCGGCCCGCGTTCGGCCAGCGCCTGCTGTGGCCGCTCGACGACGAGATGCGCGGCAAGGCCGAGCAGACGGCTGCGCATCTCGCGCTCGAATCCGTTCATGATTGACAGTATGGTGAGCAGCGCGGCGATGCCGAGCGCAACGCCACCGATCGAAATCGCCGATATCAGCGAGACGAAACGCGTCCGCCGTCGCGCGCGCGTGTAGCGCCAACCAATGAAAGCTTCGACAGGACGGAACATGGGCCGGGAGTATACCGACAGTCGCGGCGAGGCCGCATGAAATTGCTCGCGCTCGACACCGCGACCGACGCCTGCAGCGTCGCTCTTTACTGCGATGGCGCCGTGATCCAGCGCCACGAACTCGCACCCCAGCGCCACACGCTGCTGTTACTGCCAATGGTGCGCGCGCTGTGTGCGGAGGCCGGCATCGCGCCGGGCGCCCTGGAGGCGATTGCCGTCGGCATCGGCCCGGGCGCATTCACGGGGGTGCGCGTGGCGACCGCCGTGGCACAGGGTCTCGCCCATGCACACGATCTGCCGGTCCTGCCGGTCTCGACACTTGCCGCGCTCGCCCAGGGCGGGTTCCGCCTGACCGGCGCGCGGCAATGGCTCGCCACCCTCGATGCGCGGCGGCAGGAAATCTACTGGGCGCATTACACGATCGATGCGCAAGCCCTCGCGGTCGCGACGACTGCCGAACAGGTGTCGCCGCCGGCGCGCGTGGCACTGCCTGCCGGCGACGACTGGCGCATGGCCGGCACAGGCTGGCCCGCGTATCAGCCGCAGATGAGCGGCCTCTGGCCCGATCTCGGCGCGCCGCCGCTGCTGTTGCCGGAAGCCCAGGACGTCGCGGTGCTGGGCGTGGCGCTGCTCGCCGCGGGCGGCGCGCTGCGTGCCGAGCAACTCGCGCCGACCTATCTCCGCGCCGCCGTCTGAGACGCACGCGCGGCGTCCCGCCGCGCGTGCCGCCCGACCACAACATCTTGTGTTCACCCCCGCGCCGCCGGGGTGGGCCGCACGCGTGCGTTAAGGCTCTGATCCGGCGCGGATTCGGCGACTTATCCCCAGATTTCCCCCAGCTTTCGAGGGGGGCATCGCACAGTCCAATGCACAGGATGTTGTGGTTTGGCGCTTGCGTAACCACAGGTTATTGTGGTCCTATACAGCACGTTACGGCTTGAATTGAAAAAAGCTCGAAGACCTGGACACAGGTCCGTCATCAACCCGGGTAGCCACCGCCAGTGGGCCCTCAGAGGAGAGCGCATGGAACTCGATAATGCCGCTGCAGCACGCAGTGTCGGACGCGTCACGTGGTCCTCGAACAGCGAATCCCCGGTGCCGCAGTCGGAAGTCGCGGCCACCGCGCCCGGCGAATTCAAGGTCATCCGCCGCAATGGCAAGGTCACCCTGTTCGACGGCGACAAGATCAAAATCGCGCTGACCAAGGCCTTCCTCGCCGTCGAGGGTGGCAATGCAGCCGCGTCGACCCGCATCCATGAAACGGTCGATGTGCTGACCGACAGCGTCGTGCGCGCGATAACGCGCCGCATGCCGGCCGGCGGCGCCCTGCACATCGAAGACATTCAGGACCAGGTGGAGCTCGCGCTGATGCGCGGCGGCGAGCACAAGATTGCCCGCGCCTACGTGCTCTATCGCGAAGAGCGCGCCCGCGAACGCCTGAAGAAGCAGGAAGCCGCCCCGGCCGAAACCCGCCGGACGGGTCTCGCCGTGACCCGCCGCGACGGCACCCGCGTCGCGCTCGACGAGAACCGCCTGCGCCGCATCGTCACCGAAGCCTGTCAGGATGTCGCGAACACCGATCCGCAGGCCATTCTCACCGAGACCACCCGCGCCTTGTTCGACGGCGTGGCCGAAGACGACGTCTCGCGTGCACTGGTGATGAGCGCGCGCACGTTCATCGAACGCGAGCCGAACTACACCTACGTCGCCGCCCGCCTGCTGCTCGATGCCTTCCGTCACGAGGCACTGTCGTTCATCGGCAGTCATGCCGACGCCGCGACCCAGCACGAGATGAACGAGCGTTACGCGCACTACTTCGAAGGCTACGTGAAGCGCGCGATCGATCTCGAACTGATGGACCCGCGCCTCGGCAACTTCGACCTGAAGCGCCTCGGCCATGCAATCAAGGGCGAGCGCGACTTCAAGTTCAACTACCTCGGTCTGCAGACGCTCTACGATCGCTACTTCCTGCAGAGCGACGGCACGCGCTTCGAGCTGCCGCAGGCGTTCTTCATGCGTGTCGCGATGGGGCTTGCGATCAACGAAATCGAACCCGAGGAATGGGCGATCAAGTTCTACGATCTCCTGTCCACGTTCGATTTCATGAGCAGCACGCCGACCCTGTTCAACTCGGGCACACTGCGTCCGCAGCTCTCGTCGTGCTACCTGACGTCGGTGCCGGACGACCTCGACGGCATTTTCGGCGCCATCCGCGACAACGCGCTGCTGTCGAAATTCGCCGGCGGACTCGGCAACGACTGGACCCCGGTGCGCGGCATGGGCGCGCACATCAAGGGCACGAACGGCAAGTCGCAGGGCGTGGTGCCGTTCCTGAAGGTCGCGAACGACACGGCCGTCGCCGTGAACCAGGGTGGCAAGCGCAAGGGCGCTGTCTGCGCCTACCTCGAAACCTGGCACATGGACATCGAGGAGTTCGTCGAACTGCGCAAGAACACCGGCGACGACCGTCGCCGCACGCACGACATGAACACCGCGAACTGGGTGCCTGACCTGTTCATGCGGCGCGTCTGCGAAGACGGCGAGTGGACACTCTTCTCGCCTGACGAAGCGCCCGATCTGCACGACGCGTTCGGCGACGACTTCGAGCGCCGCTACAAGGCCTACGAAGAACGTGCGCTACGCGGCGAAGTGCGCAACTACAAGCAGGTTCGCGCCGTCGACCTGTGGCGCAAGATGCTCGGCATGCTCTACGAGACGGGCCATCCCTGGATCACGTTCAAGGACCCGATCAACCTGCGCTCGCCGCAGCAGCACGCCGGCGTCGTCCACAGCTCGAACCTGTGCACGGAGATCACGCTCAACACCTCGAGCGGGCATGAAATCGCCGTGTGCAACCTCGGCTCGATCAACCTCGCCCAGCACATGACGGCGACGGGCCTCGACCTGGCCAAGCTCGAGCACACCGTCAACATCGCAATGCGCATGCTCGACAACGTGATTGACTACAACTTCTACAGCGTACCGACGGCGCGCGCGTCGAACCTGCGTCATCGCCCGGTCGGCCTCGGCATCATGGGCTTTCAGGATTGTCTGTATCAGCTGCGCCTGCCCTACGCGTCGCAGGATGCGGTCGAATTCGCCGACACGTCGATGGAAGCGGTCAGCTATTTCTCGATCAAGGCGTCGACCGATCTGGCCGCCGAACGCGGCACCTATGCCAGCTTCGACGGTTCGCTGTGGAGCCGCGGCATTCTGCCGATCGACTCCATCGAACTGCTCGACCGCACCCGCGGCGGCTACCTCGACATGGACCGCACGCAGCGGCTCGACTGGGACAGCCTGCGCCAGCGCGTCGTCGATGTCGGCATGCGCAATTCGAACTGCATGGCGATCGCGCCGACTGCGACCATCTCGAACATCTGCGGGGTCAGCCAGTCGATCGAACCGACCTACCAGAACCTGTACGTGAAGTCGAACCTGTCGGGCGAATTCACCGTCATCAACATGTACCTCGTCGACGATTTGAAGGCGCGCGGCATGTGGGACGAGGTGATGGTCAACGACATGAAGTACTACGACGGCAGCGTCGCCCAGATCGACCGTCTGCCGAAGGATCTGAAGGCGCTGTACGCGACCTCCTTCGAAGTCGATCCGCGCTGGCTGATCGAGGCCGGTTCCCGCCGGCAGAAGTGGATCGACCAGGCGCAGTCACTGAACCTCTACATGGCTGAACCGAGCGGCGCCAAGATGGACAACCTCTACAAGCTCGCGTGGGTGCGTGGCCTGAAGACGACCTATTACCTGCGCACGATGGGCGCCACTCACGTCGAGAAGAGCACGCTGAAGGACGGCAAGCTCAACGCCGTCAATCAGGCCGCGCCCGCCGCCGCGGACGCGCAGCCCAAGGTCTGCTCGATTCTCGATCCAGACTGCGAAGCCTGCCAGTAAGCGCAGGCACACAGATCACGATGTTCAAGGGGGAAGCGATGTTGAATTGGGAAGATCCGATAGGCCAGCTGCGGCAGCGTCAGACGCCGGAACCGGTGAAGGCCATGCTGGCCACCGAGATGCTGCAGGCCGTCGAGCGCGCGGAACGGGAAACACTGGCGCCGTCGCCGGTTGAAACCCTGGGCGTTGCCGCACCGGCCCCGGTTGCCCAGGCGGCCGCCGCCACCGGCCTCGAACAGGTGGAGTTCGGCGCGCGCCGCCTCGTCGTCGACGACAAGGCGATGATCAACTGCCGGGCGGACCTGAACCAGCTCGTGCCGTTCAAGTACAAGTGGGCATGGCAGAAGTATCTGAACGCCTGCGCGAATCACTGGATGCCGCAGGAAATCAACATGAATGCGGACATCGCGCTGTGGAAGAGCCGCGATGGCCTGACCGACGACGAGCGCCAGATCATCAAGCGCAATCTGGGCTTCTTCTCGACCGCCGATTCGCTGGTCGCGAACAACCTGGTGCTCGCGGTGTATCGCCACATCACGAACCCGGAGTGCCGCCAGTACCTGCTGCGCCAGGCCTTCGAAGAAGCGCTGCATACGCATGCCTATCAGTACTGCGTCGAAAGTCTCGGCCTCGACGAAGCCGAGATCTTCAACATGTACCGCGAGATCCCGGCGGTGCATGACAAGGCCTCGTGGGCGATGCGCTTCACCGAGAGTCTCGGCGACCCGACCTTCAGCACCGGCACGCCGGCGGCCGACCAGCGTCTGCTGCGCGACCTCATCGCGTTCTACGTGATCTTCGAAGGCATCTTCTTCTACGTTGGTTTCGTGCAGGTGCTGTCAATGGGCCGGCGCAACAAGATGACGGGCGTCGCCGAGCAGTTCCAGTACATCCTGCGCGACGAGTCGATGCACATGAACTTCGGCATCGACGTGATCAACCAGATCAAGGTCGAGAATCCACACCTGTGGACCGAGCAGTTCCAGCGCCAGATCATCGACCTGATCCACGAATCGATCGAGCTGGAGATCAAGTATGCGCAGGACACGATGCCGCGCGGCATCCTGGGCCTCAACGCCAACATGTTCGAAGAGTATCTGCACTACATCGCAAACCGTCGCTGCGCCCAGATCGGGCTGCCGGAGCAGTTTCCGGGCGCGACGAATCCGTTTCCGTGGATGAGCGAAGTGATCGACCTGAAAAAGGAAAAGAACTTCTTCGAAACGCGGGTCACGGAATATCAGACAGGCGGCGCACTTAGCTGGGACTAATTGGGCATTAGACCAGACCTCCTCGCATGGAGCTAAGCTGTGCTGCATTGGGCGCCGGCCGCAACCCGGCCGGCGTCCTTTCTTATCCGACGTCAGCCGCGGCGTAACGCCGCGGCTGACACCGTCGACACCGGCCTGCCCGGGCCGGCGTCGTCCACCACCAAAACCCTCAACCGAGATTGAAGCGCGCGACGTGGCCCTGCTGGGTGCTCGCCAGTTCCGCCAGTTCGCGGCTCGCCTGGGCAATCTGCAGCGCGCCCTGCGTGGCCTCTGCCGCAATCGTCGTGATGTTGTCGACGCTGCGCGTGATGTGATCGGCATTCTGCCGTTGCTCGCTCGCGGCGCTCGCAATCTGCACGTTCATCTCGCGGATCGTGTCGACCATCGAGGTGATCGACTCGAGTGAGCGGCCGGCCTGCTGCGCCTGGCCCACGCTCGCCTGCGCCTTCTCGAGCCCGGACTGCATGGCTTCCACGGCGCTGTTCGCCCCGCCCTGCAAACGCTCGATCATCACCTGGATTTCGCGTGTCGACTGCTGCGTTCGGCTCGCCAGGCTGCGCACTTCGTCAGCCACGACCGCGAAACCGCGGCCCTGTTCACCGGCACGTGCAGCCTCGATCGCCGCATTCAGGGCCAGCAGGTTGGTCTGTTCAGCGATGCCACGGATCACATCGAGCACCGTGCCGATGTTCAGGCTGTCGGCCTTCAGTTTGGTCAGCGCCTCGGCGGTGTGGGTCACTTCGCTCGCCAGTTCCTCGATGGCGAGCGTCGTGGCGCGCACGACGTCGAAGCCCTGCTTCGATTCGGCGTCGGCCTCGGTCGCCGCCTCTGCGGCGCGCTGCGCCTTCTGCGCGACGGCGTTGACCGAATTCGTCATTTCGTTGATGGCGTGCGCGACGTGTTCGGTCTCGACGCTCTGCCGGCTCATGCCGGTCTTGCTCTGCGCGGTGATCGCTGAGAGCTCCTCGGCCGCGGAGGCGACGGTGGTGCAGCCGCCGGCGACCGCATCGACGACCTGCACGAAGCTCTTGCGGGTCCTGGTCAACTCGTATGCCATCCACGCGAATTCGTCCTTGCCGTCGAGCTTGCACTTCGCGCTCAGGTCGCCCTCGCTCATGCGCTGCAGGCAGCGGACGATGACTTCGGCGCGCTGGGCGCTCCAGCCACCGAGCCAGGTGGCAAAGAGCACCGGCACCGCAACGCCCGCCACTATCGCACCGTAGAGCATCAAGCGGCCGTTCGTGGTGTCGTGATCGACGAACGCGAATACCGCCGCATGCAGCAGGCCGAACGCGGCGGAGACCACCGCAATGAACAGCATCTGCTGCTTCAGACTCAGTTTGGTCATCAAGGTCTGCATAGGTGCCATCCGCCCGTTGTGTCTCATCGCTTCGGGCTATCGGCCGAATGAGGTAACGGCTTGAGTGATTCCCTAATCCGGCACGCGTTGCGCCGCAGGCGGCCACAGGGATGGAGTCAGGGCGAGCGGCGGGAGATCTGCCGCGACGGCCCAGTACACGGGCAGCGGGCTGGCCTGCATCAGCGTCGGCAGCCAGGCGTCGACATAGCCAGCGGCGGCGAGGGCCGCGGCTGTGGCCGCTGGCGGTGGCGGCACCGACTTCAGCAGGACGAGGCCGGTCGCCTTCAGGTGGGTCGCGAGCGCATGCGCCAGCGAATCCGCACTGACGCGCCAGTCTGCCGGAAGCTCGGCGAGCACAGCCGCATCAGCCGCTGCCGGGCACCAGAGTCGCGGCCAGCCGCCGCCCGGTGCCGCACAGGCCGCGATCGACACGCAGCCCTGCAGCCGCGGCTCCAGGCGCTGCAGGTCCGCGCCATAGCGGGCCATCGCCAGCATCGCGCGCACATGTGCCTCGGCGTCACTGAAGCCCTCGCGCTGCTGGGCGGCGCGGACGGCGTCGGCGTACGGGCCGCCGCCCGGCACGCACAGCCAGCGTCGCCCGGGATCGCCCGCCAGCGCGGCCAGCCACGGCGCCAGGGTCACCTGCTGCGAGAGGCTACCGCCGATCTTGGCGACCCACATCGCTGACCTCGGCGCGCGCGAACACTTCCAGCATCGCCGCTGCCTTGGCGAGGCATTCGGCATATTCGGCCGCGAGATCGGAATCCATCACGATGCCGCCCCCGGCCCAGCAGTACATGCGCTCGCGATGACAGACGAGCGTGCGAATCGCGATATTCGTATCCATGTGGCCCGAGCGCGACACGTAGCCGAGCGAACCGCAGTAGACGCTGCGTCTGCTCGGTTCGATCTCCTCGATGACTTCCATTGCCCGCAGTTTCGGGGCCCCGGTGATCGAGCCGCCCGGGAAACAGTTGCGCAGGGCATCGAGCGCACTGACCTCCGGCGCCAGCGTTCCCTCGACGGTGCTCACGAGGTGATGCACCTTCTTGTAACTCTCCACCGCGAACAGATGCGGCACCCGCACGCTGCCGGGCACGCAGCTGCGTCCGAGATCGTTGCGCAGCAGATCGACGATCATCACGTTCTCGGCGCGATCCTTCAGGCTCAGCGCAAGTTCGGCGGCGAGCGCAGCATCTTCTGCCGGCGTCGCACCGCGCGGGCGCGTGCCTTTGATCGGCTTGGTTTCGATGCGTCGACCCTCGACGCGCAGGAAACGCTCCGGCGAGGAGCTCAGAATCGCCCCGTCGGGCGTCATGAAACAGGCCGAATAGGGCGCGGGATTCAGATTGCGCAGCCGCAGGTAGGCATCCCACGGATGGCCCTGGACCGGCGCCGAAAAGCGCTGCGTCAGGTTGACCTGGTACACGTCGCCTTCGCGGATGTAGTGCTTGATCCGGTGCCACGCGCGGGCATAAGCCTCGAAGCTGACTTCGGGCTGCACGCTTTCACTGACCGTGAACGTGCTGCCGAACGCGGCTGGCGTCAATGGCGGCTGCGCGTTCCACGCGCCGACGATGCGCGCTTCATCGCAGGGCGCATCCGGATGAATGACGAGTTGCGCACTGCGCTCGTCGTGATCGACCACGATTGCCCAGCCATAGATACCGATTGCCATCTCGGGCAATGCGATGTCGTGCGCGGCGGTGGCCGGCAGGCGCTCGAGCCGACGCGCCAGGTCGTAGGCGAAGTAACCGAGCGCGCCACCGCTGAACGGCCCCACGTCGGTGACCGACGGCAGCACGCGTGCCAGTTCGCGCTCGAGCAACTGGAACGGATCCTCCTGCGTGAGACGGGTCGCACCGCCGGTGTCGGCGACCAGCGTCTCCGCGCCACGCGTGACGAGTGTCGTCAGCGGGTCGCAGGCAATGAGGTCGTAACGCCCGCCCAGCGCGCGTTCGCGGCAGCTGTCGAGATAGATGAACCAGGGACGGTCGACGAGCCGCGCAAGACGCGTCGCGACTTCCTCGTGATAGGGCAGCGGAACGATGCGCGGCTTCATGCGGGCTCGAGCGCGAGGCTCGCGACGGCGAGTGCGGGCGCGCAGTCGCTGGCGAGCGCGACGGCGTCGCCGCGGATGTCGAGTGCGGTTGCGTAATCAACGTAGTCGAGCCCCAGCCACGGCGCGAGTTCGCGCGCCAGAAAGCGTCCGACGCCCGCGCCGACCAGAACCCGTGGTCGCGCCGTCCCGCGCACGCGCAAGGCCGCCGCGCGCAGCCGCGCAAGCTGGGCCCCGCGCAGATAGGTCGCGAGTTCACGCAGGGCGGGTGCCGTGGCCTCGGTGCAATCATCACCCACCATCCGCGCGAGCCGCGCGGCACTGTCGGCCGCGGTCTTCGGGCGCCCGTCGGCGCTCGGCATCAGATCGGCGTCCGGCGGCAACTCGCCGAGGATGCGGTAGACATCGGCGGTGGTCGCAAAGTACTCGGCGGCCATGCCCTGCCAGCTGCCGCGGTAAGGCACGCGGGCGCTGAGCGCCATCACCGGTGTGCGGGCGACGCCCTGATAGACGAGCTCATCGGCGGCCAGGCGGGTGCGATCGGTCATACCCTGCGCGCGCACGACGCCGTCGACGATCGCGATCACATCGGTGGTCGTGGAGCCGATGTCGATCAACAGGGCGTCCGGCATGCGGGCCGCGAGCGCGCGCGCCATCGCATGCCAGTTCATCGAGGCAATCGCGTCCGGTGCGGCCGCAGCGACCAGCCCGTGCTCGCAGGCGTACACCAGCGGCGCGCGAGGCGCCAAGGTCAACTGCGCCGTGTGCAGGATTTGCCCGACGCCATCAGCGCGATCGCGAAACAGATCGCACAGTTCACCTGTCATCGTCAGCGCGTGACGGTGTGGCGGCGGCTGCGCAGCCATCGCCTGCAGCATCGCGCGCGACAGGTGCTCCAGCCCCTGCCACAGCGGGCACGGCAGCAGTTGCACCGCGCGCAGCGCACGCGTGCCATCGAGCGTCACGGACTTCAGGTGGGCGCCGCCGATGTCCCATCCCGTCGCGATGAAGTCGGCAGCCGGCATCAACGACGCCGCGACTGCGATGGCTGCCCGGCAGGCTTGCCACTAGAATGGACCGGATCATTCACGTCGTCGGATCTCCATGCGCTGTGTTGCCGTTCTCGATCTCCGTGCCGGGCTGGTGGTCCATGCGATCCGCGGTCAGCGCGACCGTTACCAGCCGATACGTTCGGTCCTGACCACCGCCACCGATCCGGTCGCAGTCACTGACGCGCTGCGCGATCGTCTCGCCATCGATGCATTCTACGTTGCAGACCTTGATGCAATACAGCAACAGGGTTCGTCCCGGATCACGATCGAAGCCTTGGTTCGTCGTCACCCGGACTGCGAGTGGTGGATCGACGCGGGCATCGGTGCGCCGGACGCACTCGAACCCTACCTGTCGCTGCCGAACGTGTCCTGCGTCATCGGCAGCGAGTCGCTGGCCAGCGTCGGCGACTACCTCGCGGTACGGGCCGCCCTGCCCCGCCCCGCCGCCGCCCTGCTGTCGCTGGACCATCGCGCCGGCCGGTTCATGGGCCCGGGTGCGCTCGAGAGCGACCCCACGCTGTGGCCCGACACCGTGATCGCGATGAACCTCGACCGGGTCGGCGCCGGCAGTGGGCCCGATTTGCCCCTGCTTCAGCGCCTGCGCGACAGCGCGCCGACGGCCTCGATCGTCGCAGCCGGCGGTGTGCGGCATGCGGCCGATCTCGCGACGCTCGCCGGCCTCGGCGTCAGCCACGTGCTGATCGCCACGGCCCTCCACCAGGGACGCCTGAGCGCCGCCGAACTCGCCACCTGCGCCTGACGGGCACGGCGGTCGGCCGCTGCGCGGCGGCGCCAGGCCTGGGCGAAGCACCCAAAAAAAAGCCCCGCTTGCGCGGGGCTCAGTGTTCGCTCAGTCAGAACTGGAGTCGAAAGCTTACTTCGCCTGGAACGGATGGGCGGACGAGCCCTTCTGCGCCACGACGGTCGCCGCTTTCGGCTCGCGCGCCACGGCGCGCTTGATCGATTCTTTGACGGCCTGGTAGTTGTAGTCCTGGATCTTCTTGTCGTCTTCGGCGAGCCAGTGGATGAACACACCGACGCAGATGAAGACGTCATCGGCTTCGGCAGCCGGAATCGTGCCGTCTTCGACGCAATCCGCCACCGCCATCGCGACGCCGCGCTGGGCCGGGCCGAACATCTGCACGGCCTGCTTCGAGCCCTTGATCGTCACTTTGTTGAACATGACGGTGCTCGGCTTGGTCGCCAGGTTCGGCGCCACCACGGCGAGCAGGCTGCTGAATCCATCCTTGTTGTTGGTCACGCAATTGCAGAACGCTGCCTCGGCGGCGCTGCCACGCGGTCCCATGATGAGGTCGATGTGAGCGACTTCGTTGCCATCGCCCACGAGGGATTCACCCACCAATACTCTGTCAATAACGGCCATGAGTTTTTCTCCTTTTCCTGATAAATGTTGGCGGAACGCGGTTCCGCACGTCGCGTGCCGAAGCTGATGACCTCGCCACCGCGCCTGGCGGTGGCCTCAGGTTTGTGATGATGTCACCGCCGCGTGCGGGCAGTGTTTCAGCGGGCGTTCTGCAGCGCCGCCGCCAAATTCATCGCGAATAAGCTCGTAACCGTGAGATCCGCACTGGTGCCCGGATTCACGCCCCCGCGCTTGAGCTCGCAGTCGAAGGTTTGCACCAGAGCCGCGCGCTCCTCGGGATCTTCGCACGCTTTATACGCGGATTCTAGCTCGGCCGCCCGGCCCATCAGCCGCCGTGCGGCCTCTTCCCCGAGTTTGCGCTCGACATGGGTGTCGGGCATCGACGCGAGGAAACGCAGAAACGCCCGCACGACTGCGGCACTGAGGCTGTCGTCGGCATGCAGTCCTGCGCGCAGCGCGGGAATGCCGACATCGAACACATCGGCATAGTCGTGCACGTAGTTCCATGCAATCCGGTCGCGCTCCGCGGCCAGTTGCATCGCATGCCGCAAATCGTGCGTGGGCGACGCCGCCACGTCTTCGGCCGCCGCGGTGCCGAGCCCGGCCGGGTGCGCGCGACGAATGGCGGCAAACGCGTCTTCGGCGTCGGCCAAATCGAGTCCGGCCAGGACCCGCGCGAGCCGCGTCCTCAGACTGCCCTCGAGCGGCCGCCGCACAGCCTGCGCGAGCGGCGCGGCCAGCAGCACGATGCCGAGATTGGTATTGCAGCCGACTGCCCCCCAGGTGGCATCGATCGCTTCGCGCACGGCCGCGCCGACGCCGCGCGCTGCGCGCGCGAGCGGATCCGCGGTCACGCGCGCACTGGTCAGGAAATCGACCGCCTGCATGCCGTGCCCGGCCGACCCGATGCTGACATTGCCGGGTTTCGCCGCCAGCACATCGAAGCGGCAGGCATCGCGATACAGGGCCGCCACCAGCGGTGCCGGCAGCGTGTGACCCGTCACTCAGGCAGCACCGGCGGCACCGACCATCCGAGCGCGCCGCATCTTCGCCACGAAGGCGTCCAGCAGTCCGTCGGTGACCGCCTCGCCACAGGCCTGCTGCAGTCCCCACCACGCCGGCACCCCGTTCACTTCGCCGACGACCCACTGTCCCGCGCCATCGCGCATCAGGTCGACACCCGCATAGTCGATGTCGAGCGCGGCCGCGGCACGTTCGGCGAGGTCGCGCAGCGCGCCGCTGTCGACCGGCGCCATTTCGCACCGCGCGCCCTGCGCGCGGTTCGTGATCCAGTGCTCGCTGGTGCGGCTCATTGCGTGCCGCGCGACACCGTCGACGACGAGCACGCGCCAGTCCCGGTACGGCGGACCGCCGCGTTCGACGAACTCCTGCAGATACCAGACGCCGTTGACCGGCGTCGCCGCGTCGAAGGCCGCCAGACTGTCGAGCAGCAACAGGCCTTCGCCCTGGGAACCGAACAGCGGCTTCGACACGAGGCGCACTCCGCGCCCGAGCGCGTCCGCCACGATCGCGCGCGCGGCCGCGCGCTGCTCCAGCACCCAGGTCCGCGGCGTCGCAATGCCGTGCAGTGCCAGCACAAAGCTCGTCAGCGCCTTGTCGACCGTACGCTCGATCGCGCGCCCCGTGTTGAATACCGGGACGTCGAGCAGGCTGAGCGCGTGCAACGCATCGAGCCGGAGTATCACTTCCTCGAGCGTACCGCCGGGCACGCCGCGCACGAACATTCCGGCCGGCAATTCATGCTCGAAGCCCGGCATCACGACGGTGGGGCCGGCCGGCCCCACCTCGAGATGGCAGTCCTTGAGGCTCAGCATGTCGACCGTGTAACCACGTCGCGCCAGCCCGCTGGCCAGCACGCGCCCGTGCCAGCCCGGGTCGTCAGTGGCGATGACGACCCGGGTCGAGGAACGCGGCGGCTTCATCCGCCGAACGACAGATCCAGCAGGTCTTCGCGCAGCGCGCCGCCGTGGAAGGTCTTGCCGCTCCTGACCGCCGTGACCGCGCAGCGCGCCGGCGAGAACAGCATCGGATCAATCTGGTAGAAGTCGAACTTGTATTCCTTGAACACCTGCCCGAACGGCTTGCCGAAATCACGCGACGACGCGCTCGGCAGTTTCTCGGCGAGGTCACGCGCGTCGTCGTCGCTGGCGTCGACATAGAGCTGCACGAAGCCACCGAACAGGATTGCGTCATTCGTGCGGCCCATCGCGTTGATGAAATCGGCGGTCGGCGGCGGCACCGGCGCGGTGCCCGCGCCATCGACGATTTGCGCAAGCGGGAAATGCAGCGTGTGCACTTTATGCAGCGCCACTTCGAGCACGCGGCCGACGATCTGCACGCCACCGGCGAGGCTCGACGTCGGCGTCAGCACCAGCGTCAGTTGTCCCGGTGCGATGCCACAGTAGCTGATGATCTTGTCGACCACTTCCGGCGGCGGCACCTTGTCGACTTCGAGCACCAGGCAGGTGTCGCCTGCCGGATTGCGGTAATCGAGTTCCTTGAACAGTTCTTCCTTGCTGCCGATCGAACGCGCCGGACCGGATCCGAGTGCATGGAAGGCGCCCTTGCCCTGACCGTGACTGAGGCTCCAGCCCGCGTACTGCGAGCCGAGGCAGGCCGTGACGGGATCGGTCGAATGCACGTCGACCTGCCACGCCCAGTGCCTGAACGCGGTACTGGCGCGGAACTGCACGGTGCCGAGACCGCCCATGCAGATTTCGGCAATGATCCGGCCGGCTTCGAGACCGCCGGGCACCTGGATGCCGGCGTCGACGATGCAGACGCCGTTGTCGAGATGGCTGACGCCGACGCGCAGGCGATCGGCTTCGTCGACGAGACGCTGGACCAGCGCGCGGCTGGCGCGGCTGACGTCGGCGCGTTTGAGTGTGGTGGAAGCTGTCATCGCGGGTCCCCTCGATTGGCCTGCCGACGTGGGCCGGCCCTGTTTGCTGTTGTGATGATCGGCTGCCGGGCCAGTGGCACGGCCGGATCGTCGATCCCGAGCAGGCGACACAACGCGATCACGCGTTGCGCCAGGCGCTCACAGGCGGCTTCCGGCGTTGCACCAGCTGCCAGCACCGTGCACAGGGGAGCGCCCCGCGGCAACCGCGCCCCTGCACCGGGTCGGTCGGCAACCCAGGCTGGCCAGTCTAACGAGTTCGGAATCCGAATGGGATTGTCGAGCATGAGCACGGCGTGAGCGCGCGCGCGCGCGAGCGCCTGCGGCCGGCGCCACGACTGGCCGCGGCAGGCAGCCAGGTGGGCGCGAAAGGCCGCCGCCGGCGCGGCCACCAGTTCGACCGTCGCGGTCCAGCGCGGATTGATTTCGATCAGCTGCCAGCGGTTGTGGGCGTCGACGACGAAATCGACGCCGCAGAGTCCGCGCAGGCCGAAACGGGCGGCCACGCGGCGCAGCGCGGCTTCGATGTGGCGGCACAGCCGCCGCGGCAGCAACTGGCCGCCAACGGCGCCGGCATAGACGAACGGGCTCGGCGAGGACGGCCAGAACAGGTGCGCGTTGTAACCGAGTACGTCGAGCGTGCGGGCACCGGCAACGAAGACCACGGACATCGAGCGTCCGGCGCAGAACGCCTGCGCGTAATCGTGCGCTGCGAGCGCCGCGCCGGGCACGCCCCAGCGCACGTGATGGCCACCGGCCTGACCGCGAGTCTTGACGACCCATCGGCCGCGCGTCGGCACCCGATCGGTCGCGATGGCGGGCGTCGGCACGTCGAGTGCGCGCAGCCGCGCGTGCAGCCCGACGGGATCCGTCACTTCGGCCAGCCCTTCTCCGGCACTGCCGCAGACGTCGAAGGCCTGACCGAGCCGCGCCAGCAGCGGCGTCGCCGCTTCGAAACCGGCGCCCCAGACGAGGGGCAAGCGCGCGCCGCCAGCGAGGCGCCCCAGATCGGCGAGCAGTTGTCGTGGCCGGAAGCGGAAGCCGCGTGCGGCGGGCGTGACGATCAGGTGTTCGCTGGCGGCACGCGTGTCGTCGTCGCCAAAGAGATCGACGACCCGCGGTGCGTAACCGGCAGCGCGCGCCGCGTGCGCCAGCTGGCGCGCGCTGCGCGCCGCGATCAGGATCGGGTGGCGCGCCCTGCCCACGCCGCGCGGCGCGTCAACGCTGCGCGACGATCGAGCGCGCGAGCGCGAAAGCTTCCTCGTGGGCGAGATAAATCGGTTCCGCCGATTCGTACATCTGCGCGAGCAGGCCGGTGTGGACGCGATACTTCACATCGCCAATCGCGAGCGCGCCGAGACCGCGCGCGGTGCCGGTGGCGGTCTTGAGTTCGACCCCGTTGTCTTTTGCGGCCACGCCCTCGATGCCGCTCGGCGGCACCGCGTTCGCATCGGCGGCTATCAGCAGGCGCCGCGCCCGGCCGATGGCCTGCGTATCGATCACGCGCACACCGGCCTTCGCCGCATTGAACACCACCTCGGCGTCTTCGAGAATGCGGTCGAGCGCGCCCGGCGCACCACCGTCCACGCCGTGGATGTCGATGTCATAACGCGAGTTGCATGCGTCAGCGCTCGCCTGCGCCTCCTGCGCGCCGCGGTTGCTGACGAGAAAGACCTCGGCGCCGCACCGCGCGGCCAGCAGCCCCACGCAGTTGCCGACCGGGCCGGTGCCGCCGAACACATAGACCTTGCGCCCCGTCAGGGTCGAGCCGTCGAGCTTGCCGAGCCAACGCTCAGCCAGCGCCACCATCGCCGCGGCGGTCGTGATGGCGCCGCTCGGATCGGCGAGCACCGAGACTTCGAACGG
This sequence comes from Gammaproteobacteria bacterium Ga0077536, assembly GCA_001464935.1. Classification (GTDB taxonomy): domain Bacteria; phylum Pseudomonadota; class Gammaproteobacteria. Next base: position 40,040 of record LNEL01000053.1, read on the forward strand.
CGGCACCATGGCCTTCTTCGCCGCCTTCAGCATGTCGATCGCGAGGTGGAACTCGCGGCCGCCGATGAAGATGCCGGTGCGCCGCACGCCTTCGGGGCTGCGCGAAAAAATCGTGTCCTGCGTCAGCGGATGAATTTCTTCGAGCGTCACGTTGCAGTACGGGATCACCGCGTCGTAGCGCGCCTCATAGGCCATGTTGATGTCGAAGGGGCTGACATACTTCGTCGGGCTAAAGACGTGCAGCAGATAAGGGTCTTTCATCGTCAGTGTCCTTGTCGTTGGATCGGATGAGCCAGACTGGCTGCGTCGGCGACAGGTCGTCGCCGCGTTCGCCGTGCCACCCGCAGCGGGCGCCGACGTTGTTGCCAGTCACGATCTGACAGCGCAGCCCATCTGCCTTACGCGCGTCAATGAAGTCGGCGACCGCCGCGGCACTTGCCGCGTCGGGCGCGAACAGGAATCCGGTCGGCCCCCACGAACTCTGGCCGATGCCGGGCAGGCCGAACTCGCGCGCAGCCATCGTCAGCAGTTCGCCGACGCGCCGGCTCGTGTAGCGCCCGCCCTGGGCCGGCGCGAAATGATCGCCATTCGCCGCCTGCACGGTCGCCAGATGGCGCGCGAATGCCGCAAAATCGGCTTCGACGAGCGCCGGCATCAGGCCGACCAGAATCGTGCGCGCGAGTCCTGCGGCGGTGGCATCGGACATCGGCGCGAGCTGCGTGAAGGCCGCGCGCTCGCGCTGGCCGCTGAGGCCTTCGTCCATCGCGTCGAATACCAGCACGCAGCGCCAGTCGGCCGGAAAGGCCAGGCGCGCAAGCAGGGGCGGCGAGACGGTTGCCGGACCGCGCCCGCCGTCGACGACGAAGCCGCCGCCTTCGAACGCCGCGATGCCGATGCCCGACCGCTGGCCGCGTCCGGCGAGCGCGGCGAGTTCGCGCGGCGGCAGATTGGCGCCGAGCGCGTGCGCGGCGGCGAGTGCGGCGGCGAGCGCGAGTTGTGTGCCGGAGCCGAGACCGGCGTGCGCGGGCGGCATCTGCTCCACCGTGACCTGCACCGCACGCCCCGGCGCGCAGCGCGCGCTGACCCGCTCGAGGACGGGCAGCAGGCGCGACGGCGTCACGCCGTCGACACCGAAGCTGTCGGCGGCCGCGGCGCGCACACAGGTGTCGAGACCATCGATGCACAAACCGATGCTGCCGAACTGCCGGTCGAGCGCGCCACTCAGATCGACGAATCCGAGATGCAGGCGCGCCGGCGCGACGACGACATGGCCGGCGGAGCGATCTTCGGTCACTTGGGTGGGTGTCATGCGCAGCGGTTCGTTGCGGGCGCGAGTCGCGCCCCACAATAGTAACCGATGCCTCACGCTTGGGCAGCGGACAGCCGACAAGGTGGTCGTGCGTGGTCCGCGTGTGGTACTTTACGCGGACCCTCCACGGCCGTTGCGAGCGTGGCTGGCAAACCCGATAAGCCCAGTTCGATTGAACTTGCAGTTCGTAATGCCGTGCCTGAACAACTCGCCGAAAATTCCGATCCGTCCACGCTGCACCATGCGGTTGCCTGTCCGTTTTGCGGGCTGCTGTGCGACGACCTCGTCGTCGCCGAGACACGCGGCGCACTGAGCGTCACCGACAATGGCTGCGCGAAAGCGCGCATCGCCTATGCGCGGCCGGTCGTGGCGGCCTCGCCGCTCGTCAACGGCAAACCGGCCAGCCTCGACGATGCGCTGAACGCCGCGGCGCGACAGTTGAAGCGCAGCCGCCAGCCGCTGTTCGGCGGGTTCGGTACCGACATCGACGGGGCCCGCGCCGCGCTCGCGCTCGCTGAACGCTGCGGCGCCATCGTCGATCACCTGCACGGCCGCGCGCTGGCGCACAACGTGCGCGTGCTGCAGACCCGCGGTCTCGCCACCACCACACTCGCCGAGGTGCGCAATCGGGCCGACCTCGTCGTGCTCGTGGGCGCCGATATCAACGACGACTTTCACGAATTCGCCCGCCGTTGCCTGCGCCCATCGTCAGCGCTCGCCGAGGAGCGGCTCGCCACGCGGCGCGTGTTCCACCTCGGGCCGGCGCGCGAGGCGCCGCGTCAGCCCGGCGTCGACGCCGAATCCATCGCGTGTTCGAGAGAAGAAGTCCTGGACCTGGTGAACGCACTGCGCGCGCTGCGTCTGCAACGTCAGCCGCGCCTGCGCGGCAAGCGGCTGCAGGCCGTGTCGAACCTCGCCGGCGCAATTGCAGCGAGCGAATATGCGGTGTTCGTGTGGACGCCTGGCCAACTCGGGGAAGACGGCGATCTGGTCATCGGTGCCGTCTGCGATCTGATCGCCGACATCAACCGCAGCAAGCGCGCGGCGGGCCTCGCACTCGGCGGCAACGATGGCGGTCAGAGCGCCATCGCCACCGCCGCGTGGCTGACAGGCTATCCGCTCCAGCTGTCCTACGCCGGCCGTACGCTCGAATACGATCCGCTGCGCTATGACACCGCGCGCCTGCTCGCCGCTGGCGCGGTCGATTCGCTGCTGTGGGTCAGCACCTTCAATCCGCATCCGGCGCCGGTGACGGACCTGCCGCAGACCGTCATCGGCATGCCGACGGCGCAGGCGTCGTCGATGCGCGGTGTGTACCTGCCGGCGGGCACGCCCGGACTCGATCACCGCGGCCAGTTGATTCGCACCGACGGCGTCGTCGCGCTGCCGCTGCCGCAGCTGCGCGACGTGGCGCTGCCGTCGGCGGCATTCCTGCTCCACGAAATCGCGAAACGGATGGGTTGAGGCATGGCGGGCAGATCGATCACCGAACTACGCGGCGGTCGGGTCTACGACCCGGCCCACGGCATCGACGGCGTCGTCCAGTCGATCTATCTCTGCGACGGCCAAGTCGTCGGCGCACCGTCGGATCCGTCCGACATCAAAGTCAGCCATGACCTCAGCGGTTGCATCGTGATGGCGGGTGGCATCGACATCCACACGCACATCGGCGGCGGCAAGGTGAACCTCGCGCGCATGATGCTGCCCGAGGATCATCGCCAGGATCTCGTCGCGCGCGGCCGCCATCCGCGCATGGGCAGCGGCCACGCAGCGCCGTCCACCCTGACGGTCGGCTATCGCTACGCCGAGATGGGTTATACCGCCTGCTTCGAACCGGCCATGCTCGCGGCGAACGCGCGCCAGGCACACCTGGAGATGGGCGACACCCCGATAGTCGACAAGGGCGCCTACGTGCTCCTCGGCAATGACGACCTGATGCTGCGCATGCTGGCTGGCAAGGAACCCGGTGTGAAAGTCCGCGATTACATTGCATGGACGCTGCGCGCGGCACAGGCGATGGCAATCAAGGTCGTGAACCCGGGCGGCATCAATGCGTTCAAGTTCAACCAGCGCAAGCTCGATCTCGACGAGCAGAACGCCTATTACGGCATCACGCCGCGGCAAGTCCTGCTGGCGCTGGCCGACGGCATCCGTGAACTGGGCCTGCCGCATCCGCTGCACATCCACGGCTGCAATCTCGGCGTGCCGGGCAACCTGGACACGACGCTCGCGACGATCGCCGCGCTCGATGGCCTGCCGGCACACCTGACGCACGTGCAGTTCCACAGCTACGGAACGGAGGGTGATCGCAAGTTCTCTTCCGGCGCGGCCGCGGTGGCCGAAGCCGTGAACCGCAGCCCGAACATCTCGATGGACGTCGGCCAGATCCTGTTCGGCCAGACGGTTACCGAGTCAGGCGACAGCATGCGCCAGTACGCGGGCAGCGCCTTCGGCAGTCCGAAGAAGAGCGTGCTGATGGACATCGAATGCGACGCCGGTTGCGGCGTCGTGCCGTTCAAGTACAAGGACAAGAATTTCGTCAACGCGCTGCAATGGGCCATCGGCCTCGAGCTGTTCCTGCTCGTCAGCGATCCGTGGCGCCTGTTCCTGACCACCGATCACCCGAACGGCGCGCCGTTCACGACCTATCCGCACCTGATTCGCCTGCTGATGGATCGCTCCTTCCGCAATGACATGCTGAAGACCATCAACCCGGACGCGGCGGCGGCGAGCACGCTGGCGTCGATCGAGCGCGAGTACACGCTGTATGAAATCGCGATCATGACGCGCGCGGGACCGGCACGCAGTCTGGGGCTCGGCAATCTTGGGCATCTCGGCGTCGGCGCGCGTGGCGATGTGGCGGTCTATGTCGATCATCCCGATCGCGAGCGCATGTTCACCACGCCGCGCTTCGTGTTCAAGGCCGGCGAGATGATCGTGCGCGATGGACGCGTGATCGCGAGCCCGACAGGCGCGACGCACGTGATGCGTGTCGATTACGACACCTCCATCGAACGCACGCTGGACGCCTACTTCGAGCGCTACATGACCGTCAGCCGGCGCAACCTCGCGGTAGCCGACGGCGAAATCGACGGCGACGGCCGCGGCAGTCTGATTGCGCACGGCGCGCGGCGATCATCATGAAAATCAACGGCACGTTCATCGAGGACACTTTCGCCGAAGCCTTCCCGATGAAGGCGACGCGACTGATCATCACCGCCTACAACGCCACCTGGGCCAATCACGCGGCGAACGCGTTGACAGGCTTCGCAACCTCCGTGATCGCCTGCGGTTGCGAGGCCGGCATCGAACGCCAGCTCAAGCCGTCGGAAACTCCCGACGGGCGGCCCGGCGTGGCGGTGCTGTTGTTCGCGATGAGCAACAAGGAACTGACGAAGCAGCTGCAGAACCGCGTCGGCCAATGCGTCCTGACGTCGCCCACGAGCGCGTGCTACAGCGGCATCGCCGAAGGCGACCCGCTGCCACTCGGCAAGACGCTGCGCTTCTTCGGCGACGGCTACCAGATTGCCAAGAAGCTCGGTCCCACCCGCTACTGGCGCGTCCCCGTGATGGACGGCGAATTCCTGTGCGAGGACACCACCCGCGTGACCAAGGCGGTCGGCGGCGGCAATTTCCTGATCCTCGCGACGAACCAGGCGCAGGCCCTTGCGGCCAGCGAACGGGCCATCACGGCGATGCGCAAAGTGCCAGGCGTGATCATGCCGTTCCCCGGTGGCGTCGTGCGCTCGGGCTCCAAGGTCGGGTCGAAGTACAAGACGCTGCCCGCTTCGACGAATCATCGTTATTGTCCGACCCTGCGCGGCGTCGTCGATTCGGCACTGTCGGACCAGGTCGGCGCCGTGCTCGAAATCGTCATCGACGGCCTGACCGCGCCGGCCATCGACGAGGCGACGCGTGTCGGCATCCGCGCCGCCTGCACGCTTGGCAGCAAGCGCGGCATTCTTGCCATCAGCGCCGGCAACTATGGCGGCAATCTCGGCCCCTTCCACTTCAAACTGCGCCAGATCCTGAAATGAGCACGCTGATCCTGCGCCTCGAGGCTGCCCCCGATTTCGATGTCGACCTGAGCGGCATTACGCCGGATGCCCTCAAGGACAAACGCCTGCCTGACATCCGGCGCCTGAAGCTGCGCCAGGGGCAGCGCGACATGGCGCTTGGCGATCTGTTCGCCATCGACGGCACGGTCGGCGGCGACGAACTCGAGATACACGGCGCCTGTACGCGCCTGCATCACGTCGGGGCCGGCATGCGCGCCGGCCAGCTGCGCGTGATCGGCGACTGTGGCGCGTGGCTCGGCAGCGAGATGCGCGGCGGCACGCTGAGCGTGCGCGGCAATGCCGGCGACGGCGTCGGCGCCAGCATGCGCGGCGGCCTCATCGACATCAGCGGCAGCGTCGGCGACTACCTCGGCGCGCCGTTTCCTGGCGCTGTCTCGGGCATGAAGGGCGGCACGATTCTCGTGCAGCGTCGCGCGGGACGCCGCGTCGGCGATCGCATGCGGCGGGGTCTTGTCGTCATCGGCGGCGACGCCGGCCATGGCTGTGGCAGCCAGATGATCGCGGGCAGCATCGTGGTGCTCGGCGCGGTCGACAGTGGTGTTGGCACCGGCATGCGGCGCGGCACGATCGCGTTGGCCCAGGCGCCCGCCGGGTTGGGGCCGGGCTTCGCCCTCAACGGACATTTCGATCTCGCCTTCACCCAGCTCCTGCTGCGCCATGTCGGCGGCCTCAAATCCGCCTGGCGCTCCCGCCTGTCCGGCATCGCCTCGGTCGAACGCTGGGTCGGGGATGCGGGCGGGCTCGGCGAAATCCTGATCCTGAGTTGAATGACACATGGCTGAACACCGCCGCAAAGGCCGGGCACGCGGACGACAGGTCGACGATCACGCCGCGGCTGACATCAAGACGCTGCTCGGCGACATGCCCCGCCGTCGCGATCTGCTGATCGAGTATCTGCACCTCATCCAGGATCGTTACGGCTGCATCCATTCGTCGCACGCGGTGGCGCTCGCCGCCGAACTGCGGCTCGCGCCGACCGAGGTCTACGAGGTCGCGACCTTCTATCATCATTTCGACGTCATCAAGGACGACGCGCCACGCCCACCGGCATTGACGGTGCGCGTCTGCGAATCCGTGAGCTGCGAGATGTTCGGCGCCGAGGAACTCGTGCGGGACCTCGAAGCCGGCGTCGATGGCACCCGGGTGCGCGTGCAACGCGTGCCCTGTGTCGGACGTTGCCACGGCGCGCCGGTCGCGGTGGTCGGACAGCGCGCCTTCGAGCGCGCCGACGCCGGAACAGTGCTGGACGCCGTTGCACGCGCGGACACTGCGCCGCAGCCGACTGCCCATCAGACCTACGACCAGTACCGAGCGGCCGGCGGTTACCGCTTGTTCGAAGCCTGCGTCGACGGCGCACGCGATCGCGAAGCCGTCATCAAGGAACTGCAGGACTCGAAACTGCGCGGCCTCGGGGGCGCCGGGTTCCCGGCCGGCAACAAGTGGGCGATCCTGCGCCAGCAGCACGCGCCACGCCTGCTCGCGGTCAACATCGATGAAGGCGAACCCGGCACGTTCAAGGACCGTCACTACCTCGAGCGCGATCCGCATCGTTTTCTCGAAGGCATGCTGATCGCGGCCTGGGCCATCGACGCCGCCACCTGTTACATCTACCTGCGCGATGAGTACGCCGGCTGCCGCGAGACCCTGCTCGCCGAACTTGCTGCGCTGCAAGCCAGACCGCCACGGCCGCTGCCCGCGATCGAATTACGGCGCGGCGCCGGCGCATACATCTGCGGCGAAGAGTCCGCGATGATCGAATCCATCGAAGGCAAGCGCGGCATGCCGCGCCTGCGGCCGCCGTATGTCGCGCAGGTCGGGCTGTTCGGGCGGCCGACGCTCGAACACAACATGGAAACCCTGTACTGGGTGCGCGACATCATCGAACGCGGCGCGGCGTGGTTCGCTGCGCACGGCCGGCGCGGACGCGTCGGCCTGCGCTCGTTTTCGGTCAGCGGGCGGGTCGCGAAGCCGGGCGTGCACCTGGCGCCGGCCGGCATTTCAGTGCGCGAACTGATCGACGAGTACTGCGGTGGCATGCTGCCCGGCCACCAGTTCTACGGTTATTTTCCCGGCGGTGCGTCCGGCGGCATTCTGCCCGCCTCGCTCGGCGACCTGCCACTCGACTTTGACACGCTGCAGCCCCACGGCTGCTTCATCGGTTCGGCTGCCGTCATCGTGCTGTCCGATCACGACAGTGCGCGCGCCGCGGCCCTGAACGCCATGCGCTTCTTCAAGCACGAGTCCTGTGGCCAGTGCACACCATGCCGCGTCGGCACCGACAAGGCCGTGGGCCTGATGGAAGCGCCGGTCTGGAACCAGGCGTTGCTGCAGGATCTCGCGCGCGCGATGGAAGACGCTTCCATCTGCGGCCTTGGCCAGGCGGCGCCGAATCCCTTGCGCTGCGCAATGCGCTATTTTCCGCAGGAGTTCGAATGAACAAACCCGCAGGCCCGCTCGAATCCGCCGGCACGGTGCGTTTCTCGCTCGACGGCCGTGCCATCGATGCCCTTGAAGGCGAAACGATCCTGCAGGCGGCCAAGCGCGTCGGGATCGACATTCCGCACCTGTGCTACAAGGACGGCTACCGGCCTGACGGCAACTGCCGCGCCTGCGTGGTCGAAATCAAGGGCGAGCGCGTGCTCGCCCCCTCCTGCTGCCGCGCGCCGGCGGCAGACATGGAAGTCCACTCGACCAGCGAACGCGCGCGCCACTCCCAGCGCATGGTGCTCGAACTGCTGAAGTCCGACATGCCGGCGGGCACGCATTCGCCGTTTACGCCACGCTCCGAACTCGACCACTGGGTCGAGCAACTGGCGGTCGGGCCGAGCCGTTTTCCGCGCCGGCACCAGCCACTGCAGGACCTCTCGAATCCTGCGATCGCCGTCAATCTCGAAGCCTGCATCCAGTGCACACGCTGTGTGCGCGCGTGTCGCGAGGAGCAGGTCAACGATGTCATCGGTTACGCGTTCCGGGGCTCGCATTCGGCCATCGTCTTCGATCTCGACGATCCGATGGGCGACAGCAGCTGCGTGAGCTGTGGTGAATGCGTGCAGGCCTGCCCCACCGGTGCGCTGATGCCCGCGCAGACCATGGCCGATGCGGTGCCCGATCGCGCGGTCGAATCGACCTGCCCGTATTGTGGCGTCGGCTGCCTGCTCAAATTCAACGTCAAGGACGATCGCATCATCTATGTCGACGGCCGCGATGGCCCGTCGAATCACAGTCGCCTGTGCGTCAAGGGACGCTATGGCTTTGACTACGTGCATCATGAGAACCGCCTGACGCATCCGCTGATCCGCCGCGACGATGCGCCGAAGACGGCGGCGTTGATCCCGCCCGCCGACATGATGAAACACTTCCGCGTGGCCACCTGGGAAGAGGCATTGAACCGGTCCGGCGCCGATCTGCGCGCAATCCGCGACCAGTTCGGTCCGCGCGCACTGGCGGGCTTTGGCTCCGCGAAGGGCTCCAACGAAGAGGCCTACCTGTTCCAGAAACTGGTGCGCACGGGCTTCGGCACGAACAACGTCGATCACTGCACGCGCCTGTGTCATGCGTCATCGGTCGCGGCGCTGCTCGAGACGATCGGTTCAGGCGCCGTATCGAACCAGGTCGAGGACGTTGCCGACGCCGAGGTCATCGTCATCATCGGCGCGCGCCCGACGGTCAATCATCCGGTGGCGGCGACCTTCGTCAAGAACGCGACGAAAGCGGGCAAGAAGCTGATCCTGATGGATCCCTACGGCTCCGACCTCGCGCGTCATGCGGATTACTTCCTGCAGTTCCGCCCGGACACCGACGTGCCGATGCTGAACGCGATGATGCACACCATCATCGACGAAGGTCTGCACGACGCCGACTACGTCGCGCGCAACACCGAGGGCTTCGAGGATCTACGCAAATGCGTCGCCGACTATCCGCCTGAGAAGGTCGCGCCGATATGCGGCATTCCAGCCGACACGCTGCGCGAGGTGGCCAGGCTCTATGCGACTTCGCGCGGTTCGATGATCTTCTGGGGCATGGGCATTTCGCAGCACGTCCATGGCACCGACAATGCGCGTTGCCTGATTTCGCTGGCACTCCTGTGCGGCCAGATCGGGCGGCCTGGCACAGGGCTGCATCCGCTGCGCGGCCAGAACAACGTGCAGGGTGCCTCTGACGTGGGCCTGATCCCGATGGTCTACCCCGATTACCAGCGGGTCGACGACGCGCGTGTCCGTGCCAAGTTCGAAAAGCTGTGGGGCACGACGCTGGACCCCGTGCCCGGCCTGACGGTCGTCGAGATCATGCACGCCATCCATGCCCACCAGATCCGCGGCATGTACATCATGGGCGAGAACCCGGCGATGTCGGACCCCAATCTGAACCATGCGCGCGCGGCGCTCGCCGAACTCGAACACCTCGTGGTGCAGGACATCTTCTTCACGGAAACTGCCGGCTTTGCCGACGTGGTGCTGCCCGCCTCCGCCTTTCCGGAGAAGACAGGCACGTTCACCAACACCGATCGGCGTGTACAACTGGGCAGGCAGGCGATTCCGCCGCCGGGCGAGGCGCGGCAGGACCTCTGGATCATCCAGGCCCTCGCCCGCCAGCTTGGGCTCGACTGGCACTACGCGCATCCGCGCGAAGTGTTCAATGAAATGCGCCAGGCCTCGCCGAGTATCGCGGGCATCACCTGGGAGCGGCTCGAAACCGAACACTCCGTGACCTACCCGTGCGAAGCGGAAGGCGACCCGGGACAGCCGATCCTGTTCCAGCACGGCTTTCCGACCCCGAGCGGACGCGGCAAGTTCGTGCCTGCGCACTACTCGCGGGCAGCGGAACTGCCGGATACGCAGTATCCGCTCGTGTTCATCACCGGGCGGCAGCTCGAGCACTGGCACACGGGCAGCATGACGCGCAATGCGAGCGTGCTGAACGCTATCGAACCAGAACCGGTGGTGTGTGTGAGTCCCGCGAACATGCGGGCCATCGGCGTGTTGCCGGAAACCTATGTCAAGGTCGAATCGCGCCGGGGCAGCATCACCGCCCGTGTCCGCCAGGATCCGAACGTGCAGCCGGGCACCCTGTTCATGGCGTTCTGCTACCACGAAGCAGCCGCGAACCTGCTGACCGTCGAGGATCTCGATCCGTTCGGGAAGATTCCCGAGTTCAAGTTCTGCGCAGTGCGGATTTCACCGGCCGAGGCGCCGGTCGCCAGCGGGAACACGCAGGACACGGTGACGACGGCCTGAGCCGGCGTCGTCCGTGTCGGACATCGGCAAGAGTGTCGAGTCGGGGATGGTCGACTGCCATCGACCGGTGAATCAGCGACCGGACGTCAGCGCTCGAGGGCTGCGCCCCGGCTGCAGCCGGTCACAGCCGGCGGTCCGGTTCGTCGAAGGTCATTTGATGGCGACTCACAGCGCGCTGTTGAACTGAGGACGCGGCGCAGCCGTTGACCGCTGCACCGATGATCAGCGGGCGGCGGCGCTCTGCTGGTAGGGCTGCACGGACTGGATGCGCAGCGTTTCGCGCAGCAGCGGCGGCGCTCCCGCTTCCTTCGCAGGCACCTCCGAGCGCACTTCGTAGACATAGCCTGGCAGTTCATCGGCGACGATGACCGAATAGGACTTGTCGGCAAATTTTTCGAAGGCCTCTCGCTTCGGGTCGTCCTTGTACGGCTCGAAGCTGATCTGCTTCGCGGCGTACTCACGGCCATCGAAGCTGATCTTCACCGGCTTCACGTCCGCCTGTTCGGCCAGTGCGAACTTGATGCGCCGCTGGAAATAGCGCCACCGTTCGCGCGATTTGCCATCCGGATCGGTCAGGCGGTTCATCTCGTACACGTCGCCCTGAAAATAGACCTTGAGCACCGGGTTGACGTCCGTGCTGTCGGCCGGCGGCACCGGGAAGTTGCGTTGACCGGTGAAGAAATTCACCGACGCCGCCTTCATGCCGTCCGCATGCACTTTCGAGATCGTGAACTCCACGCGGTCCTCGAACCCTTCTTCGTAAGTGCCATCCTTGACGAACGAATAAGTGATGACCGTTGGCGCCGTGATGGCGCGCAATTGATCGGTCAGCCACAGCAGGGTCTCGGCCTCCGAGAACTTGACCTCTTCCGAGGCCGCGGCCGGCGGCGTGTCTGCCGCCACGCAGAACCCGGACCAGGCGGCCAGCAGCGCGGCGCACAGGCCACCGAGCAGGCGGCTGCGGGCCGGTACGGAAGTCGGGCGCAGTGCCTCAGTCATCGTCGTCCTCTTTCGGTTTCTGGTTCAGTTGCAGTTCGAGCAGCGGCACACCGTAGCTCGCCAGCAACTTGTCGATGTCACCCTGGTTCTTCTCGATCAGTGCATTGAGCTGTTCGAGGCGCTTGTCGTCGCCGTGTCGCACGGCCATGACGATCTGGAAATCGAACTTGATGCCCTCGTCCTCGTGCAGGGGGACCACGACGAGTTCCGGATGCTTCTTCGCGAGATGTCCGGCGAGCGGGCCCCACAGGAAGCTCACGTTCGCGTTGCCGCTCATCAATTCGCGCTCGACGACATCGGCCGGGCTCTGCTTCGGGTCACCGGACATCATCGGATGCGGTTGCGACTGTTCAATGAGTCCCAGGCGGTAGATCCATTCGGTGGTCGGCCCCTGGTCCCAGATGCCAATCTTGAGCTGCTGCTTCTGTTCGTCAGTCGCCTGCTTCAGATCCGACTGGGATGCGATCCAGTCGACGCCGGCGCCCTTCCGGTACACCAGCGCCCACGTCGAGCGCATGTACGGGCGGGTGGTGGCGGCAAGCTCGAAGTTGTCGACCACGCCCATGACGTAGTCGCACTTGTAGCTGCCGTCATCGGTTTCATTGTTCTTCAGCGTCGCGCGGATGAACCCCATGCGCTGCGGGAACCAGGTATAGGTCGCCTTCTGTCCCAGTTGCGCGGCGAACATTTCCGCAATCCTGTTTTCGTATCCCGCGCCGTCCTCGTGCGACATCGGCATCGAATACGGCGGCGCACAGACCTTGAATGTCGGGTCATCCCCGGCGCTCGCGCCGAGCGCCAGGCAGCTTGCCGCGCCCGCCAATACCAGCTGTACGAGGGGGATCAACCGCCAGGGTTGCCTGGTCATCGCGTTCATTGTTGCATCGCTCCTCATCACGTGGCTGGTATCGGCGTCGGGCATGTGCTCAGGGCAGCTTGCCGGCCTTCTGCAGTTCCTGCTTCATTTTCTTGATGGTGCGCGCGACCATGTTCTTGCCGAGCTTGACGTCATTGACGGACTTGTCGAGCGCGTCGAGGTTCCCCGGTGCACCGTCGCCGACCACGACGGCGCCCACCATGCCGGTGGTCATGTGCGGGTTGCACTTGTAGATATAGGCACCTTCCTTGTCGAGCGTCACGCTGAAGCCCTCTTCGCCCATCTTGGCCTTCCACTTCTGCGCACCGTCGGGAATCATGCCATCGATGGACTCGGTGTCGTGTCCGGCCATCTGCATGAACTTGATCGAGTCACCCGGCTTCGCATAGGTCACGAGCGGCACCCAGTTGGTGACCACGCCCTTGATGATGTGCTCCTCCGCCATTGCGTTGGCGCTCAGGCCCAGACCCAGCGTCATCGCCGCCCAGAATCGAATCGTCGTCATTATTGCTTTCTCCAGAACGTGTTTCTCAAAACCAAGCCTGCTGCGGGCGCGCGTCACTGACGTGCCCTGCGCCTGAATCTATCTCTGGCGCCGTGAATCGGCGCTTAACCCCTGTTCGTCTGCGCGGCCCCGGCCGCACAGTGTTTGCGTTCACCCCTCGGGCGGGTGCGCAGAAATCAATATGGATTCCGATGTCCGTCCGGACGACACCGACTGCGTCGCATGTCGAGTCCGTTGGGGTGTGGCAGGCCTCGGAAGTTCCGCGCGGGAGAGGGCCCACTCGAAGAAAACCCGGCACCTTCGAAAAGGTGCCGGGTTGATCAGCGCTTCAATCCGAAAGCTGACCCAAGGTCAGCTTACGGCAGGCTGAAGACGCTCAGCACGCCACCCAGACGGGTGTAGCTGCCGAGGCCTTTGTACGCGCCCACAGCGCCCAGACCGTCGGTGTCCTGAATCAGGCCAGCCGCCATGCCGATACCGGCCCAGCCGCCAACGCCCGACAGCACGCCAACATACTGCTTGCCTTTGTGGCCCCAGGTGTTGACGTTGCCGATGATCCCGGACGGGGTCTTGAACTGCCACAGGAGCTTGCCGCTCTTGGCGTCGATCGCTTTGAGGTAGCCCTCGAGCGTGCCGTAGAACACGACGTCGCCCGCGGTCGCCAGCGCGCCACTCCAGACGGAGAAGCGTTCCGGAATCGACCACACGATCTTGCCTTCGTCAGCATTCCAGGCAATGAAGTTGCCCAGGTTGCTGTTCTCGGCATTGTTGCCGAACTCCGGACCGGGTGACACCCGACCGGCCGGGAACATGCTGAGGACGGCGTTCACGTACGGCTGACCCGCGACGTATTCACCACCGCTGACCGGCTCGTAGTTCATGCAGACGTGGTTCGTCGGCACGTAGAACAGGCCAGTCTTCGGGCTGTACGCCGCCGGCTGCTGGTCTTTCGAACCAAGCGCGGCCGGGCAGATGTTCGTCGTGTTGACGTCTTCACCACCCGCGTGGGTGCTGTACTTCGCGACGACCTGCGGCCGGCCCGTCTTCATGTCGACGTGCGTGGCCCAGTTCACAGCCGGGTCGAACTTCTCGGCAACCAGCAGTTCGCCAGTCACGCGATCAAGCGTGTAGCCGAAGCCGTTGCGGTCGAAGTGAACCAGTGCCTTGCGGTCCTGGCCCTTGACCTTCATGTCCACGAGGATCATTTCGTTGATGCCGTCGTAGTCCCACTCGTCGTGCGGGGTCATCTGGTAGACCCACTTGGCCACGCCGGTGTCGACGTCACGCGCGAAAATCGTCATCGACCACTTGTTGTCGCCCGGACGAACGACCGGGTTCCAGGTGGACGGGTTGCCGGATCCATAGAACATCAGGTTCTGTTCTTTGTCGTACGGCCACCAGCCCCAGGTCGAACCGCCACCGATCTTCCACTGGTCACCCTTCCAGGTTTTCAGCGAGGAGTCCGGGCCGACGGGCTGACCCATCGAGGTCGTCTTCGCGGGATCGATCAGCATGTCCGCATCCGGACCCATGCTGTAGGCGCGCCACACACGCTTGCCGGTCTTCAGGTCGTAGGCATTCATCCAGCAGCGGACGCCGAACTCGGCGCCGGACATGCCGGTGAACACTTTGTCCTTCATGACATGCGGAGCGTTGGTGTTCGTCTGGCCAAGCTTGGGATCGCCATTCTTGACCGACCACACGAGGGCGCCGTCTTTCGCGTTCAGCGCGACCAGCGTCGTATCCGCCTGCTGCAGGATGATCTTGCCGTCGCCGTAGCCGAGACCACGGTTGACCGTGTCGCAGCACATGACCGGAACGGTTTCGTCGTAGTCCTGCACCGGGACGTATTCCCACACAACTTCGAGCGTATCAAGATTGATCGCGAAGACGTTGTTCGGGAACGCCGCGTGGATGAAGAGCGTGTCGTGCGGCAGACCCGTCGAGGACGACGGCAGCACCAGCGGACCACCTTCGTGGCCACGCAACACACCCGTGGAGAACGTCCACGCCGCCTGGAGCTTGCCGGCATTCGTGCTGTTGATTTGATTCAACTCCGAATAACGCCAGTTCCAGTAGTTACCACCGGGATATACCCAGTAGTTGGGGTCCTGCATCAACTTCTCCAATTCGGCATTTGCCATGACTGCCCCGGAAGCAGTCACTGCCGTCAGAGAGGCCGCTGCCACGAGCCATCGTTTGAACGATGCTTTTCTCATGACCTCCTCCTTCACACTATGCTGTTAACAGTTTTGTGTTGATCTCTACGCAGTTTTGACTCCGCATCGCGCCGAGATCGAGAGCGCGCAACAGAGTATAGCCAAACCGGCACGCACGGCTGTCCGCGCGCGACGCAAAGTGAATCGATGATGTCGGCCCGGCGGCGGGCCATGAGAATGCTGAACGGGTAACGATCGGGCGCAGCGGGAGCGGAATGCGGGGAGCGGAAACGGCGAGAGGTGGTCATGCAAACCCTTGTCCAGCGATATTGGTCTCTCACCGCATGACG
The DNA here is from genome assembly GCA_001464935.1 of Gammaproteobacteria bacterium Ga0077536. Classification (GTDB taxonomy): domain Bacteria; phylum Pseudomonadota; class Gammaproteobacteria. Next base: position 55,552 of record LNEL01000053.1, read on the forward strand.
CATGCGATGCCTGAGCAGTCGACGCGCCTTGACCACATTCCCCAAAAGGCGCGCCGCCACACTCATGTTGTCTCGCGGAGTCCATGCCACCGCGCCCGACATGGCGTCATCGTGGATGGTGCGAGCGTCCCGATTATAGAGAAAAACCGTGCCCCGGCAACCCTGCTACCGCATCTGTTGTCGGACCCCGGGGCGGCTGCGAATTCAGCGACTTGCAGTGAAATTTTTTACTGCGGTGCAGCGATTTTCTTGGGTGCGATGACCGGGACATTGGTCTGGCGCGCGGCGCCCACGAAGCAGCGCTTCTTCGCGTCAGCACGGGCCGTGTCGAGCTTGCCGACCAGCTCCTTCGCGCGCGGGTTGTCACGGAAGATGCCTCCCTTGTCGCCCGGCATCTGCTTGTAGATCTCGTAGGTGCGCGCCTCGGTGAAATCCTCGAAGCTGACCTGCTGCATCAGGACATCCACCGAGCAGCTGCAGCGCTGCAGGTTGTCGATATTCTGGCCGCCGTTTTCCTGCATGCAGGTCAGCACGGAATCGACGCGGTCCATGGTCGGGTACTCGAAGGCACTGGCCGCGACGGGCGCGCCGAGCACGCCTATCAGCACGATGCTTGCTGTCTTCATGGGCTTCTCCACTGGGAAACGGGACGCGGGATTGTACTCCGACCGCCGTCCGCCGCTACCCTGTGCGGGGCGGGTGCGGCGCCGGCCGGGTCGTGCCCGCACGGCAAACGATTGTCAGCGCATGGCGTGTCTGAGACCTGGGCCACAGGGCCCGCCGGCCCGACCATGCGAGGATGCCGGCTGGCAGCGCAAGTCACGCGCATCATTCATCAAGGAGGTCGTACGTTCATGGGCAGAGTTCTGGTCACCGGTGGTGCGGGTTACATCGGCAGTCACGTCGGCAAGATTCTCGGCGCGGCCGGCCACCATGTCGTGACGCTGGACAATCTGTCCAAAGGTTACGCTGGCGCGGTCACCCACGGTGAGCTGGTGGTCGGCGACACGGGCGACGCGGCGCTGGTGTCGCGCGTGCTGAGTGATCACCGCATCGACACCGTCATGCATTTCGCGGCCTGGACCATCGTGCCGGAATCCGTGGCCCAGCCCCTGAAGTACTACCTCAACAACACGTCGAACGCGCGAACGCTGATCGAATGCGCGGTGACGGCGGGCGTGCGCAACTTCATTTTCTCGTCGACCGCCGCGGTCTACGGCATTCCGGATGCGCCACGCTGCGTCGAAACCACGGCGACGCGCCCGATCAATCCCTACGGCTCGTCGAAACTGATGGCCGAGCAGATGCTCCGCGACGCTTGCGCGGCGAGCGACATGCGGCACGTGATCCTGCGTTATTTCAATGTCGCCGGTTCCGACCCGGATGGTGAAATCGGCCAGTCGACGCGCGAAGCGACGCTGCTGATCAAAGTGGCCTGCGAAGCGGCAACCGGCCGACGGCCCGGCCTGTCGGTGTTCGGCACCGACTATCCGACGAAGGACGGCACGGGCGTGCGCGATTACATCCACGTGGTCGATCTCGCGCATGCGCATCGGCATGCGATGGAATACCTCAATGCCAACGGCGCATCGGCGACCCTGAACTGCGGCTATGGCCACGGCTACAGCGTGCGCGAAGTGCTGGACGCCGTGGAACGCATCGCCGGCCGTCCGCTGAACATCACCTACGCGGCACGCCGCGCCGGCGATCCGCCGGAACTGGTCGCCGATTCGAGCCGGCTGCAGGCGCTCTTCGGGTGGCAGCCGCAGTTCGCCGACCTCGATCTGATCGTCAAAACCTCTTTCGACTGGGAAACGAAGCTGGCCCAGGGGCTGGTGCAGGACGGTCGGGCGCGGTGAGCGTCGCCGTCCGCCTGCTGGCCCTCGCCCTGGCGCTCGGCTGGGCCGGCCTGGCCGCAGCGGCCGCCACGCTGCCCGATTTGATCGACCGCGTGCGGCCGGGCGTCGTTGGCGTCGGCGCGCACCAGCCGCTCGGCGCGCCCCGCTTTCAGCTCGGCGCCACCGGTTTCGTCGTCGGTGACGGTCTGACCGTCGTCACCAACGCGCATGTCGTCGACGGGGTCACGAAACAGGGCGAGAACGCCCGGCTCGTGGTGTTCGTCGGCCGCGGCCGCTCACCGTCGGTGCGTGCGGCACGGCTGCTCAAGAATGACCCGGAACACGATCTCGCGCTGCTCACCATCGACGGCCCGGCGGTCACCACGCTGCCGCTGGCCGCGCCTGCGCCTGCGCGCGAAGGCACGGCCGTGATCTTCACCGGTTTCCCGATCGGCAGCGTGCTCGGCCTCTACCCCGTCACGCATCGCGGAATAGTCTCGTCGGTCGTGCCGCTCGCGATCCCGCAGGCGACCACCCAGACCCTGACCGCCGCCCAGATCAAGCGCCTGCGGGAACCGTTCGAGGTCTATCAGCTCGATGCCGTGGCCTACCCCGGCAACAGTGGCAGCCCCGTCGTCGATCAGGATAGTGGTCAGGTGATCGGCATCGTCAACAGCGTGCTCGTCAAGCAGGGCCGCGAGACCGCGCTGAAGGATCCGAGCGCGATCACCTACGCGATTCCCGTCCGCTTCCTGCACGACCTCCTGCCCTGAGCCGACGGTCGACGATGTCCAGTCCTCATCGCACGCTCTGGTGGCTGATCGGCGGGATCCTGTTCCTGACCGCCTATGGTTCGCTGTACCCGCTCAGCGGCTGGCGCATGCCGGACGGCTCGGTGCTCGCGCAGTTCTTCACGCGCACCGATCGACTGTCCTTCGGCGACATCGCGACGAACCTGGTCATCTACATCCCGTTCGGTTTCGTGCTCGTGCAGGCGGGCGCCGGCCTCAAGCCCGGTCGCGCGCTCGGGTGGACCACGCTCGCCGGCCTGCTGCTGAGCGCCTTGATGGAAACGCTGCAGGCCTTTCTGCCGCAGCGGGTGTCCTCGGTCTACGACCTCGGCCTGAACGGCCTCGGCACACTGATCGGCGCGGCCGTCGGCATCAGCCTTTATTCGACGACAGCGCTCGGCCGGCAGCTCAATGCACTGCGCCTGCGGCATTGCCGGGACGACATCGAGGCGCGCATCGGGCTGGCCGTGATGGCGCTGTGGCTGGCGTCGAACCTGATGCCGTTCATCCCGTCGCTCGACGTCGGGCAATTGAAGAACGGTTTCAAGCCGGTGTGGCTGACGCTACGCCAGGAAGTGCCGTTCGACATCGCCTCGACCGTCATCTACCTGTGCGCCGCACTGGCGGTGGCGGCGGTCGCCTATCGCGTCTGGCTGCCGCGCCGCGGGCGGATGCTGAAGACCGTGCTGTTCGTGCTCGCCGTGCTGCTGGTCAAGGGTTTCATCGTCTCGCGCACGACCACGCTCGAAGCGCTGCTGGGCGCCACGATCGGCCTGTCACTGTTCCGCCTGTTGAGCCGTCTCGAAATCCTCGCCGCCCGCGCTGTCGGCGTGATGGCCATCGCGGTGATGCTGGTGGTCGCCGGTCTCAAGGCGAGCCCCGATCGCGTCGGCACACTCTACGCCTTCAACTGGATCCCGTTCCGCGGCCACCTTCAGCACACGCTGACCGGTGTGCAGGATCTCGCTGGCGACATCTGGCCGTATGCGGCGATCGCGTTCCTGCTGATCGCCCAATGGCGCGCGCGACGCAGGCGCGTGCTCGCGCTCGTCCTGCCGGGCGTGCTGCTGCTGGCCTTTGGCATCGAATGGCGCCAGCAGTACATTCCCGACAGGCTCGCCGACATCACGGACGTGATCATCGCCGGCGTCGCCTTCGTGCTGCCGTGGCTGTTGTTGCCGCCGCTGCGGCCCGAGGAGCAGCCGCGGCGGCCGAGCCGCTCGAAAGCGATCCGCTACGGCAAGCCCAAGCGGCGCGAGCGGCGCAGCCGTCACCCGGTGCTGCCCGCGCTGCTCGCCCTCGCTGCGGCGCTGGCGGGCGGCAGCTGGCTCACGCTGTCGAGCCCGGTCATGGTCCGGGAACCGGTCCTCGATGAAACCGTGCTGGCCCAACTGCCCGACGGCAAGGATCTGCCACCGGTCAAGTTCGAGCAGTTCAAGCAGAGCCATCCGCGCCTGCCGGCACCGAGCGCAAAGGAGATCGCGCGCATTCGGCAGCACAATGCGCAGTACATCAAGTTCCAGCTCAAGCGCGCGCAGGGCAACTCGGGCGATCTGCAGGCCGCGATCTTCTCCGAATACGTGACGCCGGGCAGCATCGACCTCGAGGCCCTGCACCGGAAGCTGCTGGCGCTGCAGTTCGTCTACCGGGGCAACGAGCAGACGAAACCGCTCGCCGTGGCCTACGACTGGCTGCACGATCGCTGGACGCCGGCGCAGCGCGCGGCGCTGCTCGAGAAAACGCTCGACGGCTGCGAGTCGCAGATCAAGGTCATCCGCGAACAGCGGTTGTCGCCGTACAACGTCTACCTCTACAACAGCCCCTTGCAGGCGCTGATGGCCTGCGCGATTGCGACTCACGGCGAATCGCCGCGCGCCGATCCGGTGATGCGCTTCACCCACGACTACTGGCTGCGGCGCGTGCTGCCGGTCTGGCGGCAGGTCATGGGGGCGAACGGCGGCTGGCACGAAGGCGGCGAGTACGTCGGCATCGGCATCGGCCAGGCCATCTACCAGTTGCCGGCGATGTGGCGCGCCGCAACCGGCGAGGACCTGTTCAGGACCGATCCGGGCTTGCGCGGTTTCCTCGATTTCCTGCTGCACAGACAGCGGCCCGACGGCACTTACTTCCGCTGGGGCGATGCCGGCTTTTTTGATCGTCAGGCACCGGATCGGGTTGCGCTCGCAATCGAGTACCGGCACAAGGCGGCGTACTCGATGTTCAAGTGTCCGACGCGCATGCAACCGACGTCGTGGCCGTGGGGGCCGCTGCCCGACGACTCGCTGTGCGACAAGGACGCATCATCGGCGCTCGCGCCGTCGATGCTGTTCGACGGCATCGGCCTGCTGACCTCGCGCACCGACTGGTCGCCGGATGCGACGCTCGTCAGCTTCAAGGCCGGCAACAACTACTGGTCGCACAGCCATCTCGACCAGGGGGCCTTCACGATCTTCAAGCGCTTCCCGCTCGCGATCGACAGCGGCGTCTACGGCACGCGCTACGGGTCCGACCATCACATGAATTACACCTACCAGACCATTGCGCACAACGCGCTGACCGTCACCGATCCCGAAGACATCGTGCAGGCGCCCTCGAAGAAAGGCGCGCGCTACATTGCGAACGACGGTGGCCAGCGCCGCGTGGGGTCGGGCTGGGCAGTCGAGGCCGCGCCGCTCGACTACGACGAATGGTTGCTCAAGAGTGAGACTTATCGCACCGGCAGCATCCTGCAGCACGACCGCACGCCCGTCTTCGATGCCGTGATCGCGGATTTGACCACGGCCTACACCAACGAGTGGAGCGGCAAGGGCCTGTTTTCACCGCGCACACGACGGGTCAACAGCTATCAGCGCAGCTTCGCGCACGATCGCGAACTCGATGTGGTCGTGATCTATGACCGCGTGGCGATCGAGAATCCCGAGTTCCATGTGCGCTGGCTGCTGCACACGGTGAGCAAACCGGCGAAGCACAAGGGCGGCTTCGACATCGAGATGGAATCGAAGCCGAACGAACCGCAACTGGGCCGCGCGGGACTGCGTGGCTTCACGCCGGCGCCGGTGGACCAGCACATCAACGTCATCGGCGGTCCCGGCTCCGAATTCTTCGTCGACGGCAAGAACTACGACGAGAACGGCGACGTGCAGCGCGAAGTCAACCGCAAGAAGCTGCGCGAGGCCGGCGAATGGCGGATCGAACTCGAAGCCGGCGCGCAGGATTACCGCCACGAGTTCCTGGTCATCCTGGTGCCCTGGCTCGATGCGCCGCCTGCCGATCTGGACGTGCAGTGCACGACGCAGGACAAGCATTACCGCTGCGCGGTCGTGAAGAACGGTCAGACCGTGAACTTCCGCATCCAGCGCGATTCGGGCCGCATCGAACGCGTGACCGACACGGCGGACGTCGCACCCTGATATGCTGACCGGGCCTCGCACGCGCCCGCCGCGCAGGTTTCAAGCGGCCGGCCACGCACGCCGCTACAAACCTTTACTGGCTGGCGGCAATGGCCGCCGAGATAATCCCGGATTGCCCATCTCCATGACCGATCAGCGCCGCCCATGACCGCCGGAAACATCATTGCAGGCTATCTCGCCCCCGATCGTCCCGCTGTCACGCAGTGGGCCGAGCGCCAGGCCGCGCGCGGCGTCAATCGCGTCGCCGGCGCACAGCCGCGCGATGCCGGCGTGCTCGCCCGAGGTGCAGTGTCCTCGGTCGTCACTGCGAGCGGCGCGCACGCGCAGCTCGTCGGCGCGCCGTACGCGCTGCCGACGACGCGCGAAGGCATCGCGAGCTTCGCGCTCGAGGCCTTCGTCGCGCGCGAGCTGAGCGATCTGCCGGCAGCGCTCACCCGGCTCGGTGGCGCCTTCGCGCTGGCGGTCGTCGACCCGGCGCGGCGCGAGGCATTCCTCGCGGTGGACCGCTTCGCGATCGAGAACCTGTACTTCGTCAATGGACCCGAAGGCTTCGCCTTCGCCAACCGTTCGCGGGTGCTGGCCGACCACCCGGCCGTCGCCAACCGCTTCCGGATCCAGGACCTGTTCGAGAGCGTCTATTTCCATTGGCTGCCCGGTCCGGCCGCCGGCTACGTCGGCCTGCAGCGGCTGCTGCCCGGCCATTACGCACACTGGCACGACGGCACCCTGGACATCCGGCCGTACTGGGAGCCGGCCTTCGCGGTCGACCGCCAGGCCGGCAGCAAGGCGCTCGAGGCCGACCTGCGCGCTGCCATCGAAGAGGCGGTCGCGCGCCGTCTGCCGCAGAAGAACCCCGCCTGTTTTCTCAGCGGCGGACTCGACAGTTCCACCGTGACCGGTTACTGCGGCCGCCTGCGGCCCGCGGATACCGTCGCCTACACCATCGGCTTCGAAGCCGACGGCTATGACGAGATGGAGTTCGCACGCACGGCCGCCGCGCATTTCGGCGTACGGCATGAGAACTACTATGTGACGCCCACCGACATCGTCGACATGCTGCCGACGATCATCGACGAGTTCGATGCCCCGTTCGGCAACGCGTCTGCCATCCCGACCTACTACTGCGCCAGGCTCGCCGCGTCACGCGGTCACCGCCTGATCCTGGCCGGCGACGGCGGCGACGAACTCTTCGGCGGCAATGCGCGCTACCAGAAGCAACTGGTCTTCGAGCATTACTCGCGCGTTCCCGCCGCGCTGCGCCACGCGCTGCTCGAACCCGTGTTCAAGGGCCTGCCGGACGGCCTGCAGCACGGCCTGCTCGGCAAGGCCGCGAGCTATGTGCGCCAGGCCGCGGTACCGCTGCCCGATCGCCTGATGACCTACAACCTGCTGAACTTCATCGCGCCGGTGCGCTTCCTCGCACCGGAGCTGCTGGCGTCCGTCGATCTCGACGCGCCGCTGCGCGATCTGCGCACGATGTACGACGCTCCGGCCGGCATGGACACCATCAACCGGCTGCTGCGCCTGGACTGGCGAATCACGCTGGCCGACAGCGATCTGCCGAAGGTGTCGCGGATGTGTACGCTGGCCGGCATCGATGTCGCCTATCCGCTGCTGGACGAAGAGGTCGTCGACCTGTCGATGCGCATCCCGCCCGAGGACAAGGTGACGTCGAAAGAAATGCGCCCGCTGTACCGTCGGGCCTTTGCCGACTTCCTGCCGCAGGCCACGCTGACGAAGAGCAAGCAGGGCTTCGGCCTGCCGTTCGGCGTGTGGCTGCACGAGCAACCGCAGCTGCGCGATTTCGCGAACGACAATCTCCAGCACCTCGAGCAGGCCGGCGTGCTGGCCCGCGGGTTCCGCGATGATTTCCTGACGCACAAAATCAAGGAACATCCGGCCTACTTCGGCACGCTGGCCTGGATCCTCCTCGCGCTCGGCATCTGGTTGCGCCGCTCGTCGGTCAGCCTGGTCTGAGCGCGCCGCGCAGCGCAGTCACGAGCCCGGGACACGGTGAGCACGGCGACGCAACGTGCCGGCGCCTGCGCGCTGCTCGCGGTCCTGCTCGGCGTCTATTACGCCGGTCTCGCGACGCAGTTCTCCTACGACCTCTGGCCGACCACCAGCGGCGGCTTCATCTTCAACAGCCAGTTGCGCGCCCTGCTCGACCTGCGTCTGGACATCGATCCGAACGTGATCGGCATGGAAGGCTTCGTGCGCGACGGCAAGACCTACACCTACTTCGGCATTCTGCCCGCGCTGCTGCGCCTGCCGCTGGTCAATCACCTGTGGCTGGACTGGACGACGCTGTCCTGCGTGAGCGCCGCCACCATGTCCGCCCTCGCGCTGATCGGCGCGCTGAACGCCAGCCTCGCCGGGCTGCCCGGCAGTGGCCCTGCGACCGTCCTTCGCGCACTGGTCGCCGCCACCGTGCTCTGCAGCGGTCCGCAGGTCGAACTGCTCGGCAAGGCATCGGTGTACGTGGAAGCCGTGCTGTGGAGCTACGCCTGCGCGTGCGCATTCCTGTGGCTTTCGATGCCGTTGCTGTTGGGCGAGGCCGCCAACCGGCGGCGACTGGCGCTACTCGCGGCCTGCGCGGCGGTCGCGCTGCTGGCGCGCGTGAGCACCGGGCTCGCCCTGTACATCGCGTCCGGCCTGCTCGCCCTCGTGCTGATGCGCGACTGGCGTGCGACAGGCTGGACCTGGCCGGCCCAGGTCAGGCACCTGCTGCCTGCCGGCCTGCTGCTCGCGGCTGCCATCGGCGCGACCTTCACCGTCAACCAGCAACGCTGGGGCAATCCACTGCAATTCGCGGTGCTGACCGCGAACAAGTACTACGACGCCGACCCCGTGCGCCTCGCCCGCCTCGAACGCCACGGCGCCTTCGCGCTCGCACGCATCCCGCATGCGCTGGCCTATTACGCAGCCCCCGGCTGGTTCTTTGCCGCGCCACCGGACAGTGCGCGCCGGGCCGCCGTGGCCACGCTCTTCGACGGTCCGGAAGGGCCGCCTGTCGGCATCGTTCAGGCGCAGCCGCTCTGGCTGGGCCTCGCCGCCGTTGGACTCTGGAGCCTGCTGGCCGGCGGCAGCGCGCTCCGTCGCGACCGGGCGTTTGCCGTGCTGGCGGGCCTGCTCGTCGCCTGCGTCGTCATCACCAGCTATCACTACCTCGCGTTCCGCTACCGCGCCGAGTTTGCGCCGGCGGTGCTGCTGCTCGCCTGTCTGGGTACGCGCCGCGTGAATTTCTCGCTTCGCCAGCGTCCGGGCGTGCCGGCGCATGCTGCCGGAGGCTTCCTGCTGATCCTCGCGCTCGTGCAGGTGCTGCAGGCCCACGCCACCGTGAAGGCACACGCGTGCACGCCGTTCGGCAGCTACGCGGCGAGTCGCGCCAGCGCCGAGGCCTGTCTGCAACAGGGGCAACGCGGACATTGAGTGCGCGGCGGATGCCCCGACACCGGGCCGCCGGCCTGCGTCAGTGTCCGGCTGACTCAAGCTCACCGCGTTCCGGCGGCTACTAAGCATGGCGCGCCGCGCGCCGCGACATCCGGGTCAGGCGCGTCTTGCGATTTTTAACCGCGTGTGACGCCGGTGCGCGGTGCATCCGGTTAGAATACGCGGCGCGTCATCAGGGATACGCGATGACCGCGTTGTCGCGAGCAGGCGGGCGGGAAACCCGAACTGTCGACCCGCCCTGCAACGTTCACACAGATGTCGCCGCCAAGCACAGGAACCAGGATTGTATGCTGGGGATGATCCGCAACGTTTTCCGCTATCGAGAGCTCCTGGCGGTCCTGGTCTGGAAGAACATCGCGGTCCGCTACAAGCAGGCCTACCTGGGCATCCTGTGGGCGATCCTGAAGCCGCTGATGCTGATGCTGATCTTCACGCTGGTGCGCGCCTTCGTCGGCATCGACAGCGGCGACATTCCGTATCCGGTGCTGACCTTTGCGGCCCTGCTGCCGTGGACCTTCTTCCAGGAATCGGTGCTCGACAGTACCAATAGCGTGGTCACCAATGCGCATCTGATCCGCAAGATCTATTTCCCGCGCGAGTTGTTTCCGATCACGGCGCTGCTGACCAAACTCGTCGAACTGGCCATCAGCTTCCTGATTCTCGGCGGCCTGATGGCCTGGTACGAAGTGGTACCCACCGCCCAGGTGCTGTGGGTCCCGGTGCTGGTGCTCTATACGCTGGTGACAGCGCTGTCCGTGGCGCTGGCCGGCGCTGCGATCAATGTCTACTACCGCGACATGGGACAGGCGTTTCCGATCGTGCTGTCGCTGCTGATGTACGCCTCGCCGGTGATCTATCCACTGTCGCTGGTCAAGGACAAGCTGCTGACACAGCAGGCAGCCGGCGACTGGTCCGACATGCTTTACCTTCTGTACACGCTCAACCCGATGACTGGCATCATCGATGCGTTCCAGTCCGTGCTGTTGCGTGGCGTGGAACCGGATTTCGCCGTGATGTGGCCAGGGCTGGTCTGCGTCTGCGCGCTGCTCCCGTGCAGCTACTGGCTGTTCAAGAGCGCCGAAGCCCATTTCGCGGACGTCATCTGACCCCGCACGCATGATGCACGAGTACGCACCCAACATGATGACGAGCCGGAATTAGCCCAGTGGCCTCCATTACGCTTGAACATGTGACCAAGGAATACCGGCTCGGCAAGCTGGTCACGCTGAAGGACAGCCTTGGCAACGCGCTGCGCAGTCTGCGTGGCCACGCGCCACGGGCCCGCAAGACCTTTCGCGCACTCGAAGACGTGAGTTTCGAACTGCAACCCGGCGAAGTGGTCGGCGTCATCGGTCACAATGGCGCCGGCAAGAGCACGCTGTTGAAAGTCATCTCCCGCATCGTCACGCCGACGAGCGGACGGGTCGAGGTCAACGGCCGCATTGCGCCGCTCATCGAAGTGGGCGCGGGTCTGATCGGCGATCTGACCGGGCGCGAGAACATTTATGTCAACGCGGCGATCCTCGGCGTATCACGCGCCGAAATCGAGGCCAAGCTCGACGAGATCATCGCGTTTTCCGAGCTCGAAGAGTTCATCGACACGCCGGTCAAGCGGTATTCGAGCGGCATGCAGGTCAGGCTCGGCTTTTCGATAGCGACCAGCGTCGAATCGGAAATCCTGATCATCGACGAGGTGCTCGCCGTCGGCGACCTGGCGTTCCAGCGCAAGTGCTTCGATCGCACCGAGGAACTGATCAAGCGACAGGGTCGTACCGTGCTCATCGTCAGCCACAATGTGCGCCAGATCGAGCGGCTGTGCAGCCGGGCGATCCTGATGGATCACGGGCACATCGTGCGCGACGGCAACCCGACCGAAGTCTGCAGCGAGTTCATCGAGCAGAACAACGAGCGCATCGCAAGACAACATGCGGCGAGTGTCGCCAGCCTCACGCGGGCGCAGACCAGCGGCGAACTCGAAGTGGCGAGCGTCGAGCTGCTCGACGATGCCGGCAACGTGCTGGAGTCGACTGCCACCAACGATCCGCTCAACGTCAGGCTGACGTTCAAGTGTCATGCCGCCCTCGTGAAGCCCGAGATCATCGTCGGCTTTCACACCACCGACTTCATCTACCTGATACAGCTGTCGAACGCGCACCTCGATACCCGGCCCGATCTGGCAGTCGGCCTGAACCAGGTCACATGCCGTCTTCCGCGGCTGCCGCTCGCGCCGGGCGTGTTCTGCGTTCGCGTCCTCGTGCTCGATGCGAAGCGCCGGTCGGTGTTCTCCCAGGACATGCTGAAGGTGTTCGATGTACGGGCGCCGGCCGACATTCCGGCGGCGCGCATCCCGCAGATAGGCTTCGTCTACGCGGATGCCGAATGGCAATCGGTCGCCATGCGGGGCGCGGACACGCCGGTGTGAGCCCAGCGCGCGACGACAACCGGGGCAGGCGCTGATGGGCGTGCTGCGAAATCTGCTGGCGAAGGCCCGCAAGGCACAGGCGCGGCGCGCCGCCGTCCGCAGCTTGCGCAACGAAGTGCAGGCCGCGACGGGCATCAACTTCCACCGCCGCAACAAAGACAACATCGGTGACATGAAGAGCTCGCCGGTTGGGCAGTTCAGCTGTCTCGAGCAGTTCACACCGATCGAAATCTTCCGTTGCCGGGCGCCACTGGATCTCAGCCGCAAACCCGTGGTCATCGGCGGCGGCGGCCTGTTCAGCAACGAATTCTTTGCCGACCACCTCGCGTTCATCCTGGCTTCGGCGCCGCGGCAGCTGATCTGCTGGGGCGCCGGACAGAACACCCACGACGCCACGACGCCGAGCTATCCGGCCATCCTGCGCGACTTCGATCTCGTCGGCATTCGCGACCACGGCGCCCCGTACGACTGGGTACCGTGCGCGAGCTGCATGGATCCGGTCTTCGATCGCGCCTACCCGATTTCCCATGAGGTCGTGCTCTACAATCACATGGACTTTCCGGGCCTGAGGCACCAGGGCCTGCCCGAACTCGCCAACGCCGAGTCCGATTTTCAGCGCGTCATCGCCTTCCTCGGCAGCGGCGCCTCGGTGATCACGACGTCCTACCACGGTGCGTACTGGGCCACACTGCTGGGGCGGCGCGTGGTCGTGCTGAATCCGTTTTCGTCGAAGTTCTTCACCTTCCGGCATCCGCCGGTTCTCGCCGGCGACAGCGACTGGCAGGCGGCGCTCGCCCGGGCCCAGCCCTATGCCGATGCCCTGGAAGAATGCCGGCACGCGAATCTGCAGTTCGCGGCCCGGGTGGCGTCGAGGCTCGAACATGCGTGAGCTGCGGCGGCCCGTTCACCGACCGGCCTGCGCGCGCTGACGGCCCGATGCGCATCGGCCTCGTCACCTCCGAGTTTCCGCCCGACATCGGCGGCGTGGAAACCTATGCCGTGCAGTTCGCCGCCGAACTCGCACGGCGGCCGGGCATCGAGGTCACCGTGTATGCGCCGCCGGCGTCCGCCCGCGCCGACGTCCCCGCGGGGATCCGGATTCAGCCCTGGCTGTCGAGCTGCCGGCAGCGCGACTGGTCGCGCATGCGCGACGAACCGATCGATGTCTGGCATGCGCTGTCCGCGCCACACGCGTGGCTCGCGCTGACCGGTCGCCCGACCGTGGTGTCGGTACATGGCAACGATTTCCTCGCACCGTATGCCCTCACCGCCCGACCGTCGCTGCACTATCCCGGCCTGCATCGCCTGCAACCGTGGCTGTGGCGACGCTTCAAGTCGCACTGGCAGGCGCGCACGCGCCGGCTGATCGCCGAGTCTCTGCCACGCGCCACCGCGGTCTATGCGAACAGCGAGTACACCGCCGAGGTGCTCGCGCGCGAATTCCCGGCCTGCGCCTCGCGCATCGCGGTGACCTGGGTCGGCGTCGACGAGCGCTACTTCGCGACGCCGCGCCAGGCGCGCGGTCCCCGGCCCGAATTGTTGACGGTCAGCCGGCTGTCCGAGCCGCGCAAGAACGTCGGACTGGTGCTGCAGGCGCTCGGTGCGCTGCGCGAACACCACGATTTCGGCTACACGATCGCGGGCGACGGCTACGAGCGGCCGCAGCTCGAATCGCTCGCCCGCCAGCTCGGCCTCGCCGACCGCGTCCGCTTCTGCGGCAAGGTGTCGGCGGACGAGCTGCAGGCGCTCTATGGCGCGGCCGACCTCTTCGTGCTGACCTCGTCAATCGTGCCGGGCAGCCATGAAGGATTCGGCATCGTGTACCTGGAGGCCGCCGCGTCCGGTGTGCCGAGTCTGGCGGCCCGCCTGGCCGGCGCGGTCGACGCGGTCGAGGAGCACGTGTCGGGCTATTTCGTCGACGAGCCGACTGTCGCCAGCCTGACCACGGCGCTCGGGGATTTCCTTGCCGGCACGCGCCGCTTCGACGCCGAGGCCTGCCGCGGGTTCGCGCGCCGCTTCGGCTGGTCGCGCATCACCGATCTGATGCTGGCGCGCTATCCGCGCGCGGTGCCGACGTGAGCGGTGGCCCGCGCCGCGCGCGCCTTCTTCAGATTCAACGCGCGCGATCCGATGTAAGCGGGACGCACTGAGTCCGGTTGCCGATCACCCCATGTCACGGTTTCTCTACCTCGTCACCGCCCACACCAATCCGGATCAGGTGTGTCGGCTGGTCACGGCCCTGCTGCGCGCGAGCCCGCACGGTGAAGTGCTGGTGCATTACGATCCGTCGGGGCCGACGTTCGAACGCGGGGTCCTGGCGCACGAACCCCGCGTGCATTTCTACCCGGCGCCTGTCAGCGTGTGCTGGGGCGACTTCTCGCTGGTCGACGCCTTCCTGGCAGTGGCCGCCTGGGCCCGGGGCCGGCTCGCGTTCGACTGGCTGATCTGGATCTCGGGACAGGACTACCCGCTCGGACCGCTCGGCGCGTTCGAGGCGGACCTGGCCGCTGGCAGTCATGACGGTTACCTGCGCCACTTCCCGGCGCTGGCGCACGCCGGCTGGCCGGTCGACGAGGGACGCCACCGCTACCTGTATCGATACTGGGATCTGCCGGCCTTTCCGCTGTACTACCGGCTGCCGTCGCTCGCCAAGCGCGGGCTCGGCGCGGCGCGGCGGTGGTTCAATCGCAGTCAGCCGCTGGTGGTGCTGAGACCGCGCTACCGCGACAATCCGGCCAAGCTCGGCCTGCGTCGCTGGCGGACGCCGTTCACCGCCGCGCGTCCGTGCTTTGGCGGCTGGCTGTGGCTCAACATCAACGCGCGGGCGCTCGATCGCGTGCTCGAATTCGCCAGCACCCATCCGGACTATGTCGCCTACTACCGGCACACCTACTGTCCAGACGAGTCCTTCTTTCATACGATTCTCGCCAATGAGCCGGACTTGAAGATCAAGAACACGCCGTTGCGTCACGTGTCCTGGGAAGATCGTCCGCACCCTTCCCATCCGCGCGTGATCGTCACCGGCGCCTCGTTCGAGGCGGCCCTGGGCTCGGGCATGCCGTTTGGCCGCAAGTTCGACGCGGACACCGACAGCGCCTGTCTCGATCTGCTCGACGCGCGCATTGCCGGCGAGACTTCCTCATGAGCAACGCACAGTCATTCGATCGCGTGCCGGTGCTGATGTACCACCGGGTCGGCACACCGCACGACGTCGCCGACGGCACCTACTGCATCACGCCCGGCGCGTTTGCCGCGCAGATGTCGGCCCTCGCCGCCGCCGGCTACGCTGCGCTGACCGTCGACGCCTTCGCCGACTGGCTCGACGGCGCGCCGACGCGCTGTGACGGGCGGCCGTTCGTGCTGAGCTTCGATGACGGTTTCGCCGGTGTGTACGAGCACGCGTTTCCGCTGCTGCGCGAACTCGGCTGGCCCGCCACCGTGTTTCTCGTCGCCGGCCTCGTCGGCGATCACGACCGCTGGATGCAGCACCCGGGCGCGACGCGTCCGCTGACGCCGCTGCTGTCGCCGGCGCAAATCGCGGAGATGGCCGCGGCCGGCTTCAGCTTTCATTCGCACTCGATGACGCACCGGAGCCTGACGGCACTCGCCGGCAGCGCGCTCGAGGACGAGATCGCAGGCTCGCGCGCGCGCCTGCAGGCGCTGCTCGGCACCGCCGTCGATTTTTTCGCATATCCCTACGGCCATCTCGACAGCCAGGTGGTCGATGCCACGCGTGCCGCGGGTTACCGCGCGGCGTTTTCAGTGCAGCCGGGTTTCAACCGGCGCGACATCGACCGCTATCGCATCCGGCGCCTCGACGTCTTCGGGCATGACTCGCCGCGCACGCTGCTGCGCAAGATTGGCTTCGGGTCGAACGATGGCAGTCTGGCAGCCGTGTGCCACTACTACTGGTCGCGCCTGACGGCGCGCCGCGGCTGACGCGCATGGCCATCACCGTCTTCATCTGCACGCACAACCGGGTCGACCTGCTGCGCAGCGTGCTGAACTCGCTGAATGGCGTGAAGCGGCCCCAGCAACCGGTCGAACTCCTCGTGCTTGCCAACAACTGCAGCGACGGCACCGCCGATCTGCTGAGCGCCTATGCCGCCGATCCGGGCAATCGCCTGCCGCTGCGCTGGATCGCGGAACCGACGCCCGGCAAGTCGCATGCACTGAATCGCGGTATTCCCGCCGTGCGCACCGATCTCGTGGCCTTCGTCGACGACGACCACCGCATCGATGACGATTACCTCGTCGAAATCGAAAAGGCGGCGGCGGCCCATCCCGAAGTCGACATCTTCTGTGGCCGCATCCTGCCCGACTGGACCGGCGACGAACCGCGCTGGGTCCATGACGAAGGCCCCTATCGCATCTATCCACTGCCGGTGCCGCGTTACGACCTCGGGGCCGACAGCAAGCTCGTGACCGAAGAGACAGGCCCGGTGCCCGGTGGCGGCAACCTGGTGCTGCGCAGGGAGGTATTCGATCTCGCGGGCCGTTTCTCGACCGAGCTCGGGCCGCACGGCCACGATCTCGGCGGTGGCGAGGACAGCGAGTACGTGATTCGCGCACTGCGACGCGGCGCGACCCTGCGCTATTGCCCGGCGATCGTGCAGTACCACTATGTCGACCTCGAACGCCTGACGGTTTCCTACATCGTGCGCAAGGGCTATCAGCGCACGCGCTCGACTGCGCGCCTCAAGCATGCCGGCGAAGGCATCCCGCTGTTCGCGTGGCGCAAACTGCTCGTCTACTGCTGGCACATCCTGTTTTCGCTGTCGTGGCAGAAGCGTCGCTTCTATCTCGTGCGCTGTGGCGCGTCGCTCGGCGAAATCCAGGGCATGCGCGAGGCCTCGCGCAAGCGCCGTCTGCCACTGGGCCCAGCGCCCGGCATGCGCGCCCTGGGCGTCGCGACGGCGGTCGCGTTGCTGGTGACGCTGACGGCGCTGCTGTCGATGCCCGCCGTGCCGTGGGGCGCGGCCGCCCCACCGCTGCTGACGGCCGCGACTGCCGCTGCCCTGCTGCTCGCGAAATCGATATTCGATTTCTCGCAGACCGGCCCGGGTGTGCAGCGCGAACATCTCAGACCTTATCGTCTCTATGTCGTGCTGGCGCTGATGCGGCTGTCGACCTGGGCCTTCGTGCTGTTCTTCGTGATGGCCGCGATCGGATCCCTCCTCTATCACGCGATCCTGATCTGTAATGGCAGCCGCGCCGGGCCATCCGGTGCCGTCCTCGCGTCGCTCGCGTCGATCGCGGTGCTGACCACGCAGCAGTTCGCCGGCATGCTGCTCTACAATCCGGGCCTGCTCGTCGCATCGATGCATTACCGAGCGAGCCGGCTGTACCCGCTGTGGCGCCTGCTGACGCCGCGCCGAATCTTCGTGATGCGCGCGATGACGGTCGGGTTCGCCATGGCGGTGATTGTCTGTGCCGTACGCAGCCTGTGGCTCATGGACGCGACGGCCGCCGCCATTGCGCTCGGTGGCCTCGCGACGTTCGCAAGCTGCGTCGCGCTGTGGAGCACCTGGGCACCGGAATCGCAGCCGACGCTGCGCGCGCGCGGCAAGGGCGCGCCGAACGTGCTGATGATAGGGTCCGATACGCTGCGCGCCGACCGCCTCGAGGCGCAGCGCGAACTCACGCCGCACATCGACCGCCTGCGCCGGCGCGGCACGCTGTTCACGCATTGCTACGTGCCGTGCGCACGCACCGCACCGAGCCTGATCTCGCTGCTGACGGGCACCTGGCCGACAACCCACGGCATCCGCGACAACTTCGTGTCCGATGTCGAGGCGCGGCTCGGCGTCGACGGCCTGCCCGCGCTGCTCGGGGCGGCCGGCTATCGCAGCGCGGCGGTGTCCGACTGGTGCGGCGCGGACATGGGCAAGTTCGACTTCGGCTTCGAACATCTCGATCTGCCGTCGGACCAGTGGAACCTGAAATACCTGATCCGCCAGGGGCCGAAGGATCTGCGCCTGTTCGTCTCGCTGTTCGTGCACAACCGGCTCGGCCGGCTGCTGCTGCCGGAAGTCTATTATCTCGGTGGTGTGCCGCTGACCTCCCAGGTCGGGCGGCAGACGCGCTGGCTGATTTCCGAACTCGCGGAGCGCCACGCACCGTTCTTTTTGAACGCGTTCTTCTCGACCACGCATCCGCCGTTTGCGGCCGAGTATCCGTGGTACACGAAAATGACGGATCCCGCCTATGACGGCGAATCGAAGTTCGCCATGGCCCGCCTGACCGATCCGTTCGACATCATCAGGCGCCAGGCCGAACCGCGTGAAGAATTCGATCTCGAGCAGATCCTGCAGCTCTACGACGGCTGCGTCGCGCAGTTCGACCATGAGGTCGGGGCGATCGTCGGCCACCTCGAGCAGTGCGGTCTCGCCGACAACACGATCGTCGTGATCTATTCCGATCACGGCATGGAGTTCTTCGAGCACGGCGCCTGGGGCCAGGGCAATTCGGCGCTCGGCGATTACTCCTCGCGCGTGCCCCTGCTGATCTGCGATCCGCGACTCACCGGCGGCACGGAAGTGGCGGCGACCGTGCGCAGCATCGACGTTGCGCCGACGCTGCTCGATTTGTGTGGCTGCGCGCCGGGGCCTGCGATGAACGGTGTGAGCCTGACTTCGATGCTCGATGCGAGCACGCCGCCGGCGAACCTGACCGCGTACAACGAAACAGGGATCTGGATCAACGACATTCCCGGCATGCCCACCGATCACCTGCGCTATCCGGGCATCGTCGATCTGCTGGAGATTCCGGACCAGGTGTCCGGCACGCTCGCGATCAAGCCGCAGTACCGCCAGGCGATCATCGAAGCGAAGGATCGCTTCGTCGTGCGCGGCGCGTGGAAACTGGTGTATCAGCCGCTGCGCGGGGGCTGCCTGCTGCGGCTGTTCGACACGCAGGACGACCCGGCTTGCGCGCGCGATCTCTCGGCGCAGCAACCGCAGATCCGCGACGAACTGTGGCGCGAACTGCAGACCTACCTCGCGCGCGACGGCATCCGGATCCCGCCGCCGCCACTGGCGGCCACGGCCTGAGGAACGCGCGATGACACCGTGGATTGCCCGCCGCATCGTCTATCCGCTGCAGGAACTCGCCTGCCGGCGACCGACCTTTGCGTATCTCGAAGCGCTCGAGCGCAGCCAGTGGCTCCCGCGCAGCGAACTCGAGGCGCTGCAGCGCCAGAAACTGAACGCACTGCTGAACGTGGCCCTCGCGCACTGTCCGTGGCACGCCGGCCGTCTGCGCGACGCCGGCCTTGCCGAACAGGTGATGGCCAATGCCGTCACGCACGACACCCTGCGCGCGCTGCCCGTGATGACCAAGCTCGATGCGCGCGAACATCGCGACGGGCTCGTGTGGCATGGCGTGCCCGGCGGCAGCTTTCGCTACAACACGGGCGGTTCCTCCGGCGAACCGCTGATCTTCCATTTCGGCCGCGAGCGTCAGGCCTCGGATGCCGCAGGCCGCATGCGCGCGCGACGCTGGTGGGGGGTCGAACCCGGCGAGCGCGAAGCCTACCTGTGGGGCGCACCGGTCGAGCTGAACAAGACCGATCGCATCAAGACGATCCGCGATCGGCTGATCAACCAGCTCGTGCTGAATGCGTTCGCGATGTCGCCGGCCCGGATGGACGAGTATCTCGCGGCGCTGCAGGCCTGGCAGCCGGTGTGCCTGTACGGCTATGCGTCGAGTGTCGCGCTGCTCGCCGCGCATGCCGAAGCACGCGGCCGCACGCCGCTCAGGCTGACGCGCCTGCGTGTGGTGTGCACGACCGGCGAACCACTGTATCCCCATCAGCGCGAACTGATCGGACGCGTCTTCGGGGTGCCGGTCGCGAACGAATTCGGCAGCCGCGACGTCGGCTTCACGGCGCACGAGGCACCGGGCGGCGTGCTGTTGCTGTTGAGCGAATCGCACATCGTCGAAGTACTCGATGCCGACGGCGAACCCTGCGCGCCCGGGGTGCCGGGCGAGGCGGTGATCACGGGGCTGACGTCCGCCGCCCAGCCGTTCATCCGCTACCGCACCGGCGATGTCGTCAGCCTGTCGCCGGACGCCGATCCCGCGGGCCGCGGCCTGCACGTGCTCGGCGAAGTGACCGGCCGGCAGACCGACTTCGTCGTGCACGAAGACGGCACGATCATGCACGCGCTGGCCGTCATCTACGTGTTGCGCGCCATCGACGGCATCGAACAGTTCAAATGCATCCAGCACACGCGCCGCGACGTCGAAGTGCTGGTGGTGCCCAACGCGCGCTGGCACGACGGGGCCGCTGTCGAGGTCGAACGCGGCCTGCGCGCGCGTCTCGGCGACGGGCTGCAGGTCAGGCTGCAGCTCGTCGGGTCGATACCGCCCGAACAGTCCGGCAAACATCGCTACGTCGTGAGCCATGTCAAACTCGATTCCCGACTTGCGCACGCCACCCATGAGACCGAGTGACCCATGAACCCGCTAGACCTGTTGAAGCTCCCTCTCCGCTACCAGCCGTGGCGGCCCCGCCATGCCGCGTTGATCGCGGCCGACCTCGGTGGCGTTGCGCGCCAGCCCGTGCACGATCACCGGCGGCACCTGCAGGCCACGCTCGACTGGCTGTGCCACGCGCAGGACGTGCGCGACGGTCACGCCGATGCGGGCGGCGTCGCCGCGGGCTGGAGTTTCGAGGACGGCTGGCTGCCGGGCTATCCGGAAACGACGGGCTACATCATCGAGACCTTTCTCGCCGCCGCCGACCATCTCGACCAGCCGCGGTATCGCGAACGCGCGGGGCGCATGCTCGACTGGGAGTTGTCGCTGCAGGCCGCCGACGGCGCCTTTCCCGGCCACTTCGGCGAGCCCGGCAGCCACCCGGTGATCTTCAACCAGGGACAGATCATGCACGGGCTGGTGGCCGGCTGGCTGCGCCTGCAGCGACAGGACTGCCTCGACGCCGCCACGCGCGCCGGCCGCTGGCTGGTCGCGCAGCAG
Source organism: Gammaproteobacteria bacterium Ga0077536 (assembly GCA_001464935.1). Taxonomy (GTDB): domain Bacteria; phylum Pseudomonadota; class Gammaproteobacteria. The sequence continues at coordinate 76,448 of LNEL01000053.1, forward strand.
GACGCCGACGGCTGCTATCGCCGTTACGAACACAACGAAGTGCCGCACGTGTACAACACACGCGCGATCTGGGCGCTGGCCGCGGCCGGCGTGATGGCGGACGAAGCCTCGTTCGTCGACGCCGCGCGCCGCAACCTCGACTGGGCGCTGACGCAACAGACCGCGAGCGGCTGGTTTCGCACCAACGCCTTCGTGCCGGGGCGCGATCCGTTCCTGCACACGATCGCCTACGCAATCCGCGGCTTCATCGAGGTCGGCGATCTGCTGCAGGAGCCGCGCTATCTCGACGCCGCGACGCGTGCCGCGCGCGGCGTACTCGCGCGCCAGCGCAGCGACGGCTGGCTGGCCGGTACCTACGGCGATGACTGGCAGCCGCGCGCGGGTTACGCGTGCGTGACCGGCGTGGCGCAGATGGCGCTGTGCTGGCAGCGCCTGCACCAGATTGGCGGCGACGACAGCTTCCGCGACGGCGCGCGGCGCGCGATCGAGTACGTCAAACGCACGCAGCGTACGGACTCATCGGACAACATCGTCAACGGCGCGATCCCGGGTTCGAGCCCCATCTGGGGCGCCTACTCGCGCTTCGAGTTCCCGAACTGGGCGGCAAAGTTCTTCGCCGATGCGCTGCTGATGGAGATGACGGGTCAGGCGCTGCCGGCCGCGCCGGCACGGAGGACCGCATGAGCGCCCCGCTGCGCCTGATGGTGCTGTGCGGCCAGAGCCCGCGCCATCTGCATGTCGCCAACCGGCTGTGCGAGGCCGGCGAGGTGGTGGCCATCGTCCACGAGGAAGGCCGTGAACTCGGGCTGAAGACCTTCCTGCGCAAACTGCGGCCGCAGACCCTGCTGCCGAAAATCTGGCGCTGGGTGCGCGACCGTCCGCGCTATGCGAACCAGGACGAGGCGAAGTTCTTCTTCGGCGACCAGCCACCGCGCCTCACGTACCCGGCACTCGTGCGTCGGTGTCCGCACATCAATCACCCGGACGTCGTGCGCTGGCTCGATGAACTGCAGCCGGATCTCGTCTGCGTGTTCGGCACTTCGCTGATACGTGGCGATCTGCTGCGCGGCGGGCGGCTCGGGATCGTGAACCTGCACGGCGGGCTGTCGCCGGAGTATCGCGGCGCCGACTGCACGTTCTGGGCCCTGCACAACGGCGAACCCGAGAAGGTCGGGTGCACGCTGCACTACATCAACGCCGGCATTGATACGGGATCGCTGATCGCGCACGTCAGTCCGGCGGTGAAACCCGATGACGATGAACTCGTGCTGTTCTGGCGCGCAGTGCAGGACAGCGCCGAGGTCTACGGCGAGTTCGTCCGCCGGGTCGCGGCGGGCGAACAGTTCGGCGTCGCGCAGCCGGGACGCGGCCGCCTGTACCAGGTCAAGGATCGGGGTCTGAGCCACGAGCGCGCCCTGAAGGCCAGCCTCCAGGCGGGCCTGCTGAAGGCCAAAGCGCTGCCGCTGCGCGTCACCTGGTTCACCAAGACGCCGTCATGAACGCGCCGCAGGCCACCGACCTGCTGGACTGCAGCGTCATCGTCTGCACGTACAACCGCGCGCAGTCGCTGGCCGATACGCTGCGCGCGCTGCAGGCCCAGCGCGTCCCCGACGATCTGCGCTGGGAGGTGCTGATCGTCGACAACAATTCGCGCGACGACACGCGCGCGACCGTCGAGGCCGCGGCGGCCGGCTTTCCGCCGCTGCGCTACCTGTTCCAGCCGCAGCAGGGCCTGTCCCACGCGCGCAACATGGGCATCGAAGCCGCGCGCGGGGAGCTGCTGATCTTCACCGATGACGACGTGCTGCCGGAGCCGGACTGGATCGAACGCGTGAGGGCGGGGATCGCGGCCCATGCTGCCGACGCCTGCGGCGGTTACATCGCGCCGCTGTTCGAAATCCCGCCACCGGCCTGGCTGACCGAGCGCTTCTACGGTTTTCTCGCCGTGCGCACCGAGCGCAGCGATGACTACCCGATCGTCACGGCGAGCCAGGCGCCATTCGGCGCGAACATGGCAGTCAAACGCGCGGTGTTCGATCGTGTGGGCCTGTTCGACGTCACGCGTGGACGCACCGGCAAGGTGCTCGCCAGCGGCGAAGACGGCGAACTGTTCGAGCGTATCCTCGCCGCCGGCCTGAAGGCCGTGTTTCTCGGCAGCGCCCGCGTCCATCACAAGGTCGAAGCGTTCCGGCTGACCAAGCGCTACCTGCGCCGCTGGCGTTATCAGAGCAGCCGCAATATCGCGCTCAGCCGCGGCCTGGCTGGCGCGCGCCGCGTGGCCGGCGTGCCGCTGTTCGTGCTGCCGCAGACCCTGCGCGCGGCCGGGCGCGTGCTCGGTGGCTGGCTGGTCAGCGCGCCCGATGAAGCATTCAACCGCGAGATGGTGCTCTGCCATTTCCTCGGGCTGATCGCCGGGCTCTACCGGCGGGCGCGCCAGCCCGGGCGAGACGGCCCGGCCTGAACGCCCGATATCCCCCGGCTCAGGCCCGCTTGCCGAGCAGGTAGTAGGCCTTCTTGGCGGTCCTGAACATCGCCGATTCCTCGGACACGAAGCGCCGGAACAGCTGTTCGGTATTGGTCGCGAACCGCGTCATCATCACGCCCAGTGGATCGCGCATCACGTAATGGTGAAAGTAGCGGGCGAGTTCCTGCTCGGATTTGACGCCGCCGTTGTCCGCGAATTTGCACACATAGGGGCTGAAGTCCGGATACAGGCTCTCGACCCCGTGCAGCGTCGTCTTCATGTAATTGGCGATCAGCAGATCGTCGAAAATCTCGAAATCGATGCAGGTCATCAGCGAGCCGCGCGGCGCCTCGAAGGTGATCCCGACGTCTTTCAGCGCCGGATTCAGCCGCACCGCATGCGAGCGGCCGCCCGCCTTGACCTCGATGAAGCCGAAGTGTCGCGCGAGGTGCTCGCGTGATTTGAAATAGTGTTCGATCTTCGGCAGATCGGCGTCCTCGAGCGGATCGCTCCAGTTGTCGCCGAAGTCTTCGGGCTTGCGCAGCGCCAGCGGCAGGCGGCGCGGTTCTATCTTCTCGACCCGATCCGTCTCACAGTCCACGCGCACGAACGCCGGCAGCATCTGCGGCCCGTGCGGATTCGCGTCGGCCTGGTAGTCCGACAGTTCGGGCACGAGCGCGTTGGCCCACGCGCTGTCTTCGCGCTGGAAGCGGTGGAACGACGAGAACGGGATGACGTGGTTGGCGCCGAACTGCACCGCGGCGCGCTGTGCGCGGGGCGCGATCGGGCGACGCTTCGCGGCAATGTCGGTCAGTGCGCGTCCAGACGGGTCGTACAGGTTCAGCATGTCGGCGCCACCCCAGCCGTGAAGCTGGCAGAGATAGACGTCGCGATAGCGTTTGGCGATGCGCCGGATGTGCCAGGCGGCGCCGTAGTCCGGCGAGTCGTTCGCGTCGATCACGAGCCGGCCGTTGATGTCGATCAGCAGCACCGAATCCTGGTTCTGGTTGGCGAAGGAACACACGCGGATGCGCGGGGAAAGCTGCTCCCAGACGCGATCGCGCAGCACACGCACGCTGTGCCCGGCCGCTACGAGATCGCGCAGGATCCGACCACCGTAATGATCCGACAGCAGGAACTGGCCGTTGGTCAGCATCGGCAGTGCGTCGACGTTCAGATGGTCCGGATGGCCGTGGCTGAACCAGTGGAATTTCGCGCGACGGATCGCGTCCATCTGTGCCGGCGGAATCTCGTAGTCGTGAGTCCACGCGCCGAAATAGGCGTCGTCGTTGATCCAGGCGTCGGTGGTCAGCACCGGCACATCGTCGTAGGCAATGATGGTCGCACTGCCGATGGTTTCAAACGCTAGCACGTCAGCTTTCTCCGTTCGGCGGTCGGCGTCATGGGTGGTCCTGCCGGGCCCGCCATTGGCGATACAAAGTTTCGATTTCGTCGACTTCCGCGGCGTGCCCGGCCGCGTAGTCCGCGCGCGCCGCATGCCAGGCGGCGAGATGGGCGTCGATGTCGTGGCCATCGAGGCGGCTGCCGAGCGCCGGCGTACCAGGCTTCGCGAGGCCGAACACTTCATCGAGCACGGCATCGCCGAGCCGCGGATTGAAATGCACCGTCTCCCAGAACCATTGCGACCGGTCGCCCGCCCGCGCCGGTGCGGGGTCGATGTTGTGGCCGCGATAGCCCGAGAAGTCCCAGAGCGGAAACGCGGCCCTGCCGGCTTCGCGCGCCGCCTCGGCATTGACGCGGACGACGGCGCGTCGAATGTCGTCGAAGCGATCGCCCATCCCGGCCAGGCGCATCGCTTCGAAATGCCACGCGTGGGCGGGGGGAATGATCAGGTGCAACTCGATCTGCTCGCGATGACAGAGGCGGATGATCTCGCGCAAGGGCTCAATCGCCGCTTCCAGCCTGAACTCTTCCGCAGCGTAGCGCCGGTAACGGTCGAAGGTATTGACCGTCATCACGCGAAAGCCGTTGTAGGAGTCGAAGTCCGCACCGACATGGTCCCACTGCCCGTCCCGCCCCAGGCTCAGCGTCGTCCAGCCCTGGTAGCGGATGGTGCGCAGGCTCGCGAGCAGGGCGTCGACCGACAGCAGGCTTGCGGCGTAGTCGGGCAGCGTCGCGGTGAACAGACGATGCTGGGGACGTCCATCGGGAGCGACGGCCAACCGCCGTTCGCTGAACGCGCCATTGCCGTCGCGATCGGCATAGAACACGCGGTTGTCGAGGCTCACCACCAGCCGCTTCAGCGGGCGGGTCGCCTGCGCGTGCTGCAGCGTACGCCACATCTCGTACAGACTGACGGCCGGCAGCGCCGCGTTGTAGGGGGTGAACTCCCCCCACACCGGATGCTGCGGCGAATAGCCGCGGCCGGCGCGCGAGGTACCGAGAATCAGGCCGTCGGGCCGTGTGCGTTCGATCGCATAGGGTGTGGTCAGACGCAGGGATTCGACGAAGTCCGGCTTCAAGGCGTTGAAGCCCGTAAGGTCCGGCGCGCCGAACACCCGGTAGGGGTCGACGAAACCGTTGAACAGGGCAATGGCGAACGCCAGCGCAGCGATAGCCCCCAGCAGTCCCCGCAGATGGTGTGCCATGCTCATGTCAGAACTGGAAGTAGAGGAATTCACTGACACTGGACAGGCCCAGCAGCGCCCACACGCCGGCCAGTGACATCGCGGCCAGCCAGGCGCGGTTCGGCACCCAGCGCAGGCGCGATGGCGCAGGCGACGCCGTGCGTTCGTGATCGAGTCCCGCGTAGTGCGTCCACATCAGCTGCTGGGTGTTCGGTGCCCACATCACGATCGCGAGCAGCAGCAGTTCGAGCGCGACCGGCACCAGCATCGGCGGCAGTTCGAGGCCGGCGAGCGCCAGCCAGCGCACGACGTCGGCCTGGGCGACGATTGCCTGCATCGATGCCGACAGGCCGGACACGCCCTGCCCCGCCATCGCGTGCAGGATGCGCAGCGCCGACTCGACGTCTTCGGCGCGAAAGAACACCCAGCCGACGACGACGGCGAGGAAGGTCAGCGCGCGCGCGAACGCACGCCCGGGCGCCGTGTCGAGGCCGAAACCATGGCCCACCGCACGGCACAGGGCCTGCCAGCCGTGATTGATCATCAGGTAGGTCCCGTGCAGCGCACCCCAGATCACGAAGGTCCAGCCGGCGCCATGCCACAGGCCGCCGAGCAGCATGGTCAGGAACAGGTTCACGTAGCGTCGCGTATCACCCTTGCGATTGCCGCCGAGCGCGATGTAGAGATAGTCACGCAGGAAGCGCGACAGCGTCATGTGCCAGCGCCGCCAGAATTCGCTGATGTTCTGCGCCTTGTACGGCGAGTCGAAATTGAGCGGCAAGCGCACGCCCATCATCATCGCGAGCCCGATCGCCATGTCGGAGTAGCCGGAGAAGTCGAAGTACAGCTGGAAGGTATAAGCCAGTGCGCCTATCCACGCATCGGCGACCGTGAGCAGCCCCCCGTCGGCAGCCGTGGCGAAGACCGGGCTCGCATAGCCGCTGATGCTGTCGGCGATCACGACCTTCTTGAACAGCCCCATCAGGAAATACACCGTGCCGGCTGTGAAGTGCCCGACATCGAATCGGTAGATCGACGCCTTGCCGAACTGCGGCATCATTTCCTTGTGATGCAGGACCGGGCCCGCGATCAGGTGCGGGAAATAGGTCACGAACAGTGCGTAGTGCAGCGGGTTGTATTCGCGGACCTCGCCGCGATAGGCATCGACGAGATAGGCGATCTGCGTGAACGTGAAGAATGAAATGCCGAGCGGCAGCACGATGTCGCCGAGCGACAGGCTGGCGCCGGACACGGCATTGAAGTTGTCGACGAAGAAGTTCGCGTACTTGTAATACCCGAGCAGCAGCAGATCCGCGGCGATGCCAAGCGTCAGCAGGCGCCGTGCCGGCGCACTGCCTGTCGCATGGCGCCCCAGGCCCTGCCCGATCAGGTAGTTGAATGCCATCGACAGCAGGATCAGCGTCAGGTAGACCGGATTCCACCAGCCGTAGAACGCCAGCGACATCACGACCAGCCAGGCCGTCGCCGCGGTCTGGCGCGCGCTGCGTCCGAGCCAGAAGAACACACCCAGCGTCAGCGGCAGATAGACGAAAATGAAAATGTAGGAGTTGAACAGCATCGGGCGTCAGGGTGCGGCAGCCAGCAGCGCATCCCGCCACGCATCGGCGTGACGTTCGGCGCCCTGCGCCGAGAAGTGGCAGTCGTCATGGCGATCCTGGGGGCTGCGCAACGTATCGGTATCGGGCCCCGCGAACACGCCGCGCGCCGGGTCGACGAGGCCCCGTTGGGCATCGCGGAGCGTTGGGCTGTCGCGTCCGCTGCAATAGGTGGCCTGCGCGACATAGACCGGCGCATCAATGCCCGCGGCACGGATGGCGGCCAGCATCTCACCGAACGCGGCGACGTAAGTTTCGGCGGAAGTCCCCGACACCATGTCGCGCTCGCCCTGGTGCCACAGCAGGTGGGTTGGCGTGAGACCGGCGGCGGTCAGTGCATGCAGCGCGTCGAGCAGCCGCGGGTGCAGATCGCCGCCCGGCCGCCAGCGTCCGATACCGGTGCCGTCGACCGCAATGCCGGCGAACACGACTCGATCGTAGCGCCCCGTCGCGAGCAGCCGATCACCGAGGCGCGACCACACGCTGCCGCCGGTGCCGGTGGCGCCAGGCAGTGGGTCGTCGCCGGCGTAACAGCGGCCGTCGTGAAAATTGAGCACCCGCGCCTGCGGCGTGTGGCGACCGAGCACCGAGTTCGCCGCGTTCGACTGTCCGAACGTCAGGGCAATGAAATCGCGCGGCGAACGGCCCACCGGACAGGCGACAAGGTGCCGCGGGATGCTCCAGACGATCGGCATGTCCTGCAGCCATTCGTAACGCGCCACGCGCAGCCAGCGGCGCCCGGGCTCAGTGGCGGCCAGCGCGCCGGCCAGCACCAGACCGGCGAGCGCGATCCGCAGCACCTGCCTGCCGGTACGCGTCACCGCAGGCTCTTCAGATGGGCGATCAGCGCCGCGCGATCGGCAGCGTCGGTGAGACCGCGGATCTGCATCGCCGTGCCCGGCGCAAACTGCTGCGGGTCGCGCAGGAAGCTGTCGAGTCGCTCCTCGCTCCACTCGCCGCCCGCACTCGCCAACGCGTCCGAATACCGGAAGCCCTCGGCGTGACCGACGCGGCGCCCGACGATGCCGTGCAAATCGGGCCCGACCGCGTGCTGCGTGCCGTCGCCGACCTGGTGGCACTGCTGGCAGGCACTGAACAGCATCGCGCCGCGCGCAGCGAGCGTGCGTGGGTCTTTCGCCTTCGGATCGAGCGGCTCGAGGAACGCGAGCGCGCCGCCGTCGAGCAGCAGCACGAGGCGTCCGTCCGCCGTCTCGACGATGTCGCGCAGGCGGCCGTTGCGACTGCGGACACGTATCGGCTCCAGCACCACGACCCGATCGTCGCGGATGTGCGCGCGCTGCAATGACGCGTTGAAACTGCAGATCAGCAGATCGCCCTGCCAGCGTGCGAAGCGCGTGCCGCGCACGCTCACCAGGTTCGACACCCCGATCGACGGCAACCAGGCCCACACGGGCCGGCGCAGCGCCGGATCGTCATCGGCCCCGGCCTGCCGCAGCGGCCAGTCCTGTGTGCCGTATTCATTGCCGTAGGTCATCAACGGCCAGCCGTAATTGCCGCCTTCGACGATCAGGTTCAGTTCATCGCCGCCCTGTGGCCCGTGCTCGGTCGACCACAGCCTGCCCTGCCCGTCTTCGTGGAAGCCCTCGGGATTGCGCATGCCGCTGCTGAAGACGGTCGCCGCGCCGGTGCGCAGATCGAGCTGCATGATCTTGCCGTAAGCCGACGCCGGGTCCTGCGAGACCGCGTGATCCCAGTTCCAGCCGTCCCACTGCTGATCGCCGATCGTCACCAGTAGCGTGTGCTCGCCACGCAGCAGCATGCGCCCGCCGGCGCCGTCGCCGCCGAACTGCTTCTGGTTGCCGTTGTTCATCTTGAGCGGCAGGCATGGTTCGGCATCCCACACCGTCTGCCAGGCGCCCGGCGCCTCGCCGGCCAGCAGCGCCGGGGTATCGCCCGCGAGTCTGGACACCCGCATCACGAAGCAGCTGCGCGCGCTGTCCCAGTAGTGATGCGCCGCGAGCAGTTCGAAGCGCCCGCCCTGTTCGCGCGGCAGGATGTCCATCACGCGGAACACGCTCAGATCGCGCTCGTTGCCGCCCCCGGCCAGGAAGGCGTCGCTGTTGATCGGCACCGTGGTCGCGAGTTGCGTCGTGTCGAGTCGCGCGCCCGGGTGGTCGGCGACGAAGTGAAGTGAGCCGTCGCCCGTGGCGTAGAGGAAGCCGCCCGCAAACGACGCCAGGGCGCCACCGGTGCGCGGCGTGTCGCAGCGCGTGCCATCGGCCGCACAGCGATTGAAATAACCGTCGTAGAAAGTGGCCTGGATCGAGTAATAGGCGGTGTTGATCGTCGCCTGGCTGCGCACCGGCTTCGGTCCGAGGTCGAGCATCTTCACCAGCAGCTCGCGCGGCCGCTCGCCAGTGGCCTGCAGGCCGAACGTGACGAGCAGCGCGAGCACGCCCAGCACCGTCTGCACCCCGCGTGGCAGCCACAGCGACAGCAGCAGCGAGCCCCCTGCGAGCGCACTCGACAACAGCAGCAGCGGGCGCGAGAACTCGACTTTCGTCATCAGCAGGAACGTCGCCCAGCCGCCGAGGGCGGCGATGCCGATCAGCAGCAGTGTGCCGAGCGCAATACGCCGGCCGCCGCGCGTGAGCCACAGCACGAGCGTCGCGGCCAGCGCGTACGCGAACGCAAAGCCGAGCAGCAGGGGCAGTTTGGCGGGCGGCAGGGCCGGCAGCGCCGCCCCGAACATCAGCTGGGCGGGAATGGCGGTGATCGCAAACCCCGCGCCCAGATGCCACAGGCACCACTGCCAGCCGTTGCCGGGACGCTTGAGACTGAGAATATTCATGGGCTGTTCGGCTGGCACTTTCAGCAAGTCAGGACGCGCATTATCGAAGATGTCTGTATCGACCAGAACAGTCGCGGGGTAAATAAGTGTTCAAATCGCGCACGGTGACCCTCTGCACCCGCGGGATGTGACACAGTGGTCATTCGGTGTACCGCTCACCAATTTTTGACATGGGCCTTATCGGTGCGCCGGGAGGCACGGGTATACTCTCGTCGTAACCGTCGATTCCTCAATGCCCGGCCCGCCAGGCCGATAGCGCGTGATGACCTCAACCCTGCCGATTTCAGCCTTGAGCCTGTTCGAGCCACCGCCAGACGCGGCCGCGGTCGCGGCGTGTGCAACGGCCGTGCGTCACCGCTGGCAGCCGGGCAGCGCGCTCGACGCGTTGCTGGATGTGAGCCTGACCGACGATGCCCGCTGCCTGATGCTGCGCGTCGACGGCAGCGCCGCGACGGTTCAGTTGCAGCTCGCGGACTGCGCGGCGATCGAGGCGAGCGCTGCCGGGGGGTGGTTCCTGCCACGCCACGCGCGCCCCGATCGCGTGTTCTGGCTGCCGCGCGCGCCCTGCGTGCGTGAACTGGACGAGCACGCGCGCATCCGCAGTGACGAGCCGGCGACGATTGCGGCGCTCAGCCTGGACGGACGCGCGGCGAGCATGAGCGTCGAGGTGCCGCCCGGCAAGGTGCTCGACTGCGTGATCTGGGATCTGCCCGCCGCCCTCGCGCGGGAACTGGCGCAGCAGAACGCCCTCGAAAACCAGGGCCTCTTCCTGTGGGGCTCGCATACGGTTTACCGCAAACCGGCCGATCTCTATCGCCACCTCGTGCACGGACATGTCTACGAGGACCGCTACGAATGGCCCCTGCGGCGCAAGACCTGCTCCGAGAACGACGCGCACGCGCTGTCCGTGTGTCTCGGCGGCCTTGGCGGCGCCACCGGCAAGCGCGTCTACGCGCTGCTGCAACAGCAGTTGCTGCTGGCGGTGCTCGCCCGCCAGGACGCCGACGGCGGGTTTCGTCACGGTGAATGGACGAATGCACGCGAGTCGCACTACCGGCTCCACGCCAGCGCGATGCATCTGATGATGGACACCCTGAGCGCTGCACCCGATCCCGCCGTGCACAGCGCGCTGTCGCGCGCGATGGCCTATGCCTGCCGGCAACGCGATCGCACGGCACTCGGCGACTGGTTCCTGCACGACGAACTGGAACTGTCGGCGGACGGCATGAATGCCGGCCCGTTCAAATGGATCGCCTCGACCGCGTGCGGCAAATCGCCGACCAACATGCTCGTGCTGAACACGCATCTCGACACGCTGGTCGCTCTGCTGCGCTATCGGGAACTGAGCGGCGATCGCGACTACGACGCGCTGATCGACAGCGCGCGCGCAGCCGCACTCGGCGTGCTGGCGCTGCGGCCGATGGAAGGACCCTACCGCCTGCTGTTCGCCCTGCTAGCGCCGACCTTCCTGCCGACGCGCCGGGCGGCCGCGTTGTCGCTGCCACGGCGCGCGCTGAAGCGCCTCGCCTGGCGCTATCTGCTGCCGCTGCTGCCGCGGCTCAAGGCCCGCTATCCCCGCCTCGTGATGCCCGGCGGTTATGTCGATCGTGATTTGTCGCTGCAGACCTGGTCCCACCGCTACCTGACGGTTAACTCGATGGATCTGGCCCGCCTCGCGCGCCGACTGCCACAGGATGCCGAATTCATGAACGTGCTCGCCGACTCGCTGCGCTTCGCAGAGCGGAGCGGGCTCGCCGAGAAATGGCGCGAACGCGAAGCGGATCAGTACTCCATCGGGTTCCTCGTCGAGGCGCTGTACCAGATGTGCACCCTGGACTCCGCTGACGAATGGCGGGCACTGCTCGCGCAGCAGGTGCTGGCCGCGCATGACCTCGAGCTCGGACTGCCGCCCTCGGTGCTCGGCGGCAATCGCGAAATCGACACTTCATCAGACACCGCCTGCCCGACGCCGTCCGATCCCCGTCTGCGCGTGGTGTTCATCGTCGGCCGCGACTCGCGTGAGGTGCTGGTGGTCAACCCGACGTCGGCGCCGCTCGCGATGGCCTGGGAGCAGGCGCCACCGGCCGCGCTGCGCTGGCGCGGCCCCGCGAACGAGCCTGTCGAAGACTCAGTGCCGCTGCCTGCCCGGCACTGGCGGCGCGGCGTGCTCGAGCGGCGCGTGGAGGAGCAGGCGTGATCGGCGCGGCCTTGATGCCTGCTTCGGACGGCGACGCGCGGGCGGCCCTGTCACCGGGACTGCTGATCACGGTGATCATGCCGTGCTACAACGCCGCGTCGACCATCGAGGAGTCGATGCGCTGCGTGCTCGGGCAGACGTACACGAACACGGAACTGATCGTCGTCGACGACGGATCCACCGACGACAGCCTGAGTATCGTTGAGCGCCTGCGCGCCGCCCATCCCGACCGCGTACGACTGCTGCTCCAAGACCACAAAGGCCCGTACCCCGCGCGCAATCTCGCGCTGGCCGAGGCGCGCGGCGACTGCATCGCGTTTCTGGATGCCGACGACACCTGGACGCAGGACTGCCTCGCAAGGCTCGCGGACGCGCTGTGCGCGGCCGACGCTGATATCGCCTATTGCGGTTGGCAGAACACGGGACCGGCCGCTGCCAGCACCCAGCCCTTCGTGCCACCAGCCTACGAGGCTGGCGACCTGTTCGCCGAGTGTCTGCGCTCCTGTCCCTGGCCGATCCATGCGGCGCTCGTGCGCCGTGCAGCGATCGCGGCCGTCGGTGGCTTCTCCGAGCGCATGTTCACTTCGATGGATTTCGACCTGTGGCTGCGGTTGCTGGCGCACACGCAGAGAATCGTCCGGGTGCCAGCAGTCATGGCATTTTATTACTGGCACGGTCAGCAGATTTCGACCGACAAGTCCCGCCAAGTCATCGATGCAGTGCAGGTTCGCAAGGATTTCATCGCTCACCATCCGTTGCGCGTTGCCCATCTGGACGCGGCGCGACTGCTCGGCCTCACTGACGGCGTTCTGCTGCAGATGGCCTATCGCGCGCTGTGGCGACGGGAGGTCGTCACGGCGCACCGATTGTTCAGGGTGGCGCGCCAGGGCCGGGCCTGGGGTCTTCGGGATCTGCCTTACCTGTGGTTGGCGCGTCTGCCGCTGAACTGGTTCGGCACCCTGCTGCGCTGGCGTGATGGCCCCGCACCCGGTGACTGAACGAACGCCAGCTGCACCGCCGGGACCCCGGTGTCGGCCTCAGCTCAGGGTTGCAGCACGTCCGCGTTGAAGCAGTAGATCGACTCGCCGCCGAGCAGGTAATCGAACCGTTGTGCGGCCAGCGTCCGGAAGAACGGTCGGCTGGTCCCGGCCCAGGGCAACAGCCAATCGTCGAGCTCCAGCGACACCAGCGCGGTACGGGACGTCCACTCCGTATTCGAGCTGAACAGCGTGGCCTGCGCGCCTTCGATATCGATCTTCACGATCAACGGGGAATCGCTGCCACCGAGCGCGCATAGTTCATCGATGGCGTAGGCGCGAATGCCTTCCGCGTCGAGGTCGGTCGATTCCTCGACCCGAAACGCGGCAGACCCGGCGTGGGGGTTGCTGATACGCAAACGCGCCGGCCTGTTCCAGACACCGCCCTCGACCACCGTCACCCGCTCGGCACAGGATGCCACATTCAACCGCAGCAGCCGGAGGTTCTCCTGATCGGGTTCGATCACCACGATGCGGGCGCGCGGAAACTGCCGCGCGAACCACAGCGCCGACAGGCCAATGTTGCCGCCGCAATCGATGATCAGGGGCGTCTCGCCTTGATCCAGCGTTCGCTGGTAGCACGCCATCAGCGCCTTGTACTGCGGAAAGTGGCTGATGTCGTACTGACGCTTCACGACACACTGGAAAAAGATCGAGTGATCGGCGCGCGACGGACGAAGATGAACCGAGCAGCCGTAGTGTTCGATGAAATAAGTCTGGAGAGCACCGTCACCCGAGGCGCCCGACTGCAAGGATTTCAGGAAAATCCGCAGGCCATTGACCAGACCCAGTCGCTGAACGTAGTTAGGCAATGCCCTTGCGGTCGTCATGCGCCTGCGCCTCGTGTGCGCCTCATGTGCGCTTCAGATCCGCGATAGTCCTGCGGGCCAGCAACCGGTAGCGATCGGAGCTGAAGCGGCAGCTACCGATGAAATGAATGAATGCCGTCGTTCCCTGGCGGATTTTCGTGCAGTCGCAGAACTTCGGATGCGGCAGTACGAACGCATCCGGCGCATTGGCAACCACGATGTTGGACATGACCTGCTCGCTACCCCACTCGCGCCAGCGTTCGCCAATCAGACCGAACATTTCAGTGGACAGGTCCTCGATGAAGCTGCGTTGCACCTGCCCCTTGCCGAAGCCGCTGAAACCCGCGCACCCTCGCACATACTTCAATTGATCGGCCCGCGCCAGACGCCCGAATGCCGCTTCCGACAGCAGCTGCACGTGCGGCGTGCCAGATCCCATGTGGCGGCTGGCCTCCGCCGCGCGGAAGTGCATGGCTTCAACTGACTGGTCATCCCAGGTGCCGAGCGCAAACGATCGGTTCGCGTTCACGCAGGCGGCCACTTCGTCGATGCTGCCCAGGGTCAGGGTGTCCGCATCGAGTTGAATCACGTAGCGGTCCTGCGACAGTTCGGCCACCGCGAGCAGGCGCTCCCAACACCCCCCGACGGGACAATGGGGGCTCTGAAACGCCGCCCTCTCGAGGAACACCGGATCGCTCAACTGCTCTTTCAGCAGGGCGCGGTCTTCGCCGGTCAGCGTACCGTCGCTGAGCACCGCGGCACCGCGGACCGGCACCTGACGCGCAAACGACTTGAATGCCAACAACCCCATCAGCAGGTCCTTGTGCTGAAGCTGGGTGAACAGCAACAGCGGCGAATCGGCAACGACGCGCATTGGCCCGGTCGACAACACATCGCGGACCGCCCGGTCGAAGAAAAATCTGTTGGCCTTGTCGCGCAGTCGATGAAACATTGGTCTACAGCCTCCTGCTCAAGGTTGGCTGCGCACGCGCGCGTTGAAAAGGGCCTGGGCGCTGCGTGCCCGCGCGTAGGTCTGTTCAACATGCTTGCGAATCGGGCACGCCGGAAACTTGCTGATGCCCTTGCGGGTGTACTCGATCTCCCGCACCGACAGCGCAATGATCCGATGAGGATGCTTGGCTCCCGGCCGGGTTGCGCGAACGTAGTTGATTAGCGCGTCGCAGTAGTGGTTCGTCAACGGGCCGCAGGTCTTCTTCGGTATGTTGTAGGTCGGTTGCTTGAGCTCCGGCTTGTAGCGCCCCCAACAGAACTTGGGCAGCGCCATCAGCTCGCTGGCGTCGGGCTTCAGATACGCATGGACGGGCGTCGACGCGCAAGAAAGTGCCACGACCGCCACCAGAACCCTGATTGTTAGATGCATCATTTTGCTCCTGCTTGCCTCAACGCCAAGGACGCGCGATTGCGCCTGTCCACGCGTCGACGATGGTGCCAGTTTCACTGGCTGCCTGCCCCAGCGAACTGCAATGCGGCAGTCTTGCGCGCGACGTCCTGCCATGAATAGTGTTCGACCGCCCGCTGCAACGCGCGTTGCCCCGTAACGGCGCACAGGCTTGCATCGAGCAGATAGCGGCCCAGTGCATGCTCGACGGCGGACAGGGACGCGCCATCGACCCGCAGACCGGTGACCTCGTGTTCGACCGCCGACCCGGTGCCGCCATCGGCGCCGGCAATCACCGGCCGGCCACAGGCCGCCGCCTCGAGAAACACCATGCCAAAACCTTCCGTGTCGCCGTTGATATCGCGGTTGGGCATCGCGAACACGTCGCAGGCGTTGTACCAGCGCGGCAGTTCTTCGGCTTCGACGTGTCCGAGGAAATGGACGCGGCTGTCGACGCCCTCGTCCTTCGCCAACTGCTGCAAATGTTCGAGTTGCTCACCCTTGCCGATCATCGCGTAGTGCACGTCGACACCCTGCGCCAGAAGCGCGGGAAGCGACCTTATCACCATGTCGAACCCCTTGCGCTGCTGCATACGTCCGACGGACAGCACCAGTTTCTGGCCGCCCGAGAGCCCGAGTCGGGCGCGCAGATCGTCACTTGGCAGTCCAGGCCTGAAGCGCTCGATGTCAACGCCCGGATTGATCAGCACGATGGACGACGGCGCCACGTTCATCTTCAACAGTTCGTCGCGTGTCCATTCGCTGTTCGCGATCACCAGATCGGCGTGACGCAACGCAAATTGCATGGCCGCGTACTTGAGTCCCTTGCCCCAGGTCGTGAGTTCCTCGCCGTGTGCATAGACCACCACTTTGTGCGCCGTCAGGCGCGCGACTAGCCAGGCCACCAGCCCTTCCGGCAGGGCGCGCCCGGCATGCACGGCGTCGAAGCGCTGCGTCAGGGCCAGGCGCAGCGAACGCGCGAACAGCTTCAGATACATGGCCAGTGACTCTGGCTTCAGCCAGGCCACGCGTTGCAGATCGAGCCGGTGGATCGTGTTCGGATGAGACTCATCGACGGCTTCCTGGCCGGCAACGGCGGCAGTCACGATGTGAATCTGCTTGCCGCCGAGGCGCGGGTAGACCTCAGCAAACCACACTGCCGTGCCACCCTTGGTCGGCAGGAACAGCTCGGTCAACACGAGATACTTGCGCATATCAGCCTCGAACGATGCTGGCCAACTGGCGCAGGCTCGTCAGACCCGGCTGTTCCAGCAGATTCAACAGAATGGCCCGTATCGCTTCCGAGCGTTGCCCGGCTTTGCTCAGCGCATAGGCCAGGTTGAGCCGGGCCGCCCGCAGGCGGCGCGCCACCCCGCGTCGCACGGGTTCCGGGAACTTATCGGCCTGCCGGCGCAAATCATTCAGCGTGCGGACGTTTTCCCGCTGGGCCGCCACGGGATCGCGCCGTGTCGCGCTTTGATCGTGAATCAGGTACACCGCCAGCGGCCGGCAGATTACCCCAATGGTCTGACTATGGGCGACGAGTCGGGTCAGGAAATGGACGTCCTCGCAGACCTTGAAGCCGAGCGGGAAGCCGCCCAGTTGCAGAAAGTTCTGGCGTGACACGCTGAGCGTGTGCATGTCCCCGAAGTGATCGGCGACAAACGACTCGATGAGGTCGGGTGGCAGCCACGCACGTCCGGTAACCGGATCCGCCTGCGGCAGCAGCGCGCGGCCGGCCTCGTGCGCGGAAAGGGACAGCCCGAGCAGGCTGCCGTCCACCGATCTGTATTCGTAGTCGGATGTGAGCATGTCGATGGCTGCGTCCTGCCTCAGCCAGTCCGCATGGGCCCGCAGTCTGGACGGCAGGTACCAGTCGTCAGCGTCGAGAAAACACAGCCAGTCCCCCCTCGCCTGCTCTGCGCCGAAATTGCGGGCCGCCGATACGCCTGCATTCTGCTCGCGTCGCAGGTAGCGAACGCGCTCACCAAAAGCGCGCGCCACCTGGGGCGTCGTGTCGCTCGAGGCGTCGTCGACAACAATGATCTCGAACGCCGGTTCGCTCTGCGCCAACACCGAATCGATCGCCCGCGCCAGCGTGCCGGCACTGTTGTAGGACGGGATGATCACTGAAAAGCGCGGGTCCTTCACGCGTTTCCCGCCAACACACGCAACGGAATCATCAATCCGGACCAGCGTGCCAGACGCGCGAACGGGCGCAGTTCGCGGGCGCGACGTGCCCAGACTACAGCACGTCGCCATGACGACGTCTCGATCCAGGCCGGATCGCACCGGCCGACGATATCAGCCAGCCTCGCCGTGGACATGAAGCGCACCAGCGGGACATGGGCCAGCAACTGCGTCAACGCTTCATGCAGCGTGGCAAATGCCGCAGCGTCCGCGCGCGGTCCGCAAAAATTGAACCGATGCATTTCGATCAGCGCCGGTCGACCGACGGCCGAGCAGGCGGCGACGCCCTGCGCGAGTCGCTCAGGTCGGTGGCCGAGCGCAGGTTCGAAGTAGACATCCCGGACCAACAGCAGGATTTTGCCAGCGCCGCGCTCGCCATTGCGAATCAGTGAAGTCCCCGGCGCCGGCCGGCCGTCGGCGTCGCGCCGATCGTGGCGACTGCCGGGCGTGACCAGCGTGCGCACGCCGACTGCGGCCCAGGCCTCTTCGACGGCGGTATTCCAGATGAAGGTCGTCGGCACGGCGACCGTCGGCGGCGAGCCGAAGATGGCTTGCCACACGGTGGCCTCTTCCGCTGCGGCGCGTGCAATCTCGGCGTCGGGCAGCGCCGCGCTTGGCAGCTGCGTGACATCCGTCCAGCGTGACTGAAGCGTCGATGGCAATGCTTCCGTCCAGCCGAGGCCGGGCTCCGCGAGCCAGGCAGCGACTGCCTCGTCCGTCGACGCCAGGCTCATCAGGCTCGGTGTCCAGTAGTGCGCCAGTCCATGCAGCTGCAGCGCGAAAGTACCGCTCGCCGCGCCTTCACGCAGCGCGGCCAGCACGTCAGCGTGCGCTGCATCGTCCAGTCGCGCGGCCACATAGGTTGGCGTCGCCGCCCGTCGCATCGCGTCCCTGTCCGCCACCTCCAGCACGACACCAACGGTCATCACCGGCGACTCGCCGTGGCGGTTGCGGCACGCGGACAGCAAGGTCCTCAGCTGCGTCAACGCGGCTGCCTGCGTAGCCGGTCCGGCGCCCCAGTCATCGCTCTCCAGGATCGCGATGGGGTGACGAAACGCGGGTTCGCGCCAGCACTGGAGGAGCGGTCGCCGGAACCCCACCAGCAGCGCACTCCAGAGCGCCAGCACCATGCACACGGCCGTCACCATCACTGCGCCGCATACCCCATCCGGGCGGCGATGTCCGCCACCTGGGGCAGGGCGCGCTCGATGCGCGTGCGGTTCGGACTGTCCTTCCACTTGTCGAGCCGGATTTCGGAAAACGCGTTGTACGGCTTGCCGAGGACACCGGCGCAATGACGTTCCAGCCTGGCGTCGAACGCCAGATCGCACGCATTGAACACGCTGCGAAAGGCCGCCACCGGGTCGCGGATGAAATCCTCGTAAAAGACCTCGACCCACTGCTTCGACGCAATATGCGGCCGCGCGTCGAGAATGGCTGCATTGATGGCGCGATACTGGAACGCACACACATCCTCGATGGGGCTCGTCAGATAATCGCGCCACCCATCGGCCAGAAAAAAGCACCATTGGCGGTAGCGCCCATCGATATTGACCTGCGCCGGCACCTGCTCCGACCAGGTCGCAAACTCCTCGGGCTTGCCCCACCCTTCAATCAGCGAGTTGAGATTGTCACCGGGACTGCGCTTGATATAGACGAAGATCGCGTCCGGGAACAGCGCGTGCAGATAGTCGACACAGAGTCCGTTCTGGTTGTTCTTGTCGACCCACCGATGCTGCCCCGTCCAGGCATAGAAATAGCGGCTCACGAAGCGCCGATCGGCATCAGTGGCGTCCGCCGCGGTGAGGCCGTGCGTATCCCAGTGCTTCTCGCCAAGTGGATGGAGGTCGGTCCAGAAATCGTGCGTCTCCCGCTGCAGCGTGCCGAGTTCGTCGGCTTCGGAAAGTGTCTTGTAGATCAGGGTCGTGCCCGCACGCGAGCAGCCGATGACGATCACCGGGCGCCGGGCGGGTGCCTGTCGCAGCAACCACTGAGCAGCACGCAGGCTGCGCTGCGCGCGACGGGCATGAAACGCCGCCGTCTTGGTGATCTTGACGAGAAGTTCGCTCATCTGCTGAACCCGGGTTGCTGCAAGGTCGGCAGGCCGGCCTGGTCGCCCTCCCGGCCTGGCGGTGCGGCGGGTCTGGCGTCGAGCGCGGCCACATCGCGCACCACGATGCTATAGAGCACGACGACGACCACCACCAGCACGTACAGGAAATCGAAGTAAGCCAAGCCCAGAAATGCCCCGGACGTGGCATAGCCGGCCAGACTGACCTGAATCATCGAGGCCAAGTCCCGCGCCTGGGCGAGTTCCGGTCGCTTGCGGGCCATTTTTCGTATTCGTGCGCATTTCGACCAGGTCATCAGACCCAGCGTGAGGAACAACACGAGCCCGATCCACCCGTGCTCGCTCAGGACCTCGAAGTAGATACTGTGGCAGTCGACGCCGTTGGTCAGCGAGATGAATTCATAGCCGCCGCCGACGATGCGCTGGTTTGCAATGTCGATGGATTTCTTCCACGCCTTGATGCGATTGGTCGCGGACTGGTCCTCTTCATAGGTTTCGATCGTGTGCATGCGATCGAACCACTCCTGGGGCACGATGAACGGCAGCGTGACGGCGAACAGCCCGGCCATGATGAGCGGCATGATCTTGTTTTTGGCCTTCAGGAACATCATCAATCCCATGACGAAGATGCCGAGGAGCGCACCGCGCGAATGCGTACCGATTGCCGCGATGACGGACAGCCCTGCCCCCGCATACAGGCACAGCTTCACCTTGCGGTTTTCGGTATGCAGCGCGAGGTACCACAGCAGTGGCGCAGTCATGACCAGCGCCAGCCCGATCTCGTTGTTGCCACCGATGAACGTATTGTCCGGCCCATACACCCGGTTGCTCCCGCCTTTGAGGATCGTCCAGATGCCGCCCTTGAAGCCGTAGAAGCCCAGCGATACGCCGATCGTCCAGACCAGCAGGTGCACGCGGGCCATCGACGTCGTCAGCATCAGCGTCAGCAGCACCCCGAGCTGAATTTTCCAGACTTTGTCCCATTGTTCCCAGGCGGCATCCTGAAACGGGGCATTGAGGGTGGTGATGAACATCCAGCTCAGAAAAATCAGCAGCACGACGATTTCGCGGCTGATCGGCAGCCGCTTGGGCTCGCGCGAAATGGCATAGGCGAAAACGGTGGTCAGAAACACGATGAACGCGAACGGCAGATTCATCGAGAAGCCCCAGGCCATGCGGTGGGGGTTCATCAGGCCGAGCCAGGTCCACATCATCACCCCGAAAAACGGACGGCGCAGGATGAACGGCAGAGAGCCGAAAACGATGAGGGTGATGAGTATGTCGCGCATGGCCTAATCCTTCGGCATCCGGGCAGTCAGGCGTATCGGCCGTCGTCCGACGCACCCGTCACTCTGGTCTGCTCCATTGTAAGTCCACGACGCCGCCATCAGGGCTGTCCGCCCGGTGAAAACTTGTCGCCTTCCGGCATCCCCGGCACACCGCACGCGCCACCCCGGGCAATCGCGCGAAAGGCCCCGAGCAGTTGGGTGACGCGGGAGTCCCAGCTGTTGCGGCGCGCGTAGTCGATGATCGCCGCGCGGTCCCAGGTCTGGCCGAGCGCACGCTCGAGTTGCTGGTACAGCGCCTCGTCGTCGCCGAAAGGATAAATGTCGCCGAGCGACGGCGCACTGACGACTTCGGCATTGCCGCCGACGTCGCTCGCGATCACGGGGACGCCACAGGCCATGGCCTCGAGAATGACGTTCGCCCAGCCCTCGTTGCTCGACGGCAGGGTGAACACGTCGCTGGCCGACAGCGGCACGCGCAGCTGTGCCGGGGCCATTGGCCCGAGGAAGCGCACGCACCCGTCGAGGCCGAGTTCGGCGACCTGGCGCTTGAGACGTGCCGTCGAGTCACCCTCGGGGCTGGCGCCGCCGACGATCAGGTAGACGAGCCCGGGGTAGCGCCGCCGCAGGCGCGGCAACAGCGCAATCACGCGATGAAAGCCCTTGCGTTCGACGAGCGCACCAACGGTGGTGAGCACCACGGCATCCGCCGGCAGACCTAGCGCGGCCCGCGCCTCGGCGCGAGGCAGCGGGTGGAACACGCTCGCATCGACCCCGTTGCCGACCACCGTGAACTGGCTGGCCGGCACGCCGGCGGCAATGCCGACCTCGCGCAGCGAGGCCGACACCGTGAACACGCGCGCAGCCCCGGCCAGTGCCGCGACGATGCGTGCGCGCAGCGCGGGCTGGCCCAGGTGTCGCGGCTCGGTGCCGCGCAAGGTCACGGTGTACGGCACGCCGAGCCAGCGCCCGAGCAGCGCGGCGGCGCAGCCATCGGGATAGGCGAAGTGCGCATCGAGGATGTCGCAGCGACCGGCACGCCGCAGGCGTCGCGCGAGCGGCCACGCGGCGAGCGCCATGGCCACAGCATCCCAGTGCCGCCCGACGGCCGGCAGACACAGCGCACGGGGTCGGTAGACGTCGATCCCCTGCTGCACGTCGTGCGCCGCGCCGGCCACGCGATAGCCGGGACTCACGAGGCGCAGCAGCGACTGGCCTGGAAACCACGGCTGCGGCGACACCACGCTCAGCGGCAATTCGCGCGCGACCCGGAACATCCGCTCGCGAATGAACACACCGGCCGTCGGGCGCGCGCTGCTCGGAAACAGGCTGCTCACGACCAGCAGGCTCGGCTCGCTCACCGCCGGGTGACCTCGTCATAGACCGGGGCATAGCGCGCGACGCTGCGCGGCCAGTTGCGTTCGTGCTCGACGTAGGCGCGGCCGGCCGCGCGCAGGGCCGGCCAGCGGTCGCGTGCATTGAACAGCGCAACGACCGCTTCGGTCAGCGCGGCAGCGTCGCCGGCCTTGAACAGCATGCCGGTCTCACCGTCGCGGATCAGTTCGCGGTGGCCGCCGACGTCCGAGGCCAGCACCAGCCGGCCCTGCGCCATTGCCTCGAGCGGCTTCAACGGCGTCACGAGTTCGGTGAGGCGCATTGGCCGACGCGGGTAGCAGAACACGTCGACGAGGCTGTAATAGCGATCGACTTCCGCATGCGGCACGCGTCCCGTGATGATGACGGTCTGCTCGAGGCCCAGCGACTTGACCAGCGCCGTCACCTCCTCATGACAGGGCCCGCCACCGACCAGCAGCACCCGCAGTTCCGGCACGCGACCAACGACGCCCGGGAGCGCGCGGACGAGATCGACGATGCCTTCATACGCGTAGAACGAGCCGATGAAGCCGAGCACCGGCCGCTCGCCGATGCCGAGGCGCTCGGCGAGTTCGCGATCGCGCGGCAGGCCGAACTGGAAATGCTCGGCGTCCACCGCATTCGGAATCACGGTGATCTTGCGCTCGGGCACGCCGCGCTGCGCGAGATCCGCGCGCAGGCCCTCGCAAATCGTGAACACGGCATTCGCGTTGCGCACGACCCAGGTTTCGAGCGCGCGCGTCATCCGATAGCGCAGGCCACCTTCCGCGCTGGTGCCGTGATCGACGGCCGCATCTTCCCAGAACGCGCGGATTTCGTAGACCACCGGCACGCCGAGCGGCCGCGCCGCACGCAGCGCCGCCGCGCCATTGATCGCCGGCGAGTGTGCGTGCACGACATCGGGCTTCTCGCGCAGGATGACCTCGCGCACGCGCGCGGTCAGTGCGGCGAGGATGGCGTATTGATTCAACACCGGCAGGCGATCGATCAGGCCGCCCGGTGGCGGCGTGCGATAGAACGGCAGGCCGTCGACGGTCTCGAGCGCGTCCTTGTACGCACCATGCTTGCCGGAGGTCACGTGCACGGTTTCCCAGCCGCGCTGGCGCTGCTCGCGCAGGATCGCGCGCGAACGGAAGGTATAGCCGCTCTGCAGCGGAATCGAGTGATCGAGGACGTGAAGGATGCGCATCGGTCAGGCCGCCTTGCGGGCCGGCGCCGCACCGTGTCGGCGCAGAAAGCCCTCGAACATCAACAGCGACCACAGCACGGCGGCATGATCGCGCGCGCCGCTCGCGTGCTCGTCGGCCAGCCGCGCGAGACGCTGCATGTCGAACAGGCCGGCATCGCCCATCGCTTCGCCGGTCAGCGCGCGCTTGACGCGTTCGCGCAGCGGCCCGCGGAACCAGCGCCCGACCGGGACCGCAAACCCCATCTTCTTGCGGTACAGGATGTCCCGCGACAGGTAGGGTTCGAGCGCCTTCTTGAACAGGTGTTTTCCTTCCATGTCGTGGAGCTTCAGGGACGAGGGCAGCGTGGCGTGCCACTCGACGAACTTGTGGTCGAGCAGCGGCACCCGGACTTCCAGCGAATGCGCCATGCTCGCGCGATCGACCTTGACCAGGATGTCACCCGGCAGATAGGTCTTGAAATCGAGATACTGCACGAGCGCCAACGGATCCGACGGCGCGTTCGGCAGATGGCGCAGGAACACCTCGCGCGCATGATAACCACCGAGCGCGCTGCGCAACGCCGGCGAATACAGCGCCGCACGCGGTGCGTCCGGCAGCAGGCTGAAGTTGTGCAGATAGGCGTCAACGGAGCTGCGGGCAAGTGCCTGCAGCGTCGATTTCGCGCGCAGGAACGACGGCATCCAGTCCCACTTCGGATACACGCTGCCCAGCGCGCCGAACAGCGGGCCGCGCAGCGCCTGCGGCAACAGACCACGGATGGCCTCTTCGCGCATGTGCCAGCGATAGCGGCGGTAGCCGGCAAAGCCCTCGTCGCCACCGTCACCCGACAGCGCAACGGTGACGTGGCGGCGCGCCGCTTCGCAGACCCGGTAGGTCGGAATCGCGGAGCTGTCGGCAAACGGTTCGTCGTACACGTCGACGAGGGTATCGAGCAAATCGAAGTCATCGACGCCGACCTCATCGCTGAAATGCCGCGTGTGATAGCGCTCGGCGACCTGTCGCGCGTATGCCGATTCGTCGTACTGGGGATCGGCGAAGGCGATCGAGCACGTCGTCACGGGTTCGGCGCGGGCGCGCGCCATCAAGGCCACGACCGCGCTCGAGTCGACACCGCCGGACAGGAACGCACCGAGCGGCACATCGGCAATCATGCGCAGACGGATCGATTCCTCGAGCCGCCGAATCAGCTCTTCACCGGCTTCACGCTCGTCGACGTGGCCTGCCGGGCGGAATTCCAGGTCCCAGTAAGCCCGCGGATTGACGGCCGGCTTGGCTGCCGCCGTGTCGACGACGGCGAGATGTCCTGCCTCCAGCTTGCGCACGCCGCGATAGATCGAGCGCGGATCGGGAATGTAGGCGAAAGTGAAATAGTCCTCGACCGCCTGCGGATCGATCTGGCGATCGACTTCCGGGTGCACCAGCATCGCTTTCAGTTCGGAGGCGAAGACGAGCAGTCCGGACGCGGTGAGGCTGTAATACAGGGGTTTCTTGCCGATGCGATCGCGCGCGAGGAACAGCTGCCGCCGATTGCGATCCCACAGCGCGAACGCGAACATGCCGCGGAAGCGATCGACGCAGGCCGCGCCCCACTCCTCCCAGCCGTGGACGATGACCTCGGTGTCACAGTCGGTCTCGAAGCGATGGCCGGCTGCCAGCAGTTCCTGGCGGATGTCGCCGAAATTGTAGATTTCGCCATTGAACACGACGACGACCGAACGGTCCTCGTTGTACAGCGGCTGCCGCCCGCTGCCGAGATCGATGATCGACAGCCGGCGGTGGCCCAGGCCCACGCCCGGCTCGAGGTGGACGCCGTCCTGATCGGGGCCACGGTGGTGCTGGGCATCGTTCATCGCGACGAGCAAGCGCTCGTCGATCGGACGACGGCCCTGGAGATCGACTATGCCTACAATTCCACACATCGTTGGTTACCAATCGCGAGCGTGATCCGCAGTCTGGTGCGCGGGGGACGAGCATTATGTCGGCAGCAGCCCTGCGTTGCCGCAGTGCGTGGTCCGTGCTTGCAAAGTTTCACCGGTGCGCTCCGAGCGCGTGACGGGCATAGATCTCGTCGTACTGCCCTATCATCCGCGCGAGGCTGAGCTCCCCGCAGGCCCGCGCACGGGCAGCCTGGCCATGGCGCGCGAGCATGGCCGGGTCATCGACATAGGCGGCCAACGCCTTGGCCAGCGCCGCCGGATCGTCGCGCGGCACGAGCGCGCCGGTCTGACCGCTCAGCACGAGCTCGGGGTTGCCCCCGACGTCGGTCGCTATCACCGGTAGCCCCGTCGCCATGGCCTCGAGGATGGTGTTCGAAATGCCCTCGGCCAGGGACGGCAGCACGAACACATCGAAGGCGTTCAGCAGCGCCGGCGTGTCGCCGCGCGTGCCCGGCAGCCACGCGAGATCGGCGCAGCCCGCCTCCGTCAGCAGCGCCGTGGCCTGCGCCCGCAGGGGGCCGTCGCCGATCATGACCAGCGCGATGCGCTCGCTTAGCGCCGGCCGCGCGCGCAGCAGTTCGATGAACGCGCGCGTCAAGGTGATCTGATCCTTCACCTGCTGCATGCGCCCGATCGTGCCGATCACCAGCCGGCCCGCAGCATCGAACGGCGCTTCCGCCAGCACCGCGCGCGCGGGATCGCGCGCCGGCTGAAAGCGCGCGGTATCGACGCCATTGCAGATCCGGGCCACTTTGATCCGCGGGACATGGATGTCCTGCAGCAGGTAGTCCTCGAGCAGACGCGAGACGGTGATGAATTGCGTGACGAGCGGCGCGAACGCCTTGCGCATCAGCCGGTAACGTTGCCGGCTGTTGTCGAGATCGTGCACATCGTGGCCGTGCTCGCCGTGGATCCTGATCGGGACACCGGCCAGCCAGGCCGACGCCTGGGCCTCCAGCGTCGACAGGTTGCGCGTGTGCAGGACGGCCGGCTTCATCGTCCGCAGCAGCTTCCACAGGCGCAGATACAGGCCGGGATCCTGGCCCGCCTGCTTCGGACAGTCGATCACCTCGACGTCGTCGCGCAGCCGCTGGCGAAAGTCGCTGTAACCTGCGAGCGTGACGATCTTGTGTCGCCAGCGATCCGGTGGCAGCGAGTTGATCAGGTTCACCAGACCGTTCTCGAGCCCGCCGTAGTCGAGCCGGTAGATCAGGTGGCAGATCAGAGGCGGCTCCACGTCAGCGACCCTTCGCACCGGCGAACGCGGCGTGCAGCGCCGGGGCCGTCCGCGTCAGGGTCTCGGCCAGCCAGACGCGGGCAGCATCCTGTCCGCTGTCGTCTGCAATCTGCCTGTAAAGCAGCACCGACGCCCCGGCATTGCCGTTGCCGCGCAACTGGCTCAGCACGCCGAGCAGCTTCACATCAAGCGAATTGACCGTGGCGTCACCGCCGACCCAGTACCACTGCCAGACCACGATCGCCGCGTCGCTGCTGCGTGATCGCAGGACAGTTTCGAGCACCTGCGGCACCGCCGCGACACCCGTAGTTTGGAGCGAGTGTCCCTGTTTGCGCCAGGGATCGTCTTTTTCGCTGACAAGCTGGTTGGCCGCGTTGATCAATTCTGCTCCCTGACGCTGCGCAGGATACCAGGCAATATGCCAGCCGCCGACGGCATCCGCCGGGGCCAGTCCGCCGGTGAAGATCCCTGGTTCGCCGAAGTAGCGCGGCGCCCATTGCAGGTCTGGCGAAGGCAAGTTCTCAACGTCTAACGCCGACATGAGGTCAGAATGCGACATGGGTGCCGGAGGTGCTGCTGCAACCAGAGCCCGCGTCGCCAGCGGCCACAGGTGCAGAGCGAACAGCAGCGCCAGCACGGCAGGCGCTAGCACTCGTGGAGCGACTGATGGGACCGGCGCGACACTCAGTGGCGCAGCCGGTTCGCGCGCCCGATCGCTCCAGAAGCCGCCGATCATCATCAACAGGAAAATGATGATGCCGAAGAACACCCAGCCGTAAATGTAGTGATCAACGCCGAGCGCGAGCTTCATGTCGCTGAAGTGCGCGATCATCACGATGCCATAAGCCCGCAGCCAGTTGGCGAATATCGACACCAGCACGGCAATGACGACGAACGTCAGCTGGCGCCAGAAGCTGCGATAGTTCATGTACGCGAACAGCACGCCGACGGTGATCGTCGCCATCAGGTAGCGCATGCCGCTGCAGCCGCTGACGACCGACCACGAGCCGCTCGGAATCACGAAGAAGGTGCCGTCGCGATAGACCGGGATGCCGGTCGCACGCAGCGCAGCGACGACGAAATCCGCGGTCAGATCGATCATCGGCGTGACCAGACCGTCGCCCATCGGCACCGCGAGGTAGAGGAAGCCGAGCGGGAACATCGCAACGCGACACCAGGCCGGCCCCATCACGAACAGCACGGTGCCGAGGAGCAGGGTCACGACCGCGAGTTGCTGGATGACCTGAATGTCCGCCAGCGACGCCAGCCCCCACAGCGCGCCCGCGCCCGCGATTGGGATCAGAGCCCAGGCGCAGAGAGCCTGCGGCGCGGCCGCCAGCCGGTGCCGCTGGGTGTAGAGGATGTACAGCGAAATCGGCGCGATAAGGTAACCATGCGCGTAGGTGTCCGAGGTTTCCCAGATGCGCGCCATTTCCGCAATCGACGGCCAATAGGCGGCGATCACGCTGAGCACACAGGCCGCCGCCAGCCAGGGCAGGTGCCGGAAGCCGCCGGGTGCGGCAGCGGTCGTCGTCGGGACGGGTGAGTCGCTGGCCTGGTTCATCGCCGTTAGCCTTCCATCAGTGAGTGCAGTTGATGCATGTTGGTATCCCAGTCGTGGTGGGCGGCGACGTAGGTCCGCCCGATGTCGCCGAGCGCCGCGGCATCGGCGTCGTCCTCGCCGCACAGCAGCGAGACGCAGCGATCGGCAAACGCGTCGGCCTCGTCGGCGGCCAGCCCGCGGTAGCGTGCCTCGACATCGAGGCCCTCGAACGCGGCGCGTGTGCCGACGACCGGGCGGCCCATCGCCATCGCCTCCAGCACCTTGTTCTGCACGCCGCGCGCGATGCGCATCGGCGCGACGGAGGCGCGCGCATGGGCGATGTAGGGGCGGATGTCGGGCACCGCACCGGTCACGTGCACGCCGGGCAGACGCGCCAGCTGCAGGACTTCCGGGGTCGGCCGGGTGCCGACGATCCAGAACTCGACCGCTGACACGCGCGCCTGGATGTTCGGCAGGATGTCGCGCGCAAACCAGGCGACCGCATCGACGTTCGCCCAGTAGTCCATGGCGCCGGTAAACACGAGTACCGGCGGCCCCGCCGGATAGGGATTGGGCAACGCACCGGCGGCGGCGAAATAGGCGAGGTCGACGCCGTTGTTGACGGCGTGGACATTGCCGCCGGGTCCGCCGCGCAGCGTCTCGAACAGACGTGCCTCGTCGCCGGAGACGAACACGCAGGCGTCGACCTGTGCCGCGACGTCGCGTTCGAAGGCGAGCAGACGCGCGGCTTCGCGCGCATAAACCCACGACATCGGCCACGACTTCATCGCGGCATACGCCCGCCATTTCTCCGAATCGACATCGACGAAATCGACGACGCGACGCGCGCCACGGCATGTCGCGCCGAGCATGTACTGCGTCATCGGTGATGAATACGCAAAAATGACCGACGGCTTTTCCGTAGCCATCATGCGCGCGACCCAAGCCGCCAGCCCGCGATCGCGATAGTACGGCAGGCTCAGTGCCTCGCCACTGAGCAGGCCGGTGAGGCTCTGCACCCGCCGGCTGCGTGGCGAAATCTCGACCACTTCGAGCGCCGCACAGAGCGGTTGCAACTTGTCGACGTACTGACGATCGACCGGATCGTCGATGAACGTGCCGAGCAGGACGCGATAGCGCTCGGCGAGAAACTTCAGGATGTGATAAGAGCGAATCTTGTCGCCCTTGTTCGGCGGATACGGGATCCGGTGACAAAGGAACAACAGGCTTTCCATGCCGTCAGGCCAGGTAGGGCGAAACGAAGGGACCCAGGAAATTCGCGACCGGCAGGGGCAGACGCTTCCAGGTGTTCACCGCCAGTCCGTACTTCGGATTGTTCGGATTGCGATCGGGCAGGCTCGCACTCTTCACCAGGTGATATTGGTAATGCAGGGCGAGCGGTTCGAAGCCCCAGTTCTTCTTGAACGAAAACGACCCGCTGTCGCGCTTGCTGCGTCCGTAGTCGAAATGTCTGAGGCCCTGTTCGCAGGCGGTGCGCATCACTTCCCAGTACATGAAGTCGTAGGCCTTCAGATCCCGTGCCAGCGGCACGCCGCCACCGTAGTACGGCATCACCGTGTCCTTGTAGACGAAGGACAGCACCGAACTGACGGCATCGCTGCCGGCATAGACGGTCGTCACACGGCAGCGATCCTCGAACGCGCGGAACAGGGCTTCGAAGTAGCGCCGCGGGAACACCGGCGTGCCGAGATTGCGCACGCTGGTCGCGTAGATGTG
The DNA here is from genome assembly GCA_001464935.1 of Gammaproteobacteria bacterium Ga0077536. GTDB lineage: Bacteria > Pseudomonadota > Gammaproteobacteria. The sequence continues at coordinate 105,935 of LNEL01000053.1, forward strand.
AAAGAAATTCGCCAGTTCGCGTTCTTCACGACTGACGAGTCCGGCCGTGATGCCCTTGCGCACCATCGCGCGCTGCTTGCGCGGAATGGCTTTCATGTTTTCTTCCGGATCCGGCGACAGTTCGCGCTTGAAGAGCACGTAGGTCTCACTCTTCGCCGGCCAGTCGTGCGCTATCAGTCTGCTGTGGCGCAATTCGAGATGGTCGACGCCCAGCTGTTCGGCGAGCGCGCTTGCATGGGCCAGCAGCGCCTGCTCGGTCGCCTCGTCGTCGGCGATCACCCCGCCCTGCACGCAGAACGGCAACGACACCAGCGCATCGCCGAAGAGCATGCTTTTGACCCGCATCAGCGGCAGCAGACCGACCAGCGCGTCGCCGCGGGTGGCCAGGCAGTAGTGCGGCTCGAAGCCGACCGACGCCGCCAGCACCTGTCGCCACGGCGACAGGTGGAAGAAGGTGCCCTCCGGATGCCGATCGACGTAGGCATCCCAGCGCACATCGTCCGCGGCCTGCGCGACCCGGACGACGACGGGCGTCGCCGCGACGCCTTCTGCCATGCGCAGCGCGGCCGTCATGTCGGGTAGACCTCATCCATGCGGCCCCAGCGGAAATCGGTGAGCAGGCGCCGCAGGCGGCCTTCGACTTTTGCGAGATTCATGTAATGCCTGATCCGGGTCTTGAGTTTCACACCCTGCTGCCGCGGTTGCGCTGCATCGATTTCCCAGGGGTGCATGTAAAAAATGCACGGCTGGCCATCGGCAGCGTTCACGCGCGAGATGCACCAGCGCGTCAGCGCATAGGGGTAGAGCCGAAAGAAGCCGCCGCCACCGCACGGCAGATTTCGCTCGCCGATGCGGATCGTCGAAATCGGAATTTCGGTCATGCCCGACTCGTCGCGGTAGGGGCGGCGCGGCGCATCCGGAATGCCATAGAGATCGTGCTTCACCGGTGCGACACTCGAACTGTAGCGATAGCCACATTCGAGCAGGATGTCGTAGACCCAGCGGTTGTCGCGCCGGAACGAGAACGTGGGCGCGCGGTAGCCGTTGACCTGGATGCCGCCTGCGTCCTCGAGCAACTGCTTCGCCTGCACGATATCGCGGCGAAAATGCGCGGGGTCCATCTGCGTGACACGCGTGTGATCATAGCCGTGGCTCGCCAGTTCATGGCCACCGTCGACGATGCGGCGGACGATTGCCGGATAGCGTTCGGCCACCCACCCGAGGGTGAAGAAGGTCCCTTTCACGCCGTGCTCGGCCAGCAGGTCGAGCACCCGATGCATGTTGGCTTCGACCCGCGAGGGCTGACGGTCCCACGCGTCACGGGCGATATGGCCCTCGAACGCTGACACCTGAAAATAGTCCTCAACGTCGACGGTAAACGCGTTGATCATCCGCCCTTCCTTTGTCGAGGATTGTGGTCTGTCGCCAGAGATGGTCTGCTCCTCACGAACAGCCGGACCCGGATCCGGCTTATCGGACGCCGGCAGCGCCGGCTTTAGACAGCGGTCAGCGCGTGAAATAGACAGCAGCCGCGACAGCCAAGCCGAACATCGCACCGATGGCGGCGGCCACCCACCACGACGCGCCGCGCCCGGCCCCCTGGTTGTCGTGGACGTGTCCGGACTGGGCTTCCGGTGCCCGCGTGAGATCGCCGGAAAGGTTATCAAAAGCCCGCTGCATGACTGCGAGCTTGGCCTCGAGTTTGCGGATTTCTACGATTGCCGCTTGATCGCGCACTGGTTCCGTCGACGGCTCTTCGGCCGGCGCGCCCGCTGCACTCACGGCGCCCGCACGGGCGGCCGGCGTCAGCACGGGCGGTTTGTCCGGGCCGTCTTCACCCTGCTTCTCGGCTTCCTGCTCGGCCGCGATTTCGGATGTGATCGCACGCAGGCCGGCGAAGGTCAGGACATGCGAGTCGTCGAGGCTGGCATTGAGCAGCAGGCGATCCATCAGCGTGTTGATTCGCCGCGGCACGCCGGACGTGAATTGATACACGCCGAGGTAGATGTCGTTCTCGATCTCGGGGTCGCCGGTCCAGCCCACCTTGGCGAGGCGGTGCTTGATGTAGGTTTCGGTCTCGGGCGGCGTCAGCGGTTTGAGGTGATAGGCGGCGAGCACGCGCTGGCGCAACTGTTCGAGCCCCGGTGAGCGCATCACCGCGCGGAATTCGCGCTGCCCGAGCAGGAAGCTCTGCACGACAGGCATGCCCTTGTAGTCGAAATTCGACAGCATGCGCAGTTCTTCGAGCGAACTGCGCGGCATGTTCTGCGCTTCGTCGACGACCAGCAGCACGCGCTTGCCCTCGTCGACGCAGCTCTTGAAGAACACCTCGAGCTGTTTCAGCAGCGACGCCTTCGACAGGCGCTCATACGGGAGATCGAACTCGGAGCAGACGATTCTCAACAGGTCGTTTTCATTGACGTTGGTCGAGACGATCTTGGCCGCGACGACGGCCTGGGATTCGATTTCCTTGAACAGGTTGTTGACCAGCATCGTCTTGCCGGTCCCGACATCGCCGGTGACGATGATGAATCCCTGGCCCTGCTGCAATCCGTAGCGCAAATAGGCCATCGCGCGCTGATGACCGGCACTCTGGAAAAAGAAGCTCGGATCGGGATTCAGCTGAAACGGCTTGCCGGTGAACTTGTAGAACTCTTCGTACATCGTGATGTATTGCAGCGCTCAGAACGCGAAGCTGAGGGTGCCCTGGACAGCGTTCTCCGTGAAGTCTTCCGACCCATCGCCCGACACGCTGTCCATGTACGAATAGCTGAGGCGGGAACTGACATGCGGGCCTATCACGTAGTTCACGAACGGCGACAGGAAGAGAAAATCGGTCCCCTGCCCAACACCATCGTTCTGTCGCGTCTGTTGATCGGCGTTGAGACCAGTGGACAGGCGGTTGGACAGCGCGCGACTCCACGAGCCGCCGACGCTCATCAGGGATTCCTGTCGGCTGTTGAGCGTGGATTCCTGGGAACGGCGCGTCACCCGGAAATTGAACTGGTCCTGCTTGCGCTGGTAGCCGATCGTGGCCACGAACACGCGCGAAATGAACACATCGTTGGTAAGGCCGAGCTGGTCGATCGGTAGCGACGGATCGCCGTTGCCGAGAGGATCGACAACCGGGTTGCCAAACGCGTCGACGGTCGTGAAGATCTGCTGCTCCCGCAGCACTTCAGCACTCGTACGCAGATCTTCGTTGTACCGCCCATTGATGACAAGACGGCGCCAGCGATGAGAGAAGTCAAAGGACTTGGTACTGCCGAACGCGCGATCACCAAAACTGCCGGTGATGGAGGTCCGCGGCGTGAGATTCAGCGTGGCGCCCATCGACCAGTTCAGGCCGCCGCGCAGGTTGCCGTTGCCACCACGGTCGCCCTGGAACTCGTTGAATTCATAACCGAGCGTGCTGTTCAGGCGCACGAAGCGGTTCAGACGATAGCTCGCGCGGTTGGTCCACTGCTGGAATGTTGACTGATTGCCGAAATCGCCACCGTCATTCTCGCGGCGGGAAAAAGTGCTGCCCCAGTTCGTGCGCGCGAATCGCTTGCCGCTGTCGGCGGAAAAGCGCCAGTCCATGTTCTGACCGCCACCCGCCTGGTTGTCGCCGGTCGACACGTCGCTCCAGTTCGTATTCGCCCGCAACGACACCCAGTTGCCGAGCTGATGCCTGAACTCCGGCGAGAAGCCATAGCTGACGACATCGGTGCGATTGGCATTAAGGCGGGCATTACGATTCCGGTTGGAGATTTGCCCGAGATTGTTCTGCACGGTTGGAAACATCGACGCGAACGCCGTGACGAACACCTGGTCGCGCACGAGCTCGACATTACCGTTGCTCTGCAACAGGTGAGTGAGCTGGCTCAGCTCGTCGTTGTTCTTGAAGATCTGTTTTTGGGCCGTGTACTGCGTGTTCAGGCGCACCCGCGCGCCGGTGCCGACGAGCGAGACACCAGGCGACAGCGTAGTGATCAGGTCGCTGCGTGGATTGACCTCTTCGAGCTGCGCATTGTCGGTGTAGATCTCGGTCAGTGAGAACCGGGGCTGGATCAGCCAGTCACCCGCGTGCGCCTGCCCCGCGCCTGTCGTGAGCAGCCCTGCAAGCACCATGCGTGCATGACGACGGGACCCTGCTGTCATCGGACCTGCCCTGCTCCCTGCATCAGGTCTTGGGCTGCTGGCTACCGTAGCCGTAGCCATATCCATAGCCGTACCCGTACTGTCCGTAACCGTAGCCGTAGTTGCCGCCAGCCGCCTGGTGTCGAATCTTGTTCAATACGAGCCCTGTGATCTGGACATGTTCCAGCGCCTGCAGAGTACGCTTCAGGGTTTCGCGTGCCGTCTTGTAGGCCTCGACGACCAGCACCACCTGGCCGATCAGCGGCGCGAGCGCGGCGGCACCGGACATCGCGAGCACCGGCGGCGCATCGAAAATGACCAGGCGATCCGAGTAACGCGCGGCCAGTTCCGACGCCAGCTTGACCATGGCCTGACTGGCAAGGCGCTCGGTGATGCCCTCTCGAATCGTGCCTGCCGGGATGAACGACAGCGTCGGCACGTTCGTGCGCTGGATGACGTCGGCAAGGTCGAGATCCGGATGCGCCAGGTAGTCATAGAGGCCCGTGCGGTTGAACGCGCCGAACAGGCGGCTCAGGTCCGACTTCAGGATGTCGCTGTCAATCGCAAGCACCGTGCGATCGATTTCCATCGCGATGCTCATCGCGAGGTTCAGGGTCGTGTAGGTCTTGCCCTCGCCGGGCATTGAGCTCGTGACCATGATCAGATTGCCCGGCCGTTGCGCATGGGTGCCCGCGCCGGGTGCCGTGTTCGCGATCAGCCGCCGCTTGACCTGCTGGAATTCCTCGGACAGGCGGGACGCCGGATCGCCCGGCACCAGAAACCCCATCCGACGCAGGCGCTCGAAATCGAGTTCGAGTGCCGCGCGGCCGAACTTGTGCCGCGGGATGCCGCTGCCCTGCTCGCTGGCCGGGGGCGGCGGAGCCGTCGTCGGCGCAGGTTCACTGTGGGTCGGCGCCGCCGTCGCCTGCGGCTCAGCCAGCGGCGCGGCCGACTCGGCGTGCACCTCCGGCGTGGCGCCCGCGTCCGGAGCCGCCTCGCCGTTCGGCGCTTCAGGTTCCCCGCCCAGCTTGCGCATTGCGCGTTCGATTGTGCTCACGCGATCATTCCTATCACGGAAGAAATCTTGCCGTGTAAATCGATACCCATGACGAACATCACGACCTGGCCAATGTAAACCATGACAAGGCCGGCCAGCGCCGCCGAGAATGCCATCAATTCATAGCGGCGCTGCTGGCGATGCAGCGGGCTGCTGGACATGCTGACGACGCCCAGCACGGGCAGTCCCGTGATGTCTTTCAAATCCGGCACGTCGATGATGCGCGGATTCATCTGCGACAGCACCGCCGACAACGCGCCACCGATGCCGAGGCCCACCAGCAGGACGATGCTCGCGAACAGCAGCCGGTTCGGCCCCGTCGGCAACAGCGGTACGCGCGGCGGCTCGATGATCTTGACCTTGACGTCGTCTTCGCTCTGGTCGGCTTCCTGCGACATGTAGGCCAGTTCGCGCCGTTTCAGCAGCTCGCCGTACTGTTCCTTGTTGACTTCGTAATCGCGGTTGAGTCGTGCGAGTTCAGCTTCTACCTCCGGCACCGTGTCGACCTTGCGCTCGAGTTCCTTCACCCGACGCTCGTATTCCGCCACGCGCGTCTGCAGCCCTGCGACCATGGCATCTGCTTCCGCGGCCTGCAGTTGCAGTTGCTGCTTGAAGGGGTTACCGATCATCGACGCTGATGACGAAGGCTCGTCTGGATCGGTCGGATTCTCCGCAGCCTCCTTCTCGAGCTCCAGCTTGCGTGCTTTGATCTTGGCTTCGAGGTCGACAACCATTTTGCGCATGGTCACGACATCGGGGTGCTTTTCGGTGTAGGCGACGAGGAGATCGTCCACGCGATTGGTGAGGTCGGCGATCTTGGCCTCGTGCTGGGCGATTTCAGGATCGCTTTCTTCCAGCTCGGGAAGTTCGTCCATGGCGAACGGATCTTCGACCGTCGCCTGCTGACTCGCGGCCTGCTCTTTGAGCTGATCCCGACGGCGAATTCCCTCTTCGAGTTCGAGTTGCGCCTGCTTCAACTGGGTATGCGCGGCTTCCAGACGAGAGAAGAATCCCCCTTCCGAGCCGGGCATGACACCGACATTTCTCTGCTTGAATTCCTTCAGGCGCTCTTCCGCTTCGACCAGCCGCTTTTCATAGGCCGCGATCTGCTCTTCGAGGAACTTCTGCGTGACGGCGGTTTCCCTGCGCGAGTCACCGAGCGTGGACTCCATGAACGTGTTGAGCAGTTCGTCCACGACCGCTTTGGCCACTTTTGGCTTGTCGCTCGAGTACTTCAGCTCGTAGATATTGTCGCGCGTGGTGCCGATGATCGAAATATCGGAAGACAGATCGGAGATCAGCTTGTCGAACTCTTCCGGCGTTTTCGTGCCAAGGTCCAGATCCGTCCGGCGCGCGACCTCTTCGAGATTGGGCCTCGTCAACAGGGTCCGGCTGAGCAGCATGGTCGTGTTCGACAGGTTGCCACTGTCGAACGCGATACCGCGCAGCAGAGGCCTCAGCATCGAGCGGGAGTCGAGATAAATCTTGGCCGACACCTGGTACTGGTCGGGCATCAGCTGGACGGCGCCCCACCCGAGCGTGCACGCGATGATCGCCGTGGCGAGCCCCACCCAGCGGTAGAGCCACGCCATGCGCAGAAAAGTTCGGGCGACTTGGACCTGTTCGTACATCGTATTGGTTCGTCAGCGCTGCCTGGATGAATGCTGTGTCGGCATGTTGGCGACGAACTAGAACCACGCTTCCGGAATGATGATGATGTCGCCGGGCTGCATCGCGACGTTGGCCGAGATGTCACCGTCCCGGATCAGGTCATCGAGGCGGATGTTGAACTCCTCTTCCTTGCCGCCGGCGTAGCGCACCAGCACGGCGCGATTGCCGGCCGCGAAATCCGTGAGGCCGCCGGTCTGGATCATCAAATCGAGCACGGTCATGTTGCGGCGGTAAGGCATCGCCGTCGGCCGCGTGGCCTCGCCGACGATTCGAACCTGGTCGTAGTACTCGCCGACGAAGCCACCGACTGTCACGGTCACCAGCGGGTCGCGCACGTATTCGCCGAGTTCCTTTTCGAGTTCGACCGCCAGTTCCGGCGGCGTCTTGCCGGTGGCGAGGTATTCCTTGACGAGCGGCGTCGAGAAGCGGCCGTCGGGTCGCACGATGACGGTCTGCGAGAGTTCGGGATTGCGCCACACGAAAATGTTCAGGCTGTCGCCGGGACCCACGCGATAGACCCAGTCCTTCGCGTAGTCGCTGTCCTTGGGCGCGTCGGGGTAACTCGACCAGAACGGGTTGGTGAACGAACAACCGGTCAGCGCCAGGGCGGCTGCGCCCAGCAGCAGCATACCGATGACTTGCCGTTTCCGATGATTAAGGTTCGCCCGCATAGTCGTAATCCTCACACTGCTGCCGCCCAGGTTCTGCCGGTTTCGTCCGCGCCAGCCATGGCCCGCAGACATAAAACCTTCACTTTCAAGATGGTTAGGTGCCATTTTTTATCTATTTACTGATTAAGTCCAGCACCAGCCCGCCACGAGCAGGGCAACGCCCTGCCCAAGGCCTCAGGCATCGGCGCGGTCGGGCAATCCTGAAGCCGGGATTCTAGAAGGGACGGACCGCCGCGCACCGTGCCGTGGCGCCCGTCTTCACAATTGTTATGCCGCCGCCTCGGGAGGCTGTGCATGCGCATCGTGCAAGGTATCTGCGGCCACCGGCGTTCGCGTGGCCGCGTCGGGCAGGAAAGCAATGTGGCGCTCGGAAAAGGCCAGCCGGCCCCCGGCCATCGCCGTTTCGAGGTACTGGCGGGTGACCTGTTCGTCGACAGCGGCCATCAGCGCCAGTTCTTTCGGCCCACCGCGGAAGACCAGTTCGTCGGGCTTGCTGCGATCGGGCGTGGCCTGCTTGCGGGCCGCTTCGAGCGCGAACTCGAGGCGCTGCGCGGGGTGGGCGAAGGCCAGCACCATCGCCAGTTCGTCCATCGAGCGCATCCGCGACGCGAAGACCTTGAACAGGCGCCGGGCCCGCTCCGGGTGATTGTGCAGCTGGGACTCGAAGCTCGACCGGTCGAGCGTCATCAGTTCGCTGTCGACGAGAGCGGTCGCCGAGGCGGCCCGCGGCTGATCGTCGAGCAGCGCGAGTTCGCCGAACAGGTCGCCCCGCCCGAGGTGGGCAAGCGTCAGTTCCTGGTCTCCATCACGCTTCCGGGAGATTCGGACTTCACCTGTTTCAATGACATAGGCGTGCTCGCCGATATCGCCTTCGCTGAAGATCAGCTCGCCCGAACGGAGCACGAGGCGCTCGAAACTGTCCTTGAAGGAACTCAGCGCGGTGTCGGGCAGGTCGCCCAGCGCCCAACCGATGAATTGCCTGGTGGTGCCGGCCAGCGGAATGACGTGGTTGCCGATTTCCTCGTTCCAGATCTTGTCGCACAGTTCGGTGAAGCCGAGCCGCCGGTACATGCCGGCCGTCTCGAAATTCACGACCACCACCACATGCGACGCCCCGTAGCCCTGGCAGACCGTGGCCGCCATCCGGAACATCGCCCGGATGACGTCGCGGCGCCGGCGCCACGGGCCCCGGATCGCCAGCATGCCGGCACTGCCGAACACCGGCGTGTCGCGTCCCTGCCATTCGGGCCCGAGCCCGGGCAGGTCGTCCGAGGCCTGACGACGATACTCGGCGAAGTCGTACAGTTCATCGACCGGCAGGCCCGCTTCACTGTCCTTGACCAGGCGCATCGTGGCGACCGGTTCGGCGTGCTCATAGGCCACGACGTGGTAGACGCTCGGAAATGCATCGAAATGGTCGACCAGCCGGTGGCCGGGCACGGGTTTACCGCCGAACTTGCCGTCCTCGATGACGAAAACTTCGTGGCGCAGCCACAGGGCGTCGTCGATTTCCTTCGGGCTGCGGGCCAGCTTGATGCGGATGGGCATGGGTACGGCTCTGCCTGCGGCCGCGCGCGGGCGGCCGACACTGTCGAATTGGTCCGATCAGTCTAGCACGCACCTCCGGCGCCGCCCGGTGTCGGCCGCCCTGACGCGCTAGAAGCTCAGACGCAATTCCGTGTAGACCCGGTCGGTGTCGTCGAACTGGCCGAAAATGCCGGTCTGCGGGCCACCGAAGACGTCGCCGCCCAGCGTCGCGCGCCAGTTCGGCGAGAACTCCCAGCTCATCTTGGTCTGCAGCACCCACTCGTTGCGATCAAGGCTGCGGATCCACAGGATTTCCGGGGTCAGGTCCGGATGCCAGCTGGTCGTCGTCAGCATCACGCTGACACCGGTCTCGACTTCCTTGAACAGCATGTCCCGGTCGTGGTCCTGGAACCAGGTCTGGAAGAACTGCACGTTGACGTTGTGACCGGCTTCGCCGGCCCAGTCGGCCCCGATCACATAGCGCAGTTCGTCGGTTTCGATCAGGCCGTCGAGATCGGTGAGACGGTCGATGCTCATCAGCCGGTCGAGGGTCTGGATCGCTTCGCCCTTCAGCACGAAGCTGCCGAAATCCTTGGCGAACGTGGTGCCGAACTGGTGGATGCGTTCGTGCAATGGCCTGAAGGTCACGGTCGGCACCGGGGCGACGCTGATGCGGCGATCGAGCGCGGCAGTCTTGTCCGGGCTCGTGTAGTAGAACGCGGAGATGTCGTACCCGTTCTTCAGGTAGGACGCCCGTGCCCCTGCCCCGAAGTCGTCCCAGTCGCTGCGCGGCGCCTTGTCCTCGAGGAACACGCCACGCACGCCGGGCGGCAGTTCGATCGGAAACGGATAGTAGTCCGCCCCGAACACGCCGAGGTTGTCGACGGTCATCAGCGGGATGTAGACGAACTCCCCGTGGAAGTCGCCGTTGAAGTACTCGGCGCGCGCGGCCCACTGGGGAATGCGGATCAGATCGAAGTCCGGCAGCACGAACTCGCGCAGGTCCAGCGCGGAGATCACGTCGGCAAAGAACAGGCCGACCATCTCGCCCCAGATGATGTGCTGCCGGCCGACGCGGAATTCCCAGTTGTCGGCGTCGATGTCGAGATAGGACTCATCGACATAGCCGAACAGCTTTTCATCGTCTTCGACGCGGTCATTGTAGAAGGTTTCGAATTCGAAGACCGGGTCGTATTCGATGTGTCCGCCGAGTTGCCACTTCACGCGCGGACTGAGCGCGCCGTTGAGACGCAGTTTCAGGATATTGCGGAATTTCGAGAAGTGCCCTTCTTCCGGCACCGTGTACGCGAATTCGTTCTGGTAGAAACCGCTGACGCGCACCGCCGGCTTGGGCTTCGCCTGGTCTGCGGCGGGCGCGGCGGCCGTTGCAGCCGGGGCGGCTTCGTCGAACAAATCGTCGACACTCTCCGCCTCGCCCGCATCGTCGGGTGCTGTATCAGCCGCCGCCGGCGCAGACGGTTCGGGTTCGCCGAACAGGTCATCGACGCTCTCGGCGCTGCCGGCGTCCTCCGCTGCCGCAGCAGGGGCCTCCGCCGGCTCGTCCGTTGCCTCGAACAGATCGTCCATCGACTCCTGCGCGAGCATCGGCCCGGCGACTGCCGTCTCGAAACCGGCCGCGTCGAACGGCGATTCCCCGGCTTGCGCGTGCGGCACAGAGGCGAGCAGTGTCGCCAGCATCGTGGCCCGCATCGTGTCGCTCGTCAGCGTGCGTCCCGTGGTCCTGTTCATCCGTGCTAATCCTTGAGTATGCGGCAGATGGGCCGGCGCTCAGACGACGAGGCGGCCGTCGGCAACGCTGACCACGCGATCGGCCATTTCCATGATCCGGAAGTCGTGCGTGGAGAAGATGAAAGTCGTCTTCTCGGTCTCGTTGATCTGCTTCATCAGCGCGAGAATGCTTTCGCCGGTTTTCGAGTCGAGGTTCGCGGTGGGTTCATCGGCGAGAATGATGCTCGGCCCACCGGCGAGCGCGCGGGCGATCGCCACGCGCTGGCGCTGGCCACCGCTCAGTTCATTCGGCCGATGCCGCATCTTGCCGCCGAGACCGACGGTCTCCAGGTAGTGCTTCACCCGTTCATGACGTTCCTGTTTGCCGAGATCGCTCCGCTGCAGCATCGGGTATTCGACGTTCTCCCACGCGGTGAGCACGGGCAGCAGATTGAAGGTCTGGAACACGAAACCGAGCGTGCGCGCCCGCAAATCGGCGAGTTCGTCCGGGGTCTTGCGGCTGACCATCTCCTCGCCGATGAAAATGTCGCCCTTGCTCGGGGTGTCGATGCAGCCGATCAGGTTCAGCAGCGTGGTCTTGCCGCTGCCCGACGGGCCGGCAATGGCCAGGAAGCGGCCAGGTGCGACGACCATCGAGATGTCCTGCAGCGCATGGACGGTCTGAGTGCCGAGCTTGTACTCTTTGTAGACGTGCTCGACGCGCACAACGCTCATCGAAGCCGGCTCCGATGCTGTCCGGCGGTCGGTTCAGGACTTGCGCTGTGGCTCATGGTAATTCTAAGTTGGGGCCTATAAGGCACTGAAATTCAATCCGTGTTTGAATGCTAGCACAAGGCGCGAGCGCGATTCACGCAGCACCCGTCCGTCTGCGGCGGCCGCCCCCGGCCCCTGACGCCACCGCCACGGCCGACACCGCGCGCGGGACGTGCCGGTGCAACCGCCCGGCGTCCGGCTCGATTGCCGCTTCAGGTCCGGGCCGATAGCGCCGACTATAGGGTCCCCAACTCAGGTGTTTCCGATGCGCATCAGACTCCGATTGCTGTCCGTGGCCGGCGCCGCGCTGGCCCTGCTCATGACCTCAGGTGCCGTCGCGGCGGCCCTGGACGCGAATGGCCTCGTGGCCGCCGCCGACGCCATCCGCTTTCCAACCGAAGCCTTCCAGATCCAGGTCAAGGTCACCACGGCCGGCCGCAGCGGCCCGGAAGTGCATGAATACCAGGTCCTGCAGAAGGGCCATGAAAACAGCGTCGTGCGCACGCTGTCGCCCGCGTCGGAAAAGGGCCAGGTGATGCTGCTGAAAGGCGCCGATCTGTGGGTGTTCATGCCGCAGGTCTCGCAACCCGTTCGTCTGCCGCTGTCCCAGCGCCTGACCGGCCAGGTCGCCAACGGCGATCTGGCGCGCGCGAACTTCGCCGGCGACTACAATGCGACGTTGGTCAAGGAAGAAGTGATCGACGGCAAGCCGTGCGCACAGCTCGAACTGACCGCCGCGCGCAAGGGCGTGACCTACCAGCGCGTGCTGTACTGGGTCGAGACGGCGACCCGTCGTCCGGTGAAAGTGGAGTTCTATACCGTCTCGAAGCGCCTGATGAAGTCCGGCGTCTACAGCGACTTCAAGGACATGGGCGGCGTGCTGCGCCCGTCCCGTCTGACCCTGACCGATGCGCTACGCAAGGGTGAGCAGTCGGTGCTCGAGTACACCGGGCTGAAGAAGCGCGAAATCCCCGACAAGGTGTTCAGCAAGGAATTCCTGCGCAAGCTGCAGGACTGAGCAGCTCGAGTCCAGGCGCCGCTCCTGGCCCGTAGCCCGGGAAGCGGCGCGGCGCCGGCCGTCAGTCGAGCTTGGCGCGCAGGGCCATCGCGTCTTTCTTGGCGGCAAAGTCGGTGGGCCAGTCGACCAGCGTGTCGAGCACTTCCCGCGCCAGTTTCTTGTCCCCTTCGGCCGCCAGTGCCACCGCCAGGTGGTAGCGAATCTCCGGTTCGTCCGGCGCCAGCACCGCGGCCCGCCGCAGATGCTCCAGGCCGCGCTTGGTATCGCCCTGCTCGAACAGGATCCAGCCCAGGGTGTCGACGACGAGCGCGGCATCCGGCGCCGCCTGAAAGGCCGCCTGCGCCGTCGGCAGGGCGCGCTCGTCCTTGACCTGGTGGTAGGCGAACGCGAGGCTGTTCAGCACGTCGATCGTGACCGTGCGCGATTCGACGAGTATCTCGTATTGGGCAATGGCCCCCTGGTAGTCGCCGCTCGCGAGCAGCGCGTCACCCAGTTTGGCGCGCGCGACCGTGTCAGCGGGATGATCGTCCGCCCATTTCTTCAGTTCGTCGAACGCAGCGCTGCCGTCGCCCCCGCGGCTGCGGGCAAAGAAGATTTTCGCCGCCAGGCTTCCACTGCTCTGCAGCGCCATGGCCTTGCGGTAGGACTCCACGGCAGCGTCATGACGCTGCGCGGATTCATGAATCTCCCCCTCGAGCACCCAGCCGATCGGCGCCTTCGGCTGCTGTGTCTGAACCTGCTTCACGAAATCCAGCGCGTCTGCCTCGCGGCGCTGCGCCATCAGCAGCGAGGTCATCGAGATCTGCAGCGCCGGACTCGTCGGACGCTGCTTCAAGGCTTTCTCGAGCGTCGCCTGCGCTTCCTCGCCCCGGCCCGCGCTCGCCTGGAACGCGGCTACCCGCGCATAGGCCTGATCCGAATTCGGAAAGAGGCCGAGCAAGCGGCCCATGGTCTTGTCGGCCTGGTTCACATTGCCCACGGCCTGCTGGGCCCTGGCCGCCAGCACGAGCATTTCCGCATCGTCCGGATGATCGGCCAGCCCTGCTTCCGCCATTTCGAGCGCGCGCTCCGTGTCGCCGGCGTCGAGCAGCATGCTGACCAGCCGCACGCGCGGGGCGAGCGCCTTCGGGTCGGCCTTGAGCGCACGTTCGAGCACGGCCTTGACCGCCGGCTCGTTGCGCAGTTGCTGTTCGAATTCGGCCAGCGCCATCAGCGCCGGCAGTTTCTGATCGGACGCAGTGATCGCCGCCTCGAAACGTTCGCGGGCCTTGGTGTAATTGCGGACAGCGGTGTCGAGCTGCACGAGATTCTTGACGGCGGGGAGAAACGCCGGGTCGCGCGCGACCGCGGCCTCGAACGCCCGGAAAGCCGGTTGCAACTCCTGCTTGCGCATCAGCACGACCCCTTTCAGGTTGTGCATCATGGCGCTGTCAGGCGCCCGCTTCTCCAACGCCTGCAGCGCATCCCAGGCGGCGTCGATCTTTTGCTGATCGAGCAGCGACAGGATCAGCACTTCGTCCGCCTGCGTGGCGTCCGTGGTCTGCTGCAGCGCCTTGCCGAGTTCGGTGAGGCCGGCCTCGGCATCGTCTCCGCCCAGCATCGCCATCGCCCGACTGACCTGAACCCCCGCATTCTCGGGGCTCAACTGGGCGGCCTTGTCGAACAAGGCAGTGGCTTTGGCGGAATCACCAGCGGCCATGTACGCGTTCGCCGCCGACACGTACACCTGGGCATCCTTGGTGCCGCTGTCGAGTGCAGGTGCGATGGCCTCCACCGCGCGCGCCGGCTGCTTCAAACTGACGAGCGTGTCGGCCAGCGTGCGCCGCGCATAGACGTCGCCAGGATTCGCGGCCAGGTGCGCCATCAGCAGACGCTCGGCCTGTTCGAATGACCCCAGCGCATGCTGCGCCAGGCCGGCCAGCAGCGTAGCGCCGGCAAGCTTCGGATTGATCTTCAGGGCCGTCTGCGCCGAATCGAGCGCTTCGCGCGGTCGACCGCTGGCGAAATGGATCATGCCCTGCTGCACGGCTGTCTGAGGGTTCTTGCGATACTTGCGCGCCAGCACGTCGACGTCCCGCTGGGCGTCTTCGAGCTTGCCTTCGCTTATCAGCATCGACGACCTGGACACCAGCGCCCGGTAGTTGTCCGGTTGCAGCTTCAACAATTTGCCGTAAGCAGCCAGCGCGTCCTCCTTGCGTTGCGTCGCCCGCAGGATTTCGGCCTTGTAGCTCCACGCATCAAGGTGATTCGGGTCTTTGTCGAGGAGTTTGTTCAGTGCCGCCAGCGCGGGTTCGTACTCGCGATCGCCGAACTTGATCTGGGCATCGAGCATGCTGGCCTCGACGCTGTCGGGATCTGCCGTGCGTGCCGCTTCGAGGCTGGCCAATGCCTCCTCGCGCTGATCCAGCGCATGCTGGGCGCGGCCGCGATAGGCATGAATTGACGCGACTGCGCCTGGCTCGAAGCCGGTTTGAACCTGCACGCGATCCAGCACTTCCTGGAATTTGCCCTGCGCGCGCAGCGCCCTCGCAAGTTCCACCGCGACGCTCCCGCCGGCGCTGGCGCCCAGGTCGATGGCCTTGGTCAATTCCTTTTCCGCGGACACGCCGTCGCCGACCTGGTTGTAGAGCCGGCCGAGCATGAAGCGCGCGTCCGGGTCATCGGGCGACAGTTGCAGGGCCGCCTTCATTTCGATGATGGCGGCCGTGAATTCGCGCTGCGATTCGAGGGCCTGGGCCCTGGCCAGCAGTTCGGCCGGGTCCTTGGCGCATCCGTGCAGGAGAGTCCCGAGCAGAACGAGCGTCACGGCCCGCGGCAGCAGTCTGAAAGACATCCTTGGCTCCTTGTTGGAATAGTCTCAAGGACACTTGAGACTGCGTCTGAAAACAACGACCTGGCGGACCCGCGTCGACGACTCGTGACGGCCGGCTACTCTCGATCTTTGGCTGTGACCCGTCAAGCATGCGCCGCCGGCGGGTCACGGCCCGACCAGAAGATAGGCGCGTGCAGTTCGATAGCGTGAGGCGCAGTCGGCGCGATGACGATCCTTAACAATGTTCCGCGCCCGCCGTGAGGCTTGCCCGGCCTTCGCACCGGGACGTGGCCTTCACTCAGGAGACGACAGTCCATGGCCGACAATATGATGTGCACCAGAGGCCTGTGGGTTCCCTGTCGCCAGCGCAACCGGCATCGAGGCGAGGTATGAAAGCGTGATCAGAATGTTCGTCGGGTTCGACCCGCGTGAAGCCGTCGCCTATCACACGTTCTGTCAGAGCGTGCTGGAAAAGTCGAGCGTGCCGGTGTCCTTCACCCCGCTGGTGCTGCAATCGCTGCCCGGGTATGTCGAAACGCATCACGACGGCAGCAACACCTTCATCTACTCGCGTTTCCTGACCGCCCACCTGTGCGATTTCTCCGGGTGGGCCATTTTCGCCGATGGCGACATGATCTGCCGGACGGACATCGCGGCACTGTGGGCGCAGCGTGACGCCACCAAGGCCGTGCAGGTGGTGCAGCACGACTACCGGACGAAGGCGACGACCAAGTATCTCGGCAATCGCAACCAGGACTACCCGCGCAAGAACTGGTCGAGCCTGGTGCTGTGGAATTGCGCACACCCCAAGCATCGGGTGCTGACGCCGGCGTTTCTGATGGCCCAGAGCGGCGCCTATCTGCACCGCTTCTCGTGGCTGGACGATGCCGACATCGGCGCGTTGCCGCGGGAGTGGAACTGGCTGACGACGGAATACGAACCGAATGAGCACGCCAATCTCCTGCATTACACGCTAGGCACGCCCTGCTTTGCGGATTACTGGGACGCGGACATGGCAGATGAATGGCATGCGCACCACGCGCGCTCCCAGGCCGGCATGAAAGCCTGATGGCTTACGTTTCGAGGCCCGACCCGCATGCCCGGCAGATTGCCGAGGCGCGCGCGCATTTCTTCGCGGGACGCCGCGAGGAAGCCCGGCAACTGTTCGAGGCGGTCCTGGCGCGCGATCGCAATCATCCCGAGGCGCTGCACTTCCTCGGGGTCATCGAATACCTGCATCATCGCTATGACACGGCGATTGCGCTGATCCGCAAGGCGCTGCCGCAGCGCCGACAGGACAGCGAGTTGCACAGCAACCTCGGGCTCGCGTTGCAGGCGGCCGGACAACTGGAGGCCGCCGTCACGGTGTTCAGGCGCGCCGTGGCGCTGGGACCGCAGTACGCGGCCCACCACAGCTATCTCGCCTGCGCTTTGCGCGACGTCGGGGCGCTCGACGAGGCCGTCGAGGCCTGCAATCGGGCGCTGGCCCTGAATCCCAGGTACGCGCTCGCCTTTTTCACGCGGGCACAGTGCCAATTGCTTGCCGGCGCCTGGCATGGCATGTGGGAGGACCACGAATGGCGTATCGCCGCCGACACTGGCGCCGCCTATGTCACCGACCCGCGCCAGCCTTCGCGTGTGCTGCCGCGCCCCAGCCAATGGCGGTCGCAGGACCTGAGCGCTGCGCGGCTGCTCGTGCTCGGTGAGCAGGGCATCGGTGACGAGTTGTTCTTCCTCCGATATGCCCCCCTCGTCCGCCGCCGCTGCGCGTGGCTGGGCTACCGCGCATCGCCCAAGGCTGCCCCCCTGCTCGCCGGTGCCGACGGCCTCGACGCGATCTTCACGACGGAAGCACTGCCTTCGGATGCCGACCATATATTGATGCTCGGTGACCTGCCGCTGCTGGCCGACACCGACATGGCAGCGCCGCCACCGGCGCTGCGCCTGGCGCCTTCGACAGCGCAGCTGGCGGCTGTCGCAGCCCGGTTGGCCGCGGCCGGCCCGGGCCCTTACCTCGCGGTCACATGGCGCGCCGGGCCGGCTCCCGTCGCCGGGCAGAAGCCCGGCCGGCGCAAGGCCATTCCGCTGGAGGTGCTGGCCCAGGCCCTGCGACCGTGGCCCGGGACACTCCTGTCCGTGCAGCGCAACCCGGAACCCGGCGAGCTCGCAACGCTCGCGGCGCATCTGGATCGGCCGGTCGCCGATTTCGACGCGCTGAACGAAGACCTCCCCGGGATGCTGGCACTGATGGCGCTCGTCGACGAATACGTCGGCGTCAGCAATACCAATATGTATCTGCGTGCCGCCTGCGGCCGCGCCGCGCGCGCCCTGGTCACGGCACCCACCGACTGGCGATGGACCGAGCGGGCACCGCTATCCCCCTGGTTTGCGGATTTTCAGCTGTACAGGGAGCACCGGGAGACCGGCTGGGCGGAGGCTGGCGGGTCACTCGAGCGCGATCTGCGCGCCGGCGCGCCGCAGCGGTGAGCAAAAGGCTGCGTCGCGCCCGCTCTGTCCGAGATTTTTACACTCCAGGGCGCCTTGCAGCGCTGTTTCGCAGGCCCCTGAAGCGCGCGCAAAATTCGACCAAGCAATTGTTCTTCATTGTTTTTCCCCCCTAGCCCGTGGACCGGATCGATCCTTGTCCCCGTGCCGGATGCGGGCGCAGCAGAAGGTCGTCCTGCATAATCACCACTCGTCAGGCTGTCCGGCGGGGTGTTTGTCAAATTGCTTGACAGTTATGGCGCGCCGGCTTGGGCCACAATCCATCAAGTGCTTGTTTTCTATATTTATTAGACGAAAATTCAAGTGCTGGCATGCTTCCTGCTCACTATTACCGCAAGTCCCCGCCAGGTGGGGGCGGGTGAATAGAGAAACTTCAGGAGTGATATCCATGGTTCAAATCAAGAAAATCGCAGCCGGCATTGGCGCTGCTCTGACGCTGGGCTACGGTGCCACCGCGTTCGCTGCCATTCCGGCCCCGGGTGCGGTCGCTGACGCATACCTCATCCTCAGCAACTTCACGATCCTTCAGGGTGACGGCGCGCTCGGCAAGAGCGGCATCCCGCTGCCGGTCGCCGTCCTCGGCGGCAACGGCAACGTAGTGCTTGACGACATCCAGACCAACGCCGATACGCTTGCCAGCCTCGGTGGTGCCCCGGCCAGCCAGTCGACTTCGGTCGGCCTCGGCGTGCCGTTCTCCATCCAGAGCACGATCGGCGCCGGCTTCGTGGCCAACACCACGCTGCCCGTCGGCACGCTGAACCCGACCACCTATTCTGGTTCGGCGACGAGCTCGTTCGGCAACGCGCTTATTCCGGCTGCGCAGCCGGGTTCGATTTGCGGTGCCGGCAACGTCGGTGACTGCGTGCCCGTACACAACCAGGTGAACCTGGCCGCTGCTGGCACCACGGGTTCGGCCCAGGCCAACCAGAACCTGATCACGCAGTTCACGGTGCGTGTGGTGCAGACCCAGACCTTCGAACTCAGCTTCGATGCGGATGGTTTCCTGCGCGCCGCGCTGGGCCAGGACGGCTCGGCGAACGCCTCGTACAGCTGGACCGCGTCAGTCCGCCAGCAGGGCTCTGCCACGGACATCCTGAACTGGACGCCGAATGGCGTGACGCCGCCCAACTTCGGAGGGGTCACTAACAACGGACTGTTTGTCACCGAAGGCACCTGCGTGGTGGCCGGCACCTGCACCGAGTTCGCCGACGCCTTTGCGATGACCGGCAACATCGGCCTGCTGTCGGCCGGTGATACGACCGTCGACCCGACCGTCGGTTCGTTCGAAGCCGAGTTGACGCTGGCCCCGGGCACCTACACGTTCACGATCAGCCACAACACGAACGCTGACGCGGACATCGCGATTCCGGAACCGGGCACCCTCGCGCTGCTCGGCGCCGGTCTTCTCGGTATCGGCGCCCGCCGCCGCAAGACTGCCTGAGTCTGACTCAAGCGTCTGATGAGAACCCCGCTTCGGCGGGGTTCTTTTTTTGTAGCGGTCGAAAGCCCGCGCGGCTTCGACGGCGCCGCCTTCGATGCTATCCTCGCGCGACCCATTCGTGATTGCGCGCCGCTCTCATGTACACCCAGTGCCCGGATTGCCAGACCCTGTTCGAGGTCACCGCCGAGAACCTTCGCACGGCGATGGGCATGGTCCGGTGCACGCACTGCGCGACCGTCTTCAACGCACTGTCCGGTCTGCGCGAAGCCGCGGAGATCGATCCCGGCCAGGCGGAGGCCGTCGGCAACCAGCTTGCCGGTGTCACGGCCTTTGGTGACGAACAGGTCATCGATCCGAAGTTCCTCGCCAGCCAGGACTGGTTCGTCCGTTCGCTCGGCTCAACACCGGCGGAGGCACTGACCCGGTCCATCGTCGACGATGCGCGCAAACGGGCGAGTGCCGCGGTGGTGCCCGTCCCGGCCAGCGCTCCTCCCGCGGCCGCCGTGCCCGAACCGACCGACACCGCCGAGGCCGGTGAGCCGCTGTCCTCACGCGCTCTGCGCACGCTGCTCGGCGAGACTTTTTCACTGGCGCTGCGCAACCTGAGCCGCCATCGGCGCCGCACGGCGCTCGGCGTCGGCGCGATCGGGTTTGGCGTAGTGGCCCTCGTGCTCGCCGGCGGCTTTGCCGAGTGGATGAAATGGGCCGAGCGCGAATCGACGATCCACTCGCGCCTCGGCCACATCCAGATCGTGCGCAGCGGCTACTACGAGAACGGCGTGGCGGATCCCTTCGCGTACCTCATTCCGGATGCCGCGGTCAACGCGAAGCGGCTGATGCAACTGCCACACGTGAAGACCGTGACGCCGCGACTCGCCTATTCCGGCCTGATTTCGAAAGGCGAGACGACCGTCAGCTTTCTCGGTGAAGGCATCGTGCCGGAGACCGAAGCAGACGTTTCGAAGGAAGTGATCGTCCACGACGGCCAGCCGCTGTCGAGCGCACAGCCGAAAGGCGTGATCCTCGGCAAGGGGCTCGCGCTCAGCCTCGGTGCTGCGGTCGGCGACTCGGTGGTGCTGTTGACGACCACCGGGTCAGGCAGCGTGTCGGCGGTCGAAGCCAACGTCAGCGGCATCTTCCACACCGCGGTGAAGGCGTTCGACGACGTCGCGCTGCGCACCCCTATCGGGCTCGCGCGCGAACTCACGAAGGCCGAAGGCTCGCACCAGCTGATCGTGCTGCTCGATGAAACCGAGCGGACGGACGAGGTGTTGAACTACCTGCGCCAGCTCGTGCCGGCCGGCAAGAGTGCGTTGCAGATCATTCCCTGGATCGATCTCGCGGATTTCTACAAGGCCGTCGTCGAACTGTTCGCATCGCAGATGAACTTCGTGCGCACGATCATCGCGATCATCATCATCATGAGCATCTCGAACACGCTGGTGATGAGCGTGATGGAGCGCACCAGCGAAATCGGCACGCTGATGGCGATCGGCTATCGCCAGCGCAAGGTGATGCAGCTGTTCGTCAGCGAAGGCTTCGTGATCGGGGTCGCGGGCGGCATCACCGGGGTCGTGCTCGGCTATGCGCTCGCCGAGCTCATTTCGGCCATCGGCATTCCGATGCCGCCGGCCCCCGGCATGGACCAGGGTTTCACGGCGGCAATCCGCATGACCTGGGAACTGCTGCTCGGCGGCTTCCTGGTCGCCGTCGTCTCGGCGGTCGTCGCCAGCCTCTATCCCGCGTGGAAGGCGTCACGCCTGGAGATCGTCGATGCGCTGCGACGGGCACGCTGAGCGATGAAAATCGACGCGATGACGTTCACCTTTGCGCTGCGCAACCTGCTGCGGCAGAAGGGGCGCACGGGCATGACGCTGGCATCGATCATCTTCGGGGTGATTGGTCTCATCCTGTCCGGCGGCTTCGTCGAGGACGTCTTCATCCAGCTGCGCGAGGCGACGATCCATTCGCGGCTCGGCCACCTTCAAATCTACAAGGAAGGATTTTACGCGCAGGGATCGAAGGAGCCGTACGACTACCTGATCGAAGCCCCCGACGACATGGAAGCCGAGGTCGCGGCCCAGCCTGGCGTTGTCGACACGATGAAGCGGCTCAACTTCTTCGGCCTGCTGAACAACACACGAACCGATCTCCCGATCATCGGCGAAGGCGTCGAACCCGAGAAGGAAGCAAAGCTCGGCAGTTTCTTTTTCATCATCGAGGGCCGCCAGCTCACTGACGACGACGCCTATGGCGTGCTGCTCGGCGAAGGCGTCGCCAAATCGCTGAAGCTCGAAGTCGGTTCCTTTGTCACGGTGCTCGCCAATACGCCCGACGGCGCGCTGAACAGCCTCGAATTCGAAGTCGTCGGCGTGTTCCGCACTTTCTCCAAGGACTACGATGCACGTGCAGTGCGCGTCGCCCTGCCCGCCGCGCAGGAGCTGCTGAGCGTCAGCGGCGTGCACGCAGTCGTCGTCTCGTTGGCCGACACGCTCGAGACGGACACGAGCGCCGAACTCATCCGGTCGCAGATCCGGGATGACGACTACGAATTGAAGACCTGGTTCGAGCTCGACGACTTCTACGCCAAGACCGTCGATCTCTACAAGAGCCAGCTCGGCGTGCTGCAGTTCATCATCCTGGTTGTCGTGCTGCTGAGCGTGGCGAACAGCGTCAGCATGACCGCGTACGAGCGCGTCGGCGAATTCGGCACGCTCAAAGCCCTCGGCAAACGCAGCAGTGACATCTCGAAGCTGATCATCCTCGAGAACGCCCTGCTCGGCTTCATCGGCGCGACGCTGGGTGTGCTGCTGGGCATCGCGCTCGCGCTCGGCATTTCCGCGATAGGCATTCCGATGCCGCCGCCGCCGAATGCCAATGTCGGCTATACGGCGCTGATCCGCGTGGTGCCCGGGGTCGTGATCGTGTCTTTCCTCATCGGCTTCGTCGCCACCGTGCTGTCCGCCGTGCTGGCCGCGCGCGGCGCGTCGCGCGTGCCGGTGGTCGAGGCCCTGCGTCAGAACATCTGACCACATGCCGCGGCCCGCCTGAGATGTCGGCGTTCGGCATGGCGCGGATGTTCGCGCGCGAACTGCTGCTGCGCCGGGAGCAGCCGCGCGGACCAACGCCGGGCCAACAGCTTGGCGCCGCGGGCATCCTCGCGGCCATGGAGGATGGGGGCGAGGTCGATGGGCGCACGGCGGCCGGCTACCTGTATCACAGCGCGAGAATTTCCCAGGTGCTCGCGGGCCGACGCCGCTGCGTCGACATCGGCTGTGGCAACGGCACGCAGTTGCTGCAGGTCGCGGCCCTGAACCCCGACGTGCAATTCTGCGGCGTCGATGCCTCGCCGCTGATGATTGAACGAGGCACGGTGCAGGCGGCCCGCCTCGGGCTCACGAACATCGACTGGGCAGTCGACGATTTCGACGGCCTGCTCGCACACGGCCGCGGACAATACGACGCCGCCATCTGCACGATGACCCTGCACGATCTCGCAGACACCGCCGCGCTCGCGACGGCACTGCGCGCGATGGCCGCCTGCGCCGGCCACGACGGCGCCGTCTACATCGAGGATTTCGCGCGGCTGAAGTCGCCGGCCTCGATCGACTTCTTCGTCGATCTCAATGCACCGGCGGTGCCCGATCGCTTCAGCGCGCTGTACCGCTGCTCGCTGGGCGCCGCGTTCACGTTCAGTGAACTTAAGGAGGCCGTCGAGCGCCACCTGCCACAGGCCAGTCTCCATCACACTTTCCTGGTGCCTTTCCTCGTCGTCGTGAAGTCGGCAGACGGCCCGTTGCCCGTGGCCACCAGGCGCAGGCTCGCACAGATGCGCGCGGGTCTGCAGGCGGCGGCCCGGCGCGATCTCGACGATCTGCGCCGATTCTTCGCGCTCGGCGGTCTCGGCAACGATCCGTTCGCCTGAAAACGTCTCAGCGTTTCGACTTCACGTAGTAGTCGAGCACCCGGTTCAGCACCTGCGCGTTGTCCGGCGTGGCCACCCCGAGCGCCGCCAGTCTGCGCGTGGAGTCGTCGTTGCCGAACTGTTGAATCCCCGCGAGATAGTCCAGGTAGATCGGCAGCGTGTTGACCGCGCGACGCTCCCGTTCCGGCAGGAAGCGGGCAAAGCCATGCATGACGCGCATGAAATTCTCGCGCGTGAAATCGACCTTCGGCGTCCAACCCATCAGTCCGCCGGCGCGGAAGATCCCGCGCACCGTATCGCGCAGTTCGACCAGCCGCAGCGCGCGCGCAGGGCCTGAGCACAGGTGAAAAATGCTGCCCGCCGTGTCGACGTTGCGCGACGCGGCGACGATTGCCGCCGCGACATAGTCGTTCGGCACGATGTCGAGCGTCGCATCGCCCAGCCGCGGAAACAGGCCGAAGGTGCGCATGCCGCTGAGGAACTCGCAGATGAAGTAGAAGATCTGGAAGTGAATCACCGCTCCACTGCGCGCGTCACCGACGACCATGCTCGGCCGGTGGACCGTGGCGGGAAAGCCACCGTCGACGGCCTGTCTGACCAGCGTCTCTGCCTCTGCCTTCGACGCTTCATAGGTGTTGTGAAACTCCCGTGCTTCGGTGATCCAGCGCTCGGGCAAGGGCCCGCGCCAGCGTCCGCCGACGCCGACCGTCGAGACGAACTCGACTTTCTTCAGCTGCGTGCAGGCCTGGCCGAGTTCGATCACGCTGGCGACCGGGAACAGGGCCGTCTGCCGCGCTTCCTCGAGCGGCAGGTTCATGCGCACGCTCGCTGCGCAGTGGATGATGTTCGTGCACTCGCGCTGCAGTGCTGCGCGGTCACCCTCGGACAGCCCGAGCGCGGGCTCCGTGATCTCGCCGCTGACCGGCCGCACGCGCGCGGCGAAACCACCGGCCCCCGCCGCGGCGAGTTCGTCGGGATAATGCGCGTTCCAGAACGCCACCAGATCGGCGAAGCGGGACTGCAGGTCACTGCCCTTTTTCGGCCGCATCAGCACCTGCACGGTCGTGTCGGGCAGCGCTGCGAGACGCGGCACGATGGCACTGCCCACCACGCCGCTCGCGCCCGTGACCAGATAATGAGCCATGGCCTCCCCTTTCAACAGTTCAGCATCAAGGTATCGGGTGCGACCGGCGCCACGAAGCGGCCGCCGCTGTCGATCCGGTCGAACAGGGCATCGAGCGCCGGGCCATGCCGGGCCTCGATGACTTTGCGTCGGAGCTTGAGATTGCCCGTCAACTCGCCGCTGTCGATCGTGAACGCGTGGCGGTGCACGAGCAGCCCTGCAGGGCGCAGGTAGTCGGCGTCGTCTGCCACGGCGGCGGCGACCTGCGCGGCAATCCGCTCGGCATACTGCGTGAACGCCGCGTCGTCGCGCAGCGTCGGCGCCAGGTCGAGTGACGGCGTCACGAGCGCGACGATCGCCTTGCGCGCAGCGCCGAATACGACCACGTGATCGATGCCCGGGATCTGCTTCAGGCGCGCTTCGACGGCGGTCGGTGCAATCTTGCGGCCGGTCGAGGTCTTGAAGACTTCGGATTTGCGGCCGGTCAGCCGCAACCGGCCGGTCGGCGTCCACTCGCCGAGATCGCCCGTGTGCAGCACGCCGTCCGGGCCGAGCGGCGAGTCGACGCCGGGCTGACCGAGATAGCCGCCGAACACCCCGAGTCCGCGCACCAGCACCTCGCCGTCGTCGGCCAGCGTGACCTCGTTGCCGGCGAGCACGCGCCCGACGGTGCCGAACTCGAAATCGGTCGTGCGATTGACGGCAATCGGCACCACGTTCTCACTGATCCCGTAGGCCTCGAGCACCAGCAGACCGAGCGCATGGAATTTCTCGATCAGCCAGCGCGGGAACGGTGCCGAGCCGCTGACCATGAAACGGATCTCGCCGCCGAGCAGCGCGCGCAGCCGTCGCAGCACGAGCCGATCGGCCAGCGCGAACTGCAGACGCGTGAAGATGTCGGGCACGTGTCCGTCGCGCTGTGCCTGCGCCACGCGCGCCCCCACCCCGATAGCCCAGCGCACGAGGCGCCGCGCGCCGGGTGACTGCCGCGTCAGCTGTTGCTCGATGCCCTCGTTGAGCTTCTCGAAGAAGCGCGGCACGGCGATGAACACCTGCGGCCGGATCGACGGCAGCTGCGTCATGATGCTGCGCGGATCGGCGACGAAATAAGTCTGCGCGCCGCGCCCGGCCGCGCAGAAATTGATCATGCGCTGGAAAAGGTTCGACAGCGGCAACCAGCACACCAGCCGATCGTTCGCGTCGATGTCGGGGAAGGCATCGAGGATGCCGGCGACCGCGAGGCAGACCTGCGCATGCGAATACGCGATGCCCTTCGGCGCACCGGTGCTGCCGGAGGTGAAGATGATCGTGGCGACAGTCCCGGGCGCGGGGCCCGGGCCGGCCGACACGCCGTCGAGCGCATCGAACTCGCGACGCGCAAGCCAGCGGGGGCGGCATCCCGCGGGCGCCGGATCGTCGTTGAGGCACAGCACGAACGCGAGTTTCGCGCAGGCGTCGTCCGGAATTCGCGCGAAGCTGGCGGCGTCACCGACGACCAGAGCCGCGAGTTCGCTGACCTGGATGATGTCGGCGAGCCGCGCAGGCTGATCGTGGGCATCGAGCCCGACGATCGCATGACCACCGAGCAGCGCGCCGACCTGCACGGTCTCCCAATCGAGACCGGTGGGTACCATCACGCCGAGGCGCGAGCACGCCGGCAACTGCAGCGCCGCCAGTCGGCGCGCCAGTGCCTCCGCGCCGTGCATGAAGGCCCCCCAGCTCGTCGCCAGCCAGCGGCCGGCGTGCAACGAGAAGTACGCCGGCGCGTCCGGCTCCTCGGCCGCACGCCGTCGGTAGTAGTCGGTCAGGACCTCGGGCGGCGTGGACATCGGGCCGTCGGTCTGTGTCAGACCGCGGCCTGGACCACGGGATCGTAGGCGCCCCGCGGCAGCGTGATCCGCAGTTCGTCGGGCGTCATGCCGAGCCACTGCAGGTGTTCGGTGGTGTGGCGGCCGAGGAACCAGCAGCGCTTGACCATGGTGTCGACGATCGGCGCCATGATGCGCCATTCAGACAGCTTCGCCTTGCCTTCGCGAATCAGGCTCGCGAACTCGGGCGCATAGGGGTTGTAGCCGAAGTTCTTCAGGTCCGAATACATCAACAGCCAGTTGATTGGATAGTTGCTGAAGACCGGGCTGGCGTTGCGCGACGTCGCGATCAGGCCATGTTCGACGACACCGCGCATCGCCTCGTCCTGGTCGTACTGCCACGCGTGAAACGGTGCGAGGTAGCGCGGAAACTGCGTGCCCGCGGGATGGCGCAGCGGATTGAAGAAGCGGCTGAGCTCGTCGTCGGAGAACTGTCCGCAAGTCTTCAGCTGCGGCGGTGTCCAGTCGGTGCGTTCGATCAGCGGCCGCGAGAACTCGTAGAGCATGCGTTCGGGCTCGGGCTGACCCGGCGAATAGCCCGCCATCACCAGCGGGATGTCCTTCTCCAGCGCAAGCTGGATGGCGTCGCCCTCGAACAGCGGCGCGTAGACATAGGACACGGTGTAAGTGGCGCCCCGCTCCTCCTGGTTGCGCAACAGGTAGGCGAACAGCTTGCGGTAGAGTTCGGCAGGCGGCGAATACGTGATGTGATCGATGCTGAGTTTGGCCAGCGTCTGCCGGATGTTCTTCCAGGCGACCGGCGGGATATTGACGTCGACCGTGAAGGCCAGCACTTTCAGCTTGTACTCGACGACCAGCTTGTACAGCATCCACGCGCTGTCCTTGCCGCCGCTGAACGGCACGAGCACGTCGTAGCGGCCCTGGCCACGAGTGCCGGCAATGGCGGCCTCGAGATCCGCTTCGCGCGCCGCGCGGCCGGCGTCTTCCTGTTTCGCAGCGGCCGGGTCGTACTCCCGGCAGGGTTTGCAGACCCCTGCGCTGTCCAGCGCCGAACCCGGCACGGCATCGGGCAACAGGCAGCGTTTGCAACGTCGCATCGTGCGATCTCCTCAGGCCAGGTGGACGGATCAGATGGTCGGCATGATACGCCGGCGTCGGCGCGGCCGCGAAGCCGCGGGCCGCTCCCCTTCATGATCAGCTCATGCTTGAGCCCGTTATCGGCCGCGATCAGGCCGCGGTCGAGCGCAGCAGGGCCTGCAACTGCAGATTGGCGTCATTGAGATCGCTGTAGGTCAGGCGAAAGCAGCGCACTGCGTCGGTCAGTTCGGCCACCATCTCGAACGCCAGGCGACCGAGCAGCACATAGTTGAACGCGTTGTTGGTCAACTCGGCAAAGGCCTCTGCGCTGGCCATCTCCTTCAGCGCCGTGTTGCTACCGGCCTGGTAGCTCGGAAACACCACGAGCTTCGGCCGCGCACCCTCGTCCATCCGTCGCAGGTGATCGGCGCCTGGCCGCAGATGCGACACCCGTCCCTTGCGCGTCCCGGGGATCTGCGGGCCGAACTGGGCCTCGGGCACCGCGGCCTGGATGACCTCGATCGAGTCGTTCTTCAGCGGAATGAGCCGTGGAAACGGCTGCAGATCGAGCGTGCCGGTCTTCAGCAACGTGAACTCGTCGGAGAACAGGCGCCAGCCCCGATGCATCAGGTAGGCGGTCAGCGTGCTTTTGCCGGCGCCCGGGACGCCGGGCAGGATCATCGCGCCTTCATCGCGGGCGACGACGCCTCCGTGCAGCATCAGGTACTGGTTGGCCCGCGTGGCGATACACCAGTTCAGGCTCCACTCGATGTGCGCGAGCAGCGCGTTCGCAGGAAAATCCGTGAACGGGACTTCGTCCTCGAGGCAGATCTCGCGCGGACGACCCAGCAGCCTGGCCCACCAGGTCTGATCGCGCAGCGTGAGGCGCGCATCGGAAAAGCTGTCGGCGGCGGCGAGCGGGTAATCGGGATAATGCCGGGCCAGGGTGTCGGCGAGCAGCGGATCGCGGCCCCTGATGCAGACGGTGAACGGACCGATCCGCAGTTTCAGTCCGGCATCGAGCCGGCGGCCCAGTTCCGCGGCCGGCAGTTCGCGCAGACTCATTCTCATGCGGCACTCGTCATCACGATACCGAGCCGGTCGAGCACGGTCAGCGAGGTTTCAATCGCGGACTGCAGGGCTTCGTCGTCGTCGATGTCATAACGGGCGAGCAGCGCCTGGTAAATTTCACCGACCTCAAGGCCACCGCCCTCGAGCAGGTGGTAAACCTCGACGGCCACGCTGTTCAGGAAGTGGGTCTGTCCGGACCTTGGATCGAAGGCGAAATGGGCATCGCCCCAGCTGCGCCATAGCAGACCGGCCGCTGGATCCGCCATCCATCGACGATTGGGCATTGGGTCAGGTTTCGGCTAAAGGCCTGCAGACGCAGGCCTTCGAAGACTAGCACGGGCAGGGCTGCCCGTGCTCAGTGGCGAGGAGTCAGGATCAGGCCTTGCCCCACAACGACTTCAGGCACGCGCCCGAGAGGCTGGTCATCATGCAGCCGACCGGCGTCTGCGGTTCGCCGACGGCCATCACCTTGCCGTCGATCGCGCTGAAATGGACGATCGCATGCTGATGGTTGATCGGCGTGCAGGTGGTCGGCGACGGCACCGCCTTCGGATTCGTCGGGCAGTTGATGAGCTCGTATTCCGAGGTCGGCACGATGGCGCCGGTGGCCACGTAGCGCCAGCACTTCTGCTGGTCCGTGCACTTGATACCTTCGTAGTAAGTCGCCTGACCGTTCGGCGTGTACTTGAACGAGCGCTTCTTGCTGTCCCAGGTCTTGTTGAGCTTTTCGTAGCACGCGACTTTTTCGCGGAAGTAGTCGTCCGGCTGGGGACGCAGGTGCGTGCAGGGGCTCTGCGGGATCTGGTTCGCGCAGCTCAGGCTCGAGCGCGCGGTGGCCTGGGCCGCTACCGAGTGCAGCGTCATGACTGCGGGCAGCGCCAGCGTGGTGCCCTTCAGGAAGCGCCGACGGGCGGCAACCTGGTCGTGGGCCTGCGGGGCCGGGGCGGTGGCGTTAGCGTCAGTCTCTAATTCTTTGTGGTCCATCAGACCTTCTCCGGGCGATGATGAGTGTTCAGATTGCAATTTACACGCCACTATCGGCGCCACTATCGGCAACTGCTGTTTTCCAAAAGGTTTTATGCCGCATAATCCAGAAGACCGTAGCGACGGGCATCATTTTGTAAGGACGCTCTTACAAATCCAATCCCCTAAGAGGCCGTTTTTGTTAAGAATCTTGACATGCCCGCCCCGGACCCGCTGATTCGCTGGGTCAGCCACCCGGCTGCACTGCTCGAGCTCGATATCGGCCAGTGGGAACGCGCCCTGATGCTCGGCCGACGCCACGGGGTCTCCGGACGCTGGTATCCGTCGCTTGCGGCAGACGGCCTGCTCGACCGGGTGCCCCCGGCCGTGCTGCCGCATCTGCACTCCGATCACCTGGTCGCCGCCGACCGCGTGCGCGCGGCGCGCTGGGAGATCAACCGGATCGTCCACGCCCTGCGTGGCTCAGGGACGGTGCCGACACTGCTCAAGGGCGCCGCCTACATCGCGGCGGGCTTGAGTCCCGGCAATTGCCGGATGGTGTCGGATGTCGACATCCTCGTGCCCCGGCATACGCTCGACGTCGTCGAGGAGGCCCTCAAGGCGCACGGCTGGCATCCGACGCCGCACGACGAATACGACGAGCGCTATTACCGGGAATGGATGCACGAGCTGCCGCCGTTCCAGCATGCGATTCGCGGCACGAGCCTCGACCTTCACCACAATATCCTGCCGCTGACGAGCGATCTGTGTCCGGACGCCAGCGACCTGCTGTCGCGCGCCGTCGCGCTGCCCGACCATCACTGCCGCATGCTCGAACCGTGCGACATGGTCCTGCACAGCGTGCTCCATGGCTTCTACGGCGGCGAGTTCTCAAACTGCTTTCGTGATGTATTCGACGTCTATGAATTGTGTAGGGATTTTTCGAGCGTCGACGTCGAGTTCTGGTCGCGTCTGACGGCTCGTACGCTGGCGCTCGGCGCGGCCCGCCCGATGTGGCTCGCGCTTCGCCAGTTGCGCCGATTCGACGATATCGAAGTGCCGGCAAGCTGCCTCGCGAAGCTCCTCGAAGCCGCCGGGTTCTGGCCGGGCCGTCTGCTGGTCGACCGTCTCGTGGCGGCCACTTTCCTGCCCGCCGTGCCGCCGTCGCCGGGCGAGCGCCTCGCCCTTAAAGCCCTGCTCGCGCGCTCGCACTGGGTGAAGATGCCGCTGCGCATTCTCGTGCCGCACCTGGGCCACAAGCTCCAGCTGCGCCTGCGCGAACGCATGACGACGGAAGCGCCGGCTGCCGACGCCTGAACTCCGCTGCCCGGTGCGCGAAGCGCTTCGAACCAGACACCGCGCCGGACGGGTTTCGCTCAGATTCGTAGCCGAATTGTCGCTAACTGTGACAGGCCGCGTGCTCGCCGCCAGGGTCTTCAAGGCAGCAGCACAATCGTGTGTGTGAGAACCGCTCGAACCGTTGAACTGTCATACTTAAAATGTAAGACTTTGTGTCGACCGTCAGGCATTACTCACAACAAATTAAAGCAGCTCCAACGGAAGGAGACACAAGGCATGAGAGAAGCTCATCCGCTCGTCAAACGCGTGTCCGAAACGCTCGATCTGGGCAGTGACGACGACCTGTTTGGACACGCTGGCGATACCGCACACAACGCGCGTCGTCAGGCAACGACACAAGCCACGCCAGCTGCGTCAGCTGACATGGAATTGTCCTTTGGTGAAGCCTTGAGAGGGCTGCTCGGCTCGACGACGTCGGGCAGCACGCGCTAGCAGGAACCCTTGCTGGCTGTGCCAGCCAGCAAGGGCGGCTCGAGGATCGACTCAGCCGAGAATGTTGTATTTCTTCATCAGGTGATAGACGGTCGGCCGGCTGACGCCGAGCATTTCGGCCGCCTTGCCCACCTGGCCGGAGCTGGCTGCGAGCGCCTGCTGGATCGCCGCGGCTTCCGCTTCTTCGCGAATTTCTCGCAGCGTGCGGAACCCATTGGTTTCGGGCGCATCGAGTTCCAGATCAAACGGTTCGATCACCGGGCCATCGGCCATGATCACCGCCCGCTTCACCCGATTCTCGAGTTCGCGCACATTGCCTGGCCACTCATAGGTTTCGATGGCGGCGAGCGAGGCGGGGCTGAAATCCCGCACCTGCGCGTTGTTCGCCTGCCGGAATTTGTTCAGCAGCACGCGCGCGATCAGGATTGAATCGCCCGGCCGCTCCCGCAATGGCGGAATCGACACGGTCAGCTCGCTGATCCGATAGTACAAATCCTCCCGGAACTGGCCCTGCTGAATCTGCGCCTTGATGTTCTTGTGCGTCGCGCAGATCACGCGCGTCTCGACCGCGATCTCCTCACGGCCACCCACCCGCTCGATAACGCGCTCCTGCAGGAAGCGCAGCAGCTTGGCCTGCAGTGGCGTCGGCAGATCGCCCATTTCGTCGAGGAACAGCGTGCCGCCGTCGGCGTACTCGAGTTTGCCCTTGGTCTGCTTGGCGGCGCCGGTGAAGGCACCCTTCTCGTACCCGAACAGTTCGCTCTCGAGCAGGGTTTCCGGAATCGCGGCGCAGTTGATCGCGATGAAGCGCCGATCGCGGCGCGCACTCAGTTCATGAATCGCACGGGCCAGCACTTCCTTGCCGGTTCCGCTCTCGCCCAGCAGCAGCACGGTGGTATCGGTCGGCGCAATCTTCTCGATGCGTCGGCAGACCTCGAGCATCTGGGTGCTGCCGGCAATGACGCCCGACAGCGGCTCGCGCACGGAGGCGGCCAGCCGCCGGTTCTCGGCCTCGAGTTCGTGCAGTCGATGCGCCCGTTCGACGATCAGGCTCAGGACGTCGGGATCGATCGGCTTCTCGTAGAAGTCATACGCGCCCTGCCCGACCGCCTTGACCGCCACGTCGCGATCATCGTTGCCGGTGACGATGATGACTTTCGTGGTCGGTGCCACGCGCAGGATTTCGCTCAGCGTCATCAGCCCTTCGGAGGCGTTGGCAGGATCGGGCGGCAGCCCCAGGTCGAGCGTGACCACCGGGGGCTCGAGCCGCCGCAACGCTTCCATCGCCGACGCCCGATCACCGGCGACTTCGATCTCGTAATTCTCGAACGACCACTTGAGCTGCTTCTGCAGACCCGGATCGTCTTCGACGATGAGCAGCTTCCGTTTGTTCATCAAACCTTTTCCACCAGTTTTCCGTTGATGTCCGTGCGGGATTCGGCGCCCGACCGGGCCAGTTCGTGTAGCGGCAGCACGATTGAAAAACAGCTGCCCTCGCCCGGTTGGCTGACAACCGTCAGCTTGCCACCGATCGAGGTCACGACGTGCAGACTTTCATAGACCCCGATTCCCATGCCGGCCTTGCCCTTGGT
This sequence comes from Gammaproteobacteria bacterium Ga0077536, assembly GCA_001464935.1. Lineage (GTDB taxonomy): Bacteria > Pseudomonadota > Gammaproteobacteria. The sequence continues at coordinate 138,632 of LNEL01000053.1, forward strand.
CGTATCAAACGGCTTGAAGAGGTGTTCCTTGAGGAAGTCCTCGCTCATGCCGCAACCGGAATCGCTGATTTCGACCAGGGCCTTGTCGCCGCTGCGGCGGACCAGCACTTCGATCTTGCCAGACTCCGGCGTTGCGTCCTGTGCGTTCTGCAGCAGATGTTCAAAGACGTCACCCAGCCGATCGCGGTTGGCGACGACCATCAGGGGCTCATCCGGACATTCGAGCAGTGGCGCAGGACGACGGCCCGCGGCATGGGCCACGGCCTTCCTGGCGGTGGCAACCACGTCGACCAGTTCCGTGCTCTGGTGTTCGGCGTTCGACTGCCGCAGGTTCGCCAGCATGCGGTTCATCTTGTTGACGGCATCTGAAATCGTATTGAACGCATCGGTGATGAATTCTTCATTGGCGCGATGCTTTTCGGCGTTGCGCACCAGCAGCGACAGCTGGGCCACGACGTTCTTCAGGTCGTGCACGAGAAACGCCGACAGGCGATTGAACGCATCGAACTGGCGCGCGTCAGCAAGGGCTTCGGTCGCGCGCAGCAGCGCCAGGTAGCCGGCCGCCTGATGTCCGAGCGTGCGCAACAGCTGCCGATCTTCCCACGTCAAATCGCTGCCCGTGCGCGAGGACTCGAGGACCACGAACGCCAGCAGTTCCTCGCGATGGACGATTGGTACGACGATCCAGGCGCGTGGCATGTCGAGCAGCCAGACCGGCACCGCAGCCGTGTCGATCGTCGAGCGCGCGGCCTCGTCTTCGAGATCGATCGTCGCGTCTTCGCGCTGCAACCGGGCCACGAGCGGGTGGTCCTCGTCCACCGCCGCCGACTTCGGCGGCTCGGCGACCCAGCGCGCGACGACCGCGAACGTGCCGTTCGGCGACTTGTGCCACATCAACCCACCGGTGCTGTCCATCACGTCGGCGATGGCTTTGAGAATGGTCTCACGCAGATCGTTCGGGTCGTCACCGATCTGCGCGAGCCGATCGGTGAAGGACAGCCAGGCTTCCTGGTAATCGTACTTGTTGCGGTAGAAATGCCGGGCCACGAACATGCGCAGGCGCGAACGCAGTTGGGTCGAGGCAATCAGCGAAATCAGCACGACCAGCGCGAGGCAGAAGAAGACGATGCGCAGCGCCCCTCCCCAGCTGCCGCCGTAGACCTTCACGTAATAGCCGGCGGCCGACATCAGCAGCAGGTAAGCGCCGGCCGCGAACACGGCCGTCACGTGAAAGACCACTTTGCGCGAGACGAAGAGGTTCGGGCGCAGTTTGTTGTTGCGCGCGACGGCGGTCAGGATGAACGGCACCGCGAGCGCGTCGACCGCCGTGCGGGCACTCCAGATGTCGGGCGTGATCTGGTTGAACAGCACGGCCTCGGCGTACAGGTAGAAGTCGTACGCGATCATGCCGCCAACGGCAAAGCACAGATGCTTGATTGACCAGCGCGCATCCGGATTCGTGTTGCGATAGACCTGTTCGACGAGCGCGAGCGCGAACACAGCCTGGGCGAGGAAGCCGAGCAGCTGCACCTTGCCGTAGTCGATGTTCGTGATGCCGATGTGGGGCTCGATCAACGCGCCCGCCCCGGCCAGCAACGGCAGCACGGCGGCGATGCCGAACGAGGTGTAAAGCGCGCGCACGGTGGCCAGATAGGCGCGGTCGGTGCTGCCGCTGAGCATGCTGCCGAGAACGTAGACCCAGCCGATGTTGCGCAGGACTTCGAGAATCTGGACGGAGAAGATGCCGCCGGGCAACGGCAGCTCGAGATAGTAGGCGAGCTGCAGGGCCATCCAGGCGGAGGTCAGCAGACCCGCCCACAGCACCGGCCGGCCGAGCGGCGACTGACGGTACAGCACGATGACGACAAGGGTCATCAGCAGGAAGGCGGTGATGCCCAGCGAGCCGGCCATCGCGGCAAAGGCGCTCATGCGTGCTCAGACCACAAAGTCATTGCCTCCCGGGGCGCGGCGACCAGGGGTCACCGGCGTCGCTGCGGGACGCTGGAATCCGGTGCCTGGGATTTGGCCGCCTCAGCGGGCGCCCTTGCCCCAGAGTATAACTTGGATTGTCTGGAGCAGAATGTTGACGTCCAGGAACACGCTGTAGTTCTTCAGGTAGTACAGATCGAACTGCAGCTTTTCGCGGGCGTCCTTGATCGAGGAACCATACGGATAGGACACCTGCGCCCAGCCGGTGATGCCGGGCTTCACGTGATGGCGCAGATCATAGTACGGGATCGCGCGCGACAGCTCGCTGACGAACTCCGGCCGCTCCGGCCGCGGCCCGACAAAGCTCATGTCGCCCTTCAGCACGTTCAGCAGCTGCGGCAATTCGTCGATACGGCTCTTGCGCAGGAACTTGCCGACGCGCGTGACACGACTGTCCTGTTGCGAGGCCCACACCGCCTTGCCATCGACTTCGGCATCGGTGCGCATGCTGCGGAACTTGATGACGTTGAAGCACTGGCCGCGCAGGCCGACGCGCTGCTGGGTGTAGAAAATCGGCGCGCCGCTTTCGAGGAAGATCAGCACCGCGGCAATCAGCATGAACGGCAGCGCAATCGACAGCAGCAGCAGCGAGGCGAGAATGTCGAACAGGCGCTTTTCGGACCTGCGAATGACGGCCTGAGTGAAGCCGTCCGAGAAAATCACACCGCTCGGATGCAGCGCGTCCAGTCGAATCTTGCCGAGCTGACGCTCGAGAAACGTGGCTTCGTCGATGATGCGGATGCCGTGCATCTTGCACTCGAGGATATCGTCGACGGGCAGGCCCTTGCGGCGGTCATCGATCGCGACCACCAGCTCCTCGGCCGCGAACCGCTCGGCAAGCGTCCGCAACGACACGTTGGGGCGAATGATCTTGGCCTCGCTGACTACCTGGGCATCGATACCGATGTCGATGAAACCGACCAGCGTGATGCCGAGCCGGTCGGACGCCCGACGCAGATTCTCGATCTGCTTCGCCCGTTCGCCGACACCGAGCACCAGCACCCGGCGCGAAAAGCGGGCGTCCGTCTTCGCCGAACAGACGATACGGCAGGTGGCGATGCCGATGAACGACGCCAGCATCGCCACGAAAATCGACGCGCCGCCGAGTACGAGGGTCGGCGACAGCAGGTAGACCGCGCCCATCACCAGGAAGCCGACGACGAAACTGAGCAGCAGCCGCACGATGGTTTCGAGCGGGCCGTCACGCTGGTCGCGCTGGTAAAAACCCATTGCGACCATGCCGGCGAGCATCGCGGCACAGAACACGACCGCCTGGGTCAGCACGGAATGCACGCTGCCGCCGAACGACAGCCCTTCGAGCGCAACGCCCAGCGCCGCGCCGACGTAGATCGACACCACCAGGATCAAGGCCTCCGCCAGCCCCAACAGCAGCAATGTCGTCGGTATGTAGTGCCTGAAAATTCTCAGCATTTTCTTCCGTCGCTGATTCGAGGGTCGTCTGCCTGCGACCGTGTGGGAGATTCCGCCTCCCGCGATGTTCACAGGGAGTAGAGCAACGGGCATGCCAAACCGGGACGAGCGCAGGGCTCGACCGGCTGACGAATCTTCCTCGCCGGACCTGTTGGTTAGCGCCTTCGAAAACAGAGACTTGAGGACAGTCGGGCAATCAGCTGACAGCCCGGGTCCGGGCGGCGAGGGTCGGGTCGGCGTTGCCCGCTCCGCCAGCGACGAGCGAACTGTCGCCACACGGCGACAAGTGACGATTTTCGGCCAGTGCGACGGGGCCCCCTGCGCGCGCTCGGGCCGGACGCGGCGCCGCGCGGCAAGCCCCGGGCCGGGCAATCGAATGCCAGCGCTTCAGCGTGGGGCCGCGCCCTGGTGGGTCACGGCGCCGGCTTCACCGAGGTGCTCGGCCAGCGCATCGAGCAGCACCTGCTTCTTGATGGGCTTGGTGAGGTGGGCGGTACAGCCCGCGGCCAGGCTGCGCTCCATGTCTTCCTTCACCGCATGCGCCGTCAACGCGATGATCGGCACCGGCAGTCGGCCATGGGCGGCTTCAAAGTCGCGAATCGCGCGGGTGGCCGTATGGCCGTCCATGACCGGCATCTGGACATCCATCAGAATCAGGTCATAGGCCTGCTGACCAACGCAGGCGACGGCAATTGCGCCGTTTTCGGCCTCGTCGACGAGATAGGGCTGCTTCTTCAGGTAGGAACGGATCAGCAGCCGGTTGTCGGGATTGTCTTCGACCAGCAACACGCGCTTACCGACGCCCTGGCTTGCCGGCGGCGCGCGGTCCGCTGCCGGCGCCGGCACCGCGCGCCCCGCGGCGGCCAGGGTCTCGCGAAGTTCGCGACGCTTGATCGGTTTGGCGAGGAACACCGCACCCGGCAGTTGTCGCGTGCGGTCGATGTCCGGACCGAGGTTCGATGATTCGAGCAGCATGACGATCCGGCATTCGGGCGCAGCGGCGAGCACGCTGGCAGCGAGGGCGAAGCCATCACCGCCGGACATCCGCGCATCGCAGAACAGCCAGTCCAGGCGACCGCGTGCCGCGCGCAGGGCGTCGAGCGTGGCTAGAGCCGAGGCCGGATCTGCCGCGCAGCGCGTATCGCTGACGAGCCCGCGCAGGGCGTCCTGCAGCAGCTCACGCGCGGTCTGGCTGTCGTCGACGACCAGCGCCGAGACGTGGCCCGGCAGCGCGGCCAGCGGCGCGTCTGCCTTCGACGGCGACGTGGCTTCCGCGAACGGCACCTCGAAGCGGAAGGCGCTGCCCTCCCCTTCACGGCTCTCGACCCAGATGTGGCCGCCCATCATCTCGACCAGCTTGCGCGAAATCGTGAGGCCGAGACCGGTGCCGCCGTACTTGCGCGTGGTCGACGAATCGACCTGGGTAAAGCTCGCAAAGATCTCCTGCTGCTTGTCGACCGGGATCCCGATGCCGGTGTCGCGCACCGAAATGCGGACCCAGCCTGGGGCGGAGAGGCGCTGCGCGTGTTCGACCGAGACGACAATCTCGCCGCGCTCAGTGAACTTGATCGCGTTGCCAACCAGATTCAGCACCACCTGCCGCAGCCGCGCGGGGTCGCCCTTCACACGGTCGGGCACTGCCGGCGCGATGCCGACCGCGAGTTCGAGCCCCTTCGCTGCCGTCTTGAGCGCGTAGATGTCGGCGGACTGTTCGATCAGTTCGACGAGGTCGAAATCGATCTGCTCCAGCATCAGCTGTCCGGCTTCGATCTTCGACAGATCCAGGATGTCGTTGACCAGGCTCAGCAGCGCCTCGCCGGCATTGCGGAACACGCCGACATAGCGTTCCTGATCGCCGGACAACCCGGTCTCCGACAGCAACTCAGCCATGCCGATGATGGCGTTCAGCGGGGTGCGGATTTCGTGTGACATCGACGCGAGGAAATCGGATTTGACCCGCGACGCGGCGAGCGCCTGGTCACGCGTTTCAGCGAGTTCCTGCGTCTGGCGGCGAACCTGTTCTTCGATCACGCGGTTGCGCGCGGCGAGTTCACGGGCCTGGAGTTCCTTCGCCCGCGCGAGCGCGATCAGCAGCAGCGTCACGCCCACGCTCAGGATCGAGGCCGTGAACAGCAGGCCCTTGTCGAGATCGCGCCAGTACAGACCCTTGTTGATCAGCAAGCGCACCGAGTAGCGCTCGAAGCGCACCTGGGAGCCCTCCTCGAGTTCGCGCAACAGGCCGCGCCGGCCATCCGTGTTGGCCTGCTTGCTGAACAGCAGCTTGCGGCCGCCGACGCCTTCGGATTCGAGAAACAGGTGCAGGGTCAGGCCAGAGTCGCTGACGAGGCCGCCGAGCAGACGCACCGGATCGATCTGCGCCACGACCAGCTCCCCATGATCGCCCGCAGCGCCTTCGGTAGGCACCGGCCGGGCCAGCCAGTAGCTGTTCGACTCGGTGCCATCCAGCGGAAAGACGACGGGCGTCACCGCCTGGTTCTCGAGCGCGCTGCGCAGGTCCGACGCGTAGGGCAGTTCGGAGCCGACGTTGAGCACCGCCGGCAATTTCCCGGCGATCTGCAGACGCCGCTTGCGCAACACGAAATCGTTGCCCGACGCGGGGTCCCGGCGGTACCACGCGAGCGCGGTGACGAACTCGTTCCGGCGCATCAATTCATCGCTCAGCCGATCGAACGAGGCCGACGCGACGTCATCCGAGGAGGCGCCGAGAAAGCCGGCGATCGCCTCGATCGCCTCGTGCGCCGCGCGCAGGCCCATCCGGGCAGTGTCGTCGACCGACAGGGACTCGAACGCAAACGCCTTGGTTTCCGCCTCGACCGCGTTGTCCCAGGCCATCAGCAGGAGGACTCCCGAAAACGACAGGCCGAGCGCGGCCGCCACGAAATAGAAGAACCAGATCGAGGTGTGCCGGCGCGGTACGGGAAGCTCCGGCATCAACGGATCGCTGACAGGTACGGCCATGCCTCTTGCCTAGTCGAACACGGGCTCGACTCGCGCCAGGTAATCTTCGAGCTTGCGCACGGACGCTTCGATCGCGACCTTGTCCTGACGCAGCGCCGCCTGTTCGATTTCACCGCCATAATCGGTGATCGGATCGAAACCATAGCCGCCGCCGGCGCCCTTCATGCTGTGGCCGAGCAGACGGATTTTCGGATAATCGCCACTGTCGACCGCCGCCCTGATCTGGGTCACATCGTTGCGCCGGTTGTTGAGGAAACCGGGTATCAGATCTTCGAGATCCGGATCGATGCTGACTTTGATCTTCTCGCTCATGCGTGTCTCCTGATCCGGCGCCTGCGCTCAGCCGGCGTGTGACTATTCTGAATCTTCCTGTTCGGAATCCGCCCTGAAACTCGCGACTTCGATGCCGTGCAGCCCGAGCAGCTTGTAGAACTCGGTCCGGTTGCGGCCCGCGATGCGCGCCGCGGTGGCGACATTGCCATTGGCCACACGCATCACGCTGATCAGGTAGCGCCGCTCGAATGCATCGCGAGCTTCCTTCAGCGGCTGAATGCGGCCCGGCTTCTCGCGCAGCGCGCGCTGCGCCATCGTCAGGGCGATCACGTCGCCCTTGGTCAGGGTCGCACAGAGTTCTACGGTGTTGGCCAGCTGACGCACATTGCCGGGCCACGCAGCGGCGGTGAGATACTCGAGCGCCTCGGCGTCGAAGCGCTTTCTGCGCTGGTTGTGCCGGGTGGCATGCAGGCCCAGGAAATGTTCCAGCAGCAGCGGAATGTCTTCGCGGCGTTCGGCGAGGCTCGGCATGTGCAGCGGCACGACGTTCAGGCGGTAATAGAGGTCTTCGCGAAACTCGCCGTCGCGCACCAGTTCATCGAGCTTGTTGTGGGTCGCGGAAATGATGCGCGCATTGACCGCCACCGAACGCGTAGCACCCACCGGACGCACCTGCAAATCCTGCAGGACGCGCAGCAGTTTCACCTGCAGACCAAGCGGCATGTCCCCGATCTCGTCCAGGAACATCGTGCCATTGTTCGCCGCCATGAACAGGCCCTCGTGGCGGTTGTTCGCGCCGGTGAAGGCCCCCTTCTCATGTCCGAACAGCTCGGACTCGAGCAGTTGCTCCGGAATGGCGCCGCAGTTGACGCCAATGAACGCGTGCGGCGCGCGCGGGCTCGCGTCGTGTATCGCGCGCGCGAGCACCTCCTTGCCGGTGCCGGTTTCGCCACTGATGAACACCGTGACGTCGCTCTGCGCGACCATCTCAGCCTGCTCCAGCAACTCCTGCATCAGCGCGCTGCGGTAGACGATGCGCTCACCGAAGGTGCCGTGCTGGCGCTTGCGCTGGAGCACCGCATCGACCTGTGCCGCGACTTCGGCGATCAGGCGCTCCTTGGCGATGGGTTTGGTCAGAAAGGCGGACGTGCCGAGGTGCGTGGCCTGCACCGCGTCGGGAATCTGGGCCTGGCCACTCAGCATGATGACGGGCAGCAGCGGATTGCCGGCGTGAATCTCCTTCAGCAGGGCCATGCCATCCATGCCCTCCATGAAGAGATCGGTGACCACGACATCGGGCCTGGCAATCGCGATCTTCGACAGCGCGTCGGAGCCCGACCCGGCAGTCTGGATGCGAAAGCCGGCGCCCCGCAGCCAGGCCGAGGTCAGCTTCAGCATGTCGGGGTCGTCGTCGACGAGCAGCACCGTGCCAATCGGCCGGTCCTGGTCCGACGCCAGCGGGCTTTCGATGGTCATGTCAGTAGCACCACGCTTTCCATCTGTGGCATTCCGCGGTCAATTTTCAGCCCAGGCGCAGTCCGGCGTCCATGCCGGTATCGCTGAGCGCCCTATTCGACGGTCACGGACTTCGCCAGATTGCGCGGCTGGTCGACGTCGGCGCCCTTCAGGACCGCGACGTGATAGGCCAGCATCTGCAACGGCACCGTGTAGACGATAGGCGCGATCTCGTCCGGCACCGCCGGCACGGCCGTCACGTGGATGGCCTGGGTCGACGTCACCGCGACTTTCGAATCCGCAAAGATGTAAAGCTGGCCGCCACGCGCGCGCACTTCCTCGAGATTCGATTTCAGCTTCTCGACGAGTTCGTTGTTCGGCGCGACCGCGATGACCGGCATCTCGTCGTCGACCAGCGCCAGGGGGCCGTGCTTCAGTTCGCCTGCGGGATAGGCTTCGGCGTGAATGTACGAGATTTCCTTCAGCTTCAGCGCACCTTCCATCGCGATCGGGTACATCGACCCGCGCCCGAGATACAGCGCGTGGTGCTTGTTGACGAAATGCTCGGCCAGTGCGCTGATCGCGTCGTTCAGTTCCAGCACCGCGTTGAGCTTGCCCGGCAGCGTCTGCAGCGCGGCCACCAGCTCACGTTCGCGCTCCGCTGAAATCCGATGACGACGGCCGAGCGCGATGGTCAGCAGCATCAGCGCCACGAGCTGGGTGGTGAAGGCCTTGGTCGACGCCACGCCAATCTCGGGGCCGGCGCGGGTCATCAGCACGAGTTCCGACTCGCGCGTCAGCGAGCTCTCCGGCACGTTGCAGATGGCGAGCGAGTGCGCGTAGCCGGCGCGTTTCGCTTCGCGCAGCGCGGCGAGCGTGTCGGCTGTTTCGCCCGACTGGGAAATGGTGACGAACAGGGTGTCCGGCCCGATGACCGGGTTGCGGTACCGGAACTCGCTCGCGACTTCGACCGAGCACGGCACACCGGCAAGCCCCTCGAGCCAGTACTTCGCGACCGTGCCCGCGTGAAAGCTGGTGCCACAGGCGACGATCGTCACGGCTTTCACGCGATCGAAAATGTCGCTGGCGCTCGCCCCGAAAATGGCATCGGCGACACGGTCGTTCTCGAGCCGGCCTTCGAGGGTTTCGGCCACGGCGCGCGGCTGGGTGAAGATTTCCTTCAGCATGAAATGGCGGTAACCGGACTTCTCGGCCGCATCGGCGCTCAATTTGGAGAGCGACTCGGGGCGGGTGACGCGCTGTCCACCGGCATCGTAAATCGTGATGCTGGTCCGCGTGATTTCGGCGATGTCGCCGTCTTCGAGGAAGATGAAGCGCTGCGTGACGGGAAGCAACGCGAAGACATCGGACGCAATGAAGTTCTCGCCGATGCCGAGCCCGATCACCAGCGGGCTGCCGCGACGCGCAGCAACCAGGCGTTCCGGCGCATTGCGCGACATCACGCCGAACGCAAAGGCGCCATCGAGTTCGCGCGCCGCTGCCTGGACCGCGGCGAGCAGATCCTCACCCGCCTCGAGGAACTGGTGCACGAGATTGACCGCGACTTCGGTATCGGTGTCGGACGTGAACTCGTAGCCGTTCGCGGACTGGCGCTCGCGCAGTTCCGCATGGTTTTCGATGATGCCGTTGTGCACCAGCGCCACCAGATCGCGGCACACGTGCGGATGGGCATTGCGCGTGCTCGGGACGCCGTGGGTGGCCCAGCGGGTGTGTGCGATGCCGACCGTGCCGTCGAGCGGCTCATCGACCAGCACCTGTTCCAGGCCCGCCACCTTGCCCTGCACACGGCGCCGCTCGATCTCGTGGCCCGCGCCCAGCACGGCCATGCCGGCGGAGTCGTAGCCTCGGTATTCAAGGCGTTTCAAGCCTTCGAGCAAGATGGGAGCCACATGCCTCTGCGCCACAGCGCCGACTATTCCGCACATATTTTCTCAGCCCACTCCAGAACTTACCGTTGATTTGAGTATAGCGAACGAGACTTCGAGACCGCCGCCCGATTCGCAACCAATTGTGTATCGGCCTCAATCTGCCGCACGTTGATCTATTTCGTCATCGAGGGCCTGCCTGGCGCGCACGACCTGCGTTGGCGTCAGCGCATCACCCATCAGGGCCAGGTAGTCCAGTGCGCGCGCGTTGCCGCGCTCGGCAGCTTCCGTGAACCAGGCAAAGGCCTTGAAATCGTCCTGGCGTACGCCGAGTCCCCGCAGGTAGAGCACACCCAGATTACGCTGAGCATCGGCGTTGCCCCGTCTGGCCGCGCGCTCGAACCAGGTGCCCGCTTCGCTGAAATTGCGCTCGACCCCGGCGCCGACGTAATAGTGCACGCCGACCAGATTCAGGGCTGCCGGATCGCCGTCTGCGGCACGGGACCGCGCGGCCGCGATTGAGCGCTCGAAGCGCCCTGTGCTGAACAGGGAAGCAGGATCGTCGGGGCCGGCACAGGCGGCGAGCTGACACAGCAGTGCCGCCGCCAGCGCGCTGCGCAAAGAGCATTCCAGCAACATCTGGATGGCGGTCATCAGGAACCTGTCTGCTTCGTAAGTTGGTCGGGGCGAGAGGATTTGAACCTCCGACCCCCGCAACCCCATTGCGGTGCGCTACCAGACTGCGCTACGCCCCGACTGATTACGAACGAGACAGGTTTGACGGCGAAAACAGGAAGCCGGCGTTCCTTGCCCGACGGCCTGGCGGCGTCGGACGCTTGCATGGCGGGCGGAAATTCCGGGCCGCGGGCGCCGCTTTCAGCGACGCAGGATGTCCAGCACCTCTTCGAGCTCGATCCGCAGCTGGCGGACGATCTGCTGGCTCATGCTGCTGTCGGCCTTGACCTCATCGCCGGCGAGACGCTGGCGCGCGCCGCCGATCGTGAAACCGTGATCGTACAGCAGGCTGCGGATCTGGCGAATCAGGATGACGTCCTGCCGCTGGTAGTACCGGCGGTTGCCACGTCGCTTGATTGGCTTGAGTTGCGGGAACTCCTGTTCCCAGTAGCGAAGGACGTGCGGCTTGACGGCGCAGAGGTCGCTGACTTCGCCAATCGTGAAGTAGCGCTTGCCCGGAATCGCCGGCAGCAGATTATTGTTCGATACTTCCAGCATACGCTTCTACTCGCGCTTTGAGCTTCTGCCCCGGCCGGAAAGTGACGACGCGGCGGGCGGAGATGGGGATCTCCTCGCCGGTCTTCGGGTTGCGGCCCGGACGCTGGTTCTTGTTTCGCAGGTCGAAATTGCCGAAACCCGACAGCTTCACCTGTTGCCCTTGCTCCAGGGAGGAGCGGATTTCTTCAAAGAACGCTTCGACCAGTTCTTTGGCCTCGCGCTTGTTCAAACCGAGATCGTCGAAGAGACGTTCTGCCATGTCTGCCTTGGTCAACGCCATCTCTAGGTCCTCAACACTCCATTGAGGTCGCGCCCGACCGCTTCGACGACACCGGCGACCATTACGTCTATCTCAGTGTCGGTAAGAGTGCTGGATGCGGATTGGAAAATCAAGCCCAGAGCAAGGCTTTTTTTGCCTGAATCAATGCCTTGCCCACGATACACATCAAACAACTGAAGGTCGCGTAACGCCTCGCCGCAGGCCCCTGAAACGCAGTCGAGCACGGCCTGCGCGGCGACGGATTCGGCGACGATCAGCGCCAGATCGCGACGCACGCTCGGGAACCGGGATAGCGGCTGGAAGGCCGGCACCGCGGGCGCGCCCAGCGCGTCCCACGCGATCTCGAAGCCCAGCGCATTCCCCTGCAAGTCCATGATTCGCAAAGTTTTCGGATGCAGGCTCCCGAGCGTTGCGACGCACCGATCGCCGTGCATGACGCGCGCATACTGGCGCGGATGGAAGGCGGGATGGGTGGCGGCCTCGAAGCGCAACTCGCGGCACCCCAGCGCTGCGAGCAGCAGGCCGAGTTCCTGCTTCAGGTCGAAGAAGTCGGCTTCCGCGGCGGCCATGCTCCACTGCGGCGGTACGACACGGCCGACGACCACCCCTGCCAATTGGTTTTTCTGTATTAATTCATTGTCTTGGCGGACAAAAATCAGACCATGCTCGAACAGGCGGACATCGTGCTGCTGACGATTGCGATTGAAGCGCGCGGCAGCCAGCAGGCCCGGCAGCAGGCTTGGGCGCATCACGCTCATGTCAGAGGCGATCGGGTTCGACAGCGCTATCGTCGGCGTCTCGGGGCTGAACGCCTGGTGCGCGGACTCCGGAATGAAGCTGAAGGTCACTGCCTCGAAATAGCCGTGGGCGACGAGCGTGTCGCGCGCGCGCCCCAGGCTGACCGCCGGCGCCCTGACGCCGATCTTCAACGCGCCACGCGGCATCGTTTCGGGAATCGCGGCGTAACCAACCAGCCGTGCGACCTCCTCGACGAGATCGATCTCGCGGCCCAGATCGGTCCGCCACGACGGAGGCTGCACCTGCCAGTCCTCGCCGTGCGCGGCGACGGCCATGCCGAGCCGTTCGAAGCAGCCCTGCACGACGGCCGGTCCCGGATCGATGCCGAGTACCTCGGGCACCCGGCGGGGGCGAAAACCGATCGCTGCGCGTGACGGACGGTGGTTGGTGGCGATGACATCGTTGACCGGCCCCGCGACACCGCCGCAGCAGGCCAGCACCAGCGCGGTTGCGCGTTCGATTGCCCGTCGCTGGCCGTCCGGGTCCACGCCGCGCTCGAAGCGGTGCGAGGCGTCCGTGTGCAGCCCATGCCGGCGTGCGGTGCGCGACAGGGCGATGGGTTCGAAACAGGCGCTCTCGAGCAGGATGTCGCGGGTGGCGTCGCCGACGCCGGACGCGAGCCCGCCCATCACGCCCGCCAGCGCCAGCGGGACCTGCGCGTTGGCAATCACCAGCGCATCGGCCGGCAGCGTCAGCGTCGTGCCGTCGAGCAGCTCGAGCGCTTCGCCGTCACGGGCCCAGCGCACATGGATGTCACCCTGCGTGGCGGCCAGGTCGAATGCGTGCATCGGCTGCCCGAGTTCGAGCATCACATAGTTCGTGATGTCGACGACCGCGCTGATCGAGCGCACGCCGCAGCGACGCAGGCGTTCCCTCATCCACAGCGGCGCGGGCCGCGAGACATCGACCTGCCGGATGACGCGTCCGGCATAGCGCGAGCATGCTTCCGGCACGTGCAGCGTCACTGCCGGCAGCATCGTGTCTGCCGCAGCGACGGCGGGCACCGAGGGCGCCGGTGGCGGCCGCCCGGCCAACGCCGCGACTTCGCGGGCAAGACCGAGCAGCGACAGACAGTCGCCGCGATTGGGCGTCAGGCCGAGTTCGACGACCGTGTCGTCGAGCTTCATCGTGTCCGTCAGGGAGGCACCGGGCACCGCCGTGTCGTCGAGTTCGAGCAGTCCGCCAGCGTCATCACCGAGCGCGAGCTCCGCCGCCGAGCACAGCATGCCCATCGAGCGCACGCCGCGAATGTCCGCGGCCTCGATGCGGCGACCATCGGGCAGCACGCTACCCACGGGGACGAAAGGCGCCAGCAGGCCGACGCGCGCATTCGGCGCACCACAGACGACTTCGAGTTCGCCGCGCGGCCCCAGATCGACGGTGCACAGTCGCAGGCTGTCGGCCTGCGGGTGGGCGCGCACGGCCGCGATGCGGGCGACGATGGCGGGGCACGATTCGGCGACGAGCTCGATGGCGTCGACTTCGAGGCCTGCCATCGTGAGGCGCTCGGCGAGCGCCGCGGAGTCCCACGGCACATCGACCCAGTCCCGCAACCATTCGACGCTGTACTTCATCGCTCGCCCACCGGATTAACGGAGCATGCCGGGCAGTTCAGGCGAACTGCCGGAGAAACTGCAGATCGTTGTCGTAGAAAAGACGCAGATCGTTGACGCCGTAACGCAGCATTGCCAGGCGCTCGACGCCAAGGCCGAACGCGAAGCCCTGGTAGACCTCGCTGTCGATGCCGACGTTGGCCAGCACGTTCGGATGCACCATGCCGCAACCCAGCACCTCGAGCCAGTCCGACACGCCGTGCGCCGACGCGAGCTTGATGTCGACCTCGGCCGACGGCTCGGTGAACGGGAAATAAGAGGGGCGGAATCGCACCTGCAGTCCGCTCTGCTCGAAGAACTGGCGCAGGAACTCGTGCAGGACGCCTTTCAGATCCGCCATCGTCACGTGCGTGTCGATCAGCAGGCCCTCGACCTGATGAAACATCGGCGAATGGGTCTGATCGTAATCGCAGCGATAGACGCGACCGGGTGCGATGATGCGAAACGGCGGCTTCGCGCCCTGCATCACCCGAATCTGGACTGGCGAGGTATGCGTGCGCAACAAACGCCCGTCGGGAAAATAGAAGGTGTCGTGCATCGCCCGCGCCGGGTGATGGCTCGGAATGTTCAGGGCTTCGAAGTTGTGATAATCGTCTTCGATTTCGGGGCCTTCGGCGACTTCGAAACCGGCACTGGCGAAGATCTGTTCGATGCGCGTCATCGCCAGCGTCACGGGGTGCAGTCCGCCCTTGCGCTGGCCGCGACCGGGCAGCGTGACGTCAACGGCCGAGATGTCCAGCGCCTCCTGCAGCGCTTCTTCTTCGAGCGCGACGCGACGGCTCGCGAGCGCCGCATTGAGGCCGTCGCGCGCCACGTTCAGGCCCTGCGCCGTCAGCTTGCGTTCGTCTTCCGGCAGCTTGCCGAGCCCCTTCAGGGCTTCGGTGACCGCGCCCTTCTTGCCGAGATATTTGAGACGCACCGCGTCCAGTTCGGCGAGGTCGCCGGCCTGCGCAATCTCTTCAAGACCGCGTTGTAACAAATCCTCGGAGGAGCCCATCGGGGTGCACGCAGGAACTTCGATTGAGGGTCACTGCCGGGCGGAGCGCCCGGCAGGATGGACAGGCCGCGCTGAGACTCAGGCGGCAGCGGCGAGAGCGGCTTTCGCGCGCTCGGCAAGCTCGGTGAACACCGCCGGCTCGTGCACGGCGAGGTCGGCCAGCACCTTGCGGTCGACTTCGATCGAGGCCTTCAGCAGGCCGTTGATCATGCGCGAATAGGTGGTGCCGTTGAGGCGCGCCGCCGCGTTGATGCGGACGACCCACAGCGCACGGAATTCACGCTTCTTCTGCTTGCGATCGCGATAGGCGTACTGGCCGGCCTTGGTGACCGCCTGCGTCGCAACCCGGAAAACATTCTTACGGCGGCCGTAATAGCCTTTCGCCCGCTTGAGCACCTTCTTGTGCCGCGCGTGGGCGATCGTTCCGCGTTTAACTCGTGCCATGGGATTTCAATCTCGCGTTAGATAATCAAAGCGACGGGAGCATCCGCTCGACGCTGTACTGATCGACGGCCGCCACCATGGTGGTGCCGCGCAGCTGACGCTTACGCTTCTGGCTCTTCTTGGTCAGGATGTGGTTCTTGAACGACTGGCGCCGCTTGAACCCGTTGGCCGTTTTCGCAAAGCGCTTGGCGGCGCCACGGTTGCTCTTCAGTTTAGGCATGTCTACCTGTCCTTAACGTGTTCAGTGACGCTTGGGGCCGACCAGCATGACCATCTGGCGTCCTTCCATTCGCGCGTATTGTTCGATCACCGCCAGCCCGTCGAGGTCCGCCTCGACCCGGTCAAGCATTTTTGCACCCAGTTCCTGATGCGCCATTTCGCGACCGCGAAAACGCAAGGTGATCTTGACCTTGTCGCCCTCTTCCAGGAAGCGCTTGATGTTGCGCATCTTGATGTCGTAGTCGCCGTCGTCCGTCCCGGGCCGCAGCTTGATTTCCTTGATCTGCACCTGCTTCTGCTTGCGCTTCGCAGCGTGCCGTTTCTTGTTCTGTTCGAACAGAAACTTGCCGACGTCCATGACGCGCACGACCGGCGGGTCGGCATTCGGCACGATTTCGACGAGATCCAGTGCGTTCTCAAGTGCCTGCCGCTTGGCTTCGGCCAAGGGCACCACCCCGACATTCTCACCGTCAGCGGCGATCAGGCGTACTTGTAACGCCGTGATTTCGTCGTTGATGCGGTTCTTTTTTTCGGCAGCGATCGGTCAGTCCTCCATCGTGTCATTAAGCCGCGCTTGCACCTGTTCCCGCAGCAAATGGCCGAAATCCTCGATCGACATGACCCCCAGGTCCTGTCCCCGACGAGTTCGCACGGCTACGGTACGGTTTTCGACTTCCCGATCCCCCACGACGAGGAGGTACGGAACGCGCTGCAAGGTGTGCTCCCGGATCTTAAGACCGATTTTCTCGTTTCTCAAGTCTGATTCAGTGCGGAATCCTTGATTTTTCAGGATTTCCGCAAGCTCGCCCGCGTAGGGGGCCTGGCGCTCGGAGATGCTCATCGTCACCGCCTGCACCGGCGCGAGCCAGGCCGGCATGTAGCCGCCGAAATGCTCGATGAGGATGCCGATGAAGCGCTCCAGCGAACCGAGGATGGCCCGATGCAGCATCACGGGGGTGCGGCGACTGTTGTCGTCCGCGACGTACTCGGCCCCGAGACGGTCCGGCATCGAGAAATCGAGCTGGATCGTGCCGCACTGCCAGACCCGCGCCAGGCTGTCGCGCAGTGAAAATTCGATTTTCGGGCCGTAAAAGGCGCCCTCGCCGGGCTGCAGCTGGAATTCGAGCCCCTTGCCGTTCAGCGCGTCCTGCAGGGCCTTTTCCGCCTTGTCCCAGGTCTCGTCCGCGCCGACGCGCTTGGCCGGTCGGGTCGAGAGTTTGATCAGGATCTGCTCGAAGCCGAAATCCCGATAGACGAGTTGCAGCAGGTCGATGAACGCGGCGACCTCGACCTGGATCTGGTCTTCCATGCAGAAGATGTGGGCATCGTCCTGGGTGAAGGCCCGTACGCGCATCAGCCCGTGCAGGGACCCGGACGGTTCGTTGCGATGGCAGGACCCGAACTCGGCGAGGCGCAACGGCAGTTCGCGGTAGCTGCGGATGCCCTGGTTGAAGATCTGGACATGACCGGGACAGTTCATCGGCTTGACCGCGTATTCGCGGGCCTCCGACTCGGTCGTGAACATGTTCTCGTGGAAATTTTCCCAGTGGCCGGACTTCCGCCACAGGCTGGCGTCGAGGATCGACGGGCAGCGCACCTCCGCGTAGCCGTGCCGGGTCAGCACGCCGCGCATGTAGTGTTCGATCTGCTGCCAGATCACCCAGCCCTTCGGGTGCCAGAACGCCATGCCGGGTGCTTCGTCCTGGAAATGGAACAGGTCGAGCTGGCGGCCGATGCGTCGATGGTCGCGCTTTTCCGCTTCTTCGAGGCGGTGCAGGTATTCGGCGAGCGCCTTGCCATCGGCCCAGGCGGTGCCGTAAATCCGCTGCAGCATTTCGTTGCGCGAGTCGCCGCGCCAGTAGGCGCCGGCGATCTTCATCAGCTTGAATGCGCGCAGCTTGCCGGTGTCCGGCACGTGCGGGCCGCGGCAGAGATCGGTGAACTCGCCCTGCGAATACAGCGAGATTTCCTCGTTGCCGGGGATCGACTCGATGATTTCGGCCTTGTAGTGCTCGCCGATGCCCTTGAAGTGCTCAAGGGCCGCCGCGCGTGGCATCACCTGCCGCCGCACCGGCT
>LNEL01000054.1 GCA_001464935.1 Gammaproteobacteria bacterium Ga0077536
GATGTTTGTGCCGGCTTATGGGGGTTTTCGGCAGGGGATGGTGCTGACCATACCGTTGCAACTTCGCTTGTTGGCGCCGGGCGTGGATGCGCTGCGGTTGCATGCGTGTCTTATGCAGCACTACGTCGATGCGGACCATGTACAGGTGATGTCGATGCAGGAGGCTAAAGGGTTGACGTGCCTTGATCCTCAGGCGCTTAACGGGACTGATAGTTTGCGATTGGTGGTCTGTGAAAATGATGAGACGGGGCAGGTTTTGTTGGCTGCGGTGTTTGACAATCTTGGGAAGGGGGCCGCTGGAGCGGCGGTGCAGAATCTGGATTTGATGGTTGCAGGAATATGACTCCGACTACCCACTGGCTCTAGAGTCTATGGCTCGAATTTTCGAGCGGTTGTTTCCTCTCTGTTTATGGCCTGGCATCGACGGCATTAAACGAGTCGAAAACAGAATCTACGCGTGTCAGCAGTTTGCAATCCAGTCAGGCTTTGAAGTTAAACGGTCGTCCACGACAGGCAGCAATCGGCCGATTCGGTTGAAAAAGCAGCTCCTCTGTCTGACCTGCGGCAAAATCTCTTCATTGGCCGGAGGGGGATCACCAGCATGATGGGACAGTTATCGAGTGGGCAGGAGCGACTGTTTTACTCGTTCAACCTTGACGATCACATCCCAGCCAATCACCTTCTGCGCAGCATTGTGAATCGCCCCTAGTTTCGTAGACACCTCCAAGCCTTAAACTGAGGCTCATTTGAACCTGGCCTATCGCTGGTTCCGCCGATTGAGCCTTGAAGATGAAGTGCCCAATCACTCGACGTTTTCCAAAAAAATTGACACGGTCGTTTCCTCGATGGCGATCTGGTTCGCTGGTTGTTCAATAAAGTGCTGCGTCGCTGCATGGACGCAGGCTTGGTCAAGGGCGAGGGATTTGCCGTGGACGCCAGCATCATCAAAGCGGATGCGAGCAGACAGCGTGGCGTGTCGGGTGATGAGGAGGTCAACTGGAGTGATCCGTCGCTCAGCACCCGCGCTGTGCGTGAATACCTTGAGGCACTTGATGAGGAGGCCCTGGCCGAAACGCTACCGAAACGCCTATCGTTGACGGATCCTCAAGCCCGCTGGACGGCCGCTCCAGGCGGCCCAGCGTTCTTCGCCTACTCCACGAACTACCTGATCGATACCGAGCATGGCGTAATCGTGGATGTGGAACCCACGCCTGCTCATCGAAGCGCAGAAGTCGAGAGCACCAAGATAATGATCGAGCGCGTTGAAGCGCAGTTCGACATCAAACCGGAACGCCTCATTGGCGACACCGCTTACGGTACGCCGCGTTGCCGCCACAGGGCGAACTAGGGTTTCAACTTGACAGGCTGGACGAGCGCCTCTTTGCCATCGGACAGCAGCCAGGCCACCAATGAAGCTGGCTCCGAAGCGCTGGCATTGCCGGTGATGCGGTGCAACTGCATGGGGCTTTCGTACCACGCGTCGCCTGCCTTGAAGCGCTGCGGGGCCCGGCCGTCGAGGGCAGATTCCACTTCACCACTCAGCACCACCACGAAGACGTGTCCGGGGTGGCGATGGGGCGTCGAGGTTGCGCCAGGGGCGAAGTCCACGCGAAGCGCGGTGGCCGTCCTGTATAGCTGGGGCGGCAGTGTGGTCTGCGCGACTGGTGTGACGACTTCTTCTCCGGCACCGCCGCTCCCGTGGGCCTGGGCGGCGGTACTTAGCAACGCCATGAAGGCAATTCCGATGGTCTTGACGAGCAGGTTCATGGCACTTACTCCGGCTGCATCGCAAAGCCGACGCCGAAGCGGTTCCAGGCGTTGATCGCGGCGATGACGAAGGTCAGTTCGGCCAGTTCCTGTGTGGTGAAAACAGCGACCACTTGCTCGTAGATCTCATCCGGCGCATGGCGAGTGGCGACCAGGGTCAGCGTCTCGGTCCACAGCAGGGCGGTGCGTTCGCGCTCGTCGAAGAACGGCGTTTCCTTCCAGGTACTCACTGCCATCAGGCGGCGGAGGCTTTCGCCTTCCTTGGCCGCATCGGTGGCGTGCATGTCGACGCAGTAGGCGCATCCGTTGATCTGCGAAGCGCGAATCCGCACCAGTTCACGCAGGGAACGCGGCAGCACCGATTCGGCGGCGGCCTTCTCGAGGCCGAGCATGGCCTTCATGGCTTGCGGGGCGGCCTGGTAGTAGTTGAGGCGCTTGGAACTCATAATTGATTTCTCCAGATTGGCCGAAGGTTTTCGGCTCTGGAGTGAACTTTATTGGTCGAAGATTCATGGATAAACTAGCCTCCATCGTTTTCACTGTGCGGAAAACAGGATAATCATGGCCTTCGATCGATTGGAAGCAATGCGTGCCTTCTGCCGGATCGTGGAGGTGGGAAGCTTTACCCGGGCAGCGGAGGCGTTGAACGTAGCGAAGACCACCATCTCCGGCCAGATTCAGGGTCTGGAATCGCTGCTGGGCGTGAAGCTGCTGCACAGGACCACGCGACGAGTCACGCCGACGACCGACGGCGCCGCCTACTACGAGCGTGCACGTGCGGTGCTTGATGATCTCGATGAGCTGGAGGCCTCGGTTGCACAGAGCCGCAGCGTGGCACGTGGCAGGGTAAGGGTTGAGATGCCTTCTGCCGTCGCGACTTGCCTTGTGATTCCATTACTACCGGAATTCACAGCACAACATCCGCAGATTCAGCTAGATATCGGGTGCAGCGAACGAGTGGTCGATCTAGTCCAAGAAAGCATCGACTGTGCTTTCCGGGGTGGCCCGGTCGCGGATCAGGACCTGGTGTGCCGCCCTGTGGGGCTGATGCGCTTCTGCCTCTGCGCTTCGCCTGTGTACCTGATGAACGCCGCGCGCATTCTCAAGCCCGACGACTTGCTCCATCAGCGGTATCTCGGCTTCACATTTCCCGGATCAGGCAAGCAAATGATCCCGATACTGCGGCGAGGCGACGACAGCTTCAGGATCGAACAGATGCCGGCAATGCAGTTCAATAGTGGCGGCGCATACATCGCGGCCGGGTTGGCAGGCCTTGGCATCGTTTCGGTTCCACGCGCGGAGGCGAGCCCCCATTTTCAGTCGGAGACTCTAGTTGAGGTCCTACCTGACTGGGAGATGGATGGCATGCCGATCAACCTCGTGTATCCCCCGACACGACATTTGTCTGCGCGGGTCCGCGCATTCGCGGAGTGGGGGGCAGCGCTAATGGCAAACGATCCGCTCTGGACGACGAAACGCTAGTGTGGTGAATCACAAGTCAGCGTCATAACTTTCTACTGAGCACGGATGCTGCCCTCTTCACAGAGGCCAGAATCCCTTCTGCCCCCGTTCGGTGATGTTGTACCTGATCTATAGGCAACATCAGGATCTAACCTACAAGGGCGGCGAAGGGCCGATTGTGCATTTGGAAGCCGACCTGCACGCGACAGTGCAGTGGGCAAATGCCCAGGCCAGGCGCTGGGCATTCACGCTATCCGATGCGGGGTCCAACTACTTTGAGGACCGCGCGGATCTGGCACGGTTGCATGAAATCAACTGGGATGCCGTAGCAGCTCAGAGTTGGAGCAGCTGTAAAGAGCCTAAGCAAGCCGAGTTTCTGCTTGAGCAGAGTTTCCCCTGGCACCTGATTGAGCAAATCGGCGTGCAGTCCAGGCAAATCTATACGCAGGTAGCTAAGAAAAAGGGGACGAATCTATTTTCCACATTTTCACGACCTGACGGTCCGCTCCTGGCACATAACCGACGGTGGCACATCTTGGCCCGGCCATGAGCAGGCCATCGACGCCTGCCAGCGGCCTTGGCAGCAAAAAGTTGATAGGAAGAGAATGTTCCAGCAAAGCAAAGCCTTACATCAGTTAACTGTTAGCCACGCTCCCAAAGCGTTGTAGGTCTTGCGCGCGAATTTCGGATCCCTGGCCCACGGCGGCAGCAGGCCGAAGCTTGCGCGGCGCGGCAGCGGGCGCGCAGATTCTCCGGCGTCGCGCACCAGGATCGGCGCCGCATACAGCGGCCAGGCCTCGTCGGGATACTCGAAACCGGGTTCGAAACAGTCGAAGAACACCGGGAAACTGGCGGCGTCGGGAATGCGGTAGTTCGTGCACATGGGACGACGTTAACAAGCGGGCGCGGGTCTGCCCAGCCGCCCGGTTAAACAATGTCAAAACCGCTCGTCCCGCTCTGGTGCCACGCCTGACGCCCTTCGCATAATGCAGGCGTGTCAGGGCTGAGGAGGGGATTCCACGCCGGCACAGTGGAAGCCGCGCGTCGGCTTCGTGGGCCCAGGGGGGGCCTAACCCAGAACAAGAAGCCCGATCATGTCCAATGCCTCCATAGAGCCCGCGGCCGCGCTGGCAGTTGTCGAGCGGCGGGCGTTCCCGCGCGTCGACGTCACCTGCAACGCGCTCGTGCGCCTGTCCGACACGCTGACCTTTCGCTGCATGCTGCGCAATGTGTCGCTCGAAGCGGCCCAGATCGTCTGCGACGCGCGCTACGCGCTGCTGGTTCAGCCGGCGGGTGCGGCCGCGCGGCTGACGCGGCAACGGCGTCTCGAAGTGTCGATCGCGATGCCGGTCGCCGGCACGGTGCGCGGCTTCACGGCGTTTTGCGTCGCGAAGTACTGCGTGCCTTTCGAGGGCGATCACATGCTGCTGGGGCTCAAATTCGTCGATCTGGAGCGGGCGTCGGCCGGTCTGCTCGGCGACTTCATCGCGAGCCTGGCGGGCGGCGAACGCTGATCGGCGTCGCCGTGGGCGGGGTGGTTCAGCGAACGTCGGGCGTTGCGTCCACGACCTGCGGCTCGACCGTCATCGCCGAGCTTTCCGGCATGTCATCGAGTTCGAGTTCGGTGCAGCACAGATTGCGGCCGCGCTTCTTGGCGAGATAGAGCGCGCGATCGGCGCGTTCGAACACGTCGTCCTGGGTGTCGGGGTCGCGGAACTGTGCGGCACCGATCGACACCGTCACCGGCACCGGCTGTTCCTTGAAGCGGAACTGGCTGCCGGAAATGCTGGCCCTGAGTTTCTCGCCAACGATCGCCGCACCGCGCACGTCGGTCTCCGGCAGGATGATCGCGAATTCCTCACCACCGAGCCGGCACAGGATGTCACAGTGCCGGATCTGCTTGCGCAGCAGCGCAGCGACCGAGGCCAGCACCTTGTCACCGGCAGCGTGGCCGTAGCTGTCATTGATGGACTTGAAGAGATCCAGATCGAAGATCAGCAGCGAAAGGTCGCCGCCGTAACGCTTCCAGCGCGCGAATTCGCGGCCCATGCCTTCGTTGTAGCCCATGCGGTTGAACACCGCGGTCAGCGGATCGAGCAGGCTCAGCGTGTGCTGCTCGTCGAGATCTGTCCGCAGTCGCTGGGTTTCCGTCTCCAGTTCGTTGAGCCGGCTCAGCATCATCTCGAACTGGGAGCGGGCGTCGGTCTGGCGCGACTGTTCGCTGTTGACGAAGGTCTGCACGCTTGCCTCGAGGCTTTCGAGCTGATTGATCATGACCAGCTTCAGGTTGGTGATGTCGGTTTCCTCGTCGACCCAGCCACGCATGTCAGCGACCTGATTGGACATCATGCGCTGGAAGATCGTCGTGCTGCTGATCGATTCGTCGTGAATGGCGTTGCTTTTCGCCACCTGGCTCTTGAAGTCTTCGAGCCTGCGCGTGACCGCCTTGAGGAACGCCGCGAGTTCGTTGACTTCCTGCTGCGAGCGACCACGGGCCTGCGTCAGCAGGTCGAGGATCGAATTCACGGCAGTGTTGATGTCGCGCTCGGTCTTCGCGGTATCGAGCTGGGCCTTGATACGGCCGGTTTCCTTCGCAATCGGCGCCGGCAGCACCAGCTGTTCGACCATCGCCTGCAGCTGGGATCGCGCCAGCGCAATCGCGGCGGCGATGCTGTCGGGTTCGGCCGGCGTGTGCGGCACTTCGCGCAGGCGCTCGCTGAGCATGCGGGCGACGTCGCGGGCGCAGTCGAGCATCATCGACTGGCTGCGTTGGCGGCGGATCCGCTGCTTAACGACTTCCATCGCTTCGTCGAGCTCGGGCGGTACCTGCAGTTCGGTCAGGAAGTTGTCGAACAGCGCACTCTCGCGCGGCTCGCCGTCGCTGTCGGTCTGGGCAGCGCCGCGGCGGGTCAGGGTGTTGAACAGGCCGACGACATCGTTGACCTGACGATCGAATTCGTCTTTGGAGCGGCTGCCCTGCAGGCGGCGCTGCATCGCGCGCGCCTCGTCTGCCAGTTCGCCTTCGAGGCTCAGTTTGCCGATCAGATCGGCCAGCAGCTTTGCGCTCGCCTCGTGACCGCCACCGCTGCTTTCGCGGGCGACGATCAAATCGACCACTTCGTCGATCAGCGACTGGACGACACCGTCCTTGCGGCCGGCCTTGATCAGGTTGCCGAGGCGCTTCAGGCGCTCGTCGAGGTCCGGGCTGTGGCCATAGAACGAGAACGCGAGCTTGAGCACCGCGCGCTGCATGCGCGCCGTGCTCTGACTGACGACACGCGTGGTGCTGTCGAGATTTTCGGCCTGCGGTGTCTTCAAACTCGGCATTCGTCCGCTTTCCAATGCTGAAGGGAGCGCCGCATGATGGCGGCAGTCACTCGCATTGGCCGCCCCGCGGTGCGGTGCGCGGCAGGGCCAGCCACGGGGCTGGCCGACGAAACTAGCGAGCTCTCTCCTTATCGACCAGGAAGTTGACCACCTTTAGCATGTCCTTCTGGCCGCCGGCGAGGGTCGCGGTGACACGATATTTGCCGTTGACGATGACAGAGGGCACCCCGTTGATGCCGTAGTCGCGCGTCGCGAGCATGGCCTGCTTGATCTTGCCGTCAATCGCGAAACTCGCGTACGCGTCGGCGAATTCTGCCTTCGGGATGCCGACCTCGTCCGCGAATTTGACCAGGCTCTCTTCGGTGAACAGCTTGCGCTCGTCGACGTGGATGGCGTCGAACAGCGGCCGATGCAGCTTGTCGGAGACGCCCAGCGCAGCCGCGGCATAAAAGGCGCGGGCGTGAGGCACCCAGTTCGGGGCGAACACGGCCGGGATCTGCCGGAATTCGACGTCGGCAGGCTTGGTCTTCAGCCAGTCGTGCACGAGGGGTTCAAAGCTGAAGCAGTGCCCGCAGCCGTACCAGAACAGCTCCACGACTTCGATTTTGTCGGTGCTGGCGGTCGGGACGGGTGGCGAGATGACCTCGTAGTGCTTGCCTTCCTGGTAGGTGTCGGCAGCAAAGGCCGGCATGCCGACAAGGGCGATCAGGACGGCAGCGAAGAGCGCGGGGAGAAAACGTCGCATCGGGGGCACCTGCGTGATGGTTGCATCCGGCCGTATAGACCGGCGATTTCAGCTTGGTTCCACACCGGCGCTGGGCCGGTGTGGCAGGCAGCTCAGTACAGGCCCTGGATGAACTGCGACACCGCTTCGATTTCGGCGGCCGTCATCCGGCTGGCGATGCTGCGCATGATTTCCTTCTGATCCGTCACACGCTCGCCATTCTTGTAGGCGGTCAGCTGGATCGAGGTGTACTTCGCGTGCTGGCCGCGCAGCGCCGGGTAATTGGCGGCCGCGTTGCCGGCACCGTTCGGGCCGTGGCAGGCCATGCAGGCCGGCACGCCGGTGGCAGCGTTGCCGCCGCGGTAGAGCTTCGCGCCGTCGACCGTGGCCGTGGCGTCGACCGTGGCCGTGGCGTCGACCGACGGGACCTTGAGCGCCTGGCTCGCGAAGTAGCCGGCGACATCGACCATGTCCTGATCGCTCAACGGCGCGGCCATCGCGTTCATGTTGGCGTTCTTGCGCACATTGCTCTTGAAGGCCTGCAGCTGGGCCACGAGATAGCCCGGGTGTTGCCCGGCGAGATTCGGCCATTCGGGATTGACGCTGTTGCCGTCCGGCCCGTGGCAGGCGCCGCACGCGGCGGCCTTGGTTTTGGCATCCTGTGCGTGGCCCGGGCCGGCCACCATCAGGGCCACAGACAGAACCATCAGCGTGCGAATCGTCGTACGAAACATCGCGTTCATAACTCCCAAAGATGACGGCCGGCGTTCGGCGCGGCCATGTGTATAGAACAGGGTCGCCGGCGAGCGGCGTGTACTATAGCATCGAATATCGGCGCACCGAGCACCGTTCCCCCTCCCTTCCAGCCATCGAGACCACCGTGATCCGAGCCGCCGCCGAACTCGAGTATTTCCGTCGCGCCAGCTTCATGCTGAGCGTTCAACAACTGCGCGATTTGCCGCCCGACGAGGGTCGCGAGATCGCATTCGTGGGCCGCTCGAACGTCGGCAAGTCGAGCGTGATCAACGCGCTGTGCGACCAGCAGGGCCTGGCGCGGACCAGCCGCACGCCGGGCCGTACCCAGCATTTCGTGCTGTTCGAAGTCGGCCCCGAGCGGCGCCTGATGGACCTCCCCGGCTTTGGCTACGCGGTCGTCGACAAGGCCACGCGGGCCCATTGGAACGAAACCATCCCCGTGTATCTCGAGGAGCGCGTCTCGCTGTCGGGGCTCGTGCTGATCGTCGATTCGCGGCATGACCTCAAGCCCGAAGAACTGAATCTGATTGGCTGGACGCTCGCGGCCAACGTGCCGCTCGTGGTGCTGCTGAACAAGGCCGACAAGCTCGGCCGCCAGGCTTCGATGGCCGCCGTGCGCGCCGCCGGCAAGGCGATTGCGGCGCTCGGCGGCGACGCATCGTCGGCCCGGCTGTTCTCGGCCGCCAACAAGACCGGAGTGCCCGAATTACGCGCGTTGCTGGACGAATGGTTCAGTGCGCCGCTGGCGGAAGAATGACACCTCCCGCCCAGACGGGCGGGAGGTGTTCGGGAATAAAAAGGGCCCCGGCGAGCAAGTAGGGGGGTTATGAGAGTACCGGGGCCACTTCGCCCGGCGCATTGGGGAAATGCGCCGACCAACTCCACCTGGGAGGGATGGCGGAGACGCTCTTTCAAACGCATGGGGATAGACACGGTGTTTCGCGTCGAGTTCCGGTGCGGCTGCACCAGTTTGACGACCAGTCGACGATTTTGAGACGAGATTCGAGCGGATCCGGGGCGTCCCGGCCCCGAGGACGGGTCTGCGAGTCGACGGAAGTCGCAGTCAGTGCCGGCAGGCGAGCCTGCGCGCGCGGAAATCGGGGGGTGCGGCCTGCATGCCGCGCGCCTCGGGCGCAGCGGCCGGCAGCCTGGCCGCGCAACGGGAGAGGTTCACGCGTGTGGCCGCCCGTGACCGACCGGGATTGCGGAAGGCGTTGGCATTGACCGCCCCGGTCGAACACCGGGGGCGAGCGGCGGGCAGGACAGGTGCAACGCGGCGGGTGCCGCGCGCGACCTCAGCCGCCGTACTTGCGACGGAACTTGTCGACGCGACCGGCGGTGTCGACCAGTTTCTGCTTGCCCGTGAAGAACGGGTGGCAGGACGAGCAGACGTCGACGGCCACCGCCTCGCTCTTGAGCGTCGAGCGGGTCTGGAAGGTGTTCCCGCAGCTGCAGGTCACCGTGATTTCGTGATAGGCGGGATGGATATCGGCTTTCATGGCGCGTACCGGGGTGCTCGAGGGCAAGGGTCGGCGATTCTAGAAGCCATGCCCCGCGAATTCAAGCAGCTTGCTCAGTCTGGCCGCTGCAGCGGCAGGATGGTCGCCGATCTCGGCGCCTCGCGCGGCGTACTCTCGCCGTTGCCGAGGTGCTCCAGGTGTTCGACCAGGCCGTCGGGTCCGAGGACCTTCTGCCACATCATGTTCGAGATCTTCACGCACGCGCCCATCGGGCTCGGCGTCAGCGACCGGACCTGGTCGACCTGCCACTGCAGGCCGCGCAGCCGCGGCTGGACCTGCGGCGGTGCCGATTCGATCAGGCTCTCGACCATCAACCGGCGGGCTTCCTCGAAGGAGACGGGATCGTCGGCCGCGAGCGTGGCCCAGTAGTCGAAGGGAAACTCGTAGTCGTCTTGGCTCATGACACTTTCACCGCACTCTGTTGCAGAGGATTCTGGCGAAGTTCAGGCGGCCCGGAAAGCGTTCGATCGTTAAATCACGTGAGTCGCGCGCCGCCAAACCGATGGCATGGACGATATCGATGCAGTGGCGCCGGATCTCGCGCTCAGGGCGCGTCCGGCCACTCGAGGCGGGTGATCACGGGCGTGTGATCGGAGGGCTTTTCCCATTTGCGCGGGGCGCGGTCGATAGTCACGCCCCGGCAGTGCGGGGCCAGGGCCGCGCTGCCGAAGGCGAGATCGATGCGCAGACCGTGGTTGCGACGAAAGCCGCCGGCGCGGTAGTCCCACCACGTGTAATGGCCGCCGTCGGCCTGGAAGTCGCGGAACAGGTCGCGAAAGCCGAGCGCGCACAGTTGCTGGATCCGCGCGCGTTCGGGCTCGCTACACAACACTTGATCGCGCCAGGCGTCCGGATCGTGCACATCGCGATCGTCGGGCGCGATGTTGAAATCGCCGACGATCAGCAGCCGCGGGTGCTGTTCGAGCAGGCGCGGGAGCCAGGCCAGCAGCGCGTCCAGCCAGGCCAGCTTGTAGGCATATTTGTCGGTGCCGACCGCCGATCCGTTCGGCACGTAGAGGTTCAGCAGGAAATAGCGTTCGAAGGCAAGGCCCAGCACGCGGCGCTGCTCGTCGACGAAATCGGGCAGCGCGGTGACGATATCCCGCGGCACTTCACGGCTCAGGACCGCCATGCCGTTGTAGCTGGGTTGGCCCGAGATGCTCAGGTGGTAACCGAGTGGCGCGAGCGCCTCGCGCGGAAACGCCGTGTCGACGGTCTTCGTTTCCTGCAGCGCGAGCACATCAGGCGCGCTGTCCGTGCACCACTGCACGACGTGTTCGAGCCGCGCCTTGATCGAATTGACGTTCCAGGTCGCGATGTCGGTCATGCCCGCCTCAAATCCGGAAGCCGCCGTGACGCCGCCGCGCGAGGTAGTCCATCAGGTAGGCGCCGCCGGCGAACGACGCCACGAGCAGCACCAGCAACACGAACAGGGTCAGCGGCGAACTGAAGCGCGCCGCCGACGTCAGCTGTCCGACCGCGGACGACGACGCCAGCTGCGCTTCGAGTTCGGCCATGCGCGACTGTGCGCTCTCCAGTTCGGTCTTCAGTTCGAGATTCGCGGCCTGAAGTTCGCCGGCCACCGAACCGCCGCCGCCACCGCCGACCGTCTTGCGCAGGGTTTTCAGCTGGCTTTCGAGTTCACCGCTCTTCAGCTTCTGCGCCGACAGCTGGCTTTTCAGATCGGTGTTCTCGTTCGTCAGTGCATCGACCTTCGCGAGATCCTCGGCACCCGTCTTGCCGCTCTTGGTGGCGGTCTCGAGTTTGCGCAGGCGTTCCGTCAGCGACAGCTTCTCCTGCTTGATCTGGGCGAGCTGGATGGCGGCCGGCGGCTCCTTCATCAGGTATGCCGCGTCGACCCAACCCGTCACGCCTTCCGGATCCTTGATCTGGGCCAGTTCGCCCTTGCGCGAGATCACACTCAGCTCGGTGCCCGTCGGCAGCACCTTGACGATGGCGCTGTTCAGATCGGCGTCTTTGTGGACCCCGACGAGCAGCTTGTCGATGACGAATGCGGGTTCGGCCGCAAGCGCGCACAGCGAGTGACAGACGAGCAGGGTCAGGCAGGCGATGCGCAGCATGGTCGGCTTTGTAAACTGATTCAGGACAGGAGTCCAGAACGGCGCAGCAAGGCTTCCGGTTGTGGATCCCGGCCGCGAAAGCGCCGGAAAAGCGCCATCGCGTCCACCGCGCCACCGGCCTCCAGGATCGCTGTCATGAAGTCCGCACCGACCTTGCGGTTGAACACGCCTTCCTCTTCGAAACGCGCGTAGGCATCTGCGGCGAGCACTTCGGCCCACTTGTAACTGTAGTAGCCGGCGGCATAGCCGCCGCCGAAAATGTGGCTGAAGCTGTGCTGGAAGCGATTCCATGCGGGCGGGCTGAACACCGCAACTTCGCGCCGGACTTCTTCGATCACCCGCTGCACGTCGAGCGCAGGCTGGTACTCGACGTGCAGCCGGAAATCGAACAGCGCGAATTCGATCTGGCGCAACATCTTCATGCCGGCCTGAAAACCCTTGGCCGCGAGCAGTCGCTCGAACATGTCGTCCGGCAGCGGCGCGCCGGTTTCATGATGGCCGCTCAGCAAATCGAGCGCCTCGCGTTCCCAGCACCAGTTTTCGAGAAACTGGCTCGGCAGTTCGACCGCGTCCCAGGCCACGCCGTTGATGCCGGCGACCGGCGCCTCGTCGATCTGCGTCAGCATGTGATGCAGGCCGTGACCGAATTCGTGGAACAGCGTGATGACTTCCTCGTGCGTCAGCAGCGACGGGCGACCGGCGACGGGTGGCGTGAAATTGCAGGTCAGGTAGGCCACCGGATGCTGCACACCGGCGGTCGTGCGTCGACGCACGATGCACTCGTCCATCCATGCGCCGCCGCGTTTGCCCGCGCGCGCGAACAGATCGAGATAGAACAGGCCGCGCAGCCGGCCGTCGGCATCATTGATCCGGAACACCTCGACGTCCGCGTGCCAGGTATCGACACCGTCGACTTTCGCGATTTCGATGCCGAACAGGCGGCCGACCACCGCGAACAGGCCCGCGATCACGCGCGGGACCGGGAAATACGGCCGCAGCGCCTCCTGCGAGACCGCATAGGCCTCCTGGCGCAGGCGTTCGGATGCGTAGGCGACGTCCCAGGCTTCGAGCGTGTCGAGGCCGAGCCTCTCGCGCGCATAGTGCTGGAGATCGGCGAATTCGCGCTGCGCGTGCGGCCGTGAACGCGCGGCGAGATCGCGCAGGAACTCGATGACGCCCGCGGCCGATGGCGCCATTTTCGTCGCCAGCGAGTAGTCCGCGAAGTTCGCGAAGCCGACCAGTTGCGCCAGTTCGTGACGCAACGCGAGCATTTCGTTGATCAGCGCGCCGTTGTCGAATTTGCCGGCATCGGGACCCTGCTCGGAAGCGCGCGTCGCATACGCGCGATACAGCTCTTCGCGCAGCGGGCGATCTGCTGCGTACATCATTGCCGGCCCGTAGCACGGCAGATCGAGTGTCAGCAGCCAGCCTTTGCGGCCGGCCTGTTCGGCGTTCTGCGCAGCGAGACGCAGCAGCGATTCCGGCAACCCCGCGAGCCGCGCCGCGTCCTCGGTGTGCCAGTGCCAGGCGCGCGTGGCGTCGAGCACATGCTCCTCGAAGCGTGTCCCCAGCTGGTTCAGGCGCTGCTGGATGGCGCTGAAGCGTGCGCGCGCCGTGCTGTCGAGTTCGATGCCGCCGAGCCGAAAGTCGCGCACGGCGTGCCTGATCACCTGCTGGCGCGCGGGACTCATGCTGCTGAAATCGGGCGCATCGAGCAGCATGCGATACGCGGCACACAGGCGATCGTTCTGCATCTGGGCAGTGCCGTATTGGACGATCGCCGGCAGCGCCTCGTTGTAGGCAGCGCGCAGCGCGTCGTTGTCGGCGACGCTGTGCAGGTGGCGCACGGGCGACCATGCGCGGTTGAGGCGATCGTTGTAGTCGTCGAGCCGCGCACACAGCCGCTCCCAGGTCATGGGGCCCGTCGCGTCCAGCATCTGCTCGATGCCGCGCTCATTGTCGGCGACGATCGCGGCAATCCGGGCGGGGAGCGTCGCCGGGTCGATGGTCGAGAAGGACGGCAGGGTCGCCAGCGCGCTGGTCAGCTCGGTCGGTGCATTCATGCAGGGCGTATCCGTGTCGGAGAACCGGCCTGCGAATTTAACACGCTGGCCGCTGCATTCACCGGCCGCACGCGCGGCCGGGGAGCCGACGGTCAGAGGGGGCCCTGCAGGCGCGCGATGATGGACCACGCGATGCACAGCCCGAGGGCGGTGCCCGCGGTCATGCACAGCCCGCTGAGCAGCCGGTGGCGGCCCTTGATTTCGTCCTCGGTGCGCGCGGCGAGGATGTAGGGCTGACTGCCGTGCGGCGGCCGCGACAGCATGTCGACCGCCGGGGGCGCATGCGAGCGGCTGGCCCGCAGTTGCGCGACCTCGGCGTGGGCGTCGGCGCGGGCGTGCTCCCACTCGGTGGCGTCGATTTCGCCGTCCCGGTTGCGGTCGTAGCGCTGCAGCAGCGTCGCGCGATCGGCCTTCCACTCCTTCAGCAGGGCAGTGGCGTCGTGCGTCGTGTCGATCGGGGTCGACGCGCCGCCGTGCGTGCGAAAAAAACCGAGCGCGTAGAGGGGGGAGTCGATGACAATCACTTCCTCGCTGTAGCGGTAGCCGCCGCCGAAGGCACTGGCGGCGGCGGCGCCGAGCCAGGTCTTGCGCGTTGTCAGACGCGGCGGGATATGGCTGTTGCCGTACCAGACATTGCGCATGGACGGCGTGATGCTCGCGCCTTCCGGATCAACCGCACAGCGGCCGGTGCCGTCGTCGAGCATGAACAGGTCCGTGCTCTCGCCGCCGTCGACCCGTTGCCAGCGGTTGTGATCGCGGCCGTGACGGCCGCTGCCGCGATCGCGGCGCTCGACCTTGAAGCGGTACCAGCAGCACGCTCGACCCGTCAGCGGGGCGACGATCTGTTCGCCGTCGAACAGTCGTGCCTGCCCACTCAGTTCGACATAGCCTTGCGCGGCGGCGCGCAGACGCGCCGTCGGCATGTCTTCGATCAGCCGTTTGTGGGCCAGGAAGCGAAACCCCATGCCGATGGCGGCCAACGCAGCCACGGTGCCGGTGACGACCGCGGTCCAGTAGTGGCCGGCGGACGCGTAGGCGATTTCGCGCGCGAGCGCCTCGAGCATCGGCGGGCGATCAGGTGAACAGCGAACGCAGGTCGACGTCCTGGGTCTCGTTCGCCGAG
Source organism: Gammaproteobacteria bacterium Ga0077536 (assembly GCA_001464935.1). Lineage (GTDB taxonomy): Bacteria > Pseudomonadota > Gammaproteobacteria. The sequence continues at coordinate 14,823 of LNEL01000054.1, forward strand.
AAGCTCAGCAGCGCATGTGCACCGAACGCGAACAGGCGCGCGACGACGACATCCGGAAACTGCTCGATGCGCACATTGTTGAGGTTCACGGAATCGTTGTAGAGCTCGCGTCGATCGGCGATTGCATTCTCCAGAGCCGTGATGCGGTCGCGCAGATGCCGGAACTGCTCGTCCGCCTCGAGTTCGGGATAGCTTTCTGCGAGCGCGAACAGGTTGCCGAGCCCCTGCCGGAGTGCGCCCTCGGCCGGCCCGAGCCGCGCGACGTCGCCGGAATCGCGGGCGGCGAACACGGCCGAGCGGGCCGCAATCACCCGTTCCAGCGTGTCCTTCTCGAAGCCCATGTACTGACGGCAGACTTCGACGAGCTTCGGCAGTTCGTCGTGACGCTGCTTCAGCAGCACGTCGATGTTCGACCAGGCCTTGGCAACGTTGTGCTTCAGGTTCACCAGCCCGTTGTAGACCGTCACGCCATACAGCAAGACGATGCCAACCACGGCGAGGACCACGATCGAGATGATGCTCATGAAGTACTTCCTTTGCCGACGGCCGCTGTCGGCCGTCCGCGTAGTCTGAAAGTGTAGCGCCGACGTACCGGCAGTCGTGCGCCCATGGCACACTATTGCCAACCGATTGCCCATACCCGTCCGCGCGCCGGCTCACCGGCGCCGTGCCCACAGCGAGGAAACCCCGATGAAAGGCGACGTCAGCGTTATCGACTATCTCAACAAGGTCCTGAAGGGCGAGCTCACGGCCGTCAACCAGTACTTCCTGCACGCGCGCATCTTCAAGAACTGGGGCTTCCATGCGCTGAACGAGCACGAATACCATGAGTCGATCGATGAAATGAAGCATGCCGACTGGCTCATCGAACGCATCCTGTTCCTCGAGGGCCTGCCGAACCTGCAGAACCTCGGCGCGCTGCGCATCGGGCAGACCACCGAGGAAATTTTCGAGGCGGATCTGGCGCTCGAGCACGATGCGATTCCGCTGCTGCGCGAAGCCATCGCCCACTGCGAGAAGCTTGCCGATTACGTCACGCGCGACCTGCTCGAGCGCATCCTGGCGAGCGAGGAAGAACACGTCGACTGGATCGAAACCCAGCAGTCGCTGATCGCCACCCTCGGCATCGCGACCTATCTGCAGGGGAAGGTCGCCAAATCGTCATAAGCCGGCAGGCGCGCGGCGGTGGCACCGCCGAGGTCGCCACGCCTGCGCGCGCCGTCGCGCGGCGCGAGCGCCTGACGTCGCAGCCGGACGCCGCACGCTGTGACCCCGTTCTCACAATCCGGGTAGCACCATAAGTTGATAATGGTTCTCATTTGTCCTAGCATTCCCAACAGGACGGAGAAAGCACCATGTACATCTGCATCTGCAACGCCGTGACTGACCGGGATATCCAACGCGCCGTCGAGGAAGGCGCCTGCTCACTGAACTGCCTGCAGGAAACCCTCGCGGTGTCGACCTGCTGCGGACAGTGCGCCGACAACGCGACTGCGTGCCTCGAGCGCGCGCTCCACGAAACACAGGCGACCGCCACCGCCTGAGGGGGCGCTCGTACCCCGCGTCAAGGCCGCTCGACGGCGAGCGGCGCGAATGCGGCGCCTTCGAAGATGAAACACCCCAGCGCCGGCGCCTGCCGGTCCAGCAGCGACACGATCAGATACGCCACACCCGGATAGGCCGCGAATTCGACATCGCGCGCCGACGGCAGCGCCGGCCCTGCCGGGTGGGAGTGGTAGATGCCGAGCAGCGCTTCGCCGCGCCGGCGCATCGCCTGCATCGCCCGCAACTGCGCGCGGGGCTCCATGAAGAAGGTCGTGGCGGGTTCATCCGCGACATTGGCGATCGCATAGCGCGTCAGCGCGCGCGGACCGACCCCGCCGAGCAGCCCACACACTTCGACCTCGGGGGTTGCCAACGCATGTGCCACCAGCGACGCCTCGAGCGCTGCCGGCAGCACGAGACTCAGGAGGCGAGGGCTTTCGAGCACACGGGGCACTTCGGATCCCGCTTGAAGCGCATCGTGTGCCACTCCATGTGCAGGCCGTCGAACAGCAGCAGTCGTCCCTGCAGCGGGGTGCCGATGCCCATCAGGACTTTCAGGGCTTCCAGCGCTTGCACGCTGCCGATCACCCCGAGCAGCGGCGCGACGACCCCGGTCTGGGCGCAGGTTTCGTTGCTGCCGGCAGCGTCATCGTACAGGCAGCGATAGCACGGGCTCTCGCCCTGGCCCGGGAAGTAAACGCTCACCTGGCCCTCGAATCGAATCGCCGCACCCGACACCAGCGGCTTGCGCTGGCGCAGACAGGCGGCATTGATGCCGAAGCGGGTCGGGAAGTTGTCGGTGCCGTCGACGACCAGGTCGACGCCCGCGATCACGGCGTCCAGCGCGTCGCCTTCGAGCACGCGGGTGTCGGTCTCGACGACGATGTCGGGATTCAGGGCCAGCAGCTTCTCGCGCGCCGACTCCACCTTTGGCCGCCCGAGATCGCGCGTCAGATGAATGATCTGTCGCTGCAGGTTCGACAGTTCCACCGTATCGAAATCGACCAGCACGAGGCGGCCGACGCCAGCCGCGGCCAGATACAGCGCGACCGGCGAGCCCAGTCCGCCGAGGCCGAACACGGCAACGCTGGCGTCGCACAGCTTCTGCTGGCCGACGATGTCGATCTCGGGCAGCAGGATCTGCCGGCTGTAGCGGAGTAGGCGTGCGTCATCCATGGAGCGGCAGTATGGGCAGGTGGGCGGGCAGCGACAATCCCGCGGGCTCAGCCCGGCCTGCGGCCCGCGCTGATGCGCTCGAGGCCGGCCAGATCGCGGCGCGTGGCGACGTCGACGTAGCCGCGAGCGGTGAGCAGCGCGCGCACCGCAGGGCCCTGACCGGCCCCGTGCTCGAGTGCGAGCCAGCCGTCCGGCACGAGGCAGCGCCAGCCGTCGTCGACGATGCGCCGAATCGCGTCGAGCCCGTCGGGACCGGACGCCAGCGCACGCCGCGGCTCATGGCACAGCGCCGCGGTCGTGAGCCCCGGATAGGCATCTTCGACGTAGGGCGGATTCGATACGATCAGCGCAGCGCTCGCCGGGGCGACGGCCGCACACCAGTCACTCGCGATGAACGCCACGCGCCCGGCGACATGCCGCGCGGCGTTCGCACGTGCGACCTCGAGCGCGGCGGCGGAGTCGTCGACGGCGAACACACACCGCGCCTCGCATTCGCGCGCGAGCACGACGGCGACCGCCCCGCTGCCGGTGCCGAGGTCGAGGATGGGTCCGGCCGGCGCGCGCGCCGCCAGCTCGGCGCCGAGTTCGACCAGCCCTTCGGTCTCCGGCCGCGGGATCAGGACGCGCGCATCGACCGCGAACTCGAGCGACCAGAACTCGCGCCGCCCGAGCAGGTAGGCGAGCGGCACGCCGTCGAGGCGTCGCGCGAGGAGATCGTGAAAACGGGCACGTGCGGCCGGGGCCAGTGCAAGCTGACGTTCGCGCAGCAGGCCGATGCGATCGAGCGCGAGGAGCTCGCCGAGCAGCAGTTCGGCCTCGAGCCGGCCATCGGCGCCGAGCGCCGCGGTCGCGGCCTGCAGCGCGCCGGCCACGTCGCAGGGCGACGCCAGCCGCGCGAGCGCCTCGCGCATCAGCCGTCGGCCGCCATCTGCGCCATCAGCTCCGCCTGGTGTTCACTGACCAGTGGTCCGATCACGGCGTCCAGATCGCCTTCGAGCACCGCATCGAGCCGGTAGACCGTCAGGTTGATGCGGTGATCGGTCACCCGGCCCTGCGGATAGTTGTAGGTGCGGATGCGCTCCGAGCGGTCGCCGGAACCGACGAGCAGCCGCCGCGTCTGTGCCTGTTCGCTGGTCTGGCGGTCGCGTTCGCTCTGCAGCAGGCGCGCCTTCAGCAGGCTGAGGGCGCGTGCGCGATTCTTGTGCTGCGAGCGTTCGTCCTGGCATTCGACGACGACGCCGGTCGGCAGGTGCGTGATGCGGATCGCCGAGTCCGTCTTGTTGACGTGCTGACCGCCGGCGCCCGAGGCGCGATAGGTGTCGATCTTCAGATCCGCGGGGCTCAACTCGATGTCGGTGATCTCGTCCGCTTCCGGCAACACCGCCACGGTGCAGGCCGAGGTGTGGATGCGCCCCTGCGATTCGGTCGCCGGCACGCGCTGCACGCGATGCGCGCCGGACTCGAACTTCAGCAGCGAATACGCACCGTGCCCGATGATCCGCGCGATGACTTCCTTGTAACCGCCGAGCTCGCTTTCGCTCGAGCTGAGCACTTCGACCTGCCAGCCGCGGCGCTCGGCGTACTTGCCGTACATGCGGAAGAGATCGGCCGCGAACAGCGCCGCTTCGTCGCCGCCGGTGCCGGCCCGCACTTCGAGGAAGATGTTGGCGTCATCTGCCGGATCCTTCGGGATCAGCAGCAGGTTGACCTTCGCGTCGAGGGCGGCGACGGCCTCGCGCGCGACGCCGATTTCGTCGCTCGCGAGCGCGCGCATCTCGGGGTCGTCGTCGGTCAGCATCGCCTCGGCATGTTCGAGCCCCGCCTGCGCGGCACGGTATTCGTCGAATGCCTGCACCAGCGGATCGATGTCGGCGCGTTCGCGCGACAGCGCGCGGAAGCGATCCTGCTGGTTGCTCAGTTCGGGCGTGGCCAGCAGCGCGTCGATTTCATCGCGCCGTTCCGCAAGCTGCTCGAGCTTGCGCAGCAGGGAGTCCTTCATGCGTCGGGTTCGGAATCGCGGATGTTCAGCAGCTCGCGCGCGGCCAGCAGCAGGTCGGCGCGGCCCTCGACGGTCGCCTCGCGGATTTTCGTCGTCGGGTGGTGCACGAGCTTGTTGACGAGCGTGGTCGCCAGCGCGCGCATGACGTTCGCCGGATCCTCGCCGGCGACGAGCTGGCGCTGGGCCTTCGCCAGCAGTTCGTCGCGCGTGGCTTCGGCCTGTCGGCGATAGGCGACGATCGTCGCGTTGCCGTCGAGCGACTGCAGCCAGTCCATGAAGTTCTGCGCGTGCAGCGTCACGATTTCCTCGGCCTGCGCCGCCGCGAGCTGCCGCAATTCCATGTTCTCGGTGATCACGTTGTTGAGGTCATCGACCGTGTACAGGTACACGTCGTCGAGTTCGGCGACGCCGGGCTCGATGTCGCGTGGAACAGCCAGATCGACGAGGAACATCGGCTGGTAGCGGCGTTTGCGGATCGCCGCTTCGATCGCGTCGCGATGGATGATCGGCAGCGGGCTCGCCGTCGACGCCACGACGATGTCCGCTTCGTGCAGATGCTGCGCGATATCGGTCAGCGCAATCGGTATGCCGCCGAGATCCTGTGCGAGTTCCTCGGAACGCGACAGCGTGCGGTTGGCGATGAACATGCGCCCGATGTGTTGGCTGCGCAGGTGATTGGCGACCAGCGAAATCGTGTCGCCGGCGCCGATCAGCAGCGCCGTCTTCGGCGCCAGATCGCCGTGAATCTGCTTGGCGAGGCGCACGGCGGCATAGGCCACCGACACCGGGGTCTGCCCGATGGCGGTTTCGGTGCGGACCTTCTTCGCGACCGTGAACGCGTACTGCATCAGCTTGCTGAGGGTCTTGCCGATACTGCCTCCGGACTCCGACGCCTGGTAGGCCTGCTTCAGCTGCCCGAGGATCTGCGGTTCGCCGAGCACCAGCGAGTCGAGGCCACAGGCGACCCGCAGCGTATGGCGGATCGCCTGCGGGCCTTCGAGCGTATAGAAATGACCATCGACGAGCTTGGGGTCCAGCGCCTTGAACTGAACCAGCCAGTCGGCCAGTTGTCCGTGCTGGGGCCCATCGGTGGAAAGGTAGAACTCGGTGCGATTGCAGGTCGACAGGATCACGGCTTCACGCGCGCCCACGGCGCGGCGGGCGCCATCGAGAGCTGAGTGCAACTGTTCCGCATCGAGCGCGACTTTTTCCCGCACATCGATGGGCGCAGTCTTGTGGCTTACGCCGAAGACGATGATAGGCATGGTGTCGCTAGGTCGCGGTGGCTCTGGCTGCGATGTCGGCCACCACGGTGGTTCACCGCGCCCCGCGCCGGCGCTCGCTGAACCAAAGGTTTTCGACTGGGGTATAGTTTAAACCATGAAGCGACCTTCCGTGCCCCTGCCCGTCGGACCCCGTCGTCGGGGCACTGCCAGCCCACTGGCTGGCCTGCCCGGGCTGTTGGCCGGCTGCGTCGCATTCGGCGCGCTGCTCGGCGGTTGTGCGACCACCGGTCCTGCGCCCGGTGCCGGCAGCGCCGAATCCGCGCTCGTGCCCTACGTCTCGGAGCAGGCCGTGACCGCGGTCAGGGTCGACCCCACGCCCGCCGCCGAGATCGACGGCGACCCGCTGTTCAAGATGCTGATCGCCGAGTTCGCGGGACAGCGCGAACAACTGGCGGTGGCGCTGACCGAGTACCTGGCCCTGGCGCGCAGCACGCGCAATGCCGATCTCGCCGAACGCGCCACCAAGATCGCCGTCTTCTCGCGCGACAACCCGCGCGCCCTCGAAGCCGCGGGCCTGTGGGTCGAACTGCAGCCGACCAGCCTCGACGCACGCCAGATCCTGGCCGCGATGCACATCCGGCAGGGCAATGCGGCGGCCGCCCTCGAACATCTCAAGTACGTGCTGAACCAGGACAACAGCAGCGACGGCAGCCGTTTCCGGGTCATCGCGAACCTCCTCGGCCGCGAGGACGATCGGCGCACGGCGCTGAACGTGATGGAGCAACTGGTGCGCGAGCGGCCGGCGGACACCGATGCGCTGGTCGCCTATGCGTTGCTGGCGATGCGCGCCGAGGATCTGGGCAAGGCCCGCAGCGCGATGGACACCCTGGTCGCACGCACCGACATCAATCCGAATCTCGCCCTGGCCTATATGGCCGTGCTGCAGAAGGAAGGCGCCGGCGCTGACGGCATCGCCTTTCTCGAGAAGGCGCTGAAACGTACGCCCGAAGACTTCGGCCTGCGTCTGCTGTATGCCCGCATGCTGGCCGACGCCCAGCGCTACGAGCAGGCGCGGCTGCAGTTCAGCATGTTGCTCGAGCAGGCCCCGGACAACACGGACGTCATCTATGCACTGGGCCTGCTGAATCTGCAGGCCGGCAAGGTCGACGAGGCCGAGCAGAACTTCCGCGCGCTGAACAGGTTCAACGATCGCGCCGACGAGGCTGCGTTCTATCTCGGCCAGATCGAGGACTCCCGGCAGCGGCCGGCGGCGGCGCTGGCGCACTATCGGGCGGTCAAGGACGGTGCGAACCTGTTCCCGGCCCAGTTGCGCGTGATTTCCATCCTCGCCACGCAGGGCAAGCTCGATGAAGCGCTGCAGGCAATTGCCCAGACACCGACGGCGGGCGAGGAGCAGAAGGTCCAGCTGACGCTGATCCACGCCGAAGTGCTGGCCGAGCACAAGCGCTACGACGAAGCGATGGGCCTGTTCGACCGCGCACTGAACGGCCGCTACGACATGACGCTGCTGTACAACCGCGCGATGCTCGCCGAGCAGATGGGCCGGCTCGACATCCTGGAGGCCGATCTGCGCACGATCATCGAGCGCGAACCCGGCAACTCCCAGGCCTTGAACGCGCTGGGCTATACGCTGGCCGACCGCACCGACCGTCACGCCGAAGCCTACGAGTTGATCCAGCGCGCGCTGGCCGCCTCGCCGAACGATTTCTTCATCCTCGACAGCATGGGCTGGGTGCTCTATCGACTCGGCCGGCTCGAGGAAGCCGTGCCCTATCTCGAAAAGGCCCGCCAGCTGCGCAACGACCCCGAAGTCGCCGCCCACCTCGGCGAGGTGCTGTGGATGCTCGGGCGCAAGGCAGATGCCCGGCAAATCTGGAACACCGCGCTCGAACAGCACCCGAAGGACACCAAAATCCTGGATGCGATCAAGCGCCTGGCGCCGTGACGCGCCGACGCTTCGCGCGTGCCTGCGTGGCCCTCGGCGCGCTGCTGCTGACCGGCTGCGCCGCGCTCCGGCCGTCACCGGCGCCCGCGCCGGGCGCTGACGATCCCCGCTGGCTGGCGCAGCAGCAGGCGATGGCCGCGCTCGATGCGTTCACGCTCACCGGACGGGTGGCGATTCAGCGCGGCAGCGAAGGGGGCGGCGCGAAACTGCGCTGGTACCAGACCGGGGACAGTACCGATTTGCGCATCATGGCGCCGATGGCCCAGGGGACGTTCCGCCTCGAAGGCGACGCGACGGGCGTCGCCCTGACCGCGCCGGACGGCCAGCAATATGCCGCCGAGAACTTCGAAGACCTGATGGCGACCCATCTCGACTGGTCGTTTCCGGTCGAGGGCGCCCGTTACTGGGTGCGCGGCATCCCCGATCCGGCGCGGCCGGTCGAACACATCGGCTTCGACGCCGAGGGGCGTCTGAGCGACCTCGCGCAGGCGGGCTGGCGCATCAGCGTGCTCGAGTACCGCGACGTCGACGGCAACGCCCTGCCGGCCAGGCTTTTCCTGAACGCCGATGACCTCAAGATAAGGCTGGTCATCGACACCTGGACGTTTGCGCCGCGTTGAGCGGCCCCTATGCTAGCGCCCCGCGCCCTGTCCTTCGTGGCCGGGCTCATTCAGAGCTGAATTCAACGCTGAACCATGGCAACGACTCCTCTCCCGACCACGGCGCCCTGGCCGGCACCGGCCAAGATCAACCTGTTCCTGCACATCGTCGGGCGCCGCCCCGACGGCTATCACCTGCTGCAGACCCACTTCCAGTTCCTCGATCACGGTGACGAACTGCGCTTCGCGGTGCGCGCGGACGGTGCAATCAGGCGCGTGACGGATCTCCCCGGGGTGCCGGCCGAGGCCGATCTCGTCGTGCGCGCGGCGCAGGCCCTGCAGGCCGCGAGCGGCTGCCGGCTCGGCGCCGACATCGCGGTCGAGAAGCGCCTGCCGATGGGCGGCGGGCTCGGCGGCGGCAGTTCGAACGCGGCGACGGTGCTGGTGGCCCTCGATCGGCTGTGGGGCACCGGGCTCGGCGTCGAGGCGCTGGCGAGTCTCGGCCTCACGCTCGGTGCGGACGTGCCCGTGTTCGTGCGCGGCGAGGCGGCGTGGGCCGAAGGGGTCGGTGAGCGGCTGATCCCGCTCGCGGCCGACGAGCCCTGGTGCGTCGTGATCCACCCCGCCTGCGAGGTCCCGACGGCCGCCGTGTTCAAACACCCGGAATTGACACGGGATACGCCGGCGATGACAATCCCCGGCCTTCCGCCGGACCTCATGCACAACGACTGCGAGCCCGTCACGCGACGCCTCTATCCGGCGGTCGGCGCGGCGCTGGACTGGCTGAGCGGGCATGCGCCGGCGCGCATGAGCGGCACGGGTGCGTGCATCTTCGCGTCTTTCGACACGCGGGAGGCGGCACTGACGGTCGGCCGGCTCGTGCCGGCGCCCTGGTCCTGGTTCGTGGCCCGGCGCTGCAATCGCTCTCCACTGCTCGCCCGCCTGGATGCGGAGCCGGTGCGGCACCCGGCGCGGTGACAGACACGGTTTGAGGCTGCTGGGGAGTCGCCAAGTGGTAAGGCACCGGGTTTTGATCCCGGCATTCCCAGGTTCGAATCCTGGCTCCCCAGCCAATTTGATTGAAGGCGCTTGTGGACATGATCTTCAACCGTTCCGGCATGATGCTCTTCGCGGGCAATTCGAATCCCGCGTTGTCGCGCGCCATTGCCGCGCATCTGCAGGTACCGCTCGGCAAGGCGAACGTCAGCCGTTTCAGTGACGGCGAAATCATGGTGGAAATCGCGGAGAACGTCCGCGCCCGCGATGTGTTCGTGTTCCAGTCGATCTGCCGGCCGACGAATGACAACCTGATGGAACTGATGGTGCTGATCGACGCCCTGCGTCGCGCCTCCGTGGCCAGCATCACCGCCGTCATTCCCTACCTCGGCTATGCCCGCCAGGATCGCCGCCCGCGCTCGGCGCGCGTGCCGATCACGGCGAAGGTCGTCGCCAACATGATCGCCGGCGTCGGTACCGACCGCGTGCTGACGGTCGACCTCCATGCCGATCAGATCCAGGGTTTCTACGACATCCCGATGGACAACGTGTATGCCTCACCGGTGCTGCTCGGCGACATCTGGAAGAACGAATACGAGAACCTGATGGTCGTCTCGCCCGACGTCGGCGGCGTGGTGCGCGCGCGCGCCGTCGCGCGCCGCCTCGACAACGCGGATCTCGCGATCATCGACAAGCGCCGTCCGCGGGCGAACGAAGCCGAAATCATGAACATCATCGGCGACGTCAAGGACCGCAGCTGCGTGCTGGTCGACGACATGGTCGATACCGCCGGCACGCTGTGCCAGGCGGCGAAGGCGCTGAAGGAGCGCGGCGCGCGCTCGGTGTCCGCGTACTGCACGCACGCCGTGCTGTCCGGCAAGGCGCTACAGAACATAGAGGCCTCGACGCTCGACGAGCTCGTGGTCACCGACACCATCCCGCTGACCGAAGAGGCGGCCGCGTGTACGCGGATCCGCCAGCTCTCCGTCGCGGCGCTGTTGGGCGAAAGTATCAACCGCATGAGCTCGGGCCAGTCACTGAGTTCGATGTTCATCGATTGAGCGAGGCACGCGCGTTTCTGGTCGCGGAGCGCGCACTGCCTGTCATCAAGCAACGTTAGGAGATTCATCATGCAAGACAGATTCCAGGTCACCGCCGAGCCGCGGACCGAGCAGGGCAAGAGTGCGAGCCGCCGCCTGCGTCGTTCCGGCAAGGTGCCGGCCATTCTTTACGGCGCGGGCAAAGACCCGGCCAGCATCCAGCTCGAACACAACGAGATGCTGCTGCACACCGAACACGAAGCCTTCTACTCGCACATCCTGACGCTGAAGATGTCGAGCGGCGCGGACGAGAAGGTCGTGCTGAAGGCGATGCAGCGTCACCCGGTGCGGCCGCTGATTCTGCACGTCGACTTCCTGCGCATCAACGAAGCGGAAGAACTGACGCTCCGCGTGCCGCTGCACTTCCTCAACGAGGAAACCTGCCCGGCGGTGAAGACCAACGGCGGCGTGATCAGCCATCACATGAACGACCTCGAAGTGCTGTGCCTGCCGAAGGATCTGCCGGAGTACATCGAGATCGATTTGATGGACGTCGCGATCGGCGACACCATCCATCTGGCCGATCTGAAGATGCCGGCTGGCGTGCGCATTGCCTCGGTCGCCCATGGCGGCGATCCGATGCTGCCGGTCGTGTCGATCAACGCCCCGCGTGGCGCGGACGACGCGGCGGGCGCCGCGCCTGCCAAGTAGTCTTCCAGTTCTGACGGGCCTGGCGGCCGACACGCTGCGGCGGAACGGTCGTCATGGCCACTGACTCCTCACAGGGCATCGCCCTCATCGTCGGCCTCGGCAATCCGGGTGCGCAATATGCGCGCACCCGGCACAACGTCGGCTTCTGGCTCGTCGACCGAATCAGCAGCGCTCTCAAGCACGAAGCGCGTTTCCAGGCCGAGATCGGCAGCACGACCATCGGCGGCGAGCGGATCGTGCTGATGAAACCGCAGACGTTCATGAACCGCAGTGGCGCGGCGGTCGGCGGATACACGCATTACTACAAGATCAGGCCCGAGCAGGTGCTCGTGGTGCATGATGAACTCGATCTCGCGCCCGGTATCGTTCGCCTCAAGCACGGCGGTGGGCACGGCGGCCACAACGGGCTGCGCGACATCTCGGCGCAGATCGGTGCCGACTATCGGCGGCTGCGCATCGGCATCGGCCATCCGGGCAGCGCCGAACAGGTCACGAACCACGTGCTCAGCAATCCGTCGCCCGACGATCGCATCAGCATCGAGCAGGCGATCGATCGCGCGCTCGAACGCCTCACCGACATCGTCGGCGGGCGCTTCGACCAGGCGATGAACGAACTCAACCGACGCGACGGCGAGACCGGCCGCGGCAAGACGCAGAAAGAGTAAACATGGGCTTCAAGTGTGGCATCGTCGGCCTGCCGAACGTCGGCAAGTCGTCTCTCTTCAATGCGCTGACGCAGGCGGCGATCGCAGCGGAGAACTATCCGTTCTGCACCATCGACCCGAACGTCGGCATCGTGCCGCTGCCGGATCCGCGGCTCGACGCGATCGCGAACCTCGCGAAGCCGAAGGTCATCGTGCCGACTTCGATGGAGTTCGTCGACATCGCGGGCCTGGTGGCCGGCGCATCGAAAGGCGAGGGCCTCGGCAACCAGTTCCTCGCGCACATTCGCGAAACGCACGCGATTGCGCACGTCGTGCGCTGCTTCGAGAACGAGAACATCGTGCACGTCGCCGGCAAGATCGATCCGCTGGCGGACATCGAAGTGATCGAAACCGAACTCGCGCTCGCTGACCTCGACAGCGCGACGCGGGCACTCGACCGCGCCGCGAAGCAGGCGAAGTCCGGCGACAAGGAACTGAAGGCGCGCGTGGCCGCGCTCGAAGAGATCAAGGTCGGCCTCGACCAGGTGATCCCGATTCGCGCGCAGGGCCTGTCCGAGTCCGCGCTGGCCGCGGTCAAGGGGCTGTCGCTGCTGACGGCGAAGCCCGTGCTGTTCGTCGCCAACGTCGACGAGGACAATCTCAACGGCAACGAGTACGCCGCGCGCGTCGCCGCGTTCGCCGCGAAGCAGGGCGCCGAATGCGTGGTGATCTGCGCCGCGCTCGAAGCGGAGCTCGCCGTGCTCGGCGCGGAAGACCGCGCACAGTTCCTCGCCGAGATGGGGCTGGCCGAACCGGGCCTCAATCGCTTCATCCGCGCCGGCTACAAGCTGCTGGGCCTGCAGACCTACTTCACCGCCGGCCCGAAGGAAGCGCGCGCGTGGACGATACCCGTCGGCGCGACCGCGCCACAGGCCGCCGCCGTCATCCACACCGACTTCGAGCGCGGCTTCATCCGCGCCGAAGTCATCGCCTACGACGACTACATCGCGTGCAAGGGCGAATCCGGCGCACAGGCGGCCGGCAAGCTGCGCCTCGAAGGCAAGGAGTACGTCGTGCAGGACGGCGACGTGATGCACTTCAGATTCAACGTGTGAGCGCAGCGCAGCACATGGGTTGCTGTGAAAGCCCGTAGGTTGGGCTGACGCAGGAAGCCCAACATCCTGGGCGTGGCGAAATCGGTGTATCGATGCGTTGCCTCCTTCGCGCCGGACTATCGCCACTGCCCTCCCGGCGGGTGCTGCTCGTGCACTCTCGGCGTCGGGCGGATGCTGCAGGCGCCCGTGATTCCGAGCGGCGAGCGGTGGGGGTCTGAAATGTTGTCTTGTTGGGCTTCCTGCGTCAGCCCAACCTACGTCCGGCCAGGGAAGCCCGAGGTCGACGCCATCAGCGCGTCGCGATTCACCTCGTCAACCTGCTCGTTGAGCGTCCACAAATCATAGAGCCAGCCGAGCAGGAACAGGCCACCCGTGAACAGCCAGACGAATCCGGTCAGCCATTTTCCGAGATAAAAGCGGTGCGCGCCGAAGACGCCGAGAAACGTCAGCAGCACCCACGCCAGCGTGTAGTCGATTTTCCCGTCGGTGTAGCGCCGATCGGCTGCCCGATCCATGCCGGGAATCAGCAACAGATCGACGATCCAGCCCACCAGCAGCAGACCAAGTGTAAAAAAGTAAATCGTTCCGCTGACGGGACGCCCGTAATAGAACCGGTGAGCGCCCATGAATCCGAAGATCCAGAGCAGATAGCCGACGGACTTGCGATGCGTATCGGTCAAGGACATGGAAGGACCTCCTGGTGTCGTTGCGGCCGTGTGCGGCCATCGGGATGTGAAGAGCCGGTTATCGACGACGTAGCGCCGTAGACCCCGCTGCATCGCCGACGTTGCATCGGTGTCAAGGATTGGGCTCGATACCGACACGCCGCTTCTGTTCGCTGGCGCACATCACAGGGCTTTTCGTCCTGAGCGCGGGGCTTCGACTCGATCTGCGCCGATGCCCGTGTCATTCGTTCCCGATCGCCAGGGACGAACGCCCACGGAAACACACCGCACGTCCATCGCCTCGGGGACCCGCTGCAGTCTCCACCGAGTGCGCTGCGGACCGACCGTACCCTGAATTCGACGGCGCGTGCAGCGGGCGGTCATCACCGCGCCGCCGAGTCGATGGTTCGATCGTCGGGAACAGTGACGTGCGTCAGATCAGAGTCCGAGCACCCACGGCGGCGTTACGTTCACGCGGTTGAACGACAATGAACGCGATCCGTGATTGGCGGAACTCATGAAAGCACCTCGCTCCGCTGCTCACCACCGCGGCGTGGCGGTGCCATGTCTGAAAAGAACCAATCATCAAGGGGAGTTCCAATGCAAGCAATCAAGGGAATGAGCATCGCGCTCGCGATCACCAGCGTGTTCGCGGCCGGCGCCAGCACAGCAGACGACGGGCGCAAGCGCCCGGCGCGTGCGTACGATGTCTGCGTGAACGCGGGCGTCGACGCGCGCTTCAATCTCACCGGTGTCGACTTCGGCGGCAATCCCATCCCGGAACATCCGGGTCCGGGCGATCGCGTGACCGGTGTCGGCATGCTGCTGCCGGCCGGCACGATTCCGACCGACGGCTCGGGTGATGTCACCTGCAACAGCTACCAGGCGCGGAAAATAGGCACCTTCTTCGTCAACGGCACTTTCGTCAGCACCTTCACCGCGCGGCCGCTGCCGCAGGCGGCGGCCAACGATCTGGCCTACGTCGACTGGCATTTCCGTGTTGACGGCGCAGGCGCCTTCGACACCAGCGGCCCGATCAAGCAGTTCGCGCAGGGCGGCACCTATCCGCACACGATCGTCGGCGGCACGGGCCGCTTCAAGAGCGTCAAGGGCGAACTGACGACCCTGATGCTCGGCGCCGGCGGCTTCCAGCTGCGGGTGTTCCTGCCGAACGGCGACTGATTCGCTCGCGTCGTCGACAGTCGATCCGCGCACACTCGCTGTGCGCGGAGTCCCCAGTTGCGCCTCGAGACGCTAAGAATTCCCCCAAGCGAACTAATGCTGGTTGATTAGATCGCTGGGCGCGTTGCCGCCAGGGTGCATCAGTGTGCCGATGAGTCCAGCGAACGCGCGCGCGCGGCCCGAAGACTCGTACAATGCCGGCAAGAGCGCCCACGTCGAAGGGCGCCGATGCCGGGGGTGCCGCATGGATGCTGAATTTCGCAAAGACCTGGTCAAGGTCTGTCTGTTACCGCTGTTGACCCTGTTTCTGATACCGGGGCTGACGCTGCTGTTCACTCACCATGCGCAGCCTCGCATCGATGCCCGCATCACCGATGCAGTGAACGCATCATTCGTGCAGGAGAAAGTGCCCGAGGCTGAGCGCGCGCCGGTACTCGAACTGCTGCGCGCTTATCCCCCCTCCAGCACCTGTCGGGACGACAGGGCCGAGCTCGCGTCGTATCGCGCGCAGATGTGCGAGCGCTATGGCGAACTCTGGCAGTTCGACATGGCGGACCGCATTGCGCGCTGGACCTGTGTCGCCGGCGCTATCGTGCTGGTGATACTGCTGCTGCTCGGCGGCGTGGCATTCATGAATCGTCGTGCGCAACTGTGGAGTTTCCTGGTGGGCTGGCGGCTGCTGACAGGATTCAGCGCGTTTGAGCTCGTCGTGCAAGGTGCACTCGCGATCTGGCTGTCGTTCTGGATCACCGCACATTTCACGCAGCACTATTTCGTGAAGCTGGTCGGGGTCGTTGCTCTGCTGGCCCTGTACGCAATGTATGTGGCGATCGCCGGCCTGTTCAGACATCCGCCGGCAGCCAGCGAGATCGACGGTGAAATGGTGGACGAAACGGCCGCGCCACGGCTCTGGCAGCGCATCCGCGAGCTTGCAGGGCGGCTCGGTACCGCACCGCCCGAGCGTCTCATTGCCGGCATCGACACGAACTTCTTCGTGACCGAAGCGCCACTGGTGGTGAGCGGGCGACTGCTCACCGGCCGCACACTTTTCGTCAGTCTGCCGCTGCTGCGGGTGCTCGATGAACACGAGTCGGATGCGGTGCTGGCGCACGAACTCGCGCACTTCCGGGGGGGCGATACGGCGAGCAGCGCGGCGCTCAATCCAGGACTGGTCCGTTTCGAACAATACTGCGAGGGACTGCGTCAGGGCGGCATGGCCGCGCTGATGTATTTTCTGCTGCGGTTGTATCGCGTGATTTTTGCCATTGCCCTGTCGCGCGACAGTCGTGCGCGCGAGTTCATGGCCGATCGCGCGGCAGCCGAAGCGGTGTCGCCGGCCGGGATCGCTCGTTCACTCGTCAAGATCGGGGCCTACGCCGCCTATCGCGGCCAGGTCGAACAGGCGCTCTTTGGCCATGAGCGCACCCACGATTCCAAGCTCGGTATCGCGCAAGCGATCTCGGCGGGGCTTGCGCCGTATGCGCATTCGCCTGCATTCGCCAAGGCCATGCAGTCGGTGAAAGTCCCGCATCCGTTCGACTCGCACCCGCCGATGCAGGAACGCATGGCACAGGTCGGCGCGCACGCGGCGACCCTCGATTTTCCGCGCATCGTCAGCACGCCGCCAGTGGCGACGTGGGCCGAGGACATCCGGACTGCGGCGGACATCGAGGCGCGACTCTGGGCCGCCTATGAGCAGCGGTTTGCGGCAGTTCACGAATACAGCCTTGCCTATCGTTACCTGCCGGCGAATCCACAGGAAGCGGCCGTGGTCGCGAAGTACTTTCCGCCCGTCGACTTCTCGCTGAAGCGCGGCGATCGGCTGCAGATCAACCATTCGGGCATTCTGCCGCCCGCCGGTGGCGCGCTGATTCGTTGGCAGGACATCGGGGACATCAAGTATTCGCAAGGTTCATTCGGAACCGCCGACACCATGGAACTCCGCGATGCGCAGGGGCCGGCGCGCAAGGCGAAATGGACGAAACTGAAGCTCAAGGGCATCGGCAGCGAGCGGGAGCGGCTGAAAGCGGTGATGAGCCGCTACATGCAGCGCGACATCATGGCCCGACAGCGGGCGGCGGTGGGCTGACAGCGTCGCGGCCGGCGGGCACCCGCACGCGCCGCCGAGAGGCCGCTCCGGTATCATCGCGTGGCGGCCGCCACCTTCCTTCCGGCCCGCGGAGACCGACGCTTGAAACCAGACCCGCACGCCACAGACGCCCTCGCCGAGGCCCTTGCCACTGCCGCCACCACCCGCCAGCCGATTGCGCCACTGCGCGATCGCGTGCCGGGCATCGATGCGGAACTGGCCTATGCGATTCAGGACGCGAACACACATCGCTGGCTCGCCGCCGGCCGGCGCCTCGTCGGCCGCAAGATCGGGCTGACTTCGCTCGCCGTGCAGCAGCAACTCGGGGTCGATCGACCCGATTACGGCATGCTGTTCGCCGACATGGCGGTTGGTGATGGCGAACCCGCCGCCCTGGGCCGGTTGATCCAGCCGAAGGTCGAAGCGGAAATCGCGCTCGTGCTCGGCCGCGACCTGACGCACGAAAAACACACCTATGCCGATCTGATCCGCGCCACCGATCACGTGCTGCCGGCGATCGAAATCGTCGACAGCCGCATCGAGCGCTGGGACATCCGCTTCGTCGACACCGTCGCCGACAATGCCTCGAGCGGGCTCTTCGTACTCGGCAGCGCGCCGAAGCGCCTGCAGGACGTCGACGTCACCGCCTGCGCGATGCGCATGGTGCGTGGCAACGACATCGTCTCCAGTGGCAGCGGCCGCGCCTGTCTCGGCAGTCCGCTGACGGCCGCTGCCTGGCTCGCCGACGTGATGGTCCGCTGCGGTCGCCCGTTGCAGGCTGGCGACATCGTGCTGACCGGCGCGCTCGGGCCGATGGTCGCCGTCACCGCGCCGGCACGTTTCGAGGCCCACATCGAAGGTCTCGGCAGCGTCGCCGCCATTTTTGTCTGAGCAGATTCGAGGACCCCAACATGACCACACCCACAGAAGCCGACAGCAGCCGTTTCGTCCAGGTGAAAGCGGGCGATCTCGATCTGCGCCTGCACTACAACGATCTCGGCATCGCGGCCGCCGGCACCGTCGTGATGCTCCACGGGTCCGGCCCCGGCGCGAGCAGCTGGGCGAATTTCAGCCGCAATGCCGGCCCGCTGACCGACGCCGGTTACCGCGTGATCCTGATGGACTGCCCGGGTTGGTCGAAGAGCGATCCTGTCGTCTGCACCGGTGCGCGCTCCGAGTTGAACGCGCGCGCGCTCGCCGGCCTCGTCGACGCGCTGGGCCTGGGCAGGATTCATCTCGTCGGCAATTCGATGGGCGCGCACAGCGCGATGATGTACACGCTGACGCATCCCGACCGCGTCGGCAAACTCGTGCTGATGGGCGGCGGCACCGGCGGGGCCAGCCCGTTCATGCCGATGCCGACCGAAGGCATCAAACTGCTGAACGCGCTGTATCGCGATCCGTCGATCGAGAACCTGAAGCGCATGATGGCGGTGTTCGTCTACGACCCGAGCAGCCTCACCGAGGATCTCTACCAATTACGCCTCGACAACATGCTGTCGCGCCGCGAGCATCTCGTGAACTTCGTGAAGAGCCAGGAGCAGAACCCGAAGCAGTACCCGGACGTCAGCGCGCGCCTCGGCGAGGTCACGCAGCCCGTGCTCGTGATCTGGGGCCGCGACGATCGCTTCGTGCCCCTCGACGCCGGCCTGCGGCTAGTCGCCGGTCTGCCGAATGCCGATTTCCACGTGTTCGGGCGCTGCGGTCACTGGGCGCAGTGGGAACACGCGGAACGCTTCAACCGGATGGTGGTGGATTTTCTGGCGGGCTGATGGCGCAGGTTGGGCTGACGCAGGAAGCCCAACGTCTGCGCCCCCGGCAACACGGATTCGCGCTTCGCGCTGCCACGGAGAACACAGAGAACACGGAGACGCGGTGAGTGGGCGTGTGTTTGCCGTACGTTCGCAGCTAGCCGTGACGACTCCTTCTGCGGCGCGAAACCGGCGGCACTGGACGCGTCCATGTTGGGCTTCCTTCGTCAGCCCAACCTACTTGCGTCCATCGGACCCCGCGCGCTGATAGCGTTCGAGTTCGTCCGGATCGTAGCCGCGATCGTGCCGCACGCGATCCTCGAGATCGAAGTCGAAGCGCAACAGGCGTTCCAGCACGCGGCACGCGAGGCGGTCGATGACATTGCCCTGGCGCGATCCGCGCCGTGCCAACCAGTAACCAAGCGCCGCCATCGCGCGGCGCTGCCATTCACCCCGGTTCACGGTGCGTCAGCGGTGAGCTTGACGATGCGGCAGGGCGCACCCTTGAGATGCGGGATCCCCTGTTCGCGATCGAGATAGTCGTCGTCATCGCGACACAGCATCGAATCGGCATGGACGAGCGCGCTGGAGAGGCCCTCGACGAGTCCCTGTGCGGTCTCCGGTTTCCACCAGCCGTGCGGCACGCGCACGAGGCCGTCCGGCATGCTGTCCTGCACCTTTACCTGCATCGTCACGCGCCCGAGCATGGTTTCGACGTGGACCCATTCGCCGTCGACGATCTGCGTCGCTGCCGCGGTGCCGGCGCTGACGAAGAGATTCGGCTCGGGCTTGCGCTCACGCATCTCTGGAATGTGGCGCCCGCCGGTCTGAAAGTACTCGCCTTCCCGTACGCCGGTGAACATCGTCAGCGGGTAGTCCGGGTCCGGCGCGGGATCCTCGCGGAAATAGGGCAGGGGATCGAAGCCGAGATCGCGCAGCACCGAGGACTCGAGTTCGACCTTGCCGCTCGGGGTCGCGAAACCGGTGGTGAGATATTTCTTCCACTCGCGCTTGCCGGCATGCAGCTCATAGGTCGCGGCGAATTCATCGAAACCGATGCCGAGTTTGGCCAGGCGCCAGTCGTAAAATTCGTTGAGGCTTGCCCACGGCACGACCTCCGGCATGTCGAGTGCGGCCGCCGTCAGCTTCCAGAACTCGAAGGTGCTCCTGCATTCGCCCGGTGGTTCCATCGCCTGCTGCGAGGGGCGATAGACCGACAGCCAGCCGTAGGCGTCCCACAGCCACGGTCGCTCGGTCCACGCGTCGCCGGGCAGCACGAAATCGGCGAGCTGCGCGGTCGGCGTCATCATGTGTTCCTGCACGACGATCAGATCCTGGTTCAGCATGGCCTTCAGGATCAGCGGCATGTTGGCATAGCTCAGCAGCGTGTTGTTGCCGAGGGCGAAAAAGGCCTTGACGGGATACGGGCCGTCGCCCGCCATCGCGCGGAAGGTCGCGGTCGGGTTCGCCATGTAGCAGCCAGTGACCTGGTTGGCATAAGTCCGGCCCCACACGCGCTTCATCGGCTCGCCGAGCGCCGCCTGGCCACGATACGTGAACGCCGGGTGGCGATCCGATCCGAGCTGTTTGGCCTTCTGCGCCTCGCTCAGGACTTCGTGCATCTCGATGTCGGATTCGGGCACGATTGACGGATGGAAACCCTGCAGTGCTTCGCCACCCGGCACGTCGACATAGCCGCAGACCGCGCGCAGGATCGTCTGCAGACGAATCGCGGAGGTGCTGTTGCGTTGCTGATCGGTGATCGGGGTCCATGGGATGATCGACGGCCCCTGCGTTGCGTACATCCGGGCTGCCCGCGCGATGTCCTCCTCACGACAGCCGGTGAGCTGCGCCACGCGATCGAGCGGGAACTCGTCGACCCGCGCGCGCAGGGCGTCGAAGCCGACGGTCCAGTCGGCGACGAACCTGCGATCGTAGAGGCCTTCGTCGAAGATCACCTTCAGCCAGCCGAAGCACATCGCGGCATCGCTGCCGACCTTCAGCGGCAACCACAGATCGGCCAGTTCCGCTTTTTCACTGCGCCTTGGATCGAGCACGATGAGCCGCGCCCCGCGGGCGCGCGCACGTTCGATGGCGTTGTGGATCGGCACCCAGCTGTCGCGCTTCGGGTTGTGGCCGAACAGCACGATGCAGCGGGTGTTGTCGTAATCGGGCCACGGATACCAGCCGTAGCTCATGCGATTGATCGCCGCCGTGTTGCCGGCGCACAGGGCGACCCCGCTGATCCAGTTCGGTGAACCGACGTGGTTCATCACGCGGCGGCCAAGCCCGTGATCGGTGCCGGTGTTCCACTGGCTGGTCGACACCGCCCAGGCTTCCGGCCCGTGCCCCGCGATGACTCGTTTCAGGCGCTCGCCGATCTCGCCCATCGCTTCGTCCCACGACACGCGCGTCCACTGCCCCGAGCCGCGTTCGCCGACCCGTTTCATCGGATATAGAATTCGGTCGGGATGCGCGAAGCCTTTGGGTGCGACGACGCCCTTGATGCAGATGTTGTCCTTGAACAGCGGGTTGTCGGAAGAACGGATGCGCGTCACGCGGCCGCGTCTGACTTCAGCGACGACGCTGCACGCAATGTCACAGCTGCCGCAGAGGACCTTGCGGGTGCTCGTGTCGGGGTCCGCCGGCTTGCGCTCGAGGCGTTTGAACAGGCGGATGGCAGGGGCAAGAAACGGGCTGCCAGGCATCGGGGATCTCCGCGATTGGGGCCGGAACTCGAATACCAGATGCCTGTCCGGCTGGATGAATGACGCAATTAAGTGTACATACACCTAAATGGAACGCAAGCGCCACACTTCAATCTTTCTCGAAGAAGCCCGGCAGCGACCGCACCTGTGCTTTGCCGAGGTCATGCGCGCGGCGAATCGCTCCGTCTCGAGGTTCTACGAACGGCACCTCAAGGACGTCGATATCGGTATCGCGCAGCTGTCTCTGCTGATCCGGCTCTATTACCTGCCCGACGTGCCCGTCACGAAACTCGCGCGGGTGCTGAAGACCGACCGCACTACGCTCACCCGGAACCTTCAACCGCTCGAGCGCAGCGGTCACCTGGAGATCGTGGGCGCGGCAGACAAGCGCTCCCGGCTCGTGCGCCTGACCGCCACGGGCTTCCGCTCCGTCGAGGCCGCGCTGCCGGCCTGGCAGTCCGCACAGCGCACACTCGAGGACACGCTCGGCAGCGCGCGCTGGGCGCGCCTGATGACGGACCTGAATGTGCTCGCTGAACTCGACGTCGAACTTGATCCGGACGCCGGCTGAGCGCGAACGCGATTCGAGAACCGTGCGCGGGTGCCCGTCTCGCGCATGGTGAGCGGTGTCGCGTGCCGTGACGTACCATGACCGTCACTCCCGAATCTTGTTCGTGCCCATCAGGAAATCACCCGTGAATTTTGGTTATGCCCTGCTGCTCGGCGTGCTCGCCGGCGCTGCCTTCTGCTTCGTCGTGCACCGCTGGTGCCGGCGCCACGCAAACGCCATCTACTGCACGGCGCTGGTGTACATCGCGGCGGTCTACGTCGGCCCGGCCCTCAGTCGCGGCGCACCCGGCGATGTGCTCGAAATCCTCGCCTCGTTCGGCTTCTTCGGGCTCGCCATCACCGGGCTCGCCGGCGGTGAGGCGTGGCTCGCCGCCGGCTACATCCTGCACAGCATGTGGGATGCGTTTCATGTCGACCTCGCCCACACCGTGCTGCCGCCCTGGTATGCGCCGATGTGCATCGGCTTCGACTGGGCGGTCGGCGTTTGGATCCTGCGCTGGATGAAGCAGAAACGGGCGGCGGCGCGTGCCGCCGCGGCGGCGAACCCGGTCGACGGCGGCGTGTCCGCCCCTTAGTCTGACGGCGCCACCGGGCGCCGCGTGTCCGCCGTCAGCGCCCGTCTGTCCAAACCGAGGAGTCCGCCATGACCGAACCCGTCGTCCTCTGCGACGTCGACGCGCGCGGCATCGCCCGCGTCACGCTGAACCGCCCCGACAAGAACAACGCCTACAACGCCGAACTCGTCGACGCCCTGCTCACGACGTGCGGCGCCCTGGCGGGCGATCCGCGTGTGCGTGTCGTCGTCATTCGCGGCAACGGCCGCCACTTCCAGGCCGGCGCCGATCTGAACTGGCTCGGCGCCGTCGCCGCGCAGGACGAGGCGGCGAATGTCGAGACTTCGCGGCGCACCGCGCTGGTCGTGCGCGGGCTCAACGAGTTTCCGAAGCCGACGATCGCGCTGATCCACGGCGCCTGCATTGGCGGCGGCACCGGGGTCGCCGCCGCCTGCGACGTGGTGATCGCCACGCGCGACGCGAGCTTCGCGATCAGCGAAGCGCGCTGGGGCCTGTTCGCGAGCGTGATCTTTCCGCAGCTGAACGCCGCCATCGGTGAACGCCAGGTGCGGCGCTACGCGGTGACCTGCGAGCGCTTCGACGCCGCCCAGGCGCAGCGCATCGGCCTTGTGCACGAGATCTGCGAACCGGGCGAACTCGATGCAGCGGCAGCCCCGATCATCGAGGCCATCCTCATGGCGGCGCCGAAGGCCGTCGCGCAGACCAAGCGCGATGTGATGCGCTGCGCGGGATCGCTGATGACGGAAGAACGCTTCGCCGAACTCGTGCGTTCGCATGCCGCGAAACGCCAGACGGCCGAAGCGGCCGAAGGCTTCGCGAGTTTCGTCGGCAAGCGCGACCCGGCATGGTGGCCTGCGCCCGACAGCCGGTGACGGGCGCGCCGTCATCGATGTTTGCGATCGAAGACGGGCGAGCGCCCTGCGATCCGGTATCGTTGTCTGTCAGTGTCGTCTGCCGAACGCTTGGTTGCTGCCACGCAGCAAACCCGGCGGTCTTGATCCAGATCACGGGTGCGTCAGCCCCCGATCCGCAGACTGGCCTCCGTCGACCACAGGGGAAATAAAACCATGAATGTCTCAGCCTCCAAGCACCTGCCCAAGACCAAGCCCGCCGAACACTTCGACGTCCTGATCGTCGGCGCCGGCATTTCAGGCGTGGGTGGTGCGTATCACCTGACCCAGCAATGCCCGGACAAGACATTCGTCGTGCTCGAAGCCCTCGAGAGCTTCGGCGGCACCTGGCTGATGCACAAGTATCCCGGCATCCGGTCCGACAGCGATCTCTACACCTTCGGCTACCGCTTCAAGCCATGGATTGGCCCGCCGATCGCGAGCGCCAGCGCCATCCGCGACTACATGGGCGAAGTGATCGAAGAGAACAAGCTCGATCAGCACATCCGTTACAAGCACAAGATTCTGAATGCAAGCTGGTCGAGCGAAGACAGCCTGTGGACCATCGAAGCCCAGCGCACGGATACCGGCGAACAGCTCACGTTCACCGCGAACTTCCTGTGGATGTGCCAGGGCTACTACCGGCATTCGGAAGGCTACACGCCCGAATGGCCGGGCATGAAAGACTTCAAGGGACAGATCGTCCATCCGCAGACCTGGCCCGAAGATCTCGATTACAAGGGCAAGAAGGTCGTCGTGATCGGATCCGGCGCGACCACGGCCACCGTGGTACCCGCGATTGCCGCCGACTGCGAACACGTGACGGTGCTGCAGCGCTCGCCGACCTACTTCGTGCCGGGCATCAATCAGAACGAACTCGCGAACATGCTGCGCAAGCTCGAAGTCCCCGAGGAATGGGTGCACGAGATCGTGCGTCGCAAGATTCTCGACGACTTCAAACAGCTGACGCGCCGATCCTTCGAGGAGCCCGACAAGCTGCGCGAGGAATTGCTCGCCGGCGTCCGCGCCTACCTCGGCCCGGACTATGACGTCGACAAGCACTTCACACCCACTTACCGGCCGTGGCGTCAGCGCATCGCCTTCGTGCCTGAAGGCGATCTCTTCAAGGGGATCACCGCCGGCAAGGCGAGCATGGTCACCGACGAAATCGAACGCTTCACCGACAAGGGCATTCTGCTGAAGTCCGGTCAGGAGCTCGAAGCCGACATCATCGTCACCGCCACGGGCTTCAATCTGTCCGCGCTCGGCGACATCAAGTTCACGATCGACGGCAAGCCGCTCAACTTCGCCGACACCGTGACCTATCACGGCATGATGTTCACCGGCATGCCGAATCTGCTGTGGGTGTTCGGCTACTTCCGCGCGAGCTGGACGTTGCGCTCCGATCTGCTGTCCGACTTCGTCTGCCGACTGCTGAAGCACATGGACGAAAAAGGCGTGACCAAGGTTTCCGTCGCGCTGCGCCCGGAAGAGAAGGACATGGAATTGCTGCCGTGGATTGACACGGAGAATTTCAACCCGGGTTACCTGTTGCGCGGCATGCACCTGCTGCCGAAGCGCGGTGCGAAGCCGGAGTGGCAGCACACGCAGGATTACTGGCTCGAGAAGGAAGTCATTCCGGCCATCGATCTCGACGACCCGGTGTTCGTGTACGAAGGGTCGGCGGCCGAGCGCAAGCAGTCGGCGAAAGTCGCGGCGGGCTGAGTCTGCATCCGGGTGGCCGGTGAGGCTGCGAGAGAGAGCGATCTGTCCCTTCAGATTGTCGCCGCCTGACGGCGCCGCAGCGCCAGCACGCCGGTCAACGCCGACCCCAGCAACAGCAGCGGCATTGGCAACGGCACCGGCGAGGCTGAGGCCACGCTCTGCACATTGATGGCGTACTTGCCGGACAGCAGCCCGTCAGGCTCGTAGCCGCTGACCAGCGCCGTGAACGACGTGCCGGCAAGCGCAAAGAACGAGCCCGTGGCCCAGGCCGCGCCCGGCACGGTCTCCACCAGCAGGTTCACCGGATTGATCAAGGCATGCAGCGCCGTGAACGGCGTTGCGCTGCCGGGCACCAGCGCGCCCAGGTCGTAAAGGTTCACGTCGTACGTCCCGGTCACCGTGGTCGTGAAGTCATAGACGATCGCGCCGAGGCCACTGAAGGCGCCTACTTCATCGAGCGCCACGGTCGTGGCCTGGGCGGAAGTCATGCCGGCGACGAGCAGCGTCGTCACCGCGAGAGAGTGTCGCAAGGTCGGAAAAGTCATGGGGAGTTTCCTTGTGCGGGTCGCCGACGCCTGCGCGCGACCCGTCGATGGTGGTCGGCCGGCGGGAGAGCGGGCCGTCTGATTCTGCGCGGGCAGCTTGTGCGCTCGGGCGATGCAGCACCGTGCGCCAGGGCGCTTAGCAGGCAGGTGACGCCCTGCTGTCGCCGCCTGCGGCGAGCGCACGGCCGAGAGGCGCTCGCCTTCGGTGAGGATTGATGGACAGCCAGCGCCAGCCTCGTTGCGCGTGTGCCGCGCAGACTAGGGCCGCACCATTTTTTTCCGGCTTGTCAGGTCCGCGACGCTAGGGCAGCGATGCGCGCAACGCGGACGGCTCCGCATCCATCTGCGCGCGGACCGCCAGCGCGGCGGCTTCGCAGGTGTCGAGCGAATCCAGCACCCTCAGCTGCAATGACAGGCCCGGCTCGCCGCCCCCGGCACTGAGACTCGCCGCCTCGTTCAGATGGCGGCAATCGCTGACGATGCGATCCTCCGCGGCCAGCAGGGCTGCGCTGTCACGCGGGGACGGCGGGATGTCGGTTTCGCCGGCGTCAATCAGCCGGCTGATGACGGCGTTCTGCAGGCGGAACACCTGCTCGCCGTGTACGCCGATCGCTTCGTGTTCATCGTTGCCGCGGGTCACCGACCAGCGCGCGACGACGGTCGTCGCCAGCACGAGGACCGCAATCACCAGGCCCTGTTTTGCATTCATTGCTTCGTTACTCCGGGTTCGCGCACGAACCGTTACGGACACCTGGGGCGCGGTTGGCGGCGCGAGGACGATCGCTGCCAGGACCGTAGCGCATGATCGCCAAAGCCCCCGCCGGCGTCGGTACGCAACCGCGCACAGGGCGTGCACGGGCGGCCAGCTGCGGTGGAAAGAAAGGGTCGCCGGCGAGCCGCCCGGGTGCGCCAAGCTGGGGTCGGGCCGTCTCCGCCGCCCCAGGACGGCGCGTTCAGGATGGGTCTGTCACGCGCATTTCGGCCGGGATCAGTGACTTAAGCCGCTGGCGCAACTTTTGCGAGGGCTCGACCATTCAATGGGTCCGCACTGGGGGGTGTCATGAGTCCTGAAGAACTGCAGAAAATGATCGAGATGTCCGGCGCCATCAATATGGAAATTTTCTATTGGTGGTGCACGGCGGTGATGATCCTCATCCACGCCGGCTTCCTCGCCTATGAAATGGGCGCGTCCAGAGTCAAGAACACGCTCGCCTCGGCGGTGAAGAACATTCTCGCCTTTGCGTTCATCGTGCCGACCTTCTTCTTCTTCGGCTGGTGGATCTATCTCGCGATGCCGAACGGGTTCGCGCCCGACTTCGCGTCCGGTGCCGCCGGCATTCCGTGGAGCGCCTCGATGGGGCCCAATCTCACGGACAACGCGACCGGTGTGTTCTGGGCGGCGTTCACGATGTTCGCGGCGACCACTGCGTCGATCATGTCCGGTGCGGTCATCGAGCGTATCCGCATCAGCGGGTTCATCCTGCTC
The DNA here is from genome assembly GCA_001464935.1 of Gammaproteobacteria bacterium Ga0077536. Lineage (GTDB taxonomy): Bacteria > Pseudomonadota > Gammaproteobacteria. Next base: position 42,026 of record LNEL01000054.1, read on the forward strand.
GCGATCCTGCTGGGCTCGGTGGTATGGATCCTCGCCGCCTCGTGGGGCTGGCATCCGACCGGCTGGCTCACGATGAAGTGGGGCTTCCATGACACGGCAGCTGCCGGCTGCGTGCACATGATCGCCGGCTGGTTCACGCTCGGCGTCGTGATGAACCTCGGGCCCCGGCTCGGCAAGTTCAACGCCGACGGCAGCGCGAACGATCTACCCGGCCACAGCATGCCGATGACCACCATCGGCCTGATGATGATCATCGTCGGGTTCTTCGGTTTCCTCGGCGGTTGCATCATCTACAAGACCGGCGCGCAGTGGGTCACGATCTACAACACGCCCGCCACGCTGTCCGCGTTCGCCTTCAACACGCTGATGGGTTTTGCGGGTGGTGTGATCGGCGCCTTCGTCGTCAGCCGCGGCAGTCCGTTCTGGATGATGTCCGGTGGCCTCGCCGGCATCATCTCCGCCGCGCCCGGCCTCGAGCTGTACTTTCCGCCACTCGCGTTCGTGATCGCGCTCGTCGGCGGCGGCCTCATCAAGCCGCTCGGCGATCTGCTCGAAAAGCGCTTCAAGCTCGACGATGCGGTGGGTGCGTTCGCGGTGCACGCGGGAGCGGGCACCTGGGGCATCCTCGCGCTTGGCATCTTTGCCAGCGGTTACCCGCACATCGATGCGCCGGCGACGAGCTTCATGGGCCAGCTGGGTGGTGCGCTGGTGATGGCGGGGCTCGGCTTCGGCACGGGTTACCTGGCATCGCTGATGCTGAAGCAGGTCGGGCTGCTGCGCGTTGCGCCGGAAAGCGAACTGCTGGGCCTCGATGCGGCCGAACTGCCCGCGCTGCCCTACCCGGAATCGGTGCCGGCCACGGCACCGTCGCCGCGCGCGCCGTCCGCCGCCCCGGCGGGCGTGCCGGCGCAGGCAGTCTGAACGCGACCATTCAATCTTCGACAGGAGCAATGTCATGGGGAGTCCAATCAGTACCTGGGAAGGCGCGAGCGCTTACTACACGTCTGCCGGCTCGGGCGGTGTCCTGATGTTCTGGCTCGCGCTGGCGGTGGTGGCGGTGATCGGTGCGATCGTCCACACCAGCCTGCACGAGGACAAGTCCGCAACTGCGGTGCGCAACGGGCACCGCTGATCTCGACGGGACCTGGCGGCGCGGGCGATCAACCCGCGCCGCCTGCTGATCTCCGGCCTCACCGCTGACGCTGCAAGCGACCGATACAGGCGCGATACGCGCCACTCAGGCCTACACTGCGTGCAGGGAACCGCGCCGATACCGGCGCGGCCCGCAGCGGAGATCGGGCCATGCACACCACGCGAACCGAACGCGACTCGCTCGGCGCCATCGAGGTGCCGGCCGGGGCCCTCTGGGGCGCGCAGACCGCGCGCGCCCTGTATCACTTCGACATCGGCGACGAGCGCATGCCGCGCGAACTGCTGCTCGCGCTCGTGCAGGTGAAACGCGCCGCGGCGGCGAGCCATGAGGCCGCCGGCGCCTTGCCGCCCGACATCGCCCGCGCGATCGTCACGGCCGCCGATGAACTGCTGGGCGGCTTGCATGCCGATGCCTTTCCGCTGAGTGTCTGGCAATCCGGTTCCGGTACGCAGTCGCACATGAACGTCAACGAAGTGCTCGCGAATCGCGCGTCCGAGCTGCTCGGTGGCGGCCGCGGCGCGGCGCGCATCGTGCACCCGAACGATCATGTCAATCTCGGCCAGTCGACCAACGATGTGTTTCCGACCGCGATGCACCTTGCCGTCGTCGTCGCTGCGCATGCCCGGCTGCTGCCGGCGTTGCGGACACTGCGCGCCACGCTCGAGACGAAGGCCGTCGCCTGTGCCGCTATCGTCAAGATTGGCCGCACGCACCTGCAGGACGCGACGCCGTTGACGCTGGGCCAGGAGATCTCGGGCTGGGCCGCCCAGCTCGCACACGCAGAACAGGCGCTGCTCGCGACCCTGAAGCCGCTGCTGAAACTGGCGATCGGCGGCACTGCGGTCGGCACCGGCCTGAATGCGCCGCCGGGCTTCGGCGCGGCCGTCGCCGCGCGGCTCGCGGCGGACACCGGCCACGCGTTCGCGATTGCCGACAACCGTTTCAGCGCGCTGGCCGCGCACGATGAGCTGCTCGGCGCCCACGGTGCGCTGAAAGTGCTGGCGGCGAGCCTGATGAAAATCGTCAACGACGTGCGCTGGCTGGCATCGGGTCCGCGCGCCGGCCTCGGTGAACTGCGCCTGCCGCCGAACGAACCCGGCAGTTCGATCATGCCGGGCAAGGTCAATCCCACGCAGTGCGAGGCGCTGTCGATGATCTGCTGTCAGGTGTTCGGCAACGATGTCGCGCTGACGATGGCGGCGGCGGGCGGGCAGTTCGAGCTCAACGTCTACAAGCCGCTGATTGCCCGCCTCGTGGTGCAGAGTCTGCGCCTGCTCGCCGATGGCATGGCGAGTTTCGACGTGCACTGCGCGCGCGGTATCGAACCCGATCGCGCGCGCATCGCCGAACTGCTCGAACGGTCACTGATGCTGGTGACCGCGCTGAATCCGCATATCGGATATGACCGCGCGGCGGAGATCGCGCATCGCGCCCATCGCGACGGCACGACCTTGCGCGAGGCGGCCGTGGCGCTCGGACACGTGACCGCGGCGCAGTTCGACGCCTGGGTGAATCCGGCGCAGATGGTGTGAAGGACGCGAGGCCGGGGTGGCCGACACCGGACTTGCCGGCCCGCGCGTCAACGCAGCTTCAGTTCGCCCAGCCAGTCGAACAGGGTATTGCCCAGCCACACGCCGAGCAGGCGGCTGCCGTCGACGGTCAGGCCCAGCTCGTTGGCGTGATACAGCGGTAGCGTATCCGGCGCGGCAGCGGCCTCCGCGAGGACGTCATGCAGTGCAAGGCAACGCAGCGCCTGTGCTGTGCAGAAAGCGCTGACGATAGCCGCATCGGGTGCCGGCTGTTGCGTGGCCGGCACGCCGAACAGGGCGCGGCCGGCCGGCCATTCGTCAGCCGCAATCTGCGGTGCCAGCGGCAGATGAATCAGCATGAACGGCAGATCGCGCGCCTGCGCCAGTGCGGCAATCGCCTGGATGTGTCGCAGCGTCGGCGCCAGCGTGGCCTCGAGTGTCGCGTCGTCACCGCGCATGCCGGCCAGCCGATCGCGAAGCGGATCGCCGGGCGGGTGATCGCCGGTCATCTGTCGGGTCGACCATTGCGTGGCGAGCCAGCGTGCGAGTGCGCTGCGCGGCGCCAGCGCACGAAACGGGTTCCCGGCGTTGCGCGGCCGATCGGCCGCGTGCGGCAGTTGCGGGTTTTGCGCAGCCGCGTCGTCGAGACCCGTGGCGAGCCCCTCCTCGAGCTGCGCGTGCGCGAGGAACTGGTGATCAGCCTGCGGCATCAGCGGGCTGTAGACGAACACGATCCCGCGCGGCTTCAGGTCGTCGACGAGACGACGTGCCATCAACAGGTTCTGCGCGGCGCCGTAGCCGGACTTGCCGCCGATCACGAGCCGTACGGGCGGCTTGAGCGCGGTCTTCTCGTTGATGAGCCGCTGCGCGTTGACGACCATCGTTTCGTCGATGTCCGTGCCCCAGCCTTCGACGAACTCGTCGCCGAGCACCAGGAACTTCAGTTCGCTGCGCAGGTGCGTGCCCATCGGCCGATCGCGCAGTCCGATTTCGTTGGTCTTGAAGAGGATTGAGAAGTCGCCGCTGGGAGCGTCGAGCAGCACGTCGACATTCGGCTTGTAACGCACGCCCAGCGTGCGATCGAACTCGACGAACCTGCCGAGCGACGCCGTCAGCGTGTCGTCCGCCACCAGCGGCCCAGGCACCACGCCGAGCCCGTATCGTGCGACCGCCTCACCACCCCCGATCAAGACCACCAGCAGGCCCAGCAGCTTGAGCATCGATGATTTCATGCGTTGTGCCTCCCCTTGAGCTTCTTTTGCCACAGAGAATACGGAGATAGCAAAGGGCTTGGGGCTCGTAGGTCGGGTTGACGCAGGAAGCCCGACCTACGGACCCGGCCCAACTCATTCTTCCCTGAAGTTCCCGGTGGCTGCCATGCGCCCGGCCACCCCACGGTGCAGCCACCGCGCCACTATTCGAGCGACAGAATGAAGTCCCATTCATCCGCCGTGACCGGCATCACGGACAGGCGGTTGCCGCGACGCACGAGGGCCATGTCGGCGAGCGGGGAAGCGGCCTTCAGTTCGCCCAGCGTGATGTTGCGCTTCAGACGGCGTTTGAGCTTCACGTCGACGACATACCAGCGTGGATTCGCCGGATCGCTCTGCGGATCGTGGTAGGGGCTCGACGGATCGAAAGCGGACGGATCGGGGTAGGCGGCGCGCGCGACTTCGCACAGGCCGACGATGCCGGGCTCCGCGCAGTTCGAATGATAGAAGAACACGAGATCGCCGACGCGCATGTCGTCGCGGATCATGTTGCGCGCCTGGTAGTTGCGCACGCCATCCCACATCGTGGTGCGCTTCGGCATCTGCGCGAGATGATCGAGACTGAAAGTCTCGGGCTCGCTCTTCATCAACCAGTGACGAACCGTCATGCCGAAACGCCCTGAAAAAGGGGTGCCCTCCACAATGCCGCTGCGGGCTGTAATCTTGAACCAATGGCTCAAGATTGGAACTTCTCGGAGCGATTCAGGCTTTCCGCAGCGAGGCGGACATGCACAACATCGATGCCAGATCAGTCCCTGTTGCGATAAATTATCGGCTCAAGGATTTTCAGCCCCTGGCGAACACCGCAGAGGACACCTGGCCGCATTCTAGCGTGAATCCTCAGTTCGTGCCGTGTGACGGCCTCGACATCTCGTGCACGTCGCCGCGCGAGAGCGCGGACTGGATCTTGCGCTGGATGCGTTCGATGCCATCGCCGATGTCATTCGCGACATTGTCATTGCGGCGGCGGTAGTCGAGATATTCATGCGCGATGTTCAGCGCCGCCATCACGGCCACGCGCTCACTGCCGATGACCTTGCCGCTGTCGCGCTGTTCGCGCAGTTTGCGGTTCAGGAATTCGACGCTGGCAAACAGGGACTCGCGTTCGTCCTCGGCGCAGCCGACGACATACTCCTTGTCCATGATCGTCACCGTAATGGGCTTGACCGATGAACTCATGCGCGCTGTGCCTCCATAGGCGACGGGGCAGCATCCGGACGGGGCTGCAATTCGAAGCGTTGTGTGAGCCGGCCAGCCCGTGGGTGAGGCGGGATTGGTCAGCGGGTTTCCATGGCCTTGAGACGCGCGATCATGGCTTCGACGCGGCTTCTGGCCTGTTCTGTTTTTTCGATCAGCGTGGCGCGCTCCGCCGCCAGCACGGCCTGCTGGTTGCGCAGTGCTTCGTTCTCATGCTGGAGAGAGTCAATCGTGCGGATGAGTTCATCCACCCGGCTCTCCAGCGATGCGATGTCCAGCTTTTCTTTCAAGATCGTTGCCATGCTGTTGCGTGCTCGCGCCAGTGACGCACACGCCTGTATCTAAAACGCAATATAGAGCCGGCCTCAGACCGGGTCAACGGGACATCAGGACCGTCGGTCAGCAGCCCGGTCCGGGATCCTCCTGCTTCTGCGGGTCGTACAGTCGTGTGATAATTGCCACTCTTGGCAAGGAGTCCGCGCGCCATGTCCAGCCGCCCCGAACGCGCCCTGTATGAATCCGTCGCGCAATCCCTGCGCGAACTGACTTCCGACGTCGAGGCCGCCGAGAGCCACGGCATGCTGTGCGGCATGCTCTGCAATCCGGAACCCTTCGACGGCGATGCCTGGCTGCGACACGTGCTCGGCTATGCGCCGGCACAGCGCCTGTCCGATCTGCCGCAGACCAGTGCGCTGCTGGCGATGGTGGCCTCGACCATCCGCGCCCTGAAAGAAGACGATTTCGGCTTCGACCTGCTGCTGCCGGACGAATCAGCGCCCCTGAGCCTGCGTGCGATCGCGCTCGGCGCCTGGTGTCGCGGCTTTCTGTCCGGTTTCGGCCTGCATGGCGCGGGCGCCCGGCTGAACGCCGAAGGCCGTGAATTCCTGCGCGACCTCTACAAGATTGGCCAGGTCTCGGCGGTCGATGCGCAGGGCGACGAGGGCGAACGCGCGTTCTTCGAAGTCGTCGAGTACGCCCGCATGGGCGCGATGATGCTGCACGAAGAGTTCCGCAGCCTGTTTGCCGATCCCCAGCCCAGCCTGCACTGAGGTCCCATGGACAAGAGAGAGTTCGCCCGCCGCCGCAAGAAACTGATGGACATCGTCGACGGTGGCGGCATCGCCATCCAGCCGACGGCGCCGGAGCGCATCCGGAACCGCGACGTCTACTACCCGTTCCGTTCCGACAGCGACTTCCACTACCTGACGGGCTTTCCGGAGCCCGAGGCGGTGATGGTGCTGGTGCCGAACCGGCCGCAGGGCGAGTACATCCTGTTCTGCCGCGAGAAGGACCCCGAAGCCGAGACCTGGCATGGTCGTCGCGCCGGGCTCGAGGGCGCCTGCGAACTCTACGGCGCGGACGACGCGTTTCCGATCTCGGATCTCGACGACATCCTGCCGGGCCTGCTCGAGAACAAGGAACGCATCTATTACACGATGGGACGCTACCAGGACTTCGACCAGCGCCTCGTCGGCTGGTTGAACCGGGTCACGAGCAAGGGACGCGCCGGCGTGCACGCGCCCGACCAGTTCAACTCGGTCGGCCATTACGTACACGAAATGCGGATGTACAAGAGCCGTGAAGAGATCAAGACGATGCGGCGTGCGGCGCAGATATCGGCCGCCGCCCACCGTCGCGCGATGGAAATCTGCAAGCCGGGCGTGTTCGAGTACCAGATCGAGGCCGAACTGCTGCACAACTTCATGCGCCATGGCAGCCGGGCACCGGCCTATCCGAGCATCGTCGGCGGCGGCGCCAACACCTGCATCCTGCACTACAACGAGAACAACGAGCAGCTCGGCGACGGCGATCTGTTGCTGATCGACGCCGGCTGCGAGCTCGATCACTACGCGAGCGACATCACCCGCACCTTCCCGGTCAACGGCCGCTTCACGCCCGAACAGCGCGCAATCTACGAGATCGTGCTCGAAGCCCAGCTCGCGGCGATCGACAAGGTCGCGCCGGGCAATCACTGGAACGAACCACACCAGGCGGCGGTCGAGGTGATCACGAAGGGGCTGATCGAGGTCGGCATTCTGAAGGGCCGCTGGCGCACGCTCGTCAAGGAGGAAGCGTACCGGCCCTACTACATGCATCGCACTGGACACTGGCTCGGCATGGACGTGCACGACGTCGGCGACTACAAGGTCGGTGACGAATGGCGCACCTTCGAGCCCGGCATGGTGACGACGGTCGAGCCGGGCCTGTACCTGTCGCCGACGATCAAGGGGCTCGCGAAGCGCTGGTGGAACATCGGCGTGCGTATCGAGGACGATGTCCTCGTCACCGCCGACGGGCGCGATGTCCTGAGCCACGGTGCGCCGAAGTCGGTGGCCGAGATCGAATCCGTGATGCAGCTCGCCAGTGTCGCGTGAGTTCGACTGCGTCATCGTCGGTGCCGGGCTCGCCGGCGCGACGCTGGCGGTGGGTCTCGACACCCTCGGCCTGAGCGTCGCCACCGTCGATGCGCGATCGCGCACGCCGGCCGCGCCGGGCCGCGACGTGCGGGGCCTCGCGCTCGCGCCCTCGTCCCAGCGTCTGCTCGCGACCCTCGGCCTGTGGTCCACGCTTGCCCCTCACACCACCGCGCTGAAGACCATCGTCATCACCGATCGCGGCCAGTTCGGCTCGACCCGCCTGTGTGCGGCGGACGTCGGCGTGCCGGCGCTCGGGCACGTGTGCCCGGCCGACCAGCTGCTGGGCCGCCTCGATGCCGCGCTGACGACGCTGCCCGGCTGCACCGCTTACTGGCAGTCGACCGTCGGTGACATCGTCGCCGGCCCCGACGCCGTGACGCTGACCGTCAGCGACGGGCAGGCGCAGACCGCCGTTTCCGCGCGTCTGCTGATCGCGGCCGACGGCCTGCATTCGGCCGTGCGACGGCATTTCGACATCGCCGCAACGAGCCGCGATTACGGGCAGACGGCGATCGTCGCGAATGCCGACGTCGAACGTCCGGTGCCCGACACCGCGTTCGAACGCTTCACCCGCGAAGGACCGCTCGCGGTGCTGCCCATCGGCGGCGCGCGCGTGGTCATCGTGCGCGCCGCGCGCACCGACGAAGCCACCGGCCTGATGCGCCTGTCAGACGAGGCGTTCCTGCACGACGTCAGGCAGCGCTTCGGCGGCCGCCTCGGCCGATTCTCGGCGCTCGGCGAACGGCGCAGCCACCCGCTGATCCTCAATCGCGCCCAGGCGCTGCACGCGCCGCGCACGGTGCTCATCGGCAATGCGGCGAACACCATTCATCCGAACGGGGCGCAGGGCCTGAATCTCGGGCTGCGCGACGTCGCGACCCTGCTCGACTGTGTGCAGATGGCGCTGGCGCGCGGTGAGGATCCGGCTTCGACCGCCGTGCTCGAGGGCTATGCGCGGCGGCGCCGGCCCGATCACGACCGCACTGCGCGGTTTTCGGATGGCCTCGCGCGGGTATTCGGCCTCGATCTGGGGCCGGTGAACGTCGCGCGCGGCGCCGCGCTGCTGGCCTGCGATCTGCTGCCCCCGCTGAAGCGCGCGCTGATGTGGCGCCTGATGGGCCTGCGCGGCGAGACGAATCGATGGCTGCGCGCCCCGCAAGCCTGATGCCGCACGACTTCGCGGTCGTCGGCAGCGGCGTCGTCGGTGCGACGCTCGCGTGCCTGCTGGTCGATGCCGGCGCGAGCGTGGTGCTGATCGACGGCGTCGCACGTCACCCCGCCCGCGACGAACCCTACGACCTGCGGACCTATTCGCTGACGCCGGCGTCGCGCCGCATCCTGTCGGCGATCGGCGCCTGGCAGCGGCTCGACCAGGCGCGCATCACGGCCTACCACGGCATGCACGTGTGGGATGCCCAACGCCGCGGGGCGATCGACTTCGACGCCGCCGACAATGGCCGGCCCGAACTCGGATACATCGTCGAACTCTCGAACCTGCAGCAGGCGCTCGAGGGTGCCCTGCACGCGCGCCGCCAGCTGACCATGCAGCCGGGGCTCGTCGAGACGCTGCTGCCGGCGCCCGAGGGCATCAGCCTGCAGCTCGGCTCCGGTCGCGGCGTCACCGCGCGCGTCATCGCCGCCTGCGACGGCGGCGATTCGGCCCTGCGCGGTCTGGTCGGCATCGACGTCGAGGCACGTGAATATGCGCAGCAGGCGGTCGTCGCCAATGTGCGCACGGCCGAACCGCACGGCCACGTGGCGCGCCAGCGCTTCCTCGCCGACGGCCCGCTGGCCTTTCTGCCGTTGCCCGATCCGCATTGGTGCTCGGTGATCTGGTCGACCCGCGAGGACCACGCGGCGCACGCCGTCGGCCAGGACGATGCAGGGTTCTGTCATGCACTCGCGGCAGCCTTCGAGCACACGCTGGGCGAGGTGCTCTCGACGAGCCGCCGGCTGCGCTTTCCGCTGCGCTGGCGCCACGCGCGCCAGTACAGCGCGGAGCGCGTCGTGTTGGTCGGCGACGCTGCGCACCTGATGCATCCGCTGGCCGGGCAGGGCATGAACGTCGGCCTGCTCGACGCCGCGGTGCTCGCCGAGTGTGCCGACCGCGCGGGCCCGGCCGCGCTCCGCTACCCGCGCGCGCTGCTCCAGCGCTACGAGCGCCGGCGCCGCGGCGAAGTCCTGATGATGCTCGAAGCGACCGACCGCCTGAGCCGGCTCTTCACCGCCGACAACCCGGCGCTCGGCTGGCTGCGCAGCGCCGGCCTCGACCTCACGAACCGCCTGCCGCCGGTCAAGCGCCTGCTGATGAGCCACGCGATGGGTGACGCCGGCGATCTGCCCGAGATCGCGCGGCCGGCGCGGGATGCTGTGCCTTTGTAGCGGGGCTTTTTTGCCACCGAGAACACCGAGGGTTTTTTGAGTGCGCCGTGCCGGATTTGGACGCCTGAAGGCGCACCGGCGTGTGCGGCGTACCGTTCGTCGTGCATCATTCCCCTCTGAGTTCTCGGTGTTCTCGGTGGCTGAACCCGCGTCAACGGGACGCCCACGCTCGACTCGCCGGAAGCAACGCCGGGCGAAGGCAGGCTGCTAGAATCCCGGTCACTGACCCAGCTCCGGAACCGAGTTCATGACCACTGACGCCGACCAGCCCCTGTACGAATCCTCCGTGACCAGCCTGCCGTTGCTCGGCCGCGGGAAGGTGCGCGACATCTACGCGGTCAACGACGATCACCTGCTGATCGTCACCACCGATCGCCTGTCGGCCTTCGACGTGATCCTGCCGGACCCGATTCCGGGCAAGGGCGCCGTGCTGCAGGCGATGTCGCTGTTCTGGTTCCGGCATTTCGAGGATCTGGTGCCGCACCAGCTGTCGAAGCTCACGCTCGAGGACGTGCTGCCGGACGCCGCCGAGCGCGCGCCGCTCGAAGGTCGCGCCATGGTCGTCAAACGCCTGCGGCCGCTGATGGTCGAGGCGGTGGTGCGCGGTTACCTGATCGGCTCGGGCTGGAAGGACTATCAGCAGAGCGGCGAGATCTGCGGCATCGCGCTGCCGCCGGGCATGCGCCAGGCGGAGCAACTGCCGGCCCCGCTGTTCACGCCGTCGACGAAGGCCGAGCAGGGCACACACGACGAGAACATCGACTTCGCGCGCTGCGAGGCGCTGCTCGGCCGTGATTACGCGCACAAGGTGCGCGAGCTCGCGCTGCGCATCTACAAGGACGCAGCCGCCTATGCTCGGACCCGCGGCATCATCATTGCCGACACCAAGTTCGAATTCGGCATCGACCGCAACGGCGAGGTCGTGCTGATCGACGAAGTGCTGACGCCGGATTCCTCGCGCTTCTGGCCGTCGGATCAATACCAGGTCGGCACGAGCCCGCCGTCCTTCGACAAGCAGTTCGTGCGCGACTACCTCGAAACCCTCGACTGGAACAAACAGGCACCGGCCCCGCGCCTGCCGCCCGAGATCATCGAGAAGACCGCCGCGAAGTACCGCGAAGCGCTGACGCGCCTGACGGGCTGATCGGCGCCGCGTCAATCTTCGTAGGTTGGGCTGACGCAGGAAGCCCAACAGCAGCGCTCACCGACGGTGAGCGCTTCTTCAGGCGCTTTACACCAATTCACGGGCAGCTCGCCGCGTGCAATGTAGCGATGAACGCTCGAATGTGGCCATTCCCACGGATCCCGCACCCACCCGTGCTTCGCCGGATTGTAATGAATGTAATCGATGTGCCTTGCGAGATCGTCGTCGTCTCGAATCGGATGTTCCCAATAGCGTCGCTGCCAGATCCCGCGCTCCCGCTTGGCCGCGCGGCTCGCACTCACCTGCTCGCGCTTCGTCATCTGGCGTGAGAAGCCAGATTTGATCAGCGACCACCGGAGCGGGTAGCCGGAGTCGCCCGGCGGCATTTGCCAGAGTGCGTGCAAGTGATCCGGCAGCACTACCATCGCCATGATAGAGAACGGAAGCGCACGCTTGATCGTGTGCATCACATTGCGGAGTGAATCGACATGCCGGACCAGCAAGTCCGACTGGCGGTCCGCGAGATTCACGCTAAAGAAAAAACTGCCGCCAGCTGCAATGGCTCTCCAATAGCGCATCGAGGTCTCCTTTCCCCGTCTGTTCCAGCGTCGATGCTGGTGTTGGGCTTCCTGCGTCAGCCCAACCTACGGCGATGTCGGGCTGACCGGAAGCTTGCGGCTACGTTGCTTGGACTGACACGGGAAGACCAACACGCAGTGCTGCGGCGAACGAGGAATCATGGTGCTCGTCGAACAAACGCATTCGATGGATTGCATGGTTCGGGCTGTGACGCCGCTGCCATTCTCTTGCGTCTGATGTTGGGCTTCCTGCGTCAGCCCCACCTACAGGGCGGGCTGCGCAGGGCGATCACGCGTCGCCGAAGTCCACCCAGTCGCTGAGCGGCGCGCGTTCCGTGCGCAGGCTGTTTTCGATGGCGGTCGTGTCTTCCTGGCCGAGCGCCATGCCGACCAGCACTTTCTCCTCGGGCGGCAGCCCGAGTTCAGCGCCGATGATCGTGTGGAACTGCGTCCAGGCGAACTGCGGGCAGGTGTGCAGGCCGTGGCCGCGCGCGGCGGTCATCACGTTGCCGAGGAACATGCCGTAATCGATCCATGCCGCATAGCCGAGCGAGCGGTGGATCGTGAAGATCAGGCCGACCGGCGCGTCGAAGAAGCGGAAATTGCGCGCGTGCTGGCGGTGCGTGCGTTCGCGATCGCCTTTGCCGATGCCGAGCAGCCCGTAGAGATCCCAGCCGACCTTGCGTCGCCGGTCGATGAACGGCGACACCCATTCGCTCGGATAGATTGGAAACTCGCTGCGATACTTCTGTTCGGCTTCGGGGTCGTCGAACGCGGCGAGCACTTTTGCCGACAGCGCTTCCTTCTTCGCGCCCGTCAGCACGTGCACGCGCCAGGGCTGGATGTTCGTGCCCGACGCCGAGCGCGCCGCGACACGGAGGATCTCCTCGATGCTCGCGCGCGGCACCGGGGTCGGCAGGAACGCGCGCACGGAGCGGCGCGAAACGAGGGCCTCGTCGACGCAGGCCTGGTGTGAATCGGTCATGGTGTGGGTGGCTCAGTATTCGTCGGGATCGAGAATGTCCGGTGCGGCCGGATCGTAGGTCGGGCGTGGCCCGGGGTTCGGGATCGCTTCCAGCGTCATCGTGGGCGCGGCGGTCGGCGCCGCAGGCGTGACGACCCGCAGCAGTTCGAAGTTCCAGCGTTTGGGGTCTTCACGATGCACTTGGCGCACGATCATTTCCGCCGCCGGCGCGTACCAGCGCGTCACGTGCGTAAAGCCGTTCTTCGGGCCCACCATCCATTTGTCCTGGCACTCGATGCGAAACGCGTCGAAGGTGCCGGCGCCAACCGTCACGGGCTCGAAGGCCTCGACGCGGCACTGGGCCTCGCCGTCCCACACCAGGTTGTTGAACGCGGTAAAGCCGGCGTAGCCCTGGCGCCAGTGGGCGCCGAGGGTCAGCGGAAACTTCAGGGCCGGCGCGAACGGCCGGAACTCGACGAGTTTGCGCCCCGCAGCATCGGTCACGTGCAGCGCATTGCCGTCGTGCGCGCCAGTCGTCTCGAGCCGATGTTCGCCGCAGGTCGCGAGCGTGCCGCCGTCGGCGGTCAGCGCGGTCACGGTCCAGGTGGTGCAGTCCACGCCCATCAGCCGGCCGGCGTATTCGTGTGTGACCCCGAGCCGCGGGGCGGGCTGCGTGGCATCGGCCGCGGACGTGGCCCTGGCGCAGCACAGCGCAGCGATGACGAGGCAGGTCCTGCGGGTCGCGAATGAGGTCGGGGTGCGCATCCGGTCATTCTGGCATGGTGCTCCGCCGCCCGTCAGCGCCGGGCCCGCGGTGGCCACGGGGAGGCGCCCGCGCCGCGCACCAGAATTTACATTTTCAACGGCGCCAGGGCGGAAATTCTCACTTGATCGATCCCGCCCCAGACGGTAGCGTACGGAACTGTATACGGTACCGTATGGGCCGGGCTGGCGAAGGCAGACGGCTCAACTATCCGACGGACGACAGATCAGCAGCTTGAACTGCCGCTCGGCGAGCGCATCGCGCAGGCCGGGGTCGATCACCAGCGAGGTCGTGTACTCACCGACCTGGTAGAAGTAGAGCGCGCGGGCCCGCAGCAGCGCCTCTTCATCGGTGAACTCGGCGGCACGGAACAGACGTGCGAGGTAATCGACGCGTTGCTGATCGACGGTGGCCACCGCCTGCGCCGCCCACTTGTTGAAGCGGGCGAACTCGCGCATCGCGATGTCGTGCCGGGAGTCCTCGGTGTGCTGGGTGAAGTCGATCACGGCCCTGATCTGGCCGGCGGGATCGTCGACCTGCTGCTCGGCAAGCCGCGCGATGAACGACAACTGTTGTTCACGCCACCAGTCGACCATGGAACGCAGCAGATCGTCGCGATTGCGGAAGTGCCAATAGAAGCTGCCCTTGGTGAGCTTCAATTTGCGCGCCAGCACTTCGACCTTCACCTGGCCGATACCGAGCGCGAACAGGACATCGAGCGCCTTGCGCAGCCAGGCGTCTCGATCGAGCGGCTTCTTCGGTGTGCGCGTCATGCGAGGCGTTCATCAGGAAATGGAGGTTGCGACATTATAGGCAGCATGACGCCGGGGCTGGGGGCCCAGGCGAAGATAAACAGATTTCTCCAGTAACACTGGCCTAAAGCGCGACGCCATCGCGCTCCTCCTGTGGCGATAGCCCCGGGGCGGGTCCCCGCCGCCCCGTTTCTTTTCTCCGTGCCGCGCTGCGAGATTGTCTGCCCGCGCATCAGCGCTTAGGCTCTGCCGGTTACCGCAGTCCACCACAGCCACCATTCGGGGAGACACGCATGAGCGCCAGCGACAACAAGCAGATCGTCCGCAACAATTTCGAACAACTGGCGCTCGGCAACGGCGCGCCACTGCTCGACAGCCTCGCCGACGACGTCCAGTGGACCATCATCGGGACGAGCGTGCTGTCGAAAACGTTCAAGGGCAAACAGGATGTGATCGACGGCCTGCTCGTGCCGTTTCGCGAGGCGCTGGTCGACGGCCATATCCACATTCACGTCGACAACCTGCTGGCCGATGGTGATTACGTCGTCGTGCAGGGTCGCGGCGAAGCGATGACCAAACGCGGTGTCGCCTACAACAACACCTATTGCTGGGTGTACCAGTTCCAGCACGGCAAGATCAAGGCGCTGACGGAATATCTCGACACCGAACTCGTCACACGCGCCTTCGGCTGAGCGCCCGGTGTCATCGCGTCATCCGCGCTCGCGGATGACGCGCGGGGGCCACCTGGTGCTCGCGACGTCGCACGCCTGTCATCTCCTCGCGGCACGCTCGACGTCGGGCAAGCACTGGAGTCCTGTCATGCTGATGAGCGAGAACCGTTCCGTTTCCGTGGCCGAGCTGCATCGCGAGATGAATGCGCTGTGCGGCCTCGTGCACTTCGCGCGCGAGCGCTGTTATCCCGATGCGCTGACCGCCCATCTCGAAGCCCTGCTCGCCGCGTCCGCGGCCGAGGCGAGCCGACGCTGTCGGCACGAGCAGGCAGCGGCCTGAGTCTGCCGGCTCAGCCTGCCAGCAGCGGCAGGATGTCGAGCATGCGATCGACCAGCGCATCGGGTGCGTGGTCGGCGAGGCGGGCGTTCGGCGAGTAGCCGTAGGACACGCACAGCACGCGCGTGCCGGCGGCGCGCGCGGCTTTCAGATCCGCCATCGAGTCGCCGACCATCGTCGCCTGCGCGACCTCGACGCCGAGTTGCGCGAGCGCATGCAGCAGCGGCGCCGGATCCGGCTTTCTGACCGCCAGCGTGTCGCCGGCGACGGTGACGCTGAAGTAGTCCGCGAGTCCGAGCGCCGCGAGCAACGGCGTGGTGAAGCGCGCGGGTTTGTTCGTCACGCAGGCAAGGGCGTAACCGCGCGACTGCAGCGTGTCGAGCGTCTCGATGACGCCGGGATACGGTTTTGTGCGATCGGTCAGGCCGGCCGCGTAGTGACGAAAGAACCCGGCGTAAGCGGCCTCGAACAGCGGCTGTTCGGCGACGCCGTCCAGCTGTTCGGTGAGGCAGCGGTGAATGAGCCGCTCGGCGCCGCCGCCGATATAGCCGCAGATACGCTCGATGCCGCGTGGCGCAACGCCACAGTCGGTCAGCGCACGATCGGCGGCGGCGGCGATATCAGGCGCGCTGTCGACCAGCGTGCCGTCCAGATCGAACAGCACCGCGCGTGGCGCAAACGCGCTCATACGGCCGGCGCTCATCGGGCCGAACGCCGGTTCAGCGGCCGCGGGCGCGAGCGATTTCCGCGCGCATCCTCGCCACCGTTGCCGCATAGTCCGGCGAGTTGAAGATCGCGGAGCCCGCGACGAAGGTGTCGGCGCCGGCAGCGGCAATCTCCCGAATGTTCTCGACCTTCACCCCGCCGTCGATCTCGAGCCGGATCGGCAGACCCGAGTCGTCGATCAGGCGGCGCGCCTCGGCAAGCTTGCCGAGCGCCGACGGAATGAACGACTGGCCGCCGAAGCCCGGATTCACCGACATCAGCAACACCATGTCGACCTTGTCGAGGACATAGCGCAGCGCGTCGAGCGGTGTGGCCGGATTGAACACGAGGCCGGCCTTGCAGCCGAGTTCGCGGATCAGCGCGAGGCTGCGATCGACGTGGCGGCTCGCCTCCGGATGGAACGTGATATAGGTCGCGCCGGCTTTTGCTCGACCATCAGGTGCACGTCGATGGTCGCCGTGATGCCGTATTTGCGGAGCGCCGCGCAGACCATCGGTCCGATCGTCAGGTTCGGCACGTAATGGTTGTCCATCACGTCGAAGTGGACGAACTCCGTGCCTGCGGCGAGGACGGCATCGACCTCGGCGCCGAGGCGCGCGAAATCGGCGGACAGGATCGAAGGAGCAATGACGTCGGCTTGCATGCGGGTAATCCGTGGCAGGGAGGCGCCGGCACTTTACCGGAAAGCGCTGCGGCCGGGCAGCCGAGGGTACAGGCGCCGCGGCAGCGGGCCGCTATCGGGATGGGGGGCTGACGGGCGGCTCCGAAAATCTTCTCCTGGAGTACTGATCGATGTGTCTGCGGGTGGTGGCGTGGTGTCTGCTGACAGGGCTGGCCGGCCTGGCCGTGGCGGCGGAACCGGCCGCGCCGACGAAGGAGGAGCCTGCGAAGGAGGAGCCTGCGAAGGAGGAGCCTGCGACGGACAGCGCAGCGGCGGCTGCGGCGGACGCCGCGGCGCAGGCCGCAGAAGAAGGCGGGCAGTCGTCGCCAGCCGCGCCGACCGCCGACGCCGGTCGCGAGGCCGAGATCGCCGCCATGCTGCCCCGGCTGGCGACCGACGACGAGCTCCGTTGGCTCGAGGCCGGGAGTACGAAGTTCTTCGCGTTCAGTCGCAAGCCGAAGCAGGGTGAACCGCGCGGAGCGATTCTGATCGTGCCCGCTGCCGGCGAGTTCATCGACGAGCGTGCCCTGACTCGGACGCTGCGCAGCCTGCCACCGGCCGGCGGTTTTGCGACCCTGGCGCTGCAGCCACCGCTCAGTCCCGCCGTCGCACCGGCAGCGGAGGCCGCCGTCGACGCCGCGGCGCAGACGGCCGTCGCAGAGGACCCGGGCGCCGCCGCCTCGACGCCGGCCGCGCCTGAGTCCGTTGCGGTCCATGCCGATTTCTGCCCGCGCATCGCCGCCGCCCTGGCGGCGCTCGAGGGCGACGGCGCGCCGCTGCTCGCGATCGCTGCCGCCGGCGACAGCGTGCCGGCCGTGCTCGCCTGCTATCCCGACGGCCTGCCGTCTGGCGTCGGCGCGTTTGCCGCGATCGGCGGCTGGCAGGGCAGTCTGGCCGCGCTGAAAGTGCCGACAATCGAGTTCGTGCCGGGGCGCGATCCCGCCGCCGTCGCCGCCGCCAATCGCCGCGAAGCCGTGCCGCTGCGTGACGATGAGCCGCCCCGCCGGCGCGTGGATCTCGACGGCGTCGATCGCTCGTTCGCCGGTGCCGATGTCGAAATCGCCAAGCGCCTGCGCGGTTGGCTCGAACGCTTGCCGCCGCCCGCCGCCGACACCGCCGCGACGGCTGACTGACAATCCGGCCCTCCGGTGCGCTGGTCCCGCGCGCCGGGGCCAGCATCGAACCTGCTACAACCGGCTGACGAACGTCACGATGCGCTGATGCGTCTCGCCGATGTTCTCGTTGACGATGCCGTGGCGGCGCGTCGGTACCCAGTGCAGTGACTTGTCGACGCTGCCAATCCGCTCGAAGACCTGCTGCGCACTCTGCGGGTCGACGACGTGATCCTCGTCGCCCTGCAGGATCAGCGCGGGACAGCGCACGGCCGGCAGCTGCTCCCTCAGATGCGCGACCATGCGCGTCAGTTCGTACAGGCCGCGAACGGGCATGTGCCGGTAGTTGATGTCCGGGTGTTCGGGATCGTTGGGTCGGAACGGCAGCACGCCCTCGTGGCTCGACACCCATTCGATCAGCTGGTTGGCGCCATGCACGAACGGCACGAAGCGCATGTTGCGATTGCGGAAGCGCAGCGGCGTCGAGCACGCGACAACGCCCTTGAGCCCGGCCGGCGCGCCGGCCGCATGCAGCAGGCTCAGGGCCGCGCCGGTCGAGAAGCCGACGAGACAGATCTCGTCGCAGTAGCCGCCCAGGATCTCGTAACCGCGCGCGATGCTCGCGAGCCAGTCGCGCCAGGCACGTTCGCGCAGATCCCACGGCGAAGTGCCATGGCCCTTCAGGCGTACCGCCAGCACGCGGAACTGCGCCTGCACCAGCCGCTCGGCCAGCGGCCGCACTTCGGCCGGTGAGGCGAGGAAGCCGTGAGCGAGCAGCACGCCGATCCGTTGCGGGCGCGCCGGATGCAGCAGATATGGCGTGGCATCGGCGGTCGCCGACTCGCGCGCGTTGATCTCGCGATGTTTCTGCTTGTTGAACAGCCGGCGATCCCATTCATGTTCGATGCGGATGTCGTCGAACGCGAGATCGGCGAAGTCGCGCGCCGTGTGTGCGTCATGGGCAGCAAAGGCCGATGCCACGGCCTGCCGCACCTCGGGCAAGGGTTCGACCTCGTTCGCATAGACTTCGATCGGGTTCTCGAGCCGGATGCTGTCGAAGTCGTGATCCTGGCGCAACTTTTCGAGCAGACGGATCGAGCCGTCCTGCAGTTCGATCAACTGCGCGCTGGCGGCCGCCTGCAGGAACTCGCGCAGCTCCGTCGACTCGCCGTCGATGAGCTGGCGATAGATGTGCGGGTTGTAGAGACTGCGATGCAGGTGGATATGGCTGCTCGGCTGCAGCTTCTTGAGCGCGAGATAAATCATCCGCGCCAGCCGCTGCTGCCCGAGGCTGGTGGCGCCGTGCTCGAGGGCCACCAGCAGCAGGCGCGCCGCGAGGTGGCTCATGTTCACCGTGACTTCGCGATAGATGTCGCGCATGTATCGGTCGCGCAGCGCGTCGACGGAATGATTGAGACGGCGCGCGGCGAGACGCCGCAGCGTCGAATGCGTCAGGTACTCGCGCGAGTAGATGGCGTCCAACGACGGCAGTCCGCGCGCGATCAGTCGCGCCGACTGGCGTTCCAGCCAGCGCCAGTGTGCGTCGGCGCGCACCGGATCACCGAGGCGGATGTCCATGTCGGTGGCCTTGAAGAACAGGTTGCCCTCGACGATCAGTTCCTCGATCGCACGTGGCGACAGCTTGCCGAACACCAGATCCGCGCCCCGGCGCAGGAAGTTGTCGTCCACACGCAGCGGGTAGAACGTGATGTTGGCGGGCACCACCGTCACCGGTCGGCGCGCGCGCTCGATCAGCAGCTGCGTCGACGGCAGACCCAGCGCCTCTGCCCAATGCTCGACGTCGGCCTGTCGCCCGCGCTCGAGCCGCTCGAGCACGGCCTGCTTGAACACCTGCAAACCCACCGCCAGCCGCGCGGCACCCGAATGATGTTTGCGCCGTGCACGGGCCGAACGCGAGTACACGCTGTAATCGCCGTTGGCATCGATGACCTGGCGGTCCTTGACCATCCCGCCCTCGGGGAAGATCACGATCTTGCGACCTTTGAGGATGTCGATCGCCAGCAGGCTCAGCAGATCCGGGTGATCGTTGGGCACCGCGCCGACATCGCGCAGCAGCCCCGCGAGCCGGGCGCTGCCGCGGAAGAACTCGGCCGACGCCACCGAGCGGCAGAGCGCGCCGGTGGCTTCATAGATGCAGTACTGGGGAATGAAGGTTTCGGCGCGGGCGAAATGGTTGAACAGGAAGATGTCACCGGCGTCGATCTGGCCCTCGTTGTGATGCAGCAGGATCCGGACGCCGAGCAGCTTCTTCGCCCGCTCGAACAACCGGACACACCAGTCATAGACCGGCTGATTCAGATCGTAATAATCCTGCATGCCCTGCTCATCACCTTGTCGCGTCCCAGTGTAGGCTATTGCCTCGGGCGAGGGCATCCGAGCGCGGCCAGCATCGACACCGGGCGAACGCCGGGCCGTTGCCACTGGCGAACGGCAGACGCCCGGCCGCCACACGCAGCAGACGACACGAGGAGCGAAAGACTATGGCAGGCGACAAGGATCACGACACGCATTCAATCGACGCCGCACCGCTGTCTGGCGCGCGGCGCACCTGGCTGCTGGGCGCCGGCGCGTTGAGCGCGGCTGCCGTGCTGGGGAGCGCGCGCGCCGAAGAGGCTGCACACGCCCACCACGCGATGGAGGCTGCCGGCCGGGGCCTGATCGACGCCGCGAGCCACTGCATCGAAGAGGCCGAAATCTGCGATCAGCATTGCCTGGAGATGTTCCGCCAGGGCGATACCACGCTGGCCGAGTGCGCCCAGCGCGTGCGCGAACTGGCCGCGATGTGCACGGCGGCGCGCCAGCTTGCCGTGCAGTCCTCGCCGCGCCTGGGCGCGTTGCTCGACGTCTGCAGCGCGAGCTGTGAGGCCTGCGAGCAGGAGTGCCGCAAACACGAGGCAGCGCACGCGATCTGCAAATCGTGCGCAGACGCCTGCGTGGCAATGGTCGAGGCGATCAAGGCACACCAGGCCTGAGCCGCCGGTGACTGCGGCCGGGCCGCCGTCACGCACACGCTTCAAGCCGAGTCATCGCCCGCCTGCTGGCGTTCGATGGCCCAGTCGATGTGCTCGCGCACCAGCGGGCTCGCGCTGTCACGCGCGGTGCGAAGCGCCCCGAGCGCGGCGTTCGAGGCCGGCGCGTTGCCGAGGGCCACGGCGAGATTGCGCCGCCACTGCTCGAAGCCGATGCGACGCATCGCCGAACCTTCAGTGCGTTCGGTGAAGTCCCGTGCGGTCCACGCGAAGAGCTCGAGCAGGCTTGCCGTCGTCAGGTCGTGACGCGGCCTGAATTCCGGTTCCGTGCTCTGTTTTGCATAGCGGTTCCACGGACAGTACAGCTGGCAGTCGTCGCAGCCGTAGACCCGGTTGCCGATCAGCGGGCGCAGCTCGGGCGGGATGGTGCCCTTCAGTTCAATCGTGAGGTAGCTGATGCAGCGTCGCGCATCGAGCACATACGGCGCGACGATCGCTGCGGTCGGGCACACCTCGATGCAGCGCGTGCAGGTGCCGCAATGATCCTGCGTGTGCGGAACATCCGGGGGTAGCGCGAGATCGGTGTAGATCTCGCCGAGGAAGAACCACGAACCGTCGTGCCGGTTGATGAGATTGGTGTGCTTGCCGATCCAGCCCAGCCCCGCGTTGCGCGCGAGCGGTTTCTCGAGCACCGGCGCGCTGTCGCTGAACACGCGGTAGCCGAAAGGTCCGATCGCGGCCTCGATCCGGGTAGCGAGCTTCTGCAAACGCCCGCGCATCACCTTGTGGTAATCGCGACCCACCGCGTAGCGCGACACGTACGCAAGCGAAGGGTCGGCAAGCTGTCGGATTGCCGCGGCCTGTGGCTCCGGCAGGTAGTCGAGGCGCGCGCTGATCACGCTCAGCGTGCGCGGAATCAGTTCCGCCGGCCGGCTGCGCCGTGTGCCGTGCGCGGTGAGGTAGTGCATGTCGCCGTGATACTGCGCGGCGAGCCACTGCTCGAGTTTCGCTGCGTCCGCGTCGAGATCGATGCCCGTGATCCCGGTCTGCTGAAAGCCCAGTTCACGCGCCCAGGCGGTGATGCCTGCCTTGAGTCCGTCGACGTCAATCGTCGCCATCGGCGTCAAGGCCGGCCGGCACGCTGCCACCGTCGGCGAGCCCCGTGCGCGCACACACGGCGGCCCACAGCGCGGCGAAGGCGCGCGCGCCCGGGCTGCTCGCCGCGAAGGTCTGCACCGGCGCGCGCTGCTCGCCCATCTTCTCGACCTGGCTGGTATAGGGGATGAAACTGCGCAGTACCTCGGGGTGATCCGCCGCGAAGTTCGTGACCAGTTCGCAGTGCAGCTGACGGCGACGATCGACCATCGAAAAGAACGGCAGCAGCTTGTCGACCGGCAGCTTCTGCTGCTGGCAGAACTCCCGCAGCTGACGATAGGCGCGCACCGACAGCGGCGTCGGGATCACCGGCACGAGCAGCCAGTCGGCGACATTGAACACGTTTTCGGAGACGCGCGAGAGGTGCGGTGCGCAGTCCAGGATCACGATGTCGTAGGTCGCGGCGAGCGGCGCGAGCAGTTTTTCGAGCCGCTTCGTCGGCTTCTTCAGATCGTTGAGTGCAATGTCGAGATTGCGGTAGCTGAAGTCGGCCGGCAACAGATCGAGATTCGGATAGTCGGTGCCGCAAATCGCCGCGCCCAGATCGTGCTTCTTGTCGAGCAGGTGATCGAGGTCGTCGCGCACGGTCGGCTCGATGCGGAAATAGAAGCCGGCCGCTCCCTGCGGATCGAGATCCCAGACCAGCGTGCGATGTCCGGCGAGACTGGCGCAGTACGCAAGATTGACCGCGGCCGCGGTCTTGCCGACGCCGCCCTTGATGTTGTAGGTCGCGAAAACGATCATGCGGGCATCATGGCTGTTCGAGCAGACGCCTGTAAATGCGCTGCGTCGCCGGCAGGCGGAAGTGATCGAAGGCCCGCGTCACGAGTTCGCAGTGTGCATGTTCGAGCGCGGTCAGCCGGGTTTCGAGGCCGATGACGACCGGCAGCACCGCGCGGGCCCGCGCGTCGTCGCCCGGCAAGGCGGCGGCCAGCTCGCGCAGCAGGGCGTGGTGCACGTGCAGGTCCCAGGTGTCACCCATCGCGGTCTGCACTTTTTTCAATTCGACGATCGCGCGTCGGCACAGCGTCGCATCGAAAAGCCGCTGGAAGCCTTCGAGCAGATAGCGCAGCTTTTTGCATTCCTTGCGCAGCTCGTGCAACACGGCGGGCTCATCCTGCGCCCGCGACCAGTCGAAGTTGACGACACGCGCGTGCCGCCGACGCAGGGCCTCGAGCACCACGGCGTGCAGTCGTGCGTCGCCCCGTCGGCCGGTCTGGCGGCCGCGCGCCAGATCCGTCGCCAGCGCCTGCCAGCGTCGTCGGAACGCCCGATAGTGATGGCTGCGAAAATGCTTCACCACTGCCCGCCGCGCGCGGTCGCGTGCAGCGCCGACGAGCGCCGCCAATGCGGCAGCCTGCGTTGCGTGCGTGCCGCCCCCCTCGGCGAGATAGACCGGCAGTTGTTCGGCGAGCACGTCGAGATCGCGCAGGCGGCCGGTGATGCGGTTCAATTCGGCGAGTTCGGTGCGCCCACGCGCCCGTGCCGACTTTGCGACCACCTTGCGCAGATCCCCGTGCCACGAGCGGATGCTGCGCAGCGCGACCCGGTAGTCGTGCAGGAATTCGGTATCGAGATTGTCGATGATGCCGGGCTCGTTGGCCCACATCACTTCACCGTAGGCCTCGAACAGCGCCGCGAGGGCGGCCGCCGCGGGCATCCCGCGGTCCAGTTCGACGAGCGGTTTCGCGCGACAGGGGGCAGGAGCGCCCAGCGCCGCGAGCAGCGTGTCGCCCGGGTCCTCCGTGAGCGCGGTGACGAGCTTGCTGCGCGTCAGGTGGCCCAGGAGGCGTGCGCACGCGCGCTCGAAACCCTGCACCGGCCGGATCGTCAGCAGGGCCAGCGCTGCCTGGCCGCGGCGGATGCGATAGACCTCGAGGTCGACGGTGGCGATGCGTTTGGCGTGGGCGTCGTGCCATACCAGGCGATGCCGCTCGCAGGACGCCGTGCCGCGCACGAGCAGGGCGCGCTGCTCGGTGATTCGTTCGAGCCGTGCGCGCAGCCGCGGGCGCTCGATGTCGCAGGCCAGGTGCGGCAGTTGCGCCGCCGGCCAGGTGTCGCCGCGCGGGTCGCCCGCCTCGCGCAGGCTGAGCTCGAGCGCGCCCTTCTTGTCCTGCGCCGCTTCGAGCACGAGCCCGGCGTCGGCGAGGCGGCCGTCGAAGGTGTCGAGCAGGCTTCGTTTGAGGCGTCGCGCGCCGTCCCGGCGCGCATGTCCAAGCGCGGCCAGCAGCTCGAGCAGCGCTGCGGGTGCGGCCGCTTCGTTCAATCGGTAATGCCAGCGCATCGCCGTCTCAATGGCGCCAGGCGGAGGCGCGGCCGGCGGGCGGCCAGCACACCAGGTGGCTCATACATCCTCGCGGGCGTTGTCGTTATCGGGTCAGGGGCGGCCCAATCATAGCCCGAGGTCCGGCCTCGCCGTCACCTTGGCGCAGCCGCGGGGAAGCGGAGGGCGATTCCGGCCCCGGGGGCTGGCGTCAGCCCGGGTGGCGCACCCTCAAAGGTGCTGCACGGCGTAATCGGCGAGTCGCGAGCGCTCACCGCGCATCAGCGTGACGTGGCCGCCGTGGGTCCAGTCCTTGAAGCGGTCGACGGTGTAGGTCAGGCCGGAGGTGGTTTCGCTGAGATAGGGGGTGTCGATTTGCGAGATGTTGCCGCAACACACGATCTTCGAGCCGGCGCCGGCGCGGGTGATCAACGTGCGCATCTGCTTCGCGGTCAGGTTCTGCGCTTCGTCGATCACGATGTAGCGCGAGAAGAAGGTGCGGCCCCGCATGAAGTTCATCGAGCGGATCTTCACGCGGCTCGCGAGCAGATCGGCGGTCGCGGCGCGGCCCCAGTCGCCGCCCTCCTGCGTTTCGGACAGCACCTCGAGATTGTCCATCAACGCGCCCATCCAGGGCGTCATCTTTTCTTCCTCGGTGCCGGGCAGGAAGCCGATGTCCTCGCCCAGCGGCACCGTTTCGCGCGTGACGACGATCTCGCGATAGCGCTTCATGTCGAGTGACTGGGCGAGGCCTGCGGCCAGCGCGAGCAGTGTCTTGCCGGTGCCGGCGGCGCCGAGCAGCGTCACGAAGTCGATCTCGGGGTCCATCAGCAGGTTCAGCGCGAAGCTCTGTTCGCGGTTGCGCGCCGTCATGCCCCAGACCGCGTTGCGGCTGTGCCGGAAGTCCCGCGCGCGCTCGAAAATGACCCGGCCGTCTTCGATGCGGCGGGCGATCAGCTCGAGCCCGTCCTCTTCGGCCGTGTACAGGAATTCGTTCGGGTAGAAGTGTTCGAACCGGTCAGCCGGGACGGAGTAGTAGGTGCGGGCCTCGTCCTGCCAGCATTTCAGTTCATTGCCCTGGCGCTCCCAGAAGTCCGCCGGCAGCTCGCGCGTGCCGGTGTAGAGCAGGGAGATGTCGTCGAGCACCTTGTCGTTGTAGTAATCCTCGGCCGACACGCCGATGACTCGCGCCTTGATGCGCAGGTTGATGTCCTTGGACACCAGTGTGACATCCGTGCCCGTGTGCTGGTCGCGCAGCGCCAGCGCAGTGCCGAGGATGCTGTTGTCGGGTGTATTGCCGGGCAGGCCGGTCGGCATCGCGCCATCGAGGATGCTCGTCTGCAGGAACAGGCGGCCGCTCGGGGGCTGGCCGGCCATGCCCTTTTCGGGGCTCGGCAGCGCGAGTCCGGCTTCGATCCGGTTGCGGTCGGCATCGGCGATCAGCTCGTCGATGAAGCGGCTGACCTGGCGGGCATTGCGCGCGACTTCGGAAACCCCTTTTTTTGCCGAATCGAGCTCTTCGAGCACCATCATCGGCACGAAGATATCGTGTTCCTTGAAGCGGAAGACAGCGCTCGGGTCGTGCAGGAGCACATTGGTGTCGAGGACGAACAGGCGCTTGCCTGTCTTGCGGGCGATCATCGGCGCATGGTCCCGGCTTCAGCCGGCATTCACTTCACCGGCTCCATGATGGCATCGAGATTCAGGTGGTCGCAGAAATCCATGAACTCGCCGCGCAGGCCCGCAATCGACACGTTCGTCGGCACGCTGATGGTCATGTGCAGCGAGAACATCGGCGTGGCCGTATGGGCGGCGGCATAGGACCCGGAGTACATGTCCTCGACCCCGATGTCGCGCTGGGCGAAGAACTGCGTGATTTCGTGGACGATACCCACGTGATCGACCGACACCACTTCGATCGCATAGGGCATCAGGTCGCCCTGACGACGGCGCGGTTCGGTGCGCTGGGCAATGGTTTTGACCTGCAGCTGGTTCTCCAGGCGGGACAGCATGCTTTCGATCTTGGCGATCGAGTCCCAGGTGCCGGACAGCAGCATCATCAGGGTGAAGCGGTCGCCGAGGACGGTCATGCGGCTGTCTCCGATGCTGCAACCGCAGTCCTTGATGGCCTTGGTGAAGGCCTCGATCAGCCCATGCCGGTTGGCACCCATCACGGAGACCGCGATGTGGTTCTGCTGGGTTTCAGGTGGGGGCCGGGTGCTGGATCTCATGGACGCGAAACATTGTGCATGGACACGGCTGCAGCCCGCAAGCAGACAAGCGTGTACGCCGCTCCGGACCCTCGCGCCGCGGCGTCGTCACGGCTGTGCAAAGACGGAATTGCGAGGCGGCTCATTAACTTGAGTTAGCGCAGGGCTGAGGCTACTATGCACGACCGTTTGCGCAGGGCAGGGGCATGAGTCGATTTCGGGGCAGTATGGTTGCGATCGTGACGCCGATGCAGGGCGGCGTATCGCCCGACGCCGCGATTGACTGGGACGCCCTCGCGCGCCTCGTCGAGTTCCACATCGCGGAGGGCACCGATGCCATCGTCGCGGTGGGCACGACGGGCGAATCGGCGACACTCGACGAGGCCGAGCACTGCGAAGCCATCCGCCGCGTGGTCGGCATGGTCAATGGCCGGGTGCCCGTGATTGCCGGGACCGGCGCGAACGCGACGACCGAAGCCATCCATCTGACCGAGTGTGCGAAGCGCGCAGGGGCCGATGCCTGCCTGCTCGTGACGCCGTACTACAACAAGCCGACCCAGGAAGGTCTCTACCTGCACTACAAGGCAGTGGCCGAGGCGGTCGACATCCCGCAGATCCTGTACAACGTGCCGGGACGCACCGCGTGCGACATGCAGCCGGAAACCATTGGCCGCCTGTCCGGTCTGCGCAACATCATCGGCGTCAAGGAAGCCACCGGCGAGGTGGCGCGGGTCGCGAAGCTGCGTGAACTGTGCGGCCCGGATTTCCTGCTGCTGAGCGGCGACGACGCGACCGCACGCGAATTCATGCTGGCCGGCGGGCACGGCGTGATCTCGGTGACGGCGAACGTCGCGCCGAAGGCGATGCACGAACTCTGCGTCGCGGCGATGGCCGGCGAGGCAGCGGCGGCGAGCCGCATCGATGCCCCGCTCGCGGCGCTGCATCGCGATCTGTTCTGCGAGTCGAACCCGATCCCGGTCAAGTGGGGGGTGCATGCGATGGGCCTCATCGGCACCGGTATCCGCCTGCCGCTGACCTGGTTGTCCAAAGCCGGTGAACCGAAAGTGCGCGCTGCGATGCGCGAGGCCGGCATCCCACTCGTCATCTGAGCGCAGTTGCGCACACCGTGCCGGCTTCACCGCCCGCCCGAACCGAATTCGCCTTGAGGTCACCACAGTCTATGTTCAAGCGTCTCGTGACAATGTTGTTGGTGCTGTCCGCCGTCGGCGGGTGCAGCAGAATCATGCCGAAGCTCGACGCGGTCATTCCCGACAACCGCACCGAATACCGCAAGAGCCGCACGATGCCCGATCTCGAGGTGCCGCCGGATCTGACGACCGACGCGATTCGCGATCGTATGGCCATCCCCGAAGGTGGCGAAGAGGCGACGTTCTCGACGTACCAGGAACGCATCGCCGAGCGCAAGCGCGAGCAGGAACTCGAACGCTCCGCGAACGATGCGATCAAGGTGCTCGACGACGAACACATCCTCGCCGTGCAGGGCGCGCCGAAGCAGATCTGGCCGCAGTTGCGCGAGTTCATGGCCGAATCCGGCTACAAGCTCGAGCTCGACGACGAGGAACTCGGCGTCATCGAGACCGTGTGGGACGAAAACCCGGAAACGCTGACCCGCGACAAGTTCAAGATCTTCGCCGAAGCCGGCCAGGAGGCGGGCACCACGCTGCTGTACGTGTCGCAGCGCGCCGAGGAACTCGTGCCCGAAGGCGATGACATGACGTGGAAGCCGACGGATCGCGACAACGTCCAGGAGCGCGAACTCGTCGAACGCCTGCAGTCCTATCTCGTCGGAGAGCGCGCTGGCCCGTCGACGGCGCCGAAGAAGCCTGAAGATCTGACGGTGGCCGAAGCCTACGGTTCGGCGGCCGCCGCCGATACGGGCGACAGCGCGGCGCCCGCCACCGACGCGGACACCGACGGCGGTGTGGCAGCGCTGGTCAGCGCCGGCAGCGGCAAGGTCTACCTGGCGATTCAGCAGGACTTCGCGGATGCCTGGCGTGCGACCGCGCCGGCCCTGGAGCGCGCCGGCTACACGATCGACCAGTCCGACAAGTCGCGCGGCATCTTCTTCCTGCGGGTGCCGGCCAGCGAAGGCGAAGCGAACAAGCGTGGCGTGCTGTCGAAGCTCAAATTCTGGGGCGACGACGAGGAGCACGAACTGCAGTTGAACCTGACCGGCGTCGGCACCAAGACCGAAGCGGTCGTGCTCGATCGCGAAGGCCGCTGGGAAACCGGCGACATCGCGCGCAAGATTCTCGAGCGTCTCGAAAGCGAGCTGGAAGCCGGCGCCTGAGCGCCCGCATGCGCTGTGCCCTGATCGGCAGCGGCAGCGCGGGCAACGCGCTGCTGGTGACGACCGGGACCACGGCGCTGCTCGTCGACTGCGGCTACTCGATCAAGGCGTTCGACGCCCGCGCCGCGCAGCTCGAATTCGATCCCCGCGATCTCAGCGCCGTGCTCGTGACCCATGAGCACGACGATCACCTCGGCGGTGTGCTGCCGCTGTCACGTCGTTACCGCCTGCCCGTGCACTGGGCGCGCGGCACGCGGCTCGTCGCGAATGCGCGCCACGGTGACGCCGTCGAATCGCGCGATTTCTCGCCGCATGCGCCATTCACGATCGGCGACATCGAAGTGACGCCGGTGCCCGTGCCGCACGACGCGCGCGAGCCAACCCAGTTCATCTTCCGTCATGGCGAGCACACGTTCGGCCTGCTGACCGATCTCGGCAGCATCACGCCGCACGTGCTCGAGGCCTATGCGGACTGCGATGCGCTGTGCCTCGAATTCAATCACGATGCCGAGCGCCTCGAACACAGCGAATATCCACCGTCGCTGCGCCGGCGCATTGCCGGCGCCTACGGGCACTTGAGCAACGCGCAGTCCGAGCACCTGCTGGCGCGTCTCAAGGGTCCGCGCCTGAAACGTGTGGTCGCCGCGCATCTCAGCGAACGCACGAACGATCCGGGCCTGGTCGCCGACTGTCTCGCGCGCAGCGCGCCCGAGCTCACGACCGTCATCGCCTCGCAGGACGCGGTGGTGCCTTGGTTCGAGGTTGGGGGGGGATGAATTCAGCCACCGAGAACACCGAGAACACAGAGGAAGAAAATGATTTGGGCGGCGCCAGCGTTGCGTGATCGCGAGCCTTGGCGACAAGCGCCCGGCGGCAGATTACAAAATCTTTGTTTCTCGGTGTGCTCTGTGTTCTCGGTGGCCGAATTAACCCGCCTTCATCGGGCACCCACGCCACGTGGACGCGCCGAGCCGCCTTAGCTGTTCTTCTTGATGTGCGCGCGCAGGCGCTGGCGTTTCTTGACCTGGCGTGCGGTCAGCGGGTTCTTGCGGCCCTTGAACGGGTTCTCGTTCTGCCGGAATTCGATGCGCACGGGGGTGCCCGTGAGCTTCAGCGCGCGGCGATAGAAGCTCGACAGGTAACGGCGATAGGTTTCCGGCACCGAGTCGGTCTGGTTGCCATGGATGATGATCGTCGGCGGATTCTTGCCACCCATGTGCGCGTAGCGCAGCTTGATGCGGCGGCCGTTGACGAGCGGCGGGTTGTGTGTCTCGACGGCGCGGTACAGCAGCTCGGTCAGATCGCTGGTCTGCACGTCGATATAGGCCGAGCGATGGGCCTCGTCGAGCGCGGCGAACAGTTCGCCGACGCCGGTGCCATGCAGTGCGGAGATGTAACGCGTTTCGGCGAAGTCGACGAACTCGAGGCGCCGATCGATCTGACGCTTCAGCTCTTCGCGCGCTTCGCCCGTCATGCCGTCCCACTTGTTGACCGCGACGACCATCGAACGTCCGACTTCGAGCACGCCGCCGAGCACGGTCAGATCCTGTTCGGTCAGCGAGTCGCGCGCATCGAGCACCACGATCACGACCTGCGCGGCGTCGATCGCCTGCAGTGTCTTCACCGCGCTGAATTTCTCGACGACGTCAGTGACGCGGCTGCGGCGGCGGATGCCGGCGGTGTCGATCAGCGTGTACTGGCGGCCGTGCCGCTCGAGGGGAACCGACACGCTGTCGTGCGTCGTGCCCGGCAAATCGGCGGTGATCATCCGTTCCTCGCCGAGCATGCGATTGACCAGCGTCGACTTGCCGACGTTCGGCCGGCCGACGATTGCGACGCGAATGCCGCCCGCGGTGTCGTCCTGTTCGAGATCTTCGGTCCGCGGCCAGCCTTTGGTCACGGTCGCGATCAGCTCGTCGATGCCGACACCGTGCGCGCCTGACACCGGCAGCGGTTCGCCGAGCCCGAGCGAGGCATATTCGGCACGCAGCATGTCGGCGTTCATGCCTTCGGACTTGTTGACCGCGAGATACAGCGGCTTGCCGCTGCGGCGCAGGCTGCGCGCGAGTTCCTGATCGGTGGCGGTGAGGCCTTCGCGCGCGTCGACGACGAACACGCCGGCGGCGCACTCGTCGAGTGCCTGCAGGGCCTGACGGGTGACGAGTTCGGCGAGCTCGCCGCGTTCTTCCGCGATGCCGCCGGTGTCGACGACGAGATAGGCCGCGCGGCCCACGCGGCCGACGCCGAGCTTCACGTCACGCGTGACGCCGGGCACGTCGGCGACCAGCGCGTCGCGCGTGCGCGTGATGCGATTGAACAAAGTCGACTTGCCGACGTTCGGCCGGCCGATGATCGCAAACGCGGGTTTGAGCTGTTGTCGGAGTTCGTGGGCCATGCTGCAGTGTAGGTGAGTTTGAGGGCGTGACGCGAAACGGGAACGAGAGGCCCGCTCGCCTGCGGGGTCGAACCGACGGGGCGGGCGGTCGCTGCCCCGACTTGGCCCGCCGCTGTCGGAGGGGCCGGCGGCGGCGCTGCCGGCCGGGCGTCCCGGCTACTCGACGCTGAACGCCGCCATCTTGCCGGACGAACTGTACGCCGCGAGCGCCCCGCCGATGTCGATGGGCTTGGCGATGATGCGTTCCTTCGCGATGCGCTGGCGGGCGACGAGTTCGCCGGTCGCGGCGTCGAGCCAGTGCAGGTAGCCCTCGAAATCGCCGAATACCACGTAGTCGCGATAACGGGCGGGGCCTGTCAGCTGGCGGTTCTTGAGCTTCTTGTACTGCCATACCGACGACCCGTCGGCGCGGCTGATGGCCCACACGTAGCCGCGTTCATCGGTGATATAGACGTTCGCGTCGTCGACCGCGACTTCGTTGTACGAGGAAATGTCGCGCGTCCATTCGAGGCTGCCATCACCGAGCGACACGGCGGCCACGCGGCCCTGGAAGCTGTCGATATAGGCCATGTCATCGAAGATCACGGGCTCGGCGTCGATGTCGACGAGCCGCTCGAGTTCGGAGCGGCCCGACGGTTCGGCGAGGCGGGTTTCCCACAGCTCCTTGCCTGTCTCGAGATCGAGCGCGGTGAGGCGGCCGTTGTCGAAACCGGCGAGCACCATGCCGCTGTGAATCAGGGCGGGCGCCGTGCCGCGCAAAGTCAGGGTTGGGATCGTGCGATCGAAGACCCATCGTTCTTTGCCGGTTTCCGAGTCGAGCGCGTACAGCTTGCCGTCGCCGGTGCGCACGGCCACCACGCCATCGGCCGCGTTCGGCGCGGCGAGCACTTCGCTCGACACATCCGCCACCCAGCGCTTTTTGCCGGTATCCGCATCGCGCGCGACGACCTGCGCCTCGGACGTGCCGACGTACACCTTGCCGTCGCCGACGCCGGGGCCGCCGGAGATGCGGCGCTTCTTGTCCCGTTCTTCCCACACGACCTTGCCGGTCGTCGCATCGATCGCCATCACGCGGCCGTCGCGATCGGCGGTGAAGATCTGGCCGTCGAGCGCTGCCGGCAGCAGTTTGAGGTACAGGTCTTCGGCGCCCTTGCCGTAGCGGCCGTCCCAGAGTTCCTTGACCACGATTTTCGACTCGAACTTCTTGTCGAGTTCGGCGGGCGCGAGACGGGCCGCCTCGCGCTTGGCCTCCGCTTTCTGTTCTTCGTCACCGAACCAGCCGGTGACTGAATCCTTGACCGCCACGGCCTGTTCGGCGCAACCGGCGATGAGTCCCGCCGCAGTGAGCAGCAGGACGATGTAAATGGGATGCTTCATGTCAGTTGCCGGCCTGCTCAAGGCCCAGGCTCTCGATCTTCAGTTCCAGCAGGCGCGGATCCGCTCCACTGTCGGCCATCGCCGTCTGGGCTGCGCCGTAGGCCTTCGCGGCCTCGGGCTTCCTGCCGAGCGCGGCGAGGATGTCGCCTTCGATCTCCGCGAACTGACCGGCCTGTCCCTTGCCGACCTGCTGCAGGGTTTGCAGCGCGGCGTCGGCGTTGCCTTCGGCAAGGATGATCTGCGCCATGCGCGCGCGCGCAATCGCGACCAGTTCGTCGCCGCCGGCATTGTCGATCACCCACTGCAGGTGCTTCTTCGCGTCGTCGAGCTTCGCGTCATCGACGGCGAGCTTGGCCATCAGCAGCGCCGTCAGGCGCGCGT
Source organism: Gammaproteobacteria bacterium Ga0077536 (assembly GCA_001464935.1). GTDB lineage: Bacteria > Pseudomonadota > Gammaproteobacteria. Next base: position 74,765 of record LNEL01000054.1, read on the forward strand.
AGGTGCTCTTCGGGTAGGCCTCCAGGATCGCCTGGCCCGTTTCCATCGTTTCCTTGCCGCCGCCCTGAATCGCGAGATTGAGGAACTGCTCGTAGTTCACCGAGGCGTTTTCCGCCTGGGCGTCCTGCATGCCGTTCCAATAGCGATAGCCGCCGAGGCCGCCGAGCCCGACGATCAGCCCCAGCACGATGCCCTTGCCATTGTCCTGCCACCATTTCTTGATGGCATCGACCTGTTCGCGTTCCGACGTATAGCCTTCCACCTGGGTCTTCTCCTCGATCAATGGCCTCTGGACGAGCGGCGCCTGTGCGCCGTCGCGGCGGGCCGGCGATTATAGCCTGTCCCGGCGCGGCGTCCCGTTACTGGCCGAGCATGGCCGCGACGGTCCCGATCAGGGCCTCGCGTCCAAGACGCTGTTGTTCCCCCTGGCCGCGCAGCGGTTTCACGGTGACCGTGCCGTCGGCGAGTTCGTCGCCACCGATGATCAGCGCCAGCCGGGCGCCGGTGCGATCGGCGCGCTTCATCAGGGCTTTCATGCTGCCGCCGCCGCATACGCAGATCGTGCGCGCGCCCGGCAGCGCGCTGCGCAGGGTTTCGGCGAGCAGCAGGGCGGCCTGCATTTCGGCCTCCGAGGTGCCGACGACGCAGAGCTCGGCTTCGGCATCGTCGCCGCCCTCGTGCTGGGCCATGAGCTCGATCAGACGCTCGAGCCCCATCGCGAAGCCGATCGCCGGTGTCGGCTTGCCACCCATCAGTTCGACGAGACCGTCGTAGCGGCCACCGGCACAGACCGTGCCCTGGGCGCCGAGTTCGGTCGTGATCCATTCGAAGACCGTTTTGCCGTAGTAATCGAGCCCGCGCACCAGCAGCGGGTTGACCACGAAGCCGATGCCGGCGGCCGTCAGCGTGGCGCACACCGCGTCGAAGTGCGCGCGCGAATCCGCTTCCAGATAATCGGCGAGCCGCGGTGCGCCATCGATCAGCGGGCGCATCGCCGGATTCTTCGAATCGAGGATGCGCAACGGATTGCGCTCCAGACGCAGCCGGCTGTCTTCATCGAGCGCGTCGGCGTGGCCGCGAAAATAGGCCGTCAGCGCTTCGCGGTAACGTTCGCGCTCGGCGCTGACGCCCAGCGTGTTCAGTTCGAGCCGCAGATTCGCGAGGCCCAGGGCCTGCCAGATCCGCGCGGTCATCAGGATCAGCTCGGCATCGATGTCCGGCCCGGTCATGCCGTAGGCTTCGGCGCCGATCTGGTGGAACTGACGGTAGCGGCCCTTCTGCGGGCGCTCATGCCGGAACATCGGTCCCGCATACCACAGCCGCAGTTGCGGTTGCTGATGCAGCAGGCCGTGCTCGAGCACCGCGCGCACACAGCCCGCGGTGCCTTCCGGGCGCAGCGTCAGCCGGTCGCCATTGCGATCGGCGAAGGTGTACATCTCCTTCTGCACGATGTCGGTGGTGTCGCCGATCGAGCGTTCGAAGACGCCGGTCGCTTCCACGATCGGCAGGCGAATCTGCTGATAGCCATACGCCGCGAGCACACTCGCGACGCGCTGTTCGAGGTGTTGCCAGCGCGCGCTGGCCGGCGGCGCAACGTCGTTCATGCCGCGTATCGCGCGGAGTTCCTGTTTCACCACATGCTCCGGAATTGGGTCTGGACAGTCCGCCGGGGGTCGACCCGGCGTTCAGGGTTCGCCGACGGCCATCCGCGCGACGCCGTTGATCGCGTGCGCGCCGACGTCGACCGCGGCGCCGCGAAAATTCACCGTGACGGCCGGTGCGTTGCCGATGACGAGATCGTAGGGGGCCTTGCCCGTCACGGCGACGCGCTCGCCGCCCTTGATGAGCCCGAAATGCAGCCGCGTGCGATTCAGATCGGTGACTTCGACCCACGAATCCCGCGCCGCGGCGAGCACCAGCTCGCCGTTGACCGGCGTTGCCGGCGGCGTCGGCGGGGCGTCGGCGGTCGCGGGCTCTGTCCCCGCGGCGGCCTCGGGGGCCGCGGCAGCCGCCACGGCGCCCAGCGCCGGCAGCGTGTCGTCGACGGCCGGCGGCGTCGAGCCGTCACTCTGGCGTCGCCAGGTTTCGGGCTGCGCGAGCGGCGCGCCGGCGTGTTCGACGATCGTGAAGGTGTAGGGCAGCGGAATCGACGGTTCCGGCGCGATGGCCGGCGCGGACGACAGGGATTCGTCGCCGCTGTCGGGCGCTGCGACCTGGCTGCTGTAATGACGCTGCCACCACACGGCGATCAGCACGATGACCACGGCAATCAGCGCGTAGCTGATGAACTGGATGCGTTTGCTCGAACTCGTGATCTGGGCCGGCGCGCGCGATTCGAAGTCGGCCAGCACGGGCTCGGCGACGTTGGCGAGCGCTGTGTACTGCGCGAGCGCCTGGGTCGGATCGATGCCGAGTTCCTTCGCAATCGAGCGGATGTAGCCCTTGGTGAAAGCCGGACCGGGCAGGCGTTCGTAGGCCTCGGTCTCGACCGCTTCGATCACTTTCGGCTCGAGCCGCAGCCGGGCGGCGAGTGCGTCGCGCTCGAGCCCAGCCGCTTCCCGCGCCTCGCGCAGGATGGCACCGGGCCCCTGCGCGACCCGCGCGGCGCTTGGCATCTGCTCGGGGGTGGTCTGCACTAGTTCAACTCGCCGCGCAGCAGTTGCCCGGTCTCGCGAGCGTCGGGGAACCTGTTTCGCAGCATCACCGCGTAGCTCGCGGCCTTGTCATCGTTGCCGAGCGCCTTCTCGATGCGGATGCCGAGCGCCAGCGAACGCGGCGACTGCGGCGCGACTTCGAGATAGCGGGTCAGGTAGCGCTGCGCCTCCTGCAGTGCGCCCCGCTCGTGGCTGATCTGGGCCATCTGCAGCAGCGGCAGTCCAATCCGCGGGTTCTTCGCGAGGGCCGCGCGGAAGTATTCCTCGGCGGTCGTCATGTCCTTCGCCTGCATCGCGCACAGGCCGGCATTCGTCAGCGCCACTTCGGGCGTGCGATACAGCGGATTCTTCACCGCTTCCATGAACTTCGCCTGGCCTTCCTCGAAGCGCTCCTGCTGGCACAGGAACTGGCCGTAGTTGTTCAGCGCCATCGGGTTGTCCGGGCTGCTGCGCAGGGCCTCCCTGAAGCTCGCGTCGGCCTGGTCGAACTGTTGCAGGCGGTTGCGCAGCAGGCCCATCGCGTTGTGGGCGTCGGCATAGTTCGGGTCGGTCTCGATCGCCTTTTCGAGCTTCTTCAGCGCCAGCTCGTTGTCGCCGTCCTTCATGTACTCGACGCCGAGCTGGGTGTTGAGCGCGGCGACCTTCAGGCGTTCCTCGCTGGCGGCGTTGGGCTTCTGCGGCGACGAGGACTGGCAGCCGCCGAGCAGCAGCGCACCGAGCAGCATCAGCAGCGGACGGGCAACGGCGACCGGGCGGTTGGCGACTCGCGACATATCAGGCCCTCAGTTCCTCTTGCGCCTTGCGTTGCCGGGCACTGCGTGCCTGGACCTGTCCGACGAGTTGCCCGCACGCGGCGTCGATGTCTTCGCCGCGCGTCTTGCGGGTGATCGTCAGCAGGCCCGCCTTCGACAGCTCCCTGCGGAAGGCGTCGATGGCCTCCGGCGTCGAGCGGCGGTAATCCGCGCCGACGACCGGATTGTACGGAATCAGGTTCATCTTCGCCGGCACGCCGCGCAGGATGCGCACGAGTTCGCGCGCGTGCTCGGGCGTGTCGTTGATGCCGTCGAGCATCACATACTCGAAGGTGATGTGCTCGTGCGGATTTTCGGCTACATAACGCTTGCAGGCGTCGAGCAGTTCCGCAATCGGGTAGGTGCGGTTCAGCGGCACGAGTTCATCGCGCAGCGGGTTGTTCGGTGCGTGCAGCGACACCGCGAGGCTGACCGGACATTCATTGCGCAGCCGCTCGATGCCTGGCACGTGACCGGCGGTGCTGAGCGTGACGCGTTTGCGACCAAGGTTGTAGGCGTTGTCGTCGAGCATCAACCGCATCGCCGGCACCACGGCGTCGAAGTTCAGCAGCGGCTCACCCATACCCATCATCACGACGTTGGTGATCCGGCGCTGGGTTTTCGGATGCTGGCCGAGATGGCGCGCGGCGATCCACACCTGGCCAATGATTTCGCCGGTCGTCAGGTTGCGACTGAAGCCTTGCTTCGCGGTGGCGCAGAAGCTGCAGTTCAGCGCGCAACCGACCTGTGACGACACGCACAGCGTGCCGCGATCCATTTCCGGGATGAACACCGTTTCGATGGCCGCGCCGTTGCCGACGCGCAGCAGCCACTTCATCGTGCCGTCGGTGGATTCGAAGCAGTTGATGACTTCAGGCAGGCGGATTTCGCCGATTTCGTTCAGCTTGTCGCGCAAGGCCTGGCCGAAGTTCGTCATCTTCGCCAGATCCAGCACGCCCTGCTGATGCACCCACTTGATGAATTGCGTCGCGCGGTAGCCGCGCTCGCCATGTTCGACGAGCAGCGCCGCGAGCGCGGCGCTGTCGTAATCGAGCAGATTGACGCGCGACGTTTCCATGCCGATCAGCGCGGAAGCAGATCGCTTTCAGCGAAGAAGAACGCGATCTCCTCGCGTGCGGTTTCCGGCGCGTCGGAACCATGCACGGCGTTCTCGGAGATGTCCGTGCCGAATTCGGCGCGGATGGTGCCCGGCGCGGCCTTCTTCGGATCGGTGGCGCCCATCACTTCACGGTTCTTGAGGATGGCGTTCTCGCCTTCGAGCACCTGGACCACGATCGGGCCCGAGGTCATGAAGTCGACGAGTTCCTGGAAGAATGGACGTTCGCGGTGGACGGCATAGAAGCGGCCGGCCTGTTCAGGCGAGAGCTTCATCATCTTCTGGGCAATGATGCGCAGGCCCGCACCCTCGAGTTTGGCGAGAATGCCACCGATGTGGTTGGCTTTGACGGCGCTGGGCTTGACGATGGAAATGGTGCGTTCGATGGCCATGACCTGGAGGTCTCCTGGGAGTTTGCATAAGGCATTGAAAAAGCGGGGGGTATTATATTGGTTGCTGTGCACGAAAGCACGGCAAAAAGCAGGGCTGTCGAGGCTGGGTCCCGCGGGCCCGGCGCGGACCCGGGCGGCGGGCGGCAGGGCGGTTCGACGGGCGCGACCGCCGGCCCCTGGTCCGACAGTTCAGTACATGCCGGTCTGGAGGCGGGCCGCCTCGGACATCATGTCCGAATGCCACGGCGGGTCGAAGGTCAGTTCGATGGCCACGTCCGTCACGTTCGGCACTTCGCAGACCTTCCCGCGCACGTCGTCGACGAGGATCGGGCCCATGCCGCAACCGGGCGCGGTCAGGGTCATGTCGATCTCGACGCGATTGCCGCCCCCTTCCTGCGGGACGACCTCACAGCGGTAGATCAGGCCCAGTTCGACGATGTTGATGGGAATTTCAGGGTCGTAGCAGGTGCGAAGCTGGTCCCAGATCAGCGACTCGTCGACCCGCCCGGAGGCTGCTGCCTGCGTGTGCTCGACCGGTCCGGCGCTGCGTTCCATGCCGAGCGCGTCGACGTGCTCGGCCGAAATGCGGGCCAGGTTGCCGTGTACGTTGACCGTCACGGAGCCGCCGAGCGCCTGGGTGACGAAGACCTCCGTCCCGGCGGTGAGCGTCACCTTCGACCCCTCCGGAATCATCACGGCCGGGCAATCGCGGGACAGGGCGATGGGCGTGCGGACGTCGAGCGAGGCGTTCATGTCGCTGGGATCTCCGGGTCAGCTGAGAATGTCGCGGGCTTTTTCCAGGGCCTTGAAGAAGCGGTCGAGGTCATCCTGCGTATTGTAAAACGCGAACGACGCCCGGGCCGTGCCTGCGAGGCCATAGTACTGCATCACCGGCATCGCACAGTGGTGGCCGGTGCGGATGGCGACCCCCTGGCTGTCGAGCAGGACGCCGAGATCCTGCGGGTGCAGGCCTTCGATCACGAAGGACAGTACGCCGGCCTTCTCACGCGCCGTGCCGATCGGGCGCAGGCCCGGGAAGGTGCCGGCGGCGCGCGTCGCGGCCTCGAGCAGGCGATGTTCATGGGCGACGGCGCCCGCGAAATCGAGTGTCTGCAGGTAGTCGATCGCGGCCTTCAGGCCCACTGCGCCGGCGATGTGGGGCGTGCCGGCCTCGAACTTGTACGGGATGTCGTTGTACTCGGTGTGCTCGAAGCTGACCGTCTTGATCATGTCGCCGCCGCCCTGCCAGGGAGGCATCATTTCCAGCAGGTCAGCCTTCGCATACAGCACGCCGATCCCGGTCGGCGCGAACAGCTTGTGGCCGGAGAACGCGAAGAAATCGCAGTCGAGGGCGCGCACGTCGATGTTCGCATGCGCGACCGACTGCGCGCCGTCGATCAGCACCTTCGCGCCGGCCGCGTGCGCAAGGGCCGTGATGCGGGCAACCGGGTTGATGGTGCCGAGCGCATTGGACACGTGGCCGATCGCGACGAGTTTCGTGCGCGGCGTCAGCAGGCGCTCGAAAGCCGCCATGTCGAGTTCGCCGGCGTCGTTGATCGGCGCGACCTTGAGCACCGTGCCGCGGCTCTTCGCGAGCATCTGCCATGGCACGATGTTCGCGTGATGCTCGGCGGCGCCGATCAGGATTTCGTCGCCCGGACTCAGGAACTCCCGCGCATAGCTCTGCGCGACGAGATTGATGCTCTCGGTCGTGCCGCGCGTGAACACGATTTCCCGCGCATCGGCCGCATTCAGGAACTGGCGCACCGCTTCGCGCGCGCCCTCGAACTCGTCGGTCGCACGCTGGCTCAGCGTGTGCACGCCGCGGTGCACGTTGGCGTTGGTCGCTTCGTAGTAGTGGCTGACCGCGTCGATCACGCGCTGCGGCTTCTGGGTCGTCGCAGCGTTGTCGAGATACACCAGCGGCTTGCCGTGGATCTGCGTCGCCAGGATCGGAAAGTCGGCGCGCACGCGCGCGACATCGAACGCGGCAGGCGCAACGGGCTGGGGAGCTGTCTGGTGGGCGGTCGCGTTCATGTCGTTTCTTCCACGAGCGTCGGCAACGGCACGTCTGCGCGGCCCGCGAGAGCCGACGTCAGCCACGCGCGCAGCGGCGCGAATTCAACCTGTTCGACAACGGCCTGCGCGAACCCGAAGGTCAGCAGCGCGCGGGCTTCGTCGACCGGAATGCCGCGTGACTGCAGGTAGAACACTGCGTCGCGGTCGATCTGGCCCACCGTCGCGCCATGCGCGCAGGCGACGTCGTCGGCATAGATTTCGAGTTCCGGCTTGGTGTCGATCTCGGCGGTCGGCGACAGCAGCAGGTTGTGACTGGCCTGCTTCGCCGAGATCTTCTGCGCGCCGGCGCGTACCAGCACCTTGCCGCGGAACACGCCGCGGCCGTCGCCATCGGCGAGCCCTTTGTACAGCTCTTCGCTCGTCGTGTGCGGCGCCTGGTGATCGATGAAGGTCTGGTGATCGATGTGCTGGCCGGTGCCGGCGACGAACAGGCCGTTCAGCGTGACCGTGGCGCCCGGCGCGGCCAGCGCCGCGTGGATTTCCATGCGCGTCAGCTTGCCGCCGAACGCGAACGAATACGAGGTGACCTGGCTGTCGGCGCCCGCGCGCAGGCGCACGCTGCCGATGTGGTTGGCATCTGGTGCTTCGTCGGCGAGGCGGTAATGCGTGAGCTGGGCATTGGCCGCGACGTCGATGTCGGTCAGCGCGTTGCTGAGATTCGCCGCGCCGTCGCGTCCGTGGTGGCACTCGACGACGACCAGCCGGCTGCGCTCGCCGGCACGCACGAGCAGCTGCGGCGCCGTGTGTCCGCGATGCGCCGCGCCCGCGTGGATGAACGCCACGACGATCGGCGCCGCGATGGCGCAGTCGGCCGCGACTTCGATCAGCGCGCCGTCCTGCATCAGCGCCACGTTCAGCGCATCGAACACCGGCGCGTCGTCCGCGGCACAGCGCTCGAAAACGGTGGTCAGCGCGGCCGGTTCCTCGTGCAGCACCGCTGACAGCGCGCGCACGCGCAGACCCGCCGGCAGGGCGTCGAGCGCCGACAGCGAGGGCGCGAAACGCCCGTTGACGAACACGATGCGCAGGGCCGCGCCGTCGATGAACGGAATGTCGCCGATATCGAGACCCGGCGTGGTGGCGACCGCGGGCGGCGCCAGGGTCAGCGCGCCGAGATCGGTGTACTTCCAGTCCTCGTCGCGCGGCGTCGGCAGTCCGCGCAGCCGCGCATGGGCCAGCGCCCGTTCGCGCAGCGGCGCGAGCGGCGTGTCGGCGTCGGCGCGAAACTCGCGCAACAGCGCTTCGAGCAGGGCCATCTCAGGCCACCGCCGACGGGAGCAGCCAGTCGTAGCCGCGTTCTTCGAGTTCGAGCGCGAGTTCGCGCGGGCCGGACTTCACGATGCGGCCCTGCGCCAGCACGTGCACGACGTCCGGCACGATGTAATCGAGCAGGCGCTGGTAGTGCGTGACGACGAGGAACGCACGCTCGGGACTGCGCAGCTGGTTCACGCCTTCGGCGACGATGCGCAGCGCGTCGATGTCGAGCCCGGAGTCGGTTTCGTCGAGCACCGCGAGCTTCGGCTCGAGCACGCTCATCTGGAAGACTTCGTTGCGCTTCTTCTCGCCGCCCGAGAAACCCTGGTTCACCGGCCGGTTCAGCAGGCTTTCCTTGAGACCGAGAATCTTGGTCTTCTCCTTGACGAGGTTCAGGAACTGCACCGCATCCATTTCCGGCAGGCCGCGATACTTGCGGATGCCGTTCAGCGCCGCCTTCAGCATGTAGACGTTGTTCACGCCGGGGATCTCGAGCGGGTACTGGAACGCCAGGAACACGCCTTCGCCGGCGCGCGCTTCGGGCTCGAGGCCCAGCAGATCCGTGCCGTTGAAGCTCACGCTGCCCTGGGTCACGGTGTAGCCGGGCTTGCCGGCAATCACGTGCGCGAGCGTGCTCTTGCCGGAGCCGTTCGGCCCCATGATCGCGTGGACCTGGCCGGCCGGGACTTCCAGGTTGATGCCGCGCAGGATCGGCTTGCCTTCGACTTCGACGTGGAGATTTTCAATCTTGAGCATGTTGTTGTCTTGCCATTGGATCTGGTGGCGGTCTCAGCCGACCGCGCCTTCGAGACTGATCGACAGCAGCTTCTGTGCCTCGACCGCGAACTCCATCGGCAGCTCCTTGAACACCTGCTTGCAGAAGCCGTTGACGATGAGGTTCACGGCGTCTTCGTTGCTGATGCCGCGGCTGCGCAGGTAGAAGAGCTGATCGTCGCTGATTTTCGACGTCGATGCCTCGTGCTCGACCTGCGCGCTGCTGTTCTTCACTTCGACATACGGAAACGTGTGCGCGCCACACTGGTCGCCCATCAGCAGCGAGTCGCACTGCGTGTAGTTGCGCGCGCCCTCGGCGCTGCGCGCGATGCGCACGAGGCCGCGGTAGGCGTTCTGGCCCTTGCCGGCCGAGATGCCCTTCGAGACGATGGTGCTGCGCGTGTTGCGGCCGATGTGGATCATCTTCGTGCCGGTGTCCGCCTGCTGGCGATGGTTCGCCAGCGCCACCGAGTAGAACTCGCCGACCGAGTTCTCGCCCTTCAGCACGCAGCTCGGATATTTCCAGGTGATCGCCGAGCCCGTCTCGACCTGCGTCCACGAAATCTTCGAGTTGCGCCCGCGGCAGTCGCCGCGCTTGGTCACGAAGTTGTAGATGCCGCCGCGACCTTCCTCGTCGCCCGGGTACCAGTTCTGCACCGTCGAATACTTGATCTCGGCGTCGTCGAGCGCGATCAGCTCCACGACCGCCGCGTGCAGCTGGTTTTCGTCGCGCTGCGGCGCCGTGCAGCCTTCGAGATAGCTCACGTAGCTGCCGGTGTCGGCGATGATCAGCGTACGCTCGAACTGCCCGGTGTTCATCGCGTTCATGCGGAAGTAGGTCGACAGCTCCATCGGGCAGCGCGTGTTCTTCGGGATGTAGACGAACGAGCCGTCGGAAAACACCGCCGAGTTCAGCGCCGCGAAGTAGTTGTCGTGCTGCGGGACCACGGAGCCGAGATAGCGCTTCACGAGTTCCGGATGCTCGCGCACGGCTTCCGAGAACGAGCAGAAGATGACGCCCGCCGCCGCCAGCTTGTCCTTGAACGTGGTGTGCACCGACACGCTGTCGAACACCACGTCGACCGCCACACCGGCCAGCATCTTCTGCTCTTCGAGCGGGATGCCGAGCTTGTTGTAGGTCTCAATCAGCTTCGGGTCGACGTCGTCGAGGCTCTGCGGGCGATCCTTCGACGATTTCGGCGCGGCGTAATACGAAATCGCCTGGTAGTCGATCTTCGGGTAGTGCACATGCGCCCAGTTCGGCTCCTTCATCTGCTGCCAGCGCTCGAAGGCCTTCAGGCGCCAGTCGAGCATCCACTGCGGTTCGCCCTTCTTCGCCGACACGAAGCGCACCGTGTCTTCGGTGAGGCCGGGCGGCAGGCTTTCCTGCTCGATGTCGGTGACGAAGCCGGCGTCGTATTTCTGGCCAATGAGAGTCTGGACGTCGGGTGAGGTTGCCATGGCGGTCAGACGTTGAAGCTTTCGCCGCAGCCGCAGGTGGCGCTGACGTTCGGGTTGTTGAACTTGAAGCCTTCGTTCAGGCCTTCGCGCGTGAAATCGACGACGGTGCCGGCGAGGAACTTCAGGCTTTCGTCATCGACGATCACCTGCACGCCGTGCGATTCGAACACGCGGTCGTGCTCGCCCACTTCGCGGGCCGGCTGCACGACATAGGCGTAACCGGAGCAGCCGGTGGGTTTGACGCCGAGGCGCAGGCCGTTGCCACCCTGCGCGCCGCTGAGAAAGCGCTGCACGTGTTCGGCGGCGCGTTCGGTCAGACTGACAGACATTGCTCTTTCTCCTGGGACGGGCGCGGGCTCAGGCCGCGCTGCTTTCGGTCTGGGACGCGGCGTTGGGCCACATGCGCAGCACCTGCACCGCGCCGGTGTCGCGCGCCTTGTTGACCACCGCTTCGAGGCTGACGCTCGACAGGTACAGCCGGATTTGGGCGCTCAGTTCTTCCCACAGATCGTGGGTCAGGCAGCCATGGTCGCCCTGGCAGTTCCGCTTGCCGCGGCAGCGGGTCGCGTCGACCGATTCGTCGACGGCATCGATGACGTCCGCCACCGAAATTTCGGCGCGCGGCCGGCCGAGCCGGTAGCCGCCGCCGGGGCCGCGGGTGCCGTCGACGAGGCCCCGACGCCGCAGCGCCGCAAACAGTTGTTCGAGATAGGACTGGGAGATCCCGTGACGCTCCGCGATTTCCGCGAGCGAAATCCGCCCTTTGTCCTGGTTAAGCGCCAGTTCCACCATCGCCGTGACGGCGTAGCGGCCTTTAGTCGTCAAACGCATCCTGTACCCCCGTGGCGGAATACCGAGAATCAATGTCGGTAATTTTGGTGGATACCCAGTAATACAGTCAACATTTATTTTTCAGCACCTCGGTGAGTGAGCGGCGTCGAAAGGTCACGATCCGCGCCGCGACGGCCCGCGCGCCGCAAGTCCGACATTCGCTGCCAGAGACAGATGATCGCGACCCTGGCGCGCGGATCGCCCGGAAGCCAGGGCAGATGCAGGGCTTGCGGGGCCGTGGTGCCCGGGCCGGACGGTGCCGGGTGCAGGACGACCGAGGGTTTCCGGAGTCAGCCGTCAGCTTCGACTACGCATGACGCGGGCGCCGAGATCTGCAGCGAAGCCGGCTAGACGTCGATGCCCTGGCGTTTCAGGGCGGCTTCGAGCGCCGCGACCTGCTGCTCCAGGCGGCTCGCGTGGGCCGTGACCTGCTCCAGCGCCTGGACCAGCGGGTCATTGAGATCCCGTGCCTGGCCGTAGGCGTCGAAGTGGCCGGCGGGCTTCGGCGTCGCGGGCGCGGCCTCGTTCAGCTCGAGATCGGCGGTCGCCGCCTTGCCGCCGGCGATGCGCCCGGGGATGCCGACGACGGTCGCGCCATCGGGCACGTCCTTGACGACGACGGCGTTCGAGCCGATGCGGGCGTTTTCGCCGATCGTGATCGGCCCCAGCACCTTCGCGCCGGCGCCGATCACGACCCCGCGCTTCAGCGTGGGGTGGCGCTTGCCCTTGTTCCAGGTGGTGCCGCCGAGCGTCACCCCGTGATAGAGGGTCACGTCGTCGCCGATTTCCGCGGTCTCCCCGATCACCACGCCCATGCCGTGATCGATGAAGAAGCGCCGGCCAATCGTCGCGCCCGGGTGAATCTCGATGCCCGTCAGCATGCGGCCGAGATGGGCGGTCAGCCGGCCCAGCCACTTGAAGCCGTGGCGCCACAGCGTGTTCGCCAGCCGATGGATGATCAGCGCATGCACGCCGGGGTAGGTCGTGATGACTTCGAAGCTGTTTCGCGCCGCCGGATCGCGGTCGAAAATGCTGCGGATGTCTTCTTTGAGTTGAGCGAGCATGATGGCAGGATAGCGCCCCGCGACAGCGGCGGTGTCGACGAAATGTTGGTGAATTGTTGGCGGACCAGGTCCGCGAGGTCAGTCCTTGGAAAAGCCCGAACCCGACGAACCGAAGCGCATGAGCTTACTACAGGTGGTGCAGAGCGTGCTCGCCGCCTTCTTCGGTGTGCAGAGCAACCGTAACCGCGAGCGCGACTTCAAACAGGGCTCGGCGAAGACCTTCATCATCGCCGGGCTGGTCGGCGCGGTGCTGTTCATCGCGGTGGTCGCGATGGTGGTCAAGGTGGTGCTGGGGATGGCGACGGGCTGAGCAGGGGCGCGTCCGTGCCGGCGGCCAGCCTGTGCCGCCGGGCGCGCATCAGCCTCACTGCCCCCAGGCCTTCGATTCCTCTGCCGGCAGTGCCTGGCAGAATTCCTCCGTCAGGCGACCTTTCACCAGGCCCGGTTGGCGCGCGGCAGGTTCCTCCAGCGGCACGGCCTGACATGTTGGCGCGGCCCGCGCAGCTCTTCACGCGGGCCCGGCCAGGAGGTGTGATGCGCGATGGCAGATGGTCTGACCGAGATTTCGTGGCGTTTTAAGATCCATGAGAGGGTTGCAGACTGCGGCGTTATTGCGCTCGGAGAACGGGGTGATGTCGTGCAGGCAAACGCCCGTGCGCTCGACGAACTGCGCCGGAGTGCGTACCTCGCGGTGGTCGACGGCAGACTCTGCGCGGTGAACCCGGAGGTCCGGGGCCAGTTCGAACGACTTGTTGACCTTTGCTCGACCACCTCGCTGCCCGAGAATCGGCCGGCGACTCCAACGCCTGCAGCGGCTGTCGCGGGGCCACCGCGATTGCCACCACAATTGAAGTTGCTGCTGGCTCGCTGCGCGCCGAATGGGCACAGCGAGGACTCCGCCGCGAAGACTATTGTCGTCTTCGGCACCGGTGAGCAGGCGTATCAACGCCTCGAGCAAGTCATGCTGCAGGTCCAGACGGGCATGACCGATGACTGCGCCAAAGTGGTCATGGGCCTCTCTCAAGGCATGTCGGTTCGCGAATATGTGCAGACGCACGAGCGGCCGGCCGTCACGGTGCGCTTTCACATGCGAGAAGCGTTGCTTGGCATCGAGGCCTGGTGCAGTGGAGGCGTACCGCAGCGTCTCGGCAAAGGGCCCATCTGGTCCGACCTCATCCCCCGCTGGCTGCATCTGATGACCGCCTCGCGGTTCGAACTTTTCGAAGACTCTCCGCCCGACCGCTCGCCACCTGCGCCGACGCCGGCGTAGAACTGTCTACGGGGAGCCAGCGGTTGCATGTTGAACAGTGCGATCTGACCCGCTTGGACGGCCGCGCTCGCCATCGTCAGTTGATGAAGGGCATCCCCGAGCCGGGCAATGAGAACCTCGACATTCTGCTCTCGCATGCCGCAGGCCTATTGCGCGCTTGGCCCGGCGCGATCTGAAGAACGGACAGAGCCTGATTCGGATGCGGGACAGTGGAAGCCAGCGGCCCGTTCGTCTACTGCGTGATTCGCCTCTTTCCGCTCAATCTGCCTCTTCACCCGCCAACTCCCCGGTCGTCACCGCCCTGAAGCTCGTCCCATCCCTGATCAGGAACAGCGCCGTCAGCCCCAGTTCGCGCGCGAGTGCCGGGCCGCGGGTCGGGCCCAGTACGAGCAGACCGGTGGCGTAGGCGTCGGCGTACATGCACGACGCGTGCAGCACGGTCACGGCGGCGAGCGCGTGTTCGATCGGGCGGCCGGTCGCGGGGTCGATTTCGTGGGCATAGCGTTTGCCCTCGAATTCGAAGTAGCGCTGATAGTCGCCCGAGGTCGCGAGCGCCGTGTCGCCTAGCGACAGCACGCGCTCGACGTCGGTGGAGTCCGGAGTCGGCCACGCGACGCCAATCTGCCAGGGGCGGCCTGCCTCGGCGTGCCCGCGGCTGACGATCTCACCGCCGATTTCGACCATGAAATCGCGATGCCCCCTGTCCGCCAGCCACCCGGCCACGCGGTCCACCGCGTAACCCTTCGCGATCGCCGACAGGTCGACGTAGAGATCCGGGCGGGTTTTGCGCGCGCGCGGCGGTGCGTCGGCGAGCTGCAGCTGACGAAATCCGACGCGGGCCCGGGCGGCGGTCAGCGCGTCGGCGGGCGGCGGCACCGGCACCCGCGTCTGCGGCCCGAAGCCCCACAGGTTCACGACCGGCCCGACGGTCGCGTCGAAGGCGCCGGCCGTCTGGGCGCTGACGGTCGCGGCGGCCGTCAGCACCTCGTGCAGCGCCGGTGACAACGCAATCCAGGCGGTATCCGCGGTCTGGTTCAAACGCGAGAGTTCGGACGTCGGCCGCCACGTCGACATCGCGTCGTTGATGTCCTCGAGCAGGGCGTCGATTTCAGCCTGCAGCTCGGCAGCGGGCAGCGTGGGGTTCCTCACCGACAGGCTGTAACGCGTGCCCATCGTCTCGCCCGCCAGACGCAGCGCCGCGGCTGCTGCGTCGAGACTCGCGGCGGCCAGCAACAGCAACACGCAAAGCGCCGGCCCTCTGCGTGAAGTCGAGCGCAAGGGCCGTGTTCGTGCTGGCCGACGGTGGCGGAAAATATGTGTCATTTCAAATACATATTTTCTGTGTGGTTGAAATCATGATGAAAACTGCCGGCCAACTGTCGCGCCTTTGACCTGCATCAATTTGGAGCGCCCCCCATCATCGTTAATGACGGGGTGCGACAAATTGTCGCAGGCGATCGGGACCACGCAAGCGGTACGAGCGGATTGCCGGGCAACCAGCAGGCTCGTCCCGACGTTCCGCCTTCAAACGATTGAGGAATCATGTCATGCGCAAACAAGAAGAGAAGGAGCTCCCCACCGAGCTCGACACCCATCGGCGCAAGTTTCTGAACACGGCCGCCTTTGCCGGCCTGGCCGGCACCGGCGTCGCCATGGGGATGGCGGCGTGCAGCGACGAACAGTCCGCTTCCGCTCCGCCTGCCCCCGGCGCTGCCCCCGCGGCGTCGCAGCCGGCCGCCGCCGAACACGCGGGCACCGTGCATCTCAAGCCGGGCGAACTCGACACCTACTATGGACTGTGGAGCGGCGGCCATACCGGGGACTTCCGCGTGCTGGGGCTGCCGTCGGGCCGCGAACTGCTGCGCGTGCCGTGTTTCACCCCCGACGCGCTGATCGGCTGGGGCATCACCAACGAATCCAAGGCCATCATGGGCACGCGTCCGGACGGCCAGCTCGAATTCACCGTCGGCGATACGCACCACGTGCACGCGTCGTACAAGGACGGCAACTACGATGGCCGCTACGCGTGGATCAACGACAAGATCAACAGCCGCATCGCCCGCATCCGGCTCGACTACTTCATCTGCGACAAGATCACGAAGCTGCCGAACGTGCAGGGCTTTCACGGCATCTTTCCCGACAAGCGCGACCCGGTCGACCCGGCCATCAACTACACGACGCGCGTGTTCTGCGGCGCCGAATTCCACATCCCGCTGCCGAACGACGGCACCGGTCTCGACACCAGCGATCAGTACCGCGCCCTGTTTTCCTGTGTCGACGCGGAAACGATGGAAGTGCGCTGGCAGGTGTTGATCGACGGCAACTGCGATCTCGCGGCCAGCTCGTTCGACGGCAAGCTTGCCGCCACCAACCAGTACAACACCGAGAACGGCGTGCACTACGAAGACATGATGTCGGCCGAGCGGGACGGCTGCCTGTTCTTCCACGTGGCGCGCATCGAGCAGGCGGTGAAGGAAGGCAAGTTCAAGACCATCGGCGATTCGCCCGTTCCGGTCGTCGACGGCACGCTCGCCGCCAATGCGGATCCGGCGACGGCACTGGTCGCGCGTGTCAGCGTGCCGAAGAACCCGCACGGCGTGAACGCGAGCCCGGACGGCAAGTACTTCATCTGCGCCGGCAAGCTGTCGCCGACTGCCACCGTGATCGAGCTCGCCAAAGTGCTCGACTGGTTCGACGGCAAGCTCGATGACATCGACAAGGCGGTCGTCGCCGAAGTGGAACTCGGCCTCGGGCCCCTTCACACCGCGTTCGACGGTCGCGGTAACGCCTACACCACGCTGTTCCTCGACAGCCAGGTCGTGAAGTGGAACGTGGAAGCGTCGATCAAATTCGCGGCCGGTGACAACACTGTTCAATACGTCGTCGACCGGCTGGACGTGCAGTACCAGCCCGGCCACATCAACGCGTCGCAGTCGGAAACGATGTTTGCGGACGGCAAGTGGCTGGCCGTCGGCTGCAAGTTCTCGAAGGATCGCTATCTGCCCATCGGGCCTATGCATCCGGAGAACGAACAGCTCGTCGACATCTCCGGCGACAAGATGGTGCTGGTCGCCGACCATCCGGTGCGCCCGGAACCGCACGACTTCATCATCTTCAAACGTGAGCTGCTGCAGCCGAAGCAGGTCTATGCGCTGGAGGACTTTCCGCTGGCGCTGAAGGACCCCGCCGAAGCCGGTGTCACGCGCGACGGCAGCAAGGTGACTGTGAAGATCGCGTCGCAGGCGCCGGCATTCTCGCCGCGTGAATTCACAGTGAAGCAGGGCGACGAGGTCACGATCATCCTGACCAACTTCGACAAGGTCGAGGATCTCACGCACGGCTTTGCGGTGCCGAACTACAACATCAATTTCGTCGTCAATCCGCAGGAAACGAAATCAGTGACCTTCGTCGCCGACCAGCCCGGCGTCTACTGGTGCTACTGCACGCACTTCTGCCATGCGCTGCATCTCGAGATGCGTTCGCGCATGATCGTTGAGCCGGCGTGACGACACGGATGGTTTGATCAACAGAGCGCCGCTCAGCGGCGGTGCCCACACGCCGCTGACCGACACCCCGGACGGACACCATGCTGATGCCACTTCTCCGGCGCGGACGGACGACGAATTGCCTGTCGGTGATCTGCTGGCTGTTGTTCGTTCTCGCCAGCGCGCCGCTGTCGGGCGCCATGGCCGCCGGCACCGGCACGTACAACGCCCCGCTGGCGGCCACACTCGCCACCGATCCGAATCTCTGCGCCCACGTGCCCTGCGGCGCTGTATTGCCCGGCGCGGAGAGTTTTTCCGAACGCAAGGGCAAGCCTGCCTACGTCGAGGCCTATCGCGGCACCGGGGCGGCGCGCGAACTCCTGGGCTATGTTTTTCTGTCGACCGACATCGTTGACATTCCCGCGTACTCCGGCAAACCGGTCGTCACGCTGATCGGGATGGACAAGACCGGTCTCATCACCGGCACGCGCATCCTGCGTCACAGCGAACCGATCCTGTTGCTCGGCATCCCTGAAGAAACGCTGACGAAGTTCATCGACCAGTATCTCGGTCGTTTCGTCGGCGACAAGATTGAGATAGGCAAGGGCAGCGACGGCGCCATCGGTCTTGACGCGATCACCGGCGCCACCGTCACCGTGATTGCGCAGAACCAGGTCATCATGCGCTCGGGCGTGGCGATTGCGCGGCAGGTCGGCATCCTGAAGACCGAGCAGAAACCGCCCGTGCGTTTCACGCCCATCGACGAACCCCTGAGCTGGGTGCAGATGCTCGAGGAAGGGAGCGTCAGTCACCTCAGCGTGCAGGCGGAAGAAGTCGGCATGGCGCGACAGGACGCACCATACATCGACATGTATTTCGGCTATCTGAATACGCCGGCCGTGGGCCGCAGCATCCTCGGAAAGGCCGCCCACACGAGCCTCATGGGGCGGTTGAAGGAAGGCGAGCACGCGATCTTCATCGTCGCCAACGGCACGGAGTCGTTCAAAGGCTCCGGCTTCGTGCGCGGCGGCATCTACGACCGCATCCAGATCGCGCAGCAGATGGACACCTACACCTTCCGCGATCTCGACTACCTGAATCTGTGGGGGATCGAGGCACCGGGCGCACCCGCCTACCGGGAATCCGCGATCTTCATCGTGCGCGATCCCGGCTTCAGCCCGGCCTGGCCGTGGAAGCTCGTGTTCCTCGCCAACAAGCTCGACCACAAGAGCGGCCACCGCGAGTTCGTGAGTTTCGCGGCCGATCACTGGGTACCCGCGCGCTACCTCGAAGACGGGCGGGCGACGGTCATCGAGCCCGAGCCGACCTGGGTGCGCATCTGGCGTGCGCGCGCCGCCGAACTCGCCGTATTCAGCGCGCTGCTCGTGATGGTCGCGGTCGTCTATGCATTGCGCGACAAGCTGACCCGGCGCTCGACCCGCCGCAACAAATGGCCCGTCAACTTCTTCAAGTACACCGCGTGGGTCGTCAGCATCGGTTTCGTCGGCTTCGGTGTGCTCGCCGTGCCGTCGATCACCCAGGTCCTGACCTGGTTTCATTCGATGTTGTTCCACTGGACCTGGGAGCTGTTTCTCTCCGATCCTTTCGTCTTCATTTTCTGGATCTTCATCATCGTCACCGTGTTCGTGTGGGGGCGCGGTCTGTTCTGCGGCTGGCTGTGTCCGTTCGGCTCGTTGTCCGAACTGCTCTACAAGGTGGCGCGAGCGGTTGGCCTCAAGCGCTTCCAGTTCAAGCTGCCCGATCGTTGGCACCACCGCCTGAAATGGGTGAAGTACGCGGTGTTCTTCGGCCTGCTCACCGTGTCGATGTTCTCGATGGGGCTTGCCGAACAACTCGCCGAGATTGAACCGTTCAAGACCACCTTTCTCGTCGGCATTTCCAATCGCAGCTGGCCGTACGCCCTGTTCGCCGCCAGCCTGCTCGGGCTCTCGCTGTTCATCGAACGGCCGTTCTGCAAGTACCTCTGTCCGCTGGGTGCGGCGCTGGCGATGCCCTCGACGTTTCGCTGGTTCGGGCTCAAGCGCAAGCAGGAATGTGCGACCTGTCACGCGTGCGCGGTCGGTTGCGGCGCGCAGGCCATCGACAGCGACGGCCGCATCGATCACCGTGAATGCCTGCACTGCCTCGACTGCATGATTCTCTACACCGACACGCACACCTGTCCGCCGCTGGTGCAGGAACGCAAGCGTCGTGAGAAGGCCGGGCTTGCGCTGACGCCGATCGATCGTGACGGCTATTTCATCCCGATCAGGGTCGAAGCGATGGCAGGTCCGGCCGTGGTTGCGGCCAAGCCTTCCCGACCGGCCCAGGTCGATCCCCGGCTGCCGACCGACCGCACGACGCCCCCCTATGCGGTGCCGGCGAGCCGGCTGCGCTGGTTTTTTGCTGAAACCTGGGACCATTTATGGCCGTGGCGCAGGGAGTCGTTCAGTTCAAATCGCGTGCTGCAGGCCGCCGCCGTGGCGCTCGCGATGGGCGTCACCCTGGTCTGGGTGCTCGCGGCGACCGGACGCGTTGCCGCCGTCGCCGTCATTGGCTGGTGGTTCGCGTGGAGTGTGTTCGAAGTGCTCGTGCGCCTCGACGCCAAACGCTATGTAAAAGACGGTCCGTGGTGGCAGCGCACCTACCGCGTGGCGAACGTGATGGACATGCTGAGTTATGTCGGCTTCAAGAACCTGCTGATCGGCGCGGCGCTCTTCCTGAGCCTGAAGGCGCTCGGCCTGCTGGCGATGCCCTAGGTCGCGCCGGCATGCGCCAGCTGTGCATGGCCGTGTTGTGCCTGTTCGCGCTCGGCGCCGCGCGCGCAGCAGAGTGGCGCGTGGCGCCTGGACAGTCCATCCAGGCGGCGATTGATCGCGCCGCGACCGGCGATGTGGTGCTGATCTCCGCCGGGCACTACCGCGAACGCCTGCGGATCGACAAGCCGCTGACGCTGCGCGGCGTCGGCCGTCCGCAGCTGAGCGGCGGTCTCGAGGGCGACACGATACGCGTGAGCGCGCAGGACGTGCTGATCGAGGATCTGCTCGTCCTGGACTCCGGCGACAGCCTGAAGGATCAGAACGCGGGCATCTATGTCCAGCCCGGCGCCCACCGCTTCACGGTGCGGCGCTGCGAACTGCACTACAACCTGTTCGGTTTGTGGATAGAGAAAGTCGATGACGTGCGCGTCGAGGACAACCTCATCACTGGCAAGCGGGACTATCGCTCGTCCCAGCGCGGCAACGGTATCCAGCTCTACAATTCACAGCGTGCTCGCATCATCGGCAACCACATCAGCTTCGTGCGCGATGCGATCTATGTCGATGTGTCGCATGACGCGGAGTTCAGGCGCAACCGCCTCCATCACAGCCGCTATGGCACCCACTACATGAATTCATATCGAAACCTGTGGGAGGGCAACGACAGCTGGATGAATCGCGGTGGCCTCGCGCTGATGGAAGTGCGCGATCAGGTCGTACGCAACAATCGGGCATGGGCGAACTCGGATCACGGGATCATGCTGCGCACGATCCAGGACGCCGTCGTAGAGCACAACGTCGTAGCCGGCAACGCCCGCGGTTTCTTTGTCTATGACGCGGAATACAACACACTGCGCGACAATCTGATCGTCGACAACCAGGTCGGCGTGCATCTGTGGGCCGGATCCAAGCACAACACGGTCGAGGGCAACGACTTCATCGCCAACCGCGATCAGGTGCGCTACGTCGGCGCGCGCGACGAAGCCTGGGGCGGCGACACCGGCAATCACTGGAGCACTTATGTCGGTTGGGATCGGGACGGCGATGGTTGGGGCGATGTGCCGTTCGAAGCGAATGACATCGTCGACCGGCTGTCCTGGCAGCATCCGATGATGAAACTGCTGCTGGCGAGTCCGGCCATCCAGACGCTGCGGCTCGTCGGGCGGCAGTTTCCGGTGCTGCGCGCCCCGAGCGTCGTCGACGCGAGGCCCCGTATGCAACCTGCCCGCGCCCAATGGAGAATCTGGCTTGGCCGACGCTATCCCAACCGCTACTGACACCCCGTCGCCGCTGATTTGCGCGCGCGCACTGAGCCGCCATTACGGCACAGTGCGCGCCGTCGATGAGGTTGAACTCACGATCGGGCGCGGCGAACTGTTCGGGCTGATCGGCCACAACGGCGCCGGCAAGACCACGCTGTTCAAGATGATGCTCGGGCTGGTGGCGCCGACCGGAGGCATGGTGACGATCGACGGCATCGACGTCGCCGGTGCCGGTTTCAGGCAGGTGCGCCGTCGGGTCGGTTACCTGCCGGAGAACGTCGTGTTCTATGACAACCTGACCGGCCTCGAGACCCTGCTGTTCTTTGCGAAGCTGAAGGCGGTCTCCCACAGCGAATGCGGGCCGTTGCTGGCGAAGGTCGGGCTCGCGGGTGCAGCACGACGGCCCCTGAAGGAATACTCGAAAGGCATGCGTCAGCGCCTCGGGCTCGCCCAGGCGCTGCTCGGCAATCCCGCGCTGCTGTTTCTCGACGAGCCGACGACGGGCCTCGACCCCGAGGGCATTCGCGATTTCTACGCCGCGCTTCGCGAACTGCAGGTGGCGGGCGTGACGGTCGTACTGACCTCTCACATCCTCGCCGAAATCCAGCAGCGCGTGGACCGCCTCGCAATCATGGCCGCTGGGCGCGTGCGCGCCATTGGCAGCGTGCAGGCGCTGCGCGCCGCGCGACCGTTGCCGGTGACGTTCGAGATCAGGTGCGCGCCGGGCCGCAGTGACGCCGTGCGCGCCGCGCTGGGCGCGCTGCCCCTGTCCACGGCCGAGGGTCACGACCACACGCTGCGCTTCGAGAGCCCGCCCGACGCGAAGATGCAGGTGCTCGAGGCACTGGCGCGCCTCGGTGGCAGCATTCGGGACATCAGCGTGCGAGAAGCAACGCTGGAAGACGTTTTTTTCGGTCTGACGGAATGAGCCGATGACTCTCGAGTTCGCCCCCGTCGCCACCGTCGCCGGCAAGGAGTTCTGGGATCGCATCCGCAGCCTCTGGGTGCTGGCGATCGCCGTGCTGTTCACCGTATTTGCGCTGGCGATAGCCTATTTCGGCGGCGCCCAGCAGGGCGCCGTCGGCTTCCGCTCGATCGAGTTCACGATCGCGAGTCTGGTCAGTCTCGTGATCTATTTGATTCCGCTGATCGCGCTGCTGCTCGGTTTCGATGCAATCGTCGGCGAACGCGAGCGCGGTTCGCTCGACCTGCTGTTGTCGATGCCGATCACGCGCCTCGAACTGCTGCTCGGCAAGTTCCTGGGGCTCGCCGCCGCGCTCGCGTTCTCGACGGTCGCGGGTTTCGGTCTCGTGGCCATGGTGCTGGCGGGGCGTTTGAACCTCGGTGGGCTGTCCGCCTATGCCGGCTTCATGGCGAGTTCAATCCTGCTCGGCGTGTCGTTTCTGAGCATCGCGGTGCTGATCTCGGTGCTCGCGTCCGACCGTACGCGCGCCTCGGGACTCAGCATCGCGGTCTGGTTCTTCTTCGTGCTGATGTTCGATTTGTTGCTGCTGGGCGCGCTGGTCGTCAGTGGCGGTCGTGTCGGTGGCGCGGTGTTCCCGTATCTGCTGCTGCTGAATCCGACCGACGTGTTCCGCGTGCTCAACGTGCATGCGCTGGAGGAAGTGGGTTCACTGTACGGACTCGCGACCGTGTTTCCCCCCGAGCTCGCGCACCAGGGCCTGCTGTACGGCGTAATGCTGGCCTGGTGCGTGCTGCCCCTGATGCTCGCCGCCTGGAGGTTTCGCCGATGAAGGTTCAAGGTTCCCGCGCGTGGTTCGCCGCGGCACTCCTGATGCTGGCCGGCTGCGGCGAGGCACCGGACACCATCACCCGCACGGCGGCCGATTTCACACCGTCGACGGCCTGCGTTCTCGACGGCATGCTGCTCGCCGAGCATCCGGGCCCGAAGGCGCAGATCCACTATGTGAACGCCGAGGAGCCCGAGTTCCTGTGCGACACGGTGGAGATGTTCCATCTCTACCTGCAGCCCGAACAGGTGCGCGCGGTGGCCGCTGTCTACGTGCAGGACATGGGGCAGGCGGACTGGGACGAGCCGCGCGGTCATTGGATCGACGCCCGCCAGGCGTGGTTCGTCGTCGGCGGCAAGCGCCGTGGTTCGATGGGGCCGACCATCGCGTCGTTCGCGCAACGCGCCGATGCGTCGAACTTTGCCGAGACTTACGGCGGGCAGGTGCTGGCGTTCGACGCGGTGAAACCGGAGCAGGTGGTGATCGACGGGGGCGCGCTGCACGATCAGCACATGTAGCGTGGGCCAAAAGCGGAGGCGGTCGCGCTGCGTTCGAACACCGCGGCGGCGATGTAGCCGCCGCGATGGTTCGAACATTCCGCGCGGCTGCGGATCAGCCCGACTTCTGCACCATGTAGTCGACGGCCGCCTTGATCTCTTCGTCGGTCAGCTTCGGATTGCCACCGCGCGGCGGCATCATGCCCTTGGCGCCGGTATAGCCTTCCATCGCGTGCTTGTAGAGCGTGTCATTGCCCTGCGCAATGCGCGGTGCCCAGTCTTCCTTGTTGCCCGGCGCCGGAGCGCCGGCCACGCCGGCCGCATGACAAAGCGCGCACGTGCTGTTGTAAATCTTGCCACCGTCGACCGCACCGGCCGCGACAGCCTGCGCGGCGGGAGCGGCAGGCGCAGTAGGCGCGGGCGCAGCCGGTGCAGGAGCAGGGTTCGCAGCCGGCGCTGCTGCAGTTTCTGCGGGCGCCGCGGCGGTGCCGGCCGGGGGCGCGGACTCGTTGCCGCAGCCGCTCAGCACGCCGGCAAGCGAAATCGCGAGGACCAGTGTCGGATATTTCATGGTGTTCTCCAGTGAGGTGGGGAGGAGGGCCTTGCGTCCATGGCAAGCAGCACGCCCTGTGGGCGCACCATTGTAGCGCCTGTGCGCCGAGCGGCGCCCTGATTTCAGGCGCCGCCGCGCAGTCGCTCGAGCTGTGAACGCAGCCGCGCAATCTGATCCGCGTTGTCCGCCGCACGCTTGCGCTCCTTGTCGACGACCTCGGCCGGCGCGCGAGACACGAAGGATTCGTTCGCGAGCTTGCCTTCGACACGCGCGAGATCCTGCTCGAGCCGCGTCAGCTCCTTCGTCAGACGTTCGGCTTCGACGGCCGGATCGATCAGATCCATCAGCGGCACGAGCAGGGTCGTCTCGCCGGCCAGCGCGGTCGTCGCGTCGGCGGACACCGCTTCGGTCACGCGCTCAATCTTCTCGATGCGCGCAATCTGCTGGATGAACGGCGTACCCCGCGCGAGCCACGCCTGCTCGGTCGCGCTGCCGCCGAACACCTGGAGCGGAATGCGTTTGCCGGGCTCGATGTTGCTCTCGGCGCGGATCCGCCGCACGCCCAGCACCACGGTCTTCAGCCACGCGATCTCGTCTGCCGCCGCCTTGTCTTCGGCGTAGTCGTCGACGCGCGGGAAGGGCTGCGTCATCACGGTCTCGCCGTGGATGCCGATCAGCGGGGCGACCTTCAGCCAGATTTCCTCGGTGATGAACGGCATGATGGGATGCAGCGCGCGCAGCGCGGCTTCGAGCACTTCGAGCAGCGTGCGGCGCGTCGCTTCCTTCGCGTCGTGGTCGACGGTCACGTCGTTCAGCGTGACTTTCGCCAGCTCTATGTACCAGTCGCAGAATTCGTCCCAGATGAATTCGTAAATCGCCTGCGCGGCGAGATCGAAACGATAGCCTTCGAAGCCGTCGCGCACCGTGGCTAGCGCCTCGCGGAAGCGATGCTTGATCCAGCGGTCGGCGAGACTGGCGCTGCCGCGCACTTCGGCGACCGGCTCGGGACCGACCGTCATCAGCACGAAGCGCGTTGCGTTCCAGATCTTGTTGCAGAAATTGCGGTAGCCCTCGATGCGCCCGAGATCGAAGCGCACGTCGCGCCCCTGCGTCGCCATCGACGCAAAGGTGAAGCGCAGCGCGTCGGTACCGTAGCTCGGGATGCCGTCGGCGAACTGGCGGCGCGTGGCGGCCTCGATTTTCGGCGCGTCTTCCGGCCGCATCAGCCCGACCGTGCGCTTGGCGACCAGCGGCTCGAGCTCGATGCCGTCGATCAGATCGATCGGGTCGAGAATGTTGCCCTTCGACTTCGACATCTTGTTGCCTTCGGCGTCGCGCACGAGGCCGTGGATGTAGACCTCACGGAACGGCACGTCGCCCATGAACTTCAGCCCCATCATGATCATCCGGGCGACCCAGAAGAAGATGATGTCGAAGCCTGTCACCAGCACGCTCGTCGGGTAGAACGCGCTCAGTTCGGGCGTCTTCTCCGGCCAGCCCAGCGTCGAGAACGGCCACAGCGCGCTCGAGAACCAGGTATCGAGCACGTCTTCGTCCTGCGTCAGCGGCACGTCCGGCGCGAGATTGCCCTTCGCGCGCGCCTCGGCCTCGGTGCGCCCGACATGAATGTTGCCCTGCGCGTCATACCACGCCGGAATGCGATGGCCCCACCACAGCTGGCGGCTGATGCACCAGTCTTCGATGTTGCGCATCCATTCGAAGTAGGTCTTGCTCCAGTTCTCCGGCACGAAGCGGATACGGCCGTCTTCGACGCACTGGATCGCGGGCTCGGCCAGCGGGGCGATCTGCACGAACCACTGATCCGTCAGGTAGGGCTCGACGACGGCCTGTGAGCGGTCGCCTCTCGGCACCATCAGCTTGTGCGGATCGGCGCGTACCAGCAGGCCCTGCGCTTCCAAGTCGGCAACGATGCGCTTGCGCGCTTCGTAGCGGTCGAGGCCGCGATACGCGGCCGGGCCGTTGTCGTTGATTGCAGCCTGCGGGGTGAAGATGTTGATCTTCGGCAGGCCGTGGCGCTCGCCGACCGCGTAGTCGTTGAAGTCGTGCGCAGGCGTGATTTTCACGCAGCCCGAGCCGAACTCGGGGTCGACGTAGTCGTCGGCGATGATTGGGATGCTGCGGTTACACAGCGGCAGCGTCACGTACTTGCCGATGAGCCGGCGATAGCGCTCGTCTTCCGGATGCACCGCGACCGCGACGTCGCCGAGCATCGTCTCCGGCCGCGTCGTCGCGACGACGACATGCCCGTTGCCGTTCTCGAGCGGGTAGCGGATGTGCCAGATCGTGCCCTGTTCCTCCTGCGACACGACTTCGAGATCGGAAATCGCGGTGGTCAGCACCGGATCCCAGTTCACGAGGCGCTTGCCGCGATAGATGAGGCCTTCCTCGTGCAGGCGCACGAAGACTTCGGTCACCGCCTGCGACAGGCCGTGGTCCATCGTGAAGCGTTCGCGCTCCCAGTCCATCGACGCGCCCATGCGTCGCAGCTGCTGGGAGATCGTGCCGCCCGATTCGCCCTTCCACTGCCACACGGCTTCGAGAAAGGTTTCGCGGCCGAGGTCATGCCGCGACTGGCCTTTGAGCCCGAGCTGGCGTTCGACGACCATCTGCGTCGCGATGCCCGCGTGATCGGTGCCGCATTGCCACAGCGTGCGAAAACCCTGCATGCGGTGGTAACGGATCAGCGCGTCCATCAGCGTGTCCTGGAACGCATGGCCCATGTGCAGGCTGCCGGTCACGTTCGGCGGCGGCAGCATGATGCAGTAGGGTGCATCGCGGCCCTGCGCGGCGAAATGACCGGCGGCCTCCCATTGTTCGTAGCGTGGGCGCTCGATGGCGTGCGGGTCGTAGGTCTTCGCGATGGGCGGTTCGAACTTCATGGGAGCGATAGGGCCTGCTGGCTTGGGGGTCGGTTCGGCGGACACGGAGGCGGCCGGCGCATCGGCGCGGGCCACGGTGTCGACGACCGCCGCGATGGCGGGCGGTTCGTCGGTGAAATGCACGACGGACGGATGGCCGAACAGCGCGGGATCGATGTCCGTGACGCGCTCGGTGAGCCGCGGCGGCGTGACGCCCGGTGGCGGCCGGCGCCCGCTGATCACTTCGTTCAGTTCGGTGCGCTTGGTGTCGAGCAGGGTCTCGAGCTGGGCGATCGTCGCGTCGAGGTCGCGCCGCCAGCTGTCCTGGGGCCGATCGCTCATGCGTTGACGGTCGCGATCGGGTAGCCGCGATCCTTGTAGAACTTGTAGCGGCCGCGGGCGAGCGCTTTGGCGTGGTCGTCTTCGCCGGTGGTTTCGATCACGTGCTCGAACTGGCTGAAGAACGGCGGCACTTCGACATGAAGATTGACGAGCATGTCGCTTGCCTCCGGCGGCGTCAGGCCGGCCGCGAGCACGACCGGAACGTCTGCCGCTTCCGCGCTGCCGGCGACTGCGTGCGGCACGAAGCTCGTGTCGTGGAAGGTCCACAGCAGGTCGTCGAGGGCGGTCACCATGTCGTCATCGAGACAGTGGATGTGCACGCGGCGGCCATCGCGAAACGCCTGCTGCACGAGTTCGCACACGTAGACATCGTGCTGGCGACGTCCCTGCACCGGCAGCACGTGAAAATCGATCTTCGTCATGCCGCAGCGCTGATCAGCTGCCGAGGTTCGCGCGGCCGATGATGAACTCCATCAGCAGCGGCAGCGGCCGGCCGGTGGCGCCCTTTGCCTTGCCCGACGTCCACGCGGTGCCGGCAATGTCCAGATGCGCCCAGCGATAGTCTTTCGCGAAGCGCGACAGGAAGCAGGCGGCGGTGATCGTGCCCGCCTCGCGGCCGCCGACGTTCGCCATGTCGGCAAACGGGCTGTCGAGCTGTTTCTGGTATTCGTCCCACAGCGGCAGGCGCCACGCGCGGTCGCCCGCCTTCTCGCCGGCGGCGAGCAGTTCGTCGGCGAGGTCGTCGTGGTTGCTGAGCAGTCCGCTCGCATGGCTGCCGAGCGCAATCACGCAGGCGCCGGTCAGCGTGGCGATGTCGATCACGACTTCCGGCTCGAAACGCGCGGCGTAGGTCATCGCATCGCACAGGATCAGCCGGCCCTCGGCGTCAGTGTTCAGGATTTCGATGGTCTGGCCAGACATGCTGGTGACGACGTCGCCCGGCTTGATCGCGTTGCCGTCCGGCATGTTCTCGACCGCCGGGATCACGCCGACGACATTGATCGGCAGGCTCAACTCGGCCAGTGCCTTCATCACGCCGAGCACCGAGGCGGCGCCGGTCATGTCGTACTTCATTTCATCCATCGCCGCGCCGGGCTTGATCGAGATGCCGCCGGAATCGAAGGTCACGCCCTTGCCGATCAGCACGATCGGCCGCGACTTGTCGGGGCAGCCGCTGTACTCGAGCGTGACGAGCTTCGGCGCCTGCACGCTGCCGCGGGCCACCGCGAGCAGCGAGCCCATGCCGAGCTTCTCCATCTCGGCGCGCTCGAGCACGGTGACCTTGAGGCTCTTGTGCGCCTTGCCGAGATCGCGGGCGGTCTCCGCGAGGTGCGACGGCGGGCAGTGATTGCCCGGCAGGTTGGCCAGGTCCTTCATCAGACCCATGCCGCTCAACAGACACCTGGCGGTATTGGCAGCCTGCTGGGCTTCGGCGAACTCCTCGGCGCCAACCAGCAGGCCGAGCCGCGCGAACTGCGCGCGCTTCGACGGCTTGCTCTTCATCTGGTCGAACCGGTAGGCCCCGCCACCGAAGGCGCTGCAGGTTTGCCGAATCTTCCAGCCGAGGTCGCGGTCGCGGACATGCGTGTCGCTGAGACAGGACACGGCATTCTTGAGGCCGGCGTCGGCAATCGTGCGGGCGACCTTCTGCACCAGTTGCAGGTATTCGGCGGCCTTGATGCCGTCCGGCTTGCCGCAGCCGACGAGCAGGACACGCTCGGCGCCGGTGCCGGGCGCCTCGGGAATCATCAGGGTTTCGCTCAGATGGCCGCTGATGTCGCCACGCTTGACGAGCCGGGTCAGGGCGCCCCGCATGGCCTTGTCGACGAGCTCGGCGGCACTGCCCAGACGCTTGCCGGCATGCACACCGACCACGAGGCACGCGGTTTTCTGTTCGTGCGCGTGACCGCGCTTGACCGAGATTTCCATGAGTCGCTCCGGCTGTTTGGATGGAGACCAGCACGCGGTGCGCCGCGCAGCGGGGTAGTGTATGCGCCGGGATTTGTGGGCGCCAAGCGCGAATTTCGTATACTGGCGGGCAAATCCCGGTTTCGCATGAAAATCCTCGATCGCTACATCGGCTGGACCATCATCACCGCCACGTTGACCGTGCTCGTGGTGCTGGTTGGCATCTTCACGTTCTTCGCGTTCATCGAGCAGCTCGAGGACGTGGGCCGCGGCAATTACACGATTTTCAAGGTCGCGGTGTTCGTGCTGTTCAGCATGCCGAACCTGACCTACGAGATGTTTCCGATGGCCGCCCTGATCGGCGCGCTGATCGGTTTCGGGACCCTGATGCGCAACGGGGAGATCACCGTCATCCGTGTCGCCGGCGTGCCGAAGGGGCGGGTGCTGCTGTCGGTGGTCAAGGCCGGCGGCATCCTGCTCGCGCTGGCGGTGCTGCTCGGCGAGCTCGTCGCGCCCCCGGCCGAGCGTTTCGCGCGCGATTTCCGCAATGTCGCCATCAACGACCGCGTGACCTTCCGCTCCGACAACGGCTTCTGGTCGCGCGACGGCGAGAGCTTCATCAACATCCGCGAAATTCTGCCCGGCAACCAGGTGCGGGGGCTCTACATCTACGAATTCGACGATCTGAACCGCCTGCGCACGAGCACCTATGCCGAGTCGGCCCGCTACGACGGCAAGCAGTGGGTGCTGAAGGACATCGCCCAGACCCAGCTCGACGACGAGGGCATGCGCGAGCGTCATCTGCCGGAAGCCGCCTGGGATTCGATGCTGAAACCGGACCTGCTGTCGATGATCACCATCGACCCCGAGAGTCTCGGCATCCTGAGCCTGGTGCGCTACATCCGCTTCCTGGACCGCAACGCCCAGGACACGCAGCGCTATCAGCATGCGCTGTGGACCAAACTCACCTATCCGCTGGCGACTGTCGTGATGGTGGTGCTGGCGGTGCCGATGGTGCTGCGGGCGAACCGCTCAGTGACGATCGGCCAGCGCGTGCTGGTCGGCGCCCTGGTCGGCCTCGGCTTCCATCTGCTGAACCAGGCGGCGGGCCATCTCGGCGTGGTGTACGAAGTGCACCCGATGCTGTCCGCCGCCGGCCCCGCGCTGCTGATGTCCGTGATCGCCGCCGTCCTGCTCGCCCGGACACCTTGAGCCGGTTGGCGCTGGGGAATTTGGCCACCGAGAACACCGAGAACACCGAGGAAGAAAAACTTGCTTTGGAGGTTCCGCGACGCCGGCTGCTGCGCCGGGCACGGTGTGACGGCGGCGCCGAAATCAATGACCTTCTTCCTCGGTGTTCTCGGTGGCTGAATAACCCCAACCCCGGGCAGAGCAGTCAGATTCGGAATACGAGCTTCGCGTGCGACGCGCGGTCGATGAGCGCCGCGCCGCGGCCGCCGAGCGCCCACCAGTAGGCGAGGGCGAGGAGGGCGGCGGCGAGCAGCACCAGGGCGCGCGGGGCACTGGTGTAATGGAAAGCCCAGGCGGCGACGGCCAGCGGCACCCACGACAGCGCCCCGACGCCGAAGCGCAGCGTGATCTGGTGCCAGCTCAGCGGGGCGGCCGTCGCCGCGTCGACCACACGGATGCGCCAGCTCTTCATGCCCAGCGTCTGGCCGCCGCGCCGCCAGCACAGCCCGAAGTAGCCGTAGGCGGCGCCGAGCAGCGCGAGCTGGAAGCCGAGCTGGTAGTCCGGAATCGCCTCGCCGCGATGCAGGCCGACGGCGATGCCGGCGACCACGAACCAGATGCCGATCAGGGCGAGGGTGTCGTAGAGAATCGCGGCACAGCGGCGCCACAGCGGGACGGGCCGGGTGGACACTTCGGCAGTGGCGGGGGCTGTGGTCATCGGCTGGAGATACGCTGGTCCGGTGCGATTGGGGCGATTGGGGCGATTGGGGCGATTGGGGCGCCGTCGCGCGGGAACGAGGGCGCGGCGAATCTGTCACAATGCCCCGGCGTCGCGCAAGGCGCGGACGATCGTCCGGATGAAGCGGGGAACAGGCATGCGACAGTGGCGATGGTTCGCGGCACTGCTCGGCTGGCTCATGCTGCCAGCCTGGGCACACGCGCATCCGCTCGGCGCGGCGCCCGGCCGGCTCGTCGACATCGGCGGGCGGCAGATGCACCTGTACTGCATCGGCCGTGGCGCGCCGACCGTCGTCATCGACACCGGGCTCGGCGGCACCTCGCTCGAATGGCAGGCCGTGATGCACCGGCTCGGCGGTCCGACGCGCGTGTGCGTGTTCGACCGCGCCGGCTACGGCTGGAGCGAGATGGGTCCCTATCCGCGCACCAGTTCCCGGCATGCGAACGATCTGTACCTGCTGCTGATGAACGCCGACGAAGCAGGCCCGTTCGTGCTCGTGGGCCACTCCTACGGCGGCTACAACATGCAGCTGTTCGCGCGCCGCTACCCGTACCTGGTCGCCGGACTCGTGCTGATCGACGCGTCGCATCCGGAGCAGGTCGAGCGCTTTCTCGCGCCCCCGTACAACGTGCGGATCGCCCCGTCGAGCCGCTGGGGCCTGGTGCGCTTCGGCGAACAGCCGACCCTGCATCCGGCGCTGCCGGTCGCCGCGCGCAACCTGGCCCGCTTCCAGTATCAGAACTGGCGTCCGCGTCGCACGCTGTCGTACGAACTGCTCGGTTTTCGCGACAGCGAATTCGAGCTGCGGGCTGAACCCCCGCTGCCGGCGCTGCCGCTGGTGGTGCTGACGCGCGGCAAGCGCGTGTGGCCGGCCGGTGCCCATGGCGACGCGCTCGAACGCCTGTGGATGGACCTGCAGACAGAACTCTCCGCGCAGAGTCCGACCTCGGCGCACCTCGTCGCGCGCGACAGCGGGCATCAGATTCACCTCGATCAACCCGATCTCGTCGCGTTCGCGGTGGCGCTTGCGGGCGATGCCTGGCGCCTGCGGCAGGGCCAGACCGACACGCTGACCGATGCCTCCGCACGCTGGCTGTCGCTGCTCGATATGCGCAGTTTCAGCTGGCTGCACGACTCGCTCGACGTGCCGTTGCCGATGCGGGTGGTCCAGCTCGACGCGCGCACCGCGTCGCCTGCGCCGTGATCGAAGCGGACCTGCGCGCCCACGCGAGGCGGGCGCTGTGCTGCGCGGACCCGGCGACGAAGATCGCCGTGCTGCGCACGGTGGACGCTGCCGCCACACCGGTGGATCCGGCACGTCGACTGGACGGCGTCGATGCGCCCGGGCGCCCGGCGCGGCCGCTGCTGGTGCCGCCCGCGCGCGTGCCGCGTCGGGGCGTCGGCTCGCCGGCGGGCCGCGCGGCGCTGATCCACGCGATCGCGCACATTGAATTCAACGCGATCAACCTGGCCCTCGACGCCGTGGCGCGCTTCAGCGGGCTGCCGACCGCCTATTACCGCGATTGGTGGCAGGTCGCGGTCGAGGAGGCGCTGCACTTTTCACTGCTGTGCGAGCATCTCGCGACGCTGGACTGCCGGTACGGCGACCTCCCGGCGCACGATGGCCTGTGGGAGGCCGCGCGCAAGACTGCCGGCGATCCGCTGGCGCGCATGGCGCTGGTGCCGCGCGTGCTCGAGGCCCGCGGGCTCGACGTCACGCCGGGGATGCGCGCGCGGCTGGCCGCCGCCGGGGACGAGGCGGCGGCAGCGATCCTGGACGTGATCCTGCGCGACGAGGTGGGTCACGTGGCCGTCGGCAACCGCTGGTACCGCCACCTGTGCGCACTCGCCGGCCGCGATCCCGTCAGCACCTTCAACGAACTTTGTGCGCAGCACGGGCAGCACCCGCCGCGTCCGCCCTTCAACGTCGAAGCGCGGCTCGCCGGCGGCTTCACACTGGAGGAGCTTGCTGCGTTTGGGGTGGGTGCCGGGTGAACGGTTCTTTTGCCGCCGAGAACACCGAGAACACAGAGGAAGAAGAGGTTAGCGAAACGCGGTGAAGGACGTGTATGAACGCGCGGTTTCGGGTTTGCTAGTGAACGGCCCGTCAGCCGGCGCCCGACCCCATCGAAGACGCCCTGTCCATCCCTTCTTCCTCGGCATTCTCGGTGGCTAATTCCCCGAGTCTAACGGACGCTCAGCTCCGCGCGGCGGTTCTTCGGTTCGGGGACTTCGTCATCGGTGGGCACGAGCGGTTCGCGTTCGCCGCGGCCGGTGGCCGTGATGCGCGCCGGATCGCCGCCGGCGGCGATCAGCTTGTCGCGCACGACTTCGGCGCGCTGCAACGACAAGGCGTCGTTGTAGGTCAACTCGCCGGTGCGATCGGTGTGGCCGATGACGATCACGTCGGCGATGGGGCGGGCCGCGATTTCGGCCAGCGCGGCCTGCGCCTGCTCCGCCGATGCCGGGGTCAGCTGGTCGGAGTCGAGTTCGAAATACAGCGTGAAAGACTTCGGCCGCGGCGGCAGCGCGCCGAGGGCGTCGCCAAATTGCTGCGCGATCTGACTCGAGTTCAGCTGCGCCTGCGCAAGCTTGCCTTTGGCGTCGACCGTCGCGCTCGCATAGGCACCGCCGAGCACCGTTTCACTGCTGCCGGGGTTGACCGCGATCTGTCCCACCTTCCCGTCCGGGCCGGGCAGCAGCACCACGCGGTCCTGCGGGACGGCGGCACAGCCCGCCAATATCGCCGCCGCCAGCAGCGTCGCGACCCTCACCGTCCTCATCGCGCGGCCGCCGCTTCGACGACGAACTCCGTGCCGCGCACGCCGAGAATGCTCGACGGCGTGCGGACTTTCATTGCGTCTCGCGCGTGTTTGGCGATCTTGCCGGAGATGACCGCGAGCTTGCCCTGCTTCAGCGTCGAGTCGAATCCGCCCTCGTGGGTCGTCGAGTCGAACCGGAAGTCGTTGACGACCAGCCGGCTGTTCGGCCCGAGCGACAACAGCGAATTGTCGCGGAAGGTGATGCCGCAGCGACCGTTCTCGCCGGTGACGATGGTGTCGGCGGTCTGCACCGCTGCGCCCGGCACCGCCGGCAGGCTGCTGCCCGCGCGCTCGATGCTGACCTTGCCCTCGGCAATCTTGACGATGCCGGCCGCTTCCGCGGCGCCGGCGCCGTGCGCGGCGAGCGCCCATGTGACCGCCAGCGCAATTCGAACACAGACCTGTCGCATCCCGATCTCCCGCGTGTAGCCTGACGCCTATAATAGCGAGCACCGCCGCCCACGGTGCATCCGGATGCGAAAGCCAGTCGCGTGTTGACCGAACGGACCTTCCCCAGCCGCGAGACGGACCTGCATGACGTCGTCGGGCACGTCGAACATCGCGGCGCAGCGCTGCGGCTGCCGCGTCCGCTGGTGCTGCGCCTGTGTCTCGTCGTCGAGGAACTGTTCGTCAACACGGCGCGCTACGGCGGCGGCGCGGACACCGAGGCGAGTGTGCATATCGAGGCCGACGCCGCCGGCGTGTGGCTGCGCTACGCGGACACCGGGCCCGCCTTCAATCCGCTCGAAGCCCTTGCCCGCGAAGCACTGTCGCGGACCCTCGAGATGCGCCCGGTCGGCGGCCTCGGTCGCATCCTCGTGCACGACCTGAGTTCGGAGGCGCGCTACGAGCGTGTCGGCGAGCGCAATGTCGTGCACCTGCGTTTCGATCCGGCCTGACGGCGTGCTGGCGCCGTCGCTCACAGGCGCCCGACCACCAGCAGCGTCATGTCGTCGGCCTGCTCGGCCAGGCCGGCGTGCGCCCGCACGCTGTCGACGACGGCCGTGATCAGCGCCGCCGCCGGCGCGCCGGCCGCCAGCGGTGCCAGGCAGTCGCCGAGCCGGGCCCGGCCGTACAGCGCGCCGTCGGGGTCCTGCGCTTCCGTGACGCCGTCGGTGACCAGGCACAGCGCCGCCCCGCGCGCGAGCGTCAGTGGCTGGCTCGTGTAGTCGAATCCGTCGACCGTGCACAGCGGTGGCCCCTGGGCCCCCGGCGCCGCTTCGATCTGGCCGTGACCGACGAACAGCGGCGCGTCGTGCCCGGCGTTCGCGTACAACATGCGTCCGCTGTCGAGATCGAGGCAGCCGGCGACGACGGTGACGAACAGGAACTCCGGGTTGTCCTGCGCGATGACGTCGTTCGCGGCGGTCAGCGCGGCACCCGGATCGCCGTCGACGCGCTGTGCGGCGCTTTTGATCTGCGCTTTCGCGAGCGCCATCAGGAGCGCGCTCGGCAGGCCCTTGCCCGACACGTCGCCAATCACGAAGAACAGCCGGCGCGGGCCGAGCAGGAAGAAGTCGTACAGGTCGCCGCCGACGGTCTTCGCCGGTTCGCTGAACGCCGCGAGTTCGAGGCCCGGCGTGCCGGCCAGCGCGTCGGGGCGTGGGAGCATGCCGGTCTGGATGCGCCGCGCGGTGTCGAGTTCGGCCTGCATGCGCAACTGGGCGTCGCGGCTGGCGGCGAGCTGGCTGCGCAGCGCGCGGCGCTGTCGTTGCGCTTCGGCGAGCGTGCTCCCGAGCACTCCGATCAGCACGAGGCCGACGCCGGCCAGCGGGTTCACCGCATCGATCAACAGCCCGGCCTCGACGAACAACCCGATGGCCGCCGCGACGGACGTGGCTGCGCCGAGCGCGACGAGCGCCAGCGCCCGGCCGGGACCCAGCGCCGCCGCGCCGGCGATCGCCACCAGCGACAGCAGCGCCATTACGCCGAGTTCGACCCAGGCCGCCCAGCGCGGCCGCGCGAGCAGGCGCCCGGCGAGCGCGTTCTCGATCGCCTCGGCGTGGATTTCGACGCCGGGCATGCGGCCGAGCGGTGTCGTCACGATGTCCTGCAGGCCGAGGGCGGTGTAGCCGATCAGCACCACGCGACCGGCCACCGATTCCGGGTCGAAGGTGCCGTGCAGGATGTCGGCGGCCGAAATCGCCGGCCGCTCGGTCCAGCGTGAGAAATGCAGCCACCATTCGCCGTTCGCCTCGACCGGGATCCGGATGCCCGCGACGCCAATCTGCTTCACGCCGCGCGCGTCGCTGTCGACGAGCAGCGGCGTGTCACCGAGCAGCCGCAGCGTTTCGACGGCGAGTCCGGGGAGCAGAGTCGGCGTCCCGGGCGTGTCGGCGCTGCCCGTGTCGCCCGCAGGGCCGATCAAGGCCAGCGTCGGCACGCGGCGGAACACGCCGCGCTCGGGTTCCCCGTTCAACAGGCCCTGGCCGCGCGCCGCCTGCGCGATGCGCGGCAGACTCGACAGGACGGCGGGGTAGTGCGGCACGAAGCGGGCCGGATCTTCGCCGAACAGGCGGATATTGGCGGTCGGCGCCGCCGCGGCGGCATGATCCCCGGCCGGCACGCCGGCGGCGCCCAGCACCACCGGTGAACCGCGAATCGCGGCGGCGAGCCGCGCATCGCTGTCGGGCAGATGCGCCGCCAGCGGCGCTTCTGCTGCCGGCGGCAGATCGAGCTGGGCCATCAAGGCCGCCGGCGCGTAGCGGTCGGGCTCGACGAACAGCGCATCGATGGCGATCGCGGCCGGTTGCGCGACGACCAGGCGCTCGATCACCTGTGCGACGCGCGTGCGCGGCCACGGCCACTGGCCGATGTCGCGCAGGCTGCGCTCGTCGATTTCGACGACGACGACGGGGTCCGCCGTCCGCGCGCGCGGGAACCACCGCTGATACGCATCGAAGGTCTCATGCCGCAGCACGCGCTCGAACGGGGTGTCGAAGCCCTGCAGCAAAACGCAGTTGACGAGCAGCAGCAGGACCCCGAGCACGCGCGCATTGAGCGGCGCGCGCCGCGCCGGCGGCGCGACAGCGGGCGCGCTCATGCGCGCGGCTCAGACATCGTCGAGCGGTGACGCTTCCCGATCGAGGCCGGTCCTCTTGGGCAGTTCGAGGGTCGAGGTGAGATCGAAGGCCGCCAGCACCCGCGCATCGGTGACGTCGCGATCGGCGAGCAGATCGGCCACCACGGTGTCCGCGAGATCGCCCCAGGTGGCCTCGGGAATGTGGGCGTACTCGAGCCAGTCGGTGTTGCGGGCCATGATCCAGGCATCCCAGAACTGCATCGCGACGACGAGCTTCTGGTAACGCTGATCACCGCCCTGGCGCAACTGCGAGCGAAAGTCGAGAAAGCCGTCCCCGAGCTTGTCGTAGCGATGTAGCTTGTGCAGCGAAGCGTCACGCTTGAGGGCCGCGGCGAGGCGTCTGCGGAGGGTGTCGTACTGAGCGTCCATGCGAACTCCCGGTTGCCGTGCCGCTGCCAGCATAAACGCGGCTCGACGGTCGACGCCACGTCCACGGGTGGCCTGGCGCGTAGGCGCAGGGCGCGTCTGCTCAGAGCCTGACTTCCAGTCCGTCGTAGGCGGCGAAGACGTCGAGGCGGGGCGCGTCGACGCGCGTGATTTCCTCGAAACGGCGCGTTTCTGCTTCGATGGTCGCGATCCGCGCGTCATCGTGTATCGGTTCGTGATGAAACAGCGCGAGCCGCCTCGCGTTCGCGAGCTGGCACAGTTCGACGCCGACGACGTTGCTCGAGTGGCCCCAGTCCTCCTTCACCGAGATTGCTTCGGCGAACGAATACATCGCGTCGAAGGCGACGAGGTCGGCGTCGCGAAAGAAGTCGATGAAGCCGTCAGTGACATCCGGGTCGTCGAGCTTGTGCTCCGAATCCGTCGAATAGACGAAAGTCTTGCCGTCGTGCTCGAAGCGGAAGCCGTACGAACCCCCGGCGTGGATCTGTTCTTTCGGCAGCACCTTGAGGCCGGCAATCGTGACTTCGACGTCCGGTTCGAGCGTCACGAATTCGATGCGCGCGCCGAGCTGCGAAAAGTCGACCGGGAACGACGGCGCGCCGTGCTGCGCGCGGAAGGCCTCTTCGAGCGTGCGGTGACAGCCATAGATGCGAATGAGATTGCCCGGAATGTAGGCCGGCGCGAACAGGGGGAAACCCATGATGTGGTCCCAGTGCAGATGGGACATGAACACGTGAAAGACATTCGGCGTCGCCGCTCCCTGCCGCGCGAGCACGCTGCCGCCGAACGGGCGCGCACCGGATCCGAGATCGCAGAGGATGTAGTCATGGCTGCCGCCGTCAGGTTCGGTCAGCTCGATTTCGACGCAGCTCGAATGCCCGCCGAAGGTCCCGGCAATCGGGAACGGCAGTTCGGCGGCGAATTTCGCTGCTGCAGCGATGTCGTCGAAGTGGCGGCCCGATGCCGCCAGCAGCGCCTGGGCAATCTTGGCCTCGACCTGACGCGCTGTCAGCGCAATCGGCAGCGATCCGCGCGTGCCCCAGAATCTGATCAGCATGTCAGCCTACCCCGCCGCCAGCGCCTGCACGGCGTCCGCCACCGTCGCGTGGACCGGGAACACCAGGTTGAATCGGGAAATCTCGAGCACTTCGGCGACGACCGGGTGCGGGGCGGCGACGGCGATGCGGCCGCCGCGCGGCTTCGACTGCTTGGCTGCGACCATCAGCACTCGCAGGCCAGAGCTCGAGATGTACTCGAGCGCCGACAAATCGAACAGGAGTGAGGCGCCGCCGGCCTCGCAGTGGGCCAGGTGGGGCTCGACCGCCGCGCGGAAGTCATCGGCGTTCAGATGATCGATCCGCCCGACCGGTCCGAGGACGATCACGTCGCCGATGCGACGCGGACTGAGATCCATGGGCGGCTGGCTCATGCGGTGAATGTCCGCCAGATTCTAGGGCGCACCGGGTAGGCGGGCAATCGGCAGCCCGCCTGCCGCGGCGCCGGCCCGCGCCGACGCCCCGGGGCAGCTTCAGGCAGCCGCCCACCAGCGGTCGACGGCCTGGTTGACCTCGTGCGCATGAAAGCGCGCGACCTGGTTCGATGGTTCGAGCGCTTCCTTATAGAAGAAGTCCGGCAGTTCGTCGTCTGCTTCGGTGAAGCCCGCGGCGAGATTGAACTCGCGCTCGTAACGCAGCGTGTCGCGGCCCAGCGTTTCGTAAAAGCTGTCGGGCAGCTCGGTGCCGAGCGCGGCGTTGATCGATTCCATCACCAGCGGAACGTTAATATTTGTGACGGAACGCCCGAACACGCACAGCCCGAGCGAATCGGCGGCGGCGCACAGCGTCTGGGTCTCCATGCTGACCTTCACCAGTTCGTCGACGCCCTTGTTCGCGCAGTCGTACTTCGCCGCGTTGCCAGTCGTGTGATCGGCGCCCTGGGCGGTCACCATCATCGAGATACCGGTGACTTCGATCACCCGCGGGTCATAGGCGCTGATTGCCTGCTTCTTGATCGTCGGCGTGCGCGCCACCTTGTAATGCGCGCCGACGCGCGCGGTGCCCTGGGCCCACAGGCGGCCCAGTTCGCTGCCGGCGCGGATCTCGTCCATCACCGAGTGGAGGAAACCGACATCGCCGAACGGCGCGAGGCCCGCGTCCATCAGCACGCCCATCGTTGCGCCGGTTTCGATGGTGTCGATGCCGAGATCGTTGGCGAGGTAGTTCAGATGCGCGAGGTCGTCCGGATCGCTCAGGCCACAGTTCGTGCCCATCAGGCCGAGCGTCTCGTATTCGACGGGCGAGGAGATCTCCTTGCCGTCCTTGTCGGCGTAGACATTGCTGCACTCAATCATGCAGCCGGGCATGCAGGCATGGGCGGTCACGCCGCCGCGCGCGGTGTTCTGCTCGCGGATGAAGTCGCCGCCCATCTTCAGTACGCCGGTCAGCGGGTCGACCTGGCGACCGGACGTGAAATTGTTGACCGGCAGGCCGCCGACGCGATTCGTGTAGTCGGCCATCATCGCGGTGCCGTAGTCGCGCAGCACGCCGACCGCCTCGTCCGCCTTGATCAACGCGCCGTACTGCTTCACGCCCTGCAGCACCTTCTTGCGATCGTGGAACGCCGGCATGCGGTCGAGTTCGCAGACGATCGCCTTGACCTTCTTGCTGCCCATCACCGCGCCGACGCCGCCGCGCGCAGCGAGCCGCGACGGGCGGTCATCGGTGTCGCTGAACGAGATGCCGGCCAGCAGGCCCTGGTACTCGCCGACCGGCCCGCAGATCGCGAGGCTGACCTTCTTGCCGTACTTCTCGTGCAGCTTCGCCGCCGTCTCGAACGTGCCCTGGCCGAGATAGTCCGTGCCGGAGTCGAAATGAATGCTGCCGTCCTTGCGCAGGTGGATGACCACCCAGTCAGGCGACGCCCCGTAAAGCGTGAAGCCGGCGATGTTCAGGTGTCCCATGGCGAGTCCGAAGGAGCCGCCCGCGTTCGCTTCCTTGACGCCGCCGGTCAGCGGGCTCTTGCAGCCGACGCTGGTCCGGTTCGCGTTGGACCAGTTGCTGCCGGCGAAGGGGCCGGCGGAGAAGATCAGCGGATTCTCTGGCGACAGCGGGTCGACGGTGGCCGTGCCGAGTTCACAGAGGGTTTTCGCGATGAAGTAGCGACCGGCGCGTGCAATCTGCTCGCCGCTGAAGGTTTCTTCGCGGGTGCTGTGGCCGGTCAGGTCGATGTGGAGATATCTGCGCATGCTGCTGGTCCTCGGTGTCTGTCGCGCTGGGCGCGGGGCCGATCCCGGCGGGGCGCCGGTCCGGTCTGGGCTGAGCGCTATTCTAACGCCGGCGCGTGGGTCACCAACCATTGGCCTCGTGCAGTTTATGCCGCAGGTGCCCGTCGCGGCGCGGGATCAGTTCAGGTCTCGGCATGATGCCGCAACAGATTGTGATAAACCCCGGTCAGCGAGAGGAGCACCGGATCGGTCGGCGCGCGTTCGCGCGTCAGGGCCTGAATTGCGTCATCGAGGTCGAGGAGCGCTGTCCGCACATCGGTGTCCCGCACGAGACTCTGGATCCAGAAGAACGAGGCCAACCGCTCGCCGCGGGTCACCGGCGTGACCTGGTGCAGGCTGCTCGCCGGGTAGAGCACCAGGTCGCCCGCGGCGAGTTTGACCTCCTGCACGCCGAAGCAGGTGTCGATTTCGAGCACCCCGCCGTCGTAAGCCTCCGGCGGCGACAGGAACAGGGTGGCCGAGAGGTCGCTGCGGAACAGGGTGCCGGTGCCGGGCAGCCGCATCAGCGCACCATCGACGTGCGCGCCATAGGTTTCGCCGACACCGTAGCGATTGAACCGAGGCGGGTAGATCAGGCGGGGGAGCGCGGCGGCCACGAAGCGGGGCGTCGCCTCGAGTCGCTGCAACACCGAGCCGACGATCCCGGCCGCCTGCGCCGCGTGTTCATCCGCCTGCCGGTTGTGTTTGACGCTGCGGCCGAGGCTTCCCGCCGTCCGGCTGCCATCCTGCCAGGGCAGGGCCTCGAGCGCCGAACGCAGCGCGGCGACCTCGTCGTCATTGAACAGGTTTGCGATCGTGATCAGCATCAGTCGGCACCTCGACCGGTCACGAACAGATCGGCATCGCGCGCCGTGCGCAGATCCGCGCAGCCGGTGACGGCCATGGTCAGTGCGAGTTCTTCGCGCAGCAGCTTGAGCATGTGCGCGACGCCGAGCGCGCCGGCGACGGCGAGCGCAAAAATCTGCAGCCGGCCGATCAGCACCGCGTCGGCCCCGGCCGCGATGGCCTTGAGGACGTCTGCGCCGCTGCGCACGCCACCGTCGAACAGCACCGCGCACGTGTCGCCGAGCACGGATCGAATCCGTGGCAACGCATCGAAGCTCGCCACCACGCCGTCGATCGTGCGACCGCCGTGATTGGACACCACGACCCCGGCCACGCCGAGTTCGCGACACACCCCGGCGTCCGCTTCGTGCAGGATGCCTTTGACCACCACCGGCACTGTGCTCGTCTCGACCAGCCAGCACAGATCCTCCCGTCGCACGGCTGCCGCCCGGTAGCGCCCGAAGGGGGTGTCGGCATGGGCGAAGCAGGGCGGCGGGT
This sequence comes from Gammaproteobacteria bacterium Ga0077536, assembly GCA_001464935.1. Classification (GTDB taxonomy): domain Bacteria; phylum Pseudomonadota; class Gammaproteobacteria. The sequence continues at coordinate 116,715 of LNEL01000054.1, forward strand.
CTGCGCTCAGACCCGGCGGCATCGTGAAACCGGCGCGCAGTGCCCGCCGGCTCGGCAACTGCACCGCGGCATCGACCGTCACGACGATGGCACTGCAGCCCGCGCGCTCGGCGCGCCGCAATCGCGCCAGGCTGTCGGTGCGGTCCGCCCCGAGCCACAGCTGATACCACCAGCCGGCGGTGGCCGCAGCCGCAACCTCCTCGAGCGGCCGCGTCGCGAGACTGCTCAGCACGAGCGGCGTGTCCGTAGCGGCGGCGCCGTGCGCGATGTCCACTTCGGCGCCGGGATGGACAAGTCCCTGGCAGGCGACCGGCGCGAGCAGCAGGGGATGCGCCAGCGGCCGTCCGAGCACCGTGACCGTCGTGCTCGCGTGGTCCAGCCTGGCGAACACGCGCGGCTTGAGCCGCGCGCGGTCGAGCGCTTCGCGATTCCAGCGCAGCGTCCGGTCGTCGCCGCTGCCGCCCGCGAGGTAGGCGAGCGTCGGCGCCGCCAGATGCTGCGCGGCGAGGGTCTCGTAGTCTTCCGCGCCGCGGATCCCGGGCGGGATGCGATCCACGGGCGGACTCTTCGAATCGATCATGGCGGACACCGAAGATTGGCAAAGGGCGCGCCCGACGAATTCTGCCGTGCGCGCAGTTGCGGACGCCCCGTTCCAGGAGGGACCGGGGCGCCGCACGACTCAGAAGTCGTAATTCAAGGTCACGCGCACATTGCGGGCGTCCCCCTTGTACAGGAAGCTGCCCGACTGGTAGCCGGCCACAAAGTAGTCTTCGTTGGTGATGTTGCCGGCGTTGATGCGCACGTTCGCGTCCTTGTTGATTCGGAAGTCCGCGAAAAGATCGCCGACCGCGTAGTCCGGAATCGGCTGCGTATAGCGATTGAGCGCATCGAAACTCGGTGCGGTATCGGGTTGGCCGGCGAAGCGCTCACCCTCGTATTTCATTGCCGCGCCGACGGCGAAGCGCTCGGTGGCCTGGAAGCGCAGCTGGAACGACGCCGTGACATCGGCGAAGTTGCTGAGCGTTTTGCCGATGCGGGTCGGATTGTTCGACTCCTTGATTTTCGCGTCCATCCACGCCACGCCGCCCTGGGCGGACAGGCGTTGCGTGATATTGCCGGCGAGACCGAGTTCGACGCCGTTGATGCGGCTCCTGCCGGTGTTCAGGGTGCCGAGATTGTCGTAGCGGTTCGGATCGCCGGGGTTGGTGATCGCGGTTTCGAACACGTCGTTCTTGTTGATGCGGAAGATGGCCGCGGTCGCGAGCAGCTTCTGATCGAACAGGTTCCACTTGGTGCCGAGTTCGAAGCTTTCGGTCTCCTCGGGCGCGCCGCTGAACTCCCCGTCCGGCGCGACGGCGAGACCGCCGTAGGCGCCGCTGGTGCCGACGTCCGACTCGCCGCCATTGATGTCCGCCGCAGTCGCGAACGCGAAGTAGGCGTTGGCGTAGGGCAGGAACTTGAAGGTCAGACCGGCGTGATAGCTCCAGATCGAATCATCGAGATCGAAGCGCGCCTCGCGGCCGGCAGTGTTGCGCGTCAGCAGATCATAGGTGTAGTCGTCATGACGGACGCCGCCGAAAGCCGACCAGCGCGCGGTGAGATCGATCGTGTCCATCAGCGAATAGGCGACCGTCTGAATGTTCCAGTCGCTGTCGTAATTGCCCTTGGCGATCACGCGTTGCATGAAGCCGTTGATGTTCGGCACCGGTCCGCCGTTGACCTGCGTCGCGCAGAAGCCATCGTCGGGGGCGGTCCCGGGATCGTTGCCGTCGGGGAATTTGCAGTTCGGCGTATTGGCGACGTTGAACACACCGTTCACGGCCTTGTGATCGGTGTATTCAAGACCGAAGTTGAACTGGTGCAGCATGCCGAACAGCGTGCGGTCGACGAACAGGTTGGTCTGGTTCGCGAGGTAATCGATATCCTGCCAGCCTTGATGGGTGCTGAGAGAGATTGCCTCGAAGGCGCCACCCGGACTGCTGCGATCGGTGGTGCGCAAACGCGCACCGATCGCCACATAGCGGTTCGCGGCCTGGCCGAGACGCGTGGCGTTCGCGAGTCTTGTCGCGGGATCGAACGCGTAGGAGAGCCGGGCAGTGACCGTATCGATGTCGGAGCCAAGGAGGTCCTCGTTCTGCGCATAGACCGGGACGCCGGTCGCCGGACGGCGGTCACCATTGGCGACACTGCCGGTCAGGAAGAAGCCGAGGTCGGGCGTGTCTTCGGCGCGCAGCACGTAGACGTCGAACAAGGCCGAAAACTTCGCGTTCGGTTCATAGAGGCCTGACAGCGCGAGCCCGATGCGCTCGCGATCGGCCGGATCGCGATCCGGCACATCTTCATAAGCGTGCAGGAAGTTGCCGCGCACGGCGAAGTTCTCGCCCAGCGGCTGGTTGACGTCGATCGTCGTGCGGTGGTGAGCATCGGTGCCGACGGCAGCCGAGAGCTTTGCGAAACTGTAGTCGCGGCTCGCCTGCTTGGTGATCGAGTTCACCGCGCCACCCGTCGTGCCGCGGCCACCGAAGCTCGAGTCCGGGCCCTTGGAGATTTCGACCTGCTCGACGGCAAAGCTCTCGCGAATGCTCATGCCGGGATCGCGCAGACCGTCGACGAAGACGTCGCTGCGCGCTTCCTGACCGCGGATGATGTAGCGGTCGCCGAAGGCGTTGCCGTTCTCCCCGGTACCGACCGTGATGCCGGGCTGGGTGTCGAGGATTTCGCGCAGATCCGTGTAGCCGGAATCCTCGATCTGCTTTTTCGTCAGCACCTGGATGTTCTTCGGCGTCTCTGCGATGTCCTTGCGGTAGCGGGCGTCGCCGGACTTTTTCGCCTTGTAGGGCGCACCGGGCTCGGCGTAAGGATTGGTGTCGAGCGTGCGGTCCTGCACCGACACGGTATCCAGGTCGACGACGTCGGTGTCGTCCGCGGCCATGGCCTGCGGTGCGAGCACGACGGAGCTGAGGCCGAGGACGAGTGCCGTGCGGCACAGCTCGGACTGGGGGGTACGGACCTGTTCGCGTAGCGAACGGGGTTTGCGGACGAATATAGACATCGCTTTCTCCCTATGGGTTGGTTCGGGGTCTGGCGGCGGCTACTACCCTCTGGAAACTGGCTCGATTTGGTTTGGCGCTAGTGGTCTGTCAGCAACGAGTACTCGATCGGCACCGACAGTGTCAGGCTGCGTTTGCCCATGGACGTCGGAATCGCCGGCAACGGACTCGCGCGCGTCAGCATGCGTTCCGCGGCATGGTCGAGATCTGCATGGCCCGACGATCGCTCGATGCTCGATCCGACCACGCTGCCCTGCGCGTCGATGGTGAACTTGAGCACGACGCGTCCCTCGACCTTTTCCTTGCGCAGCGCCGCGGGATACACCTTGAAGCGGTTCAGGCGCTGCAGCAGCGCGGCGAAATAGGCCCGATTGTCCGCCGGATTGCCGGTGCTGCCTGCCGCACGCTGCGGCGCTGTGGTCGGCGCCGCGGCGGCAGTGGCAGATGCGGTGCCGGCGGCGGCAGCCGTCGTGGCGGCAGCGGCCGGTGCCGGCGCCGATGGCGCAGGAGTGAACTTGCGTGGCGGCGAGGGTGCTGCCGGCACGGGTGACTCGGTCCGCTCCGGTGGCGCAGGCGTCGGCTGCGGCATCGGGGTGGGCGCTGGCGCGACTTCGCGCGCGGCGCGGGCGGCCGTCGTCGTCAACGGGCGTGGTTCGGCCTTCGCCGCGAGCGCGGCGGACGGGCGTTTCGCCCGTGGTGCGGGTTTGGATGGCGCAACCGGTTGGGGCGGCCGGGGCGGGGTGCGCATCGCGAGAGGAGCGGCGGATGCGGGTTTCGCACGCGCCGGCGCCGGGCTTGCCGCCGGCGCCTGAATGATCTGCCCCATGATCGGCGCCGCCGCGCTCAGCGGCGGCGGCTCGCGGTGCGCGGCCAGCAGCGCGGCAAGTACCAGCGCATGCAGCACCAGCACGCTGACGAGATCGAACGGGCCGACCTGCTGCGGGGCGATGTCCACGTCAGCGCGCTGCTGCCGGATCGGTGACGAAACCGATCCGCGTGAGGCCGGCCGCCGAGACCGCCGACATCACGCGGACGACCTTGCGATAGGGGGTGGCCCCGTCGGCCCGAAGATGGATTTCGGGTGGAGGTGTCGCGTCACGCAGCGCATCGAGTCGCGGCGCGAGCGCCTTCCAGGGCAGCCTTTCGCGATTCCAGTAGAGCGCGCCGCTCGTATCGACGGACAGTGCAATGGTGTCCGGCTGGACCTCGTTCAGGACGCTCGTCGCCTTCGGCAGGTCGATCTTCACCGCATGGGTCAGCAACGGCGCCGTGACCAGCAGCACGATCACCAGCACGAGCATGATGTCGATCAGCGGGACCATGTTGATGTCCGCGTTGGCCTGCTCACGGCCATGGCGCGCGCTTGCGCGGATCATGCGCGCTCCGCCGTCAGCGTCGCGGAACCGCGCCACAGGCACGCGTCGGCAAACTTCTCCAGTTCGGCAATCTGCAGCCGTATCTGGCGCTGGAAAGCGTTGTAGGCGAGCCCGGCCGGAATCGCGACGGCGAGGCCGCAGGCGGTCATGATCAACGCTTCACCGATGGGCCCGGCGACCTGGTCCAGCGAGCTCTGGCCGGTGGCCGCAATCCGCAGCAGTGCGTGGTAAATGCCCCAGACCGTCCCGAACAGGCCGACGAAAGGTGCGCTCGAGGCGATCGACGCGAGCGCTGTCTGGCCCGCTTCGAGGCTCGCCACCTCATCGTCGAGGCGATGCTGCAGCGCGCCGCGTGCTGCTTCGCCCGTGCTGCCGTCGCCGTGGCGGGCACTGGCGATGCGCGCGAGCGGGGCTCTGCGCGCATGGTCCTCGACGATGCGCGGGCGGCTCGCCGGGTCCGTCGTCGCGGTGAGGGCGCTCAGGAAGCGACGGTTGTCCCGGCGCATTGTCGCCGTCCGGCGCAGGCGACCGACGATCACGGCCCAGCTCAGAACCGACATGCACAGCAGAAGGCCGAAGAGGCCGAGGCCCACCGCGTCCGCATGCGCGAGGAAATGGACGAAGCCGAGCGTTTCTTCTGGCGTGGCGGTCGGTGTCATCTGCATTCTCGTCTGGCTTGGTGGCACGCTGGCGCTGGGGAGCGTCCACGCGGTGCAGGGTTACTTGGTCAGGATCAGCTTGCCGCTCGACGTGCGCCGCAGGCGATACAGCGTTCCTTCATGCCTGATGCGGATCTCCTCGTGTTCCGCCATCAATTCGCGCGACGCGTACTCCGGTGACGCACTTGCACCGTCCGCGGCGGACGCGGTGCCGTGATCCGGTAAATCGCCCTCAGGCCGGCGCGCTGGCATGCTCAATCAATCCGTTTCAATCGTGGTGCACGTTCCGCCGTCGGGGAGACCGCGGGACGACGGTACTCGCGCAGCCCCCGCTGCGCAGCGTGCGACCTTCCCGGCGACAGGGGCCTGGGATGGTCTGGATAATTAACTTAATACGAATCATTCGCATTAGCAATAGCATAAACGGGCGTGCCGCTGCCGGCCGAACTGCCCGCTGCCACAAGCGACATCGGTCGCCACGGCACGGCGACCGGAACGTTCCGGCCCCGACGCCCGCGGGCGTTGCCGTCCCGGCGGCGGACGCGCCGGGGCGGCATGCGCCGGGACCAGCGGCGGACAGCGACATCAGGCGGAGGCTGACCGACCTGTTGCGATCTGATCGGCGGGGCATGTGTGCTCGTGGCGCCCGGTGCCGTTGCCAGGCGAAGGGGCGAGTTGCGCCTGGACGCTGGCAGGCCGCATCGGCGTGGTGATTCGAATGATGGGCGGACCGGTTGAAGTGGCACCTTGCCAGCATCGCCGTGCCGCGAAGACCGAAGCCGCCAGCGTCATGAGCCGCAGGCGTGGCGGGTGCCTGGCCGTATCGCCCGGTTGCCCGTTGGGGCGGATGCCATGACCCGTGTAGCGCGGCCTCGTCGGCCGGCTGCTCGCCGCGGGTACCCGCCTCGATCGGTTGCCCGGACAGCCCGGAAGACGGCAAGGCGAAACGTCGTCCTGGAGAGGCTGAGGTCAGGCGCTGAAGTTTCGGCAGTCCTGCAGGCGTGCATGAATCGCGGGTGCGGTGACCCGCTGGCGCGGCCTCGCGTCAGCGAGGCCTGGATTGGTACTCCCTAGGGGGTTCGAACCCCTGTTCTCGCCGTGAGAGGGCGATGTCCTGGGCCACTAGACGAAGGGAGCCTTGTGACAGGCCAGTATTATATAAGGGACGAGGCCGCCAGGTCAGCCGTCTTTTCGCAATGCGTCGCGCACAGCGACGCCCGATCGGATTAAAATCGGGCACCAGCGCCCGCGCGGCGCCCGCCTGGTCAGGGTTGCGAACCCCGGCAGGTGGTGCGTGCGCCGGGTGCCGTCCGTGTCCCGGCCCTTTGTCCCGTCTCCGCCGGGCGCCGCCGGACCCCATTTGGCGAGAGGAAATATCCGTCTTGATCGAACCAGCGAACCACGCCGACAACGTCGTCCAGTTGCGCCCCCAGCCGCGCATCTACGCGCGCAGCGAGCACACGATTTCCCGCAAGTACGTCTCGGAGAGCGCGCTCAAGGTCCTCTACCGTCTCGACAAGGCCGGCTTCCAGGCCTACCTGGTCGGCGGCAGCGTGCGGGATCTGCTGCTCGGCCGCGAACCGAAAGATTTCGACATCGCCACCAATGCGCTGCCCGAACAGGTGCGCGAACTGTTCCGCAACTGTCGCCTGATCGGGCGCCGCTTTCGCCTCGCCCACGTCCAGTTCGGGCGCGAAATCATCGAGGTCGCGACCTTCCGCGCGCAGCATGACGGCGACACCGAAGGCGCGGCGATGACCGACCAGGGCCGCATCCTGCGTGACAATGTCTATGGCACGCTTGAAGAGGATGTGTGGCGGCGTGATTTCACGGTCAATGCGCTGTATTACAACATCGCCGATTTCTCGATCGTCGATCACGTCGGCGGGGTCGAGGATCTGCGCGCCGGCCGCATGCGGCTCATCGGCGATCCCGACAAGCGCTATCGCGAAGATCCGGTGCGGATGCTGCGCGCCGTGCGCTTTGCGACCAAGCTCGGCTTCCTGCTCGACCAGGCGACGCTGGCCGCGATTCCGCGCCTGCGCCATCTGCTCGAAGACATCGCCCCCGCGCGCCTCTTCGACGAGATGCTGAAGCTGTTCCAGGGCGGCGTGGGTCTGCAGACTTTCGAAGCGCTGCGTCATCACGGGCTGTTCCACTGCCTGTTTCCGCTGACGGACGAGCATCTGGACGGCGGCGAAGGCGAGTTCGCGCAACGGCTCATTGCCGCCGCCCTGCGCAGCACGGACGCGCGCGTCGCCGACAACAAACCGATCACGCCGGCCTTCCTGCTCGCGGCCCTGCTGTGGCATGTCGTCGAAGAGGAAGCCGAAAAGCTGGTCGCCAACGGCGTGACCGCACATGACGCGCTGGGCTTTGCCGCCGACACCGTGATCTCGAAGCAGATTGCGCGGATCGCGATGCCGCGACGCTTCAGCAACGTCACACGCGAAATCTGGGCCCTGCAGTCCAAACTCGAGAAGCCGACGCCCAAGCGTATCCCGCGCGCGCTCGAGCATCCGCGTTTCCGTGCCGCCTACGATTTCCTCGTGCTGCGCGCCGAAGCCGGCGATCCGGTGCAGGAAGAAGCCACGTTCTGGACCGAGTTTCTCGCCGCCGAAGAAGGCGATGCGCGCGAAACCCTGCTGCAGAACCTGCGCAGCCAGCCCGAGGGTGCACGCACGGGCGTGTCCGCGAAGCGTCGGCGCCGTCGCCGCCGCCGGCCACCCGCCGTCGCAGAGTGACGGGCCGTGACGTCCGCCGGGCCGGTGCCCGTCTATGTCGGCATCGGCGCGAACCTCGATGATCCCGTGCAACAGGTGACGAGCGCGCTGCGCGAGCTCGCTGCCCTGCCACAGACCAGCCTGACGAAAGCCTCCTCCTTGTACCGCACGCCACCGATGGGCCCGCCCGATCAACCTGACTACATCAATGCGGTCGCCGCGCTCGAGACCACGCTGGCGCCGCTCGCGTTGCTCGACGAACTGCAGCACCTCGAGCAGTTGCACCGGCGCGTGCGCGGTGCCGAGCGCTGGGGGCCGCGCACGCTCGACCTCGATCTGCTGCTGTACGGCGACGAGTGCATCGCGCATCCCCGCCTGAGCGTGCCGCATCCGGGACTCGCGCAGCGCGCCTTCGTGCTGCTGCCGCTCGCCGAAATCGCGCCGGCCGTGACGGTGCCCGGGCTCGGGCCGGTGAGCGCCCTGTGCGCCGCCGTGTCGGCCGACGGAATCTCGCGCCTGTGACCGCGCCCGCCGCCGAGGGCAATGCGCCGGCAGCCGCGCGCTTCATCGCCATCGAAGGCCCCATCGGGGTCGGCAAGACCAGCCTGGCGCGTCGACTGGCCGCGACCTGGCAGACCGAACTGCTGCTGGAGGGCGCGGCCGAGAATCCGTTTCTGCCGAAATTCTACGAGGACCCGCGTCGCTATGCGCTCGCGACCCAGCTCCACTTCCTGTTTCAGCGCACGCGTGAGCTGCAGGCGCGCAGCCAGGCGGATTTGTTCGCGCCGCGCCTGACCGCCGACTTCCTGTTCGAGAAGGATCGGCTGTTCGCGCGCGTCGCGCTCGATGACGACGAGTTCGCGCTGTACCAGGAAATCTACCAGCGCGTGGTGCAGACGCTGCCGGGGCCGTCGCTGGTGATCTATCTCCAGGCCTCGGTGCCGACCCTGCTCAAGCGTGTGGCCCGTCGCGGCATCGATTACGAACAGGGCATCGAAGCCGACTACCTCGCGCGACTGTGCACGGAATACGTCGAGTTCTTCTACCGCTACGACGACACACCGCTGCTGATCGTCAACGCCGAGGAGATCAACCTGGTCGACAACGACGAGCATTACGCGCTGTTGCTCGCCGAGATCGAACAGGGCGTCGTCGGGCGGCGTTATTTCAATCCTGGCGTATAGTCCGGTGACCACGATCCCGCTCGCGATTCCCGCTGACCCATCGGCAACTTCCCGGCGATAGCGCCTGATGCAGCGGGTGCCGCTGCGCTAGACTGACAAGGTTGAACCTATGAACTCGAAGCATCATTCATGAAGACGGTTTTTTCGGTAGAGGACCTGCGCGCGCAGATTGCGGCGTGGCGACGGGACGGCAAGACGGTGGCGTTCGTGCCGACGATGGGCAATCTGCACGAGGGGCACATCTCGCTGCTGAAGACGGCCCGCACGCGCGCCGATCACACGGTGGTCAGCATTTTCGTCAATCCGATCCAGTACGCTCGAGGCCGACCAGCAGAAGCTGTCCGCCGCCGGACTCGACCTGCTGTTCGCGCCGAACCTCGATCAGCTCTATCCGGGCGGCATCGAGGAGGACACCCGCGTCACGGTGCCGGGACTCTCGACCATCCTCTGCGGCCAGTACCGGCCCGGCCATTTCTCGGGTGTCGCGACCGTGGTCACCAAGCTCTTCATCAACGTACAGCCTGACGTCGCGCTGTTCGGCGAAAAGGATTACCAGCAGGTGCTCGTGATCAAGCGCATGGTGCACGATCTGCTGATGCCGACGGAGGTCGTTGGCCTGCCGATCGTGCGCGAGGCGGACGGGCTGGCGATGAGTTCGCGCAACGGTTACCTGAACGCGGAGGAGCGCGGCCGCGCGCCGCTGATCCACCGTCTGCTGCAGCAGGCGGCGGACAAGCTGCGCGCGCAGGGCAGCTCGTTGATTGCGATCGAAACGGCGGCCATGGCGGAACTCGCCGCAGCCGGCTTCCGGCCCGAATACTTCAGCATCAGGCGCGCGGTCGACCTCGAGGCGCCGAAAGCCGGCGATTCGAGCCTGCAGATCCTCGCCGCCGCCTGGCTCGGCGCGGCGCGCCTGATCGACAACGTGCGCGTCGAGATGCCGGCGCCGTTGCGCGCGCCATGAGCGCCGCCGGCGCGGCCGTCGTCGTCATCGGCAACGAGATTCTGTCGGGCCGCACGCGCGACGCCAATGTGCAGACGATCGGTGCGGCGCTGGCCGGCATCGGCATTCGCCTGCGCGAAGTGCGGGTGGTCGAGGATCGCCCGCCGGCGATCGTGGACGCCGTCAATGCGCTGCGTGCCGGGTACGACTGGGTCTTCACCACCGGCGGCATCGGTCCCACCCACGATGACATCACGACCGACTGTGTCGGCGCTGCCTTCGGCCTCGAAGTGCGCCACGATCCGGTGGCCGTCGACCTGCTGACCCGCTACTACGGCGCGGCCGAGGCCACCGACACACGGCTGCGCATGGCGCGAGTGCCGGTGGGGGCGACGCTGATCGACAATCCGGTCAGCGCTGCACCGGGCTTCCGGGTCGAGAACGTGATCGTGCTGCCGGGCGTGCCGCGGATCCTGCAGGCGATGCTGCCCGGCGTGCTGGCCACGCTGCCCGGGGGGCCGCCGATCGTCAGCCACACCCTGACCGCCTGGGTGCGTGAGAGCGACGTCGCCGTCGACCTCGCCGCCGTGCAGGCGCGCTACCCGGCGCTGGACCTCGGCAGCTATCCGTTTGCCCGCGACGGCCGCTTCGGCACGTCGCTGGTCGTGCGGGGCAATCAGTCCGCAGCGGTCGCTGCGGCTGCCGCGGAGGTCGCGGACTTCCTGGCGCGGCGCGGCGTCGAGTTCAGTGCGGACGGGCCCTGAGCCCACGGCCCGTTGCAGCGCTTCCCGCCATGACCCAATTGTTTGAATGGACAAGCGTTTGGTGTAGCTTAAGCCCCCCGTCCCGCCTGACCTATCGATGACCAGACGCGTATTCATCAAGACCTTCGGCTGCCAGATGAACGAGTACGACTCGCAGAAGATGGTCGAACTGCTCGGCGCCTCGCACGGCTTCGAGCCGGCCGCGAGCGCGGAAGAGGCCGATCTGCTGCTGCTCAACACCTGCTCGGTCCGCGAAAAGGCCCAGGAGAAGCTGTTTTCCGAGCTCGGCCGCTGGAAGGCGCTGAAGGATGCGCGGCGCGGCGTCGTGATTGGCGTCGGCGGCTGCGTCGCGAGCCAGGAGGGAGAGCGCATCTTCACCCGCGCGCCATACGTCGACCTCGTGTTCGGACCGCAGACCCTGCATCGCCTGCCCGCCCTGTACGACGCCGCGGTCGACAGCCGGCGCCAGGTCGTGGACATCAGTTTTCCGGAGATCGAGAAGTTCGATCGCCTGCCAGAACCGCGGGCCGATGGCCCGACGGCGTTCGTGTCGATCATGGAAGGCTGCAGCAAGTACTGCACTTTCTGTGTCGTGCCGTACACGCGTGGCGAAGAATTCAGCCGCCCGTTCGATGACGTCATCGCCGAAATCGACGCGCTCGCCGCCCAGGGCGTGCGCGAGGTGACGTTGCTGGGGCAGAACGTGAATGCCTACCGTGGCCGCATGCACGACGGCCAGATCTGCGACCTCGCGGCGCTGGTGCGCTTCGTTGCCGCCATCGAGGGCATCGAGCGCATCCGCTATACGACGTCCCATCCGGTCGAATTCACCGACCGCCTGATTGCCGCCTATGCCGAGGTGCCCGCGCTCGTGAGTCACGTGCACCTGCCGGTGCAGAGCGGATCCGATCGCATCCTCGCCCAGATGAAACGCGGCCATACGGTGCTCGAGTACCTGTCGAAGATTCGGCGCCTGCGCGCAGCGCGGCCGGACGTGTCGATTTCATCCGACTTCATCGTCGGTTTCCCGGGCGAGACGCACGCCGATTTCGAGGCCACGATGAAGCTCGTCGACCAGGTCGATTTCGATCATTCCTTCAGTTTCATCTACAGCCCGCGGCCCGGCACGCCCGCGGCGGGGCTGCCGGACGACGTGACGCCCGAGGAGAAGAAACATCGCCTGGCGATCCTGCAGCGTCGCCTCGAAGAACTCGCGCACGAGAAGAGCCGCCGGATGGTCGGCTCGGTGCAGCGCGTGCTGGTGACGGGCGTCTCGCGCAAGGACGCGGACGAAATCTGCGGGCGCACCGACAATAATCGCGTCGTCAATTTCGCCGGCGATCCGGCGCTGGTCGGCCGCTTCGTCGAGGTCAGAATCACTGCAGCATTGCCGAATTCCCTGCGTGGCGAGTGCGTCGCCGCCCTCGAAATCGCCGGCTGATGACCACTGCCAACACCGCCGTCGAGCTGACGCTCGAACCGGTCGACAACGAGCGCCTCGCGAATCTCTGCGGTCAGTTCGATGAACACCTGCGCCTGATCGAGCGTCGGCTCGGCGTCGAGATCAGCAATCGCGGCGCCGTGTTCAACATCAACGGGAATGCCGGGGCGCAGGACACGGCGGTCCAGATCCTGCGCGACCTCTACGACGCGACCGGGCACAAGTTTCTCGCGCCCGCAGACGTGCATCTGCGCCTCCAGGAATCCGTGGCCGCGCTGGCGCCGCTCGGCGCACCGGCGGACGACGAAGACGTCGTCATCCACACGCGGCGCTCGATCATCAAGGCGCGCGGCGCGAACCAGAAAATGTACCTGCGCAACATCGAACGCTGCGACATCAGTTTCGGTGTGGGCCCCGCCGGTACCGGCAAGACTTACCTGGCGGTGGCGGCCGCGGTGTCCGCGCTGGAGCGCGATCGCGTGCGCCGTCTGTGTCTCGTGCGGCCCGCCGTCGAAGCCGGCGAACGGCTGGGCTTCCTGCCCGGCGACATGGCGCAGAAGATCGACCCGTACCTGCGCCCGCTGTACGACGCCCTGTACGAGATGCTCGGCTTCGAGCGCGTCGCGAAGCTCATCGAGCGCAACGTAATCGAGGTCGCGCCGCTCGCGTTCATGCGCGGGCGCACGCTGAATGACGCCTTCATCATTCTCGACGAGGCACAGAACACGACGATCGAGCAGATGAAGATGTTCCTCACGCGCATCGGTTTCGGCGCGAAGGCCGTGATTACCGGCGACGTCACCCAGATCGACCTGCCGCGTGGCCGCGAGTCCGGCCTCAAGCATGCGGTCGAGGTCGTACGTCAGATCGATGGCATCAGCTTCACCTTCTTTCGGTCACAGGATGTCGTGCGGCATGCGCTGGTCGGGCGCATTCTGGACGCCTACGAGGAATATGAAGGCCGCGAGAGCACCTGAGCGTGGCGCGCCCCGCCGGGTCGACGTCGACATCCAGCGTGCCAGCAAGGCTCGTGGCCTGCCGACGAACGCGCAGATGCGGCGCTGGCTCGCGCATGCAATCGGCCGCTTCCGGTCCGAGGCCAGCCTCACCGTGCGCATCGTCGATGCGGTCGAAGGGGCCGAGTTGAACGCGCGCTGGCGCGGCCGCCAGGGCCCGACGAACGTGCTGTCGTTTCCGGTGTCCGGTCTCGAGGCCGTGGCCCCCGGGCTGCTCGGCGACATCGTGCTGTGCGAACCGGTGCTGAAGGCCGAGGCCGCGGCCCAGCGCAAGACCATCGCCGCCCACTGCGCGCACCTGCTCGTGCACGGCGCACTGCACCTGCTCGGTTACGATCATGAACGACCGCGGCCGGCGCGCGTGATGGAAGGCCTCGAAACCGAACTGCTCGCCGAATTCGATTTTCCCGACCCTTACGCGGAGCGCGACTGACCCCATGACCGACGAACCCCACCCTTCTGCGAAGCGTCCCTGGCTGAATCGCCTGATTGATCCGTTGCGCACGCGGCTCGCCGCCGTGCTGCACCCCGGGGCACGCAACCGGCAGGATCTGATCCGTTACGTGCATGACGCCGAGAGCCGCCACCTGATCGACGGCGACACGGCGGCGATGATGGAGGGGGCGGTGCTGGTGTCCGAGAGCAAAGTGCTCGACATCATGGTGCCGCGCTCTGAGATGGCCTTCATCGAAGCCGACGCGACCCCCGCTGAATTCCTGCCGGCCGTCATCGAATCCGCCCATTCGCGCTTTCCGGTCCTCGATGCGAAACACGAGAAAGTGCTCGGCATCCTGCTCGCCAAGGACCTGCTGCCGCTCGCCGCGGCGCCCGCCCAGCCATTCAACATCAGGGACATGCTGCGTCCGGCGGTGTTCGTGCCGGAGAGCAAGCGGCTCAACATCCTGTTGCGAGAGTTCAGGCAGAGCCGCAATCACCTCGCCATCGTCATCGACGAGTACGGCGGCATTGCGGGGCTCGTCAGCATCGAAGACGTGATCGAACAGATCGTCGGCGAGATCGACGACGAATACGATGTCGACGACGAGGAATTCGTGCGCGTGCATCGCGCGAACCGCTACACCGTCAAAGGGCGCACGCCGATCGAGTCCTTCAACGAATACTTCAAGGCCCGCTTTTCCGACCAGGACTACGACACGATCGGCGGCCTGGTCGTTCACGAGTTCGGCCGGCTGCCGGAGCGCGGCGACGAGATCGAATTCGGTGGCTTCCATTTCAAGGTGCTGCGGGCCGATCCGAGACGCGTGAACCTGCTGCGCGTGATGCGCGGGGGGGACGCGCGCATGGCAGGCGACGACGGCTGAGTGTCGTCCCGCCAACAGTCCTCATGATCCGATGCTCCGCGCGCTGACTGCCCTGCTGGCCGGCCTTGCCTTGCCGTTGGCCTTCGCGCCTTACGGCTGGTGGCCCTGTGCGATCCTGGCGCTGGCCGCATTGTTCTGGACCTGGCGCGTCACCACGCCCAGAGCCGCGCTGTGGCGAGGCTTCCTGTTCGGCATCGGTGCCTTCGGCCATGGCGTCACGTGGATCCAGGTCTCGATACACAAGTTCGGACTGCCGCTCTACAGCTTCTCCGTCTCGATGACGGTGCTGTTCGTCCTCATCATGTCGAGTTATCCCGCCGCTGCGGGGTGGCTCGCCCGCCGCCTGCCCGGGCCCGGTGAAACCTGGCGGATGCTCGCGGTCGCGCCAGCCTGCTGGGTCTTGATGGAGGCGCTGCGCGGCGTGCTGTTCTCAGGCTTTCCGTGGCTCGTCGTCGGCTACGGGCAGGTGTCGTCGTGGTTCGCGGGCTACACCCCACTCGCCGGCGCCTATGGCACGAGCCTGGCCGTTGCCGTCTGCGCCGGCGCCTGCGCGCAGATCGCGGCCGCGCTGCGTGCAGGCGCCGCGCCGCGCCGCCCGCTGCGGGCGGCGGCCGTCCTGGCCTTGGCGCTGCCGGCCGCAGGGCTGCTGCTCGCGCGCGTCGAATGGACACGTTCGCTCGGCGAACCGCTGACCGCCGCGCTGGTGCAGGGCGCCGTTCCGCAGGCGATCAAATGGCAACCTGAGTATCGCGGGCCAACGCTCGAGCTTTACTCGCAACTGTCGGCACCGCACTGGGGCAAGCGCGTGGTGATCTGGCCGGAGACCGCGCTGCCGGCGTTTCCGGGTGACATTGCCGACTTCCTGCGCGAGACGGGCGCGCGCGCGAGGGAGGCGGGCACGGCGTTTCTCGTCGGCATGCCGACCGGCGACCCGCGCGGCCGCTATTTCAACAGCCTGGTGATGCTCGGCGTGGCCGAAGGGCGCTACGACAAACACCATCTCGTGCCCTATGGCGAGTACCTGCCGATGGACGCCCTGCTGCGGCCAGTGCTCAATTTCCTGTCGATTCCAATGTCGAGTTTCAGCGCAGGCGACGAGTACCAGCCGCCGCTGACGGCCGGACGCCTGAAGTTCGGCGTGTCGATCTGTTACGAGGACGCCTACGGCAGCGAAGTCAGGAAGCCGCTGCCCGACGCCAATGTGCTCGTGAATGTCAGCGACGACGCCTGGTTCGGCGACAGTCTTGCACCCCACCAGCATCTCGAGATTGCGCAGGTCAGGGCGCTCGAAGCCGGCAGGCCGATGTTGCGTGCAACGAACACGGGCATCTCGGCGATCATCGACCATCAGGGTCGCGTGCTCGAACGTTCGCCGCAGTTCGAACCCTTTGTGCTGACGGGCAGCGCCGACCCGCGTACAGGCGCGACGCCGTTTGTGCGCTTCGGCAACTGGCCGGTTCTCCTGCTGTGTCTGGGGCTGCTCGGCATCGCCTGGCGCGCGCGCCACGGGCAGGCAACCTGATCGCACGGCCCGGCGGGGCCGCGCATGGCACGCAGCGCGCCGGCCAGGCTTGCGTGAAGCGTGCGTGTGAGGGCGTTCAGGCCAGTGCGCCGAACCCGACGCACTGAGAGGGCTGTCGACCTGCGCGCCCTGCGGCGCGCGACCGCTCAGATGCCGCGATGCACCGCGGCCACGAGTGCCGCGACGTGGTCCGGATTGATATCGGGCGTGATGCCATGACCGAGATTGAACACGTGTCCCGGCCCGGCGCCGAAAGCGTTCAGGGTGGCCGCGACTTCGCGTTCGATCACGGGGATCGGGGCGCGCAGGATCGCCGGATCCAGGTTGCCCTGCAGCGCGCAGCGGGAACCGATGCGGCGGCGGGCGTCGGCCAGACTGACCGTCCAGTCGCAGCCGACGGCGCTGCACCCGGTGTCCGCAATCGCTTCGAGCCAGTGGCCGCCGCCCTTGGTGAAGAGAATCGTCGGCACTTCATCGCCCAGTGCCTCGACGATCTGCGCCATGTAGTTCAGTGAGAACGCGCGGTAGGCATCCGCCGCGAGTGCGCCGCCCCAGGTGTCGAACACCATCAGCGCGTCGACACCGGCCGCACGCTGTGCCCGCAGGTACTGGATGACGGACTCGGTGACAATGGCGAGCAACCGGTGCAAATCATCGGGCTGTGCATAGACCCATTGCTTGGCGCGCTTGAAGTCATGGTCGCCGCCGCCGCCTTCGATCATGTAGGTCGCGAGCGTCCACGGGCTGCCGGCAAATCCGATCAGCGGCACGCGGCCGTCGAGTTCGCGCTTGATCAGGCGCACCGCGTCCATCACGTAGCGCAGTTCGCCTTCGGGATCCGGCACGCCGAGGCGCGCGATCTGCGCCGGCTCGCGGATCGGCGAGGTGAAGCGCGGTCCGACGCCTTCATCGAGCGTGAGCCCGAGGCCCATGGCGTCCGGAATCGTCAGGATGTCGGAAAAGAGAATCGCCGCATCGAGCGGAAAACGATCGAGCGGCTGCAGCGTCACTTCGCAGGCCAGGTCGGGCGTCTTGCACAGGGTCAGGAAATCGCCGGCGCGCTGGCGGGTGGCGCGGTATTCAGGCAGGTAACGCCCGGCCTGGCGCATGATCCACAGGGGCGTGCGATCGACCGGCTGGCGATGCAGCGCGCGCAGGAAGCGATCGTTCTTCAGTGCGCTCATGACAGCGGTGCCGGCAGATCGGTGCTGCCCATCAGGAAGCGATCGATGCCGGCGGCCGCGGAGCGGCCCTCGGCGATCGCCCAGACGATCAGCGACTGGCCGCGCTGCATGTCACCGGCAGTGAACACCCCTTCCACCGACGTCATCCAGTTCGAATCGCGCCACACGTTGCCGCGATCGGTCACCTTCACGCCGAACTGGTCGAGCACGCCGCGCTCGGCGTGCACGAAGCCCATCGCGAGCAGGGCGAGGTCGCAGGGCAGCTCGCGGGTGCTGTCCGGCACTTCCTCGATGCTCATCCGGCCGTTGGCCTGTTTCACTTCGACATCGACGATCTCGATGGCGCGGACCGCGCCGTTGCCGTCGTCGATGAAGCGCTTCGTCGACACGCCGTAGACGCGATCGCCGCCTTCTTCGTGCGCCGAACTCGTGCGATAGATGCGCGGCCATTCCGGCCAGGGGTTGTCGCTTGCGCGCGTCTGCGGCGGACGCGCCATGATTTCGAGCTGGGCGACATGCTTGGCCTGCTGGCGGTGCGCCGTGCCGAGACAGTCCGCACCGGTGTCGCCGCCGCCGATGATCACGACATGCTTGCCGTCGGCGCGCAGGTCCTGGTCGTCGGCGACGCGGTCGCCTTCGAGCTTGCGATTGGCGAGGGTCAGGTAATCCATGGCGTAGTGGACGCCCTTGAGGTCGCGGCCAGGCAGCGGCAGGTCGCGCGGCACCGTGGCACCACCGGCGAGCAGCACGGCGTGGAAGTCGCGCTTGAGATCGGCGATGTCGATGTCGACGCCGACGTTCGCGTTCACGCGGAACTCGACGCCTTCATCCTGCAGTTGACGCAGGCGGCGGTCGAGCACGCGCTTCTCCATCTTGAACTCGGGGATGCCATAGCGCAGCAGGCCACCGATGCGGTCGTCGCGTTCGAACACCGTCACGCGGTGCCCCGCGCGGCGCAGTTGCTGGGCCGCGGCGAGGCCGGCCGGGCCGGAACCGACGACGGCGACGTGCCGGCCGGTCTCGAACGCCGGCGGCTGCGCTTTGACCCAGCCTTCGTCGAAGGCGCGATCGATGATGGCGAGTTCGACGGCCTTGATCGTCACCGGGTTGTCGTTGATGCCGAGCACACAGGACCCTTCGCACGGCGCCGGACACAGCGTGCCGGTGAACTCCGGGAAGTTGTTCGTGGCGTGCAGGCGATCGATCGCATCCTGCCAGCGGTCGCGGTACACGAGGTCGTTCCAGTCAGGGATCAGATTGCCCAGCGGGCAGCCCTGGTGACAGAACGGGATGCCGCAGTCCATGCAGCGCGCGGCCTGCTGGTTCAGCGTCGGCGCCGGCAGCGGCGCCATGACCTGCGACCAGTCCTTCAGCCGTTCGCCGACCGGGCGGTAGTGAACCTTCTCGCGTCCGAATTCCAGAAAGCCGGTGACCTTAGCCATGGGAGGCCTCCATCACCGCTTCGTCTTCGGACAGTCCCAGCTTGCGCGCGCGTTCGATCGCCGCAAGCACGTGTTTGTAGTCTCTGGGCATCACTTTCACGAATTGCGTCTTGGTTTTTTGCCAGTCACGCAGAATCCGTTCCGCGACGGTGCTGCCAGTCAGGCGTGCATGGTTCTCGAGCAGCTGCTTGAGGCTGGCCTCGTCGGCCTCGTGCTCGACTCGTTCGAGGTCGACCATATCCGTATTGCAGCGCTGCGGGAAGGAATTGTCCGGATCGAACACGAAGGCGACACCGCCCGACATGCCCGCCGCAAAGTTGCGGCCGGTGCCGCCGATGATGACGACGCGACCGCCGGTCATGTATTCACAGCCGTGATCGCCGACGCCTTCGACGACCGCGTCGGCGCCGCTGTTGCGCACGCAGAAGCGCTCGCCGCCAAGGCCCCGGAAGTAGGCCTCGCCCGACGTCGCGCCATACAGCGCGACATTGCCAATGAGGATGTTCTCCTCGGGCACGAAGGTCGCCTGGCGTGGCGGATAAACGATGATCCTGCCGCCCGACAGGCCCTTGCCGATGTAGTCGTTCGCATCGCCCTCGAGCGTCATCGTGATCCCGCGTGGCACGAACGCGCCAAAGCTCTGGCCGGCCGAGCCGGTGAAGTTCAGGCGGATCGTGTCGTCGGGCAGGCCGTCGCCGCCGTGGCGCTTCGTCAGCTCGTAGCCGAGGATGGTGCCGACGGTGCGGTTCACATTACGGATCGGCAGGTCGAGCGTCACTGGCTTGCGCTCTTCGAGCGCGGCCTTGCAGCCCGGCACGATCGTCGTGCGATCGAGCGAGCGTGCGAGACCGTGATCCTGTTCGCGCACGCAGCGGATGGCCGTTTCCGGACCCACCGGCGGCTGGTAGAGAATCTTCGACAGATCCAGGCCCTTTGCCTTCCAGTGATTGACTGCCTGGTCGACATCGAGGCGATCGGCGCGGCCGATCATCTCGTCCATCGTCCGGAAGCCCAGCTCGGCCATGTATTCGCGCACTTCCGCGGCGATGTAGCGGAAGAAATTCTCGACGAACTCGGGCTTGCCGCTGAATTTCGCCCGCAACCGCGGATCCTGTGTCGCGATGCCGACCGGGCAGGTGTTCAGATGGCACACGCGCATCATGATGCAGCCCATGACGACCAGTGGCGCGGTCGCGAAACCGTATTCCTCGGCGCCGAGCAGCGCGCCGATGACGACGTCGCGGCCGGTCTTCATCTGGCCGTCGACCTGCACGACGATGCGATCGCGCAGCTTGTTCGCCACGAGCACCTGCTGGGTTTCGGCAAGTCCGAGTTCCCACGGCACGCCGGCATGCTTCAGTGAGGTGACGGGCGAGGCGCCGGTGCCGCCATCGTAGCCAGAGATCAGCACGACGTCGGAGAAGGCCTTCGCGACGCCCGCGGCCACGGTCCCGACGCCGACTTCGGCGACGAGCTTCACGTGCACGCGCGCTTCGGGGTTTGCATTCTTCAAATCGTGGATCAGCTGCGCGAGGTCCTCGATCGAGTAGATGTCATGGTGCGGCGGCGGCGAGATGAGCCCGACGCCCGGTGTCGAATAGCGCACTTTCGCGATCCACGGGTACACCTTGTGCCCGGGCAACTGACCACCCTCGCCGGGCTTCGCGCCCTGTGCCATCTTGATCTGGAGATCGTCCGCGTTCACCAGGTACTCGCTGGTCACGCCGAAACGGCCGGACGCGACCTGCTTGATGGCGCTGCGTCGCTCATCCTTGAAGCGCGCCGGGTCTTCGCCGCCCTCGCCGGTGTTCGACCGGCCGCCGATGCGGTTCATCGCGATGGCCAGCGATTCGTGGGCCTCCGCGCTGATTGAACCATAGGACATCGCGCCCGTATGGAAGCGCTTCATGATCGCTTCGATCGGTTCGACTTCCGACAGTGGCACCGGCCGCGGCGCCTGCTTGAAGGTGAACAGGCCGCGCAATGTCGCGAGGTGTTCGCTCTGCCGGTCGACGAGTGCGGTGTACTCGCGGAAGACCTTCTCCTGACCCGAACGCGTCGAATGCTGAAGCTTGTAGACGGTGTCCGGGTTGAACAGGTGGTATTCGCCGTCGCGCCGCCACTGGTACTCGCCGCCCCACGCCAGGTCGGGTTTGGCGACGGGGCGCGTCGGAAACGCGTCGTGGTGGCGCATGCTGATCTCGCGCTCGACGACGTCGAGACCGACCCCGCCGATACGGGTCGCCGTCCACGTGAAGTACTTGTCGATGAAGGCCTTGTCGAGGCCGACCGCTTCGAAAATCTGCGCGCCGCGGTAGGACTGGATGGTCGAGATGCCCATCTTGGACATCACCTTGACCAGCCCCTTGTTGACGGCCTTGATGTAGTTGCGGACCGCCGTAGCGTGCGCCGATTCGTCCTTCTTGCGGCCTTTGAGCGCACCTTCCTTCAGCACGCCCTGCTGGAGCATGTCGAACAGCGTCTCGAAGGCGAGATAGGGGTTGACCGCGTCGGCGCCATAGCCGATGAGCGTCGCGAAATGATGCACTTCGCGCGGTTCACCCGATTCGACGATGAGGCCCACCCGCATGCGTCGGCCGTTGCGCACCAGGTGATGATGCGTGCCGGCGGTCGCGAGCAGCGCCGGGATCGGCGCATTCACGGCGTCCATGCCGCGATCGGACAGGATGACAAAGGTGTAGCCTTCGTCGACCGCGCGATCGGTTTCCTCGAACACGCGTTGCAGCGCGGCTTCGAGGCCGGCGACGCCGTCGGCGATGTGATAAAGCGCCGTGACGGTTTTCGCCTTGAAGCCCGGCAGATCGACATGACGGATGCGCGCGAGGTCCGAGTTGTCCAGACACGGCGACTCGAGCTTCAGCCGGCGGCAGCTCATTTCGGTCGGCGCGAGCAGGTTGCTCTCCGGGCCGATCGGCGTGGAGACCTGAGTGACGAGCTCTTCGCGGATGCCGTCGAGCGGCGGATTCGTGACCTGAGCGAACAGCTGCTTGAAGTAGTCGTACAGCAGGCGCGGGCGTTCCGACAGCACCGCGAGCGCTGCGTCCGTGCCCATCGACCCGATTGCTTCCTCGCCCTTTTCAGCCATCGGCTGCATCAGGATGCGGAGATCCTCGTGCGTGTAGCCGTAGGCCTGCTGGCGCTGCAGGACAGTGTCATGGTCGACCGCATGAACGTGCGGCGGCTCCGGCAGCGTTGACAGCGGCAGGTAGTTCTTGGCCAGCCAGTCGGCATACGGATGCTGATCGATGTAACGCTGTTTCAACTCCGCGTCGTCGATGATGCGGCCCGCTTCGGTGTCGACCAGGAAGATGCGGCCCGGGTGCAGCCGCTCCTTGATTGCAATGTTCTCGGGTGGAAAGTCGAGCACACCGACTTCCGACGCCATCACGACCATGTCGTCCTTCGTCACGTAGTAGCGCGACGGGCGCAGGCCGTTGCGATCGAGCACCGCGCCGATGATGCGGCCGTCGGTGAATGCGATGCAGGCCGGACCGTCCCACGGTTCCATCAGGCAGCCGTGGTACTCATAGAAGGCCTTGCGCGCCGGATCCATCTGCTGGTGGCCGCTCCAGGCCTCCGGGATCATCATCAGCACGGCAAGTGGCAGCGGCCGGCCCGACATGTGCAGGAATTCGAGCACCTGGTCGAAGCTCGCCGAGTCAGAACTGCCTTCGATGACGATCGGGAAGAGCTTTTTCAGGTCTTCGCCGAAGACCGGCGACGCACACAGCGCCTCGCGCGCGCGCATCCAGTTCGCATTGCCGCGCAGCGTGTTGATTTCGCCGTTGTGCGCGATGTAGCGGAACGGATGCGACAGCGGCCAGGACGGAAAGGTGTTCGTCGAGAAGCGCTGATGCACGAGCGCGAGTGCGCTTTCGACCAGCGGGTCCGACAAATCGGGGAACTGCAGCTTCACCTGGACGGCGTTCAGCATGCCCTTGTAGACGATCGTCCGGTGGGACAGCGTCGGGATGTAGAACAACGCCTTTTCGCGCATCGTCGAACCCCAGATCGCGTGTTCGAGGCGCTTGCGGATGACGTAGAGCCGCCGTTCGAAGGCATCGCCGTCCTTGATGTCGGCCGCGCGGCCGATGAACACCTGACGGAATTCGGGCTCGCAGGCACGCGCGGTCGGCCCGATCGCGCTGTCGTCGACCGGCAAATCCCGCCAGCCGAGCATGATCTGGCCTTCTTCGCCGACGATCCTGGCGAGCTCGCGCTGGCAGGTCGCCGCTTCGGCTTCATCGCGCGGCAGGAACACCAGTCCGGTGCCGTACTCTCCGGCCGCGGGCAGCGTGATACCGATCTTGGCGCATTCGCGCCGCAGGAACGGATCGGGGATCTGGATCAGGATGCCGGCGCCGTCGCCCGTGTTGATTTCGCTGCCACTGGCACCGCGATGTTCGAGATGATCGAGGATCGTCAGCGCACGTTCGACCGTGGTATGCGATTTTCGGCCCTTCATGTCGACGACGAAACCAACGCCACAGGCGTCGTGTTCGGCGTTGGAATCATACAGACCAGCCTGCGGCCGGCCCTGATGCGGGAACTGCGTGCGCGTGCTCGACATTGGAGAGCGTCCTGTCGTTATAACCCCTTGGGCAGGGGATGAAAACCGGGCCAAAAGGCTGGCGATTATAGCGTCAGGGCAGGGGGGTGTCACCCGCGCCCAACTGTGTCGCTGATGCAGTCGCCGCCGTGTTTCCTCGCGGTGCGCCATGCGCCCCGCCTGGGCGAAAACGGTGCCGTCAGAGCGTCGTTACCGCGGCAGGCTGGCGAGTTCGCCGATCGTCCTGGCCCACGGCTTGACCTCTTTCCTGACCGCGGCAGGCAACCTGGCGGCCGCCGCCAGGGCAGCCTGCCGCGTCGGATAGTAGCCATGCACCAGCACATACCATGCCTGACCTTCGCGACGGGTGGTGAGAATCGTCGCTTCGGCACTCAGACCATGGCGCTGGATGAAGCGGCCAGCGGCGGCGCGATCGCGTACGCCCGCCAGCTGGAGTGTGTACGCTCCGCGCGGCTGTTTGAGCAGCCAGTCCGAAGAAAAACCGGTGACGCGGGCCGCCGGTGGCGGCACGGGCTTTGGTGGTGTCGGCGCCGCCGGCGGCGGGGCGGGCTTGGGGACCGGTTTCGGTGTCGGCGGTGCTGCCGGCACCGGTGCTGGCGTGGGCTTCGGCGGCGGCGGCGCGGCGACGGGTTCGGGGGTCGGCACGGGCTTGGCCGACGGAATCGGCGTGGGAACCGGCGGCGGCGCTGACGGCAGCGGATCCGCGGCCGGCGGCGGAATCGCCAGCCCGACCGACGCGCGCGGGGATGGCGACGGGGTACCGGCGGCCTGGCTGTCCGGCATCACGGGTTCATCCGGCAGGACGATCTCGATGAGATCGTTGTCGCCGTTGTCGGCAAAGCGCTGGTCGGGCTCGGCCGCCGGCGCTGCGCTGTCGGCCGACTCCGTCGACTCCGCAGGCTCGGCCGGTGTCGCGGGCGGCTCCGGGCGCGGTTCTTCGCGCGGCAGCTCGGCAGCGGCCGGCAACTCGACGTCGACGGCGGCGGTGTCCATCGGGGCCTCGGCCGGTTCGTCGCGCAACGCCCACCACGCGAGCGCCGCCAGCGCTGGGGGCACGAGGAACAAGGGCAGCAGACGCCGGTCCGCCAGCTTCGGCAGTTTGAAGCCGGCACCCGGGAGCCCGGCCCGACTGGTCGTGGCGCGTCGCTGACGGCCGGGGCGCGCCGCCCGCTTGCCCGCGAAATGCTGGCGCGCCAGCGCGACGATTCGTGCCGGATTGCCGTCGGCCGCGCCTGCCAGGCTCTGGATATCGCTGGCGTTGAAATAGTCACCGAGCTGCAGCCCGGCGGCGGTCAGGCGCTGGGCCAGGAACTCGCCAACCTGCGTGGCCGACAGGGGCGGTATCTCGACCACGTGGACCAGACCGTGTTGCGGGCGGTCCCGCTGCAGATTGGCCAGCAAGCCTGCGTGCTCATGATCGGCCGTCATCAGCACCCGTGCTTCGCCGGTCTGGTCCTCGGTGCGCGCGAGCGCGAGCAGGGCAGTGACGGCGTCCGCTGGCAACTGATCGGCGTCGTCGACCAGCACCACCACCAGCTTGCCGGCGCGTTCGAGCACATTGAGTCGCAGGCGGAGCATGGTGTGCGCCATGCGCGGTTCGCTGTCGGCGGACAGGTCGACATCAAGCGCGTCCGCGACCTGCGAGAGCAGGGCGCGGCCGGTCAACGCGGGGCCGCCCTGGAGCGGCACGCAGCTCCAGCGCTGGCCTGCGGCGGTCTCGATGGCCTGCAGCAGCGTCGATTTGCCACTGCCCGCCGGCCCGCTCAACACGATCAGCTGACGGCCGAACTCGAGCAGGTGCTCGATCAGATCGATGCGCTGCTGCAAGGTTGATCCGACATGCAGCGCACCCGGCAGCAGGGCCGGGCCGAACGGGTCCACGTCTGGGGGAAGCTGGGTTGCACTCATCGGTGTGATCGACGTTTCATCCTTTGTTGCCGGCGCGCCGGATCCGGTCGTGTTCGGCCATCGCGTAGCGATCGGTCATGCCGGCCACATAGTCTGCAATCTGCTGGGCCCGCTGCTGCGGGTCGGCCAGCAGCGGCGCGAGCTGGCCGGGCCACAGCGTGGGCTTCTGCATGAAGGCCGTGAACAACGCCGTGACGATGCGCTGCGAGCGTTGCGCCATGTCATGGACCTGGGCGTGCTCGTACAGCTCGAGGCGCAGCACACGCTTGAGCGCAAGATGCTGCTCGCGCATCGGCGCACTGAAATCGACGAACGGCGCTGGCGCAGCGCGGATGCCCTCGATGTCGGCCGGTTGCGCGGCGGCCAGCCGCGCCCGGCTGGTTTCGATGAGGTCGAGCACGAAGCGGTTCAGCATTTCCCGAATGACGGTATAGCGCGTGCGCTTGGCGTCGAGATCGGGCCAGCGCTCCCGCACCGTACGTTCCACGTCCCGGAACAGATCGACCTCGCGCAGCTTCGACAGCGGAATCAGGGACGCTCTCAGGCCGTCGTCGATGTCGTGGTGATTGTAGGCGATCTCGTCGGCGACATTGGCCAGCTGTGCCTCGAGCGACGGCTGCCGGCGTTCGAGGAAACGCCGGCCCAGTTCGCCCAGGCGCATCGCATTGTCGCGGTTGCAGTGCTTGAGGATGCCCTCGCGGGTCTCGAACAGCAGGTTGAGGCCGCTGAAGCCTGGATAGCGCTGTTCCAGCAGGTCGACGACCCGCAGCGAATGCAGATTGTGCTCGAAACCACCGAACTCGCGCATGCAAGCATTCAGCGCATGCTGGCCGGCGTGACCGAACGGCGTGTGGCCCAGATCGTGGGCGAGCGCGATGGCTTCGGTCAGGTCTTCGTTGAGTTGGAGCGCGCGGGCGACGCTGCGCGCGATCTGCGCCACTTCCAGCGAGTGCGTCAGGCGCGTGCGAAACATGTCTCCTTCATGGTTCACGAAGACCTGGGTCTTGTATTCGAGGCGCCGAAACGCCGACGAATGGATGATGCGGTCGCGGTCGCGCTGGAACTCGTTGCGCCAGCTTGGCGCCGGCTCGGCATGCACGCGGCCGCGGGAATTGCGTTCAGCGACGGCGTAGGGCGCGAGTCCGTCCGGCACGGGGTCAGGACTTCGGGGGCCGGTGCGGGACGCTCATGCGGCGCGCGGCGGGGCCGCGCCGCCGCCCAGCACTTCGAGCAGCGCCTGCTGGTCATAGTCGTCGCGCACCGAGGCATGGCCAATGGCGTCCAGCAGGATCAGACGGATCCGGCCGTCCTGGTTCTTCTTGTCGATGCTCATCGCCGCGAGCAGTTCGGTGACACTCGTGGTGGGCGGTTGCACGGTCGGCAATCCGGCCCGTTCGATCAGCGCGATCACGCGATCACGCGTGGTCGGCGCAATCATGCCGACACGCGCCGACATGCGCGCTGCCATGCA
Source organism: Gammaproteobacteria bacterium Ga0077536 (assembly GCA_001464935.1). Lineage (GTDB taxonomy): Bacteria > Pseudomonadota > Gammaproteobacteria. The sequence goes on from LNEL01000054.1 coordinate 143,311, forward strand.
CATGCCGGCGGCGACCGCCTCGCCATGCAGCCAGACACCGTAGCCGAGGGCATGCTCGATCGCGTGCCCGAACGTGTGCCCGAGATTCAACAGTGCCCGTTCGCCGCTTTCGTGTTCATCCGCCGCGACGACATCGGCCTTGTTCTCGCAGGAGCGCTTGATGGCGTGGGTGACCGCGGCAGGCTCGCGGGCCATCAGCGCGTCGAGGTTCAGTTCGAGCCAGTCGAAGAATTCGCGATCGCGCATCAGGCCATACTTGATGACCTCCGCGACCCCCGCGCGAAACTCGCGCGCTTCGAGCGTGTTCAGGGTGTCGAGATCGGCCAGCACGGCGACCGGTTGGTGAAAGGCGCCGATCATGTTCTTGCCCAGCGCATGATTGACGGCGGTCTTGCCGCCGACCGCCGAGTCGACCTGAGCGAGCAGCGTGGTCGGGATCTGGACGAAACGCACGCCGCGCTGATAGCAGGCCGCCGCGAATCCCGCGAGATCGCCGACCACACCGCCGCCGAGCGCCACCACGGTGCAGCCGCGCTCGAACTTGTGTTCGAGCAGGGCGGTCATGATTTGGGAGAAGCTTTCCAGCGTCTTGAACTGTTCTCCGTCCGGCAGGACCACGCAGGCGAGCTGGCGGTCGGTCAGTCCCTGCCGCAGGGTGTCCAGATACAGCGGCCCGACGCGATCGTTGGTGACGACCATCACCTGGCGGGTCTTGATCGTCCGCGCCAGCAATGAGGCGTCGCGCAACAGGCCGCCACCGATGAAAATCGGGTAGCTGCGTTCGGCAAGTTCGACGTCGACGCGGATCATGGCAGCGCCGCCCGGATGTTCTGCACTACTGCGGTCAAGGTCAAAGCTCCGGTATCGACGATCAAATCAGCCACCTCTCGGTACAGGGGTTCCCGCGCAGTCAGCAATTCCTGCATCTTCTTGACGCGATCGCCGGTCTTCAGCAGCGGTCGGTTCGTGTCCCCGCGCGTGCGGGCGAGCAGGTGCTCCAGCGGCGCGTGCAGGTAGATCACGAAGCCGCGCTCCTTCAGGGCGAGCCGGCTGTCAGGGTCGAGAACCGCGCCGCCGCCGGTCGCCACGACGATGTCGTCGTCGCGCGTGAGATCGTCGATGACTCGCTTCTCGCGAGCCCGAAAACCCGCCTCGCCCTCGATGTCGAAGATAAGCGGAATCGTCGCGCCCGTCCTCTGTTCTATCTCCTGGTCGCAGTCCACGAACCTCCAGCGCAACGCCCGTGCCAGCTTTTTCCCGATGGTGGTCTTGCCGGCCCCCATGGGCCCGACCAGGAAAATCCGGCTCGCCGATTTGCTCACGTCCGTGTCCGTTCGACTGGGTGTAGGTCAAATTGTTGCAGGTCGGCACCGGACGCGCAAAAAAAACGCGGGACCGAAGTCCCGCGTTCTGTCGTCCGGCGCTGTCCGGCCTAGCGCTGCGAGAGCGACAGGCCTTCTTTCAGAATCTTCGGGGTGACGAAGATCAGCAGCTCCTGCTTTTCGGAACTCGTGCCGGTGCGCTTGAACAGGTGGCCAAGGTAGGGAATGTCGCCGAAGAACGGCACCAGGTCCTTGTCCGTGCGGTTGTTCGACTCGAAGATGCCACCCAGCACCACGGTTTCGCCATTCTCGACGAGCACCTGGGTGTTGACCTCGTTGGTGTCGATGCTCGGCACCCCAGCAAACACCTGGCCGACCGAGTCGCGATTCACGGTCAAATCCATGATCACGCGGTCGTCGGGCGTGATGTGAGGGGTGACCTTCAGGGCCAGTACGGCCTTTTTGAACGACACGTTCGTCGCGCCGCTCGACGTCGCTTCCTGGTACGGAATTTCGGTACCGGATTCGATCGTCGCTTCCTTCTGGTTCGCAGTGATGACCTGCGGGCTCGCAATCACCTCGCCGCGGCCTTCGACCTGCAAAGCCGACAGTTCGAGCTGCAGCAGGTAGCTGCCGATCTTGCCAATCGACCAGCGGAACGCGGCGGCCGGGCCTGCCACCGGCAGGTTCACGATGTAGTTTTCCTGGCCCTGCGGCGTGACGAAGCCCGTGCCGCCGCCGTAATTGACGTCGCCGTCGATGTCGCCACCGATCACGCTGATCAGATCGGACTGCCGGTTGCCGCCTTCGTTCAGATCGAGGTTCTTCGGGTTGTTGATCTGGCTGTAGCCAAAGCGCACGCCGATGTCCTTGCTGAAGTCTTCATTGGCGACGACGATGCGCGATTCGATCAGCACCTGGCGTACCGGGATGTCGAGCGCCTCGACCAGCTGCCGGATTTCGGTCAGCTTCTCGGCCGTTTCCTGCACGAGCAGCGTGTTCGTCCGCTGATCGACCGTCACGCTGCCGCGTGGCGAGAGCAGGTTCTCTCCCTGATTGCGATTATTGGCGCCGCCCGCGGCGCCGCCACCGCCGCCCGCGGGGCCCACATTGCCGCGGGTTCGCAGCAGGGTCGCGATGTCCTGCGCCTTGGCGTAATTCACCTGGATGAACTCCAGGCGTAGCGGCGCAAGTTCCACGAGCTGGCGCTGGGTTTCCGCCTCGAGCTTTTCATTCGCGGCGATTTCTTCCTGCGGCGCCACCATCACCACGTTGCCGCTCTGCCGCTTGCCGAGATTCTTGCTCTTGAGGATCAGGTCCATCGCCTGGTCCCAGGGGACGTTCTTCAGACGCAGGGTCACATTCCCCGACACGGTGTCGCTCGTGACGAGATTGAAGCCGGTGAAGTCGGCAATCAGCTGCAGCACGGCGCGCACTTCGATGTCCTGGAAGTTCAGCGACAGCCGCTCGCCCGTATAGCCGAATTTGTCCTTCTTGAGTTTTTCCTCTTCCTGCTTCGTCAGCGGCTTGAGTTCGAGGGTGAAGATGTTGTCCGACTGGTAGGCGAGATGTTCGAACAGACCCGTCGGGGTCACGACCATGCGGGTGCCGTTGCCGTGACGGAAGGTGTCGACCTCTTTGGCCGGCGTCGCGAAATCGGTGACGTCCAGTTTGCGATCGAGCTCTCCGGGCAGCGCGGTGTCAACGAAATCGACGAGCAGCTTGTCGCCCTGTTCCTGGATATTGATGCCGACGTTCGGATTCGACAGGTCGACGACGATCTGGGCCTCGCCGTGGTCGCCGCGGCGGAAATCAATGCCGCGAATGCTCTCGCCGGCCGCCGAACCGGGCATCGTCAGACCGGCTGCGGGCGGTGCTGCCTGCGCGGGCGCAGCGGCCGCGCCCGCGATCCGGGGCGCGGTCGCGGTAGTGATGTCCGCCGGCACGCCGTCGAGGATCACCTTGACCTTGTTGCCCTCGGTCTGAAGCGTATAGGGCACGACCTGCACCAGGTTCATCACGACGCGTGTGCGGCCTTCGGCCTCGACCGCCGAGACGCTCTCCACCTTGCCGACGCCGATCGTCTGCGACTTCACGGGCACACTGAGCGTGGTCCCGGGGAAGTCGAGCGCGACGCGCGCCGGGTTGTCGATCGTGAAGCTCAGCGGGTCGCCGGCCAAGGGCTCGGACAGCTCTATTTCGACCTGCACTCGGTCGCCGGGCAGGGAGGTATAGCGGATGTTGTTCATCGTCGCTGCATCCGCGCCGGGATGCGCAAACAGGAGCGTACCTCCGAGCATCATGCCGGTCAGCGCAGGCGCCAGACCCATGCGGGTCGGCCGCCGGGCCGTCAGCCGGTTCAACAGTCGAAATGTCGCAGCTCTCATGTTCGATTACCCCTTGAATGGGTTGTTCTATTCTTCTTCCAACAGGGCGAGGGACGCCTGGCGTTCCTCCCAGCGCCCGTCGGCGTCCTTTACGATTTCGCGCAGTTCGATCTTGTCTTCCTGAATGTTCAGGATCTTGCCGAAGTTGCGGCCAAGGTAGTTGCCGATCTGCACGCGATGCACGGTGCCCGCGTTGTCGCGCACGATGGCCCACAATTCCTTGTCATCCTGCAACGTGCCGACCATCCGCAGACTGTCGAGCTCGAAGCCTTCGAGCTCCTCGCGATTGTGCGCGAGGATCTCGTCACTGTATTTCTGCTGCTCGGCATCGCTGGGTTCCGCGATCTGCTCCTGCTTCGCCTCCTGCTCCATGAACGGCGTGAAGGGGTCTCGCAGTTGCGCCTCAGCCGAACGATAAAGATATCGCTCGTAAGGCTTGATCGGCGGCAGGGGATCGATCTGCCCGCCGCGACGACCCAGCACTTCGGACACGTAGTTCTCGAGGTCCGTCTTGTCGCGGTTGACGCAGCCGCCAATCGTCAGCCCGGTGGCGACGATCACGGCCGCGGAAAGTGTGCGTACGCAGATGCGGTTGCTCATTTCCGTCTGCCCTTCTGCTTGCCTTTCGCGGCGGCGGCGGCTTTCGCCGACTCCGCGGCTTCTTCTTCCTCGTCCATATAGCGATAGGTCTTCGCGGTCGTCTCGAACGCCAGCACGCCACTGTCACCCGAGGTGATCCGAATGTTGTGGTTCGTCACGATGCGCGGCAGGTCCGACACGCCGCTGATGAAAGTGCCGAACGCGTGGTAGTTGCCGAGTACTTTGATCTGGATCGGGAGCTCCACGTAGAAATCCGACGGCTGCTCCGCGCCCGGCTTGAACAGCTGGAACTCGAGACCGGCCCCGAGCCCCTGCTGCGAAATGTCGACCAGCAGCGCCGCGACTTCGGTCTTGTTCGGCAGACGCTTGAGCAGATCGCCGAAGGTCTCCTTGATGTCCTCGAGCTGATCCTTCAGCGCCTGCAGATTGGCGGCCTTCTTCTGCTTGGCTTCGAAGGTATCTTTCAGCTGCACTTCCTGACCTTGCACCGTGCGCAGTTCTTCGCGCAGCGGATTGATGTCCTTCCACGTAGCCAGGCCGAGAATGGCGGCACAGACGAGCAGAATGAAGACGGCTTTGACCGGCAGTGGCCACGAGCCGATGTTCTGGAAACTCAGATTGTTGAGGTCTGAGAGCTTCATGTCGCGTCATCCCCTTCTTCGGTTTCCGTCGTGGGGGTTCTCTGGGTCATGCGCAGCGTGAAGTTCGCAATGCGCCTGCCAGATTCATCCGAAGACTGGATGATTTCGAGCTTCGGGTCGGCCAGCCATTCCGACTTTTCGATATTGCGCATGAAGCTGGACACGCGGGCATTCGACTCCGCCACGCCCTTGAGCACGATCACATTGGCGTTTTGCGCCACTTCTTTCAGGTAGACGCCCTCGGGCAGCGACGTGACGAGTTCGTCGAAGATGTGGACGATGATGGGACGGCTCGACTGCAAGGTCTCGATCGCCTTCATGCGCGCGATCAGGCGTTCCTTCTCCTTCTCGAGCTCCTGGATTTCCTTGATCTTCTTGTCGAGGCTCGCGATTTCGGTTTTCAGGTACGCGTTGCGTTCATTCTGGAAGTCGATGCGCTCCGTGAAATGGAAGTGCACGAGACCCCAGACCAGGATCGCGAGGCCGGCGAACGCGCCGACGATCGTCAGGTATTCGTTGCGACGTTGTTTGCGGAGCTCTGCGCGCCAGGGTAAGAGGTTGATGCGGGCCATCAGTCGAAGCTCCTTAACGCAAGGCCGCAGGCAATCATCAGCGCGGGCGCATCATTGGCCAGTGCCTCCGCGCGCACCCGCGCGGCGGCGGTCATGCTGGCGAAGGGGTTGGCAATGGACGTCGTGGTGTCGATCTTCGACTGCACCAGGCTGTCGATGCCCGCGATCGAGGCGCAGCCGCCGGCCATCACGACATGGTCGACGGTGCCGACCTGGCTCGACGAGTAGAAGAACTGCAGCGCCCGATTGACTTCCTGCGCCATGGATTCCATGAACGGCCGAAGGACTTCCGGCTCGTAGTTGTCCGGCAGCCCGCCTTGCCGCTTCGCGAGACCCGCTTCCTCATAGGAAAGCCCGTAGCGGCGCTGAATCTCGTCGGTGAGCTGACGGCCGCCGAACAGCTGCTCGCGGGTGTAGATGATCTTGGAGTCCTCGAGCACGCTCAGCGTCGACGAGGTCGCACCGACGTCCATCACTGCCACGATGTGCGACTGGCCTATCGGGCCGCCCTGCTGGGCGAGCAGCGCGACGGCGTTTTCGAGCGCGAAGGCTTCGACGTCGACGATTTTCGCCTCGAGTCCGGCCACTTCCAGGGCTGCGACCCGGACGTCGACGTTGTCGCTGCGGGACGCGGCGAGGAGCACGTCGATTCGACCAGGGTCGCTCGCAGACGGGCCGAGTATCGAGAAATCGAGGCTGATTTCGTCGAGGGCGTAGGGAATGTACTGGTCCGCTTCGATCTGGATTTGCCCTTCCAGTTCTTCTTCGGACAGGTTGGCCGGCATTGAAATCACTTTCGTGATGACCGCCGAGCCGGCAACGGCGCAGGCGCCGAGCTTGGTGCGGGTGCCCGACTTCTTGACCGCGCGCGCGATGGCCTCGCCGACCAATTGGGCATCCGTGATATTCTTTTCCATCACCGAATTAGGCGGCAGTGGCTCTACCGCATAACTCTCCACTCGGTACCGTCCGCCCGAGCGCGACAGCTCGAGCAGCTTGACGGATGTCGAGCTGATGTCGACACCGAGCAGCGGGACTTGGCTTCGTCGAAACAGCGCCACAATTAATCCTTTAAAATTAACAGGTTACGGCGACGTACTGTCCATTAACCTTAAAATATAGCCCTAACTATAGCCAAGCATTTTTCAAAAGACAAACGTTTTCTTTGCGAAAAATCAATATAAACCGAACCTTAGTGGAATTAATTAAAGTGGAACGGCGATACATCTAGTATCCAAAACGCCCCGAACACCCAAGATGTTGCGCATTTCCTTTTATTTGCTCCTGACCGCGGCCATTGCGGTCGTCGGCCTTGCCGGCGCCGTGCTCTGGTGGGTGATGCCGCAGCTGCCATCGGCATCGAGTCTGCGCGAAGTGCGTCTGCAGACCCCTCTGCGGGTCTACACCCGTGACGGCAGCCTGATTGCCGAGTTCGGCGAAAAACGCCGTAATCCGCTCGCCATCGACGAAGTGCCGGCGCTGGTCAAGCAGGCGTTCATCGCGGCCGAGGATGACCGCTTCTACGAGCACCCCGGTGTCGACTGGATGGCAATCGTGCGCGCCGGCCTCGACGTCGCGCGGTCGCACGAGAAACGGCAGGGTGGCAGCACGATCACCATGCAGCTCGCCCGCAATTTCTTCCTCTCGCGCGAGAAAACCTACCAGCGGAAGCTGAAGGAAATCGTGCTGGCGGTGAAGATCGAACGCGAACTGTCCAAGGACCAGATCCTCGAGCTCTACCTGAACAAGATTTTCCTCGGCCAGCGAGCCTATGGGGTCGGCGCCGCAGCCCAGGTCTACTACGGCACGACACTCGACAAGCTCTCCGTGGCTGAAATCGCGATGATCGCAGGCTTGCCGAAAGCGCCTTCGAACACCAACCCGATCGCCAATCCCGACGCCGCCATGGCGCGTCGCAGCTATGTGCTGCGGAGAATGTTCGAGCTCGACTACATCGACGAAGCGACTTACCAGAACGCGCTCGACGCGCCGCAGACCGCGCGTCTGCATGCGCAGCAGTCGGAAACCAATGCGCCCCACCTGGCGGAGATGGTGCGCCACGAGATGCAGGCGAAATACGGCGACGCGGTCTACACGAGCGGTTATCGCGTGTTCACGACCGTCTCGAGCGATCTGCAGGCGGCCGCCGTACAGGCCCTGCGCCGCGGGCTCATCGACTATGACCGTCGGCATGGCTACCGCGGACCGGAAGCGACGCTGGTGCTCGAGGGCGTGGAGCCGGCGCAGCGCGCAGGGCTGCTGCGCAACTACCCGCTGCTCGGCGGACTGACGGCGGCACTGGTGGTCGAGGTGCGCAACGATGCTGTCGAGGTCGTCGAAGCGGGCGGCGACACCCGCGTCATTCCGTGGAAAGGCCTCGCCTGGGCACGCCCTTATATAAATGAGGATGCCGTCGGCGCCGCGCCCCGCCACGCGACGGACCTGGTGAAACCCGGGGATGTCATTCGCATCGAATGGATGGCGCCGGTCGACAAGCAGGAGGGTTACTGGCGCCTCGCTCAGGTGCCCGTCGTCGAAGGCGCGCTGGTGTCGATCGCGAGCCGGGACGGCGCCATCCAGGCACTCGCCGGCGGCTTCGATTTCGACAAGAGCAAGTTCAACCGGGTCACACAGGCGCTGCGACAGCCGGGCTCGAACTTCAAGCCCTTCATCTATTCCGCCGCGCTCGATCACGGCTTCACCGCCGCGAGCTTCGTCAACGATGCCCCGATCGTGTTCGATACGCCGGGTCTCGAGGAAGCGTGGCGGCCCGAAAACTACAGCGGCACCTACTACGGCCCGACCCGCCTGCGCGAGGCGCTCGCCAATTCGCGCAACCTGGTGTCGATCCGCGTGATGCGCGACGTCGGCATCAAGACCACGCTGCGTCACGTCAGCGGCTTCGGCTTCAATCCTGACACCTTGCCGGGCAATCTCTCGCTGTCGCTCGGCACCGGCGAATTGACGCCGCTGCAGCTCGTGACCGGCTACGCTGCCTTTTCGAACGGGGGCTTCCGGGTCGAACCCTACTTCATCGAGCGCATCGAACTCGAGGACGGCACCCGTGTCTCGGCTGCCGATCCGCTGATCGCCTGCGATGACTGCGCAGCGCCGGCGCTCGACGACGAAGGTGAGCCGGTCGACGTCGAAGCCCTGCAGGCCCAGAGCGCGCAGCGCGTCGCGCCACGGGCGGTCGATGCGCAGAACGCCTACATGATGTACTCGATGATGAAGGACGTGATCAGCCGCGGTACCGGACGGCGCGCGCTCGAACTCAAGCGCAGCGATCTCGCCGGCAAGACCGGGACGACCAACGATCAGAAGGACGCCTGGTTCTCCGGCCTCAACGGCCGGATCGCCACCACCGTCTGGATCGGTTTCGACCAGGTGGCACCGCTGGGCCGCGCCGAAACCGGTGCGCGCGCCGCGCTGCCGGTGTGGATCGACTACATGCGGGTCGCGTTGAAGGACATGCCCCCCACCGAGCCGAGCCTGCCGCCCGGCGTGGTGACCGTGCGCATCGATCCTGCGTCCGGGGCGGTCGCGGGCGTCGGCAATCCGCGTGCGATCCTGGAAACCTTTCGCGAAAAGGATGTCCCACGGGCCGGCGCCTCGTCATCGGTGGGCTACAGCGAACCGCGGGCAATCGAAGCCGAACAGCTGTTCTAGTGCGCGGTCCGTTCATGAACGCTCGTCCGTCAAACGCACTGGCGCAGCAATGCTGCTCGCCGTCGCGATGTCTCGCGGCTCCCTGTTCGCCCGCTCGCGCCTTGCAGATGTCTGACCCTCATGCGGCGTAACGGCAGGCAGGATTCGGGCCCCACGGGCGATCGCCAGCGTGACGAGATCGCGCAGATTGCCGCGCGCATGCTGATCGACGGTGAAGCCGACGACTTCGGCAGCGCCAAGCGCAAGGCCGCCGCCCAGGTCGGCGCGCACGACCAGCGCAACCTGCCCGACAATCTCCAGGTGCAGACGGCGGTGATCGAGCATCAACGTCTGTTCGAAGCCGAAGAGATCGTCGGGCGCACCCGCGTATTGCGCGAAGCCGCGCTCGCCGCGATGCGCTTCCTGGCCGAATTCGAGCCACGGCTGGTCGGGCCGGTGATGCACGGCACGCCGTTCGCGCACTCGCCGGTGACCCTGCACCTGTTCAGCGATGAACTCGAGCGGGTGATTCGCAAGCTGTTGAACCAGCGCATTCCGTATCACCTCGACGAACAGACGCGCCGGGTCGGCCGGCGCGACAGTGAAACCTACGCCGTGCTCGAAACGGCGATGGGCGACGTCGATTTCGAACTCGTGGTGATGCCGGCGGTGCGCCTGCACCACCCACCGCTCTCGCCGCTGGATGGCGCGCCTTATCGTCGCCTCGACGCCGCCACGCTGGCGGAGATCCTGGCCTCGCCGCACGCCGGCGACCTGTTGCTGTCGCCCGGCCGCTGATGGCCGCCAGTGTCAGCTGCGTGCAGGTGGCCGTGTTCGCGCCACTGCGGCAACTGTTCGATTACCTGCCGCCCGCAGCTGGCCTGCCGCCGCAGCCCGTCGGCTGTCGCGTCAAGGTGCCGTTCGGGCGTGGCGAGCGCATTGGCGTCATTGTCGGCACTGCGCCGTCGGCGCACGCGGACGATCGTCTCAAACAGGTCATCGAGCTGCTCGACGCGACGGCGCTGCTGGAACCCTCGCTGGTCGCCCTCGCGCGTTGGGCCGCCGCCTACTATTGCCATCCGGTCGGGGAAGCGCTCGGCCTGTTGCTGCCGGTCGAGTTGCGCCACGGCGAGGTGCTGCGCAGGTTGACCGAACGCGGCTGGCTGCTCGCCGACGCCGGGCGTGCGGCGTTGATGGAGGGCGCAGTGCGCGTCGGTCCGCGACAGCGCGAACTGTTGCAGATGGCGCAGGCACAGGCGCTGCGGGCCGCGACGCTGCGCGCGCTGCCGTTCGACGCCGGTCGCGTCGTCGGCGATCTGCAGCGTCGCGGCTGGCTCCTCGAAACCGAACTCGATGCCGAGGCGGCGCCGGCGTTGCCGCGCACCGATTTCCTGGCGCTGAACGAGGCGCAGGCCGCGTCGCTTGCCGATATTCTCGCGCGCCGCGACAGCTTTGCGCCGCTGCTGCTGCAGGGCGTGACGGGCAGCGGCAAGACCGAAGTCTATCTGCACGCCGCGCGCGAGATGCTCGCGGGCGGCCGCCAGGTGTTGATGCTGATTCCGGAGATAGGCCTGTCGGAGCAGCTCGTGCAGCGTTTCCGGCTGCGCTTCGGCGACACCGTCGCGGTGCTGCATTCCGAGCTGACCGAGCGCGAGCGTTCGCTGGTGTGGGAACGCGCCCGACGTGGCGCGGTCGGCATCGTACTCGGCACGCGGTCGGCGGTCTGGGCGCCGCTGCCGCGGCTCGGCCTCATCATCGTCGACGAAGAGCACGATCCGTCATTCAAGCAACAGGAAGGATTTCGCTATTCGGCGCGCGACGTCGCGGTGATGCGCGCACGCGACGCGCAAGTCCCGATCGTGCTCGGTTCGGCGACGCCGTCGCTGGAATCGGAACTCAATGTGCGCCGGGGCCGCTACGCGCGAATGTTGCTGCCGAGCCGCGCCGGCGGCGCGGCGCCGCCGACCCTGCACGGGCTGGACGTGCGCGGCCTCAAATTGCACGGCGGTCTCAGCGAAACCCTGTGTGCCGCGATCGACGAGCGTCTGGCCCGGGACGAGCAGACGCTGCTGTTCCTCAATCGCCGCGGTTACGCGCCGGTGCTGATGTGCCATGCGTGCGGCCATATCGCGCAATGTGCGCGCTGCGACGCGCGCCTCGTGCTGCACCAGGGGCGCGAACGCCTGATCTGCCATCACTGCGGCACCGAGCAGCGACTCGATGTGCTGCAGAAAGCCTGTTGCGACGCGCCCGAGTATTTCACGCTGGGGGTCGGCACCGAGCAGGTCGAGCAGGCGCTGCGCGAGCGCTTTCCGGCCGCGCGCGTGCTGCGGATCGATCGCGACACGATGCGGCGCAAGGGCGAACTCGAAGCGGCATATGCTGCGGTTCGCGAGCGGCGCGTCGACATTCTGATCGGGACACAGATGCTCGCCAAGGGCCACGACTTCCCGGCGGTGACGCTGGTCGGGATCGTCGACGCCGACAGCCGGCTGTTTGCGGCCGATTTCCGTGCCGGCGAGCGTTTTGCCCAGACCCTGCTGCAGGTCGCCGGGCGCGCCGGTCGCGCGAATGCGCCGGGCGTGGTGCTGATTCAGACTCACCATCCCGTGCATCCGCTACTGCAGCTGGCGCTGCGTCACGACTATGCGGCGTTCGCGGACGCCGCGCTTGCGGAGCGCGAGGCGGCGATGCTGCCGCCTTACGTGTCGATGGCCGTCGTGCGCGCGGAGGCGGTCGATGCGCGCGCGCCGATCGGTTTTCTGCAGCAACTGCGGCGCGCACTGGACGTCGGGCCCGACATCGACATCGCCGGCCCCGTACCGGCGCCGATGGAGCGACGGGCCGGCAAGACTCGTGCGGTGCTGATGTTGACGGGTCTGCGTCGCGCTGCGCTCGCGGACGCGCTCGAACGCCTGATCGCGGCCGCGAACGCACTGCCGACCCGGCATCGGGTTCGCTGGCACATCGACGTCGATCCGCAGGAAGCGGCCTGAGGCCCGGCCGCGGCAGCGCCCTGGCGGCAATTCCTTAGACGCGGGCCGGCGCGTATTCTTGCCGGCGACTCCACCGGTGGTAACGCCCATGAAATCGATGACCCTGCTCGCCACGCTGCTCGCCTGTCCGCTGCTGTCGGCCGTCTGCGGGGCAGCCCCGGCGGCCGGCGAAGTCGGCATCACGCCGGAGATGGCGCGTATCGAGGTCCGGCATCAGGGTCGGCCCGTCGTGATCGAGCGGCGCCAGGATCCGGCCTCGACGATCAACCCGGACTACGCGCAGACCTCACGTCCCTGCCCGCCGTTCTGCATCCAGCCGGCGGTGCTGGCGCCCGGCGTCGAGACGATTGGCGAACTGGAGATGATTGACTACCTGAAGCGCGTGTCGGCCGGTGACGAATCGATCCTGGTGATCGACTCGCGCACGCCGGACTGGGTCGAGAAGGGCACGATTCCCGGCGCGGTCAACATTTCCTGGCAGCAGTTGAATCCGGAAGCCGGCGCCGATCCGATGGAGATCGCCGACATCCTCGAGCGCCGGTTCGGCGCCCTGAACCAGGAAGGCCTGTGGGACTTCAGTGCGGCCAGGACGCTGGTCATGTTCTGCAATGGGCCATGGTGCGGGCAGTCGCCGAACAATATCCGCACGCTGGTCAAATTCGGCTACCCGCCCCACAAGATCAAATGGTATCGGGGCGGCATGCAGGACTGGGAAAGTCTGGGGCTCACGGTCGTGCGCTAGCGCGCCTCGCGGCGCGTGCGTGTAGAATGCGCGCCGTCCCGCCGAGTCGATTCAGCCCTTGAAACAGCAAATCCAGACCTTACTCGCCGCGCTCGTCGCGCGGCTCGCCGACAGTGGCGAACTGCCGCTTATCGACGCGCCTGCGTTCGTCGTCGAACCCCCGCGCAACCCGGATCACGGGGATTTCAGCACCAATCTCGCGATGGTGCTCGCCAAGCCGTGCCGCAAGCCGCCGCTCGAGGTCGCCAGGATGCTGGTCGCCGCGATCGAGCTCCCCGAGTTCGTCGAGTCCGTCGAACTCGCGCCGCCGGGCTTCATCAACTTCCGGCTCAAGCGCGGCGCGCTGCTCGACGTGGTCGCCGATATCCTCGCCGCCGGTGGCGCTTACGGCAGCTCACAGGCGGGAGCCGGGGGCCGCATTCAGCTCGAGTTCGTGTCGGCGAACCCAACCGGCCCGTTGCACGTCGGGCATGGCCGCGGCGCGGCCTACGGCAGCGCGCTCGCGCGGCTGCTGCGGGCGACCGGCTGCCAGGTCGACACCGAGTATTACGTCAACGACGCCGGACGGCAGATGGACATTCTCGCGCTGAGCGTGTGGCTGCGTTACCTGCAGGCCCAGGGCATCGCGGTCGAACTGCCCGACAACGCTTATCGCGGCGACTACATTCACGAGATAGCCGCGGCGCTGTTCGTGCGCGACGCAACCCGTTTCGTCGCGACGCCGACGCTGCCCGACGCGACAACGCACCCCGAACCCGAGGCCCGCCTCGACGCCGCCATTGCCACGTGCCGCGAGTGCCTTGGCGACGAGCGCTACCGCGCGCTGCATGCACATGCGTGCGATTCGATACTCGACGGCATTCGCGAGGACCTCGCTGCATTCGGCGTCGACTTCGATCTCTGGTATTCCGAGCGCAGCCTGCTCGACAACGGCAAGATCGACGCCGCGCTCGATCGCCTGCGCGCACACGGACACCTGTATCTGAAAGACGGAGCGCAGTGGTTCGCGTCGAGCACCCTTGGCGACGAGAAGGATCGCGTGGTCATCCGCGACAATGGTTTCCCGACCTATTTCGCCTCGGACATCGCCTATCATGCAGAGAAGTTCGAACGCGGCTACACCCGCGTCATCGACATCTGGGGCGCCGATCACCATGGTTACATTCCGCGCGTGCGGGCCGCGCTGAGCGCTCTCGGCGAAGATCCCGAGCGGCTCGAAGTGCTGCTGGTCCAGTTCGCGGCGCTCTATCGCGGGGGCGAGCGCGTCCAGATGTCGACGCGCTCGGGCGAATTCGTGACTCTGCGGGAACTGATCGACGAGGTCGGGGCAGACGCCGCCCGCTTCTTCTACATCATGCGGCGCTCCGATCAGCATCTCGATTTCGATCTGGATCTCGCCAAATCGCAGAGCCAGGACAATCCCGTGTACTACCTGCAGTACGCGCACGCCCGAATCTGCAGCATCTTCCGCCAGGCCGGCCTGAGCATCGACGGTGACTTCGCCGCTGGTGTCAGTGCGCGCGGACTGCTCGTCGAGAAGAAGGAGCAACTGCTGGCGGCATTGCTGCTGCGCCTGCCCGAAGTCATCGCGAATGCGGCGCGCGATCGCGAACCGCATCAGGTCGCGAACTATCTGCGCGAAGTGGCGGTCGAATTCCACGCTTACTACAACGCCCACAAGATTCTGACGCCCGAACCGGATCTGCGCGCCGCCCGCCTTGCGCTCTGCGCCGCGGTGCGTATCGTGCTGGGCAACGGACTGCGACTGCTGGGCGTCTCGGCGCCGGCGGAGATGTAATGGCACGCGATTTCAAAGGCAAGGCGAATGGCCGACGGGCCAGCGGGTTCGGCAGCTCGCTGTCGTTCGTCACGGGCCTGCTGATAGGGTTGACGGTCGCGGTGGTGGTGTACTTCTCGGGCCTCGGCCAACGGACGCAGGCGCCCGAGGCACCGCTCGCCGCGGCCCAGCCGCCGGCGCTGCCCGAACCCGCTGAAGCGCCGCTCGTGCAGGAAGATCACAGCGCGATGGCGCCGACCGGCTCGGCCCCGGGGGCGGTGCCCGAACCCGACTTCGACTTCTACAAGATCCTGCCCGAGATCGAGGTCAAGGTACCCGAGGCGGAAATCGCCGCACCGGCGCCCGCGACGGACACCGCGCCGCCGCCGGTCAAGGAGGGGCTGCCTGCCGCCTACGTGCTGCAGGTCGGCTCATTCCAGCGTTTCGAAGAAGCGGACCAGGCGAAGGCTCAGCTGGCACTGCAGGGCATCACCTCGACGATACAGCGCGTGGTCATCGGCGGTCAGGACGTCTGGTTCCGCGTGCATGTCGGGCCCTATACGGACCTGAAGTCGGTGCAGGAGATGCGTACGCGGCTGACGCAGGCGGGCGCGAATGTGGTCGTGCTGAAAATCGGGGGCGGCGCAGGCTGAGCTGCCGGGACTGGGGCGGGGTTGGAGCGGGTGATGGGAATCGAATTTGACCCCTAAGTGGTTGAGTTAAAACGATTCTCTTGAGTACCCGCGCTCGATATGGACTATCGACTGGACTAGTTTAAACCACCTGCCAAAAACCGGGCAACGCACTCGTCCGGCGAGAACTAGCCACGGCTACAGACAGCTATGTTCGACACAGGCTCGACGACACCTGCCGAGCGTCGCTGGCTTCATGCCGAAGCCCCTCTTAGAAGCTCTGCTACTGGCTGCAGAGTAAAGCGTTACTTGTTCCACGTCTGCCCTCAACACAATTCCCATTTGGTCTATCAGCAGACTGGGCAAGTCTGCTCATCCGAATTTGGCCCAGTTCCGA
>LNEL01000055.1 GCA_001464935.1 Gammaproteobacteria bacterium Ga0077536
GGCAAATCCAGACAGTGCTGCCTGGCGGAGACTTTCGAGCGAAACCGTGTCAGCCGCGAGGCTCTTGTTAAGGACGATATTGTTGAAATCGTCGAAAACGAACGGGCCGTGTAACCCGGGAAAGTAGGCGCCAGCCGTAACCAGCAGGAGCAGGAGCAACCAGAAAAAAGGTCTTTCGGTGTGACGCGGCGTCAACCCTCGGTCGTTCTGAAGGGAGGACACTGCTGAACTGCGGCTATCACTTGAAAAAGCGCCCCGGCGCGAGGCTCGGGGCGCTTCATTCAGCTCGCTAAAGGACTAGCGGCAGCTGGACGGACGGTACTTCGGCTCCAGGGTGCCGCCGCGGCAATCCCAGGTCACAGCACCGTCGGCAGTCGTCGGCGTGGAACGTGACTTCAATCGCACTGGAGGCAGTCACGTTAACCGAGCCGACGTCGTTGCCCTTGATCGAGGTCGAGGACGACAAACCGGCAGACGCATTGCTGACCGGCAGCGCGCCGTTGCTCGCGAAGAACTCGGACACCGCGGTCTTGCCGGCGGACGCCAGGCTCAGGCCTTCAGTGACCTTCGCGCGGATCGTGTAGTCCTGGTAGGCCGGGATGGCGACGGCGGCCAGGATGCCGATGATCGCAACCACGATCATCAGTTCGATAAGCGTAAAACCCTGTTGGACTTTTTTCATGACATTCTCCTGATGGACAATTAGTGGACTCTCAGTGCCGCGGGCCGCGGCACTGGGTGCGGCTCGTCTGGCGTTTCTCTCCTCGCACCGTCGAGTCAGCCCCGGCAGCGCGTTGTCCTGTATCGAGCATCAAGCGTGCCAGCTTTAGCCTTTCCTCGATTCTGTGTTCCGGATCACACGAATACGCCAGCACTGGGGCTTGAATCGCTTGCCAGGGCGCCCGGACGCCGTAAGCCGCCGCGAGTTGACGTCGGTGCGCGGCAGAATGTGACGCTGGACGTCACTTTGCGCAGGGCATGTCGGGCCGGGTGGTGCCCGCACGGGCTCTGCATGAAGGAGGAAAGAGGGCCTGCTGCCGCGGTCCGCGGGCAGGGAGGCCCCTTCAGCGGGTCGATCTTCCGCCGGTCGGCTGCTTCTGCCTGATCTTCGATCAGGCGCGCCGGGCCTGGACGGCGAGACCGGGCACGCGCAGGCCCGACGGCGGCGCCGGCCGCTAGTCGAGCCCGAGCTTGTCGAGGCGATAGCGCAGCGCGCGAAAACTGATGCCCAGCAGTTTCGCCGCCTGGGTCTTGTTCCAGCGGGTTTTCTCGAGGGCATCGAGGATCCGCTTGCGTTCGACGTCGTCGAGGTAGGGCTGCAGTTCGCCGTCGGGCGGCTCGAGATCCGCCTGCGCCGCGGACGACCCAGCCGGCTCGCCGCCGTCGGCCGGCAGTTGCAGGTCGTCGACCGTGATTTCGTCGCCTTCAGCGAGCGTGCAAGCGCGCTCGAGCACGTTCTCCAGTTCGCGCACATTGCCCGGAAAGCGGTAACGCGTCAGCGCCGACCATGCTGGCGCGCTCAGGCGCGTGCGCGTGCTGCCGTAGGTCTCGGCCAGACGCTCGAGGAAATGCGTGGCCAGCAGCCCGATGTCGCCGCCGCGCTCGCGCAGCGGCGGCACCTTCAGTTCGATGACATTGATACGGTAATAGAGGTCCTGGCGGAACGTGCCTGCGGCGACGAGGGCGGCGAGATCCTTGTGCGTCGCCGACAGGATGCGGCAGTCGACGGCCTGCTCCTGTGCGGCGCCGACGCGCCGGATCCGCTTTTCCTGGATCGCGCGCAGCAGCTTGACCTGCATCTGCAGCGGCAGCTCCGCCACTTCGTCGAGAAACAGCGTGCCACCGCTCGCTGCCTCGAACAGCCCGATCTTGTCGGTGACGGCGCCGGTGAAGCTGCCTTTGACGTGGCCGAACAGCTCGCTCTCGATCAGCTCGTGCGGAATCGCGCCGCAGTTCACCGGCACGAAGGCCTGCGCCGCGCGCGGGCCCTGCTCGTGAATCAGGCGCGCGACGAGTTCCTTGCCAGTGCCGGATTCGCCGCTGATGTAGACCGGCGCCTGGCTGCGGGCGAGCTTCGCAATCGTTTCCTGCAGGCGCAGGATCGTCGGCGACTGACCGATCAGTGCGCGCGTCGACGCCACCGCGACGGCCGGCTGTGTGACCTTGATCGCCTGGCCCACGAGATTGCGCAGATCGGCGAGGTCGACCGGCTTGTTGACGAAGTCGAAGGCGCCGCTCTTCAGGGCCTGGATCGCAGCCTCCATGCTGCCGTGGGCGGTGATCACCGCGACCGGCAGCGATGGATGTCGGGTCTGGATCCACGTGACCAGATCCAGCCCGTTGCCATCGGGCAGCCGCATGTCGGTCAGGCACAGGTCGAAGTGCGCGTCGGCCAGCGCATCACGCGCTTCGCCGAGCGTGGCGGCCGATGTGCAGTCGATGCCCATGCGGCCGAGCGTGATGGTCACGAGCTCCCGGATGTCGGGTTCGTCATCGACGATCAGGGCCTGTGGTCTGCTCATAAACGCCTCATGCGCTCAGTTGCTGTCGATCGGGATGGGCGAAGAGGATGCGGAAGGTGCACCCGTCGGCGCCGTGCGCGGCGAGCGCGAGCGTGGCCTGATTCGCCTCGCACAGCTCGCGCGCGATGTAGAGCCCGAGCCCGGTGCCGCCGCCGCCGCTGGTGAAAAACGGTTCGAAAATCTGCTCGGCGACCGCGTCGGCCATGCCCGTGCCGCTGTCGACGATGTCCACGTACGGGCGCTGGCTCTGCCCGTGGCGCCCGCACACGAAACGCAGCAACGGCGCCCGCTGACTGTAGCGCAGCGCGTTCTCGCACAGGTTCCACAGCACCTGGTGCAGCTGGCTCCGGTCCATGCGCACGATGATATCAGGGTCATTCCACTCGCAGACGACGTCGCCGTCGGCCAGCGCCCTGCGTTCGACCAGTTCGGCGATGAAGCTCGTGAGCCACGGCCGCAATTCGAAACTTTCGGCGACCGCGAGTTCGCGCCGGCCGATCATCATCACGTTCTTGATGATCGCGTTCATGCGCCGTGAATGCTCTTCGATGATTTCGAGCAGGCGGCGGTCTTCGCGGCCGAGGTCGGGCGACTCGGACAGCAGTTGCCCCGCGTGGCTGATGGCGCCCAGCGGATTGCGGATCTCGTGCGCGATGCTCGCGGTCAGCCGGCCGAGCGACGCGAGTTTGATCTGCTGGGCGCGCTGCTGGGTTTCGGCGGCGTCTTCGAGGAACACGAGCGTGTTCTCGCCGACGCCGACGCCGAGGTTCGTGAATGACACGATGGCCTGGCCGCCTCGGCCATCGAGTTCGATCGGCGTCTTGCGATTCTCGCTGCGCGCGACCCAGGCGTGGCGGGCGCCGTTGAGCGCGGGCGAGACGGTTTCGAGCGGTTGCCCGTCGACCTCGCCAGTGATGCCGAGCATCCGCTCCGCGGCCTGGTTCAGCAGCAGCACCCGCAGCGTGTCGTCGAGTACGACGATGCCGGAACGCATGCGCTGCACGATGTGCTCGTTCAGCTCCGCCATGGTCTGCAGATCGCGCGCGCGGGCCGCCGCGAGCGCCTCGCTGCGTCGCGCCTGTTCGGCGAGCCACGAGGCGAGGATGGCGGTGCCGAAACAGGCCGCGCCGAGCAGGCCCGCCTGGGTGTAGCTCGCGACCGAGTACTCGTAGCGCAGCACGCCGTAGAAGGTCTCGCCGAGCACCGCGAAAGTCGACAACGCGGCAAACGCGACCGCCGCGCGCCAGCTGGCGAGCAGGCAGGCGCCGGCGATGGCGATCACCAGCAGGATGCCGAAACCGCCGGCGACGCCGCCCGACGCGTGCATCAGGAAGGTCAGGGCGACGATGTCGAGCAGCACCTGCGCGTTGCGCAGCAGGGCGAGGCCGCCGGCGCGCCGCTCGACGTAGAAATGGAAGACCGTGGCCAGCGCGAGATAGGTCACGGAGGTCCAGAGAATCTGCTTCTCGTCGAACTGGGTGAAGTTCGGTGGCAGCCGTCCGAAGCCGCTCAGCACGGCGAACAGGCCGGCGATGATCAGCCGGTAGAGATTGAAGTAGCGCAGCGCGCGCCACGCCCGCTCCAGCGCGATCGTACGGTCGGGCAACCCGCGGAACAGGCTCGGGGCGTCGCTACGCACGCGGCTGGGGCGGATGCGACGCACAGGTGTAGTGATCCGGCCGGCGCTGCACGGCCTCGGTGGCCGGCAGGTACACGCCGCACTCTTCACAGCGGACCATGCGCCCGCCGTAGGCATCCTCGCGCGGCCGGCGGGTGGCCGCCTGCCAGCGCCGCCACAGCATCAGGCCCACCCACACCACGAGCCCGATGACGAGCAGATTCTTCAAGCCCATGACGCGCAACTTCCTCTGACCGGGGGGCAGGTGCCGGACGCCGATGCGTGCATCGGCGCGCATGTATCCGATATAGTTTGCGCCAGCGTCGGCGCGCTGCAAATGACCGAAGAAGATGAGCTTCGCAGCGGCCAGGTCGACGACAACCGGCCGGACCCACCTTGGCCCCGGTGCCCACGCCGGGGACTGACGTCACCCCGCCCCGTGTATCGACGCGCGACGACGACCCGCAACGGAAAATCGAGCAGCTTGGAGTGGATCGATGAACCTGCATGAGTATCAGGCGAAACAGCTATTCAGCGAATACGGCATTCCCATCCTGCCGGGCAAAGTGGCCCGCAGCGCAGAGGAAGCCATGGCCAATGCGAAAGCCCTCGGTGGCGCCGCCTGGCTGGTGAAGGCCCAGGTGCATGCCGGCGGCCGCGGCAAGGCCGGTGGCGTGAAGTTCGTGAAGTCCGTCGAGGACGTGGGCGCCGCCGCCGGCGCCCTCCTCGGTACCCAGCTCGTGACCAAGCAGTCCGGGCCGACCGGGCAGCCGATCAACTGCGTGCTGGTCGACAGCGCGGCCCAGATTGCGCACGAACTGTATCTTGGCGCGGTCGTCGACCGCGGCAGCCGCCGCGTGACCTTCATGGCCTCGCGCGCCGGTGGCATGGACATCGAGGAAGTCGCGGCGGAAACGCCGGAGAAGATCTTCACCGCCAGCATCGACCCGGTGCTCGGCCTGCAGGACTACCAGACCCGCCTGCTCGGCTTCGCGCTCGAACTTGACGATACCCAGCGCAAGCAGCTGACGACGATCCTGCGCGGCCTCTACCGCCTGTTCATCGACAAGGACCTGTCGCTGCTCGAGATCAATCCGCTCGCGATCCTCGCCGACGGCAGCCTCACCGCGCTCGACGGCAAGATCAACATCGACGACAACGCGCTTTATCGGCAGTCCATCGCCGATTGGCGCGACGCCAGCCAGGAAGACGACAAGGAGCGGCGGGCGAAGGAATTCGACCTCAACTACGTGACGCTCGACGGCAACATCGCCTGCATGGTGAACGGTGCGGGCCTCGCGATGGCGACGATGGACGTGGTCAAGCTGTACGGCGGCGAGCCGGCGAATTTCCTCGACGTCGGCGGCGGCACCACCGCGGCGCGAGTCGCGGAGGCGTTCAAGATCATCACCTCGGATCCGAACGTGAAGGCCATTCTGGTCAACATCTTCGGCGGCATCGTGCGTTGCGATCTGATCGCCACCGGCATCATCCAGGCGGTCAAGGAAGTCGGGGTCACGGTGCCCGTCGTCGCGCGCCTCGAAGGCACGAACGTCGACGAAGGCAAGCGTCTGCTCGCCGAGAGTGGGCTCGCGATCCTGAGCGCTGAAAATCTGGGCGATGCCGCGCGCAAGGTCGTCGCGGCCGTCGGGGGGAAATAAGCAATGTCCGTTCTGATCAACAAGCACACCCGGGTCATCGTCCAGGGCTTCACCGGCAAGCAGGGCACTTTCCACGCCGAACAGGCCATTGCCTACGGCACGCAGCTGGTCGGCGGCGTGACCCCGGGCCGCAGCGGTGGCAAACACCTCGATCGGCCGATCTTCGACACCGTGCACGACGCCGTGAAGGCGACGGGCGCGGACGCCAGCATGATCTTCGTGCCGCCGCCTTACGCGGCCGACGCGATCTGCGAAGCCGTCGACGGCGGCGTGAAGGTCATCGCCTGCATCACCGAGGGCATTCCGGTGCTCGACATGCTGCGCGTGAAGGCGATGCTGATGACGCGGCCCGACGTCTACCTCATCGGTCCGAACTGCCCGGGGGTGATCACACCGGGCGAATGCAAGATGGGCATCATGCCGGCGGCCATTCACAAGCCGGGCAAAATCGGCATCGTGTCGCGTTCGGGCACGCTGACCTACGAGGCGGTGCACCAGACCACCGGCGTCGGCCTCGGCCAGAGCACCTGCGTCGGCATCGGCGGCGACCCGATCCAGGGCATGAACTTCATCGACGTGCTGACCCTGTTCCAGCAGGATCCGCAGACCGAAGGCATCATCATGGTCGGCGAAATCGGCGGCTCGGCCGAGGAAGACGCCGCGGCCTTCATTGCCAAGCACGTGACGAAACCGGTCGTCGGCTACATCGCGGGTGTCACGGCGCCCCCGGGCAAACGCATGGGGCATGCGGGCGCGATCATTTCCGGCGGCAAGGGCACGGCAGCCGACAAGTACGCCGCCCTCCAGCAGGCCGGCGTGCACACCGTCAATTCGCCGGCCGACCTCGGCGAAACCATGAAGCGCGTGATGGGCTGACGCTGACGGCCCGCCACCAGGCGGGCCGTTTCCCCCGATGAAAATCGTTCTCGCCCAACTGAATCTCTGCGTCGGCGACATCGCCGGCAACACCGCCCGCATCCTCGAGACCATCGCGCGCGCCCGCGATGTGGACGGCGCCCGGCTCGTCGCGTTTCCGGAGCTGGCCGTCACCGGCTATCCACCGGAGGATTTGCTGTTCCGGCCCGGCTTTCACGAACGCGTCGAACACTCGCTGCGCCAGATCGCGGCCGCCGCGCAGGGCATCGCCGTGGTCGTCGGTCACCCCGAGCGCGAAGACGGCGTCCTCTACAACAGCGCGAGCTTCCTCGAACATGGCAGCGTGCGCGCCGTGTACCGCAAGCAGCGCCTGCCGAACTATGAAGTCTTCGACGAGAAGCGCTATTTCACCGCCGGCGTCATGCCCTGCGTCGTCGATGTCGACGGCATGGCGCTGGGCCTTTCGATCTGCGAAGACATCTGGGACGCGACCACGGCGGTCGCCGCACGCGCCGCCGGCGCCGAGATCCTGCTGAACCTGAACGCCTCACCGTACAGCACGAACAAGCGCGCCGCGCGCCTGAAGGCGCTCGCCACGGCCACCGCGGCCGCGGCGTTGCCGGTGCTGTACGTGAATCTGGTCGGCGGCCAGGACGAACTGGTGTTCGACGGCGGCTCACTGGCGGTCGATGGCGCCGGCCGGGTGATGGCGGCGGCGAGCGAGTTCGACGAAGCGCTGCTGGCGGTCGACATCACGCGCACCGGCGGCGGGCTGGTCCTCGCGGGACCGCAGGCACCGGCCATCACCGGCCTCGAAAGCATTTACCGCGCGCTCGTGCTCGGCGTGCGCGACTACATCGGCAAGAACCATTTCAAGGGCGCGGTGCTCGGGCTGTCCGGCGGCATCGATTCGGCGCTCACGCTCGCGATCGCGGTCGATGCGCTGGGCGGCGAGAACGTCGCCGCGATCTCGATGCCGTCGCGCTACACCGCGCAGATGAGCATCGACGATGCGCTCGAACAGGCGCGCGCGCAGGGCTGCGAATGCCATGTCGTGGGCATCGAAGCGCCGTTCACCGCGTTCAACGACATCCTCGCGCCGGTGTTCGCCGGCCGCGACGCCGACGTCACCGAAGAGAACATCCAGGCACGCTGTCGCGGCATCATCCTGATGGCCTACTCGAACAAGACCGGCCGCATCGTGCTGACCACCGGCAACAAGAGCGAGATGGCCGTCGGCTACGCGACGCTCTACGGCGACATGGCCGGGGGCTTCGCGCCGCTGAAGGATTGCCCGAAGACGCTGGTCTACGAACTGTCGGTCTGGCGCAACGCGCAGCAGGCGGCCCCGGTGATCCCGCCGCGGGTGATCGAACGTCCGCCGAGCGCCGAGCTGCGGCCGGACCAGAAGGACTCGGACAGCCTGCCGCCCTACGACATCCTCGATCCGATCCTCGAGCGCTATGTCGAACTCGACCAGACGCCGCAGCAGATAGCCGCCGCCGGTTTCGCGCTGGACACGGTGAAGCGGGTGGCGCGGATGGTCGATCGCAACGAGTACAAACGGCGCCAGGCGGCACCGGGCGTGCGACTGACGACGCGGGCCTTCGGCCGCGACCGCCGCTTCCCGATCACCTCACGCTACCACGAACAGGATCCGGTCCCGGACGCCTGACGCGCGGCGAAGCGGGCCGGCCCGGCGCGTCAGTTGACGCGTGTGGCCTTCACTTCCTCGATCCCCGGATGATTCGGGTAGTTGAGTTCGAGCACGCGCAGCGCGTCATCGGACAGCTGGTTCAGCTCGAGCACCTTGTAGGCCTTCGACATCAGCACCAGTGCCTCCGGCATCGCCGGGGTCTGCTGGTAGTTCTCGACCACGTAGCGCGCACGGTTCGCCGCCGCGACGAAGGCGCCACGCCGCATGTACCAGTTCGCCACGTTGACCTCGTGTTGCGCGAGCACGTTGCGCAGGTGGCGCATGCGCAGCTGCGAGTCGGCCACGTAGCGGCTGTCGGGGAAGCGTTTGATCAGTTCCGAGAAGTCGTTGAAGGCCTGCAGCGAAGCGCCGGGATCGCGCTGCGAGGAATCGCGCGGCAGATGCCGCTCGATCAGCCCCTTGCCGGCGGAAAAGTTGATGAGCCCGCGCAGGTAGAACGCATAGTCCATGTGCGGATGCGACGGGTTCAGCTTCATGAAGCGATCGACTGCCGCCATCGCCGGTTCGGTTTCGTCGGACTTGTAGTGGCAGTAGGCGAGTTCGATCTGCGCCTGCGCAGCGTAGGGCCCGAACGGATAGCGCCCCTGCAGCTTCTCGTAGTATTCGATCGCGCCGTTGCACGAACCCGAGTCGAGGCGATCTTTCGCTGCGAAGTACAGCTTGTCCTCCGGCCAGTTCTCGGGCAGTTCGTCCGGGTCCTTGTCGGGCAGCAGCCCACAGGCCGACAGCAGGAGGCTCAGCAGCAGCCACAGGGCGCCGCGATACAGGTTCGGGGAGGCGAAAGATTTCACGGGGTGATTGAGCCCTCGCTCGGGCACGTAATGGCAGTCCGGCATTGTAGTGCGTCCATCCGGTCAGACCAAGGCAAGCGCAGGCGCTTGCAGTAGACTCCCCGTCATGACAGACATCCGACAGCATGAAGGCGTGGTGCCCCCCGCGCTCGCCGGCAAGCGCCTCGACCAGGCCCTGGCCGCCCTCTTCGACGACTACTCCCGCACCCTGCTCGCGACGTGGATCCGCGAAGGCCGTGTGCGCCTGAACGGCCGCGAGTGCCGCCCGCGCGAAACGGTGGCGGCCGGCGACACGGTCGCGTTGTCGGCGGTGCTCGCGGCCAGCGCGGAGGCGATTCCGGAAGCCATCGAGTTCGGTGTCGTCGTCGAGGACCGGGAGGTCATCGTCGTCGACAAGCCGGTCGGCCTCGTGGTGCACCCGGGCGCCGGCAACCAGACCCATACGCTCGTCAACGGCCTGCTGCACCGCTGGCCGGCGCTCGCGGCCCTGCCGCGCGCGGGACTCATCCATCGCCTCGACAAGGACACCTCCGGCCTGCTGGTCGTCGCCCGCACGCCGCGCGCCTTCCAGCGCCTGACGGCGATGATGGCCGCGCGCGAGATTCACCGGACCTACCAGGCGATCGTGCACGGCATCGTCGTCACCGGCGGCACCGTCGAGGCGGCCATCGCCCGCGATCGCCAGCACCGCACACGCATGCGGGTGATCGAGGGCGGGCGCGAGGCCGTCACGCATTACCGCGTGCTGAAGAAGTTCCGGGCGCACACGCTCTTGGAGATCCAGCTCGAAACCGGTCGCACGCACCAGATCCGCGTGCATCTGCAGTACATCGGCAGCCCCATCGTCGGCGATCCGGATTACGGCTCGCGGCGCCGGTTGCCGCCCGCGGCCAGCCCCGCGCTGGTCGATGCGCTGCAGGGTCTGCGGCGGCAGGCCCTGCATGCGTGCCGCCTCGAGTTTCCGCATCCCGGCGGGCGCCGGACGGTGACGGCCGAAAGCGCGTTGCCGGCCGATTTCGCCGGGCTGCTCGGCGCGCTGGCCGACGACGCGGCGGCGGCGCGACTGGCGGCACCGTGATCCCCCTCGTCACGCCGGACTGGCCCGCACCGCCCGGGGTCGGTGCCTGCGTGACGACGCGTGACGGCGGCACCAGCCTGCCGCCCTACGCGAGCCTCAACCTCGCCACGCACGTCGGCGATGCGCCGGCAGCGGTCGCGCGCAACCGGCGGCGGCTGGCGGAAGCGCTGGCGCTGCCCTCGCCACCGCGCTGGCTGTCGCAGGTCCACGGCACGCTGTGCGTGGACGCCGCGACGGCAGCCGACGGTGTCGAAGCCGATGCCGCGTTCGCGACGCGCGCCGGCGTGGTCTGCGCGATCCTCACCGCCGACTGCCTGCCGGTCCTGCTGTGCGATCGCGACGGCACGCGCGTGGCCGCGGTCCACGCGGGTTGGCGCGGCCTCTACGGCGGCGTCCTGGCGGCAGCGGTGCGCGCGCTGGCGGTCGCGCCGGACACGCTGCTCGCGTGGGTCGGCCCCGGCATCGGCGTCGACGCGTATGCCGTCGGCGCGTCGCTGCGCGCGCAGTTCATCGCGCAGGACGCGACCCTTGGCGAGTGCTTTGCGCAGCGCGGCGCCGCCTGGCACGCCGATCTCGGCGCGATCGCCGCGCGCCAGCTCGCGGCTGCCGGCCTGCGGACCATCCATCGCCATGCCGCCTGCACCTTCGAGGACGCCCGCTTCTACTCTTATCGTCGCGATGGCGTGACCGGTCGTTTCGCGAGCTTGATCTGGATTAGGTAAAACACACGCGCGCCTTGATTGACTGCGGCAGACACCCCATCTGGGGATCAACCGCTTCAAACCCGAAGGACACGCCATGCGCGCGGACAAAATGACAGCCCGATTCCAGCAGGCCCTGGGTGACGCCCAGAGCCGGGCGCTGGGCCTCGATCACCAGTTCATCGAACCTCTGCACCTGATGGCCGCCCTGCTCGAACAGGACGGCGGCACGATCAAGCACCTGATTGGCAACTGCGGCGTCGACGCGCAGGCCCTGCGCGGCCAGGTGAGCCAGGCGCTCGAGCGTCTGCCGAAAATCGAAGGCGCCGGCGGCGACGTGCATCCGTCGAACGACCTCGTGCGTCTGCTCAATCTCACCGACAAGCTCGCGCAGAAGAAGGGCGACGCCTATCTCTCGAGCGAGCTGTTTCTCGTCGCCGCACTCGGTGATCAGGGCGAACTCGGCCGCCTGCTGAAGAAGGCCGGCCTCAAGGAAGCAGCGCTCGAACGTGCCATCACGGGCCTGCGCGGCGGTGAGAACGTGTCCGATCCGAACGCCGAGGACACGCGCCAGGCACTGTCGAAGTACACCATCGACATGACCGAGCGCGCCGAGCAGGGCAAGCTCGACCCGGTGATCGGGCGCGACGAGGAAATTCGTCGCACGATCCAGGTCCTGCAGCGCCGGACCAAGAACAATCCCGTGCTGATCGGGGAGCCCGGTGTCGGCAAGACCGCGATCGTCGAGGGTCTCGCGCAGCGCATCGTCAACGGCGAAGTGCCCGAAGGGCTGAAGAACAAACGCCTGCTGTCGCTCGACATGGGTTCGCTGATCGCGGGCGCAAAATTCCGCGGCGAGTTCGAAGAGCGTCTGAAAGCGGTGCTGAACGACCTCTCGAAACAGGAAGGCCAGATCATCCTGTTCATCGACGAGCTGCACACGATGGTCGGCGCCGGCAAGGCCGAAGGCGCGATGGACGCCGGCAACATGCTCAAACCCGCGCTCGCGCGCGGCGAACTGCACTGCATCGGCGCGACGACGCTCGACGAGTATCGCCAGTACGTCGAGAAGGACGCGGCACTCGAGCGGCGCTTCCAGAAGGTGCTCGTCGACGAGCCCTCGCTCGAGGACACGATCGCGATCCTGCGTGGGCTGAAGGAGAAGTATGCCGTGCATCACGGCGTCGAAATCACCGATCCGGCGATCGTCGCCGCCGCCCAGCTTTCGCATCGCTACATCACCGATCGGCAGCTGCCGGACAAGGCCATCGATCTGATTGACGAAGCCGCGGCACGCATCAGCATCGAAATCGACTCCAAGCCCGAGGAGATGGATCGCCTCGACCGGCGCCTGATCCAGCTGAAGATCGAACGCGAAGCGCTGCGCAAGGAGACCGACGAGGCCTCGCGCCGGCGGCTCGCCGACCTCGAGACGCAGATCCAGACCGTGGGCCGCGAGTACGCCGACCTCGAGGAGATCTGGAAGGGCGAGAAGGCCGCGCTGCAGGGGTCGCACCAGGTGCAGGCCGATCTCGACCGGGCGCGCACGGAGTTCGAAACGGCCCGTCGCGGCGGCGATCTCGCGCGGATGTCCGAACTGCAGTACGGCGTGATTCCCGAGCTCGAGAAACGCCTGCAGGCCGCGTCCGGCTCCGAACAGCAGCCGATGAAGCTGCTGCGGAACAAGGTGACGGAAGAGGAAATCGCGGAAGTCGTCTCGAAATGGACCGGTATCCCGGTGTCGAAGATGCTCGAAGGCGAGCGCGCGAAACTGCTGCGGATGGAAGACGCCCTGCACCATCGGGTCGTCGGCCAGGACATGGCAGTCAGCGCAGTGGCCAACGCCATCCGCCGCTCGCGGGCCGGCCTGTCGGATCCGAAGCGGCCGAACGGTTCCTTCCTGTTCCTCGGCCCGACGGGCGTCGGCAAGACCGAACTGTGCAAGGCGCTGGCGGAGTTCCTGTTCGACACCGAAGACGCGCTGGTGCGCATCGACATGTCGGAATACATGGAAAAACATGCGGTTGCGCGCCTCATCGGCGCCCCGCCGGGCTATGTCGGCTACGAGGAGGGCGGGTATCTGACCGAAACCGTCCGCCGCAAGCCGTATTCGGTGCTGCTGCTCGACGAGGTCGAGAAGGCGCACCCGGACGTCTTCAACATCCTCCTGCAGGTGCTCGATGACGGCCGGCTGACCGACGGGCACGGGCGCACCGTGGACTTCCGCAACACGGTGATCGTGATGACCTCCAACCTCGGCTCGGAGTCGATCCAGAACATGGGCGACGATGCGCACTACGACGAGATGCGGGAGGCGGTGCTGGAGGTCGTCCGGCGCAGTTTCCGGCCGGAATTCATCAACCGGATCGACGAAGTGGTGGTCTTCCATGGCCTGCGCCGGGCCCAGATCCGGGCCATTGCCGAGGTCCAGATCGGGCTTCTGCGCCAGCGCCTCGGCGAACAGCGCATCGGACTTGAGATTTCGACCGCGGCGGTCGATAAGCTCGGAGAGGCGGGTTTCGACCCGGTCTACGGCGCCAGACCGCTGAAGCGGGCGATCCAGGCCAGCCTGGAAACCCCGCTCGCGCAGGCCCTGCTCGAAGGCCGCTTCGCGGCTGGCGACACGGTGCGGGTGGACGTGGTGGATGGTCGGTTCGCCTTCGAGAAGTAGCTGAAAACGCCACCGGCCGCCGCTGCGGCGGCCGGGTGCGTGCCGGAAAATTGTCCGGCCCGGTGGTTATTTACCGACGTTTCATCTACTATTTTTTAGAATTCACCGGTAGCTGACCGAGGCAAACCCGACGTGGCTGTGACTACCAACCGCGTGCCCCTGACGGGCCTTGCGCGCAAGCTCGTGAACGACGGTCTGCTCGACGAGCCGACCGCCGTGCGCGCGTTCCAGACCGCGCTGTCGAGCAAAGTCCCTTTCGTCAAATACCTGATCGAGAACAAGCTCGCCGACGCGCGGGTCGTTGCCCAGGCCGCGTCGCAGGAGTTCGGCGTGCCGCTGGTCGATATCGAGGCGCTCGAAATCGAGTCCGATGTCGTCAAGCTCGTCAGCGAGGATCTGATTCAGCGCCACCACGCGCTGCCGATTTTCAAGCGCGGCAACCGCGTGTTCATCGGGGTTTCCGACCCGACGAACCTGCAGGCGCTCGACGAGATCAAGTTCCATATCGGCGCCAACACCGAGGCGGTGCTGGTCGAGGAGAACAAGCTCGCCAAGGCGATTGAAAAGGCGCTGGCCGCGGCCGACTCCGGTCTCGGCGACATGGAACAGTCCGATTTCGAGGATCTCGACGATCTCGAAGTCGGCAGTCAGCAGGAAACCCAGCAGGAAAATGCAGAGATCGACGACGCGCCAGTGGTGCGCTTCGTCAACAAGGTGCTGCTCGACGCCATCAAGCGCGGCGCCTCCGACCTGCACTTCGAGCCCTACGAAAAGTTCTACCGCGTGCGTTTCCGCGTCGACGGCATGCTCGCCGAAATCGCGAAGCCGCCGCTCGCGCTGGCCTTCAAGATCGCCGCGCGCATCAAGGTCATGTCGCGGCTCGACGTGTCCGAACGCCGCGTGCCGCAGGACGGCCGCATCAAGCTCAAGCTGTCGAAGACCAAGGCGATCGATTTCCGCGTCAGCACCTGTCCCACGCTGTACGGCGAAAAGGTCGTGATGCGTATCCTCGATTCCGACGCCGCGAAGCTGCAGATCGACCAGCTCGGTTACGAGGATTTCCAGAAGGAACTGTTCCTCAAGAACCTGCACAAACCCTATGGCATGTTCCTGGTCACCGGCCCGACCGGCAGCGGCAAGACCGTGTCGCTGTACACCGGGATCAACATCATCAACCAGGAAGACATCAACATCTCGACCGCCGAAGACCCGGTCGAAATCAACCTGCCGGGCGTCAACCAGGTGCAGGTCGACGAGCGCACCGGGATGACCTTCCCGAAGGCGCTGAAGGCCTTCCTGCGCCAGGATCCGGACATCATTCTCGTCGGCGAAATCCGCGATCTGGAAACGGCGTCGATCGCGGTCAAGGCCGCGCAGACCGGCCACATGGTGATGTCGACGCTGCACACGAACGACGGTCCGCAGACGCTGACACGTCTGCAGGACATGGGCATTCCGCCGTTCGCGGTCGCGACCACGATCAACCTGATCACCGGTCAGCGGCTCGCCCGACGGCTGCACCCCGATTTCCGCGTGCCGCTGGATCTGCCGCCCGAAGCGCTGCTGGCGGAAGGCTTCACGGAAGACGATATCCGGGAAGGCATCAAACTGTACGGACCGGGCACCGGCAATGCCGATTGCCCGACCGGCTACAAGGGCCGCTGCGGCATCTACCAGGTGATGCCGATCACCGACGGCATGAAACGCCTGATCATCGAAGGGGCGAACGCCGTGCAGCTCGCCGATCAGGCGGCAGCCGAAGGCATCTGGGACATCCGCAAGTCGGGCCTGCAGAAAGCCAAGCGCGGGCTGACGAGCCTCGCCGAAATCAATCGCGTGACGGTGGAGTAAACGATGGCACAGGGAGCCGCAATCAAGTCGGACATGTACGTCTGGGAGGGCATCGACAAGAACGGCAAGCGCGTCAAGGGCGAGATGTCCGGGCAGAACGATTCGCTGATCAAGGCGAACCTGCGCCGCCAGGGCGTGAACCCGCTGAAGGTCAAGAAGAAACCGAAGCCGCTGTTCGGCGATTCGGGCGGCAAGATCACGACCAAGGACATCACGATTTTCGCGCGCCAGCTCGCCACGATGATGTCGTCCGGCGTGCCGCTGGTGCAGTCCTTCGAAATCGTGGGTCGCGGCCACGAGAACAAGGCGATGCAGCAGCTGATCCTCACGATCAAGTCGGACATCGAGGCGGGCGGCGCACTCGCCGAGTCGCTGGGCAAGCACCCGAAATACTTCAACGAGCTGTTCGTGAACCTGATCACGGCAGGCGAGCACGCCGGTATTCTCGAGGACATCCTGCACAAGCTCGCCACGTACATGGAAAAGACGGAGGCGCTGAAGTCGAAGATCAAGAGCGCCCTGTTCTATCCGATCGCGGTGGTCGTGGTTGCGTTCATCATCACCTGCATCCTGATGATTTTCGTGATCCCGCAATTCGAAGACCTGTTCAAGGGCTTCGGCGCCGATCTCCCGGCCCTGACCCGCGTCGTCATCGACATGTCGAACTGGTTCCAGGAGAAATGGTGGCTGATGCTGATGATGATCGGCGGCACGATTTTCGGCCTGATCACGCTCAAGAAGCGCTCGTTGAAGTTCGCCCACTACCTCGACCGGATCGTGCTGAAGCTGCCGGTCATCGGCGATATTCTGAACAAGTCGGCGATTGCGCGCTTCGCGCGCACGCTGTCGACGATGTTCGCGGCCGGCACGCCGCTCGTCGAAGCGATGACCTCGGTCGCGGGCGCCTGCGGCAACATCGTCTATTACGACGCGGTCATGAAGATGCGCGACGAAATAGCGACCGGCACCCAGCTGCAGGTGGCGATGCGCGAGACCCAGCTGTTCCCGAACATGGTCGTGCAGATGGTGTCGATCGGCGAGGAATCCGGTGCGCTCGACTCGATGCTCGGCAAAGTCGCGGACTGGTATGAGCAGGAGGTCGACGACGCGGTCGACGCGCTGACCAGCCTGCTGGAACCGATCATCATGGCGGTGCTCGGCGTCGTGATCGGCGGCCTCGTGATCGCGATGTACCTGCCAATCTTCAAGATGGGCCAGGTGGTCTGACGGTTTCACCTTCCGAACCTGCCGGCCGGTGCCTGGTCCTGGACCTCGCACCGGTGGCACCAGCGCGAGCCGCCGGCACGTCCCATGGCCCTGTTTGAACTCCTTGCCGCCGAACCCGCTGCCTTCATCGCGCTGTTGGGGACGTTCGGGCTGCTGGTCGGCAGCTTTCTGAACGTCGTCATCCATCGACTGCCGATCATGATGGACCGCGAGTGGCGCAGCGATTGCGCGACTCTGCTCGATCCGGATGCACAGGCTGTCGCTGCCGCCCCGTACAACCTCGCCGTGCCGCGCTCGTGCTGTCCACGCTGTGGCGCCGGCATCAGTGCGATCGACAACATTCCCGTGCTGAGCTGGCTGGCGCTGCGCGGCCGCTGCCGTCACTGCAGCGCGCCGATCGCCGCACGCTATCCGGTGATCGAGGCACTCGCCGGTGTCATGGGGGCCGTCGTAGCGTGGCGCTTCGGCTTTGGTGTCGCCGCGCTGCTCGCGGCCTGCCTGTCATGGGGCCTGCTGGCGCTGGCGGCCATCGACTACGACACGATGCTGCTGCCCGATACGATCACACTGCCCCTGTTGTGGCTCGGGCTCCTCGCGAACCTCTTTGGCGTGTTCACCACGCTCGAGACCGCGGTGGTCGGGGCGATGGCGGGCTATCTCGCACTATGGTCGATCTTCTGGGCCTTCAAGCTCGCGACGGGCAAGGAAGGCATGGGTTACGGCGACTTCAAACTGCTCGGCGCACTCGGCGCGTGGCTGGGCTGGCCGCTGCTGCCATCGATCATTCTGGCCGCCGCGGCGGTTGGCGCGGTGGTGGGTCTCGGTCTGATTGCGTTGAAGTCGCACGATCGTGCGAAGCCGATTCCGTTCGGCCCCTACCTTGCTGCCGCTGGCTGGATCTGCCTCGTGTGGGGCGACGTGCTGTCCGGCCTGTTTGCCGTCGGCGGCGGCCTGTGAGCACCCCGCGACCATTCGTCATTGGTGTCACCGGCGGCATCGGTTGTGGAAAATCGACGATCTGCCGCGAGTTCTCGGCGCTGGGCGCGCCGGTCGTGGACACCGACGAAGTCGCGCGCGAAGTCGTCGCGCCGGGCACGCCGGGACTCGCGGCCGTCGTCGCGCATTTCGGCGAGGATATTCTCGCCGCTGACGGCACGCTCGATCGGCGCCGTCTGCGCAGTATCGTGTTTGCCGACGCCACGCAGCGGCAGTGGCTCGAGGCGCTGCTGCATCCCCTGATCCGTGCGCGCACCGATGCGCACGTGTTGTCAGCGAATTACCCGTATTGCCTGGTCTGCATTCCACTGCTGGTCGAGCGCGGCGGCGGCAATCGTGTGGACCGCGTGCTCGTGATCGACTGTCCCCCGGCCGTGCAAATCGAGCGTGTGATGGCGCGGGACAAATTGACAGCGCCGGAGGTAGAGGCAATCATGCAGACCCAAGCGCCGCGCGCAGCTCGTCTGGCCGCGGCAGACGATGTGATCGAGAACATCGGCGACGTCGAGACCGTACGGCCCGCGATCAGGGCACTGCACCAGCGATATCTCGACCTGGCCCAGCGGAAGCGGGAATCCGATTAGCAAGATGCAGACGGCACGCAGCACCCTCCAGCAACAACTGTTCCCCGCGGTCGACACTCACACGCTTTACGAGCAGCCGCTGAACGAGCGGATGCGCTGCCTGCTGCGTCTCGAATATCTGTTCCTGGCGATCGCCGAAAGCATGTCGCGCGCGACCACGTGGGATGCACGCAACGCGGTCGCCAGCATGATCGATGTCACCGATCAGCTGCAACGTGCGGACATCAAAGGCGAATTGATCAAAGAGATCGAGCGCCACGCGAACATCGTGAGTGCTTTGCGCAACAACCCTGGTGTCAATCAGACCACGCTGGAGCAGACGCTCGCCCGGCTCGAACCGCTGCTCGCGCTGCTGAAGTCCAATGCATGTCAGCCGGGTGCCAAACTGCGGCAGAACGACCTGATCACCCAGGTCCGGCAGCGCCTGTCGATCCCGGGCGGGGTCTGCAGCTTCGATCTGCCAGGCTTCCACCACTGGCTGAACCGCGCCCCCGAACGCCGTGCCGATCAGCTGAATGACTGGATGGAAGACCTGCGGATCATCGAGGATGCCGTCCACATCACGTTGAAGCTCGTGCGCGAGAGCGCCATGCCCAGCAAGGTGTCCGCGGTGGCCGGTTTCTACCAGCAGAATCTCGAAGCCGGCTCGGCCTGCCAGATGGTGCGCGTGATCGTCGCCGACGCCGACGATGCCTTTCCGGAAATCAGCGGCGGCAAGCATCGTTTCACCGTCCGCTTCCTGCGCTACACCGAACAGTGCGCGCGTCCCCAGCAAACCAGCGATACGATCCGCTTCGAACTGCAGTGCTGCGGCCTATAGGCCCGCGAGCAACGCCTCGTCGTTGAGCGGCGCATCGCCGCCCCACAGTTGCCCAATCCCTGCGATGCCGACGCACCCGGCGTCGATTGCGTGCCGCAGATCCGACGGGCCTAGGCCGCCCAGCGCATATACCGGCAGCGGTGCCGCCGCCGCCAGTGTGGCCAGCCCGCGCCACCCCAGTGTCGCGGCGCCCGGATGCGTCGCTGTTGGCAGCACCGGCGACAGCAACGCGAGGTCGACGCCCACACGCTGCGCCATCGCCAGTTCCCCGGCGTCATGGCAGGACGCGCTCAGCAGGTACTCGTGCGTCACCGGACGTGACGTGCACGCGCGCAGGCGGCGCGCGTTCAGATGGACGCCGTCCGCGCCCAGCGCCACGCACAGCGCAGGCTCCGCATTCAGCAGCAGCTTTGCGCCGTGCTCGCGGCATGCCCGCAGCACGCGCTGCGCGAGTGCTCGATAGTCCACCGCCGCCAGCGCTGGCGCGCGCAGCTGGACCAGGCGCGCGCCCCGCGCCAGACAGGCGTCGAGGCCGGCCAGGAAACGGGCCTCATCGCGCGCGGGCTCCGGCGTGACGACATACACGCGCGGCAGGCGCGCGGCAGTCACGATCGGCAGATTGGCAGCCGGAAACGCATACGACCCGAGCGCGTCGGGCATCACCCAGCAAATACGCTGCCCTTCCCGCCCTTCAGCTTCGCCTTGCCAGGCGTCGACGACGAACACATCGAGCAGCACGCGTCGCGTGGGGTAGTCGTGGGGGATCGTCAGCAGCGGCGTCGCGCGCGTGATCCCGATGCCGAGCTCTTCGCGCAGTTCGCGCGCGAGCCCCTGCACGCGGGTCTCGTCGGCGTGCAGCTTGCCGCCCGGAAACTCCCACAGTCCGCCCTGCTCGACGTGGGTCGGACGATGACTGAGCAGAATGGCGCCGTCAGTGCGGCGGATGACGGCCGCCACCACGTGCAACCGGTCGGCGGACGATGCGGAAATGCCGGTCATGCGGGCGCCGTGGCGCGTGCTGCCTAGTGCGCTGTCCCGCAACGAGCCATCGCCATGACGCGGGCCTCACTCGTCCTCGCGCCTGGTCTGGCAGTGCGCGTCGAACGCGACTGTTCGTGGTTCACGTCGGAACCGCCACTAGCTGCGGTACTCGGCGTTGATGCGCACGTAATCGAACGAGAAGTCACAGGTCAGCACGGTGGTCCGCGCAGGGCCAAAGCCGATCGCGATGGCAATCTCGTATTCGGCGGTTTCCATCACGCGTGCGACCGCCGATTCGTCATAGCCCGGCACCGGCTCACCGGCGGCGACGATGGCTACTTCACCGATCGAGATGCTGATCTCCTCGATGCGCAAATCGGGCACGCCCGAACGGCCGACTGCGGCAAGAATCCGTCCCCAGTTCGGATCCGACGCGAACAGCGCCGTCTTCACCAACGGCGATTCGGCAACCGCATAGGCGGCGCGCAGGCAATCTTCCTCGCTGCGTCCGCCACGCACGGTGACGGCGACGAGCTTCGTCGCGCCTTCACCGTCGCGCACGATCGCGCGCGACAGCTCGACGAACACGTGCTCGACGCCCTGTGCGAACGTCGCCCAGTCCGGGTGCGAGGCATCGAGGCCGGGCCCACCGGCCTGCCCGGTCGCAATGAGCACACAGCTGTCGTTCGTGGACGTGTCGCCATCGATCGTGATGCGATTGAAAC
This sequence comes from Gammaproteobacteria bacterium Ga0077536, assembly GCA_001464935.1. GTDB lineage: Bacteria > Pseudomonadota > Gammaproteobacteria. The sequence continues at coordinate 20,820 of LNEL01000055.1, forward strand.
TGCGGTCGGCGATCTCACGGGTCAGTGCCTGCAGCGCCGCCGGCTCGACCTTCGCGTCGGTCGCGATGAACGCCAGCATCGTCGCCATGTTCGGCTTGATCATGCCCGCGCCCTTCGCAATGCCGGTCACGCGGTAGCGCCCGCTGGCGCAGGCTGTGGTGACGGACGCGACTTTTGACACCTTGTCGGTGGTCATGATGCCCTTGGCAGCAGCCTCCCAGCCGTCATCCGTGACGCCAGCGATCGCGCCCGGCATCGCGTCGACGAGCTTCGCGGCGGGCAGGCGTTGACCGATCACGCCGGTGGAGAACGGCAGCACGGCGGCCGCTTCGCAACCGAGGCTGCGCGCGGCGGCGGCGCAGACATCGAGCGCATCGCGATGCCCCTGCACGCCCGTGCCGGCGTTCGCGTTGCCGGCATTGATCACCAGCAGGCGCGGCGTGGTGGTCGCGAGATGCTGACGCGAGACCTCGACCGGTGCGGCACAGAACACATTGCGCGTGAACACGGCCCCGACGGCGGCGCCCGGCGCGATTTCGATGACCACCGTGTCGACGCGCCCGGTCTTGCGGATCCCGGCGGCGACGGTGTTCAGGCGCACACCGGCGATGGACAGTGGAGTGGACGACACTTCGAACAGGTTGCTGACGGTCATCGTGCAGGATTCCGGACTTGCTCGCTCCTCACGACAGCTTGCCGTGACACTGCTTGTACTTGCGGCCCGAACCGCAGGGACAGGGATCGTTGCGGCCGACTTTCGGATTGCGGCGGACGACCGGTTCGTTGCCGGTTTCGACCGGCTCCTCTTCTGCGATGGCGCTGTAGCTCTCGTGGATCTCCGTCTGCGGCAGCGCTTCGGCGCGGCGGCGCTGCTCGTCCTCGAGCGCCGTCACGTCTTCGCGCGCGCGCACCTCGACCTTAGACAGGATGCCGAGCAGATCGCGCATGATCTCCTGCAGCATCCGCGAGAACATGTCGAAGGCTTCGCGCTTGTATTCCTGCTTCGGATCCTTCTGCGCATACCCACGCAGATGGATGCCCTGACGCAGGTGATCCATCGCCGCCAGGTGTTCCTTCCAGTGGCCATCGACGACCTGCAACATCACCGCGCGCTCGAACTCGCGCATGACCTGCGCCCCGACCTGTTCTTCTTTCGCCGCGTACGCGTCCTCGAAATGCTTTTCGATGCGTTCGCGCAGCGCGTCCTCGCCGAGATTCTCGTCGGCCTGGAGCCACTCTTCGATCGGCACGTGCTGGCCGAAATCGCTCTGCAGCGCCTGCACCAGACCGGTGATGTTCCAGTTCTCGTGATAGCTCTTCGGCGGAATGTAGGTGTCGATGAAATCGCTGAGCACATCGTGCCGGATGCCCTGGATATTGCCCGAGATGTCCTCGGCTTCCATCAGCTCGCGGCGCTGTTCGTAAACATGCCGGCGTTGATCGTTGGCCACGTTGTCGAATTCGAGCAGCTGCTTGCGGATGTCGAAGTTGCGCCCTTCGACCTTGCGCTGCGCGTTCTCGATGGCCTTCGTCACCCAGGGATGTTCAATCGCCTCGCCTTCCTGCATGCCGAGTTTCTGCATCAGACCCGCCACGCGGTCGGACGCGAAGATACGCATCAGGTTGTCTTCGAGCGACAGGTAGAAGCGGCTGGAACCCGGATCGCCCTGGCGACCGGCCCGTCCGCGCAACTGGTTGTCGATGCGTCGCGATTCGTGCCGTTCGGTGCCGATGATGTGCAGACCGCCCGCGGCCAGCACTTCATCGTGGCGCGCCGTCCACGCCTCGCGCACCTTGGCCCGTTCGTCGTCGCTGAGATCTTCGCCCAGCGCGGCGAGTTCGGATTCGAGGCTGCCGCCGAGCACGATGTCGGTTCCGCGACCCGCCATGTTGGTGGCGACCGTCACGGCGCCGGGGCGACCGGCCTGCGCGATGATCTGCGCTTCCTTCTCGTGGAATTTCGCGTTCAGGACCTGGTGCGTGATGCCTTCCTTCTGCAGCAGGTTCGACACGAGTTCGGAGCTTTCAATCGACGCCGTGCCGACGAGGACCGGCTGCTGACGCGACCGGCAGTCCTTGATGTCGTCGATGATGGCCTTGTATTTCTCCTGGGCCGTCAGGAACACGGCGTCGCCGAAGTCCTGCCGCACCATGGGCCGATGGGTCGGGATGACGACGACCTCGAGGCCGTAGATCTGCTGGAATTCGTAGGCTTCGGTGTCGGCCGTACCGGTCATGCCGCAGAGCTTCTCGAACAGCCGGAAGTAGTTCTGGTAGGTGATCGAGGCGAGTGTCTGGTTCTCCATCTGGATCGGCACCGCCTCCTTGGCCTCGACGGCCTGATGCAGGCCTTCGGACCAGCGACGCCCCGGCATCGTGCGGCCGGTGAACTCGTCGACGATGACCACCTGCCCGTCCTTGACCACGTAATCGACATCGCGCGCGAACAGCGCATGGGCGCGCAGCGCGGCGTTCAGATGATGCATCAGCGCGATGTTCGCCACGCCATACAGGCTGTCACCGGGTGCGAGCAGGCCGGACTCGGTCATCAGCGCTTCGACGGAATCATGTCCCGCTTCGGTCAGGTGGACCTGGCGTCCCTTCTCGTCGACCCAGTAGTCGCCGTCGCCCTCTTCTTCGGGCTGTCGTTTGAGACGCGGAATCAGCGCGTTGACCTTCACGTAGAGATCGCTGCGATCGTCGGTGGGCCCTGAAATGATCAGCGGCGTGCGGGCCTCGTCGATCAGAATCGAGTCGACTTCGTCGACCACCGCATAGACCAGTTCGCGCTGCACGCGTTGATCCTTGGCGAACACCATGTTGTCGCGCAGGTAATCGAAGCCGAACTCGTTGTTCGTGCCATAGGTGATGTCCGCGGCATAGGCGGCCTTGCGAGCCTCCTGGCTGAGTCCCGACAGCACCACCCCGACGGTGAGCCCCAGAAACCGGTAGATCTTGCCAATCCATTCGGCGTCGCGCTTGGCGAGATAGTCATTGACCGTCACCACGTGGACGCCACGCCCGGTGAGCGCGTTGAGATAGACCGGCAAGGTCGCGACAAGGGTCTTGCCCTCACCGGTGCGCATCTCGGCGATGCGGCCTTCGTGCAGCACCATGCCCCCGATCAGCTGCACGTCGAAGTGGCGCATGTTCAGTGCGCGCTTGCCTGCTTCCCGCACGGTGGCGAAGGCTTCGGGCAGCAATGAATCGAGCGTCGCGCCGTCGGCGACCCGTTGCTTGAATTCGGCGGTCTTGGCACGCAGCGCGTCGTCATCGAGTTCGCTGAACGAGGCTTCCAGCGCGTTGATGGCCTCGACCGACTTGCGCATCTTCTTCAGCAAACGGTCATTCCGGCTGCCGAATACCGACCTCAGCAGTCGCCGAACAAAGGAAGGGGAATTCTCGCTCATACGATCCTCGGGAAAAGCCGGCCCGATGGGCGCTTTTACGCCGGCTTTTGGCAAAATCTTGGAACAACCGTTAGTGTACCAGACCGAACCGGCCCGCCGCCGCTGCCCACCCGCACCGGTAGCGGCGCCCACGCTCCCGACGAGACCCATGAAAAGACCCACCCGAATTGGCAGCATCGTGGCCGGCGACCCGACGCTCAGCGCCATTATCCGGCGCGCACGTGAATTCCAGGCGCTGGAGGAGCTCGTCAGAAGCTGGCTGCCGCCGGCTTTGGCGCCCCACGTGGGCGTTGCCAACCTCCGTGACGACACCCTGGTGCTGACGGTCAAATCGGCAGTGTGGGCAACGCGGCTGCGCTATGAATGCCCGGCGATACTGGACGCTGCACGTCGCTGCGAGGCGACGCGAAGTGTGAAGGACGTGAAAATCAGGATGCTCGTGGACGGCAACGCCGTCTGAGCGTGCCCGCGCAGCGCGCGGGCCGGCGAGGCATCAGCCGACTGGCATCGGCTGCATGAACGAGATGGGCGCTTCTTCTTCCTTGCCGAAACTCACCAGTTCCCAGGCCGAACGGGTTGCCAGCAACTTGCGCAGGAGCTGGTTGTTGAGCTCGTGACCGGATTTGTGCCCGTGGAAGGCGCCGATGAGGCTGTGCCCGAGAAGGTAGAGATCGCCGATCGCATCGAGGATCTTGTGCTTCACGAACTCGTCCTCGTAGCGCAGGCCGTCTTCGTTGAGCACCCGGTAATCGTCGACGACCACCGCGTTGTCGAGACTGCCGCCCAGGGCGAGGTTGCGCCCGCGCAGCCACTCGACTTCACGCATGAAGCCGAAGGTTCGCGCCCGGCTGACTTCCTTGACGAAGGAGGTCGTCGAGAAGTCGATCTCGGCGTGCTTGCTGCTCTGCTGGAAGAATGGATGGTCGAACTCGATCGCGAAAGACACCTTGAAGCCGGAAAACGGCTCGAAGCGCGCCCATTTGTCGCCATCGTTGACCGAAATGGACTTCTTGATGCGGATGAACCGCTTCGGAGCGCTCTGCTCCTGGAAGCCCGCGGACTGGATCAGGAATACGAAGGGCCCGGCGCTGCCGTCCATGATCGGGACCTCGGCAGCGCTCAAATCGACATAGGCATTGTCGATGCCGAGGCCGGCGAAGGCTGACAGCAGATGCTCGACGGTGGAAATGCGGACACCGTCGCGCATCAGGCTGGTCGACAGGCTCGTATCGCCGACGTTCTCGGCGAGCGCAGGGATTTCCACCACGGGATCGAGGTCCACGCGCCGGAACACGATGCCCCTGTCCGGTGGCGCAGGACGGAACGTCACCAGGACTTTCTTGCCCGTGTGCAGTCCCACCCCGGTCGCGCGGATGACGTTTTTTAATGTGCGTTGATTCAACATTCGATCCCCGCTTCCCCCTAAGCAAGGCACAGGCCGGGGGCATGATAACACACGATTTTCGCTCCGCGAAACGCTTCCCAATCAGCCATTTACGGCCTATTTCTTTGCGTGATTATGCTGTCCCTCCATGAACGCACACTTAATCGCCCGGCTCAGTCTGCCTGACGGCGCAGGAACGCCGGAATGTCGAGCACTTCCGGTTTCGGCATCGCGACATGGTCATACAGATCCGCCCGGTTGCGAATCACGGTCGGCCGATCGAGCCTGTTGTAGTCGACTTCCTTCGGTTCCTGCGGCTTCGCCGTCTGCGCCGGCGCCGCTTCACGTTCGGGCTCGCGCGCCTTCGTGTCACGATCCTCTTTCGAGGCCTTCACTTCGCCGCCGATGCCGGTCGCCACGACCGTCACCCGCACTTCGCCTTCCATGGTCGGATCGATCACGGTGCCGACGACGACCGTCGCGTTGTCCGAAGCAAAAGACTTCACGGTATTGCCGACTTCCTCGAATTCACCCATCGTCATGTCCATGCCGGAGGTGATGTTGACGAGGATGCCCTTGGCGCCGGCGAGGTTCACGTCTTCGAGCAGCGGGCTCGAGATCGCGGCTTCTGCCGCTTCCTTCGCGCGTGCCGTGCCGCGGCTGCGGCCCGTGCCCATCATGGCCATGCCCATTTCCTGCATCACGGTGCGCACGTCTGCGAAGTCGACGTTGATCAGCCCCGGGCAGGTGATCAGTTCAGCAATGCCCTGCACTGCGCCCAAAAGCACGTCATTGGCCGCCTTGAACGCATTGAGCAGCGTGATGTCGCGGCCCAGCACGGTCAGCAGTTTCTCGTTGGGTATCGTTATCAGCGAATCGACGTACTGGCTGAGTTCCGCGATGCCGTGATTCGCGATTTCGAGGCGCTTGCGTCCTTCGAACGGAAACGGCTTGGTGACCACCGCGACCGTCAGAATGCCCATCTCTTTGGCAATCTGCGCGACGACCGGCGCCGCGCCAGTGCCCGTCCCCCCGCCCATGCCGGCAGTGATGAAGACCATGTCGGAGCCTTCGAGCACGTCGCTGATCCGGTCGCGATCTTCGAGCGCGGCCTGCCGGCCGATCTCGGGATTCGCACCGGCGCCGAGCCCCTTGGTGATGTCGCCACCGAGTTGCAGCACCGTCTTGACCGAGGAGGTCTTCAGCGCCTGCGCATCGGTATTGGCGCAGACGAATTCGACGCCGTCGATCTGCGCGCTCAGCATGTGCTGAACTGCGTTGCCGCCGCCGCCACCGACACCGATCACCTTGATTACAGCACTCTGGCTGTACGCATCCATCAGTTCAAACATATCCTGCCCTCCGCTCGAGCCTCTCGTCGCCCGCCTCCGACGCCGAGATCGCCATTTGGGTTAAGTTACCAGCGCGTAGATTTCGTCACATCGTTCATGAGTTCAGTCGTTCCAGTTCTTTGTCGGGCAAAGGGCCCGTCAGAAATTTCCCTGGAACCAGTGCTTCATCCGTTCCCACAGATTCACCGTCGACTCCAGTCTGCTGCCTCTGCTGACCGGCGCCCGGATCGCCTGATTGCCGAACAACAGCAAGCCGACGCCCGTGGCGTAAATCGGATTGCGGACGACATCGATGAGACCGGATACATACTGGGGCGTGCCTAGCCTGACGGGCATGTTGAATACTTCTTCGGCCAGTTCGATCGCCCCTTCCATCTTCGCACCACCGCCGGTCAGCACCATGCCGGCCGCGATCATGCTCTCGAACCCACTGCGCTTGAGTTCAGCCTGCACCAGGCTGAACAGTTCCTCGTATCGGGGTTCGACTACTTCCGCCAACGTCTGACGCTCGAGCCGTCGCGGAGGACGATCGCCGACACTTGGCACTTCGATCGTCTCGTTCGGGTTCGCGAGCTGCGTCAGCGCGCAAGCATATTTTATTTTGAGGTCCTCGGCGTGGTGCGTCGGCGTCCGCAGCGCGACCGCGATGTCATTGGTGACCTGATCACCGGCGATCGGAATCACCGCCGAATGATGAATTGCACCATGAGTGAACACCGCGATGTCCGTGGTCCCCCCGCCGATGTCGCACAGACATACGCCGAGTTCCTTCTCGTCCTCGGCCAGCACCGCGTAGGACGAGGCCAGCTGCTGCAGGATGATGTCGTCGACGTCGAGTCCGCAGCGCTTGACGCATTTTACAATGTTCTGCGCCGCGCTGACCGCCCCCGTCACCATGTGCACGCGCGCTTCGAGGCGTACGCCCGACATGCCGATCGGTTCCCGTATGCCTTCCTGGCCGTCGATGATGAATTCCTGCGGCAGGATGTGCAGAATCTTCTGGTCGGCGGGTATCGCCACGGCCCGCGCCGCGTCGATCACGCGTTCGACGTCACCCGCCGAGACCTCCTGGTCCTTGATGGCCACGATGCCATGGGAGTTCAGGCTCCGGATGTGGCCGCCGGCGATGCCGGCATAGACCGACTGGATCTGGCAGCCGGCCATCAGCTCGGCTTCCTCGACCGCGCGCTGAATCGACTGCACGGTCGACTCGATATTCACCACCACGCCCTTTTTCAGGCCGCGCGACGGATGCGAGCCCAGGCCCACCACTTCGATGGTGCCATCCGGCAACACTTCGCCGACGATCGCCACGACCTTGGACGTGCCGATGTCCAGCCCGACTATCAGATTCTTGTCTTGTTTTCTGACCATACCTGTTCGCTCAACCTCGCTCCGCCGCTGCGGGCCTGCCTCATTGATTGCCGCCGCTGGCACCGCCCGCGGCGGTGACCTGCCGCTCGCGGATCGAAAAACCGTTCGTATATCTGAGATCTATCACCGCGATGCGCCCCCAGTTCTCGCGCAGCACCTGCTGGTAGGCGGCGACGAAACGCTCGAGGCGATCCGCCGCCGCGCGCCGCCCGAGCACGACGGTGGCGCCGTCGGCCAGACGCAGCGTCTGTGCGCGCCGCTCCGACAGACTGACGGCCGCCACGTCGAGGCCGAGCGGGGCGAGCCGCGCCTGCGCATGCCGATAGGCTTCGAGCGTGTCCATCTCTGAGCCGACCGGGCCGTCGAGCCGAATGAGACCCGGCGGGAAACTTGCCTTGCTCGGCACGAAGATGTCCGCCTTGTCGTTCAGCAACGCGCTCTCGCCCCAATAGGCCACCGGTTGCTGTTCGACGATGCTCACATGCAGCGTGTCCGGCCACAGGCGCTGGACGGTGGCTTCGCGCACCCAGGGCTCCTGCAGGATCGTCTCGCGCACATGCTGCACGTCGACATGAAAGAAGCCGCCGCGGACCGCGCCGGACACCGCTTTGCGGATGTTCGCCGGCGCGAGATACCGGAAGTCGCCGTCGACCGTCACCTTGCGGATGGGAAACGCGGTCGGGTCGCGCAGTTCACCCGCGACCGTCACCAGCGCAGCGAGCAGCGCCACGGCGAACAGCGAGAACACCCAGGCCAGCGGGCGACGTGGTGTCGTGTCCTCCTGCTGCCGGGGTGCCGCCTGCGGCCGGATGCGCTCGTTCAGAATCATGTGCGCGCCCCGAACGACGACTGCAGAATGCGCAGCACCAGGTGCTCGAACGACCAGCCATGCTGCGCCGCTGCCATCGGCACCAGCGAGTGGTCGGTCATGCCCGGCACCGAATTCAGTTCGATGAGCCACGGCTGGCCGCTGGCGTCGAACATGAAGTCGACACGTCCCCAGCCGCGCGCGCCGAGCGCGGCGAATGCGCGCAGGCCGAGCGCAGCGGCCGACTGCTCGGCCGCAGCGGGCAGGCCGCACGGGCAGAGGTAGCGCGTGGAGTCGGACGAGTACTTCGCCTCGTAGTCGTAGAACTGGCGCGGCGTCTCGAGTTTGATCATCGGCAATGCAATGCCATCGACGATCGACAGCGTGTACTCGCCGCCGGTGATCCAGCGCTCGATCAGGATCTGTGCATCGTGCCGGCGTGCGAGCTCGATCGCCGGGCCGAGTTCAGCCGCCTGCTCGACCTTGGAGACCCCGATGCTGGACCCCTCGCGCGAGGGCTTCACGACCAGTGGCAGGCCGATTTCGCCGATGATCCGCGCGTCGTCGACCGGGTCGGCTTCATCGAGCACGATGAAATCCGGCGTCGGCAGCCCAAGGCTGCGCCAGATCCACTTGCTCCTGATCTTGTCCATCGACAGCGCGCACCCGAGCACGCCGCTGCCGGTGTAGGGCATCCCGGCGATCTCGAGCGCGCCCTGCACCTGGCCGTCTTCGCCGCCGCGCCCGTGCAACGCAATGAAGACGCGGTCAGGGCGACGGACGGCGAGGTCGGCCATCAGGTCGTCCTGCCAGTCGATGCCCCAGGCGTCGACGCCGGCGCGCTGCAGCGCCGCCAGCACCGCCTGACCGCTGCGCAGCGACACCGCGCGTTCGGCCGAGCGTCCGCCCATCAGCACGGCCACGCGCCCGACCGCAGCGGCGAGCCCGTCATCGTTGACCACCGGGGCGCTCATGACGCGGGCTCCGGGATCGGGTCGCCGACGATCCGCACTTCATGTTCGAGCCGCAATCCCGATGTCTCGAGCACGCGGGCGCGCACGTCTTCCATCAGGCCTTCGATGTCCGCGGCGCTGGCGGTGCCGTCATTGATGATGAAGTTCGCGTGCTTCGGCGACACGTAGGCGCCGCCGCGGCGCGCACCCTTCATGCCCGCCGCCTCGACCAGGCGGCCGGCGAAATTGCCGGGCGGATTCTTGAACACCGAGCCGCAGCTCGGCAGCCCGAGCGGCTGGGTTTCGCTGCGCAGGTTCAACAGCGCGCGAATGCGACCCGCGGCTACGCCGTCCTCGCCGTCCTTGAAGCGCAGCTCGCCGCCGACGAACCACTCCTCGGCCGGCCTGTCGACGTGCCGATACGACCAGGTGTACTCGCCCGCCTCGCGCCGCCGCAGCGTACCGCTGCGATCGATGGTTTCGACGGCCACCACCAGCGGCCAGATCTCATGCCCGAAAGCCCCCGCGTTCATCGCCAGCGCGCCGCCTATCGTGCCCGGAATGCCGGCGAGGAATTCGCCCCCGGTGAAGCCGGCTTTCGCCGCGACCTTCGCCGCCTTCGCGCAGGCCGTGCCCGCGCCTGCGCGCAGGGTATTGCGATCGACCCAGCTCAGCTGCGCCAGACCGCGGCCGGTCAGGATCACGGTGCCGCGCAGGCCGCCGTCGCGCACGAGCAGGTTGCTGCCGAGGCCTATCCACGTCAAAGGTTCGCCCGGCGGCAACGCGCGCATGAAGACCTGGAGATCCTCGATATCGTCGGGTTCGAAAAAGCGGTCGGCGGTGCCGCCGGCGCGCCAGCTGCAATGCTGGCTCATCGGCTCGAACACCCGGCGACGGCCGCGCACCGCAAGGGCGCCGAACCAGCCCGCCGCTTCGCTCTGCACTGCCGTCATGTCGTCCTTGCGCACTGGCGTTGACCTCATTGCGTCACTCGCGCGTTCCGATGTAGCTCATGCCTTCGGCAATCCGTCCGATGCTGCCCGCGCCGAGCAGCATCACCAGGTCCTCGTCCTGCGTCACGCCGGCCAGCACCTCGAGCACCTTGTCCGGTCCCGAGACGAAGATCGGATCGACCTTGCCGCGGGCCCGGATCGATCGGCACAGGTCGCGGGCGTCGGCACCCGGAATCGGCTTCTCGCCGGCGCTGTAGATGTCGAGCACCAGCAGCACGTCCACCGTCGACAGCACTTCGACGAAGTCCTCGAACAGATCGCGCGTGCGTGAGTAGCGATGTGGCTGGAACGCCACGACGAGGCGGCGCCCGGGCCAGCCCTCGCGCGCGGTCCTGACCATGGCCGCGATCTCGCGCGGATGGTGGCCGTAGTCGTCGATCACCGTCACCAGCGCCTCGCCGATCCGGGCCTCGCCGCGCAGCTGGCAGCGCCGACCGACTCCCTGGAAGTTGGCCAGTGCGCGCAGCACGGCGTCATCGGGAATGCCGACTTCGCCTGCGACCGCGATCGCGGCCAGCGCGTTCAGCGCGTTGTGCCGACCGGGCATGTTCAGCGTGACAGATATCGTGTCGCCGCGCGCGCGCCGCGTGGCCCGAAAGCGCGATGTCGTGCCCTTCAGTTCGACATCGTGACCTCGGATATCCGCGTCATTGTCGTGACCGTAGGTGATCACGCGCGTATGCAGATCGCCGATCAGCGACACCGCCTGCGGATCATCGGCACAGATCACCGCGACCCCGTAGAACGGCAGGCGCCGGAAGAAGTCGCGAAAGCTGCCGCGCAGACGCTCGAAGTCCATGTCGTAGGTCTGCATGTGATCGGCATCGATGTTGGTGAGCACGGCGATCAGCGGGTTCAGCAACAGGAACGACGCATCGCTCTCGTCAGCCTCTGCGACGAGATACTTGCCGGTGCCGAGCTTCGCGTGCGAATCGACGCTGTGCAGCAGCCCGCCGATCACGAACGTCGGATCGAGACCGCCTTCGGCGAGCACGCTCGCCACCAGGCTGGTCGTCGTGGTCTTGCCGTGGGTGCCAGCGATGGCGATCCCGCGCCGGAAACGCATCAGCTCGGCGAGCATTTCCGCCCGCGGCACGATGGGCACGCGACGCGCGCGCGCCGCCGCCAGTTCGGCGTTGTCCGGCGGAATGGCGCTCGAGTAGACGACGACATCGGCATCCGCGACGTTCTCCGCGCGATGCCCGACGCAGATGCGCACGCCGAGCCGCGCCAGCTGCTCGGTCATCCGGTTCGGCCCCTGATCGGAACCCGAGACGGTGTACCCGAGGTTCGACAGGACTTCGGCGATGCCGCTCATGCCGGCGCCACCGATCCCGACGAAATGGATGCGGTGCACGTTGTGCATCGGGAGGTCGTCAGCTTTGAACATGCATCAGCTCCAGGCACTGGCGCGCGACCGTGGTCGCGGCATCGGGCAGCGCAGCGGCGCGTGCACGCAAGGCCATGTCGAGCAGGCCCGCGCGATCGCGGACCAGGGTCTGCAGCAGCGGCAGCAGATCGGTGGCGAGCGCGCTGTCGGGCAGCAGACGGGCGGCACCCGCAGCGGCGAGATAGCGCGCGTTTGCCGTCTGGTGATCGTCCACCGCATGCGGGAAAGGCACGAGGATGGACGCGACGCCGGCGGCGGCCAGCTCCGCGATCGTCATCGCGCCGGCGCGACAGATCACGAGATCGGCCCAGCGGTAGGCGGTCGTCATGTCGTCGATGAAGGGCGCAACGCGCGCGCTGAGCGCATGGCCGCGATAGGCGGCCTCGGTCGTGTCGCGATCGGCCGTGCCCGTCTGGTGCCAGACTTCGACCTCGACCCCGTGCAGGCCGGCGATCGCGGCCGGCACCTCGCGATTGAGGCTGCGCGCGCCGCGGCTGCCACCTATCACCAGCACGCGCACGGGCCCGGACTCGCGGGCGCGCGCGGCCGGCGCCTCGATGCCGGCAATGCTTTCGCGCACGGGATTGCCGGTGACGAGCGCATTGACGCTCACCGGGAAGCTTCCCGGATAGGCCTGCAGGATGCGGGTCGCGATCCTGCTGAGCAGCCGGTTCGTGAACCCCGGGATCGCGTTCTGTTCGTGGATCACGAGTGGCCGACGGCACAGCCAGGCGGCGAGTCCGCCCGGCCCACTTACGAAGCCACCCATGCCGAGCACCACGTTCGGCTGCACGGCGAGCAGGACGCGCACGGTCTGCCATGTCGCGAGCCCGACCATGAACGGCGCGAACAACCAGCCAAGAGCACCACGGCCGCGCAGCCCCGCGACCTTCACCGCGCTGAACGGAATGTCGTGTCGCGGCACGATGCCGGCTTCCATGCCCTGCGCACTGCCCAGCCAGCTCAGCGCGACACCGTGTTCGCGCAGCCGCTCGGCCACGGCGAGCGCCGGGTAGATGTGGCCGCCGGTACCGCCGGCCAGGATCATCACGCTGCTATTCATCGTGCACCTGCGCGGCGGGTGCCGCGGCCGGCGTCGCGGGCACGCGACGCGGCGGATGCGTTTCGTAGGCCACGCGAAACACGAACGCGAGCGCGCAGCACAGCATCACGGTGCTGTTGCTGCCGTAACTGATCAGCGGCAAGGTCAGACCCTTCGTCGGCAGGATGCCCATGTTCACCCCGATGTTGACGAAGGCTTCGAGTCCGATCAGCAGCGCCACACCGTAGGCCAGGTTCGCGCCGAACCTGAGCCCGGCCTGCTCGGCCTGGCCGCCGACCTGCAGGATGCGCCAGACCAGGAACACGAACAGCCCGATCACCGACACCGTGCCGACCAGTCCGAGTTCTTCGCCGACCACGGCGAAGATGAAGTCGGTATGCACCTCGGGCAGATAGAACAGTTTCTGCACGCTGTTGCCGAGTCCGACACCGAGCCATTCACCGCGCCCGAACGCGATCAGGGCCTGCGTCAGCTGAAAGCCCGTGTCGAACGGATCCGACCACGGGTCGCGGAAGGTCAGCAGGCGCTGCATGCGGTAAGGCGCGAGCATCGCCAGCGACGCCAGCATCACGAGCGCCGCCATGCCCCATGACAGGAAACGCAGCACCGGCACACCGCCCATGAACAGCATGCCGAGCGTCGTTGCGAACAGCACCGTTGCCGCGCCGAAGTCGGGCTCCAGCAACAGCAGCCCGGCCACCACCGTCAGCACCAGCACCGGCTTGATGAAGCCGATGAAGTCGCGTTGCACCTGGGCCTGATGGCGCACGAGATAACCGGCCACGTAGATGATCACGGCCAGCTTGACCGGCTCGGAGGCCTGAATCGTGAACAGACCGGTATTGAGCCAGCGCATGCTGCCGTTCACCTCGTGCCCGAGGCCCGGAATCAGCACCGCGATCAGCATCAGCACGCCGATGATGAGGCCCACCGCGCTATACCGCTGCCAGCGGTCGAGCGGCACCGTGAAAATCCAGTAGCCGATGCCGCCGCCAAGCGCGAAGGCGCCGAGCTGGCGCCAGAAGTAGTAGAGCTCGTGCACCTGGTTGCGCGAGGCGATGGAAATCGACGCCGACGCCACCATGATGAGGCCGAGCGACGCCAGCGCGGCAATCGCCACGATCAACCAGAAGTCGAAGGGTCCTTCGACGGGCGACGCCCGTCGCGGCGCGACACGGGGCAGTGCCTGGCTCATGACGCCACCACCTCGTGCACGGCATCCTCGAACACGCGGCCGCGCTCTTCGTAATTGGCGAACATGTCGAGACTCGCGCAGGCTGGGCTCAGCAGGACGATTTCACCCTCGCGGGCAACGGCCGCGGCGATGCGGACCGCCTCCTGCAGGCTGTCGGCGAGGCGGATCTGCGTGAGATCTTCGATGGCCTGCGCCAGCAGCGGCGCGTCTTCGCCGATCAGCACCGCGATGCGCACGCGGCCGTTCACCGCAGCACGCAGCTCCCGGAAATCCGCGCCCTTGCCCTGGCCGCCGGCGATCAGGATCGCAGTGGTGTCGGTGACGAGGCCGTTGATGGCCGCGATCGTCGCGCCGATGTTGGTGCCCTTCGAATCGTTGAACCAGCGCACGCCCCGCGCGTCGGCGACGAGACGGCAACGATGCGCGAGCCCGTCGAAGGCGCGCAGGGCGCGGCGCTGCGCGTCGGCGTCGACACCGAGCAGTGCCGTGATCGCAATCGCGGCGAGCGCGTTGAATTCATTGTGACGGCCGGCAATCTTCAGTTCGCTGACGGGCAGCAACGGGATCTCGCGGCGCCACAGCCAGCGCTGTCCGTCGTGCTCGGCCACCCGGTAATGGGCCGGATCGCGGCTGTCGGGCGCGATCCAGTCCACCGCGTCGAGTCGCGCAGCAAGGGACGCGACTGCCGGATCATCCGCGTTCAGCACCGCCTGCCGCGCGCGCGGCAGGATGCGCGCCTTCGCTTCGCGATAGGCCTCGAAACTGCCGTGCCGATCGATGTGATCGGCCGTGATGTTCAGAATGCAGGCCACCGCCGGCGCCAGCGAGGTCGTCAGATCGAGTTGGAAGCTCGACAGCTCGAGCACGTAACAGTCCGGTTCCGGCGACGACACGAGGTCGAGTGCGGGCGTGCCCAGGTTCGCGCCAGCGCGAACGCTGCGACCGGCGGCCTCGAGGATGCGCCAGACCAGCGTGGTCACCGTACTCTTGCCGTTCGAACCCGTGATCGCGACGACCGGGCTGGCGACGTTCTGCGCGAACAACTCGATATCGCCGACGATCTCGGCGCCCGCCTCGCGCGCACGCGCCAGCGCAGGATGCTCGAGCGCGATGCCGGGGCTGACCGCAATGTGGCGATAGCCGCGCAGGCTTTCACCATCGATGTCGCCACAGTGCAGCGCGACCGGCGGCGCGATCTGGCGCGCAGCCGCCAGTGACGGTGGGGCGGCGCGCGTATCGAACACGCTGACGCGCGCGCCGCGCGCACTCAGAAAACGCGCGCATGAGAGCCCGGTCAGGCCCAGTCCGAACACCGCCCACGACTGTCCGGCGTACCCGGCGTTGCCGGTGCTCGTCGCAGACTCGACGTGGCTGGCCGACATCAGCGCAGTTTCAGCGTCGCGAGGCCGGCCAGCACCAGCACGACCGTGATGATCCAGAAACGGACGATCACGCGCGGTTCGGGCCAGCCCTTCAACTCGAAGTGGTGATGCAGGGGCGCCATGCGGAAGATTCGCCGCCCCGTCAGCTTGAACGAGCCCACCTGCAGGATCACTGACACCGTCTCGACGACGAACACGCCGCCCATCAGGAACAACACCAGTTCCTGGCGCACGATGACGGCCACGATACCGAGCGCCGCGCCGAGCGCCAGCGCCCCGATGTCGCCCATGAACACCTGCGCCGGATAGGTGTTGAACCACAGAAAGCCGAGCCCGGCGCCCACCATCGCGCCACAGAAGACACAGATTTCGCCGGCGCCGGCGACATAGGGCACGGCGAGGTAGCGCGCGAAGTTGATGTTCCCGCTGACGTAGGCGAAGACGACGAGCGCGCCGGCCACCAGCACCGTGGGCAGAATCGCGAGGCCATCGAGTCCATCGGTCAGGTTCACCGCGTTGCTCGTGCCCACGATCACGAAATAGGTCAGTGCGACATAGGCGATGCCGAGTTCGATCGCGACATCCTTGAAGAACGGCACGATAAGCTGCGTTTCGACCGGCGAACTCGCACTGTGGTACATGAACAGCGCCGCGGCCAGCGCGATGACCGACTGGGCGAGGTATTTCTTGCGGGCGACCAGACCCTTGGGGTTCTTGCGCGAGAGTTTGAGGTAGTCATCGACCCAGCCGACGACACCAAAGGCCAGCGTCGTCAGCATCGCAACCCACAGAAAGCGGTTGCCGAGATCGCCCCACAGCACGGAGCTGACGACGATCGACAACAGAATCAGCGCCCCGCCCATCGTCGGGGTACCGGCTTTCGACAGATGCGACTGCGGGCCGTCATCGCGCACGGTCTGGCCGATCTGGCGCAAGGTCAGCCGCCGGATCATGTGCGGGCCGATCAGCAGCGCGATGAATAGCGCCGTCAGCGCGCCGAGAATCGTGCGCAGCGTCAGGTACTGGAACACTCGAAAGCCCGAGTTGTACTGGGCGAGCAGTTCCGCCAGCTCCATCAGCATCAGGGCTTTCCTCCGGCCTGCTCCGCGGCGACGAGACCGTCGACGACGCGATCGAGCTGCATGAAGCGCGAGCCCTTGACCAGCACCGTGGCGTCCGCACCGTCGAGCAGCGACAGCTCGGCGAGCGCGGCTTGCGCATCCGGATACCAGGCGCCGCCGGCGCCGAAGGCATCGATCGCGGCCCGCGCCTGGGGGCCGATGCCGAACAGGCGGTCGACCCCGGCGCGCCGCGCTTCGAGTCCGACTTCGCGATGCGCCGCGAGCGCGCCGGCGCCGAGTTCGCCCATGTCACCGAAGACCAGCCAGCGCGCGTTCGGCTGCTGCGCGAGCAGCGCCAGCGCTGCGGACAGCGACGCCGGGTTCGCGTTGTAGGAATCGTCGATCAGCTGCATGCCGCCGCGCGAGCGCTTGAGATTGAGCCGGCCCTTGACCCGGTTCGCGCCCGCGAGTCCGGCGGCGATCGCCGCGAGCGGCGTGCCGACGGCGAGCGCGGCGGCCGCGGCGGCGAGCGCATTGCGCACGTTGTGCAGACCATCGAACGGGGTGTGTACCGCGCAGCGTTCGTCGCCTGCGATCAGCGTGAAAGTCGTGCCAGCCCCGATGGCGCCACACTGGATGTCCGTCGCGCTCACCTCAGCCGGCGCGGACAGCCCGAACGTCAGCACGCGAGCCGCACCGGCGGTCTTGCGCCACTGGGCCGCAAACGGTTCGTCGGCGTTGATCACCGCCACGCCCTGCGCCGACAGTCGCGCGTAGACCTTGCCCTTCGCCGCCGCAACCCCGGCCAGATCGCCCAGCCCTTCGAGATGCGCCGGCCCGCACATCGTCACCAGTGCCACCGTCGGCTCGGCGATGTCGACGAGTTCTGCGATGTCGTCGGGACGGCTCGCGCCCATCTCGATCACCGCGTGCGTGTGCGACGCATCGAGCCGGAACAACGTCAGCGGCACGCCGATATCGTTGTTCAGATTGCCTTCGGTCGCCAGCGTCGGCCCCTGCGTGCGCAGGATGCTGGCCAGCATTTCCTTGGTCGTCGTCTTGCCGTTGCTGCCGGTGACGGCGATGACGGGAATCCGCACACGCCGACGCCAGTCGCGCGCGAGATCACCCAGAGCCGCGCGGGTGTCGCTGACGACGATCTGGGCAGTCGGCGCGCTGGCGCGCCGCATCACGACCAGGCCTGCGGCGCCGGCGGTGACCGCCGCGTCGAGCATGTCATGCGCGTCATAGCGCTGGCCCTTGAGCGCCACGAACAGCTGGCCCGCCGCGATTGATCGCGTATCGGTGCTGATCCCGCTGAACGCGGCGTCTTCGCCCATCAGCTGGCCGCGTGTCGCGCTGGCTGCTTCTTGCAGCTTCCCTTCGATCATGGTTCCGTCCCCAGCAGCCGGCGCACGACGGCGACGTCGTCGAACGGCATTGCTTCCTGTCCTGTCGTCTGTGTCGTCTCGTGTCCCTTGCCTGCGATCAGCACCGCGTCGTCAGGGCCGGCAGCACCGACAGCCGCCGCAATCGCGGCCGCGCGGTCGAGCATGACCTGCACGTGGCCGCCGGTCGGCACCTGCATGCCCAAGAGTATCTGTGCGGCGATCGCAGCCGGGCCTTCGCTGCGCGGGTTGTCGGCCGTCACGAAGACGTAATCGGCGTCCCGTTCGGCAATCGCTCCCATCAGCGGCCGCTTGCTCGCATCGCGATCGCCGCCGCAGCCGAACACGCAGATGACGCGACCGCGCGTCAGTGCGCGCACGGTGGCGAGCACGCGCTCGAGACTGTCGGGCGAGTGTGCGTAATCGACATAGACGCACGGCGCCGCGGCGGCGAGTTCCATGCGTCCACGCACCGGGCGCGCGGTCGACAACGCCGCGGCGGCCGCGGTCGCCGACGCACCAGTCGCAATGAGGGCGCCCAGCGCCGCAAGCAGGTTCTGCACGTTGAAGTCGCCGACGAGCGCGCTGTGGAGCGTGACGCTGCCATCCGGACACCGCACGTCGATGCGGCTGCCGCGTCCGTCGCAGTCGAACGCGACGGCCTGCACGTCCGCCGACGGGCGCATGCCGTAGGTCAGCACGCGTACACCGGATTTGACCGCAGCGAGGATGGCAGGCGCGTATCCGTCATCGAGGTTGATCACCGCCGTGTGCAGACCTGCATGCGCGAACAGGCGCTGCTTGGCGCGGCCATAGGCCTCGAGCGTGCCGTGATAGTCGAGATGATCGTGGCCGAGCCCAGTGAACACGGCGACACCGATGTCGAGGCCGTTCAGGCGCCCCTGATCGAGCGCGTGGGAAGACGCTTCGAGCGCCACGTGCGCGCAGCCGGCGTCACGCAGTCCGGCCAGCGAGCGCTGCAAGTGCAGCGGGTCGGGCGTCGTGTTGACGCTGCCCTCGAGCGCGCCGAACAGGCCGCTGCCCAGGGTCCCGAAATAGCCGCTCTTGCCATGCAGCGTGCGCAACGCATCAGCGCACAGATGGGCCACGGTGGTCTTGCCGTTGGTGCCCGTCACCGCGATCACCGCCATCGACTGCGCCGGCTGGCCGTAGAAGCGGGCCGCAATCTCACCGACCCGCTGGCGCAAATGGTCGATGCGCAGCACGGGAATGCCGAGGCGCGGCAATACATCGATGTCTTCGGTCAACACCGCAACAGCGCCTGCGGCGGCCGCGGCGGCCGCGTGCCGGATGCCGTGCTCGCGCGCACCGGACAGCGCGATGAAACAGTCGCCGGGACGGACCTCGCGGCTGTCGAGCGCGAGCCCCGAGACGGCCGGGCTCGCGCTGCCGGCGGCCCCCATTCCGGCGAGCAGATCGGCGAGGTTCACCTGACTGCTGGCGCGCACCGCCATCATTGCACCCGCTCCGGGCCGGGCGCTTCGGGACGCGTCCAGCCGGCAAGGCGGACCGTCGGATCTTCGGCATTGACGTCGGCGTCGGGCGCGATGTTCAGGATGCGCACGGCTTCGTGCATGACGGCGCCGAACACCGGCGCAGCGACGAGGCCGCCGTAGTACTCGGCGCCCTGCGGGCCATCGATGATGACGACGCCAATCAGGCGCGGCGCGCTGACCGGAATGAAGCCCGCGAACAGCGACAGGTACTCCTTCTCGGCGTAACCACCCTCCGTATTCTTGTGCACGGTGCCGGTCTTGCCACCGACCTGGTAACCGGTGACGCGGGCCGCTTTGCCGGTGCCGCGTTCAACGACCAGCCGCAACATCTCGCGCACCGCATGTGCCGTTGTTTCCGACATCACGCGCACACCGGGCACCGGCCGCTCCTGCTTGAGGATGCTCACGCCCTGCAGCATGCCGCCATTCGCGAGCGCGCCGTAAGCGCGTGCGAGCTGCACGGCGGTGACCGACAGGCCATAGCCGAACGCAAGCGTCGCCTGCTCGATCTGCCGCCAGTTCCCCGGTTCCGCGAGACGGCCCTGCGGCTCGCCCGGCAGCTCCACGCCGGTGATCTGTCCGAAGCCGACCCCGTTCAACATGCCCCAGAACTGCTCCGCCTCCATCGACAGCGCGATTTTCGTCGAGCCCACATTGCTCGATTTCTCGATCACGCCGCTGACATCGAGCGTGCCGTAGTTGTGGATGTCGCGCACGATATGGCGACCCACCTTGAAGCGCCCGGGACCGGTTTCGATCATCGTCGTCGGCGTGTAGGCACCAGATTCGATGCCCGCCGCAATCGTGAACGGCTTCAGCGTCGACCCGGGCTCGAACAAATCGGTCACCGCGCGATTGCGGAAATGATCGCCGTTGTAGTCGCCGCGGTTGTTCGGATTGAACGAGGGCTGGTTGGCGAGCGCGAGGATCTCGCCGGTCTGCGCGTCGAGGATCACCATGTGCCCGGCGACGGCCTTGCGTTCGGTGACGGCCTTCTTCAGTTCGCGATAGGCGACATACTGCAGGCGCCGATCGATGCTGAGCGGAAGGTCGCGGCCCGGCTGCACGGGGCGCTCACGCGCGACGAGTTCGACGATGC
The DNA here is from genome assembly GCA_001464935.1 of Gammaproteobacteria bacterium Ga0077536. Lineage (GTDB taxonomy): Bacteria > Pseudomonadota > Gammaproteobacteria. The sequence goes on from LNEL01000055.1 coordinate 41,209, forward strand.
GCCCCAGGCGGTCGCGAATCACCCGATTCAGGCCCGGCGTGCCGCGCAGCGTCGAATCGAACGCGAGCTCGATGCCTTCCTGGCCGCGATCGTCGACGTTGGTGAAGCCGAGCAGGTTGCCCGTCACTTCGCCAGCCGGATAGTAGCGTCGATATTCGTCAATGAGGTTCACGCCCGGCACGTTGGCTGCTTCGACGGCGGCGGCGACATCGGGGCTGACCTGGCGTCGCAGGTAGACGAACTCACGCTTGCGACGCGGCACGAGCATCGTTTCCAGATGTTCGACCGAAAGGTCCAGCACCTTGGCGAGTTCGGGCCAGCGCTTGCGGTGCTGCAGAAGCTCGCCGGGCTTGGCCCATACCGAGCTGACCGGCGTACTGATGGCGAGCGGTTCGTGATTGCGGTCGGTGATCATGCCGCGGTGGGCTTCGGTCTGCACCACGCGGAGGTAGCGCGCGTCGCCATGCTCCTGCAGGAATTCGCGATCCGAAAACTGCAGCACGACCGCGCGCCAGACGAGGATCGCGGCCGCCAGGCCGAAGCCGGCCAGCACCGTCATGCGGCGCAGGCGCGATTGCTGCTGGTCGTCTCTCACAGCCGCACCCGGATGATCTGTTCCTGTCGCGGCACCGTCATGTCGAGCTTGTTGCGCGCGATATCCTCGACCCGTCCGTGCGCGCCCCAGGTGCCCTGCTCGAGCAGCAACTGGCCCCATTCACGATCGAGATCGTCCTTCTCCTTGCGCAGGCCCTGCAGTTCGATGAACAGGCTGCGCGAATTGTCTCGCTGCAGGACCACGTTCAGCGCGGACACGAAGATCAGCGCGAACAGGACAGCAGGGGCGAGCAGCTTCTTCATGCGGCGCGCTCGAGACAGCGCAGACGCGCACTGCGCGCCCGCGGATTCGCGGCACATTCTTCGTCGCCGGGCACCACCGAGCGCCGCGTGACGAGATTGAACGGCGCCGGCCGCGACGGCGCGGGAAACTCGTCGATTGGGCGGGCGGAATCGCGGAAGTAGCGCTTCACGATGCGATCTTCCAGCGAATGGAATGAGATGACGCAGAAGCGACCGGCCGGCGCGAGCCCGTCGCGCAGCAGGGGCAACGCACGCGTGAGTTCACCCAGTTCGTCGTTGACCTGGATACGCAGGGCCTGGAACGTGCGGGTCGCCGGATGCAGGCGCTCGCCACTGCGCGGTACCGCGGCGGCGACGAGGGCGGCAAGCTTGTGCGTGGTATCGACAGGGGCCTGCACGCGGGCTTCGCAGATCCGGCGCGCGACGCGGCGCGCGTGCCGCTCTTCGCCGTAGTCGAACAGGCAGCGCTCAATCGCCGACTGCGAGGCGGCTGCCAGCCACTCCGCGGCCGTTTCGCCGCAGCTCTGATCCATGCGCATGTCGAGCGGACCGTCGTGTTGAAAGCTGAATCCCCGTTCGCCGGTATCGAGTTGTGGTGAAGAGACGCCCAGGTCCATCAGGATGCCGTCGATGCCGCCATAGACACCGGCCTGCTCGAGATGCGGTTTTGCGCCCGAAAATGCCGCGTGCGTGAACGCGAGGCGCGGATCCGCGAGCAGGTCGGCCCGGGCGTCGGCAGCAGCCTGATCGCGATCGAACGCATAGAGTCGCCCACCCTCGCCGAGACGCTGCAGGATTGCCTGCGCGTGCCCGCCGCGGCCGAAGGTACAGTCGACATACACGCCGTCCGCGCGCGGCTGCATCAGCTCGAGCACTTCTTGCAGCAGGACCGGGATGTGCACGTGACTCGGCAGCCGTCAGAGGGCGAGCGAGGCGAGCATCGCAGACGACGGGTTGCCCCCGGCCGCGACAGTCTGCAGCCATTCTTCACGCCGGCGGCCCCAGGCACCTTCATCCCACACTTCGAACTTGTTGCCCTGGCCCAGCACGACCGCGCGCCGCGCGATGCCCGCGAGATCGCGCAGTTCCTGCGGCACGAGAACGCGGCCCTGCGCGTCCAGCACGCAGTCGGTCGCATGGCCGAGCATCACCCGCTTCGCCATGCGCGATTCGGCATCCGCCGCGGGCAGGGCGTTCAGCTTGTCGTCGATGTCATCCCAGGCGGGCAGCGGATAGGCCCACAGGCAGCTGTCCCAGGGACTCAGCGTCATGATCAGGGTGTTGACGCCCCGCGCGTCCAGCAGCTCGCGATGACGCGCAGGGACGGCCATGCGTCCTTTGGCATCGATGCTGACTGAACTGAACCCTCGAAACACGGCGGCCGCACCCATCCCTTGGTTGCTGCAGCGCGATTCGGGCGGCACTTGTCCTCAGGACATGTGCTTTGACGCCAAAAATCGGGCTTTACAACCCACTTTATCCCACACTTCCCCACCCTCGGGCACTATACGAACGGGCGTCGAAATGTGTCAAGGAAAATGCACGATCGCGACGGAAATTCCTGCTTATCTAACAGAGACTTAGGAACGGACACCGAGAGCGGGCTCCCGGCCGGGAAACGCAAAAATAAAAGCGTATTGCCTCAATGGAATAAGGGGCAAAGCTCATGTAGAAGGTGATGATCGAACACCGGCCGGAGGGTCGAAATGACGAGTCGGCCTGTAAGCCGGGTTCTGTGCCCCGTTGCCGGGGATGACGGCCATTCATCTGCGACGCCCGTTGCCGGACGCCTGTAGCAGCCTACCCGAAAGCTCGCGCGGGCCGCGCTCCACTGCCCGAAAGCAGCCTGCTTTCCTATTTGGCCTTGCTCCAGGTGGGGTTTACCCTGCCATCGGCTTTCACCGACGCGGTGCGCTCTTACCGCACCATTTCACCCTTACCAGACGATGCGGACATCGTCGGCGGTATATTTTCTGTGGCACTTTCCGTGGGCTCGCGCCCCCCAGGCATTACCTGGCACCCTGCCCGATGGAGCCCGGACTTTCCTCCAGCCACCCGTAAACGGGTGACCAGCGACCGTCCAGCCGACTCGTCTTCTTCAGTATCCCTGCGTGCGTGCGATTCGCCAAGCTCAACCGTCGGCGAAAGCCTCGGTCAGGCTCAACGCGATTCGATACACCTCGTTGCGCGGACACCCCAGTACGCTCGTCGTGACCTCCACGGCGCGACTGCGCGGCAGGTGCGGCGCGAGCGCTGTGAGCATCGTGCGAATCTGCGTTTCGCCGAGCGGCTGCGGCGGAGCCGGAGCCACCACGATGACGAATTCGCCAGTACTGCCATAGGCATCGTCGTCGATCATGGCCGCCACCGCGGCGACTTCGCCGCGATACACCTGCTCGTGGAGCTTGGTCAGCTCGCGCGCCACTGCAACCCGCCGCGTCGACCCCAGCGTGTCCTGCAGCAGCGCGAGCGTGCGTTTGATTCGGCGCGGTGCCTCGAAGAACACGAGCGTGCGCTCTTCCTGCGCGCGTGCAGCGAGCGCGGTGCGCGCAGCCTGGTCTTTTGTCGGCAGAAAGCCCTCGAACGCAAAGCGATCGCTCGGCAGGCCGGACACACACAGTGCTGCGAGCACCGAGCTCGGCCCCGGCACGGCCCGCACCGGCAGCGCAGCCTCGAGCGCCGCCTGCATCAGCGGGTAACCGGGATCGGAGATCAGCGGCGTGCCGGCGTCGGAAACGAGGGCGGCGGCCAGCCGGTCGTCGACGAGGCGGCGCACCAGCCGCGTGGCAATGTCGCGTTCGTTGTGTTCGTGCACCGCCGTGAGCGGCTTGTCGATCGCGTAGTGGTCGAGTAACCGGCGCGTCATGCGCGTGTCTTCGGCCAGCACCAGATCGCAGGCAGCGAGGGTTGCAAGCGCGCGCAGCGTGACATCGGCGAGGTTCCCGATCGGCGTTGCAACGAGGTATAAGCAGGGCCGCTCGATTGGTACACTGCTGTCGGGAATCTGCATTGATTTAGCACATGACAGCAAGGATGTGGGCCGTGAAGCGCCTGTGGCGAACCTGCCTGGCAGGCGTGGTGATTATCGCAACCGGTTGCGCCCAACCACAACTCACGCCATCGACGGCCCCTGCGCCAGCGCCCAATCCGCGCCAGCTGGCCGAGCAACAGGTCACGGCCGGCCAGTTCGAGGCCGCCGGCAACGCGTTCGCGACACTCGCGGCGGGCGCGCAGGAACCAGCCGCCACCGAGCTGCGCCTGCAGGCCGCACTGATCAGATTCGATCTGCGTCAGGATATCGCCGGTCTCGTGCCCGACACTACGCTCGCGGAGCCGACAGCGGAAGCCCTGCGCACGCTCGCCGTCGCGGGCGCGCTACTCGAAGCGGGCGACGCTGCCGGCGCGTCGACCCAGCTCTCCGCGCTGACCCAGGCTGCGTTCACGCCGTACCAGCGCGGGCTGTACCTGCGCACGCTCGGGCGAGCCCAGCTCGCGCGCGGCGAAGCCGCGCCGGCCGTGCAGAACCTGATGGCGGCCGAAACCGCTCCGATGCCCGAGGGGCGTCGCGGCGAACTCAGCCACGCGATCTGGGACGCGCTGATGGCCGCGGGTGTGGCCAATGTGAAGGACACGCTGCCGCCTGACGCGCCGCACGCCGCAGGCTGGGTGCAACTCGCCGAGATCAATCAGGCGCACGCTTACGACCCGCCAGCGTTCGCGACGGCGATCGCGGGCTGGCAGGCGAGCCATCCGCAGCATCCCGCGCAAACCCTGCTGATTGCAGAGTTGCTGGAACGCGCCGAGGAAGCGGCGGCGCCACCGTCGAAGATTGCCCTGCTGCTGCCGCTGCAGGGCCCGCTGGCCGGCATCGGACACGCGATCCGGGACGGTTTCATCGCGATGCGCTTCAGCGGCGCGATGAATCCCGCGCCGGACATCGTGGTGCTCGACGTCAACGCATCGAACGTCGTCGCCACGATGAAAAGTGCCGTCGCCGAAGGCGCGAACTTCATCGTGGGTCCGCTCGAGAAGGACGCACTCGAAGCCCTGCTCGCAGCCGGCGAGCCACCGGTGCCGATGCTCGCGCTGAACACCGCCGGCCAAACGCCTGCGGCGAACGGTCGCCTGTTCCAGTTCGGGCTGCGACCCGAAGACGAGGCCATCGACGCCGCGGAGCGGGCGTGGCAGGACGGGCGTCGGCGCATGATCGCCATGGTGCCGTCCAACGAACTCGGCGAACGCCTCGCCGCAGCCTTCTCGCAGCGCTGGCAGGAACTCGGCGGGACAGTCGTCGAGGATGTCCGGTTCAACAGCAGTGTCACCGCCTATGCCACCGCGGTGCGCCAGACGTTCGGCCTCCAGCAGAGCGAAGCGCGAGCCGGTGCGCTGCGCCGACTGTTGCGACGCTCGCTGATTGCCGAGCCGCGCCGCCGCGACGACGTCGACGGCATCATGCTCAGCGCGCCACCCGTCGAGGCGCGCCAGATCCTGCCGCAGTTCCGTTTCCTCGGGGCCGACAACCTGCCCATCTACGCCACCTCGCATGTCTATGGCGGCACGCGCAATCCAGGTGCGGACCAGGATCTGAACGGCGTGATGTTCGGCGATTCACCGTGGATCCTCGGCACCGGCGATCAGACGCTGAAAAACGTCTACTGGAGCCATTGGCGAGGCAGCACGAGCACGCTGCGTTTCTTTGCGTTCGGAGCGGATGCGTTTCGCATCATTCCGTACCTCGGGCAGATGCGTTCGCAACCCGGCATGCGCGTCACCGGCGCCACCGGACAGCTGTATATCGACGGGGCAGGCCTGGTCAGACGCAATCTGACGTGGGCGCAATTCGCCGGCGGCAGTCCACGGCTGCTCAACCAAGCCACCCCGTGACCGCCGGCAACACCAGCACGGTTGCCCGCGGCAGACGCTACGAGGAGGCTGCGGAACATTTTCTGCTGGACCAGGGACTGCGCACGGTGGCGAAGAATTTCCGCTGCCGGGCGGGCGAAATCGATCTGGTGATGAGCGACCGCGGCACGCTCGCGTTCGTCGAAGTGCGCTACCGCGCGCGCGGCGCGCTGGTGTCACCACTCGAGACCATCACGCCCGCCAAGCAGCGGCGCATAGCAACCACCGCGGCCGCATTCCTGCAGACCCACCCCGAATTCGCGACCAAACCTTGCCGTTTCGACGCCATCGCCATCGAGGGCGATGGCGATGCGCTGCGCTTCGACTGGATAAAAGACGCGTTTTCTGCATAATTCGGACGCCCACCCCACTGACCAGCCGAGAGCGCATGAATCAGGCCAGCGAACGCGTTTCCCGTATTTTCCACGACGGCCTTGCGTTGAAGACGATCTGCGCGCGCGAGCTGCCGGGCGTCATCGCGCGCGCAGCCGGCGTCGTGATCGACGCGCTCGCCACCGGCAACAAGGTGCTCTGCTGCGGCAATGGCGGATCGGCAGCGGATGCCCAACACTTCTCATCCGAAATGCTGAACCGCTTCGAGCGGGAACGGCCGGGCCTGCCGGCCATGGCCCTGACCACCGACGCCTCGACGATCACCTCGATTGGCAACGACTACGACTTCGCCGACATCTTTTCGAAGCAGGTCCGCGCGCTCGGCAAACCCGGAGACATCCTGCTGGCCTATTCGACGAGCGGCCGCTCACCGAACATCGTGCGCGCGATTGAGGCCGCGCACGAACGCGACATGATCGTCCTGCTCATCAGTGGTCGCGACGGCGGCGCCGCCGCGGCAGGACTGCGCGCGCGCGACGTCGAAGTGCGCGTGCCCAGCGACCAGACAGCTCGTATTCAGGAAGTCCACCTGACAATCACCCATTGCCTGTGCGATCTGATCGACGGGCATTTACTGGATCATCTCGAGAGAGGCACTTCATGATGAAGCGACGAATCCTGTTCCTGGCGGCGGCGCTCGCCCCGGCCCTCGCACTGCAGGGCTGCGCACCGCTCGTGGCGGGCGGCGCAGCCACCACGGCGGTCGTGACCAACGATCAACGCACCACCGGCACGGTCATCGAAGACCAGGTCATCGAGGGCCGGGCGTCCGATTTCTTCAAGGCGGACGCCGCGCTGGCCCAGCAGACGCGACTCAGCGTGACCAGCTACAACCAGATCGTGCTGGTGACTGGCCAGGCGCCGACGGAAGACCTGCGCAAGCGAGCGGTCGAATACGTCTCGCGAATTGCCAAGGTGCGTCACGTCTACAACGAGGTCGTGATCGGCAGTCCGATCACGGCCGTGCAGCGCTCGAACGATGCGTTGCTGACGACGAAGGTCAAGACCAAGCTGTTCACGATCAAGGATCTGAGCTCGTCCGACGTCAAAGTCGTGACCGAGGACGGCGTCGTGTTCCTGATGGGGCTGCTCGATCAGCCGACGGGCGATGCGGTGGCCGAAGTGGTGGCCGGTGTGTCCGGCGTGCGCAAGGTCGTGAAGCTGTTCGAACCGCCGACGACCTGAGACGTCGCTGCGGCGGAGCCTATTTGACTCGCCGCAGTTGCGGACGGCCACCGCCCGCGCCCGGTGTCGAGGGCGGCGGTGGCGGGCTCTTGTCGGGGCCGGAATCCGTCTGCTCCTCGGGCAAGGACATCCCCTGCCCATTCTCCCGCGCATAGATCATGCGCGCGGCGCTGACCGGAAAAATCACGTCGTGAGCGACGCCGCCGAAGCGTGCATTGAACGAGATGAAGTCGTTGCCGAGCTGCAGATCGCGCACCGCGCCAGGGGCGATGTTGAGCACGATCGAGCCATCCTTCACGTACTGCGTCGGTACACGCACGCGCTCGTCCCGGGTTTCGACGAGCAGATGCGGCGTGCAGCCGTTCTCGACGATCCAGTCGTACAGCGCACGAATCAGGTAGGGCTTGCTCGAGGTCACGGGTGCTTGATCTCCCGCAGTGATGACAGCGGCATCGTCATGGCTGGGGCGGCCCTCAGTGGCGCATGTCCCGTTCAACCGCCGTGAGGCTGGCCCGAAAGGCCTCTCTGGCGAACAGCGTTTCGGCGTACTTCAGCAGCGGCCTGGCCTGCGGCGTGAGCTTGATGCCGTAGTGCGGCAAGCGCCACAGCAGCGGGGCGAGGCAGCAGTCCACGAGGGAATAATCGCTGGAGAGGAAATAGGGATGCTGGGTCAGGATCGGCGCAATCGCATAGAGATTGTCGCGGATCACCTGTTCCGCCTGCGCCGCGGCGGTAGCGTCTCCACGCCCGAGCTGCGACGCGAGATTCAGCAAATCCCGCGTCACGCGATACCTGATCTGCCGGTTGTTCGCGCGGCCGACCGGATCGACCGGCATCAGCGGCGGATGCGGGTAACGCTCGTCGAGATACTCGAGCATGATCTGGGCGTCGTAGAGCACCAGCTCACGGTCGACGAGGGTCAGAATCGTGTGGTAGGGATTGAGGTCGTGGAGATCTTCCGGCTTCGTCTCTTCCGTGACGAAGGAGATCTCCACGTTGACGTCCTTCTCGGCGAGGACAATACGCACTGCGTGAGCTATCGGGTCGGCCGCGTCCGCATAGAGCGTCATGACCGACCGACGGTTCACCAGTGACGACATGTCAATGCACGTCTTTCCAGTACTCGCGTTTCAGGGCGTAAGCGACAATCCACAGGACCAGCAGGAAGGCGATGACCTTGACGCCCAGTGCGTAACGCACGAGCTTGGCCGGTTCGCCGACGTACACGAGGAAGTTCACGAGATCGCGCGTTGCCTTGCGGTACGCGGTGTCATCGAGCGTGCCGGGCCGCTCGCTCTCGAACTGCTTGAACACCTGTACTTCGACATCGTGCTGCGTTTCGGTTTCGAACACCGCCCGGTTCAGGCCCTGCAGCTCAGCCAGCACGTGCGGCATCGCGGTGCTCGGGAAGTAGATGTTGTTCACGCCGGTCGGCTTCGCGGGATCGAGATAGAAGCCGTTCAGGAAGCTGAACAGCCAGTCAGGTCCGCGCGAACGCGCCACCACCGAGAGGTCTGGTGGCGTCACGCCGAACCAGGCTTCCGCGTCGGTCGGCTTCATCGCGATTTGCATCGGCTCGCCGATCTTGTCGGTGGTGAACATCATGTTGGCCTTCATGACGTCCTCGGGGATCCCGAGATCCGCCGCGACGCGGCCATAACGCATGTAGTTCGCCGAGTGGCAGCTCACGCAGTAGTTGACGAACAGCTTCGCGCCACGTTGCAGAGACTCGGTGTTGCCGAGATCGACATTGGCGTTGAGCATTTTCGGGCCGCCGTGGCCGCTCTCGGCATTCGCCGCAACGGACACACAGCAGAGGAGTATGGCGATGAGCAGCGTACGCATCACGTCGTCACCCTGTCAGGAACGGGCTTGGTCTTGTCGAGCTTCGTGTAGATGGGCATCAACAGGAAGAACAAGAAGTAAATCACGGTGCAGATCTGGGCGACCAGCGTCCGTCCCTCGGTTGGCGGCAGCAGGCCGAGATACCCGAGGATCAGGAAGCACACCACGAAGATGCCGAGGATCGTCTTGTACAGACCGCCGCGGTAGCGAATCGACTTCACGGGGCTGCGGTCCAGCCACGGCAGGAAGAAGAACGCCATCACGCCGAGGCCCATGAAGATCACACCCCACAGCTTCGCGTCGATGAAGAAGAAGTTGATCGTGTTCGCCCGCAGAATCGAGTAGTACGGCGTGAAGTACCACACCGGCGCGATGTGCAGAGGTGTCTGCATCGGGTTCGCCGGAATGAAGTTGTTCGCCTCGAGGAAGTACCCGCCCATTTCCGGCGCGAAGAACACCACCGCGGAGAACAGCATCAGGAACACGATGATGCCCGCGAAGTCCTTGACCGAGTAATACGGGTGGAACGGGATACCGTCGAGCGGCTTGCCGTCAGCGCCCTTCGTCTTCTTGATCTCGACCCCGTCCGGGTTGTTCGAGCCGACTTCGTGCAGCGCAATGATGTGCAGCAGCACGAGCCCGGCAATCGCGAACGGCAGCGCGATGACATGCAGCGAGAAGAAGCGGTTCAGCGTGATGTCCGACACCACGTAATCGCCACGTATCCATTCCGTCAGGGTTTCGCCGATCATCGGGATGGCGCCGAACAGCGAAATGATCACCTGTGCGCCCCAGAATGACATCTGACCCCACGGCAGCAGGTAGCCCATGAAGGCTTCGGCCATCAGCGAGAGGTACAACAGCATGCCGAGGATCCAGATCAGCTCCCGCGGCTGTTTGTACGAGCCGTAGAGCATGCCCCTGAACATGTGGAGATAGATCACGATGAAGAACGCCGAGGCGCCCGTCGAATGCATGTATCGAATGAGCCAGCCCCATTCGACGTCGCGCATGATGTACTCGACCGAGGCGAACGCGGTCGCGCCATCGGGCTTGTAGTTCATCACGAGCCAGATGCCGGTGAGGATCTGGATCACGAAGGTGACGAGCGAAAAGACGCCGAAGTAGTACCAGAAATTGAAGTTCTTCGGCGCGTAGTACTGGCCCATGTGGTCATTCCACAGGGACATCAGCGGGAAGCGGTCGTCGACCCAGTCACGCAGGCCGGTGAGTTGGCGCACGATAGCGTTCATGCGGCGTCTCCTTTGTCTTCACCGACGACAATCTTGGTGTCATTGACGAAGCGGTAAGGCGGCACGTCCATGTTCGTCGGTGCCGGCACGCCCGAGTACACGCGTCCGGCCAGGTCGAACTGCGAACCATGGCAGGGGCAGAAGAAACCGCCCTTCCACGGCTGCTTGACGCCCGCGGCGCTCAGTTCCGGTACGAAGCTCGGCGAGCAACCCAGGTGCGTGCAGACGCCGACGAGCACCAGGAACTCGGGCTTGTCGGAGCGCCACGCGTTCTTCGCGTATTCCGGCTGCACCGACTCCGCGGATTCGGGATCGCGCAGCGCGCCGCCGTCGAGGCTCTTGAGGTCTTCGATCATTTCAGGCGTACGACGCACGACCCACACCGGTTTGCCGCGCCACTTCTGGATGATGCGTTGGCCCGGTTCGAGTTTGCTCACGTCCACCTCGACCGGCGCACCGATGGCTTTTGCCTTGGCGCTCGGCTGGAAGGAAGACACGAAAGGCACCGCTGCGAAAGCGGCGCCTATGCCTCCAATGACCACTGTCGTGCCGGTCAGGAAGCGGCGTCTGCGGGTATCGACGGCGTCGTCGCTCATGATTAACAAAATCTCCTGTATCTGGACGCCGACCAGCCGAAAGGCGGTCGGTCGAGGATGTCGGATCGGGACACCCTCTGCTCAAATCGCGGCTGCCGCGACGCATGCTCGGCTTCGTGGCTGAGTGCCGAAACGTCGAGAAACAAGTCGGGCCGAGACCGCGCGAGTATAACCAACTTTGCGGCGGAAGGCTGCGCCTGACCGTGCGTCGAACGGCCGGCGCGCGCGATCAGGCCGGCTTTTCATTCCTCAGTTCAGCCGAGCGCGCATGGGCCGTGAGGCCCTCGGCGCGGGCAAGCGCAGAGGCGACCCGGCCAAGGCGCGCGGCGCCCGCCACCCCGACCTCGATGATCGACGAACGCTTCTGGAAATCGTATACGCCGAGCGGCGACGAAAAGCGCGCCGTGCCCGCCGTTGGCAATACGTGATTCGGCCCCGCGCAGTAATCGCCGAGCGGCTCGGCGGCGTAGCGGCCGAGAAAAAATGCCCCCGCATGGCGGATCTTCGCCATCAGCGCGCGCGGGTCGGCCACGGACAATTCCAGGTGCTCAGGCGCAATGCGGTTCGCCAGTGCGGCGGCCTCTTCCAGGGAACGCACCTCGATCAGCGCGCCGCGCGTCGCCAGCGCCGTGTCGATGATCGACGCGCGCGACATCTGCGGCAGCAGGCGTTCGATGCTCGCGGCCACCCGGTCGAGGTAGTCCGCGCCCGGCGCGAGCAGGATCGCCTGCGCCTGTTCGTCGTGCTCGGCCTGGGAGAACAGATCCATCGCGACCCAGTCGGGATCGGTCGCACCGTCGCAGATCACCAGGATTTCCGACGGTCCGGCGATCATGTCGATGCCGACCTTGCCGAACACCATCGACTTCGCGGTGGCCACGTAGATGTTGCCGGGGCCGACGATCTTGTCGACCGCCGGGACCAGCGCCGTGCCATAGGCCAGCGCGGCGACGGCCTGCGCGCCGCCAATCGAGAACACGCGGTCGACGCCCGCAATGTGAGCGGCCGCGAGCACCACCGGCTCGAGATGACCCTGCGGCGCCGGCACGACCATGATGATTTCACCGACGCCGGCGACTTTCGCCGGAATCGCGTTCATCAGCACCGAGGACGGATAGGCGGCCTTGCCGCCCGGCACATAGATGCCGGCGCGATCGAGCGGCGTGACCTTCTGCCCCAGCGTGGTGCCTTCGCCGTCGACGTATTCCCACGACGCCTGGACCTGCCGCGCGTGGTAATCCCGGATGCCGGCGGCGGCTTCTTCGAGCGCGTGCCGCAGCGCCGGGTCGATCGCCTCGGCATAGGCCGCGAGGCCCGTGATCTCGAGCGCCGCCACGTCTGTTTCCTGGCGCCGGTCGAACTGGTTCGTGTAGCGCAGCAACGCCACGTCACCCTCGAGTCGCACCGCGCGCAGGATCTCGCGCACCGTGTCGTGGACGTTCGCCGAGGATTCTTCGTCGTAGGCGAGCAGTGCCGACAATCGGGCATCGAAATCGGGCTCGACGGTCGACAGCCGGGCGATGCGCGCACTCATGACGCGCCCCACGGCGAGCTGGCGCCGACCGCCGCGGCCAGCTGGCGCACGAGTCCGGTGACGCGCGCGTGCTTGGTCTTCAGCGCGGCCTTGTTGACGATCAGTCGCGAGCTGACGTCGCAGATGTGTTCGAGCGGCTTGAGCCCGTTGGCCCTGAGGGTGTTGCCGGTATCGACGAGGTCCACGATGCGATCGGCGAGCCCGACCAGCGGCGCGAGCTCCATCGAGCCATACAGCTTGATGACCTCGATCTGCACGCCCTTCTCGGCGAAGTAGCGCCGCGTGATGGCCGGGTACTTGGTCGCCACGCGCAGGCGGGTCGGCGGCAATCGCTCGTGATCGGGGCCTGCCACCATCAACCGGCAGCGCGCAATCTGCAGGTCGAGCGGCTCGTAGTAACCGTCACCCTCGTACTCGAGCAGCACGTCCTTGCCGGCGATGCCGATGTCGGCCGCGCCATATTCGACATAGGTCGGCACGTCGCTGGCCCGGATGATCACCAGCTTGATGGCGGGATCGGTGGTGTCGAGGATCAGCTTGCGGGACACGTCCGGATCGTCGGTGGGCCGCACGCCGACGCGCTCGAGCAGCGGCATCGCATCCTTGAAGATGCGGCCTTTGGAGACGGCAATGACGAGCTGTTCGCTGTCGGGTGCTGGGTTCATGCTGACTCAGTCCGCAGGACGGATGCCGCTGGTACGTCGGCCGGGCGGCCGCCGGTTCAGGCCGGCACGCGCCGGATCTGGGCGCCGAGGTTCGACAGCTTCTCTTCGATCGTCTCGTAGCCGCGGTCGATATGGTAAATCCGGTCGACTTCGGTCGCGCCCTCGGCGACGAGGCCGGCCAGCACGAGGCTCGCTGAGGCGCGCAGGTCGGTGGCCATCAGCGGCGCGCTCTTGAGCTTCTCGACACCGGTCGTGATCGTGGTGTTGCCCTCGATCTTGATGTCCGCGCCCATGCGCTGCAGTTCGAGCACGTGCATCAGGCGGTTTTCGAACACCGATTCGGTGATCACGCCCGTGCCCTCGGCCATGGCGTTCAGGGCGGTGAACTGGGCCTGCATGTCGGTCGGGAACCCCGGATACGGCGAGGTGTGCAAGCTGACGGCCTTCGGCCGGCGCCCGTGCATCTGCAGTTCGATCCAGTTCTCGCCGGAGGTGATCTCGGCGCCGGATTCGTGCAGTTTCGCCAGCACCGCCTCGAGCAGGTTCGGCCGCGTATTCTTCAGTTTCACATGACCGCCCGTCATCGCCGCGGCCACCAGGTAGGTGCCGGTTTCGATGCGGTCGGGCAGGATTTCATAGTGCGTACCGGACAGCTCGTCGACGCCTTCGATGCGAATCGTGTCGGTGCCGGCACCTTCGATCTTCGCGCCCATGCTCAGCAGGCAGTGCGCAAGGTCGACGACTTCCGGCTCGCGCGCCGCGTTACGGATCACGGTGACGCCCTTGGCCATCGTCGCCGCCATCATCAGGTTTTCGGTGCCGGTGACGGTGACGAGGTCCAGCCACAGGTCGACACCCTTCAGACGCTTCGCGCTGGCGCGGATGTAGCCGCCATCGACGGTCAGCTCGGCGCCCATGGCCGCCAGGCCTTCGAGATGCAGATTCACCGGCCGCGATCCGATCGCGCAGCCGCCCGGCAGCGACACATCGGCGCGTCCGAAGCGCGTCAGGAGCGGTCCGAGCACGAGTATCGAGGCGCGCATCGTGCGGACGAGTTCATAGGGCGCGAAGAACTCGCGAATCGTACTGCTGTCGACGTGCACCATCATCTTTTCGTCGATCGTCAGCTCGAGTCCCATGCGACCGAGCAGTTCCATCGTCGTCGTGATGTCGTGCAGGTGCGGCACATTGGCGACGGTCATCGGCGTGCTGGCGAGCAGCGTCGCGGCGAGTATCGGCAAGGCGGCGTTCTTGGCGCCGGAAATCCGGATTTCGCCCTGCAGGCGAGAACCGCCCTGGATGATCAGTTTGTCCATCGAATGGCTGCCGTCAGAGCGTCGCGAACGGTTGCTGACGCTGCCATTCTTCGCTGGTGTAGGTTTGGATCGACAGGGCGTGGATCGCCTGTCCCATGTGTTCGCCGAGCGCCTTGTAGACCAGCTGGTGGCGCTTGACGGCCGACAGGCCCTGGAAACCGTCGAAGACGATCCGCGCGGCGAAGTGCACGCCGTCGTCGCCGTCGACGTGCGCCACGGCACCGACGATGCCGTCTTCGATCATGGCCTTGATCTGGTTCGGATTCATCGGCGGCTCACGAACATGCGCCGGGGCAGCCGCGCGCTCAAAGGCCCAGGTCCTGGTTCTTCGACTTCAGGTTCTCAATCAGCTTCGCGATGCCGCCTTCGGTGATGATCTGCGAAAACGACGACTTGTAGGTCTTCACGAGGCTCACGCCATCGACCGACACGTCGAACACCTTCCAGTCGCCGCTCTTGTTATGCAGGCGATAGACCACTGGCAGAATGCTGCCGCCGGGCTGCCGGATGTCCTGCTTGACGACGGAGGTCTTCGGGTTGTGTGACGCCGCGTTGGCCGGGTATTCGATCTGCTGGTCGGAGTATTCGAGCAGCGCCGTGGCGTAGGTGCGCACCAGCAGGCGGCGGAACTGTTCGACGAATTCCGTCTGCTGGGCGGCGTCGGAGGTCTTCCAGTGCTCGCCGAGCACCCACTGCGACATGATCGTGAAGTCGAAGTGCGGGAAAATCATCTCCGAGACCAGACCGTACATCTTGGCCGGGTCGGCGCGCAGGGCGTCCTTCTCGGCTTTGACCCGGTCGACGACCGCAGTCGTCGTCGACTGCACGACCTGTTGCGCATCTTCGGCGGCGTTCGCGACGCCGACCAGACCGAACATCAGCGCGGCGACACAGACAAGCACAAATCGTTTCATTCGACGATCCTCTCCCGGCGACGATAGGGCGATAGGGGTAATGGACGGCAGCGCTCTGGAGGCTGCCGGGCCGCCTCAGCGGCCCGAAAAACCGGCGCGTACTCTAGCACAAAGGCCTGCGGCGACGGCAACGCGGCCCACGGCCGCTCAGCCCGGATTCGGCTCATCCTGCAGCAGTTCGACCTTGTAGCCGTCCGGATCTTCGACGAAAGCGATCACGGTGCGGCCGCCCTTCATCGGACCGGCCTCGCGGACAACCTTGCCGCCGCGCTCGCGGATCCGGTCACAGGTCTGGTAGACATCGTCGACGCCGATGGCGATGTGGCCGTACGCGCTGCCCATCTCATAGGCATGGGTGTCCCAGTTGTGGGTCAGTTCGAGCACCGTCGAGGCGCTTTCGTCGCCGTAGCCGACGAAGGCGAGCGTGAAGCGACCTTCGGGGTAGTCCTTGCGCCGAATCAGCTTCATGTCGAGCACATCGACGTAGAACCCGAGCGCCCGGTCGAGATCCGTGACCCGCAGCATCGTATGCATCATTCTCATTTCACGCGTCTCCTCAATGGTTCGGACACGACCTGCCGCCGGTGCCGGCGTCAGGCCTCGATATCGATCCGGATGGCGGCCGCAGCGCGGCGCGCCTTGTCGAGCGCCGCCTCGACCGTCGCGTCGCGCGCGAGGGCCACGGCCAGTCGGCGCTTGCCCTGCACTTCCGGCTTGCCGAACAGACGCAGGGACGTGCCGGGCTCGGCCAGTGCGGCATCGACCCCGTGGTAACGGATGCGCCGGCCGTGACCGCTGCCGAGTATCGCGACCGACGCCGCCGGCGCGTCGCGCACGATGGCGGGAATCGGCAGGCCCAGCACCGCGCGCACGTGCAGCGCGAATTCGGACAGATCCTGCCCGATCATCGTCACCATGCCGGTGTCGTGGGGGCGCGGCGAGACTTCGCTGAAGATCACCTCGTCGCCGCACACGAACAGTTCCACCCCGAACAGGCCACGCCCGCCGAGAGCGGCGGTGATCCGTTCGGCCATGGCCTCGGCGCGCGCCATGGCCAGCGCCGACATCGCCTGCGGCTGCCAGGATTCGCGGTAGTCGCCGTCAATCTGCAGGTGACCGATCGGTGCGCAGAACGCGGTGCCGCCGACATGGCGCACGGTCAGCAGGGTGATTTCGTAGTCGAAGCGCACGAAGGCTTCGACGATCACGCGCGGCACCGCGGCGCGCGCGCCGGCCACCGCGGTCGCCCACGCCGCGTCGGCATCGGCCGCGTTGCGCACGACGAGCTGGCCCTTGCCCGAGGAACTCATCACCGGTTTGACCACGCAGGGCAGGCCAATCCGCGCGATCGCCGCACGGCACTCGGCGTCACTGCCGGCGAACTCGTACTTCGACGTCGCGAGGCCCAGTTCCTCGGCGGCGAGGCGGCGGATGCCCTCGCGATCCATGGTCAGCCGCGCGGCGCGCGCGGACGGCGCGACGTGCCAGCCCTGCGCCTCGAGTTCGACGAGCCGGTGCGTCGCGATCGCCTCGACTTCGGGCAGGATGTAGTGCGGCCGTTCGGCGCGGATCACGCGCTCGAGCGCGTCGCCGTCGAGCATGTCGATCACGTGATGGCGATGGGCCACCTGCATCGCCGGTGCGCCGGCATAGCGGTCGACCGCGATCACTTCGACCCCCAGGCGCTGGGCCTCGAGCGCGACTTCCTTGCCGAGTTCGCCCGCGCCGAGCAGCATCAGGCGCGTCGCGCAGTCGGTCTGCGGCGTGCCGAAGACGATCTCGGGTGGCGTTGCGTCTTGCATCAAGCGGTGTCCAGGCTGAATCCGAGCCCCTGCAGGAGGCTCGAAGTATCGGGGGCGGCCTGCGACAGCGCAACCGGCCTGATCCCGAACTCGCGCCGCTGGCCGAACTGCGCGCGCAATCGATCGAAAGTGCCCGGGGTGTCGTCGGCGAGTCCCGCCCGCATCAGCACGGTTTGCGCGAGCGGACTGCAGCAGGCCGTCACCGCCGCGCCGAGGGTCGCCCACGCGTCGCCGGGCGGCAGCACGAGCGGCGGCAGGGGTGCGGCCGCGGCCGGCTGCCACGTGCCGACCGCGCTGCCCTGCGCGCGGCACCAGGCCTCGAGTGTCGTACGCAGCTGGCGCGTTGCGCGCAGGCGGGCGTCGATCGTGTGGCCGGCGATATGCGGCGTCGCCACCCACGCCGCCGCCAGCAGGGCTGGCGACACCACGGGCTCGCCCGCCCAGCAGTCGACGACGGCGCTGATGCGCCCGTCGGCGATGGCCCGCAGCCACGCCGGCTCGTCGACGATGCCGCCGCGCGCGGCATTGATCAGCAGCGCGCCCGGCTGCATGCCGGCGATCGCGCGCGCCCCGATCAGGCCCGTCGTCGGATGATCGCCTGCCGCGGTCAGTGGCACGTGCAGGCTCACGATGTCAGCGGTCAGCGCCTCGGCCAGCGACACGAAGCCCGGCGTGTGCGCGGCGCGCGGGGGGTCGTTGCGCAGACAGCGCACGCCGACCGTCTCCAGCAGCGCCAGCGCCGCGCTGCCGGCATGGCCGCAGCCGACGATGCCGCAACTGAGCTCATCCGGCCGGCGCCCCAGCGCCGCGGCCCGCGCGAGCACGCAGGCGAGCACGTACTCGCCGACCGCGCGCGCATTGCAGCCGGGCGCGGCCGAGAACGCGACGTCATGCGTGCGCAGCCAGGCTTCATCGATGTGATCGGTGCCGGCGGTCGCCGTGCCGACGAAGCGCACCGGAGTGCCTGCCAGCAGCGTGGCGTCGACGCGGGTGACCGAACGCACCAGCAGGATGTCGCAGTCCCCGAGCAGCGCGCGGCCGATCGCGCGGCCGTCGTGGAGCGTGACGTCGCCGAAGCCGGCGAACGCGGCGGCGGCGTCCGCGATGACGCGATCGGCAACGATGCGGAGCGTCACGCGGGCGGACCGGCCCTCAGGGCCGGTTGTCGATTTCGGCGCCTTCCTTCTGCACCGGCAGCAGTTCCTGCCGCGTCGCGCCGAGGGCGAGCACCATCGCACCGGCGACGTAGATCGACGAGTAGACGCCGACGACGATGCCGATCGTCAGCGCGATCGAGAAGCTGCGAATCATCTCGCCACCGAAGAACAACAGTGCGAGCACGGCCAGCAGCGTCACGAGGCTGGTGTTGATCGTGCGCGACAGCGTCTGGTTCAGCGACGCGTTGACCACATCGATCGGTTCGGCCTTGCGCATGTTGCGGAAGTTCTCGCGGATGCGATCGAGGATGACGATGGTGTCGTTCAGCGAGTAGCCCATGATCGCGAGCACGGCCGCGAGCGCGTTCAGGTCGAACTCCATGCGCGTGATCGAGAACAGCCCGAGGATGACCAGCACGTCGTGCACAGTCGCAGTGATGGAGCCCACGGCGAACTTGAAGGTGAAGCGCAGCATCACGTAGATCAGGATGCCGCCCATGGCGATCAGCGCCGCGATCAGGCCTTCCTCGGTGAGTTCCTCGCCAACCTGCGGTCCGACGAACTCGACGCGCCGGACCTCCGTGTCAGGGAACAGTTTCTCCATCCGGTTCCCGATGTCCTTGCTGGCGGCCTCGGCGCCACCGACCGCTTCGGTCGGCGGCAGGCGCACGAGCACGTTCTGCGGGCCACCGAAGTTCTGCACCACGCCGGCCCCGAAATCGGACGTCTTCAGGGTGCCGCGGACTTCGTCGAGCGACGGCGCTTCCTTGAAGGCGAGTTCGATCACCGTACCGCCGGTGAACTCCACGCCGAGATTGAGGCCCTGGGTCGCCAGCGAACCAATCGCCGCAAGATTGATGATCGTCGACAGGATCAGGCCGGCGCGGCGCCAGCGCATGAAGTCGATGTTCAGGATTTTCCAGGTGGCCATGGCTGGGCGGTGCTCCGGGCGCTGTTCGCGCCGCTTACGTTGACGCGATCAGACGGACAGACGGTTCAGGCGACGGCCGCCGTACACCAGGTTCACGATCGCGCGGGTGCCGACGATCGCCGTGAACATCGAGGTGGCGATGCCCAGCGACAGCGTCACGGCGAAGCCCTTGACCGGGCCCGAGCCGAAGCTGAAGAGCACGATGCCCGCGATCAGCGTGGTCAGGTTCGAGTCGAGAATCGTGCCGAACGCGCGGTCGTAACCGGCATGGATGCTCGCCTGCGGGCTCATGCCGCGCCGGATTTCCTCACGGATGCGCTCGTTGATCAGGACGTTCGCATCGACCGCCATGCCCACCGTCAGCAGGATGCCGGCGATGCCGGGCAGGGTCAGCGTCGCCTGCAGCATCGACAGCAGCGCGACCAGCAGCACCACGTTCAGCAGCAGCGCGACGTTCGCGATCAGGCCGAATGCCCGGTAGTAGAACAACATGAACAGGCACACGGCGGCAAAGCCGATCACGCAGGCGCGAAAGCCGTTGTCGATATTGCTCTGACCGAGGCTCGGGCCGACGGTGCGTTCCTCGACGATTTCCATCGGCGCGGCGAGCGCGCCGGCGCGCAGCAGCAGCGCGAGATCGGCGGCTTCGTTCGTCGAATCTAGGCCGGTGATCTGGAAGCGCTTGCCGAGTTCGTCACGAATCGTCGCGACGTTGATGACTTCTTCGACCGGCTTGCCTGCCTGCTGCTCGATGAACACGACGGCCATCGGCTTGCCGATCAGCTCGCGCGTGGCGCGCGCGAAGGACCGTGAGCCCTTGCCGTCGAGCGTGATGTACACCGCCGGCTCGCCGGTCTGGCTCTCGATGCCCGAGCTCGCGTCGATGATCGACTCGCCCATCAGCAGCACGCGCTTCTCGAGCAGCACGGGTTCGCCGCTGCGCTGGCGATAGAGCTTCGAGCCCACCGGCACCTTGCCGGCTTCCGCGGCGTCCAGGTCGCCGTCGATATCGACCATGCGGAACTCGAGCGTTGCCGTCGCGCCGAGCAGCTTCTTCGCCTCCGCGGTGTCCTCGACGCCGGGCAGCTGTACCACGATGCGGCTGTCGCCCTGCTGCTGGATGACGGGCTCGGCGACGCCAAACTCGTTGATGCGGTTGCGCAGCGTCGTGAGGTTCTGCTTGATCGCGATCTTGCGCGCCTCGGACATGAACTCGGGCTTCGGCGTCAGCGTCAGCAACGCGGCGTCATCCGGGCTTTCGCTCGGGACGAGATCCGGATACTCGGCGGCAATGGCGTCGACGCCGGCCGTGCGCGCGTCGGCGTTCAGAAAGCTGATGCGCAGGCCACCGGACGGGTCCGGCGTCACGGTGCGGAAGCGGATCTTCTGTTCGCGCAGCGTCGCGCGCAGTTCGGCGGCAAAGCGCTCCTGGGTGTGCTTCTGCACCGCGTCGGTGTCGACCTGCATCAGGAAGTGCACGCCGCCGCGCAGGTCCAGGCCCATGTACATCGGCTTGCCGCCGAGCATCCGCAACCAACCCGGCGTGCCGGGCGCGAGATTCAGCGCGACGAGGTACTTCAGCGGATCCACTGCCTGTTCGAGCAGTGGCTGGGCCTTCGTGCGATCGGCGTCGCTCGCGAAGCGGATCAGCAGTCGATCCTCGCCCATTTCAGTGCTCTTGATCGCAATGCCGGCGTCGGTGAGCGGCTTCTCGAGCGCCTTGACCAGTGCCTCGTCGACCGGCGCCGAGCGGCGCGCCGTGATCTGCAGCGCCGGGTCGAAGCCGTAGAGGTTCGGCAGCGCATACAGCGCGCCGATCACCAGCACGGCAACGACCACCAGGTAACGCCACAGCGAGTTAGTGTTTTGGATCATGGGAATCGCCGGTCTGACGACGCCGCCGGGGCGGGCGTCTCGGTTAAAGGTCCTTCAGGGTGCCCTTCGGCAGCACGGTGGTGACGGCCGGCTTCTGCAGCCGCACCTCGACACCCTTGGCGATTTCGACTTTCAGGAAATTGTCGCCGACCTCCACGATGCGGCCGACGATGCCCCCACTGGTGACGATTTCGTCGCCCTTGCCGAGGGCCTGCACCAGTTTCTGGTGCTCCTTCTGCCGTTTGACCTGCGGACGGATCAGGAACAGGTAGAACACGACGAACAGGATGATCAGCGGCAGAAAGGCAAACGCGCTCTGTTCGGGCGCGGCCGGCGCAGCCTGGGCCCAGGCGTCGGCGATGAAGAAGTTCATGGGGCTCCCCCGTCAAAAATCGGCCGGCATTATGGCACAGCCCTTCCCGGCGCGGGCAGCGCGCTCAGGCCGCGTCGTCGCCGCCGGGCCGCTGCCGGGCGTAGAAGTCGGCCGCAAAGCTGTCATAGCGGCCCGCCAGGATCGCCGCCCGGGCGGCGCGCATCAGTCCGAGGTAGAACGCGAGGTTGTGCAGGGTGTGGAGCCGGGCGCCGAGGATCTCGTTCTGGCGGTCCAGGTGATGCAGGTAGGCCCGGCTGTAGTGGCGGCAGGTATAGCAGCCACAGGCCGCATCGAGCGGTTCGGGCGAGGCCCGGTGCACGGCGTTGCGGATGCGCACGACACCGGTCGAGGTGAACAGGTGGCCGTTGCGTGCGTTGCGTGTCGGCATCACGCAGTCGAACATGTCGATGCCCCGGCGTACGCCCTCGACGAGATCGGCCGGGGTGCCGACGCCCATCAGGTAGCGCGGGCGGTCAGCCGGCAGCAGCGCCGCCGTGTGCGCGGTCGTCTCCAGCATGTCGTCCTTCGGCTCGCCGACCGACAGGCCGCCAATCGCATAGCCGTCGAAGCCGATATCCAGCAGGTCGGCGACCGACTGGCGCCGCAACTCTGGATAGACCCCGCCCTGCACGATGCCGAACAGCGCCGACGGGTTGTCGCCATGCGCGGCCTTGCTGCGCGCCGCCCAGCGCATCGACAACGCCATCGAGTGGCGCGCGGCATCGAGGGTGGCCGGGTACGGCGTGCATTCGTCGAACGCCATCACGATGTCGCTGCCGAGGGCGCGCTGCACGGCCATCGAGCGCTCAGGATCCAGGAACACCTTGTCGCCGTTGATCGGCGAGCGGAAAGTCACGCCGCGTTCGTCAATCGTGCGCAGATCGCCGAGGCTGAATACCTGGAAACCGCCGGAATCCGTCAGGATCGGGCGCTCCCAGTGCATGAACGCGTGCAGGCCGCCGAGATCGGCGACGAGTTGCTCGCCCGGCCGCAGCATCAGGTGATAGGTGTTGCCGAGAATGATCGAAGCGCCGAGGTCGACCAGTTCTTCCGGCGTCATCGCCTTGACCGTGCCGTAAGTGCCAACCGGCATGAACACCGGCGTCTCGACGACCCCATGGGCGAGCTGCAGGCGGCCGGCGCGGGCCGCGCCGTCGGTGGCGTCGAGGGTGAATTCCATGGTGCGTGGCCGTCTGGCGGGGGCTGGGCAGTCTAAATAGCGCGGCGCCGTTGCGCCACCCGGGCGCCGGCTTCAGTCGCCCTCACCCTGCGCCGGCAGGATGAACATCGCGTCGCCATAGCTGAAGAAGCGGTAACGCGCGGCCACCGCGTGGCGGTAGGCCGCGAGCGTCCGCGCATGGCCCGCCAGCGCCGCGACGAGCATCAGCAAGGTCGATCCGGGCAGATGGAAGTTGGTCAGCAGCGCGTCGATGACGCGGAAACGGTAGCCCGGCGTGATGAAGAGCCGGGTGTCGCCCCGGTAGGGCGCGAGTTCGCCACCGGCCGCGGCGGTTTCGAGCGCGCGCACGGCCGTCGTGCCGACGGCGACGATCCGCCCGCCGGCCGCGCGCACGCGCGCGATCAGCGCGCAGGTGTCCACCGGCACCTCGAGCCATTCGCTGTGCATGCGATGGGCGGCGATGTCGTCCGTGCGCACGGGCTGAAAGGTGCCGGCGCCGACGTGCAGCGTCACAAAGGCGACATGCACGCCCTGCTCGCGCAGGCGTTCGAGCATGGGCTCGGTGAAGTGCAGTCCCGCCGTGGGCGCGGCCACCGCGCCGGGCTTGCGCGCGTAGACCGTCTGGTAGCGCTCCTGGTCCAGGCCTTCATCGGCGCGCGTGATGTACGGCGGCAGCGGCAGATGCCCGGCGCGCAGCATCAGCTCGGCGAGCGGCAGTCCACCGACGCTCTCCACTTCGTACAGGCCGTCGTCGTGCTTCGCGGTGACCCGGCAGTCGAGCCCGGTGCCGAACGTCAGGCCGGTGCCGGGCTTAGGCGCCTTGCTCGCGCGGATGTGCGCGAGCGCCCGCGTCGTGTCGAGCACGCGCTCGATCAGCATCTCGATGCGCCCGCCCGAGTCCTTGTGCCCGTGGAGCCGCGCCGGGATCACGCGCGTGTCGTTGAAGACGAGGCAGTCGCCCGGCCGCAACAGGCCGGGCAGATCCTCGAAGCTGCCGTCACGGGCCTCGGCGTCGTCGAGTATCAGCAGACGCGAGGCACCGCGCGTCGCCGGCGGGAACTGTGCGATGAGCTCGGGTGGCAGCTCGTAATGGAAGTCGTCGAGTTTCAAGGCGGGTCCAGCAGCAAAGGTCTGACGGTCGCGGGCGCGACACAAAGACGTTACGATAACGGCTTCGGCGGGGTGGCGGAATTGGTAGACGCAGTGGACTCAAAATCCACCGCTGGTAACAGTGTGCGGGTTCGAGTCCCGCCCCCGCTACAAGCCGGAAACGGGGAGGCACACACTTCCTCCACCAAGTTATTCTTGGTGTCCGCCCCCGCCTCCCTGACTCCTCGGGCTCCCCTGACCGCCCCCCCTTGCGCAGAGGTACCGCGCCCGCGGCCCGACGATCCGGCCGGGTCAATGCCCGTGTGGAGTGCTCCCCATCCCGACCCCGACAGCGGCAGAGGGGACGGATTCATATACCACTGCATCGAAAGAAATAATTCTGTCCCCTTTTTCATTCATATTCCCGCCGGGAAAAACAAATCTGCCCTCTTTTTCGTGCTGCATTGGAAAAAATAAAAAATAGATCTGTCCCCATTTTTAATTCAGAGCCGAAAAACGGAGACGACCAGCAGCAGCGCCAGTTGCAGCGTCGGCAGGACCAGGGAAATGAGGATCAGGCGCACGAGATAGCCTGAGGACGCGGTGTGGCGGCCAGCGCGAATGACGAGGAAGTTGATGAGCGCTGTAGCGGGGACACCAAGCAGTCCCAACAACATCGCGCCCAGACCGACGAATGACCCGTGACCGGCGCTGGCAAGAATGATGGCGTAGGAGAAGCCCAGCTGGAACAGCAGGGCGCCGCCCACCCCAATGAGATAACTCAACGAACGCTCCTGCCCGAGCGTCGGTGCCGAGCGGCCCCAGCGCTGAGCAGGCATCCGTTGGCCGCGATGTTCGGCGTCGAAGTGACGTGGTTCATGCAGGCGTCTTTCCTGCGCTGTGCTGCGCCCGGTTGCGCGCGGCCGCTGTGCATACCCGATTTCACCTGCATTTTCTAACATGACCGGCCCCGGACCTGCCAGCGAGCATGGTGCCGATCGCCAGCAGCTGAGTCGGCTCGACGCCGACCTGCGCCAGCCTGCCCGCGCGCTCGATTGCTGCGCGCAACTCCGCGCCAGTCGCAGGCTGCTGTGAAAGTGCATGTCCGGCGCGCTCGTGTAGCCCGGGTGTAGCGCGCAGCGCGGAACCCGGGAGCGGCCTGTCAGCATTCGCAGATCCCGGGTTTCACTGCGTTGCGCCCGGGCTACCCCGAGCTGTCGTGAGGCCGTTGGTGGCCGGGCGTGATGGGTGCCGACCGAGACGCCCAAGTTGGGCTTCCTGCGTCAGCCCAATCTACGCTGTGATTCAGCGTTTTCGCTTCAGTGCATGCCGAGTGATCGATGTTTGGGCTCAGCGATTCGAGTCCCCGCCTGGGTCGCGGCATCAGACGCCTGCGAACCAGCGCAACGCGCAGCCGGCGATTCCCGCGACGATGACGACCTCGACCAGTGAGCGACGCCATGCGCCAAGTGCCGCGAGCGCGCCCAGCGCGATCGCAAGCGCCGGCCAGTCGGGATGGCCGGGCCACAGCACGTGACCGGCGAGAAAAAGCCCGAGGTGCACGATGACTCCCACCACCGCAGCGGAGATCGCGGCCAGCGGCGCGGCAAGTGCAGTGATGCCACGGGTGGCCTCGACCACCGGTGCGCCGCCGAGGATGAACAGGAACGACGGCAGAAAGGTGTAGCCCGTCGCGACGACCGCGCCGCACACACCGGCGAGCAGCAGGTGATCCGCCCCCATCAACTGCTGCTGCCAGCCCCCGAGGAAGCCGACGAAGGCGACGATCATGATCAGCGGCCCCGGCGTCGTCTCGCCGAGCGCGAGTCCGTCGATCATCTGCACCGGACTCAGCCAGCCGTACTGCGTGACGGCGCCGTCGAACACATACGGCAGTACGGCGTACGCACCGCCGAAGGTCAGCAGCGCCGCCTTGGTGAAGAACCACGCCATTTGTGCATACGCGTGCGACCAGCCGAACTGCAGCACGAGGGCGGCGAATCCGCCCGCCCACAGCGCCAGTGCACCGATGAGGATGACACTGGCGCGACGCCACGGTGCCCGCACCGGCGACGGGCGGTGATCAAGCCTGTCATCCTCGAGCGCAAGCCCGCGCCGCAGGCCCGGCAGCCAGAACCCGGCCAAGGCCGCCAGCGCGATGATCAGCGGAAACGGCAGGCCAGCCACGCGCGCGGCGCAGCCGAAGATGGCGAGCCCGACAAGGCCCGCGTTGCGCAGGCTGCGGCGACCGATACGCCACGCAGCCATCAGCACGATCGCTACCACCGCCGCCTTGATGCCGGCCAGCCCGCCGGCGATCAGCGGCGTGGCGCCGTGCGCGAGATAGAGCCACGCGAGACCGATCATCATCACCAGCGATGGCAGCACGAACAGGCCACCTGCCGCGAGGCCACCGCGCACGCCGTGCATGCGCCAGCCGAGATAGGTCGCGAGCTGCTGCGCTTCGGGGCCCGGGAGCATCATGCAGAAATTCAATGCGTGCAGAAAATGCGGCTCGCCGATCCAGCGCCGACGCACCACGAGTTCCTCGTGCATGATTGCAATCTGCCCGGCGGGACCGCCGAAGCTGATGAAGCCAAGCTTCAGCCAGAAGCGCAGCGCGATCGCGAACGGCACGCGCAGCGCCGCGTCGGCAGCATCGCTCATGCGCGCCGCTCAGCCGTCGAGACAGCCCGCTGCGCGCAGGGCCCGGGTGACGGAGTCGAGGGTCGCGGGCGGATAGTCGGCGAGCGCCGTCAGATGCCCCCACACCGGCCGCGGCCAGCACGCGTCGTCGCGACGGCGCCCGACGACATGCAGATGCAATTGCGGCACGATGTTGCCGATCGCCGCGACATTGATCTTGTCGCAGCGGAAATGCTGTTTGACGAACACCGCAAGCCGATCGGCCGCCGCGTCCAGGCTCGCGCGCAGCGGTGCCGGCAGTTCGAACAGTTCGGTGACGGTGGTCGGGGGAACGAGCAGAAACCAGGGCAGGGTCGCGTTACGGTGCAACAGCAGCGCGTGCCCTGCACTGGCGCCGAGAACATGACAGTCCGCGACGAGCTGCGGATGCAGCGCGGGCGGGCTGTCGGTCCCCTGCGACATCAGGCGAAGCGGGAATCCACGCGCACGGAGTCGACGACGATCGGGCAGTCGAGGTATTCGAGCATCGGCGCCTGGCCCCACGCGGCGGTCATGTTCTTCGCCCACTCATCGGTGTACCACGCCTGGGCCTTCGCCTTCGATTCCCACAGGTAGATGCCGCCGGCCGTCTTGCCGTCTTCGGTCATGATGTAGTACTTGCGGATCAGGCCATCGAGCTTCTCGTACTTCACGATGCTGGCATGGAGTTTTTGTTCGAACTCGGCGCGATTGGTCGCCGGCACGGGAAAGCGCACGTGCGCAATAATCATGGTCATCTCCTCGGATTGCAGTGAAACGGGACGGCGGCCACGCCGGTTGCGCGGCCTTACAGCCCCAGGTTGCCCGGTGACAGGATGCCAGCCGGGTCGAGCGCCGCCTTGATGCGGCGCAGGGTCGCATGGTAGCTGTCCATGCGGCGAACTTCGGAAGCCCACATCTTACCGCTCTTGTACGGAATGCAGCCGGCTTCACGCAGCGCGGCCGCGCAGGCCTGCATCGCAGCCTGCGCGGCAGGCCATTGGGTCGCTTCATCGTAGAACGCCATCACGCCGCCGTGCAGGCCACGCCGGCAGACCACCACCGCGCCGCCCCAGACGAGCGTTGGCTCGGCCGCGCGACTTGCGTTGAGCACCGACAGAAAAGCGGGCATGCGGGCCGTCGGCAGCGACGCCATCAGGATGCCGCAGCGGGATCGTGAGAAATAGCCGGCGAACGAATACCAGTAGATCTGGTCGTTGCGCAGTCGATCGAAGTAGAGCTCGTTGAACAGCGGAAACTCGCGGCCACCGTGGCGCTGCGCGGTGGCGAGCACACGATCGCGCGCCTGCGTGACGTCACCCGCCTCACCGCCATAGTCGAAGCCTAGGCAGAAGCCCGGCAACGTCGCAGGATCGATGTCCGGCCGCGCGGCCGTCACCCGCGCGCGCACCGAGCCCGCCTCGTAACCGCTCGCATACCACACGTGCTGCAGCGTCTCGCCGCGCTGCAGCTCGCTGAGGAAAGCGGCCGCCGCCTGCGGATCGGCAAAGCCGTAGCAGCCCGTCGCGCGCGTCGCCGGCAGCGGGTGCAGCCACAACGCAATCTTGGTGATGACGCCGAGCGTCGCGTCGCCGCCGAGGAAGAGCCCTGTCAGATCGGGGCCGATGCCGTAGCGATGGAAGAAGCCGGCATCGCGCGCCGCGGCGCTGCCGGTGCGCAACAGGGTGCCGTCGGCGAGCACGACTTCGAGGCCGACGACCTGGTCGGCAAAACTCTGGAAGCGGGCCGAGCCGGTGCCGAGCGCGTGTGCCGCCGCCGCGCCGCCGATCGTCGCGCTCGGCGCGGTCGACGGCACGATGCCGATCGTGAGCCCGAGCGGCGTGAGCAGTTGCGCGAGCGTGCCGAAGCGCACGCCCGGTTCGACCGTCACCACGCCGCGTTCGACGTCGATGTCGAGCACGCGATCGAGCCCGCCCATGTCGAGCACCAGCCCACCGGCATGCGGATTCACACCGCCCGCGTACATCGTGCCGCCGCCGCGCACGTACACCGGCACGCCCGCTGCGCTGGCCTCGCGCAGCACCCCGGCGATCTGGGTCGCCTCGGAGGGCCTGATCACCTGCGTGGCAACGCCTGCCGCCACCGCCGAGCAGTCGCGCTGATAGGTCAGCAGGTCGACGGGCTCGTCGAACGACAGCGCCCCGTCCGGCGCGCGCACCAGCGGGCCGAGCACGGTCGCGCCGATCATCCGTCACCCCCGATCGTGCAGAACTGCTGAACGAACGCGGCGAGGCCGACGACAGGCGCCGTGCCCGCGTCGGCCGCCGCCGCGAGATGCGTGCCGCAACGCGTATCGGACGCCACGAGGACATCGGCGTGCGCGACATCGACCAGCCGCGCCTGCGCCATGCGCTGCGCGGAGTCGGGCGCCAGGCCCGCCATCGTGCCGGCCGCGCCACAACAGACGGCCGCAGCGGCGAAGCGCGCGTCATTGACGACGACAGCGCCCATGCGCGCGAGCACCTCGCGCAACGGATCCGGCGTGCCACTCTGCGCGCCGCGTCGGCGCGACGCGCAGGCATCGAACGCGTGGACGCGCAGCGACGGCGGCGCGGCAATGCGCAACCGGCCGGACTCGAGCGCTGCGAGCAGCCACGCGGAAAAACTGAAGACCGGCGTGTCCGCGCCCAGCGCGCGGTGCCACGCGGGCCAGCATTCGAGGCCGGACGTCACGACGCAGACGGCCGAGACGTCGTGCGCGAGACGCTGTTCGGCATACGCGGCATCGTCGACGAACCCGGCTTCGCCCAGCGGTGCGCCACAGCAGCGATCGGCGTCGCCGCGAAAGGCCACGCGCTCACCCGCCCGGGCCATCAACGCCACGACGGCCCCGGCTTCGCCCGGCGCGGTGTAGGCGCACGCACAGCCGGGCGCATAGAGCACCGTCGCGTCCTGGGCGGCGAAGGACAGTTCGCCCGCCCATGCGCCGCGTTCGGCGGCCGGGCGCGCATGGGGATTGCCGTGCGTGCGCATCGCGGCACGCAGCTTGTCGACGCTGGCCGGCGCATGGCCTGTCGCCACGAGTTCCTCGCGCAGTGCGGCACCCACCTGCGCCGGCCGCAGCCCGATGGGACAGACCTGTTCGCAGTTGCCGCAGCCCGTGCACGCGAACACGCGCTCGGCGAGCACGTCGCGGTCGAGCGCGGCTCCCTCGACCCACGCGCGCGCGGCGGCGATGAATCCGCGTCCCGAGTAACTCGCGATCGGTGCGTGATGGCCGATCGTCGGACACACGTGATCAATCCCGCGCTCGACCCACACCGCATCCACGCAGTAACCGCAGTCGGCGCAGTGGTAGAGATCGGCCGCGAAGGCGCCGAGACGCGCCGGCGCGGAGGTCGCGCCCTCGCTCACGCCTGGCCTGACTTCTTCAGCCAGCGCGCGACATTGCGCGCATGCGTCGCGAGGTAGGGATCGCGCACGAACTTGTCGTAGAACGTGGTCTCCAGCCGATGCGCCTGGGTGTAGAAGCGCATGTAGATCGTCGGCACCGTACCGGGGAACTTGCCGTAGGTCGCGTGGATGTACTCGGCAATCTTCACCACCGCCTCGACCAGTTCGGGTTCGGGCGGCACGGCGCCACCCTTGATCTTCGCGTTGTCGAGGAACGGGCCTGGCGATTGCGGATCGTAGGTGCCGCCCTGCGCGAACTTCAGATCGACATAGGCCTGCACAGCCGCGCGCATGTCCTTGTGGTAAGGCGGGCAGTAGCCTTCGTATACGCCGTCGAGGCCGATCGGATTCGGCACACCCCATTTCGGGTTCGTCTCGAAGCGGAAGCCCATGCCCGGCACGCCCTTCGCGGCGCCCGCGCCCATCAGCGAGAACGGGCTGATGCCGGAGAAGAACCAGCCGCCGAGGCCGATCGTCTGCAGCGCGAGCGAGATGTTGTGGCCGATGTCGCCCATTTCCACGCCCGAGCAGGTCAGGATGTACTGCTCCATGTAGGACAGCGCGTACTTCTTTTCGGGATTCAGCAGGCCGCTTTTGAAGAAGGCGTCGAGATCGCCGGCCGGCCGGCCGTTCGCATCGTCCCACACGGTGTAGCCCGAGCCGGCGACGATGAACAGGAAGCCGAGCAGCTGCTCGGACACGTTGGCGACGGGCATGAACACGGTGGAGCCCGGCACGTTCGCGTTCCACACGTTGTGCGCGCTGTAGTGCGGCTCGCCGCGCGGCAGATCGACGCGCGTATCGGACAGCTTGCGGGTCTTGTCCTTGACCGCCGCAATCAGGCGCTCGGCGTCGGACAGGCGATCGTGCGCCCAGTTGCCGTCGGTGTTCGCGTCGCGGGTGCTGACGAAGTAGGTGCCACCATCTTCGGTGTAGAACATGTCGGCATTGCCGATGCCGGCGGCCGACGGCGTGGTGCGCCCGGTATAGCGCGCGGAGTAGGTCGACAGGCCCGCTTCGGCTTCGGAATACGGAATGCCGAAATGCATGCCGGACACGCCGAGCCCGGCAGCGATCAGCAGTGAGCGCTCGAAGTCGTCGAGCGGCACCGGCGTCTTTTCGGACTTGAACTTCAACGGGCCGCGCGGGATCTCCATGCCCCAGCCGAAGCGCCGTGAGCGGCGGCCGAACAGCGCCGAATACAGCGGAAAGTCGGTCGATTCCTTCAACAGCGCATTCCATTCAGCGATCTGCTCGGGCGTCGCGGCGACAGCGCCCGCGTCCACGGTGGCGGCGTCGGCGCGGCGCACGGCGCCGCCGGCGAGTGAGGCCAGCGCCGACAGGAACAGGAAGGTGCGGCGCGACAGGCGCGTGCCGAGCGAGGCGTTGTCCACGGCGGCATGCGCGGGAAGCTGGGAATCGGACATGGCGTGAGTCTCCGGCGATCGTGAGTGGCGGCGATGGTAGCGCGGTTCGCAGCCCCGCAGTATCGCGCCGGAGAGCCGGTGGTGTCTCCCCGGCGCCGGCGATCCGTGCGACATTGGCGCCAGTCCCCTGCGAAAATCGATCATGAGCACGATTGTCCAGACCTTGACCGAGTTCGTCGCCGACATCGTCGACGACAGCCGCGTCGCCATTCCGCCCGACTACAGTGGCGTTGCCATGGCCGCCACGCGCGCCTTGATCCTGCGCGGCGCGCGCGGCCTGCGCCTCGTTGCCGTGCCACAGGCCGGCTTCCAGGCCGACATCCTGATCGGCGCCGGGTGTGTGGCGTCGATCGAGACCGCCGGCATCAACCTCGGCGAGTACGGCCTCGCGCCGCGCTACACCGACGCCATCCAGCGCGGCGAACTGCGCGTGATCGACGCGACCTGCCCGGCGGTGCACGCAGGCCTGCAGGCGGCCGAGAAAGGCATTCCGTTCATGCCGCTGCGCGGCATCCTCGGTTCCGACCTGCTGCGCGTACGGCCGGACTGGCGCGTGATCGACAATCCCTATGGCGACCACGATCCGATCGTGCTGATTCCGGCCATCAGACCGGACATCGCGCTGTTCCACGCCGCCTGCGCCGATCGCGACGGCAATGTGTGGGTCGGCGTGCGGCGTGAGCTGATGACGATGGCGCATGCCGCCGCGCGCAGCTTCGTGACGGTCGAGTCAGTCAGCGATCGCAACCTGCTCGAGGATCCGGCGCTGGCTGCCGGCACGATTCCCGGGCTTTACATCGACCGCGTGTGCGTGGCACCCGGAGGCATGCGGCCACTGCCGTTCGGCGACGATGCCGGCGACGCGGCAGCACTCAGCACCTACGCGCGCGGCGCTGCAAGCCCCGAGGGCTACGCGCAATGGCTCGCAGGCTGGCTCGCATGAGCGCGTACACCGACGAGGAATTGATGGCCGTGACGATGGCGCGTCTGCTCGCCGATTCGCAGCACGTGGCGGTGGGCGCGCTGTCGCCGCTGCCCGCCACCGCCGCGCTGCTCGCCCGCGCGCGCCGGCCCGGACTGCGCGTGACGATACTCGGCAGCCGCCACCACAACCCGTTCACCGACGGCGGCCGCGAACTGTTCGACTGCGCGGCGCAGGGCCGCATCGACACCTTCTTCCTGAGCGGCGCGCAGATCGACGGCCAGGCGAACATCAACCTGGTCGGCACCGGCGACTACGCAAAGCCGACGAAGCGCTTCCCCGGCAGTTTCGGCTCCGCGTACCTGTATTCGCTGGTGAAGACGGTGATCCTGTTCAAGCCCGAACACACCCCGCGTGTGCTGGTGCCGAGAGTCGAGTTCGTCAGCGCCGCAGGCGTGTCGCCACCACACGAGTATCGTCCTGGCGGGCCGCGCCACCTGGTGACGGGGCGCGCGCTGTTCGATTTCGCGCAGGGGAGGTTCACGCTGAAGAGCGTGCATCCCGGGCAGACGGTCGAGGACATCGTGCGCGAGACCGGGTTTGATTTCGACCGCGGTGCCGTCGGCGCGACGCCACCGCCGTCTGGCGACGAACTCGCGCTGTTGCGCGGAGTCGTGCGCCGGGAAGTCGCCGATACCTATCCGCGCTTTGCGGCGAAGGCTTTTGGCGTCTGATCGGGGGCGCTGCGAAGCACGTCGTGCGCGGGCGGCTGGCCGAAGAATTTTGCCACCGAGAAGAAAATAGATTGGGCGCTGGTCCGCCCGGGTGTTCCGGGCCACTCACGCCGCGCCTGCCTCTCGAGTGGCCGGTCGACAATCCCGTTCAGCGATGTCGGCGGCCGCTGGCGCGGCCGCCGGGTGCCCGTGTCAGACCGCAGTCGATCGACGCGCCACCGCACCGAGGCCGCACAGCGCGCCGCCGAGGAGCCACACCGCCGCCGGCAGCGGCACCGGCGCCACGGCGGCGGCCGGCGCGAAGTCGATGCTCAGCAGCGGGCGCAGCCGGGCGAGCGCCACCGGGCCGGCACTGCGGTACATGTCGGTCTGCACGATCCAGTCGTCGGTGCTGTCGATCAGAAAGGCCCAACCGAAGTTGCTGGCGCCGTTCACCCAGGCCGCGACGGAATCGGTGACGTCGAACACGACATGCCGTTCGTCCGCCAGCCCGGTCCTGGTGTCATCGGCGGTCAACACCGCATCGATGCCTGGGGTGACGCCGCCATCGAGGCTGTTCCAGCTGCTCGCGGCGTCCCAGTGGCTCAGCATGCGGTGCACGCTGACCGTCCCGACGGTCGGATCCTTCGTGAACAGGCGCAACGACGCGCTGTTGATCGTGGCCCCGGCCGGGACGCCGAGCGCGCTGACGATATCGTCGAAGCGCAACAGCCACTGCGACTGCGCGTTGCCGCCGTAGCGATTGGTCTGCAGGTCGATCACTGCGGTCGGCATCAGAACGGGGCGGACCCCGTCAGCGGCAGCGGCGGACAGCACGCGGCTTTCCGTCCCCGTATAGCCGTTCAGGCCGTCCTGGAAACTGACGGTCGCGGCCTGGGCGCCGGCAGCCGCCAGCAGTGTGAGAGTCGTAGCGATGAGCGTGGGCTTCAGCATTGTGCGTTCTCCTGGGCATCGCGCTCCCCGCTGCCGCTTCGAAAGCCGGACGGGTGCGCCTGCGGAACGAATGCTAGGGCTCGCAGCCCCGGACGAATGCGACGGCGGTCGCATTCGTCCGGCCTGAACTGTCAGCGATTGTGGCGGTGCGGAAAAATTACCGGCCGCATGGCCCGTGCGCTCTCACGCGGCGGGGTCGAGCAACAGCTGGCGTGCGCGCTCGAACATGTTCGACAGCGTCAGCGCCATCATTTCCCAGATCGGATCGTGGCGCTGGCCGCGGCGATGGAGCTTCACGTTGAGACAACCGATCGACGCGAGCCGGAAGCCCGCAAAGGCCTGGAACCATGGAATGTCGGCATAGGTCCGGCCCATGCCGCGCTCATAGAGATCACGCAGTTCGGCAGTCGCTGGCGGATGGATCGAACTCCACTCGTCGACCCAGTTGTGGCGGTCGGCCGCCATCATCAGCCAGCCGATGTCGAGCAACTGGGCGCCGATGCCGGCGAGTTCCCAGTCGATGATGCCGGTCATCCGGTTGTGTTCGTAGAGGATGTTGCCGGGCTGGTAGTCGCCGTGGAACACGCCGATCGGATCTGCCGCCGGCATCGTGTCCAGCAACAGGCGCTCGACCTCCTCGGCCTGCGCAATCCAGTGCGGCTCGGGCGAATGCAGGTAGATCTTGCGCCAGCGGCGAATCATGTCGTCGAGCGGTTCCGGGGACTCCCAGTCCGCCAGGTGTGTGCGCCAGTCGAAGCGGTGAATCCGCGGCAGGGCCTCGACGCACTGCCGCCACAGCGACTCGGTCGGATCCTTCTCGCGCGAGAACGAATGATGCGGATCCCACACGAAGAACACACGCCCGGGCAGCCGCTCCATCACGATGAACGGCACGCCGAACCAGTGTTCGTTCTCGTCCGCATAGGGCACGTCGGGCACCGGCAGGCCCGCAGCGTGCATCGCGCGCAGCAGCGGCGCCTGCCGGTAGACGTCGGTGTTGCCGCGCCGGGCCACGCCCTGCGGCGGAATCTTCAGCACGTAATGTCCGGCGATCTCGTGCGCACCCTTGCGCCGCGTCTCGAACAGGAAGGTCAGGCCTGCGTGGCCGTCGGACTCATGCAGGCCCGCGAGTTCGAGATCGGCGCCCATCCGGTCGTGGATGAAGCCCTGCAGGTTCGCGTTCAGTGTCTCGTTGGTCATGTCGTGCCCGGATCGTGATCAGTCGGTCGTGCGGCCCAGCAATTCAGGGGCCGCCTGTTTCACCTTGGCGTCGTCGGTCCAGTAGCGCTTCGCCCAGATGCCGTCGTAGGACTCACCCTCGACCGGCATGCGCCAGGTCTTGACGTCGGCGTCCGCGAGTCGCACCGCACACAGCGCGCGCGGCTGATCGTCGGTGCCGTCGACGTAGGCGTTCGCATCGGTCGTCGGCAGATAGCGCTGCGCGATGCGGCGATAGCGATCGCGCCAGAGATCGTCATGGCCCACCTCGTGCACGATTGTCGCGGTGCCGCGAACCAGCACTTTGCGATACGGCAGGCAGGCTTCGTCGATGCACAGCGCCACGCGCGGATCGCGCCGCAGGTGCTGCAGCCACGCCGAATGCTGGCGCGGCGTGAACCAGATCGTGTCCTCTTCGTACAGGTACCAGATCGGACACAGGTGCGGCGCGCCCGTCTCGTCCAGCGTGCCGATGTCCATGATGATACCCGGCACTTCCGTCAGAAAGGCCTGGCGTTCGGCTGATGTCAGCTTCGGCATGATGCGCTCCCCTCTTGGTTGTCGTTGGCAGCCCGGCGGGCCGGGCTCATCGTAGCGCGAATGCGCGCGCGGCTGACCCGTCCCGGGCCAGGAATGCCATAATGCCGCTACTCCCGAGGGCAGTGCGCATGATCGACCGCAAGTTCATAGGCTACGCATCGAAGCCGTTCGTCGCCGACGTCGAACGCGGCCGGCTGCGCTTCTTCGCCAAGGCCATCGGCGAGACCAATCCCCTCTACCTGGATGAAGACACCGCGCGACGCGCCGGACATCCCGATCTGCCGGTGCCGCAAACCTTCTTCTTCTGCCTCGAGATGGACCGCCCCGACCCTTATGGCTGGTTCGACGATCTCGGCATCGAACTGCCGAAAGTCCTGCACGGCGAGCAGCAGTTCACCTACCACCGCCTGGCCTACGCCGGTGATCGCCTGCGCTTCGACTCGACGGTCACCGACGTCTATGACAAGAAGGGCGGCCTGCTCGAATTCGTGGTGCAGGACAACGTGATCACCAACCAGCGCGCGGAGCGCGTCGCCGAGTTCCGGCGCACGCTGGTGATTCGCCATGGATGAAGCGGTGCGCTACTCACGGGTGAACGTCGGCGACGTCCTGCCACCGCTGGTGATGCCGCCGGTGTCGCGCCTCACGCTCGCGCTGTACTGCGGCGCCTCGGGCGACCATAACCCGTTGCACGTCGATCAGGACTTCGCCCGCGAGGCCGGCCTCGGTGATGTCATTGCGCACGGCATGCTGATCATGGCCTACATGGGCCGCACGCTGACGAACTGGGTGCCGCAAGAGGCCATCCAGACCTTCGGCACGCGCTTCCAGGCAATGACGCGCGTCGGCGACGCCATCACCTGCACCGCGCGTATCACTGAAAAATTGGCCGACACACTGCCCGACGCGCACGCCGTGCGCGTGACGGTCGAAGCCCGCGACCAGCGCGGCGAACTGAAAGCGGCGGGCGATGCGTTGATCGCATTGCCCGTCTGAACGCGCGTCGACACGCGCTCCCTGCACAGACGACGGAGATCACGATGGGTCCACTAGCCGGTATCACGATCATTGAACTCGCAGGCATCGGCCCCGGGCCGTTTGCCGCGATGCTGCTGTCCGACATGGGCGCCAACATCATCCGCATCGATCGCGCGGCCGGCGACGAGCCCGGCATCCGCGTGCCCTATCGCATGAACGTGATGAACCGCGGCCGCCGCTCGGTGGCGGTCAACCTGAAATCGCCGGCGGGTGTGGAGACGGTGTTGAAGCTGATCGAAAAGGCCGACGGGCTGATCGAAGGCTTCCGGCCCGGCGTCACCGAGCGCCTCGGTCTCGGGCCGGACACCTGCCTCGCGCGCAATCCGCGCCTCGTCTACGGCCGCATGACGGGCTACGGGCAGGACGGCCCGATGGCGTCCGTCGCCGGTCATGACATCAACTACATCGCGCTGTCCGGCATGCTGTCGATGATCGGCGAACGCGATCGCAAGCCCGTGGCGCCCCTGAACCTCGTCGGCGACTTCGGCGGCGGCGGCATGTTCCTCGCGTTCGGCATGGTGTGCGGCATTCTCGAGGCGCGCGGCAGCGGCAAGGGCCAGGTCGTCGACACCGCGATGGTCGAAGGCGCGGCGATGCTCGGCAACATCTTCCAGGGCTTCCGCGCGCTGGGGCAGTTGTCGCCGAAGCGCGGCGACAACGTGCTCGACGGTGGCGCGCATTTCTATGACACGTATGAAACGAAGGACGGCGGCTACATGGCCATCGGCGCGATCGAAGCGCCGTTCTACAAGAAGCTGCTCGAACTGATGGGCCTGAACCAGGCGGAATTCGAACCGCAGATGGACAAGTCGCGCTGGCCGGCGTGGAAAGTCCGGTTTGCCGAGGTCTTCAAGACGAAGACGCGCGACGAGTGGGCGGCGCTGATGGTGCACGAAGACGCCTGCGCGATGCCGGTCCTGTCGATGGACGAAGCGTCGGCCCATCCGCACAACCGGGCGCGCGGTTCGTTCGTGAGCTTCGAAGGCGTCGAACAGGCCGCCCCCGCGCCGCGTTTCAGCCGCACGAAGCCCGAACTGAAGCAGCCGCCGTCGGAACCCGGCGAACACACCGACGCCGTGCTCGCCGAGTTCGGCTTCAGCGCCGCGGAGATCGCGACCCTGCGCAAACAGGGTGGTCTGATCTGAAGCCGACATCGGGTGGTGCGTGGCGGCGGATTCTTCACCGTCGCTTAGCGCCGCCGTTTTCATTGCTGCGCGGGCGACCATCTTGATCACCGGCCTTGAATGGATCTTCATCGCCGTCGCGGCGTTTCTCGCCGGCGGCGTCAATGCGCTCGCCGGTGGCGGCACGCTGCTGACGTTTCCGGTACTGACCGCGGCGGGGATGCCCGCGGTGATGGCCAACGTCACCAACAGTGTCGCGCTGTGCCCCGGTTACTTCGGCGGCACCCTCGCGCAGCGCAAGGATCTCGTCGGCCAGGGCGCGCGGCTCCGTCTGTTGCTGCCGCTCGGTGCGCTCGGCGGCGTCATCGGCGGCTGGCTGTTGCTCGAATCGGGCGAAAAGCTGTTCCGCGCACTCGTGCCCTGGCTCATCATCGGCGCAGCCACCCTGCTCGCGCTGCAGGATCCGCTGCGCCGCTGGCTGCTGAAACGCGCCGCCGCGCGCGAGCGCCACGCGTTCTCCACGCACGCCGCCGCGATGCCGATCGGCATCGCGGCGATCTACGGCGGCTACTTCGGCGCCGGCCTCGGCGTGATCATGCTCGCCACGCTCGGCCTGACTCTCGACGACACGCTGACGCGGCTCAATGCAGTCAAGCAGGCGCTGTCCTTCGTGATCAACGTCGCCGCCGCGATCTACTTCCTGTTCTCGGGCCAGGTTGCGTGGGCGGTGGCCGGTGTGATGGCCGTCGCCGCGCTCGCCGGCGGCGCCGCGGGCGGGCGCATCGCCGGCAGAATCGAACCCGCGCTGCTGCGCAAAGTGGTGGTCGTGATTGGCTTTGCCGTCGGCGGGTTCTATCTCAGCCGGTGAGGCGAGGTGAATTCAGCCACGGCGGGTGCGGGCAAATGAGGGGGGGAAACGATGGGTGGGGAGGCTGTCGGCCTGCGCGGTCGACGGCGGCGCAATACCGTGTTTCGCCATTCGTTCATTCGCGACGCCGTGGCCGCGTTCAAATCCGTTCAGCCGGACATGCCGAATAGCTGAGCGCAAATGTCGCTCAGCAGAAATCAACTCGGGCAGAAGCCCCGGCCAATGCCGTAAGTTGGACTGACGCAGGAAGCCCAACATGGGCGTCTCTGTGACCACCCGATGATGCCGGTTGATCGGTCCCGGTCGGTGGCGTGCCCGAGCACGGTCCGGTAGCGCGATGCGGGCGCACGCGTTGGGCGTCCTGCGTCAGCCCAACCTGCGAAGCTGATTTGCGAGCAGCGATTGGGTTGACCCTGCTCAAGTCTCCACGGTCACCCCGTTGCGCCCCAGGATCGCAATGAGGTTCGGCACGTCGGCCGGCGTCGGTGGGCCGCGCGGCGCTTCGCGATCCAGGTTGGCGAACATCTGCGTCGAGCGGCTGCCCTGCCCGGTGAACTCCATCATCGTCGTGCCGTCTTCGACGATGCGGAATCCGTGCGGCGTGCCGGCCGGCACATGGAACAGAGTGCCGGCGACGGCCTTGACGGCGCGATCCGTGAAGCTGAAATCGACCTCCCCCTTGACGACGAAGAAGCATTCATCCCACGGATGCGAGTGCAGCGGCGGGCCGGAGCCGGCGTTGCCAACCTGCATCGTCACTTCGTAACTGCCGGTCGTCGCCGCTGACGCGAGGACGGTGATATCGAGGCCAACGACGCTGAGCGGCCGCGGGTAGGTCGCCGGGGTCAGGACGAAAGGTACGGTGGCCATGGTGCCGGCTCCTGTCCAATCGACGGAGCCCGCAGCCTATGCGGAAGCTTTGCCGCCCGGCCAGTCAGAGGAACCCGGAGATGCCTGTCGGCGAAGGCCGGACCCGGCCGCGCGCCGACGCCGGGCAAGCCCGGTTGCCGGCCTCGGCCGGTCTGACCCGGCTGCTTCGACGGCGCTACAACACGCCGGTCAGATGCGACGCCAGTTCGTGATCGGGGATCTCGCCGAGATCCTTGTCGAGGCTCGCGCTGACGACGGCCGCCGTATGGCTGTCGAGCGCGTCGCGCAGATGGCCCAACATCTTCGGCCCGGCGACGAGCACCAGCTTTTCGTAGCGCTTCGCTTCATGTGCGGTCTTCAGACGCGCCGCGAGATCGGCGGCGAAGGCGACGGCGAGATGTTCGGTCGGCGACTGTTCGCTGCTCATGCCATGACGTTGGCCGCCGAGGCTGTCGTGGCTGCGGCCGGGGCGATCGGCGTCGAGTTCGTGGCTTTGCAGTCGACCCTGCGGGTGGTCGATGTGTTCGAACAGGGTGAGACTGCGGTGCGGCGGTTGGGCTTCGAACACCCGTGCGCCGCTGCGATGGGCGATGAGGATCCAGGTCGTTGCCATTGAGGTTGCTCCGCGCGCATCGGGTGCGCGTCTGTCGTCAGCGTGATCGGCATGTCCGCGTGGTGGCCCCGTCACGCGAGGCCTGCGAGTCATCTTCGCGCACCTGAAGCCCGGGCGCGTTGATGACGATCAACCCGACTGTCGCAACACCACCGGCACGCGACGACGGCCGAACTGCGCGGACTTCTCGAAGGCTTCGAAACGGCCGGCGAGCGGCGCCCGGCAGTGCGGGCAGGCCCCATCGGCCGCGAGGTGATATTCCTCGATCTCATACCAGTCGCGCACGATCAGTGGCGCCCGGCAGTTCGCGCACCAGGTGGTGTCGCCTTCCCGGTCGTGCACGTTGCCGACGTACACATGCTGCAGACCGGCATCGAGCGCCAGCCGGCGGGCGCGGATCAACGTCGCCGCAGGCGTGGCCGGCACGTCGAGCATGCGGAAGTCGGGATGGAAGGCCGAGAAATGCAGCGGCACCTGCGGCCCGAGCTCATCGCGCACCCACTGCGCGAGCGCGGTGATCTCCGCGTCGCTGTCATTGCGCCCCGGGATCACCAGCGTGGTGATCTCGAGCCACACCTGCGTTTCGCGCGCGAGATAGATCAGCGTGTCGAGCACGGGTTTAAGGTGCGATCCGGTCAGCTTGAAGTAGAAATCTTCGGTGAACGCCTTCAGGTCGACATTCGCCGCGTCCATCCCCGCGAAGAATTCACGGCGCGGCGCGTCGTGGATGTAACCCGCCGTGACCGCCACGGTCTTGATCCCCAGCGCACGACAGTCGGCGGCGACGTCGAGCGCGTACTCGGCGAAGATCACCGGATCGTTGTAGGTGAAGGCGACGCTGTGACAGCCGAGGCGCGCCGCCGCCTGCGCGATCTCGGCCGACGACGCCTGGTCCATCAGGCGGTCCATGTCGCGCGATTTGCTGATGTCGGAATTCTGGCAGAACTTGCATGCGAGATTGCAGCCGGCCGTGCCGAACGACAGCACGCTCGTGCCGGGATAGAAATGCGCGAGCGGCTTCTTTTCGATCGGGTCGACGCAAAAGCCCGACGAGCGGCCGTAGGTCGTCAGGATCAGGCGTTCGCCGTCGCGTTTGCGCACGAAGCACGCGCCGCGCTGACCATCGTGCAGGCGGCAGTCGCGCGGGCACAGGTCGCACTGCAGGCGACCGTCGTCCAGCGCGTGCCACCAGCGTGCGGGATACGTCGACTCGGCGACGCGTGGCAGATGATCGCTCATGTTTCCACCCATTTGCGCACGGTATAGCGCGCGAGCCTGATGTCGTCGGCCCAGAAGTCTTCCCCAAGACCCGCCTTGCGCTTCAGATGCGCGAAGAACTCGCGGGGTGTCGGCAGTTGCGCCCACACCTGCGGCAGGAAGGTCGCGCGATGCGTGCCCCAGGCGAGGATCACGCCGTCGACGCCGGGCCGCACTGCCGCCCAGGCCTCGGCTTCGCTGCGCGCGGCCACGCTGACCGGCGCCGACAGCAGCGACACTTCGACGCGCACGCGCTCGAACTCCTCGCGCGTCAACGGCGGAAAGCGCGGATCGCGCAGCGCCGCGGCGACTGCGTTCGCCGTCGTGTCCTCGCGCAGCGGACGCCAGGCCTCGAGACTGCCGATGCAGCCGCGCAGTTCCCCGTCGAGCGTCAAGGTCACGAACACTGCGCCGTCGACGGCGAGACTCGCGTCCGCTGCCGGCCGGTGAGCAGGCAGACCGAGCGCCTCGGCGATTGCCGCGCGCGCCAGCGCCAGCAGCGCCGGTCCCGGATCCGCGCCCGCAGCGGCCGCGTGCGCGCTGTAACCGACTGCGGCATAGCCGACGACGCGGTCGCGATCGCCGGCAGTGTCGCCGGAGTTGCGCAGATCGATCAGCGTCGGCGTCAGGCCGGTGCCGCGCAGGGCTTCGAGCAGACCGTTGACGGGCGTCGCGCCGCAGGCCTGGTCGTGGGTCAACGCGGCGTCGCCGCGCAGCACGCTGTCGAGCGTGGCGCGGTCGGTGGACACGGCCTCGCGATACGGCAGGTAATGCGACAGGTCGGAACTGATGACGATCAGCGTTTCCGGCCCGCCCCAGACGGCGCGCAGCACCTGCGCGACCTCGGCGGGCGACGCGTCGCCGACCACCAGCGGCAGCAATGTGAAGTCGTCGAGCACGCGCTGCAGAAACGGCAACTGCACTTCGAGCGAGTGTTCGGGTGCGTGGCAGCGATCATCGACACAGACTTGTGGCAGATGACGGACGCGCGCAACCAGCGACTGGTCGATCGCGATGTCGCCGAGCGGCGTCGAGAAGCTGCTCGCCGCCGGCAGCGCGAGGCCGCGCACCGCGACCCGGTGGGCGGGCCCCAGCAGGACCACGCGGCGGATGCGCTCGCGCGCGGCGGCGACGGCGCGATAGGCGCCGGCGGCGACCGGGCCGGAGTACACATAGCCCGCATGCGGCACGATGATCGCCTTCGGCGACTCGCGCGCGGGCGCCGCCGCCGCCGCGAGCAGGCGATCGACGTCCCGCGCCAGCGTGGCGGGGTCGCGTGGATAGAACGTGCCGGCCACTGCCGGTGGGCGCGCGGTGAGCGTCATCGGATGCTCCATGTCTGGGTCTCGGGCTGTCGACCAGGCTTCGCCTCTTCCCTGAAGCGTGTGCGCTGGCCTTGTCCTCCAGATGGGGGGCGCCGGACGAAAACTCAAGACTGGAGTGCGGCGCCGGCGTTGCCGCAGCCCGTGAATTCAGTATAGTCGCGGCCCTGTTCGCAGCGCCGCGCCGGCGGGCTGTGCCGCGCCGGGAACACGCTTTCCGCGCGCCCCACCGCCTGCCGCCGACGCCCTGCTGCCGACCCGATGCACGGACCGCACTCCGCGACCGCGCCACCATACGAGGATTATCCCGTGTCCGATTACCAGTTGAACCTCAAACGCATCGTCGAACGTCCGGAAAAGTACTTTCCGCGCAATGAAATCCTGACGCGCGCCGATGACGGATCGACGTTCCGCTACACCTATCGCGACTACTGCGCGCGCGTGCGTCGCGTCGCCAGTGCGCTGGACCGCCTGGGGCTGGGCGCGAACGACCGGGTCGCCACGCTGTCGTGGAACACGCACCAGCACCTCGAGCTCTATTTCGCCGTCCCCTGCTCCGGCCGCGTGCTGCACACGGCGAACCTGCGGCTGTCCGACGAGCACCTCGCGTACACGATCAATCACGCCGAGGACACCGCCATCTTCTTTTCGCCCGATCTGCTCGCGCAGGTCGAGAACATCGCGCCGCAGTTGAAGACCGTGCGCGCCTTTGTCGTGCTCGGCGACCGCGTGCCGGACACCACGCTGTCGCCAATCTTTGCGTACGAAGACCTCGTGGCGCAGGGCGATCCGGGCTTCGAGTTTCCGGACGTCGACGAGCGTGCACCGGCGTCGATGTGCTTCACCTCGGCGACGACCGGCAATCCGAAATGCGTGGTCTACACCCATCGCGGCATCTACCTGCACTCGCAGGCGATCTGCAATGCGGACATCATGGCCATCTCGGAGAAGGACACGATCCTGCCGATCTCGCCGATGTTCCATGTGAATTCATGGGGCGTGCCGTTC
Organism: Gammaproteobacteria bacterium Ga0077536; assembly: GCA_001464935.1. Classification (GTDB taxonomy): domain Bacteria; phylum Pseudomonadota; class Gammaproteobacteria. The sequence goes on from LNEL01000055.1 coordinate 85,029, forward strand.
GCCGGCGTGTGGATGGGTTCGAAATTCGTGTTTCCGGGCCAGCGCCCGCATGCGCAGGATCTCCTGCAGCTGATAGAGACGCATCGGGCCACGTTCTGCTACGGCGCGGTCACGGTCGGCATCGACATGATGAACCTGCTCGAGCAGCAGCCGCATGACATCAGCAGCCTGCGCGCCCTGATGCTCGGCGGCTCGGCGACGCCGGCGTCGGTGATGCAGTACTACCGCAAGGCGCACGGCGTCGTGATCTACACCGCGTGGGGGTCGACCGAGTGCGCGCCGATTGCCACCGCCGTGTGCATCAAGCGCGATCAGCAGGATCTCGACATCGACGGCGAAATTGCCATCCGCGTGCGGCAGGGCCTGCCGGTGCCGGGCGTCGAGATGAAGGTGCTCGACGACGACGGCAACGCGATTCCCTGGGATGACAAGGCCGTCGGCGAGGTCTATGTCCGCGGCCCGTGGATCGCGACGAGCTACCTCAACGAGCCGCGCAGCCAGGAGAGTTTCATCGACGGCTGGTGGAAGAGCGGCGACATCGCGGCGGTCAACGAAGACGGCGTGCTGCGCCTCGTCGATCGCGCGAAGGACTTGATCAAGTCAGGCGGCGAATGGATCTCCTCGGTCGACCTCGAGAACACGCTGATGGCGCATCCCGCGGTGCGCGAAGCGACGGTCGTCGGCCAGCCGCACGAGAAATGGATCGAACGCCCGCTCGCCTTCCTCGTCATCGATCCGGCCGCCCCGCGCCCGGGCGATGCGGAGCTGCGCGCGCACCTGTCGGCCCACGGCATCGCCCGCTGGTGGCTGCCCGACAGCTTCGTCTTCCTCGACGCGCTGCCGAAGACGGGGGTCGGCAAGTTCGACAAGAAGCAGCTGCGACAACAGCTGGACGACTTCCTGGTGAAAGGGAGTGCCGCGGTTTAGACGGCTTCAGCTTCAGCCACCGAGAACACAGAGAACACCGAGACGGGAAACAGGGATCAGATCGGACGGCTCGAGATTGCACGCGTGTTTCGCGCGGCGCGCAGCCTTGTGAAAGCAACGAAATCCCGTCACCGCAATTCCTCTGTGTTCTCGGTGTTCTCGGTGGCCAAGCCCACTGATCAAGGCGGAATGCCGAGCTTCGGTCGCCAGATCGCGATCACCACGTTCGCGATCGACAGCACCATGATCGTCCACATGCCGCCCCATTCACTGCTGAGAATTTTCTCCATCACCGCCGGATCGCCGGTGCCTTCGGCGAGCCTGGCCGACATCGAGGCCGCGCGCGTTGCCTGCGACTGCACGGTCGCGAGCGTGCCTTCGAACATGCCGAGGCCGAGCACGGCTTTCAGCAGCACCCAGCCCTGATGCAGATACGGCTTGTGAACGATCATCGCGATGAGACCGCTGAGCAGCACCAGCGCGAGCGACGGCAGCAGCAGCCACTTGCAGACCATCAGCATGCCCTGACGCATCGCCGCGAGTTCGGCCAGCCCGGCCGGTGCGTTGACCGCCAGCACCATGTTCGCTGCGATCGCGCCCATCAGCCCCACCGCGCCGAGCGTATGCAGAATCTTCACGGCACGTTTCAAGCGTAAGGACATCGCCACCCCCGGGGCGTTCTCTGGGAAGTCCGGCCCGGTCCGCTGCCGGGCGCCGCGCGCATTGGCCTCACCGCCGCAGTTCAGGGCCCGGCTTCGTGATTCGAGCGTGCGCCCTGCAATACGTCCGACCCGCTCACACCGGTTTGGCCAGGATCTCCTGCAGCGACTGGCCGCCGACGCCGGTGACGCTGAGATGGCCGTAGTAGCGCACCGAGATCCGCAGGAAGGCGAAACGCCAGCGATCGGGATCGCGCCGCATGCGGTGCTGATAGGTGCCGATGAGGACCAGGTCGTTGGCGAGGATCTCGAAGAAATAGGCCAGCGTCGTCGCCTCGTCGCCGGCAAGCGCGATCTGCATGTTGGTGCTCAGATGGCCGGTCGAGAACAGGCCCTTCGGGATATTCGCACCGGTATCGATCGCCGGCTTGTAGAAGCGCTCGATGATGTCCTGCCGCCCCCGATACACCCCGTCGATGCCGGGCGCCAGCGTCTCCAGACCCACCATCTCGAGTTCGCCGTCAGGGACGTAAACCTCCGCCAGTCCCGCCCAGTCCTCGGAGTCGAGCCGCTGGCAGTAATCGAGCCACGTGTCCCGCACGGCTTCCCGGTCCTCGAGCCGCTGCAGTCTTGCCAGTACTTCATCGAGCGTAATCGACACGTCTCTGCCTCCTCCAACGTCGGTTTTGCCACCGAGAACACAGAGAACACCGGGAATGGAAGAGATCACGCAGTCGGAAGCCTCGCGCCTGACGTAAGCTGACGTCTGCCCGGTTCAGCTTCTCATGTTCTTCCTCTGTGTTCTCGGTGTTCTCGGTGGCCAGAACTACCTGAATGCCGGCATGATCTCGTCCGCGAACTGATCAATCGTCGCGTCGGTGTCCAGGATCGGCTGCACTGCGACCTGGTGGACGCCGGCGGCGTGCATCTGGCGGATGGAGTCGATGACCTGCTCCTTGGTGCCGACCAGCGTCGTCGCGCGCATGATCTTCTCCGTCATCAGCGCTTCGTGCTCGGGACGGAGTTTCTGCAGGTAGCCGCTGTAGAGCTTCAGGTGGCGGGTCTCGACCGGCGCTTCGGGGTCCTTGTACACGTTCGTGAAGGCGACGAGCTCGTCGCGGAGATCGGCCGGCAGCAGGTTCGGGTCGTGGTGGGTGGACAGTGCGAAGATATTGCTCGACGACGCCACCATCGGACCGACGGCCTCACGCACTGCACGCGTCTCGATGTCCTTTTCGCTCTTCGTCAGGTAGAAGGCGGTCATCGACAGCACGTAGACCTTGTCCGGATCGCGGCCGGCCTTCTTCGCGCCGATCTTCACGTTGTCCACCATCCATTTGCAGATCGACGGATGCACCGCGCCGAAGAGAATCACGCCATCGGCGATTTCACCGGCCATCTGCGCGACTTTCGGACCGCTCGCGGAGATATAGATGGGGATCGGATCCTTGATGTTGATGTAGCCCATGTCGGGATTCAGGAACTTGATCTTGCGGTGGCGATCGCCTTCGGCGTAGTCGGTGATCTGATCCTTGAACAGGCCCTGACAGACTTCGATGTGCTCGCGCAGTTCATCGAGGCGCGCGGCCGGCATGCCGAGCGTGCGACGCGTGGTGTTGCCGGTGCCGATGCCGAGGATCGCGCGGCCCGGCGCGATCTGGTTGATCGTCGCCATGCCGCAGGCGGTCAGTGGCGCGATGCGGGATTTCGGGTTGGTGACGCCGGGTCCCAGCTTGATCTTCTGCGTACCCGCCGCGCACAGCGCGAGCGATGCATAGACCTCGCTGCCGAGCATCTGCGAGTCATAGAGCCAGCCGTGCGAGTAGCCGCGGTCCTCGGCGTGCTTGACCTGCGGCGTGACCTGGCAGGAACCCATGAAGACGAATCCGAAGTCCATTGCAACCTCCCCTGGCTGTTGTACGCGTTGAGGGGCCTAGCATAGGAGACGCCGCAGCGCGCTGTCAGCTTTCGTTCAGTGGTTGAACTGCAGGGCGGCGAGCTTCGCGTACAGCCCGCCGTCGCGGGTCAGTGACGCATGCGTGCCGGATTCGACGATCCGGCCCTGGTCCAGCACGAGGATGCGGTCGGCATGCTGCACCGTGGCAAGACGGTGGGCGATGATCAGCGTCGTGTGATCGCGCATCAGCGTGGCGAGCGCCTGCTGCACGAGATGTTCGGACTCGGCGTCGAGCGCGCTGGTCGCCTCGTCGAGCAGCAGCAACGGACGATCGGCCAGAATCGCGCGCGCAATCGCCAGGCGCTGGCGCTGGCCGCCGGACAGTTGCACGCCGCGCTCACCGAGGTTGGTCTCGAGCCCCTGCGGCAGGCGCTGGATGAACTCCCACGCGAACGCGGCGCGACAGGCTTCCTCGACCGCCGCGGCGTCCGCGTCGGGCTGGCCGTAGCGCACGTTGTCGAGCACGCTCGCGGCGAAGATCACCGGGTCCTGCGGCACCAGCGCGATCGCCGCGCGCAGCGCGCGCGGATCGACGTCGCGCGCGTCCACACCGTCGAGTCGCACCGCGCCGGCCTGCGGATCGTAATAGCGCAGCAGCAACTGGAAGACGGTGGTCTTGCCGCCGCCGGACGGCCCGACCAGCGCGACCTTCTCGCCGGCCGCGACGTCGAGCGTAAAGTCGCGCAGCGCCGGATCGGACAGGCGCGACGGATAGGCAAACGTCACGCCCTCGAAGCTCACCGCGCCGCGGGCCGGCGCCGGCAGGGGTCGCGGGTTCACCGGTGCCTCGATCGCGGGCCTGGTCTCGAGCAGTTCGAGCAGGCGTTCGGCGGCGCCGGCGGCGCGCTGGAGTTCACCCATGACTTCGGCCACCGCCCCCACCGCGCCCGCGACCAGCACCGCGTAGAACACGAAGGCGGACAGATTGCCCGGCGACAGGCGGCCGGCGACGACATCGTGCCCGCCAACCCACAGGATCGCGCCGATGGCGCCGAAGGCGAGCAGGATCACCGTCGACACCATCGCCGCTCGCACGAGAATGCGCCGCTGCGCGGTCGTGAAATGCGCCTCGACCCGCGCGCCGAAACTCCGACGGTCGGCCGCTTCATGGACATAGGCCTGCACGGTGCGGATTTCGTGCAGCGTCTCGTCGATGTAGGCGGCGACGTCCGCAATGCGGTCCTGGCTCGCGCGTGACAGCTTTCGCACGCGTCGCCCGGCCACGATGATCGGCAGGAACACCACCGGCACGCCTACCAGCACCAGCAGCGTCAGTTTCGCCGACGTCAGCGCGAGCATCACGAAGGCGCCGATCATCAACAGCAGATTGCGCAGCGCGAACGACGCCGACGAGCCGACCACGGTTTCCAGCAACTGCGTGTCATTGGTCAGCCGCGAGATCACTTCGCCCGTGCGCGTCTGCTCGAAGAAGCTCGGCGACAGATCGAGGATGTGGTCGAACACCGCGCGCCGGATGTCGGCGGTCACCCGCTCGCCGAGCCAGGTCACGAGGTAGAAGCGGCCGAAAGTGGCGCCCGCGAGCACGACGATGACGACGAACAGGCCAATCAGCGCTTCGTTCAGCAGGCCCGCGTTGCCGGCCGCGATGCCCCGATCGATCACGAGCTTCAGGCCCTGCCCGATCGCCAGCACGCTGCCGGCGGCGATCACCAGCGCCAGCGCCGCCCACGCGACGCGCACGCGGTAGGGGCGCACGAAGCGCCACAGGATCTTCAACTGCCGAAGGTTCTTCGAAGCCGGCCTGCGGGCCGCGTCATTGAAAGAGGCCATGAGCTCCGTTCGGGATGGGGACGTGGCAGGAATGCCGCAGCGCATTGTAGCCCGCCGGGCACGGGCGGGCGGCATCGGATCCGGGACGCGCCGCATGCGCCGGGGGCGAAGACCACCGGTGTCGCTTCATCCCTGCCGCGTCGCCCGATATCATCGGTCCAGGTCAGCCTGGCGCCCGTGCGCCGCGCCGGCTAATCACGACAACGACAATCCGCATCCGCCCGCGGCTGCGATCAGAAGGAGGTCTCCATGAGTATCCGTACCGCCCAGGACCTGCGCGACGCCTATCGCCAGTTCAACGAAGCCGCACTCAGCAATCCGAATGCGACGCTCGCCGACATGCGCGCGAACGCCGAAGGCTTCGGCGAAATGACCGCCGAACCGGCGGGCGTCAAGTACGAACAGGTCGATGCCGGCGGCGTGCCGGCGATCATGGTGACGCCGGACGGCGCCAGCACCGATCGCGTGATCCAGTACACGCACGGCGGCGGCTATGTGTTCTGCTCGGCGAACAGCCACAAGCGCCTCGCCGGACATCTCGCGAAAGCCGTCGGCTGCCGTGCGCTCGTGCTCGACTACCGCCTCGCACCCGAGCACCCGCACCCGGCGCCGGTCAACGACGCCGTCACGGCGTTTCGCTGGCTGCTCGCGCAGGGCATCAAGGCCGAACACATCGCGGTCTCCGGCGATTCTGCCGGCGGCGGTCTCGCCGTCGCGACGCTGCTCAAACTTCGCGATGACGGGATTGCCCAGCCGGCCGGCGCGGTGCCGATCTCGCCGTGGGTCGACATGGAGGGGGCCGGTGAATCGATGCAGACCCGCGCCGCGGTCGACATGTGCGTGCAGAAACCCGCGCTTCAGCAGCTCGGAGGCCTGTTCCTCGCCGGCAAGAGCACGCGCGACCCGTACGCCTCGCCGGTGTACGCAGATCTGAAGGGCATCGCGCCGATGTACATCCAGGTCGGCGACGAGGAAACGCTGCTCGACGACTCCGTGCGCCTCGCGCATCGCGCGCTCGACGCCGGGGTCGAAGTCAAACTCGAGATCTACCCTGAGATGCAGCATATCTTCCAGATCTGCGCCGGCTACCTGCCGCAGGCCGATGTCGCGGTCCAGCGCGCCGCCGCCTGGCTCAAGCCACGCCTGGGGCTCTGAGCTCGCAGCGAACGCCGCGCCTCGTGCGGCGTTCGTATTGGCCACCGCGAACACCGCGATGGGTGGGTGCAGCCGGGTCGCTGCCGTGAGCGTGCCGTACCCGTTTCTCCACTCATCCTGACTCGGTGTTCTCGGTGTTCTCGGTGGCTGATTTCCCCCCCGCCAACCGCGCAATGACCTCCCGCAGGCGCTCGAGCGACACCGGCTTCGTCAGGTAGTCGTCCATGCCGGCGGCGAGACAGCTCTCGCGATCGCCGGCCACGGCGTTCGCGGTGAGGGCGACGATGGGCACATGCCCGCCGGCAAGACGCTCGTGCGTGCGCCACGCGGCGGTGGCCTCGAAGCCGTTCATGCCGGGCATCTGACAGTCCATCAGCACGAGGTCGTAGCGGTCGGCCATCAGTTCGACGAGCGCGGCCTGTCCGTTGCCTGCGATTCGCACCTCGCAGCCGAGTGTGAGCAACATCTCGGACGCGACGACCTGGTTGACGTCGTTGTCCTCGACGAGCAGCACGCGGCGGCCCGCGATGGCCCGGGCCGGCGGCGGCGCAGCGGCGAGAGGTGCCTGCGCCGCCGCAGCCGCGGCCACCGCGAGCGGCAACGTGACGACGAAGGTCGAACCCCGGTCGGGCGTGCTGTCGAGCGCGATCCGGCCCTGCATCAGATCGATCAGTTCGGCGGTGATCGCGAGTCCGAGTCCCGTGCCGCCGGCGGCCACGGCCGCGTCGTGGACCTGGCTGAACGGCTTGAACAGCAGGGCCTGGGCGTGCTCGGCGATGCCGATGCCGGTATCGGCGATCGTGAACTCGACCAGCGCCTGCGCCGCGTCGACCTCGCGCACGCGCGCGGCGAGCCGCACATGGCCCTCTTCGGTGAACTTCATCGCATTGCCGAGCAGGTTCACCAGCACCTGGCGCAGGCGCACCGGATCGGCGCCGACCTGCACCGGCAGCGCGGCATCGAGTTCGACGCTGAACGCGAGGCCCTTGCGCGCGGCGACCGGCGCGAACATGTCGCCGATGTCACGCAACAGCGCCGGCAGATTGAAGGATTCCCGGCGCAGGCTCATACCGCCCGCTTCGATCCGGCTCAGGTCGAGCACGTCGTTGATGATGCCGAGCAGCGACAGCGCTGACTTGCGAATCGTCGCGGCGTGGCTCAGCGCCCGTGGATTGTCCGAGCTTTCCTGCAACAGCTCGCTGAGACCGACCACCGCGTTCAGCGGGGTTCGAATCTCGTGGCTCATGTTCGCGAGAAAGCTCGACTTCGCGCGATTGGCACTTTCGGCGGCGTCGCGCGCCTGGGCCAGCGATGCCGCAAGCCCGGCGAGTTCGAGCCGCTGCAGGATGTTCCGCCGCAGGACGCCCGCGTTGACCCAGCTCATGCGCAGCAGGAAGAAACCGAACACGAAGCCGGCGAGCCCGGCGAGCGCGAGGTGAGGGTCGGCGGCGAAAAGGAAACGCAGACTGAAGGGCAGCACCGAGAAGAGCATGTAGGCGACATACGCACGGAAGTACACGCCGAAACTCGAGATCGCACCGGCCGGCATGCCGGTGAGCAGCGACGCCAGCAGGAAATGCAGGCCTTCATCGCCGAGCGGCACCAGCAGCAGGCACGCATACCCCCAGATCGCGCCGGAGGCGGCCCCGAGCACGACGGCGGCCAGCGGCCAGTGGCCGGGGTCGTCCGCAAAATTCGGGTGCCGCCGGACGCTGATCGTGGCACCGATGCGGCATATCCCCACCAGCGCCGTCGCCACCAGCCAGGTCACGAGCGTCACGCGATCGACGAAGGGCCAGACCGCGATCGCATAGGCCGCGGCGACGACGAACACGGAAACCGCGCCGACAAGGCCCTGCCGCAGCAGCGTTTCCACCTGCTCGGCGCGCACGCGCGCGTCGTGCTGGCGAGTTTCGCCCGGCGTCACCGCCGCGTCCGCCCGGTCCAGCGCCGCCCCGGCCGGTGGCCTCACTCGCCGACCGACCAGCGCACGCGCGCACGCGCCGCGCCGTCGTGCTTCTCGAGCGCCACACACAGGGCCGCGAGCTCCGTCTCGAGCGGGTAGGGTGGATTGACGATTACGACCCCGGATCCCTTGAGCCCGACCGTCGTGTCCTCGCCGAACGGCATGTATTCGATCACGAGCTGGCGGCGGATGCCGGTCGCAGCGAGGCGCTCGACGAAGCGCTGGGCCGCGAGCCGCGTCAGGATGGGGAACCAGATCGCATAGATCCCGGTTGCCCAGCGCCGATGCGACTCCGTGAGCAGGTCGACGACCTGCGCCTCTTCCTTGCGCAGCTCATATGGGGGGTCGATGAACACGAGGCCACGCCGTTCGGGCGGCGGCAACCAGGCCTTCAGCCGCGCATGGGCGTCGGCACGCTCGACCTTGACCGCCGGATCGCCCTCGAACCCGGCCGCCAGCGCGGCGTAGTCCGTCGGGTGAAGTTCGAGCAGGGCCAGACGGTCTTCCGGGCGCAGCAGCATGCGCGCGATCAGCGGCGAACCCGGATACCAGCGCAGCGGCCCGTGCTCGTTCAGTGCGCGCACGCAGTCGAGGTAGGGCACGAGCACCGGGTCGGTCGAATGCCACCACCTGGCGATGCCCTGCTCGTACTCGTGGGTCTGCTGGGCCTTCGGGTCGGCGAGGTCGTAGCGCCCCGCGCCCGCGTGGGTGTCGATGCAGACGAAGGGTTTGTCCTTGCGTTTCAACGCGTTCAACAGCAGCACGAGAACCGCGTGCTTCAGGACATCGGCATGGTTGCCGGCATGGAAGGCGTGGCGATAGCTCAGCACGTCAGTTCTTCATCCCGTTCATCGTCACGTATCATCCTGTTAATTCACTGCTTTGTTGCGGCGCACTAACGACTCCGTCGGCTTGCTGAATGCGCTACCGGAGTGTAACGTCGGGCCCCTTCGGACGACATCAATCCAACCAATTCCAAAGACTGACGCGGGGAGAAAGAGCTGATGGGTCTTCGATTCGGCGTACTGTGGCCATTCCGCAATCCGGCATTTGCGCGCGTGCCGTGGGAACAACTGTACCGTACACACCTCGACCTGATCGTCGATTCCGAAGCGATGGGCTTCGATGACGCGTGGTTGACCGAACATCATTTCGTCGACGACGGCTACTCTCCGTCGCTGCTGCCGATCGCCGCCGCCGTCGCCGCGCGCACCAGCCGCATCCGCATCGGCACCTTCCTCGTGCTGCTCCCGATGCACAACCCGGTGCGCATCGCCGAGGACACCGCGACCGTCGACCAGATCTCGAACGGCCGTTTCGAACTCGGCGTCGGTCTCGGTTACCGCCGCGAGGAGTTCGAGGACCAGGGCATTTCGCACACCGAGCGCGGCGCCCGCCTGCAGGAAGGCATCGCCGTCGTGCAGCGCCTGCTGAGCGGCGAGTCCGTCACCCTCGACGGCAAGTTCAGCAAACTCAAGAACATCCAGATCGTGCCGCCCGCGCTGCAGCGCCCGCACCCGCCGCTGTGGCTCGGCGCCCTCGCGCCGAAGGCGATCGAACGTGCCGCGCGCATGGGCTTCCACTTCCAGGCCGTCGGCTCGACCGCGCTCGACAAGATCTACGACGAAGCGCTGGTCAAGCACGGACGCGATCCGCGCAACTTCAACATCGCGCAGCTGCGCGCGGTGTTCGTCGCGCCGAGTCGCGAGCAGGCGTGGGAACTCGCCGCGAAGCCACTGCACTACATGGCGACCTGCTACGCGAAGTGGTTCGCCGAAGCCGCCGACAAGCCGGGTGACGAAAAGGCGATGGAAGGCATTCCGACGGTCGACGAGATGATCAAGAAGCAGGCCTTCAGCTTCTTCGGCGAAGACGCCATCGTCGGCACGCCGAAGGACGCGATTGAAATGATCGACGACTACCGCAAGCGCGGCCGCCTGACGCACATGGTGTGCGCGACGGCGCTGCCGGGTCTGGCGCCGCACAACGTGCGCGACAGCATGGCGCTGTTCGCCCGCGAGGTCATTCCGCGCTTCCGCTGAACAACACGACAATAACGACATTCCTAGTGAGACTGATGCCGAGGAGCCTGAAGCCCGGGCCCCTCGGTTTTTTTTGCCTGCGATTTGGCCAGCCGGCCCGCGCCGTCCACGCCTGACTTGCAATTACACGCAGCCGCCCGCATGTCTGTCCCAGGCGTGTCGCCCAGTCATTCGGAACCGTCCTCATGAGCCAGCCCGTCCATGTCGTGTGCCCACACTGCGTCACCACCAATCGCGTGCCTGCGGCGAGGCTCGGCGAGCAGCCCAACTGCGGCCATTGCAGGAAGCCGCTGTTCAACCAGCATCCAATGACGCTGACCGGCGCCAATTTCGATCGCCATCTGAAGGTTGACGATCTGCCGCTGGTCGTCGACTTCTGGGCACCGTGGTGCGGCCCCTGCCGCACGATGGCGCCGGCCTTCGAACAGGCGGCGGCGCAGCTCGAACCGCACTTCCGGCTCGGCAAGCTGAACACCGACGAAGAGGTCGAGATCGCGGGCCGTTACGGCATCCGCAGCATCCCGACCCTGATCGTCTTCAAGCTCGGCCGCGAAGTGGCCCGTCAGGCCGGTGCGATGCCGGCAGCGGCGATGGTGCAATGGATCCGGCAGGCGGGCTGAACGCCGCCACGCCGGGCCTCGATGCATCACGCCATCCCGCTCGTCGCCCTCCTCGCCCACGCCCTGCTGCTCGCCTGCGCCCGTCATTTTTCCGACTCTGTCACGGCCGCCGTCGCCGGCACGGTATAAGCGCCGCTGTGGCCGGTGTCCGCCCGGCTGGGTGCTCGTCGCGATGAGATGGGATGCGGCGTGAACCCTCGTCGTCACTGCCCTCACGCGGCGTCACCGCTGACAGCGTCTGACCCGTCCGCGAACGCTCGACTGGACCACTCGACGGCGCAAGAATCGACACTCTCGCGTGCCGATGGTCGCGGCACGCGGCCCAACCCAGGTATCCGCCATGTCTGCCGAACATCGAGTCGACTACACCGTTGAAGACCGCGTCGCCCGCATTGCGCTGAACCGTCCGCCGGTCAACGCCATCGATCACGCGATGATCGACGCGATACACGTTGCGCTGCGCCGCGCCGACGCCGATCCGGACGTGGGCGCGATCATCATCACGAGCGCCCTGCCCGGGATGTTCTGCGGCGGCATGGATCTGCGCATGGTGCTGGCAGGCGACACCTCGGATCTGCGCGCCTTCGTCTACAAGTTCTACCTGGACACGCTGAATCTCCAGTATGCGCTGACGAAGCCGACCATCGCCGCGATCAATGGCCCCGCGCGCGGCGCGGGCATGACGCTCGCGATTTCCTGCGACGTGATGCTTGCAGCAGACGATGTCGACGTCGGCTACCCCGAGATCGACATCGGACTCATTCCGGCGATTCATTACGTGCACCTGCCGCGCCAGATCGGTCGCCACAAGGCCTTCGACCTGCTGTTCGGCGGCAAGCCTGTCCCGGCGACGGAAGCCGCCGCGCTCGGCATCTTCAACGAAGTGGTGCCACGCGCGGCACTGGCCGACCGCGCGACGGCGATGGCAAAGATTTACGCGGCCAAATCGCCGGCGATCATGGCGCTCGGCCGGCAGTCGTTCATGCGCGCGAACGATCTCGACTACCGGCGCAACGTCGAGAATCAGATCGAAACCCTGTGCAACGTGTTCTCCACGCCGGACGCGCGCGAAGGCCTCGCAGCGTTCCTCGAGAAGCGGCCACCGCGCTGGCAGCGGCCGGACTGACCGCACATCGGGGACGCCCGGCGTCGGTGTGGGGCGCCCGTCACGCCGGATCGCGCGGTGTCAGTCCGAGCACGATGTCGAATCGGGCCTGCCATTCGCCGGGCGCCGTATCGCCGGCCGCGATGAACGGCACGATCACGGCGCGGCGCTGCGCCTCGTCGGCGATGTGATTGAGCAGCCAGTCGCGCGCGTTCAGGGCCTCGCCTGCGACATACAGCTGCGTTGTCAGCAGCGGCTGTCGCCGATGCCATACCCGGCAATGGATGTGCGGCGCGCGTCCCGGATAAGCCACGGGCCGGAGGGTGCGAAACGCATATTCGCCGCGCGCATCGGTGCGGGTGTGGCCGTACCCCTGAAACCCGCGGTCGCGCCGCGCGGCGCGCGCACCCTCGGCCGGGTGCAGGTAAATGCCGTTGGCATCGACCTGCCAGATCTCGACCACGGCCTGTGCGAGCGGCCGGCCGTTCAAATCGAGCACCCTGCCGGTCAGGTGCGTGACCTCCCCCAGCGCCCGCGCTGCGGCAGCCCCAACCTGCACGAGATCGTGATCGCGTTCGGACGGCAGCGGGTCGGGATAGAACGGCCCTTCGGCCTGGCGCGGCGTCGCGACAAGCGCCGCGCCCATGGCGCCCGCCGGCACCAGCAGGCCGGCGGCACCCGCGATGAAGCGACGCCGGCTGAGCGGTATCACGGTGTCGGCGGCGGCTCGGCGACGCCGAGATGGAACACCCCGTAGCCGGGCAACACGAACTGATTGCTCGCGAGGCCGAGGATGCGCGCCGGCACGGTGGATGAGATCGGCTTTTCTTCCTCGGTCAGCGGATTGGCGATCACGCCGATGACCTCGCCTGCCGCGACCTCCTCGCCGATCAACTTGCGCGAAATGAAGATGCCGCCGTGCTCGGTGCGGATCCAGAACGACTTGCGATACACCGGCTGCTCGGCGCGCCGTTTGTCGCCGGGCAGCATGTCGAGATTGACGAGTGCGAGCGTCAGGGCGCGCGACGCCTGTTCGACGTACGGCGTCTGCACGGTGGTCGCCTCGCCGAACTCGAAGCTGACGGCGGGAATGCCGGCCTCGGTCGCAACCCGTCGCAGCATCCGTCGACTGCCGCGCTTGAACATCACGGGCGTATCGCCGAAATGCCGTACGAAGCGGCGCACGCGCTTGTCTTCGAGATTCGCGCGCAACTGCGGCAAATTCGAGCGATTGAACGAGCCGGTGTGGAAGTCGACGAGGTAGTCGCAATGCGGCGTGACGATGTTCGTCCACAGCGCATTCGCGATGCGATCGGCAAAGCTGCCGTCGGGCCGCCCGGGGAAATAGCGATTCAGATCGCGTCGGTCGGGCGTTTCGCGCGCGCCGCGCGTGAAGGCCAGCAGATTCACGACGGGCACGCCGATCAGCGTGCCCTTCAGCGCTTTGACATCGACACTGTGCAAGGTACGACGCACGACCTCGATGCCGTTCAGTTCGTCGCCATGAATCGCGGCGGTGAGGCACAGCGTCGGGCCGGCGCTGGCGCCATGCGCGATCAGGACCGGCGTGCTCAGCGTGTCCCCCGCGTAGGACTCGCCGAGCGCGAGCTGGCGCTTGGCCAGCGTGCCGGGCGCCACCGTTCTGCCGAGCAGTTCCAGCGGCGCATTCGGTGCGTCGCCGGCCAGCACCGGCAACACCGCAACAGCCGCGCACATCGTCATCACCAGGGCCGTCAACCGCCGAAGCATGCCTTCACCGCCTCCCGTCCGTCGCGACGGACCGCTTTGAATTTCCTGAAGAACGATTCATCGATCTTGCGCAGCGCCGGCTTCGTGTCGGCCTTGCGATAGCGCGTCAGATGGCCCGGGCCGCCGTTGTAAACCGCGTAGGCGGCACGCGCAAGATTGTCCGGATTGCCGGTCTTCTCATGCTCGCCGCGCTTGATCGCATAGTCGACCAGGTAGTGAACGAGGATCTCATTGCCGGCACGGGCGTTGTAGGCCGCGTCGCTGGCCAGTGCATTCAGATCGTAGACACCGCGCCAGACGTGTTTGTTGATCTGCATGATGCCGACCGAGCCGACCGACGACTGCAGCGTGTCGATCTTGCCGTGGCGAATCTCGAACTGCCGCCAGCAGGTTTCCATGTAGGCTGTGGCCGGCAGCAGGGTTTCGTAGAGCTCGATGAACTCGCGCCGCACCTTGCCGCGCTTTTTCTCCGCCGCGGCGATCGCGTCGAGCAGCTTTTCGACCTGGCGGAGATAGGCGTCGAGGTCGTCCGCGCGCGGGACCCAGCCCTGCAGCTTCTGGCCCAGCGCCGGATCGACCGTCACCATCGCATGGGCGGGCGGCACGAGCAGGTCGAGCCAGTTCAGCTGCGGCACCACCGGGGTTTCGACTTCACGATCGAAGCCGAGCAGTTCGCGCAGTTCAGGGTCCACGGCCGTGGTATAGGCGAGGCTGTCGTCGCTGACGGCCGGCAGCAGGGTGCGCGCGAGCCTGCGCAGCGTATCGCGATCGATGCGAAAGCCGAGCTGCGGCGCCACGCGGTCGATGCTCTCCAGCGCATCGGCGGCCGACACGAAACTCAACAGCTGCAGCGATTCCGCCGCCGGCAGATCGCGACCGAGCTCGCGCATCACGGGCCGCAGCCGCCGCCAGGATTGGCGGAAGAGTCCGCGCACCGGATCGCGCCCGGCGTCGCTCGCCAGCGCCGCCAGCAGATCGTGACGCGCATCGAGCAGGATCGCCGCCAGCGTCTCGCGCAGCGCAGGCGACCGCGTGAGCGCCAGTTGTTTCACGAGCCAGGTCGCGAAGACATCCCAGCTCTGCCAGGCGTCACGCCATTGTGCGAGTTCCTCGATCGTCAGCGCCGGCTCGGCGCCCGGCGCGGTCCAGCCGGGCGGCGGTGGCGGGGCCGTGACGCCGATATCGATGTTCAGCGCCTCGACGCTTGCCACGGCGGCGAGCACACGCACCGACGAGAGCACCGACTCGAGCTGCACCGCGTCGGCGCCACTGTCACGCAGCAAGGTCTCCGCGGCGGCGAGCGGCGGGCCGAGATCGACTTTCAGCGTATCGAGGCGTGGATGCACGTTCTCCTTGATCCAGCGCCACAGCACGCCCGGGACGGCACTCTTCTCGCCTTCCGCATTCAGAATCTTGGAATCGGTGACGCGGAAGCCGATCACGCGCTGGCCATCGAGCACCTGTGGTGCCTGCGTCGCCTCCAGCACACCGTTCCATTCGAACAGCGGCAGGCATCGCCCCTGCGTCAGCGGCGTACCGCTGCGCGAGACGACCCGTGTGCGAATGACGATCCGGCCGGCGCCGCCTTCGACTTCGGGATGGGACAGCGTCAGCACGTTGCAGGCGTTCTTGCCCTCGAGCACGCGCGCGGTCTGCTCGGGGCCGATGAAGATCTGTTCGATCAGTGCCGCGCGAACGAGGCCATAGTTGACGGGCAGATTGAGGACGAGCTCGTCGGCTGCGGCGCCCGCGGTCACGCCGACCATCAACAGCGCGGTGGCGACGAAGCGGCGCATACCGGTGAGGTGTCGGGAGTGCCGGCCCGCGCGGGGCGCGCCGGCGGGGCAGATCAGCCCGACACGCCGAAGGCGCGGCGCTGGGCGAGAAAGGTGTCGACGTTGCAGGCCATGATCAGCAGATCGTGGTATTCGCCGTCGCGATCCTTCACTTCGTCCTTCAGCAGCGCCTCGGGCTGGAAGCCCAGTTCCTGGAACAGCGCCCGGGCGCCCTGTTGATCGGGCGTCATGCGGGCGACGACCTTCTCGATACCGAGCGCGAGCGCCATGTTGAACGCCTCGCGCGTCAGCAGGCGGCCGAGGCCGGCGCCGCGCGCCCGATCGGCTGTCGCGACCCGCAGATCGGCCACGTGCTTGGACCAGTCGAGTTCGGTCAGATGCAGCGACGAGTAGCCGGCGATGCCGTGATCGTCCTCGCAGAGAATGGTGTACATCGCGCCACGCGTCACGGCATCGATCCAGCGTGCGAGGCCTTCGGGCTTGGTGATGTCACGTCGCATGAACAGCAGATCGTGTGGCGGCAGTTCCAGCGCGAAGTTGCGCAGGCGTTCGCCATCGTCGACGGTCATCGGACGCAGCGTGTAACCGACGCCCTTCAGTTTCATCTGCAGTGGATAGTTCTTCCACGCTTCGGCCACTTTCGCTTGCGCCATGATCGAAAGACTCCTCAAAAAACGGTGCGAAGGCGCGTGACCGGCGCTTGCGCGCCGGCCGCTACGCTCAGACGGATCGGGCGCCGAGCCATCGATCGAGCTGCGGCCACAGGCGATACACCGCGTTGCCGCCGGCGACCAGACTGACGTGTCCGCCCTTGATCACGATTTCCTGCTTGTCCGAACTGCCGACGAGACCGATCAGATCCTTCGATGCCGCGGTCGGCACGATGTGGTCGTATTCGGCAGCCACGTGCAGGAAAGGCACGCGGATCTTACCCAGATCGACAACTTTGTCACCCACGGGGAAATCGCCCGAGATGAAGTGGTTGCCGCGCAGGAAGTCGCGGACGAAATCGCGCGCGAGCTCGCCCGGCAGCGGCAGCTGATCGGCGGCCCAGCGGTCGAAGCGCAGGTTCGCTTTGACGAACGCGTCGTTGTCGACGTTGTTCAACAGTTGCAACTGGTTCGCGCTCCGCTGCAGCGGCCGCAGCGCCTGGATGGACGCATTGATCAGGTCGCCGGGAATGATGCCGAGTTCCTCGACGAGACGGTCGATATCGAAGGACTTGCTCTCTGCCCACTGCTTGTAGAGCACCATGCCGTCGGCGTTGATCGGGGTCGTGAAGCACGCCAGGTTCTTGATGCCGCGATGCGGGTGCAGCGCCGTGTACAGCGAGGACAGCATGCCGCCCATGCAGTAACC
Organism: Gammaproteobacteria bacterium Ga0077536; assembly: GCA_001464935.1. Classification (GTDB taxonomy): domain Bacteria; phylum Pseudomonadota; class Gammaproteobacteria. Next base: position 102,155 of record LNEL01000055.1, read on the forward strand.
GACCAGCGTCAGCTCGGCCTCGCCGGATTCCACGCGAATGTGTTCGACGGCACCGTCGAGCATTTCATTGACGAAGGACCCGAGGCTGAGATGCGAGTGCTCGCGGCGCGGCGGCGCCCAGTCGGCCATGTAGACGTCATAGCCCTGCAGCAGCAGGTATTCGACGAGGCTCTGCCCCGGCGCGAGGTCGAGGATGTAGCCGCGCGCGACGGGTGACATCACGATCAGCAGCGGCACCCGGTAGATTTCATCGAGCACCGGCCGGTAGTGATAGAGCCGCAGCGTGTCGCGCGTGTAGACCAGTTCTTTCGGCGTCTGGCCAACTTCGAGATCGAGCTCCGGCGTCGGCACGTTCAGGCCCGGGATATTGCGGGCGAGCGTGCGCTCGATCGTCTTCTTGACCCGCTGGTCGATTTCCTCGCGCGTCAGCCCGAGCGCCGGTGGTGGCGGCTGGTGTTTCGGCGTCGATTTGGGGGCCCGCTTCGTGGCCATGGTCAAACCGGCTCCGGCGGACGCTTCGTGCGGGCCGGTTTCGCAACGCCGGCCTGCGGGCTCGCCGGCGCCACGCCCTGCGCGAGGCGCATGCGCAGTTCGCGCAGTTCGACCTGCACCGAGGCCAGCGCGTCCTCGACCTGGCCGAGGCGATCGCTGACGTCGAGCACGTCCTGGCGCGACGGCAGGTTCAGGTTCGCGAGGTACTGCGCCATCGATTCGCTGAACATCCGGTGCGAATGCAGGGCTTCCTGCATGTAGCGTCCCATGCCCTTCGAAAAGCGCTCGTCCCCCATCATGTCCGTCATCGCCTGGCTCCAGGCCTTCTCGGACTTCACGAACCACTCGCGCCACAGACGCACGGGGTTCAGTTGTTCGTCATCACTCATGGCTCCTCCTCGTTCCGCGCGCCGGCCGGGTGCACGCGCTGGGCGAGCCGCCGGGCTATCACGCGATACACCTCAGGGTGGAACACCATCCCGAGATGCGTGCATTTCACTTCGTTGTTGTGTCTTGAATCTTCTTCGATGCAACTCGACCATTCGGCCACGCCGTCCGTCTTCGAATAGACGGCGAACTGCGCCACCGGACGCGGCTGCGGCTGGAGCATGTGGCGAACGAAACTGCACAGGCAGTGTCCGGTGCCGCAGGAGGCGTGCAAATTACGTCCGACCACGCCGCTCTGGTTCAGCTTCAACTTGTCCCAGATCCCGACGACCGCCGGATGCGCCTTCACCATCGAGCGAAACGGCGACCCCAGCGTGATGATGCGGTCGAACAGCGCCGGCTGTTCCTGGATCAGGCTTTTCGCCAGCATGCCGCCGAGGCTGTGGCCGATCACGCGCACGCGCTGGCCGGACTCCTCGCGGATGCGTCGCGCCCGCTGCAGCAGCGCCCGCGCGGTGCGATCGGGACAGTCATTGTTCCAGACGATGTTCGACAGATGCGACTGGTAGCCGATGCGCTTGAGCCACCGGTGCAGTTCGAGCATCAGGTAGTCGCCGGCCATGAAGCCCGGGATCAGCAGCACCGGTTCGCCGGCACCGCGCTGACAGCCGATGCCGTAGAACACCGGCGAGAATCGCAGCTTCATCCAGTCCATCCCCCACACTGCTTCCCGCCACAGGGGCGTCAGCGTGTGCTGGACCGAAGGATCGTGGGCGAACGGATTGTCATAGTCATCGACCAGACCGTCCACCTCGAGGTTGTCGTTGGGCTTGTTCATGCATTCATTATGACGCGGGCGGCCCGCCGCGCACCGTCAGCCGGCACGCGACAGGCCACTGGTCACAATTGGTATCAGGCGACTTTCGGCCAGAACGCGCTGAGCTTGCGCGCGGTCTCGCTGATGTCGCTCGAGGACTTCATCGCGCCATCGAACACCTTGCGGAATTCGGCGGCCACGTCGGCCTGTTCCTGGAACAGCGTCTTCGCGAGCGACATGCTGCGTTCCTGGGCCGCGGTGGCGGCTTCCATCATCGCCTTGACGTTCGCGCTGTAGTCGCTCGGATTGGCGGCGATGCGCTTGCTGGTTTCGAGCGCTTCACGCTGGCTTTCGAGCAGCGCGCCGAGCAGGGTTTCGTTGACGCGGGTCGCGCGCTCGCGGGTTTCCTTGACCGAGGCGGCGAACTTTTCGTGCGCCGTGCTCAGGTAGTCGAGGTAGCTGCAAAGGGCTTCGCTGGGGTGTTCTGGGTCGTCATGTCGGTCTTCCTCTGGGCACCCGGGGTGCCGTTGGTTGGATAATGTGAGAGAATTTTTGCTGCACTGCAAACCTGGTTGACATATATATGCGGTTTGCATATAGGTGTCAACGCTCCAGGCGCTTTTTTTTTCCCATGACGAGGTGTCAGTGAACGAACAGACTTCAGCCGGCCCCGGCCTCAGGCCCAGCGGCGACATGCTGACAGCCCACCTCCTCGCCCTGCTGAAGGGCTGGTCGGCATATGGCTACGAATTGACCCAGCGGCTCGAAGCGGCCGGTTTCGGCGACCTCAACAAGGGCTCGGTGTACCGCCTGTTGCGCCAGATGGAACGCAGCGGGCTGGTGTCCTCGAGCTGGGACACCTCCGCCGACGGCCCCGCGCGCCGCGTGTACTGCATGACCCAGGCTGGCAGCCTCTTTCTCAACAACTGGTTGATTTTCCTCGACGCGCACCGCCGCGGCCTCGAGCAACTGGCCGGCCTTGGCGGCGGCCCTGCCGCCAACAGCGACAGCCCGGGCGGCAGCGCCGGACGAAAGAAGACCTCATGAGCGTCATTGTCGAAAAGAATGTCGCCGTCGCCCTGCGCGACGGCATCACGCTGCGCGCCGACATCTACCGGCCGCAGGCCGAAGGCCGCTACCCGGTGCTCCTGCAGCGCACGCCCTATAACAAGGAGCTGTGGCCGATCACGGCGATGACGCTCGACCCGATCCGGGCCGCCGCCGCGGGTTACGCGGTCGTGATCCAGGACGTGCGGGCGCGCTGGGCATCCGAAGGCGACGTGTTCTTCCCGTACCGCGACGAAGGCGACGACGGCTACGACACCCTCGGCTGGGCCGCGGCGCAACCGTGGTCCAGCGGCGTCGTCGGCTGCTACGGCCTGTCGTACATGGGCGGGACCTCGTGGCTGGCCGCGGCGTCGGGCCATCCCGCTTTGCGCGCGATTTCACCGACGACCGCGCCGAACGATTTCTACCACGATCACTTCTGGCGCGGCGGCGCGCTGAACATCGGCCTCCTGGCCATGTGGGCGATGCGCGCGATCGGTCCCGCGGCGCTGATCCGCTCGCGGCCCCAGCCGGCGGATTTCTTTCCGCTGCTCGTGCAGTTGATCGACGACATCGACGATTTCGAGGAAGTGCTGCGCGCCCTGCCGCTCGATCGCTTCGCGCCCGGCCGGCCGGACGACGACCGCTTCGTGCCGTTCTTCTATGAATTCATGCGCCACCCCGAGCCGGACGCGTGGACGCGCAGCCTGCTCGTCGCCGGCAGGCACCATCAGGTCAAAGTCCCGAGCCTGTCGATCGCGGGCTGGCACGATCTGCTGCTGAACGCGGATCTGCAGCATTTCCGCGCGATGCGCGACACTGCCGGCAGTGACGAGGCCCGGCGCGCGAGCCGGCTCGTGATCGGCCCGTGGGCGCACGCGATGTTCCACAATGTCGTCGGTGATCTCGACTTCGGGTTCCGGGCGAACGGGATGCTGCTCGACCTGAAGGAAGACCTCACGCGCTTTCAGCTGCGCTGGTTCGATCGCTGGCTCAAGGCGCAGCCGAACGGCATCGACGACGAAGCGCCGGTCAAAATCTTCGTGCAGGGCGCGAACCGCTGGCGCGACGAACACGACTGGCCGCTGTCGCGCGCGCGCTATCGGCCGTGGTATCTGAATGGCGACGGCAGTTTCGCGCGCGAGCGGGGTCGCGACGATGGGGAGGCGCGCAGTTTCGTCTATGACCCGGCCGATCCATGCCCGACCAGCGGCGGCGGCCTGCTGTTGCCGGCCCAGTACACGCCGGGACCGGTCGACCAGCACCGCATCCTCGGCCGTCGCGATGTGCTCGACTACACCTCGGCTGTCCTCGCCCGCGATCTGGAGGTCACCGGCCCCGTGCGCGCCGTGCTGCACGTGACGACCAGCGGGCGGGACACCGACTTCATCGTTAAATTGTGTGATGTGCATCCCGACGGACGCTGTTACAACGTCTGTGATGGCATCCTTCGCCTGTCGTTCCGCGATGGCCAGACGCGTCAGGCGGTGGAGCCCGGCGAGCGCCTGGCGATCGAGGTCGACCTGTGGTCGACGTCGATGGTGTTCAAGGCAGGCCATCGCTTGCGCGTGCTCGTGACGTCCAGCGATTTTCCGCGCTACGACCGCAACCCGAACACGGGCGAGCCGGCGCATCGCGCGACACGCTTCGAACCCGCGCTGCAGCGCGTGTTCCACACGGCAGATGGCGCGTCGCACCTGATCCTGCCGGAGATTGAGTCGACAACCTGAGCGAAGAGGACCGATTGCCATGCTTGCCTACCTGCTGCCCGGACTGTTCGCGCTGCTGGTGGCAGGCTACTTCATCGAGCCCACCCCCTACGTCAACACCGCGCTGCGCCTGCAGCGCCGGCTGGCCGGTCTGAAAACGAAGTCGGTCAGGATCGGCAGACATCATGTGGTCTACATGGAGGGCGGTCGCGGCGATCCGCTGCTGCTGCTGCACGGTTTCGGCGCGACGCGCGACAACTGGCTGCTGCTCGCGAAGGAACTGACGCCGCACTTCCGGGTGATCGCACTGGACCTGCCCGGCTACGGCGAGAGCGACCGGCACCCGTCGGCGGTGTACTCGCTCGGCGCCCAACTGAAGCGGATCGATCGCTTCGTGCGCGCGCTCGGGCTCACGCGTTTTCACCTGGGCGGCAATTCGATGGGCGGCTATCTGGCCGCGCATTACGCGCGCGAACACCCCGCCGAAGTGCAGAGCCTGTGGTTGCTGGCTCCGGCCGGTGTGGTCAGCGCCGAACCCAGCGAAGTGCTGAGCGCGCTGGAACGCGGTGAGAACCCGCTGCTCGTCAACAGCGAGGCTGATTTCGCCCGCGTCATCGACCTGTGCTTCGTGCGTCCGCCGTACACGCCGAAGGGGTTCCTCAAGGTGTTCGCCGCGCGCTCGATGGAGGACGCCGAATTCCACGCGCGACTGTTCGACGAACTGTTCCGCGACCCGCGCTCGTTCGAGGACAGCCTGTCAGGGATGACGACGCCGACCCTCATCACCTGGGGCGAACGCGATCGCATCCTTCACGCCTCCGGCGCGCCGATCCTCCACGCCCTGCTCCCGGCCAGCGAACTGCACCTGATGCCCGACACGGGGCACGTGCCAATGGTCGAGAAACCGCGCGAATCCGCCGCCGCTTTCCTGAAATTTCAGCGCGGCGGCTGAAGCATTTCCTGCAGTCGCCGCGCGACGCCATCACCGACTTCGCGCAGCTGTGCGCTGATAGCGGCACCCGCGGCGTCGCCGTCGCCGTCGATTATCGCGCGCCGGATCCTCGCGTGCGCCTGCTTCACGGGCCGGCTGAAATACAGCGAACCGAATGCGATGCGGATGAAGAAATCGCTGCGATCCCACATCCCGGCCGCGACCGCGCAGGCGAGCGGCGCGCGCGCATAGCGATGGATCGCGGTGTGGAACTCGAGATTAAGGCGGCGGTAAGCGGGATCGCGCGCCGCCGGTGAGCCGGCCCCGCGCAGCGCGCGATCGATGTCGGCGCACAGGGCCTTGAACTCGACGACGTCGGCGTCCGTGCGGCGCAGGGCCGCCAGCCGTGTGACACAACCCTCGACCGCGGCAAAGAGTTCGAAGAAGTCGCGGACCTCCTCCGGCTGCGGCCGCGCCACGCGGCAGCCGACCTGCGGGATGATCTCGACGAAACCCTCGGCATCCAGCCGCTTCAATGCTTCCATCACCGGCACGCGGCTGCAGGAGAGATCTGCCGCGATGTCGACCACCGACAGCCGCTCGCCCGGCGCGAGTTCACCCTCCAGCAGGAGCTGCATCAGATGGCTGTAAGCCGCCTGCGCCAGCGCGGCAACCGGCGCGCCACCGCGCCGCGTGGGACGAATGGGAAAGCGTGTACCGACCGCGCGCGTCATGAGCGTGCTCCGTGTCTTGCGTTCGTCAGCGACCCGATGATTTAATCTGCATACTAATATATTAGTTCCCGATCGGGGAACATGTCATCACAGGAGAGCCTTCATCATGAAAATCCGTCTCGGCGCCTTCATTCTGCCGAGTGCCGGCGCGCCGCCTGCTGCCTTCGAACGGGGTTTCGCCGGCCAGAATCCGAACTATTACCAGGCGGCGCTGCGCGACTGCAGCCGGCTGCTGACGCAGCTCGATGACCTGGGCTTCGACTTCGCCGCCTTCTCCGAGCATCACTTCCATCTCGAGGGACTCGAGGTGTCGAACAACCCGGTGATGCTCGGCGCATGGGCGGCGATGCTGACGAAGCATCTGCGCATCGGCCAGATGGGCAACGTGCTGCCGGCCCGCAATCCACTGCTGCTCGCCGAAGACCTCGCGATGCTCGATCACTTCAGCGAAGGCCGCATGATGGCCGGTTTCGCACGCGGCTATCAGGCACGGCATGTCGCGACGATCGGGCAGAAGCTCAACGCCCATTCGACCGCCGCCAACGACCCGCAGTACGCCGAGCACGATCGCGTGAACCGCGAACTGTTCGTCGAACACTACGAGATCATTCGCAAGGCGTGGGCCGAGCCGCTGTTCAGCCATCAGGGCAAACACTGGAAGCTGCCGCCCCCGGGCATCCAGTGGAACCATCCGGCCACTCGCCACATGGCGCCCGGCATGATCGACGACGACGGCCAGCTGGTGAAGATCGGCATCGCGCCGCAGCCACTGCAGGACCCTTCGACGATCGAGGTCTGCATCCCGTTCACGATGAGCCCGGCGACGATCGAATGGTCCGCGCAGCAGGGCGTCACGCCGATCATTTTCACGCCGATCGAGCCGCTCGCGAAGGGCTGCCTGGACCTCTACCACAGCGCCGCGCAGCAGGCCGGACGCAATCTCGCCTGGGGCAAGGGCGTCGGTCACTTCCGCGAGATCGTCGTCGCCGACACGGACGCCGAGGCCATCGCCGTCATGGAACGCGGCCTCGGCTACATCTGGACACGCTGGCACGACTGGTTCGGTTTCAACGAGGCACTGCGCTACCCCGGCGAGACAGGCGACATTCCGAACACGCCGGCCTGCGTCCGCGAGCGCGGCTACTCGCTGTGCGGCTCGGTCGACACCGTGGCCCGCGCGCTCGAGCACATGATCGAGACCCTGTCCCCCGAGATGATCGTGCCGTGGATCTCGGCGGGTCCGGCGCCGATCGACGCGCTGCTGAAAAGCAACGAACTGCTCGTGCAGAAAGTGCTGCCCAAAATAGGCATCGAGCTGACCCGATTCAAACCCACCCTGCGCGGTGACGTCACCGCGCCCACCTGGCGTCGCTAGTCGACGCCGCCCAGGAGACAGACATCATGGCAGTCCGCACCGGACAACAATTCATCGAGGGCCTGCGCGACGGACGCGAGGTCTGGTACAACGGCGAGCGCATCGCGGACGTCACGCGGTTCGCGCCGTTCGAAGCATCGATCAAGGCGCTCGCCAATCTCTACGACCTGCAGCACGACCCGAAGTATCGCGACATCCTCACCGTCGACTGCCCGGAGTTCGGCGAGCGCATCGCGCGCCCCTTCGAAATGCCCCGCACACGTGAACAGCTGGCGCTGAAGCGCGAATCCTATCGAATCTGGGCCGAGGCGACCTGCGGCATGATGGGCCGCAGCCCCGACTTCCTGAACGTGATGATGGCTTCGCTGGCCGCGAAACGCAGCTTTTTTGCCGAATTTTCGCCCGCCAGAGCCGAGGCGATGGTGAACTACTACCGGCATGTCGCGAAGCACGATCTCTTCCTCACGCACGCGCTGCTCGACCCGCAACTCGATAAGGGCAAGGCACGCCACCAGCAGAGCGAGCCTGACATCTGCCTGCGCGTGATCGATCGCAACCAGGACGGCCTGATCCTCCACGGCATCAAGCGCATCGCGACCGCAGCGCCATATGCCGACGAGATTCTCGTGTGGCCATTCCCGCCGACCTTCCAGCCCGGCGAAGAACCCTATGCGAACGTGTTCGCGATCCCGATGAACACGAAGGGGCTCAAAACGCTGTGTCGTCCTTCGTTCGCGCATCCGGGTGCCCGTCACGACTATCCCCTGTCCTCGCAGTTCGACGAAATGGATGCGACGGTGGTCTTCGATCACGTGCTCGTGCCCTGGGATCGCGTGTTCCTGCACGAGGACATCCGCTTCCTGAATCGCATGTACAAGGACTCGCGAATGCGCGAGCTGACGGCGCATCAAACCAATGCGCGCCTCGAGACGAAGCTCGGGTTTCTCTATGCGGTCATTCTTCGCATGGCAGAAGTTTCCGGTATTGCCTCAAGACCGGATATCATGGAGCTGCTGGGGGAGGCGGTCGCCTGTGTCGAGGTTATCCGCAGCACCACACGGTCGGCCGAAGAGCAGGCGACCGCCGACCCCGATAATGGTGTGCTGTATCCGGATCTGTTCGCGCTGCAGGCAGGGCGCGCACTGGGTCCGGTGTTCTATCCTAAGCTCGTGGGCATGTTGCGTCGTCTCGGTGGCGGCGGCCTGATCCAGATGCCGGTGAGTCTCTCCGAATTCGATTCCCCGATTGCGCGCGAGCTCGAACGTTCGCTGCGCGGCGCCGATGTCTCCGGCCTCGACAAGGCCCAACTGTTCAAGCTCGCCTGGGATCTCTGCGGCACCGAGTTCGGTGCGCGGCATGAGCTCTACGAAATGAACTACGCGGGCGATCGCAGCGTGCTGATGGCGGGCATCCAGCGTGAATACGGCCGCAAACAGTATTACCTGGACCATCTCGATCGCTTCATGAGGGCGCTATGAACGCACTCGCAAACGCGAACTGCCGGGGCACAGGGGGAATTCGCGCCGGGCGGGCGCCGTTCGCTGGCGCACCGTTCGTGTGCGTGGCGCGCAGCGCGGCGAGTCACCGATGAGCCTCTACGCCATCTGCGCATCGCATACGCCGCTGAAGAGCCATCATTCGCCGGGCGACGCGGTCCAGGCCGCGGTCGACGGTTGTTTCGCGCGGCTGCGACACGCCGTCGCCGACTTCGCGCCCGAGCTCGTGATCGTGTTCGGGCCGGATCACTTCAACGGCTTCTTCCATCGCCTGATGCCGCCGTTCTGCGTCGGCGCGCAGGCGGAGTCGGTCGGCGACTGGGCAACGCCAGCGGGCCCGCTGCCGACCGATCCCGATCTCGCAGAGCGCTGCGCTCAGCATGCCTTCGCCTGCGGCGTCGATGTCGCGGTGTCGCACCGGATGGAGGTCGACCACGGTCTGACGCAGACCCTCGACATGCTGTGCGACTGGGCGAGCCTGCCGCCGGTGCTGCCGATTTTCATCAACTGCGTCGGCGCTCCGCGACCGCCGCTCGCGCGCGTGGCCGCGCTGGGCCGTGCCGTCGGCGAATTCGCCGCGAGTCTCGGACGTCGCGTGTTGATCATCGGCTCCGGCGGGCTGTCGCACGATCCGCCGGTGCCGGCGCTCGCAAGTGCACCACCGGAAGTGCGCAAACGCCTGATCGCCGGCGGCACGCTGTCCGCCGACGCGCGCGCGGCGCGCCAGGCACGGGTGATTGACGAAGGCCTCAGGCAGGCCAACGGCACCAGCGACTGCACGCCGCTGAACGCCGCCTGGGATCAGGCGTTTCTCGATGCGCTGCTCGCGCAGGACTTCGCCGCGCTGACGCGCTACACGGACGAGGAGATCACGCGCGAAGGGGGCCGCGGCGGGCACGAGATCCGAAGCTGGGTGGCGACCGCCGCCGCGATGCACGCCGCCGGGGCGTCCGCGCCGCGGCTCGAGTACTACGCCCCGATCGCGGTGTGGGTGGCAGGCTTCGGCGTCGTCTCGCAGGGACCGGTCTGAGCGTCGCGGTGGGCGATGGATTTCTCGATGGCTACGACGGGCAGACCACCGCCGGGCTGCTCGCGCTGCGCGATCGCTATCGCAGCGACTCGCTCGTGCTCGCGTTCGAACTCGGACTGCAACTGAAGGCGGAGCACTCGGCGCTGTCACGCGCCGAGCAATATGTGCTCGCGATCGAAGCGCTGGAGCGCGAGGTCAACAACGGCGGTTACGGGCAGTTCTTCCTGAATGCGTCGAACACGTACGCAGCGATAGTCGTCGAGGCGCTGTTCGCCATCGACTGCCCGAAGACCGCGCGCGTCACGCGCGGCGCAATCGCCGCCCTCAAGCTGCCCGAGCCGATGACGCCGGCCGGCCTCGAAGCGCGCATCCTCGCCGACGACCTCACGCTGCGCCGGGCGCTGCACGCCTGCGACGAACGCTATCTCGCCACCGGTGAGGCGATCGCCGACCGGCTCCTCGCCTGGATCGCAGCCCACGCGGCCGACATCGTCATCCCCAGCCGCGGCTGAACAGCAACGTGCGGATATCGAGCACTGGTCAAGGTCTCGGGCGGAAGATCCTGGTCACTGCGTAGGTTGGGCTGACGAAGGAAGCCCAACGCGTGCGCCCTCACGGCACCACCGGCAGGTACTCGGATACGCCCCCTGCCGGGGCCTGTGGCCAGACTTGTCGGTAGCCAACAGAGACGCCGATGTTGGGCTTCCTTCGTCAGCCCAACCTACCAGTGGAGCGCTTTGACGCTCAGCCGTATCGCGCCTTCGAGGGGGCGCCGGTTACGCGGCGATGCCGGGGAACGGCGCACCGGGTGGCGGCGCCCGAAGCAGATGCGAAGCACCTGCCTGACGCATCGTCCGGCGCGCCCGGGCTCAGCAGCGCCCTTTCTTCGCCTGTCCCGGCGGACAGAATCCACCGTTCTGATGCGGCACGCCTGGCGGATGTCCGGCGCCGTCGTAGTAGTACACGTTGTGTCGCGGCGGCGGCGGCGCCGCATATTCCTGCGTGTTCAGCGCAGCGCCTGTGGCGGCCCCGACGCCCGCGCCCACGATAGCGCCCTGTCGGCCCCCGAGTTCGGCACCCACCGCGCCCCCGAGGGCACCGCCAATGGCGCCGCCGATCGCCGCATCACGCGTCAGTCCTTCGGCCATCGCGGCGCCGGCAGTCCCGAGCAGCACACTCAAAACCCAAGCCTGGTGTCGTTGCATCAATGTTCTCCTGGTTTGATTGTCGGGCCGCGCCGAATCCGCGATTCGCGCAGGGCCAAGTGCACGGCGCGTGTCTCCGGGTCACGCGGGCGCCTCATAGGCCACCACTGTAACCGTTCGTCATGCGCTGTCCCGACGGCATGCCGGGAACGTGAGCGAAGTCTCAATGATGATGACCGCCGCGCGTGCAGGCGAACCATCGCAAGACGCATCGCGACGCGGCCAGTCGTGTGCGTCCTACACCGGGTCGGCCCGAAGCGCTGGCGACGCTTGCCGATTACGGGCGCTGCCACGATGCACATTCGGCCGCCGGGATCAGGACACCGCCGCGCGCCGCAAGGGCCTCGAGCGGCCCGCTGTTGCACGCTGTTGCAGATGCACATCAATGGCTCGCGCAATACTGCTGCCGGGGTGTCCGGCCAGCGTCCGCCAGCCGGCGGCTCAATCATCACATTATCAATGGAGGCGCGAACATGTTCGTAGCGACGAAGGACAAGATGCTGCCGACCGCCATGGTCGGCTCGTTTCCGAAGCCCAGCTGGTTCAATCAGAACCTGCAGGGGCGGCCGTTCAAGGTCGCGATGGGCGACTCGATGTATCGCGAGCAGTATCTCGACGCCGTCGCCTGCTACATCAGTGAACAGGAACGCGCCGGCCTCGACATCCTCGTCGACGGCGACACCCGCTTCGACCTCGAGGTCGGCGGCCGATCGTGGTTCTTCTATACGATCGAGCGTCTGCACGGCATCACGGGCTTCCGCGACAGCTCGCATTTCCTCGACTATGGCGACATGAAGCCCGGCCACATCCTGTACGAAGTGCAGGAATCGTGGACCCCGCCGACGGTGAGCGGCCCGATCTCGCGTGGCCCGCTGCACTTCAGCGCGATCTGGAAGACCGCGCAAAAGATGAGCGATCGCCCGGTCAAGTTCGGCTCGATCTGCGCGACCTGCCTGCCGATGATGCTGTGGAACGAACACTACGCGAACGATCGCGACATGGTGATGGCCATCGCCGCGGCGATGAACGAGGAGTACATCGAACTCGCCGACGCCGGTTGCCCGGTGATCCAGATCGAGGAACCGGTGCATCACTTCAACTGCAACGCCCACCCGCCGTGCACGGACAAGGATCTCGAGTTCTACACCGAGGCCTTCAATCGCCAGGTGCAGGGCGTGAAGACCGAGATCTGGGCCCACACCTGCTGGGGCAATCCCAATCAGCAGAGCTTCTATTGGGAGCGCCCGAGCTACGAGCGGCCGCTGCCCTACTTCCTCGCGATGAACTGCGACGTGGTGATGCTCGAAGGCGGCAGCAATCAGGCGCGCGACATCGCGCTGCTGAAGCACCACAAGACCGACAAGAAGATCGGCATCGGCGTCGTCGATCACACGCGCACGACCGTCGAGTCGCCCGATCAGGTCGCCGCGACGATTCGCCATGCGCTCGAGTTCGTGCCGCCGGAGAGGCTGATCATCACCGCCGACTGTGGGTTCGGGCGCGAAGGCCTGTCGCGCCGCATCGCGCACTACAAGTGCGTGTCGCTGGTGCTCGGCACGAATATCGTCCGGCGCGAACTCGGGCTCGACGAGGTGCCCGTGCGCGTCGCCGACCCGCGCTACGCTTTCAATCAGGGGTAAGCACTGCGTTCCAGGTCAGGGCGCCGGCCCCCTGTGCGACGACACGCAGGGGGCCGGCGACGGCCGCCGCCCTCGACCCCGCGCGTGCCGCCATTGAGCTGTGTGTGCGCTGCCCGATTGACGCGATAATCGCGGCCATGTGCGTTCTTCTCCGGCTCCCGGCTGCCGCCCTGCTGTGGCTCCTGATGCTTGCCCCTGCCAGCGCAGTGCGGGCCGACGCGGCTGAAGGCGCGCTGCTGATCCTGCTGTCCGATCAACCGGACGCGCCGTCACTGACCGACCGGCACCGCGCGCGACACACGGCGTTTCTGGCGCGGGCAGCGCGCAGCGAAGCCGCGATTCGCCAGGCATTGCCGGCCGCTGTGCGCAAGCCGGCGCGGTTCGAAGCCCTGCCGGCCTTGAATGCCTGGCTGCTGCATGCGCCGGAGCACTCGCTAGCCGGGGCCTACGCCGCAATCAATGCTGCCAGCGCGCGCCTGGGGATCGTGCATGTCGCGCGCCATGGGCTGAACCTGTCACCGCCCGATGCACTGCCCACTGCAGGCACCGCGCCGCTCGGGGCCGCCGCCGCCCTCTCGCCACGCCGCACACTCGGCATCATCGATCTCGGCGCCGATCTCTCGCACCCGCTGCTGCAACGGGCACTGGGCCGCGTGCATGTCCAACCCGGCACGCCGGGGGCGGGCGCCGACGGACGACTCATTCGCTCGCACGGCACCGCAATGGCGGGCGTCTATGCGCAACTGCTGCAGGGCCAGCCGCTGCGCGCGGGCGGTGTCGACCTGCCGTGGCTCCGACTGCCGCGCGCGATCGCGCTGACCGACACCCTGGTCGCACACGCCGGCCCCGAGACGCGGGCCGGCCGCAGCGATCTCGCGCGCGCACTGAACTGGATGCTGACGCCGACGCCCGATCGCCCGCTGCCGGATGTGATCAACTACAGCCAGGGCAACGGCCGCCTGTGCGCGAGCGGCACGCCCGACTGTGATCCCGCGACCTGGGCCGGCGTGACGCGCGTGATTGATCGCCTCATCGACGAACTGGGCGTGACGGTGGTGAAGTCGGCCGGCAATCGCGGGGATCGCGACGACAACACGATGACGGTGCCGGGCGAGACCTTCAACGGCATCACCGTCGGCAACATGCATGCCTTCGACTGGCAGGCCTGCGCCGCAAGCGCCGAGCGTCGAGCGCACAAGATCTATCGCACGAGCAGCGTCGCGCCGGCGGCGCCCGCGCCGCGCCTGCTCGATGTCGTCGCGCCCGGCGTGCGCATCGACACCACGGGCGTGAATCCTGCGTACTGCCGGACCGTGTGCGATCGACGCTCCGATCTGCCGTGCAGCTTCTGCCCGCGGCTAGGCCGCTTCGAGGCCGCGCGCCAGAGCTACTGGAAGGTGAACTCGGGCACGAGTCCCGCCGCAGCGGTGGTCGGCGCGCTCGCGCTGTCCGTGATCGACGAGGGGCTTCGCGATCCGCGTGCCGTGAAGGCGCTGCTGATCAACAGCGCCGACACCTGGACCAGCGCAGACACCCCGCATCCGCGCGTGCGCGGCAACGGCGGCGGCTGCGAGGCGGACGTCACGGCCGCCCGGCACGCGCCGTACCCTTATGGCGCACATTACGATCGCCGCTACGGCTGGGGTTACGTGAACCCGGCTCGCCTGGCGCGGGAGCGCGCGCACACAGTCGTCGACTCGGCCGATGGGCCGCGCTGTTACGCGGCGACGCTCGAAGCCTGGGACAAGATAACGCTCGTCTGGCATCGACACGTGCGCAGCTGCGCTGGCTGCGAAATGGATGCGTCGTCCGCGCTGACCCGCCTGCACCTGGACCTCGTGTCGGTGCAGGACGCACGCACGATCGACAGCGACCGGGGCCAGAGTCCGCTCGACAACGTGCTGCAGGTATCGAACGGTCGCGGCCCGGCGGCTGCGCCGCGCGCGCAGGCCGTCATCGTGCGGGTCGACGCTGCCGCGGCGGAGTCCTATGCGCTCGCGAGTCCGCGCGCGCTGACGCGCCTGCCGTCGTGCCCGACGCCGTGAGGCCGGACTGAACGCCTTCGCCGACCTCGCTCACCAGCGCAGCACGCGCGGGCCGACGAGCGCCCCGACGACGGCGGGCAGCAGCATCCCGAGCACGTACCACACGCCGATGAAGGGCGCTGCGAGTTCGGGACAGTGGAGCGCGTAGACGCCGGCCGCGGCCGCGCCTGACAGCAGACCGGCCGCAGCGCCGGCAAGACGCAGGCGGGTCGGCGCCAGCCCACGCAGCGCCCACAGCGTGGCCAGCAGCATCGGCACCGACAGGCTCCCGATATACAGCGGACAGACCCGCCAGGTTTCGCCGAACAGCAGCGCCGGACGCGTCGCGGGTGCGGCGCCCAGCAGCGCGAACGCGGCGACGCTCCAGATCACGGCCACCGGGATCACGAGCCACACCGCGCTGGCGCCGAGCGTCGCCCCGGGACGGGCGAGCCTGGCCGCCACGCGCAGCGCCCCGGCGCACAGCGCCAGCGGCAGCGCGAGCTTCAGCCAGAACATCGGCAATGTTGCGACCTGCAACAAATCAGGCTGCAATCCCAGCGTGGTCAGCATCTGGCACGCGGCCACCGGCACGCTTGCGGCGAGGGCCAGCGTCCAGCGCCGCTGCGCGACGCCCGGCGGCGTCGGCTCGAGTCCGCGCGCGAGCATCTGGACCAGCTCATCGGTGTTCATCGCGACCTCCCAACAGGCTGCGCGCGAGGGCCTTCATGCCGCGGTGGATGCCGATCTTGACCGCCGACGCGGACATGCCCGTGCGGGCTGCCGCCTCCTCCACCGACAAACCTTCGAGTTTGACCTGCTCGATCGGCAACCTGAAACGGGGCGGCAGTTCAGCCAGCAGCCTGCCCAGATCCCGGCGCGCGGTCGCGGCGTCGTGCAGGCTGTCTTCGACGAGGGCGTGGCCATCGTCTTCGGGCAACGGATCTTCCGCGCGGCGCGTGTCGCGACGCAGGTGATCGATCAGTTTGTACTTCGCAATCGCATGCACCCACGGCGTGAACGGCTCCTCCGGCAGCCAGGTATGGCGTTGGTTGTGCACGGCGATCAGGGTTTCCTGCACGAGATCCTCTCCGCTGTCCGGGTCGCCACTGAGCCGGCGACGGAAAAATGCCCGCAGATGGCCGCTCAGCGCGAGCAGCAGCGCCTGGTAGGCCGCCGCGTCACCGCGCTGGGCCTCGATCATCAGGGCCTTGAACTTCGCTTCGACCGTATCCAATGCGGTGTTACTCGGTGAGTTCGCTGGCGGCGGTCCGCCGGTTACAGCACGGTGCAAAAGATTTCGTTCCGCCTATTTTCGCACGCCGATGTAACCGGTAGCGATAACGCGACGAACTAGCTCCTCGACCGCCAGCCGCCAGCCCGGTGCGGCGCCTGGCCCCCCATCCACCTCGAGGAGTTTGACCATCATGAAGGATCATTCAATTACCCTGACCGCGATTGCCCTCAGTGCGCTGGTGTCCGGTGCCGCGATGGCGGCCGATACCGCCCCGGCCAAGGAGAAATGCTACGGCGTGTCACTCGCCGGCCAGAACGACTGCGCGGCCGGTGCGGGCACTTCGTGCGCCGGCACGTCGAAGGTCGATTACCAGGGCAACGCCTGGAAATATGTGCCGGCCGGCACCTGCACGACAATGAAGACGCCGAGCGGCATGGGTTCGCTGACGCCGGTCGAAGGCTGAGGTCAGGCCGCCATGAGACTGTCCGCGGGCTTGAGTCTGAAGCCGGCCCACCTCGCCGCTGCGGAGGAGAGCGACGCGGACGGTCTCTGGTTCGAAGTGCATCCCGAGAACTACATGGTCGACGGCGGGCCGCGCGCGGCCTGCCTCGATCGCCTGCGGGCGCGCTACCCGCTGTCATTGCACGGTGTCGGCCTGTCGCTCGGGGCCTGCGCCACGCCCGATACGGCGCATCTGCGCCGTCTGCGACAACTGTGCGAGCGACTCGAACCGGCGCTGGTGTCCGAACACCTCGCGTGGTCACGCTGGGACGACTTCTGCCTGCCCGATCTGCTGCCAGTGCCACGGACCGCCGAGGCGCTGGCCTGCGTGTGTCGCAACGTGTCGATCGTGCAGGACGCGCTCGGCCGCGCGATCGCAATCGAGCACCCCTCGCACTACCTGCACATTGCCGAGCACGAAATCGATGAACCGGCGTTTCTCGCCGAACTCTGCGCGCGCACCGGCTGCGGCCTGCTCGTCGACGTCAACAATGTTCACGTCAGTGCCCACAATCTCGGCCTCGATGCGGCAGCTTGGCTCGACGCCATCCCGGCCGCCGCCGTGCACGAAATCCACCTCGCCGGACACAGCGCGGATCCCGTGCTCGGCCCGGCACTGCTGATCGACAGCCACGACACGCCCGTCAGTGCCACCGTGTGGACGCTGTATCAGCGCCTGCTCACCCGCATCGGACCCCGCCCGACGCTGATCGAGCGCGACGATCGGCTGCCCGGGTTCGAGGTCCTGATGCAGGAGCGCGGCACCGCCGCCGCGCTGCTGGCCGCGGCCGTCGTCCCGGCACGCGCGATGCAGCACGCATGAGCCTGCACGCATTCCAGCAGCAGTTCCACGCGGCACTGTGGCACGACGCGTCGACGGCATTGAGCGCGCAGCCCGGCTTCGCCGTGTATCGCAATACGGTGATGAAGGGCTGTATCGATGCGCTGGTGGCCAACTATCCGGCCGTGGTCTCGCTCGTCGGTGAAGACTGCGTGCGCGCGGCGGCCGCCGTGCATGTGCGTGCAGCGCCGCCCACGCAACCGATGCTGCTGCAGTACGGCGCAGGCTTCGCCGATTTTCTCGCGCACTTTCCGCCGGTCGCGGCGTGGCCGTGGTTGCCGGCCGTGGCCCGGCTCGATCGGCACTGGACCGAAGCGCATGTGGCCGCCAATGCGCCCTGCGCCGACGCCGCCCTGCTCGCGACCTGCGCGCCCGATGTGCTCGGCGCGCGCTGCCTGCAACCGCATCCCGCCGCGCGCTGGCTATGGTGTGGCGAGGCACCGGCCCTGAGCCTGTGGCAGATCAATCGCGGCGAGCGCCCGCTGCCGGCCGCCGGGCTGTCGTCGCTGCCGTGGCACGGCGAAGGCGCCCTGACGACGCGCCCGTTCGACACCGTGCGCGTGAGCGCGCTGCCCGCGGCGGGCTGCGTGCTGCTCGACGCCTGCGCGCAAGGCGCGACGCTGGCGGCCGCGGTCACCGCGGCACTGGCCGTCGCACCGACGCTCGATATCGCCGCGCTGTTCGCACAGCTGCTGACGATGGGCGCCTTTGCGGCCAGCGATCCGGCTGCATGAACACCTCAACAAAGGAGCATACGATGTCGTACCAGACCAGGCCGGACATCGGCGTCCCGGCCATCGCTGCGTTCAGGGACACCGTGAACGCTTTGCTCGAACGCATTCCGGAGGCGTTGATCGGTCTTGCGGCGCGGCTCGGGGTGGCCGCGATCTTTTTTCTGTCCGGCCGCACGAAGGTCGAGGGCCTGATCTCGCTGAAGGACACCACGTACCTGCTGTTCGCGGAGGAATATCGTGTGCCGCTGCTGCCGTCGGACATCGCAGCGCACCTCGCGACCTATGCCGAGCACCTGCTGCCCGTGCTGCTCGTGCTGGGACTCACGACCCGGTTTGCCGCGCTCGGCCTGCTCGGCATGACGGCCGTGATCCAGGTGTTCGTCTACCCCGACGCGTGGCCCACCCACCTGACCTGGGCGGCGCTGCTGCTCTATCTCGTCGCGCGCGGCGGCGGTGCCTGGTCACTCGACCGCTGGCTCCGCCTCGGCTGAGCCGCCGGCGCGATCAGATCAGCGGCGAGTTCTGCGGCAGGCCGAGCAGGATGCGGCCGTACATCTCGAGGTTCGTGCGGTGCGTGAGAATGCCGTGCAGGCTCGAAGTGTTGATGTCGCGCCAGATCCGCTGCAGGGGGTTCGACTCCCCGAACGCCGAGCCGCCGCTCGCCGACACCAGCAGGTTCACCGCTTCGCGCGCGTAGTGCACGGCGCGACTGCAGTCCATTCGCATGCGCGCGCGGGCCGCGAGATCCGGATAGGAGCCAGCCGCGGCGAGGCTGTCGATGTCGTCCGCGGCGCGATACGCATGCAGGTGCGCGGAGTCGATCAGCATCGCGGCCTCGGCAATCTGTTCGTGTGTGACGGGCGCGTCGATCTGGCGATCGTAGGAGGTGTAGATGATGCCGCGCGAGGGCATCTGCTCACCGAAACAGTCGAGCGCCGCGCGCGCGAGGCCGAGCGGCGGGCCGACGAGGATCATCACCAGCACCGGCATGAAGCCGGCACGATACAGCGCCTCGTCCTTGTGTTCGGTCAGGTAACGGCCTTCGATCGCCCCGGTCAGCGACATCACCCGGTGATCGGGCACGAAGACTTCCGTGCCGACGAGCGTATTGCTGCCCGTGCCGCGCATGCCAACGGAGAACCAGCTGTCTTCGATCGCAAGTTCGCTCATCGGGATCAGCGCAAAGCCCTGATCGACGACCGCGCCTGCGTCATCGACGACGGGGATACCCACCGCCGCCCACTGCGCGTGCAGGCACGCTGACGCCCACGGCCACTTGCCGGTGACGACGTATCCGTCGGCGACCCTGCGCGTGGTGGCGCGCGGCGCGACCACGGCACAGACGCGGGCATCCGGATCGGCGCCGAAAATCTCGGCCTGCACGCGCGCTGGGTACAGGCCAATCACCCACGAGCACATGTTCAACAGCGCCGTGACCCAGCCGGTCGAGCCGCAGGCGCGCGCGATCTCGCCCGAGATCGTGATCGTCGTGCGCAGATCGGCCTCTGCGCCGCCGTAGCGACGCGGCGTCGACACCCGCAGCAGGCCGGCCGCGCGCAGCGCGTCGATGTTCGCGTCGACGACGCGCCGCCCTGCCTCCGTCGCGGCGGCGTTGTCGCGAATCAGGGGAAACAGTTCGCGCGCCCTTTCGATCAGCGGGCCGGCCTCGAGCGGGGCACTGTGGCTGCGATACGGCAGGGCCTGCGACATGGTGCGTGTCTCCTGGCAACGATGTTCAAACGGTTGAGGCCGGCGTGCATCGGGCCGCCGCTGCAGAGCGGTTGGCGGCGCGCACGGAAGGACCGCTGCATTGTCGATGCAGGACCGCGGCGGAAACAATGGTGAGCCGTCTCTGCGCTGCAGCGCATCATTGCTCTCGCATCGTTCGCGCCGGTGTCGCGATGCCTGCTGCTTTGCTTATGATTGCCCCTCCCCCACGACGGAGACGCGCGCCATGGCCCACGACCTCATCATCCGCAACGGCACCGTGGTCGACGGCACCGGTGCCCCGCGCATCCGCGCCGACGTCGCGATCAGCGACGGCATCATCACCGAAGTGGGCCAGATCAGCGGCAGCGCGAAACGCACGATTGACGCCTCCGATCTGATCGTCGCGCCCGGCTTCATCGATCCCCACACGCATTACGACGCGCAGATCTGCTGGGACAGCCTGCCGACGTCCTCGTGCTGGCACGGCATCACCACGGTCGTGATGGGCAACTGCGGCGTGGGCCTCGCGCCGTGCCGCCCGGAGGCGCGCGAGATTGCGGCATGGGATCTCGTCAACGTCGAAGCAATTCCGTTCGACGTGCTGAGCAAGGGCGTGACCTGGGACTGGGAGTCCTTTCCCGAATACATGGATGCCGCCGCGCGCCGCAGGCCCGGGCTCAATCTCGCGTTCTATGCCGCGCTGACACCGTTCCGTCACTACGTGCTCGGCGAAGACTCGATGTCGCGCGCCGCCACCGCCGACGAGACCTCGCAGATCGCGCGCCTGCTGCGCGAAGCGATGGACGCGGGCGCGCTCGGCTTCACCACCACCAACGCCGCGCAGCACATCGGTTACCAGGGCCGTCCGCTGGCCTGCCGCAACGCGAGCCGCGACGAACTGAAGGCGTACGCGAACGTGCTGCGCGATCTCGGCCGCGGCACGATCGAAGTGTCGCTGACGAACGAAGTGTCGGTCGTCGACGATGCCGAGTACGAGCTGATGGATCTGCTGCTGCGCGAGAGCAACCGGCCGGTGACCTGGCTTGCGCTGCTGAACCGCGTCGACAACCCCGAGGCACCGCTGCGCACGCTCGATCGCATGGCGCCGCTGCACGCGCGCGGCGCGGTGCCGCAGGTGTCGTGCCGGCCGCTGATCGTGCAGCTCGACATGCGCAAGCCCTTCATGTTCGCGAACATGGCGTGCTGGAACCCGGTGTTCAACCGCAGCGTCGAGGAGCAGGCGGCGATCTATCGCCAGAGTGCCTTCCGCGATCAGTTCAGGGACGCGCTGAAGAATGCGAACATCTTCACCGGCGACTGGTCGCTGATGATCATCCATGAAGTCGAGAATGCCGCGCTGACGCCGCTGATCGGCCGCAGCGTCGCCGACATCGCACGCGAGCGCGGTCGCGATTCGATCGACGTCTTCTTCGAGCTGACGCTCGAGGACAATCTCGCGATGCAGTTCACCTACGAGCTGTTCAATTCCGACGAAAGCCGCACGCCGGACCTGATCTGCGATCCGCGCACGATGATCGGCTTCTCCGACGGCGGCGCGCACGTCGACATGTTCTGCGACGCCGGCTACGCGACCTACCTGCTCGGCACCTGGGTGCGCGACAAGGCCGCGCTGTCGCTCGAACAGGCGGTCAAACGCATGACGACCGAACCCGCCGCGTTCTTCGGCATCACGCAGCGCGGCCGGATCGCACCCGGCCTCGCGGCGGACTTCGCGATCTTCGACCTGTCACGCGTCGGCTCCAAGAAGCGCGGCGAGATGGCACACGACCTGCCCGGCGGCGGACGCCGCCTCGTCGTGCCGTCCACCGGCATCGAGTACACCATCGTCAACGGCGTCCCGCTGTTCGAGCGCGGCAAGGATTCCGGCGCCCGCCACGGCCAGGTGCTCCGCTCCGGACGCGCCTGAGTTCCGGTAGCGGGTGGCTGCTGCGTAATTGGGGACAGATCTATTTAATCGCCAAAAATAGATCTGTCCCCATTTTCGCCCGTGTCAACCGCTGAGCTGGAGCCGCTGGTGCGCGGCGCCCCTGTAAGCAACCCATCGACCTTGCCTGGACGCTGTCGTGGGACGGACATGGCCAGTTCATCTTCCAAATGGGGACAGATCTATTTTCTTGAATATATCTGTCCCGAGGACTCGCGCCCCGACTCAATCCACGCGGCGGCGGCGCGAGGCGAGCAGCGCGGTGGCGCCGGCCATCAGCCACAAAGCGCCCGGGACGGGTACCGGCTGCGGGGCGGTGAGGCCCTGCAGATCGAACGCGATGCCGGAGTCCTAGGCCTCGTCGCCAAAGTTCACGACGCCCACTTCCAACTGGTAGGTGCCGGCGCCCGGCGTGACCAGTGACTGCAGCCAACCGGTGAAACCGCAACCTTCGGCGTTGTCGCGCCAGCAGGTGCCGTTCCACTCGCCGAGCGGCGACCAGTCGATGGGGTCGAAGTCACTGGACTTGGTGGTGCGCGTGTTGAACTCGAACTCGTCGTAATTGACGATCACCGTGTCCACGTCGAAGTCCACGGTGTTGTTGTCGGCCTTGCTCAACGCATTGCCGGGCACGACGTTCTGCTTGTTGCCATTGGTGCTGCGCGCGGTGAAGAGCCACGCCGCCGTGTCGCCGGCGCTGTCGATGAGCCGAGCCCATGCGTAATCGTCGAACCCCTTGCCATCGGTCGAGACGTAGTTGAAATACGCCGCGACGGACTCGCCGGCCGCGAGCGTGAAGGGCGCCGACGTGTACGAGGAGCCATTGGTCTGGGTGAAATCCGCGCCGCCACCGCCGCTCTCGACGATGTGCAGCGGCGAGACGTTGTGGGCGGTCGAGCTGTTGGTCGTCAGGTAGGCATAGCCGGGGCTGCCGAACGGCGACAAGGTGATATCGCCGTCGGCGCCGAGCACGCCGCAACTGCCGACACAGGTCCAGGTGGCGAGATCCGGGCTGACACCGGCCGCGGCAACCGATGTACTGGCCAGGCCAGCGGCAGCCGCCGCCAGGCCGGCGAGGAGTTTCAGGTTCTTTTTGTTCATCAAGGCGTCCTTCAGGGGTGATTGAACGGGCGGAAAGTGCGGCCCTGCCGTCTGTCTGGCGCCGCCGGTTGTAGTACCCGTTAATCCAGCCGGCACGACAGATGGTTCAAAGCCAGGAAGTGGCGCTTGTGAACACGTAATTGGGGACAGATCTATTTAATCTGTTTAATCGCATCAACAGTCGCGCTCGAGCCGCGGTCCGCGCGGCCGGCCGCGGGGCCTGAGCTCGATTCGCCGGCCTAAAATCGACGCCACTTCTTCCGTAAATCGTTCGCCTCCCGTCAGATGGCCCCGTTGTATCCCCATTAGAATCAAGTCCCCCTCGGCCGGTGGTAGCGGCTCACGCAGGTAGTCGCGCCACGCTTGCACGAGCGGCGGTGAATTGGAGGACCATGCGTCGTCCAGGAGCTGCGGCTCAATCAATCCAAGGCGTTCCTGGCAGCTCGACCAGGGATAATCCTCTGGCGCGACGGCGATACCGGCGCGCACCGGGTTCAGTTCGATGTAGCGGCAGCAGGCATGGAGATAGGCCTCGCTCTGGACGACGCTCGACTTGTAGCGGCCGTCCCAAAGCGTGCCGGTGCGACGCTCCTGTGCGTTGTGATAACGCGTTTGGCGCCCGGCCAGGCGCTTCATCAAACGCGCCAGGCTGTCCTTGCGCGCCGGCACGAGCAGTAGATGCACGTGATTGGTCATCAGGCACCAGGCGAACACCCGAACTTCGCATTCGGCCTTCAGTGCAGAAAGCGAATCGAGATATCGTAAATAGTCGGCAGCCTCCGCAAACGTGGCCTGTCGATTGTGTCCGCGCTGGACCACGTGGTGGGGATACCCCGGCATGACAATACGTGCCATCCGTGGCATCGCTTGCGTCCTCTGTGACTGGAAACTGCACCCGTTGAAGGATGCCTGGAGGCTGCATTAAAGAACAGTCGTCGCGCCTGCGCTTTTCGCGGGGCGGAGCGGCATGCGGCGTGGGCGATAAAGCGGGGCTCGAAGTCAAAAATCGAAGTCAAAAACAGATCCGTCCCCTTTTTTCGCGGTTGCCGGTCGGGTCGAGAAGAGGCGGTTGCTCGCCGCCGAGGTCTGGGTGGTAAGCCGGCTCATGTTGTCGTAACCGCACTTGAATAGATCTGTCCCGGATTTTCCGATTTCTTGCTGGCCACCGCGGCGCAATGCTGGCGCCGAACATCTGGGCATAATTGGGGACAGATCTATTTAATCGGCTCAAAAGTCGCGCTCGAGTCGAGATCCGAGCGACCGGCCAAGGGCCCCGAGCTCGACTCGTCGGCCTAGAATCGACACAACTTCCTCCGTAATTCAGCCGAAAATAGATCCGTCCCCTTTTTCAGATGTACGTGGAACCGAGGCAAGGTCACAATTCCAGGCGTCGCGCGAAAAGACTCGATTCTCGACGTCCGCTTCAGCAATGCCGATTCAGTAACCCTTTCATCCAGCCTATAATCAGTGTCTCAATCACCTTCCCCCCCAACGGAGACCACATGGCCAAGCCACCCAACTACAAACAAGAGAAAAAGCGCCGCGAAGATGCGCAAAAGAAAAAGAAGGAACTGGAGCAGCAGCAAAAAGTCGCCCGCAAGAATTCGCCCGTCATTCCTCAGTGAATGGCGCGCTCGAGCTGGAATGTGACAGGGCACCAGACACTGACACTGAGGAGCCGATTCTTGCTGCAACTAAAAAGTGGCTGGAACGCGCTGTAATCGGACTGGGCCTTTGTCCTTTCGCCGCAAACGTGCTTCTGCGCGATCAAATCCGCTATCGAGTCAGCACGCAGGATTCGACAACTGGTTTGCTGCAGGATCTCTCCTGCGAGCTACAGTTTCTTCGCGATACAGACCCGCAGCGCTGTGAGACGAGTTTGCTGATTCACCCTCACGTGCTCAGCAATTTTTTTGACTATAACGAATTCCTGAACGAGGCTGATGAAGCCGTTTTTGAGCTGGGGCTCACGGGTGAACTGCAAATCGCCAGCTTTCATCCGGCTTATCAGTTTGCTGGATGCGCGCCGGACGACATTGAGAACTACAGCAACCGCTCGCCCTACCCGATGTTGCATCTCCTGCGAGAAGCGAGCGTCGCGCGCGCGGTGGCGACTTTCCCCGGTATCAACGAAATAGGCAGCAACAACATCTCGACCTTGCGTCGCTTGGGGAAAGCCGGTTGGCAACGATTAGATCTGAACCCCTCCCCAACGTCGACGTAAAGCACAGATCAATGGCTGATCCCCGGGCTAATTGGGGACAGATCTATTTAATCGCCTTTCGCGGGGCAAAGCGGCACGTGGCGCGGGCGACAGGACAAAGCTCGAAGCCAAAAATAGATCTGTCCCCTTTTTCTCGGTTTCATTTCGTTATACCCGGACTACCCGGAGGCGCAATATCCGCCGGAAGCGGCGAGTCATTCAGCTTCTTGCGCGACCGGTGGCTATGCTGGTTTTGCCTGTTCGAAGCGGGCCACGAGCAGCGCGAGTGCCTCGGGCGGCAGCTGATCGCGAGGGAAGACGATGAAGATTTCGGCGTCGCGCGGTTTGCGGCGGAGCAGGAGGCAGGGCTCGAGGTATTCGAGGCCATCGAAGGCGGCCCAATACGCTTCGATGTTTCCCAGTGCCGACTGTTCACGCAGCACGGACTCGCCAATCTCGTAGCGCAGTGGCTCGGTGCCGAGCACGTCGAGTTGCAGCTGCGCGATCCGCACGGCGTTCGCGCGCATCGAATCCAGGAAGGCCATCACCAGCACGCTCGCAGTCGTCAGGGCGACGGCCGGCCACGGTGCGGCGCGCATCAGGAACATCGCCAGCACGCTGCCGGCGCCGATGACGCCGGCGATGTAGTAGGGTCGCCGGAAACGGCGCTGCCACCACGCGGTATAGGCTGCCCGCAGCGTCTCCGGCGTATGCCGGATGTCAAAGGCGATCACGCTGCCGGCCCTGTGCTGCGCGAAACTCGCGCGCAGCCACCCGTGTCGCGCGGATTCGCAGCGCCGGTGACGGCCGGCCGCCGCATTCAGGCGTGCGTTTCGGCCATGTAGACCTTCTGCGCGATCTGCCAGCGGCCGTCGATCTTCAGGAACGACAGGATGTCGGTGAAGTAACGCGGCGGCACCGCGCATTTCAGTTTCACGTGCGCCATCGTCGGGCCGATCAAATCGATGCTGAGGATGTGGTCGTCGCGCTGCTTGCCGGCGGCCTTCGGGGATTCCCGATTCTTCACCATCTCGCACCACTGGTCGCGTGGAATGATCTTCAGCTCGCCGTCGAGTACGGCGGTCAGCGCGCAGGTCTGGTGAAAGACGGCGGCGAGCTTCGCCGCATCGCCTTCGTAGAGCCCGTCGAGATAGGTCTGCGTCGCGGCGCGAATCTCATTCAGATCGTTGGACATCGCAATCTCTCCTGGTGTGGGCGGGCGGTAGGATCAGCGGGCGATTTTCTTCGCGCCGCCCTGTTCGGCCGGCACGACGAAGTCAGCGGTGAAACGCGGCGCGTGCAGCGTGGCGTCGACCAGCGCGTGTGTGCCGGACATCGGGTACTTCGGTGTGATGCGGGCGTCGCCGAGGCCGGCGGCGTCGAATGTCAGCAGCTGCGGCGTGCCGCGAATCACGCGCTTGAATGAGTAGCCCGCTTCCATCTGCACCATCATCGGCTGGTCGCCGACGCGCGCGGGATTCAGGGCCGGCGAATACTTCACCGCGGCACCCGCCCCGACGACCGGCTGCATGTGCGTGGTGACGGTGTCGAGCAGCGTGCGGCCGTTCTGGACGATGCGGCCCTGCAGGCGATCGTAGTTCTCGCGGTAGTGCACGTCCGCGACCTCATAGTTGAAGCCGTAGCGTCGCTGCAGCCACTCGCCGACGTCCGCGCGTGTCACGTAAGCCGCATGAATCAGATGGCGCGGCTTGATGCCGGTGCGGCACGCCAGGCCGAGCCACGCGCATTCGAAGGCGCCCAGCGGCCCGCCGTCGCAGCGCCAGAAGGTGACGCCGAGATGGGCGGGAATCGCCGGGTGCAGGCTCGCGGGCAGGCATTCGAGCGCGGCCTCCATCGGCACTTCGAACAGCGCGTAGTGCACCTGCAGATTCTCGAGCGTGAGGTCTTCGGTCAGGCTGATATCGAGGCGGGCCGTGACCTCACGCCAGTCAGCGGCGGGGCGATGGCCATACAGCAGTTCGGCTTTCATCGTGCCCCTACCGCCGCGCGGGCCGGCTTGTGCTCGCTGAAATGCGGCATCACTTCGCGCGCGAAGAGCCGCAGGCTGTCCATCACTTCCTCGTGCGCGATCACTTCGCGCGCCTGCACCATGAACACCAGCTGGTCGGCACCGGCGGCTTCCCAGCGCCGCACGGTGTCGATCAAGGTCGCCGGATCGCCGAAGCACAGCCCGCTCGGCGGCAGCTTGTGTTCGCCCGGCGCATGCGGGTCGGGCCGCAGCGTGCCGAGCAGGCCGATCGCAGTGTAGTTGCTGGCCGGATAGGCTTCGGAGATCTCGACGGTCTGGCCGGCCATGTAGCCGAAGGTCGATACCATCTCTTCGCCGCGTTGCCGCGCGTAGCTGCCGTCCTTGTGACAGAACAGCCAGTTCGCGACTGCAATCTGATCGTTGACGAAGGCGCCGACGGGCTCGCATTTCTTCACGCGTTCGCGATAGGCCTCGAAGCGCGGGATGTTGCGCTCGACGTCCGCGATCGAGAGGATCAGCGCGCCCATGCCGCGGTCGGCGGCATCGAGTTCGGTGCCGTGGCCCGTCACCGCGACCCACAGCGGCGGATGCGGATCCTGCCAGGGTTTCGGCAGCACGTTGCGTTCCGGCATCGTGTGGTAGGTGCCTTCGTAGCCGTAGCGCTCGTTCATCCACATCTGTGGAATCACGCGGCAGTATTCGTCCCAGTTGCGCTTGGTGTCGTCGACGCTCGCATTGAAGCCGGCGAGTTCATTCCACGTCGACGAGCGGCCGGTGCCGAACTCGACGCGGCCGCCGGACAGCATGTCGAGGAACGCGGCCTTCTCGGCGAGGCGAATAGGGTGGTGCAGCGCCGGTACGCAGGTCGCGATGCCGAAGCCGAGGCGGATGCGGGTGGTCTCGCGCGCTATCGCGGCGAGGAACATCTCGGGGCAGCTGGCGTGGCTGTACTCCTCGAGGAAGTGATGCTCGACGCACCACACGCTCGAAAACCCGAGTTCATCGGCCAGCACCGCCTGCGCGATGGCGTTCTCGTAGACCGCCTTCTGCGTGTCGCGCGTGAACGGGCGCGGCGTCGACAATTCATAAAAGAGACCGAACTTCATCGCGAACCCTCCTGCAGGTCCGCCCGAGTGTGCCATAGCGGGGCGCGTGGCTGGAAGGCGGCAAGGGTCGGCGCCATGCCGGGCCCGCCTCCGCCCTGCCATGTGGCACTCCGGCAAACAGCAGCCCCGCCGGCAGCCACCTCAGAAAATACAGAAAATAGATCTGTCCCTATTTTTCTGAATTCAAAAACCGTTCAAGCGGCACCAACGGCAGGCGTCCACCCCGGCGACGCCCCACCCTGCTCCGGCTTCGGCGGCGGCGGCAGTTTGCGCTTCTCGTCGCCGACCGGTGCCGGTGGTTCGCCAGGAATCGGCATGCCGGCGAGGTAGCCGACGACTTCGCGCGCGCGGGGTGCGTCGAGGTAGGCAGCGTCGAGGCAGGCGTCGAGATCGGCCGGCTGTTTGGCGGCGGCGGCGATCAGCGCATGGGCGGCGACGGATTCTTCCTTCGGCGAGTACTGCGGCATCTCCGCATCCACGCCGCTGCGCAGCGTGTTCGCCGGAATGCGTTCACGCTGCCGGCGCGCGAGGCGCTGCAGGATGTTCCAGGCTTTCTTGTTCTGCTCGATCGGCCACACCTCGACCTGGCCGCTCGCTTCGAAGTCGCGCCAGATGTCGACGGCCTTCTGCGTGCGCAGCACGACGATCGTCGCGCGATCGGTGCCGACGCCGCCGCAGGCGATGTCGGCCATCTCCGCGGAGAAGTCGCCGCAGTGGCGGCATTCGGGGCGCTGGTACTCGTGCATCGCCTCTTCGAGCGGGATGGTCTCGATGCCGCCACTCTTCTTGTAGATCAGCACTTCGCCCTTGAC
Organism: Gammaproteobacteria bacterium Ga0077536; assembly: GCA_001464935.1. GTDB lineage: Bacteria > Pseudomonadota > Gammaproteobacteria. The sequence goes on from LNEL01000055.1 coordinate 131,222, forward strand.
GTTGAACTTCGAGACTTCGGTCAGCGGAATGCCCATCTGCTGTTCGATGCGCTCGGTCATCAGTTCAGGGCGAAACACTTCCGTGCAGAACAGACCGATGCTGAACGCGATGCGCTCCTGGTAACCCTTCAGGAAGCCGCGCTGGCGGGCGACGATCTGCGGCTTCTTCTTCGCCGCGAGCAGGATGCTCGGGTCGATGTATTCCATCTTGCGCAAAGGCGTGATCTGGCACGGCACGCCGACGAAAGCCACCTGCTTCAGATCCTGTTCCTTGACCTGCTCGAGTGCGAGCGGGTTCGGACAGTAGGTGTACCAGCTCGCGGCGCTCGCCTTGATCTGCTCGACACTCGTCGCGACCTTCGGCGTCGGGAAGCACGGGTCGTCGCCCTCGCCGACCGCCGACACCACGGCGCCGTCGATGCGGCCGGTCTCGCGCGCCCACGCCATCAGCGCAGTGACGATGCCGCCGTCCTGTGCGCGTTCGAGCACGTCCTCGTGTTTGGTGCGCGCGACGAAGATGTGGCGGTAGACGCCGAAGATGCCTTCGTAGGCCTGGTCCTCGCCGAAGGTCACGCCCTTCAGGTGCGGCTCGCGCGGCCACAGGCGCGGGCAGACTGCCGCGCAGACATCGCAGCCGACGCCTTCGCTGATCCCGCAGTAGTCGAACGACGCCGATTCCTTCGCGGTCTGCTTCGGTTTGCCGTCGACATATTCGATGACGTTGTGCGGACACACGAGCACGCAGCTGCCGCATTCGCAGCAGCTGCCGCCGGCGACGACGTCATTCATCATGTCCTTGAAGCTGTGGTGATAGAGCGAGTCCAAGGCGATCTCCTGGCAGGGATTCAGCGGGGGTCGCGGGTCGCGACCATACGTTGGCGTATGGTAAAGCATTTGCCGGCGGCACGGACAGTCGCACCGCCGGCCGGCTGTCCATCATCTGGGGGAAACCGGCCTGGGGAGAGAATCGGGGACGGACCCCGATTTCAGGCGTTCACGCCGTCAACGGCCGATCCCGCGCCAACCCGCCTCCTTGAGGCAACCGATCATCGCGCGGGTGACTTTCGTGCCGGCCGGATCGGGCCGATGCGCGTTGCCGAGGGTCGCGACACAACGATCCTGCGCCGCCTTCAGCTGATCCGGCGAACCACCGAGCTTCCACCAGCTCGCGACATCGACCTGCTCGAGCGGATCGAGCGTGACCGGTGGCGCGGCAGGCGCGGGCACCGCGGCCGGCGCGCTCTGCACCGCCGCCGGCGCCGCGGCGGGCGCGGGCACGGCAGCGGCCGGCGGCGCCGATTTCGCGGGCACGAACAGCGCGTCTCCCAGTGACTTGCCGACACCGCCCGCCGTCTCGTCGTTGTCGACGAACACCGAGTCCTGGCTGCCCTTCACCAGGTAGCCCTTGCTCTGCATGCATGCGACGTAAGCCGTTTCGTCCTGCGTGTCGGCACGACAGGCGGACTGCGCGCTGGCCATCGAGCCGGGATCGGCGCCGCGCTTGAACACCATTTCACCGCAACCGGTGATCGCGAGCGTCGCGCTCAGGCATGCGACGCGAAAATAGCCTGTACCGTTCATGAGCACTCCTGGGTGGGGCAACCGCGCGCTCAGCGCAGTATGCCCTCGCGGACGATGAAATCGCTGATGGTGTCGAGGCCCTGGCCCTCGCGCAGGTTCGTGAACACGAACGGCCGCGTGCCGCGCATGCGCTCGGTGTCGCTCTTCATGACCTCGAGCGACGCGCCGACATGCGGCGCGAGATCGATCTTGTTGATGACCAGCAGGTCCGAGCGCGTGATGCCGGGGCCGCCCTTGCGCGGAATCTTTTCGCCCTCGGCGACATCGATCACATAGATCGTCAGGTCCGCGAGTTCGGGGCTGAAGGTCGCCGCAAGATTGTCGCCGCCGCTCTCGACGAGAATGAGATCGAGATCGGGAAAGCGTTTGCAGAGCTCGTCGATTGCCGCGAGATTCATCGATGCGTCTTCACGGATCGCCGTGTGCGGGCAGCCGCCGGTCTCGACACCGATGATGCGATCCGCCGTCAGCGCTTCGCTGCGGATCAGGAATTCGGCATCCTCACGTGTGTAGATGTCGTTGGTGACCGCTGCGATGTTGAATTCGTCGCGGAGCTTCTTGCACAACCGGTCCATCAGCGCGGTCTTGCCGGACCCGACCGGCCCGCCGACGCCGACGCGCAGCACCGGTCGACGGCCCTCTGTGACTGTCTGCATGTTCAAGTCCTCATGATCTGAAGAGTCGCGTGTACTGGGTTTCGTGGCGCGCGCTCGCAATCGCGAGCGCCGGCAGCGCGCCACCAATGTCGTCGTCGGCGAGCGCGAGTCCGTGCGCCACCGCCGTCGGCATGTCGCTCGCCAGCGCATACAGCAGCCGCTGGCCGGCTGCCTGACCCAGGGGCACGAGCTTGACGCCTGCAATGACCTGGCCTTCGAGCCAGGCCCAGGCATACCCGTGGGCGGCCGCCTGCAGCGGTATCGCCCAGTGCACCGCCGCCAGCGCATGGGCCGTCGCCTGCGCCACATCGCCGTCGAGCGTCGCCGGCCTGCGCACCTGGAACTCGCGCAACAGCCGCAACAGCGCGGCCCCGCGATCGCGGTCGTCGGCGCGCAGCTCACTCGTTTCGCGATGCGCGAGCAGGAGATCGTTCCAGCGCCCGACCGCCGCGTCATCGCCCGTCGCCACCGCCGTGTGCAGTCGCGCGTAGACCGCGATGTCGAGCGGCCCGAGCGAACACGTCAACTGCTCGGCAAGCCAGTCGCGCAGCGTCTGTTCGCTGGTGACCCAGCCCGCTTCGACCGCCCACTCGAGCCCCTGCGAGTAGGAGTACGCGCCAATCGGCAGGCCCGGGCTCGACAGCTGCAGGCAGCGCAACAGTGCGAGCGAATCAGCGCCGGCGATGTTCAATGCGAATGTCCGTGCCCGTGGCCATGATCGTGGGCGTGGTCATGACCGTGGGCTGACTCATCAGGCGCGTGCTCGTGCGCATGGCCATGCCGATGCCCGCCGGCATAGGCCCCGGCCTCGGGTTCGAACGGCGCGCTTTCGACCGTCACCGGCAGGCCCATCTGGCGCAGCATGTCGTCGAGCACGTGATCGTGCGCGTAGCGCACCCAGCCCGCGCCGATCTGCACCGGCACGTGCCGGTTGCCGAGGTGATAGCTCGCACGCGCGAGCTGCAGCGCATCGGCGCTGCGCGCGGTCGATAAATCCTCGATGGCCGCACACACGCGCACGCGCTCGCCGCTCTCCGCGCGCAGCACGTCACCGTCGTGCAGGCGGGTGCCGGGCGTGAGCAGGATGCCGGCCTCGCGACCGCTCGCCAGGGTCACGCGCTGACGGCTTTTCTGGCGCTGTTCGAACGGCAGCGTCAGCGTGTCATGGACGGGTGCTTCGGGGTCTGCCCGGTCGATCAGATGCAGCATCGCGTGTGCTCAGAACAGGAAATAGCGCTGCGCGAGCGGCAGCTCGACCGCCGCGTCGCAGACCAGCAGTTCGCCGTTCGCCCGAACTTCGTAGGTCTGCGGATCGACTTCCATCGTCGGCTGCCAATGATTGTGGATCATGTCGGCCTTGCCGATGGTGCGCGTGCCCTTGACGGTGCCGATCAGCCGCCGCAGGCCGAGCCGCTCGACGATGCCGGCTTCGCGCGCCGCACGTGACAGGAAGGTCATGCAGGTCGCATGGCGGGCGCCGCCGAGCGCGCCGAACATCGGGCGGTAATGCACGGGCTGCGGGGTCGGGATCGACGCATTCGGATCGCCCATCGGCGCGGCGACAATCATGCCGCCCTTGAGGATCAGCGACGGCTTCGCACCGAAGAACGCTGGCGACCACAACACGAGATCGGCGAGCTTGCCGGCCTCGACGGATCCGACCTCGTGCGCGATGCCGTGCGTGATGGCGGGATTGATCGTGTACTTCGCGATATAGCGCTTGATCCGCGCATTGTCGTGACGCGACGGATCGCCGGCGAGGCTGCCGCGCTGCATTTTCATCTTGTGCGCGGTCTGCCAGCTGCGCGTGATCACCTCGCCCACGCGGCCCATCGCCTGGGAGTCGGAGGAGATCATCGAGAACGCGCCGAGGTCGTGCAGGATGTCTTCGGCGGCGATGGTCTCGCGCCGGATCCGCGATTCGGCGAATGCAACGTCTTCGGCAATCGACGGCGACAGGTGATGGCAGACCATCAGCATGTCGAGGTGCTCGTCGATCGTGTTGACGGTATAGGGGCGCGTCGGATTGGTGCTCGACGGCAGCACGTTCGGTTCGCCGCAGACCTTGATGATGTCCGGCGCGTGCCCGCCGCCCGCGCCTTCGGTGTGATAGGTGTGGATCGCGCGGCCCTTGAACGCGGCGACGGTGTGCTCGACGAAGCCCGATTCGTTCAGCGTGTCGGTGTGGATCGCGACCTGCACGTCGTGCCGGTCGGCGACAGTCAGGCAGTTGTCGATCGCCGCCGGCGTCGTGCCCCAGTCCTCGTGCAGCTTGAGCCCGATCACGCCCGCCGCGACCTGCTCTTCGAGCGCGTGCGGCAGACTCGCATTGCCCTTGCCGGTGAAGCCTAGATTCATCGGCAGCGCTTCGGCGGCCTGCAGCATGCGGTGGATGTTCCACGGGCCGGGCGTGCAGGTCGTCGCGTTGGTGCCGGTCGCCGGGCCGGTGCCGCCGCCGATCATCGTCGTCACGCCCGACATCAACGCCTCTTCGACCTGCTGCGGGCAGATGAAATGGATGTGCGCGTCGATACCACCGGCGGTGACGATCTTGCCTTCGCCGGCGATGATCTCGGTGCCAGGGCCGATGATGATGTCGACGCCCGGCTGGATGTCCGGATTGCCCGCCTTGCCGATGCGGAAGATGCGACCGGCACGCACGCCGATGTCGGCCTTGACGATGCCCCAGTGATCGACGATCAGCGCATTCGTGATCACGAGATCGACCGCTTCGTTGTTGCCGCGCTGGCTCTGGCCCATGCCGTCGCGGATGACCTTGCCGCCGCCGAAGCTGACTTCTTCACCGTAAATCGTATAGTCGCGCTCGACTTCGAGCACGAGCGCGGTATCGGCCAACCGCACGCGATCGCCGGTCGTCGGGCCATACAGTTCCGCGTAGGCGGCGCGCGAGATTCGGCTCATGGCGCGCGCTCCAGCGGGCCCATCACCTGGCCCTGGAAACCGTAGACCTCGCGGCCGCCGCCAAGCTCGACGAGGCTCACGGTCCGCGTCTGGCCGGGTTCGAAGCGCACCGCCGTACCGGCCGGGATGTCGAGCCGGAAGCCGCGCGCAGCGGCCCGATCGAAATCGAGCGCCGGGTTCGTTTCGAAGAAGTGATAGTGCGAGCCGACCTGGATCGGCCGGTCGCCGGTGTTGGCGACCGTGAGGCTGACCGTGGCGCGACCCGCGTTGAGTTCGATGTCGCCGTCGGCCGGCAACACTTCACCCGGCACGAGACCGCCACCGCCGTCGGCGATCGGCTGATGCACGGTGACGAGCTTGGTGCCGTCCGGAAATGTCGCCTCGACCTGCACGTCGTGAATCATCGCCGCCACGCCGTCCATGACGTCGTCGGCCGCCAGCACGCTGCGGCCGGCCGCCATCAGTTCGGCGACGGAGCGACCGTCGCGGGCGCCCTCGATAATCGCCGCGCTGATCAGCGCGACGGCTTCCGGGTGGTTGAGTTTGACGCCGCGTTCGCGGCGCCGCTCGGCGAGCAGCGCGGCGCTGAACAGCAGCAGTTTGTCGCGTTCGCGTGGCAGCAGATCCATCGATGTCCCCTTCTCAGGTGGCCCAGATGCGCGGCGCGCACGCCGGGCGTCCGAGCAGATGCGGACGCAGCAGCGTCCAGAGCCGTTCAAACCAGTCGCGCACCGGGGCCGTGAGGGCCGCCAGCGCGCGGCAGACGATCACATCGCCCAGCAGCGTCACACCGCCGAGGACGGCCGCCGCGTCGACCTCGCGCAGTCGTTCGAGCAGCGCGCGATCGGCGCCGGTGGCGATGAGGCTCGCGCTGACGGCGTGTCCCCGCAGCGCGGCGCCGCCGGCCGGTGACGTGCCGTCGACGCGCAGTCGATCGAGCAGCAGCGGCCGGCCGTCGCGGTACAGTTCGAAACCGACGTCGGCGCGCCCGCGACCGAAATGCTCGGCGCAGGCGGGCCGGCCGAAACAGGTGATCTCCCAGCCGATGAAGCGCGCCGATCCGTGCAGTTCGATGCGCGTGTTGAGCCAGGCGCGCGCGCCGTCGAACAGGATGTTCTCCTGCGGCAGCCACTCGCCCGCCGCCCCGTCCGCGAGTTCGAGCGTCTGCTGCAGCCGGGCGGTAGGCCCGGCGCTGCGGTAGAACTTGGTCGCCGCCGGTGTCGTCAGCAACACCTGCGAGCCGGCGCCGAGGCGCGCACGCAACTGGAGCTGATCGCCACCCACGAGACCTGACGGCGGGTGCAGCAGGTAACTGTGGCAGATCCCGCCCGGTTCCGGATGAAACGCGCGTTGCACGAGCAGTGGGCCCGTGTGCTGCCAGTGCTTCAGGTAAGTGCGCGCCGCGCCCGCCGCATACTCGAGTTCGAGCGTCGCCTGCCAGCGCGCGCTGTTGGCGACGGGCACGCCCGGGGCATTCACGCGACGAGCAGCCAGCCGCCACAGACCGCCAGCACCGAGCCGGCAAGCCGCAGGCCGCACGGCGCCAGCGCGCGCAGTCGCGCACCGGCGGCATAACCCGCGAGGTGCAGCAGCGCGGTGCCCGCGACGAACGCGCCGAGCGGCGCGAGGCCGGGCAACCCGGGGATCTCGAGTCCATGTGCATTGCCATGCCAGGCGCCGATCACGGCGGTGAGCATCAGTGCAGCCGCGGCCGACAGACCACGGCGTGCCATCAGCACCAGGCCCAGCGCGAGCACCGACGCGGCGAGCATGCTTTCGAGCGCCGGCAAGGCGATGCCGAGCACGGCCGGCACCACCCCGAGCAGCGCGCCGGCGATGAACACGATCGGCAGCGCGCGCGCCTGACGCTGTCCGCTGGCTGCCCATGCGCCAACCGCCAGCATCGCGAGCAGGTGATCGAGACCGCTGAAAGGGTGCATGAACGCACTGACGGCCCCCGCCTCCTGCAGGCCCGGATGGGCCAGTGCGCTGCCACTGGCGGCGAGCAGGGCCAGCGCGCCCGCGCCCCGTGTCACGAATGTGCTCGATGAATTCATGCGGATCTCCTCGGTGAACTCAGTGTGATTCGAATCGCGATGCGCCGACAAGCCCGCCACGCGCCACCGCTCAGACGGCCAGGTACTGGCGCACCAGGTCGTCCGTCAGTTCATTCATCGCGCCGTTGGCGACCACGCGCCCCTTGTCCATCACGCAGAAGCGATCGGCGATGCGCCGCGCAAACGGCAGCTTCTGTTCGACGAGCAGCACAGTGATGCCGCGTTCGCGGTTCAGGCGGTTGATGACCTCGCCGATTTCCTGCACCACGTTCGGCTGGATGCCTTCGGTCGGTTCATCGAGGATCAGCAGCTTGGGCTCGAGCACCAGCGCGCGCCCAATGGCGAGTTGCTGCTGCTGGCCGCCGGACAGATCGCCACCGCGCCGGCGCAGCATTCGCTTCAGCACCGGAAACATCTCGAAAATCGGATCCAGCGCGCCGCGCGACTGCCCGCCGCGCGTCGACAGGCCGATGCGCAGGTTCTCTTCGACCGTCAGCCGCGGGAAGATCTCGCGGCCCTGCGGTACATAGCCGATGCCGAGCGGCGCACGGCGTTCGGCCGGCAGCTTCACGAGATCCTGGCCTTCGAAGAGGATTTCGCCGGCCCGCACGGGCAACAGGCCCATCACGCATTTGAGCAGCGTGGTCTTGCCGACGCCGTTGCGCCCCATCAGGCAGGTGCAGGCACCGGCCGGCACGTCGATCGCGAGTTCCCACAGGGTGTGGCTCTCGCCGTAAAAGTGTTCAAGTCCTTGCGCGCGCAGCATCAGGCCCCCAGATAGACTTCGATGACGCGCGGATCGCTCTGGATGCGATCCATGTCGCCCTCGGCGAGCACGCTGCCTTCATGCAGCACGGTGACCTTGCGCGCGATGGAGCGCACGAACTCCATGTCGTGCTCCACGACCACCACCGAGCGCTCGCCGGCCAGCGACACCAGCAGTTCCGCGGTGCGTTCGGTTTCCTCGTGCGTCATGCCGGCGACGGGTTCATCGATCAGCAGCAGACGCGGTTCCTGCATCAGCAGCATGCCGATTTCCAGCCACTGCTTCTGCCCGTGCGACAGCGCGCCGGCCCGCTGCAGACGTTGTGCGGAAAGACCGATCAGGTTGAGCGTCGAGTCGATCCGGTCGCGCTCCTCGCTCGAGAGGCGCGCCCCCAGCGTGCGCCACACGCCGCGTGGCCCGCGGCACGCGAGTTCGAGGTTGACGAACACCGGCAACTGCTCGAACACCGTCGGCTTCTGGAACTTGCGGCCGATGCCGGACTGCGCGATCTCGGGTTCCGAGAGCTTCAACAGGTCGAGCTGGTGGCCGAAGAAGGCGACGCCCTTGTCCGGGCGTGTCTTGCCGGTGATCACATCCATCATCGTGCTCTTGCCGGCGCCGTTCGGCCCGATGATGCAGCGGAGTTCGCCCGGCTCGATGTAGAGCGTCAGTTCGTTCAGCGCTCGAAAGCCGTCGAAGCTGACCGTGATGTCCTCGAGGTACAGCATCGCGCCCTGGCTCGGGTCGGGGCCGGCGGCGTGACGCGGCGCATAGGCCGAGTTCTCGCTGACGAATGCCTCCCACCAGGTCGACGCGTCGAGGGGCGTGTCGGGCGTCGTGCTCATGCGGCTTCTCCGCGCTTGAGCAGGCCGGCAATGCCACGCGGCAACAGCAGGGTCACGAGCACGAACATCGCGCCGAGCACGAACAGCCACAGTTCGGGCAGTGCGCCGGTGAACAGGGTCTTCGCGAAATTCACCGTCAGCGCGCCGATGATCGCGCCGTACAGCGTGCCACGGCCGCCGACCGCGACCCAGATCACGAGTTCAATGGAGTTCAGCGGCGAGAACTCGCCCGGATTGATGATGCCGACCTGCGGCACGTACAGCGCACCGGCGATGCCGGCGAGCACCGCCGACAGCGTGAAAATCCAGACTTTGAAGTGCTCGACGCGGTAGCCGATGAAGCGCGCGCGATCCTCGGCGTCGCGGATCGCGACGACCACGCGGCCCAGCTTGGAGTTGACGATCGTCCGGCACAGCGCGTAGCCGCCGAGCAGCGCGAGCGCCGAGGCCGCGAACAGCGCGCAGCGCGTGCTGTCGGCCTTCAGGTCGAAGCCGAGCAGATCCTTGAAATCGGTCAGGCCGTTGTTGCCGCCGAACCCCATTTCATTGCGGAAAAAGGCCAGCAGCAGGGCATAGGTCAGGGCCTGGGTGATGATCGACAGGTAGACGCCCGTCACCCGCGAGCGAAACGCGAACCAGCCGAACACGAAGGCGAGCAGCCCCGGTACCAGCAGCACCATCGCCATCGCGAACGGAAAATGCTCGAAGCCGTGCCAGTACCAGGGCAGCGAGTCCCAGTTCAGGAACACCATGAAATCGGGCAGGTCGGCATTGCCGTAGACACCCCGGTCGCCAATCTGGCGCATCAGGTACATGCCCATCGCGTACCCGCCGAGCGCGAAGAACGCGCCGTGACCGAGGCTCAGGATGCCGCAGTACCCCCACACCAGGTCGACCGCGAGCGCGAGCAGCGCGTAGCACAGGTACTTGCCGACGAGCGTGACGGTGTAGGTCGACAGATGCAGCGGCGAATCGACGGGCGTCAGCAGGTTCAGCAGCGGCACGAGCACGCCGACGAGCACGATCAGCCCACCGACCAGCACATCGGCGCGCCGGTCGAACCGGCTGCTCAGCGGACCGGCACTCATGCTTCCGCCGATCGGCCGCGTTGCGGAAACAGCCCGCGCGGACGCTTCTGGATGAACAGGATGATGAACACCAGCACCAGGATCTTGGCGAGCACGGCGCCTGAGTAGGGCTCGAGGAACTTGTTCGCGATGCCGAGGCCGAGCCCGGCAACGAGCGTTCCCCACAGATTGCCGACGCCGCCGAACACCACGACCATGAAGGAGTCGATGATGTAGGCCTGACCGAGGTTCGGGCCGACGTTCGTCAGCTGGCTCAGGGCCACGCCGGCGAGGCCGGCGACACCCGAGCCGAGACCGAAGGTCATCGCGTCTATCCAGCCGGCGCGCACACCCATCGCGCGCGCCATGGCGCGGTTCTGCGCGACCGCGCGCACCTGCAGGCCCAGCGGCGTGAAGCGCAGCAGCGCAAGCAGCGCGGCGAACACGAGCACACTGAAGACGATGATATAGAGGCGGTTGGCCGTCAGCGCGAGCGCGTCGCTGATGACCACCTGCCCGCTCATCCATTCCGGCGTCGCGACGGCGCGGTTCAGCGGCGAGAAGATGCTGCGCACCGTCTGCTGTAGGAACAGGCTGATGCCGAAAGTCGCGAGCAGCGTCTCGAGCGGTCGGCCGTAGAGGAAGCGCACGACGCCACGCTCGATCAGGATGCCGACGAGGCCCGCGACGATGAACGCGAGCGGAATGGCGACGGCAATCGACCATTCGAGGTGGTTCGGCATCAACTGCTGCACGACATACACGGTATAGGCACCGAGCATCATCAGCTCGCCGTGGGCCATGTTGATCACGCCCATCACGCCGAAAGTGATCGCGAGCCCCGTCGCCGCCAGCACCAGCACGAAGCCGAGGCTGAGGCCGAAGAACAGGGTTTCGATGAATTCGTAACGCGCACGGGCCGCGTCGATGTCGCGGATCGCGGCACCGGCGGCGGCCCGCACCGCTGCGTCCGGTTCGACCGGGCTGCCGTCGGCATTTTCCTCGACCAGCGTCGCGAGCCGGTTGCGGACCTCGCCGAGCATGCTGCCGCGCACGGTCTCGACGGCGGCGAGGCGCGCGGCGGGTGATTCGTCATCGAAGTCGGCGAGCGCGGCGACGACGGCCATCGCGCGCTTCACGCGTTCATCGGTCTCCGTCTTCTGCGCGTCGCGCAGCATCACCTGGGTCTGTTCGCTGGGGGCGGCGATGAGGGCGTGCACGGCGGCGAGGCGGGCATCGGGGTCGGGGTCGCCGAGGCTCAGCCGTGCGAGTGAGGCGCGCAGGCCCAGTCGCATCTGGTTGTTGATTGCGATTTTCTTGAGATCGGACTTGGCGGCCGTGCCCAGTGCGGCACCGGTCGCGGCATCGAGTAATTCTGTGGTGGCCGCATTGTCGGCGACGATGACCACGAGCTGGTCGGCGCGGCGGATGTAGAGCCGGCCGTCGAGGAGCGCCTGCAGGATCTGGGCACCGCGCGCGTCGCCGCTGTCGGCAACGAGTGTCACCGCTTCGGCTTTGTGCTTGAAATTACTGCTCTTGAGCTTGTCGAGACCTTCGGCGAGGTCCGCTGCCGCGTCGGCGATCATCGCGAGCAGCATGCAGAGCAGTGGGAGGATTCGGCGCAGACGCATCATGTGGGTTCGTCATCCGTCCAGATCAGGGGACACGGGGAGCCGCACTCGCCGCGACCGAAGGCGTCTGACTTCGATCGCGGCGGCACGGACGGGGTTACCCGTTCAGACAGGCCTTACTCGTAGTTCTGGCCGGAACACTTCTTGGTGACAGTATTGTAATTGCCACAGTTCAGCTTGTCGGTCCAGTCGGCTTCGATGATCTTGCTGTCCGGCAGGAAGTCGGACCATGCGTCGCCGGGCACCAGACCTTCGGTCTGCCACACGGTTTCGAACTGGCCGTCTTCCTGGATTTCACCGATCAGCACGGGCTTCGTGATGTGGTGGTTGGCCAGCATCTTCGACGTGCCACCCGACAGGTTCGGGGCTTCGACGCCGATGATCGCCTTCTGCACGGCGGTGGAATCGGTGGAACCCGCCGCTTCGACCGCCTTGACCCACATGTTGAAGCCGATGTAATGGGCTTCCATCGGGTCGTTCGTGACGCGCTTGTCGTTCTTGATGAACGTCTTCCACGACTTGATGAACTCGGCATTGACCGGCGCATCGACGCTCATGAAGTAGTTCCACGCGGCGAGGTGGCCGACGAGCGGCTTGGTGTCGATACCGGACAGCTCTTCTTCGCCGACCGAGAATGCGACGACCGGGATGTCGGCCGCGGACACGCCCTGGTTGCCCAGTTCCTTGTAGAACGGCACGTTGGCGTCACCATTGATGGTGGACACCACCGCGGTCTTCTTGCCGGCCGAGCCGAACTTCTTGATGTCTGCCACGATGCTCTGCCAATCCGCATGGCCGAACGGCGTGTAGTTGATCATGATGTCTTCTGCCGCGACGCCCTTGGCCTTCAGGTAGGCTTCGAGAATCTTGTTGGTGGTCCGCGGATAGACGTAGTCCGTGCCCGCGAGCACCCAGCGCTTGACCTCGAGATCGTTCATCAGGTAATCGACCGCCGGGATCGCCTGCTGGTTCGGCGCCGCGCCCGTGTAGAACACGTTCTTCGAGGACTCTTCACCCTCGTACTGCACCGGGTAGAACAGCAGGCCGTTCAGTTCCTCGAACACCGGCAGCACCGACTTGCGCGAGACGGACGTCCAGCAGCCGAACACCGCGGCGACCTTGTCCTTCTCGAGCAGTTCACGCGCCTTTTCGGCGAACAGCGGCCAGTTGGAGGCCGGGTCGACGACCACCGCCTCGAGCTTCTTGCCGAGCAGACCGCCCTTCTTGTTCTGCTCGTCGATCAGCATGAGCATCGTGTCCTTCAGCGTGGTTTCGCTGATGGCCATCGTGCCCGACAGCGAATGGAGGACGCCGACCTTGATGGTGTCCTCGGCCCGGACAGGCGTTACCGACACCACCAAGGCGGCGACCAAGCCGGCGCACAGGGAGCGTGCGTTCAGTAAGGTGTGCTTCATTGGAATAATTCCCCTCGTCGTTTTGCGTTTATGTATGAGTGTCGGTGACGTCAGATCTGGATCTGGAACGCGAGCTTGATCGCGCTCAGATCGTCGCCAGCGACGCCCGGCGCAAAGTTCGTGATGCCTTCGCTCAGGATGTCGCCGTACTGGTAGAACAACGAGACGCGGGCGTTGTGGCCGTCGATGATGTAGTTCAAACCGCCTTCGATCTCGTCACGGTCGGAGCTGTCGTCCGGGTTGATTTCGTTGTAACGGACGTACGGCTGGAACTTCCCGATGCCGACAGTCTGCGGGAACATGTAGAGGGCATTGACCCAGTAGGAGTTGCCATTGAACATGCAAAAGCAGTCGCCATCGGCAAACGCTGCGATGTTGTAGTCGGAATCGAAGGTCTTGTACTCGCCGTTGAATGTGAACACGCCTTTGTTGGCGAGCACCTTCTCGAAGATCGCGTCCACGCTCACGCCCGTGTAGTCGCCCCGGTTGTTGAAGGACCCTACGCCGTCTTCCTGGTGCTGGACGGTGACGGCCAGCGACAGGATGTCGCCCGCCGTGCCGTAGTAGGTGCCGCTCGTGTAGTAGCCGGGATTCTTCTCGACGTTCAGGAAGTTGTAGGTGAAGCGGCCGGCGTACATCAGGTTGTCGTCCTGGTTCGGCCCGCGGCCTGCGGCCGATTCCAGGCCGTTGTAGACGCCCACCACGTACTGCAGCGCGCCGCGCGGTCCGAGGTTACCCCACACGCTGACGCCGTGGTCACGTGCATAGACGCCGGCGCCGCCAGCCCCGAAGTCAACCGAGAAGTCGGCCGGAATGAACGGCGTGCGATACGCGTCATAGGTGGTCGAGTAATAGGGGCCGTTCAGTTCCTGACGCTCGGCCGGCACCAGCAGGCGGCCCGCCCAGACGTTCAGTTCCGGCGTGAATTCGAACTTCGCGATCGCGTCCAGCAGCACGAACTCTTCGAGGTTGCTGTTGCCGCAGAACACGCATTCGGTGTTCAGTTCGAACTTGATGTACTTGTGAATCTGGCCGTTGACATAGATACGGGCGCTGTCGGCGTTGAAGTCCGACGACCAGTCGTTCGCGTTCGGAGCGCTATCCTCGATGGCAGAGAACGAGGCGCGGGCACCGGCGCCGATGCTGATCCACTTCGTATCGTCGATTGAAATCTTGCCGCCGGCCTGGACAGTAGCCGCCGTCATCAAAAGGCCCGCGGTAGCCAAGGCCGCGACTGGCCGCTTCCACTGCATCATGGAAAGTCTCCTCAAAATTGTCATAGGGGTTCGATGCCTGTCCGGGCATAGCTCAATAGCGAGTTTCGTACCAATTATTGAAACTGATGACGATCAAAGAGTTGGAGTGCGTGTCTGCGAACAGACAGCCGCCACGCGCACTGTTTGTGCGCATGCACACGTCGCGTGCGCGAAATCGGTATTCATTCGGTGCGAAAGGCTGGAAAGCAGCGCAAATGGGGGAAGTGAACGTGGACATCACCAGCCACCATCGCTGACGATGGCAGCTCACGGTGGTCGTGAGCCGACGCTCGTTCGACGATGTTCAGGCGGCGATGATTGATGCTGCGCGCGGGTGGCGCGAGCGCGGGAAATAGAGGTCCGCGCAGCGGCTAAGCAGTTGCCGCTGCGCGGAAAGCGAGGGGATCGTGATCAGTGGCCGAGCATCCAGGGCCGACCCTGATGGTGATGGTGTGAGCAGGCCGCTGCCTGCTTCCTGACCGGCTCCTCGGCCGGTGCCGGACGCGTATAGCGACGCGGCTCGTGCGCACTCTTTTCATTGCGCTCATGCGCACGGCGATTGGTCGCCGACAGCACTGCGAGACGCGGCGCGGACACGGCGCGCACCGCCGGTGCACCACAGCGATCGCAGTCGACGGCGTCGTCGCGCACCGCGATCGGGCGCAACAGATTCTGGCTGCTGCCACAGGTACATTGATATTCGTAGAGCGGCATACGCCTTTACTCCTGATGATGAGAGCAGGTGGCGCACCGCACCGGTGCGCCACGGTTCCGTGGCCTGAAGCGATCAGCTCGTGACGGCCAGGTCGATCCCCGTCGGCACCTTGCGCGACGGCCCTTCCGGGGTGATCCGGATGTCGAAGTCGAAGATCCCGGTCGGCAGCCACAGGGTGGCGCACGCGTTCGGAATGTCGACGATGCCGCTGATATGCCCTTCGACGGGCGCAGTGCCGAGAATCGCGTAGGCCTGTTCGCCGGTGTAGCCGAACTTCTTCAGGTACTCGATCGCGTTCATGCAGGCGCGGCGATACGCGACATGCGCATCGAGGTAGTGCTGCTTGCCGGACTCGTCGACCGAGATGCCTTCGAAGATCAGGTAGTCGTTGTAGCGCGGCTCCATCGGGCTCGGCTTGAAGATCGGGTTGGTGACCCCGTACTTCGCGACGCCGCCCTTGATGATGTCGACGCTCAGTTCAATCCAGCCCGCCATTTCGATCGCGCCGCAGAAGGTGATTTCACCGTCGCCCTGCGAGAAGTGCAGGTCGCCCATCGACAGACCACCCCCCTTCACATAGACCGGGAAGTAGACGGTCGAGCCGCGCGACAGGTTCTTGATGTCGCAGTTGCCGCCATGTTCGCGCGGCGGCACCGTGCGCGCACCGTACTTCGCGGCTTCGGCCGCGGCGCTGCCGGAGAGTTTGCCCATCAGCGCCGTATCGGCGTAGGGCAGCGCGGCCAGCGGCGGCACCCGGTTCGGGTCGGTCGCAACCAGCGCGGATTCACGCTCGTTCCAGGTCTTCAGCAGTTCCGCCGACGGCAGGCAGCCGATGAGGCCGGGGTGCATGATGCCGGCAAAGCGCGTACCCGGGATGTGCCGGGACTTGGCGAAGATGCCTTCGAAATCCCAGCACGCCTTGCGCGCTTCCGGGAAATGATCGACGAGGAAGCCGCCGCCGTTCTCGCGGGCGAAAATGCCGGTGAAACCCCAGTCCGACGACGGCAGGGTGCCGATGTCGAGAATGTTGACGACCAGCAGGTCGCCCGGCTCGGCGCCTTCGACGCCGATCGGCCCGCTGAGGTAGTGAACCTTGGTCAGGTCCACGTCGCGAACGTCGTTCGCCGAATTGTCGTTGGCGATCTGGGCACCGGTCCAGTCGACGCACTCGACGCGAAAGCACGCGCCGGGCTTGACCATCGCCACCATCGGGATGTCGGGATGCCACCGGTTGTGCAGCATGCCGCCCTGGTCGGCTGGCACGCCGTTCGGGTCCACTTGAATCAGGGTTTCGAGCATCTTTGCTTACTCCTCGCGTTTGGCCTCAAAGCGTTTTGGAAACGGCGTGCGCGCCAGGCGCGTCACACCGACAGGTACCGGCCCAGCACTGCGGCATCGGCCTGGTCTCGTGTCATTTCGTCGACGATCTGCCCGCGATCGATCACGAGCAGCCGGTCGGCGACGTCGAGCGCGAAGCTCAACACCTGTTCGGAGACGACGATCGTCAGGCCGCGCAGCCGCTTGATCTCGACGAGCAGGCGCGCCAGGTCCTTGATGATCGACGGCTGGATGCCCTCGGTCGGTTCGTCGAGCAGCAGTACTTTCGGATTGGTGACGAGTGCGCGCGCGATCACCAGCTGCTGCTGCTGACCGCCGGACAGGTTGCCGGCCTTGCGCCGCTTCATCTCGGCGAGCACCGGGAACAACGAATAGATTTCTTCCGGCACTTCGCTGCGACGGTCGCGCAGTCCCGTCATCACGTTCTCGAGCACCGTCAACGTCGGGAACACCATGCGGCCCTGCGGCACGTAGGCGAGACCCCGGCGCACGCGCTGATGGCTCGGCATGCCGGCGAGTTCCTGATTGTCGACCTTCAGGGATCCCGCCTTCGACGGCAGGATGCCAATCAGCGACTTGAACAGGGTGCTCTTGCCCATGCCGTTGCGGCCCAGCACGGCGACGATTTCGCCCTGGCCGGCCTTGAATCCCACCTGGTGCACGACTTCGCTTTCGCCGTAGCTGACGGTGAAGTCCTTCACTTCGATCATGTGTGCTGTCTCCGTGTCGGTGGCTGTTTCAATGGCCGAGATAGACTTCGATGACTTTCGGATCGGCCTGCACCTTCTCCATGCTGCCCTCGGCGAGCATCTTTCCCTGGTGCAGCACCGTGACCTTGTGCGCAATGCGCTTGACGAAATCCATGTCGTGTTCGATCACGATCACCGAGCGGTTGTCGGAAATCCGCGTCAGCAGTTCGGCGGTCTTCTCGCGCTCGCTGACGCTCATGCCGGCGACGGGCTCGTCGAGCATCAGCAGCTCCGGGTCCTGCATCAGCAGCATCCCGATCTCCAGCCACTGCTTCTGGCCGTGACTCAGCAGTTCCGCCTGGTCTTCCAGCCGATCCGACAGGTGAATCAGCGCCGCGATCTCGTCGATACGCTGCCGCACCGCCGCGTCGCGCTTGAAGAACAGGCTGCCGAACACCGTGCGACCGCGCGGGTAGGACACCTCGAGGTTCTCGAACACGGTCAGGCTTTCGTAGATCGACGGGTTCTGGAACTTGCGCCCGATGCCCTTCCGCACGCGCTGGTGCTCGGGCATCTTCGTCATCTCCTGATCCTTGAACTTGATGCTGCCGGCGCTGGCGCGCGTGCGGCCGCAGATCAGATCCAGCAGCGTGGTCTTGCCGGCACCGTTCGGACCGATGACGACCCGCAGCTCGTTCTTCTCGACGTACAGGTTCAGATCGTTGACGGCCTTGAAGCCGTCGAAGGAGACGGTCAGGTTCTCGACCGCCAGCACGATGGGTTGCGCGCTCATCGACCACCTCCGACGCTGGCCACGGGGGGCAGCGGATCCTTGCCAGCCGGCGGCGGTGTCGCTCCGGCCGGCGGGGCAGTGAGCGGCGTCACCGTGCCGCCCGCCTTGGGCCGCCGACGGTCGCGCCATTCGCGCCACTGGTTGGACAGACCGGCGAGGCCGTTCGGGAACAGCATCACGACGGCGATGAAGAGCCCGCCCATCAGGAACAGCCACAGTTCCGGGAAGGTCTCGGAGAAATACGACTTGCCATAGTTCACCAGCAGGCTGCCGTATACCGCGCCGACCAGCGACATGCGGCCACCGACCGCGGTGAAGATCACCATCTCGATCGACGGCACGATGCCGACGAAGGACGGCGACATGAAGCCGACCTGCAGCGTGAACATCGCGCCGCCGACCGCCGAGAACATCGCCGCGAGACAGAAGATGAAGACCTTGAAGTTCGCGACGTCATAGCCCGAGAACCGCACCCGTTCCTCACGGTCGCGCAGCGCGAGCAGGAGCTTGCCGAACTTGCTGCCGATGACGAAGCGGCCCAGCAGCACCACGCCAATCAACAGCGCGCCGTTGATGTAGTACAGCAGGTACTTCGCTTCATCGGTGCGGATGTCCCAGCCGTGCAGCGTCTTCAGATCGGTGATGCCGTTGACGCCGCCCGTGTAGCCCTGCTGCCCGATGATGAGAATGCTCAGCACCGCGGCGAAGGCCTGGGTCATGATCGCGAAGTACACGCCACCGACGCGACGCTTGAACATGGCGACCGCGATGATGAAGGCCAGAATGCCGGGCACCAGCGGCACCGCGAACAGCGTGAACAGGAAGCTCTTGAACGGCAGCCAGAATCCCGGCAGTTCCGTCAGCTGGTTCCAGTCCATGAAGTCCGGAATACCGGGCGTCGACTGAATCTTGGTGCTCTCGGGATCGGAGGCTTCGAGCTTCAGGAACATCGCCATGCAGTAGCCGCCGAGGCCGAAGAACACCCCCTGGCCGAGACTCAGGATGCCGCCGTAGCCCCAGCACAGCACGAGGCCGACGGCGACGAACGCATAAGTCAGGTACTTGCCGACGAGATTCAGGCGGAACAGGTCCAGGCTCAGCGGCAGCAGGATGAAGATCACCGCCGCGAGCACCAGCACTGTCCCGTAACCGCCCCACAGCGCTTTCAACTTGGTATTCATGTCAGGGTCTCCCGTGAGGTCTCGAGCGCGGCGCCGCGGCTCACTTGCGCACCCGCATGCGGAACAGGCCTTCGGGCCGCAGCATGAGGATGCCGATGATGGTCAGCAGCGTGAGCACTTTGGCCATCGAGCCGGTCATGAAGAACTCGAGCGTCGACTGCGCCTGCGCAATCGAGAAGGCCGAGGCAATCGTGCCGAGCAGGCTCTGCGCGCCGCCGAACACGACGACGAGGAAGGTGTCGACGATATACAGCGAGCCACTGGTCGGGCCGGTGGAACCGATCGTGGTGAACGCCGCACCCGCGACGCCGGCGATGCCGCAGCCGAGCGCGAAGGTCAGGCGGTCGACCTTGGCGGTATCGATGCCCACCGCGCCGCTCATCGCGCGGTTCTGCGTGGTGGCCCGCACGTGCAGGCCCCAGCGCGAACGGAAGATCAGCAGCGCGACGGCGCCGGTCAGCAGCAGGGTCAGCCCCATCACGAACAGGCCGTTCAGCGGGATGTCGATGGTGTCAGTCGGCGCGTAGGAGCCCATCAGCCAGTCCGGCAGGGTTGCGCTGACTTCCTTCGGGCCGAAGGTCGAGCGGAATGCCTGCTGCATGATCAGCGACAGGCCCCAGGTCGCGAGCAGGGAGTCGAGCGGACGGCGATACAGGTGCCTGATCATCGACCACTCGACGAGATAGCCGACGATGAAGGCGACGATGAAGCCGACGAAAATCGCCGCGATGAAATAGAAATTCATGAACCACGGCGCATAGTCCGTGGCAACCACCGACAGCAGGTAGGTGGTGTAGGCGCCGATGGTGAGGAATTCGCCATGCGCCATGTTGATGACGCCCATCTGGCCGAAAATAATCGCAAGCCCCAGCGCCATCAGCAGCAGGACGCTGAAGAAGGACAGGCCATTGAAGCCCTGCATGACGAGCAGGGATCCGATTTCAGATAATGTCATTCCGTCCATTGCGCTGGCTCCGGTCGATTGCGGTTGCGTGGGACTGCACGTGATTCGCGGGCCCCGCAGGGCCCGCGAACCAGCGTGTATCGCTTACTGGTAGCCTTCCGGGAACGGGTTCGGCTCGATCAGCTCGGACTCGTACAGCACCTTGTACTGACCGTCGGCCTGGGCTTCGCCGATCCGCAGCTTGCTCCACAGGTGATGATTCTTGTGAATCTTCACGTAGCCTTCCGGCGCGGTGGTCAGCTCGATGTCCGGCGAGGCGGCGGCGATCTTGTCGACGTCGAAGCTGCCGGCCTTCTCGACCGCGGCTTTCCACAGCCACGGACCGAGGTAGGCGGCCTGGGTCACGTCGCCGATGACGGCGTCCTTGCCGTATTTCGCCTTGAACGCTTCGACGAACTTCTTGTTGTTCTCGTTATCGAGACTCTGGAAGTACTTCATCGCGGCGTAGTAGCCGACCATGTTCTCGCCGCCGATGCCGAGGATTTCGTCTTCGGTCACCGAGATCGTGAGGATGGTCTGCTTGTCGGCGGTGACGCCGGCAGCCTTCAGCTGCTTCCACCACGACACGTTGCTGCCGCCGACGATGATGCTGTAGACCGCGTCGGGCTTCTTCAGCTTGATCTTGTTGATCAGCGAACCGAACTGGGTGTGGCCGAGCGGGAAGTAGTCCTCACCGACGACTTTGCCCTTCAGCACGTTCTCGATGTGCTTGCGCGCGATCTTGTTCGACGTGCGCGGCCAGATGTAGTCGGAGCCGATCAGGTAGAAGGTCTTCGCGCCCTTGTTCTTCGCGAGCCAGTCGAGGCCGGCGATGATCTGCTGCGTGGCTTCCTGCCCCGTGTAGATCACGTTCTTGGATTCCTCGAGGCCTTCGTAGAAGGTCGGGTAGTAGAGCATCCCGTTTTCCTTCTCGAACACCGGCAGCACGGCCTTGCGTGACGCGGACGTCCAGCAGCCGAACACCGCGGCGACCTTGTCGTTCACGAGCAGCTTGCGGGCCTTCTCGGCGAAGGTGGGCCAGTCGGAGGCGCCGTCCTCCTGGATGATCTCGATCTTCCGGCCCAGGATGCCGCCGGCCTCGTTGATCTGTTCGATCGCCAGGCGCTCGGCCTGGATCGAGCCGGTTTCGCTGATCGCCATCGTGCCCGTCGCGGAGTGCAGCTGCCCCACGGTGACGGTGGTATCGGTCACGGCCAGACCGGTCGTGTTGACCTCGGCGGTCGGCGGACCCGCTGCGAGCGCGAGCGCCGGCGTCAGGAACGCCGCGCCCAACAGGAGGCCGCGCAAGAGGCGCGCGACCGCCTTCAAGGCGGGTTCATCTTTCTTAACGTGCTGGGACATTGCGTCATCTCCTCATTCGGTGAAAAACCTTGGGTCCGAAAGCGCCAGGCTTCGGACCGGCGCGTGGGAGGGATTACAGCAATCAGCTATTGCAACGCACCATACGTAGGATGTCGTACAGACGAGGCGATATTGCGGGTTTCAGATCATCTCGGTGCGCACGCACCTGAATGAGCACCTGATTGGTGCGAGAGGCTCGAGGCTACGCGCCCGGACGCGACAATGGCGCGGTTCCCACCGCAATCGGACGCTGGCACACGGCTTGCTCCGTCTGGTGTACGGACTCCACCGCGTCAGCCGCGCGCGGGCGATCGGATTCGTCTTCATTCAACTGTCAGGAACGCCGCACGTGGCTGCCGCCGCTACCCAGCGCATCATTCGAGTCAGACGCGACTACAACACGTGGGTCGCGAACGAAACGCTCGAGGATTACGCCCTCCGCTTCGCGCCGCGCAGCTTTCGCAAGTGGTCGGAGGCGCGCGTCGCGGCCACGGCGCTGGGCTCGATCTCCTTCCTCGCGCTCGAGGCGATCGGCGGCTCGATCATGGTCAATTACGGCTTCACGAATGCCGTGGCGGCGATCGTGACCGTCGCCGTGCTGATTTTCCTGACCAGCCTGCCGATCAGCTACTACGCCGCGAAGTACAACGTCGACCTCGACCTGCTCGCGCGCGGTGCGGGCTTCGGCTACCTGGGATCGACGATCACCTCGCTGATTTACGCCTCGTTCACCTTCATCTTCTTCGCGATCGAAGCGGCGATCATGGCGCTGATGTTCGAGCTCTACGTCGGGATGCCGCTCGCGGTCGGCTACCTGGTCAGTTCCCTCGTCGTGATCCCGTTCGTGCTCTATGGCATCACCCGGATCAGCAAACTCCAGATCTGGACCTTCATGCCGTGGTTCGTGCTCGCGCTGCTGCCATTCATCTTCGTGGCGATCAAGGAACCTTCGCTGTTTCGCGAATGGACGACCTTCGGCGGCTATTCGCCCGGGGGCACCGCGTTCGACCCGCTGCTTTTCGGTGCGGCGACGACCGTCTGTTTCTCACTGATTGCCCAGATCGGAGAACAGGTCGACTTCCTCCGCTTCCTGCCGGAGCAGACACAGAAGAACCGCAAACGCTGGTGGGCCGCGATGCTGATCGGCGGCCCGGGCTGGATCATTCCGGGCGTGCTGAAACAGCTGGCCGGTGCCTTCCTGGCGTTTCTCGTGATTCAGCACCAGTTCGCGCCACACCGCGCGGACGAGCCGACGCTGATGTACGTGATCGGCTTCAGCTACGTGTTCAGCGACCAGGCCATCGCGCTCGCGGCCGCCACGCTGTTCGTGGTGTTGTCGCAGGTGAAGATCAACGTGACCAATGCCTATGCCGGCTCGCTCGCGTGGAGCAACTTCTTCTCGCGCCTCACGCACAGCCATCCGGGCCGGGTGGTCTGGCTGCTGTTCAACGTCGCCATTGCGCTGCTGCTGATGGAAGTCGGCCTGTTCCAGGCGCTGGAGCAGGTCCTGAGCATCTATTCGTGCATTGCGATTGCGTGGATCGGTGCGCTCGTCGCCGACCTCGTGATCAACAAGCCGCTCGGCCTCAGCCCGCCGTTCATCGAGTTCAAGCGCGCGCACCTGCCGAACATCAACCCGGTCGGCGTCGGCTCGACGCTGCTGGCCTCGGTGATATCGATTATCGCCTTCACCGGCGCGCTCGGGCCGTGGGCCGCCGCGTTCGCGTCGTTCATCGCGCTGTTCAGCGCCCTGCTGCTGGCGCCGCTGATCGCATGGGCGACGAAAGGCCGCTACTACATTGCCCGGCAGGTCGACCGTGCGCAGTTCGCCGGCAAGACCCTGACCTGCTGCATCTGCGAGAACCCGTTCGAAGGCGAAGACATGGCGTTCTGCCCGGCCTATGCGGGCAATATCTGCTCGCTGTGCTGCTCGCTGGACGCCCGCTGCGACGATCTGTGCAAGAAGAAGCCGGCCGACAGTCCCGCGCAACCGCGTCAGGGCTGGCTGTCCCCGCAGCTCGCGCGGCGGCTGCGTGACGTCGGCATCACCTTCCTGCTGCTGACGGCCGGCCTGACCGCGCTGCTCGGCACGATCTACTTCCACGTGTACATGGAGGGCCTGCCGACCGGCTCGGCTGCGCACTTCGAACTGATGAGCAGTTCGCTGTTCAAGGCCTGGGCGGTGCTGCTGGTCGCGCTCGGCGTCATCTCCTGGTGGCTGGTGCTGACGCGTGAGAGCCGGCGCGTGGCGCAGGAGGAGTCGGCGCGACAGACCGCGCTGCTGCTGCAGGAAATCGCCGAGCACGGCAAGACCGACCGCGCGCTGCAGAAGGCGAAGGAAACGGCGGAGTCGGCGAGCCTCGCGAAGAGCCGCTTCCTGACCGACATGAGCCATGAACTGCGCACCCCGCTGAACAGCATCATCGGGTATGCCCAGATTTCGGAGCGCGATCCCGACGCGCCGCCACGCCTGCGGGGCCAGCTCGAGGTGATCCGCAAGAGCGGCGAGCACCTGCTGACGCTCGCCGACGACATCCTCGACATCGCGCGCATCGAAGCCGGGAAGTTTCGTCTGCAGCCGCGCGAAACGGCATTGCCCGAACTGCTGACGCAGATCGTCAACATGTTCCGCCCCCAGGCGACCGACAAGGGGATCGGATTCGAGTACCAGGTCAAGGGCGACCTGCCGAACCATGTCCGCATCGACGGCAAGCGGCTGTCCCAGATCCTCATCAACCTGCTCGGCAACGCCGTGAAGTTCACGACGACGGGCGAAGTGCTGTTCACGGTCGACTGTACGCGCCAGACCACGTTGTTCGTCGTCCGGGACACCGGGCCCGGCATCGCCACGAGCGACATCGAGCGCATCTTCCAGCCGTTTCAGCGCACGAATGTCGGCGTCGCCGGCACCGGCCTCGGCCTCACGATCGCGCGCCTGCTCGCCGAGCTGATGGGCGGGGAGCTGTCGGTCCAGAGTGAAGCGGGCCAGGGCAGTGCGTTCCAGCTGCGCGTGCTGTTGCCCGAGGTCCGCGAACCGCGCCTGACGAAGACGGCGTTCACTGACGTCATCGGCTACCGCGGACCGCGGCGGCGGATCCTCATTGCCGACGACCAGGCGCCGCACCGCACGCTGCTCTCGGCCCTGCTCGCGCCCCTCGGCTTCACGCTGGCCGAGGCGTCCTCGGGCGAGGACACGCTCGCGCGCATCGAGACCTTCCGGCCCGATCTGCTGCTGCTCGATCTCGTGATGACCGGGATGGACGGGCTCGCGGTGGCCCGCTCGCTGCGCGATGCGGGCTGGCGCCGGCCGATCATCATGGTGTCGGCGAACGCCATCGATGAAACCCGCGAGGCGTGCCTGAAGGCCGGCTGCAATGCGTTCCTGCCGAAGCCCGTGCGGCTGCCGGCACTCACCGCGCAGCTGCAGAAGCAGCTCGCGCTCGACTGGATACATGCCATCGGCGCCAGCGACGGGGAATTGCTGATGCCGGGACCGCCGCCCGAGCTGCGTCAGCGGCTCACCCGCGCAGCGCGCATCGGGCACGTGAAGATGCTGAACGGATGTATCGACGAAGTGGAGCAGCTCGGGCCGCAGTACCAGGCCTACTCGACCGAGCTGCGCCGGCTCGCGCGCGAGTTCCAGTTGTCCGAGATTCTGTCCTTCGTCGGCGACGACGCGGTGACCGATGAACACTGAGCGTCGCACGACCGTGCTGATAGTCGACGATACGCCGGCGAACCTGGCGTTCCTGTCCGATGCGCTCGATGACGAAGGCTATGAAGTGCTCGTCGCGCCGAGTGGACTCAGTGCGCTGCGTCAGCTCGAACTCGTGCGACCGGACATCATCCTGCTCGATGCGCTGATGCCGGGGCTCGATGGCTTCGACACCTGTCGACGCCTGAAGGCCAATCGCGAGACGGAAGACATCCCGGTGATCTTCATGACGGCGCTGACCGGCACCGAGGACATCGTGCGCGGTTTCGGCGAAGGCGCCGTCGACTACGTGACGAAGCCCGTACGCGTCGAGGAAGTGCTGGCCCGCATCGCGACGCACATCGCGCGTTCGCGCAGTCTCCGGCGCGCGCACAGCACCGTCGAAGCGCTGCCGCGCGCCAGCCTCACCGTCGACCCCGACGGTGCGGTGACCTGGCTCAGCGAGCGCGCACGCGAGATCGTGCCGAGCGCCTCGACGCGCGGCGAGCTGCCGCCGGCAGCCTGCGAGTGGCTTGCGCGCTGTCGCCAGCAGGACCCCGGCGCGCCGCGCACGACGACCTTCACGCTCGGTGCGCGGCGCGTGCTGTTCGAGTACTGCGGCATCGTGGAGCAGGACGAAATGCTGCTGTTCTGTGAACCCGCGGATGAAATGACGGGCGCCACGCTGACCGGCGCGTTCGGCCTGACGCCGCGCGAAGCGGAAGTGCTGCGCTGGGTCGCCGCCGGCAAGACCAACCGCGAGATCGGTCTCATCCTGTCCCTGAGCCCGCGCACGGTGACCAAACACCTCGAACACATCTTCGCCAAACTCGGCGTCGAAACCCGCACCGCCGCGGCGAGCCGCGCACTCGCGGTGCTGGGGGCGGGTGCTGGTTGACTCCGGTTGACGCATTTTTGCCACCGAGAACACAGAGAACACCGAGGGCAAGAGACGAAGAATTCCTGGGCGAGTGCCGCTGCGCCCTAAACCCCAAAATCCTCTTATCTCGGTGTGCTCGGTGTTCTCGGTGGCGTATTCCCCCTATGTCGAGCCCCTCACGCGCCGCAGATCCCGCACGAGCCGGCGGTTCAGCAGCGCGATGAGGCCCGGCCACAGGCGGTAGAGGCGCCAGATGAAGCGGGCGTAGCCGGGGAAGGAGATGATGGCCTGGTTGCGCGCGACGCCGTGCAGGATGCGGGTCGCGGCGAGATCGGTGTCCATCGGCTTGAACGGCACGCCCTTGAGGATCTCGTCGCGCGGTACGTTGATGAACGGCGTGTCGCGGAAGATGTTCGATTCGATGAAGCCCGGGCACACCGCGCTGACCTTCACGCCCAGCGCCGCCCCCTCCTCGCGCAGCGATACCGACAGGCCGACGACCGCGTGCTTGCTCGTGGCATACGGCGCGTTGGTCGGAAACGGGATCAGACCCGCGAGCGAGGCGATGTTGACGATGTGTCCACTGCCCTGCCGCGTCATGATCCGGTAGGCCGCGTGCGTGCCGTGCACGACGCCCATCAGATTGACGTCGATGACCCGGCGCCAGTGCTCGAGCCCGAGGTCGCGCGCGTCGCCGGTGACCGAGATCCCCGCATTGTTGAAAAACAGGTCGATCCTGCCGTGACGGGTCGCGATGTCGTCGACGAAGGCGCTGACCGCGGCCGCGTCGGTGACGTCCACGCGCACGCCTTCGATCGCCTCACCACGCCCGACCAGCGCCTGCGCGCGCGCCGCGTCGATGTCGCACACGACCACGCGCGCACCGCGCGCCGACAGCGCGGCGGCGAGCGCAGCACCGATGCCGGAGCCGCCACCGGTGATGATCGCGAGCTGGCCGTTGAACGGCGGCACCGCACTCATCGGCGAATGCCGATCTGACGGCCGATCCACGCCGGTCGCGGCAACGCCGCCTGCTGGGCGCGCATGCGCTCCATCGCCGCGAACACGGCCGGCTCGAACGGCGCCCCGCGCCGCGTCTGCAGGCTCACGTGCAGCATCAGCTGCTCTTGCGTCGACAGCAGCGTGTCGCCGCGAACCATCTCCTGGTAGAGATGCGCGCACTTCGCGTTGCAGTCGAGCACGCGCGACTTCAGCAGCAGCTGCTCGCCGAGATTGGCCTCGTTCTGGTAGGTGATATGCGCTTCGAGCACCATCCACGAGTTCTGCGTGGCCTGCGTATAGGCCTCGCCCATGCCCGCGCATTTCAGCAGTTCCTCGCCCGCGAGATCGAAGGCCAGCGAGTAATAGGCCACGTTCATGTGGCCGTTGTAATCGAGCCAGGCCGGCAGGACTTCGAGCGTCATCGCATGCACGCCATGCGCGTCGAGGGTACTCATTTCAACAGGCTCTCCTGGATCTGGGCGAAACGCTGCGGGTTCTGCAGCGAACCCTTGTACGCGCCGAGCTGATCGGCGACGGCGCCCAGCGCGTCGATGCGGCTGCGCGTCGGCGGATGGGTGGCGAACATCAGTTGCGTGCGGGGTTCGCCGGCGCCGATCGAATCGAGCGTCGTCAGCAGGTAGATGAGCGCAAGCGGGTCGTAGCCCGCGCGTGCCGCGATGACCATGCCGGCGCGATCGGCGGCGTACTCGTCACCCTGGTCGAGGCCGCTGCCGTAGAGATTCATGCCCGCGCCGAGCAGCGCCTGGGTGACCAGCGGATTCTTCGCGACCACCTGCGACGCCATTTCGGCCGCCACCTCGGTCGCGAGCTGCGCGCGCGCGCGCTTCATGATCGCGACCACGTGGTGTTTCTGCACGACGTGCGAGATCTCGTGCGCGAGCACCCCGGCCAGCTCGTTCTCGTCGCGCATCAGCCGCAGCAGTCCGGCCGTGATGATGACGCTGCCGCCCGGTGTCGCGAACGCACCGACCGCATCCGTCCCGGCGACCGCGAAGTGCCACGGCAGATCGGGCCGCTCGGTGTGCAGGGTCAGCCAGCGGCCGACCTGGTTCACATAGCTCTGGACCGCCGGATCCGGATGCGGCGGCACCGTGCCGAGAATGCGTGCGGCGAGATCGCGGCCGAGGCCGATCTCCTCGTTGACCGGCATTTCCTGCGTCGCCGCGGACAGCTTCTGGCCGGTCTGGAGCACCTTGTTGACGTCGAGGTTCTGCAGCATGCCGCCCAGGTCGATCGCGTGGGCAGCGCCGCTCATGAACAACGCGCCCAGCAGCAGGGACAGGCGCTTCATCGCGGGCCTCCGATCGGCGGCTGCGGCACGGCCATCGGCGGCGCGGTGACGTACATGATCCGCTGCGGCATCAGCCCGCCGGCGTTGGCGAACATCTGCGCCTGCGCCGGCATCACCGCATAGCGCTCGATCTCGGCGAGCGCCTGGTAGTTCGGCTGGGACGCATTCAGTTCGCCGCTGGTCAGGCCACGGATGCCGATCGTCGCGTTCGAGCCGCTCGCGTAGCCGGACTGTCGCGACTGGAAGCCGGCGAGCAGCCCGCTGACGGAGCGCGAGAAGGCGGAGAAAGCGCCGCCCGTCGGGGCCGGTGCCGGCGCCGGGACCGGCGCGTTCGCAGTCGCTGGCGGCGGCGCCGTGAAGCCGAGGCGCAGATCGGTCAGCTGCACCCAGCCGGCGGGTGCGGCTTGGCCCGCCGGCGGTTTGATCCGCAACCACAGCCGCTGCCGTTCGTAGATGTCGACTGGGGCGCCGGGCGGCAGCGTGCCGAGCAGCCTGCCGCTGCGGTCGGGAAAGTCGAGCACCTGGGCGGGACGGATCGTCGCGCCGCGATCGATCGGGAGTTCGTCCGCCGCCACGACCGGTCCGGCGAGCGAAGCACCGAGCAGCAATACCGCGAGCTTCATGTTTCCTCCATCTGAATGAACCCTCCACGTCGCCCATGGCGGGGCCGGCGGATGGTGCTTTGCAGCACGACAATGCCCGTCAAATCAGCGGCTTCGGGCGCTTCGCGCCGCCGCAGGCTTCGGGCTACACTCGGGTCATCTGCCGGGCCGCTATCGTACTGCAGCCCGGGCTCCACGCAGGTGCGCTGGCCCCGGGCTCGCGGCAGATGCCAGTATCCCCGGCCGCGCCTTCGGTGCGCCCATCGCCCCAAGATAATTGAAGAGGAACGTGCAATGGAAATCGGTTTGGTTCAGGTGATGCAGAGCTTCATGTTCGATGGCATCACCGACGCGCAGGTCTACGATCAGGAACTGCGTTGCGCCGTGCTCGCCGATGAGCTCGGTTACGATCACATCTGGACGGTCGAGCATCATTTCGAAGACTACTCCTTCTGCCCCGACAACTTCGTCTATCTCGCCCACGTCGCCGCCAAGACCAAGCGCATCAAGCTCGCCACCGGCGCGTGCATCATCCCGTGGAACGCGCAGCCGCTGCGCGTCGCCGAGAAGGCCGCGCTGATGGATCAGCTCGCACCGGGCCGCTTCATCTTCGGCATGGGCCGTGGTCTCGCGCGGCGCGAATTCAGCCAGTTCGGGGTGTCGATGGACGAGTCGCGCGAACGCTTCGACGAAGCCTCGCCGCTGATCCTCGAAGCGCTCGAGACCGGCTGGTTCCCGGAACACAATGGCAAGTACTACCAGCAGCCGAAGGCGCCGCTGCGCCCCGAACCGCTGTCGAAGGAATGGCGCAAGACGCGCGTGACCCAGGTGGCGATGAGCCCCGATTCGGCCGAGCAGGCCGCGCGGCTGGGCGTGCAGATGATGGCGTTCAACTACAAGGCGCCGGACAAGCAGAAGCTTGAACTCGACGACTACAAGGCGCTGTTCCGCAAGACGCACGGCTACGATCCGCGGCCGCCGTTGCTGACCGAAATGACGATCGTCGACAGCGACGCGAAGCGCGCGCGGGAAAACGCCGAGAAGTACGTCGCCGGCTACTGCGCCTCCGTCCTGCATCACTACGAAATGCTCGGCGAGCACTACAGCGACGCGAAGGGCTACAAGGCCTATGCGGACGCGGCCGAGATGATGCGGGCGGCCGGCAAGGAAGGGATCATGAAGGCGTACGTCGAACAGCAGATCTGGGGCACGCCGGACCAGATGCTGCGCAAGTTCGAAGAACGCTGGAACTATTTCGGCCCCTACGGCGTGCTGTGCGCGTTCCGTTTCGCCGGTACCCCGATGGACGTCGTCGAGCGCAGCATGAAGCTCTTCGCGACCGAGGTGATGCCGGTGTTGCGGCAGTGGTCGGCCGAGAAGCCGCCGAAGCTGGCGTCCGCCGCGGCCTGATCGCAGGCCCCACTCCATCGGCGGGGCGATGTCCTCCCGCCGTCGCCTCAGGCGAAGAACTGCCGGATGGCCTCGGTGCCGAAGAACATCACGGCCACCAGCACGCCGAGGATGTACACCGCGGACACCGCCGTCAGCGCAACCCCCGCCCACAGCAGCAGCCCGTCGTCCTCGAGTTCCGCCATGCAGGTGATGATGATCGCCAGCGCCGGCAGCGCATTGTTGAACGGCAGGCCGAACAGCGGCACGGCCATCAGCAGACCTGCCGCGATGATCAGGAAACCGCGCAGGCGCGCACCGGACACGCCGTCGACCCAGCGCCGGTAGCGCGGCCGGCTGATGCGTCCGCACCAGGCGACGATCCTGGCACAGGTCGCGAGCAGTGCCTGCCAGATGCGCGGGGACATTTCGATGGCCCGCACGCGCTGCGGCAGGCTGGGCGCCAGGTCGCCGCGCACGAGCTGCCAGGCGATCGCCGCGAGCGTGAGGCCGCCGACCGTCGCCAGTGGGCCGAGGCTCACGGGCGTGAGGAAGGGCAGACTCAGGATGATGCAGAGCAGGGAGAACGACGAACCGCCGAGCCCGTCCGCGACTTCACCGAGCGTCAGGGGCTGGCTCGCGGCGCGTTCGGCAAAACGGTTCAGGGTGTCGAGAAGTTCGGCGCGGGAAGTCACCGCCGCATCATACTGCCGAACCGTTGCGGCAGCACAGCACACGTGCACGGGCCTCTGGCAGCCGTCACAATTCGGGCAGGCCGCCGCCGGCGGGACGGAGAGTGGCAATGAATGATGTGCTGGCTGGTGTCCGGGTGCTCGACTTCGGGCGCTACATCGCAGGCCCCTATTGCGCGGCCCTGCTCGCCGACCTCGGCGCCGACGTGATCCGCATCGAGCGGCGCGACGGGGGCGAGGATCGCTGGATCCTGCCCGTCGCCGACGATGGCGCCGGCGCGCTGTACCTCGTGATGAACCGCAACAAGCGCGGCATGACGCTCGATCCCGCGCACCCGTCCGGTCGCGCGATCGTGCGCCAGCTGGTGGCCACGGCGGACGTCGTGATCGCCAACCTGCCACCCGAGGTGCTCGCGAATCTCGGACTCGACCTCGCTTCGCTGCAGGCGGTGAAGCCGGACATCATCCTGACCACCGCCACCGCCTTCGGGCTCGGCGGACCGCTCGGCCACCGGCACGGCTTCGACGGCATCGGCCAGGCGATGTGCGGCTCGGTGTACCTGACCGGCGAACCGGACCACCCGATGCGCGCCACCGTGAACTGGGTCGACGCGGGCACCGCGTCGCTTGCCGCGTTCGGCACCCTGGCCGCGCTGATGGCACGCGGCAAGACGGGCCGCGGCCAACAGGTCGAAACCGCGTTGCTGCAGACTGCGATTGCGTTCAACAACCCGCCGTTGCTCGAGCAGGCGGTGGCGGCGCCGAATCGCGTCCCGACCGGCAATCTCGGCATCGTGTCGGCACCGTCGGACGTCTACCGCACGACCGACGGCTGGGTCATGGTGTCGTGCGTCGGCACGCCGATGTTCCGGCGCTGGGCACGCCTCGTCGGCGCCACCGACTGGCTCGAGGATCCGCGCTTCGCCGATGATGCCGCGCGTGCCCGGCACGGCGCGGTCGTGTCCGCGCGCATGGCGACGTGGATGGCCGCGCGCAGTACCGCCGAGGCGCTGGCCGCCCTCGATACCGCCAGCATGCCGGCGGCCCCGATCCTCTCCCCGCAGCAGGTGATCGATGATCCGCACGTGCGCGCCGCCGGGCTGCTCGAAGACCGCCCCTATCCGGGTCTGGCCCACCCCGCGCCGCTGGCGCCGACGCCGGTGCAACTGTCAGAGACGCCCGGCCGCTTCCGCCGCGCCGCGCCGACGCTCGGCGAGCACACCGACGAAATCCTCACCGAGCTCGGCTACGCGGCGAGCGACATCGCGCTGCTCCGCGAACAACAGGTCATCTGATCACGCCCGCCAATCGAGGCCGCCATGAACGACGCCACCGACGAACGCTACACGCGACTCGAAGCCAGACTCGCGCGCCTCGAGCGCGCGCTGGGCCTCGACGATGCGCTCACGCCCGCCCCGGCCGCGGTGGCCGCGCCAGCGCCGCCCGCGGCCGCGCCCATCCCAACCGCGCCGCAGTCGCCGCGACCGGCCGCCGCGTCCCGCTCGGCCAGCAACCTGATGGGCTGGGGCGCGGCGCTGTCCTTCGTGCTCGCCGCGCTGTACTTCATCAAGCTGATCCATGCCGCGGGCTGGCTGACGCCGGAACGGCAGCTCGCGATCGCGGTGGCGGTGGGCGTCGGACTGGTTGCCACGGGCCTGTGGCTCGCGCGTTACGACCGTCGGTACGCCGCCTATCTGCCCGCCGCCGGCATCGTCGTGCTGTACCTCGCGACCTACGGCGCGCATCTCTATTACCAGCTGATCAGTGCCCGGTTCGCGCTCGGCGCGGTGGCGGCGATCAGCATCGCCGCGATGGCGCTGGGCGCACATTTCAGGCGCAGCGCCTATGCCGTGCTGGCCGGCCTGTGCGTGTATCTCACGCCGCTCGTGATGGACACCGTGCGCGCGACGCTGCTCGAACTGACGCTGTACTTCACCGCGTGGAGCCTCGTGTTCTGCTATTGCGCCCTGTACGAGAGGCGGCGCCTGACCTACCTGGTGCCGCTGTATCTCGCGTTCCTGTGCTTCGACGCCGCCTGGCGTCTCGCGGACACCGGGGAGTGGCAGTTCGCCGCGATATACCAGTTCACGCAGTTTCTGATCTTCGCCGCGACCGCAGCGTGGTTCTCGCGGCGTCACGCGCAACCGTTGACCAGCGAAGACGCGTTCGCCCATGCACTGCCGCTGCTGTATTTCTATGTGTCGGAATATCTGCTGATCCGAGGCAACGCGCCGGCGCTGGCGCCGCTGATAGCCCTCGCCAGCGCGGGGCTGCTGCTCGCGATCTATCTCGGCGCGCGGCGCGGCCTCGGGCGCGCCGACAAGGCGGATCCGCCGTCGGCCGTGCTGGTGTCCGCCTACTGCAGCCTGGTGAGCGCCCACGTGCTGTTCTTCGAATATCTGCCGACGCGATACCTGCCCTGGGCCGCGCTCGCGCTGACGCCGGTGCTCGTCGGGCTGGCGCGCCAGCCGCGTCCGCAGCGGCCGGTGCTGGTGCCGGTGTGGCTCACGTGCGGCGGGCTGCTGCTGCTCGGCTTTGCGCTGCTGTTGCTGCCGGACCTCTCGCAACACGCGGCGCCCGCGCCGCTGGCCGCCCTCGCCGCGTACGCGTTGCTGCTGTACGCGGTGTATTTCGTCCCCGGCAGCGGCGTGCCCGGCAGTCTCGCGAGCGGCGTGCTGTATGCGGCGCACGGGGCGGCGATGGTGCTGGTGCTGCGACTCTTCGACGGCGCACTGGCGGTGTCGATCGCATGGGCCTTGCTCGCGGTGGCCACGATGCTGCTGGCGCTCAAGCGTGAAGACCGCATCCTCGGACAGTCGGCGCTCGTGATCTTCGGCGCCTCGGCCTTGAAGGTGCTGCTGTTCGATCTCTCCGGCAGCGCGCCGGTGATCCGCATCGGCGTGCTGGTCGTGCTGGGATCGAGCCTCTACGCCGGCGGCTGGCTGTACCAGGGGCTGCTGCGACGGACGGTCGTGCTGCACCCGGATGCGACGATCAATGCGCAACTGACACGCATCGCGACGCTGTGTGCCGAAGGACTGAACGACGAGGGCATCGTGGACCGCCTGCGTGCCGAGGGTGTGGCCTGCCTCGCAAAAGAGGGCTGGCACGCGGCGCTGGTGGCGCAGATCAGGCGCGATTACTCGCTGGGCTGAGCGGCCGTCGGGCGCCTCCGCCGTGCAGCACAGCGTGCCCGCACGGTCGGGACGGACGACCGGCCGGGATCAGATGCCGAGATTGCCGAGGCTGACCATGACGTCGTTCAGGATCGCGGTGAGTCGCGGGTGTTCGACTTCGAACTCGCGGATGTGACCGTCGAGACGTTCGCGGAGACTGGCCGTCGGAGAATCCGGCGAGGCCAACGCCGCGTCGAGATCCTCGAGCAGCGGGCTCAGATGCGACAGGGCCTGCGGTTCGCCCGCGCGGGCGCGCTGCAGTTCTTCACGGAGTTGCGTGACGAGATGTTTGAGGTCGGTTTCGCGCATGAGGGGCCTCCGGACGACGCGGCATGGGGAACGCCTGCAGTGTAACGGTTCAGGCCACCGATGCCGCGATCCGGATCAAGCCGCGACGCGCTTGCCTGCGGCTGCCGGCGCGCCGTCGTCCCACTGCCCAACCTCCAGCGAGTCCAGCCAGTCGAGCAGTTGCGCGATCGCGGCGCCGCGAAAAATCGAGCCGTGCTGCGGACAGATCAGCGTCGGCGACAGGGCCCGCACGCGCGCGACCCAGCCGCGCAGCGCGACTGTCGACGGCATCCAGCGCAGATGAAAGCCTGCCATCAGGGCAATGTGATCGCGCAGATCGTCGACATACAGACCCGCTTCGTGGTCGGGTAGCAAGGCCGCGCCGATATCGCCCGAGAACAGCGTGCCGGTGGATTCGTCGTAGATCGAGAAATTGCCGGACGAATGGCAGTAGTGCGCCGGCACGGCGAGCAACTGTGCCGAAGAACCCGGAATGCCGATGCGCATGCCGCTGTCCGGAATACCGACCATCCTGGCGTCCTTGCCGGTCGCGAAGTGGGCAATGAAGCCGGTCCACAGCCGCGAGCAGTAGGTGACCGCCTCCGGATTCAGATCGAGCCACAGCGGCAGCGACGAGATGATGTCGGGATCCTGATGGCTCGCGAACAGGATGCGGATGCGATCGAGCGCGAGATGGCGTGTCAGTTCGGCAAGCACGCGCGGAAAGATCTCGATGCCGCCCGGATCGAGCAGCATGCCCTGGCCATCGGCGACGATCAGGTACTGGTTGGTGTCGATGACCTGCGGATTCCTGTCGGGGTCACGCCCGAGCACGATCCAGCGCAGTTTGCCGCTTTCGGCGATCACGGAACTCTTCATCGGTCGGTCATGCTCCGAGCGCCTTCAACAGCACGCGCCCACGTTCTGCGCTGAGCCGGATGGCCAGCAGTTTCTGTTCGAAACCGTCGACGGTCGCCTGGATGTCCGCGGCCAGTTGACGGAAGTTCTCGCCGCGACGGTCGCAGTGCGCGGCTTCGATGGCGACGTTGATGCCGAGATAGTTGACCGTGCCGGCGATGCGGCCGATGCCATGCAACATGCCGTGGGTTTCGCGCAGGCAGGTGCCGGTTTCCTCCAGCAGTCGCTCCAGCTCGCGCAAGGCGGCCGAACACCGGGCCGCGATGAGCCTGATGTTCGTGCGCACGACGGGCTCGATCTGCAGGCCATCAGCCACGCGCTGGAGCACCACGAGCCCGGCTTCCTCGCCGAGCCTGACGGTCTCGAGTTGCGCGGCGAGCGTCGCGGCCCCCGCGTCGCCGCCTTCGCGGCCCAGCACCAGCAACAGACTCTTCAGATGCTGCGTATGCCGGCGCGCGAGGCTCGTACAGGTCGCGGTGTGGCTCGCAATCGCGCGGCAATGCGCGCCGAGCCCGGCCACTTCGGGTGCGATCTGCCGCGGACAGTGCGAGAGGATCTCGGCGAGCGCGAGCAGAGTCTGCCCCTCGCCCGCGTGAGCTGCGTCTGCGCCGTGGTTCAACTGCGCCGCCTGCACCACGCCATTGCGGGCCAGCAGCTGAAGTTCGAAGCCCATCGTGTCGAGCGCGCGCGCCGCATTGAGGATGTCCACGCCGACTGAGAACAGCCGCGTGATGTCGACCTGGTGCGCGAACTGCGCGGCGAGCACGGCCTCCACGTCGTGGGCCGTGAACGCAGCGATGGGGACAGCTGGCTGGGGCATGGACACGTTAGCGGCCGGCCACGCATTGCCTTGATTTGCCGCGGCACATCCAACAGTTCGCATTAACAGTATTATCGAGCCCTGTTATTCGAGTATTTTTGGTCGACAGGGCTGCCTAGGATCCCTGTCGAGGCATCGGCAAGTTGCCGTCAGGCCGATTGAGGAGACCATACGATGCGGCATTTGAACTACAGCCACCTGCTTTACTTCTGGACTGTGGCGCGCGAAGGCAGCATTGCCAAGGCGTCCGCGGTCCTGCACCTGACCCCCCAAACCATCAGCGGGCAGCTCAAACTGCTCGACGACGCGATCGGCGACCGGCTGTTCGTGCGCGCCGGCCGCCGGCTCGTGCTGTCGGATCTCGGCAAGGTGGTGTTCCAGTACGCGGATGAAATCTTCTCGCTCGGTGCCGAGCTCGCGCACGTCGCGCGCGGCAAGGCACCCGGCATGCCGCTCGTGCTGAATGTCGGGATCGTCGATTCGATTCCGAAACTCGTGACCTACCGGGTGCTCGAGCCCGCACTGAAGCTCGAGGAAAAGCTGAAACTGAACTGCCACGAAGCCTCGCTGGAGAACCTGCTGTCGGACCTGGCAGTCCATCGCCTCGATCTCGTGCTGTCCGATCGGCCGGTGCCGGCGGGGCTCAACGTCCGCGCCTATCACCACCTGCTCGGCGCGAGCGGCGTCAGCATGTTCGCAGCACCCGCGCTGGCCAAATCGTTGCGCCGTCGGTTTCCGCACAGCCTCAAGGGCGCGCCGTTCCTGATGCCGGCGAACACACCGGGGCTGCGCAGCCAGCTCGAGGAATGGTTCGACGCCGAGGACATCTCGCCGGTGATCGTCGGCGAATTCGACGACAGCGCGCTGCTGAAGTCCTTCGGCCAGGCCGGCGTGGGCGTGTTCGCCGGCCCCGCGGCGCTCGAAGCGGAGATCTGCCAGATGTATCGGGTGCAGGTGCTAGGCCACGTGCCGAACGTGCAGGAGCGATTCTACGCGATCTCTCCGGAGCGCAAGCTGAAGCATCCGGCGATTGTCGCCATCACCGAGCGCGCGCGGGAAACCATTTTCGCGCAGCACAGCGCAGCGGCCTGACGCTCGACGTTGCCGTGCGGGTCGCGGCCGGCGGTCCGTGCCGCCGGCCGGTGGTAAGGCCGTCGGCAACAGTCCCCCGGGGCTTCGCCTCCGCAGCGCGACGCCTCAGTCGCCGATGCCCGCCAGGTAATGCTGACGCGCCGCGCGCCGCCCGAGGTCGAGCTGACGTTGTGCCTCGCGCTGGGCGCGGGTGAAGGCCTGCATGACCGCCAGCGCGCCATCGGGATGGCGTGTTTCGACATTGACCGCGCTGCGCGACCGCTTGAGACGTACCGTCAGCCGGCATTTGATGTCGCTGGTCGCAGCCGGGGACGCGGTGCTCGACGCCAGATCGACCTTGACGCTCGTCACGTCCGTGCCGAGGCCCATCAGCGTCAGGCGATGCAGACGCTCGACGGTTTCATGCCACTGCGCCGCTTCGGGCATATTCGCGGTGTTGATCTGCAGGCTCTGGCTGTCCGCGCGCGGTTTGTGACTTGCCATCATTCGCTCCAATACCGGGTTCAACGTAGTGCAGGACTCGAGTCAGCGCGTAACGCGTGCCAGTCGCACAGGAAACAGACGGGGGGAGCCTACGCCGTCGCACCGAAATCAGGCATTCGGAAAATCGGGCACGAGAGTTCGGGCGGGTCGATGCGCCGTTGGCCTACACCGACGTGGAAAACCGGACGACGCCAGGCGGCGTCGTCCGGTCGCAGGGTCTCAGGCGACGCGCTGAACGCGCGTTTGCAGCAGGCGGCCGCGGCGGAAGTTGTCGGCCGACACGGTGGTCGGGTTGAAACGTTCCTGCAGCAGCGTGAGGCAGTCGAGCGGATTGGCGTCGCCGCACATGAACACGTCGATCGCGGCATAGCCGGCTTCCGGCCACGTGTGGATCGTGATGTGGCTCTCGGCGAGCACGGTCACGCCGCTGACACCCGCGCCATCGCCGAAATGGTGATAGTGCGAGTGCAGGATCGTCGCGCCGGCGGCACGGGCCCCGTCTTCAAGAGCCCGGCAAATGTATTCCGGCTCCATCAGGTGGTCCGCACCCCAGAACTCGATCAGCAGATGATCGCCGGCATAACGTTCGCCATCGTCGCCGAACTTGAAGTGGTCTAGCGGTTCAGTCATGCCAACCCCCCGGTATTTTCATGCATCCAACGTGGTAACACGAAGCTCGCGACATGCAGCTCCGGCGTGTAGTGCCTGGTCGAGAACCCTGCCTGCGCAAAGCGGGCCTGGATCGTTTCCAGCTGCGGCGTCATCACCGCCGCGTCGTCGCTGGCATAACCCAGCGCCATGTTGCCGCCGTAGTACGTGGGTACCGCGATGGCATAGCAACGCGCCAGCAGGCCGAGGCCGCGCAGCACCTTCATGCTGCCCTTCGCCTCTTCCGGCTGCAGGAACGGCACGCCGCCCTGCAGGGCCAGCACGCCGCCCGGATTGAGCGCACCTCGGCACAGTGCGTAGAAGGTCTGTGAGAACAGCACCTCCGCCGCGCCGACCGGATCCGTCGAGTCGACGAGAATCACGTCGTAACGATTCTTCTCGCGCTTGATGAATTCGAACGCATCCTCGATGACGAGCGCGGCGCGCGGATCCTGGTAGATCCGGCCGGCGTCATTGAGAGTCGGCATGTGCTCGACGCAGTAGTCGACGACGGTGCGATCGATTTCGACCATGTCGACATGTTCGATGTCATGCTTCAGGACCTCGCGCAGGATGCCGCCGTCGCCGCCGCCGACGATCATCACGCGACGCGGTTTCGCACAGCCGAACATCGGCACGTGCGTCAGCATCTCGTGATAGACGAATTCGTCGGCTTCGGTGGTCTGGACGATCCCGTCGAGCACCAACACCTTGCCCCAGCGCTTGCTGGCGTAGATGTCGACCTTCTGGTACGGCGTCTGACCCTCGAACAGCTTGGCGTCCGCGGTGAAGCCCTGAAAGATCTCGTTCCCGTAGAGGGTCTCTTGTACGCGCAGTTCCACCTGCGCTACACCGCCCGGGCAAGTGCGGGCGCGAAGCGGCCGCGTTCGATGACCTGCGACTCAACGGTTTCCGGCGCAAAATACTTGCGGCAGACGTTGATCGCGACTTCGTTGTCGAAGCGCTTGCAGGAGAAGATGTCGATGTACACCTGGCCCTTGTTCTCGGCGAAATGGGCGCAAATGTTCGAGGTTTCGATCAGCTGCAGGAGGGTGAATCCCGCGGCGTCGAAGGAATGGGTCGCAAAGTGTTCGATGGTCGGCTCGCCGTACGCCTTCATCTTGATGGCGTCCACGAGTTCGAGGACCCAGCCACGGATGTGGTCGGCGCTCGTGAGGAGATTGCGCGGGCAACCCGCCAGATCGAGAATGAGGTGTTGACCCCAAATCGGTGCTTCTTCATGCATCTGCAGAAATCCTCGCAGTTAAATCGCTGTCAATAAAAAAACTAACAACAACCGCGAGCAGGGCGCCCCTCCGCAGAGGCACCGCATTTCTGCAGATGACACTACGCTCGGAGTACCCTCCTCGACATTCCGTATGTGTTCTCAGCGGAACAACTCACAAAGCCTCCGGGCTATTGCGGAGGGCGCAAGATACGCTTTTTGATTTTGAATGCAAGAATTTTTTGGACCAAAGCAACGGGTTTCCCCCCACCCCGTGGCGTTTGAGCCACAGCCAGTCAGGGCCCGCCAGGACCCTCGCCGCCCGCCGGTCAATCCGCCCCGAGCAGTGCAGAAAGCCAGGGCACGAGCCCGGCAACGGCCGGCGCGAAGCCTGCGAAAGAGTAGTGATCGACACCGTCGATGAGCTCGCAGCGCGCATCACGGCCGGCATTGCCCAGCGCGTCGACGGCGCGGGCGGTCGTCGCCGCGGGGAACAGGGTGTCGGCGGTCGAATTCAGCGCGCGAACCGGCGTTCGGCCGGCGACTGCCAGCGGCGGCGGCCCGGCCATCGGCACTGCGGCGGCGAACAGCGTCGGCGCGCGCGCCAGCAGGTGCCAGGTGCCGATCGCGCCGAGGCTGTAGCCGGTGACGATGCGGCGCGTTGCCGCGCACCCGTAGTGCGTCCCAACCTCCTCCAGCAGCGCCAGCACCCGGTCCGTGTTGGTGTCGGTTTGCCAGTCGCCGCCGACGGCGACCGGCGCGACGAACACCGCACCGAGTGCGCGCCACGCCGGCTCCAGCAGATGCTCGAGCAGCGCCCGGCCGTAATAGCCCACCGGCTCACCGCCGTAATGCAGGCACAGCACGAGCGGCGCGCCGCCGGCGCGGGTCCCGGGCGGCACGACGAGGGTGCAGCGGACACTGGCACCGGACGCAAGCCCGATGTCCCGATCGTGGAGGCCGGGGATGTCTGGAAAGGCGTGAGACATCGGACTGGCCTCAGTTCAGCCCGGACGGCCGCTTCTGCAGCTTGCGCTGCAGTGTGCGCCGATGCAGGCCCAGGCGCTTGGCGGCGGCTGAAATGTTGCCCTCGCACTCGTTCAGCACCTTCTGGATGTATTCCCACTCGAGCCGCCCGAGCGGCGTCGCCGGCGCGTCCGCGGCGACGTCCGCGGCGCCCGGCTGGTAGGCGAACGCGTGGATGATGTCGTCGACGTCAGCGGGTTTGGTCAGATACTGGTGCGCGCCGAGCTTCACCGCCTCGACCGCCGTCGCGATGCTTGCGAATCCCGTCAGCACCACGATGCAGAGCGCCGGGTTGAGCGCCAGCAGCGGGGAAATAAGCTGCAGCCCGCTGCCGTCCGGCATGCGCAGGTCGAGCACGGCGTGGGACGCCGGACGGGTTTCGAAGCGCTCCAGCGCAAGCGCGGCCGAGTCGGCGCAGACGGGTTCAAAGCCCCGTCGCGTGAAGGCCTGCGCCATCACCTGCAGCAGCACCGCATCATCGTCGACGAGCAGGACACGCGGCTTCATCTCACACCTCCGCCGTGCGCAGGGCCGCGAACGGCACTTCGACGTGGACATGGGTGCCACCACCCGACGGGGTGTCGAACTCGACGTGTCCACCCAGCCGCGACAACACACTGTGCGCCAGGTACAGCCCGATGCCGAGGCCGCGTTCGCCCTTCGTGCTGACGATGCGCCGGCCCACCAGTCCGCGCAGCTGTTCGGTCAGGCCCGGACCGTCGTCGTGAACGTCGAGCCACATCGCGCGGTCGTTCCATGCGGCACGCGCATCCACGCGGCTCGCCGACGCATCGGCCGCGTTGTTCAGCACGTTGAAGAGGGCCTGGCGCAACGTGCGATCGGCGAGGATCCGCGGCGCGGGGCGCGGCCCTTCGACGGCGATCGTGATCGCGACGTGGGCCTGCTGCTGCTGCCACTCATGCAGCA
This sequence comes from Gammaproteobacteria bacterium Ga0077536, assembly GCA_001464935.1. Lineage (GTDB taxonomy): Bacteria > Pseudomonadota > Gammaproteobacteria. The sequence continues at coordinate 172,613 of LNEL01000055.1, forward strand.
ATTCATCGAGAAACTGATCTGCGGCAGCCTGTCGTCCACTGTCGGCCGGCAACTCGCCGGCATCGGTCGCGAGGCGCGCGAGGCTCTGCTTGCAGCGCTGGATCTGCTCGCGCAGCGTGACGACCGACGCCTGCAGCGACGGCAGCGCGGCGAGATCGGTTTCGAGATCCTTGGCGAGGATGGCCATCGTCGCGAGCGGCGTGCCGAGTTCGTGCGCGGTACCGGCCGCGAGCGTGCCGAGAGCCACGACGCGCTCGGCTTCGAGCGCGCGCTCGCGGGCGCGCGCCAGCGCCCGGTCGTGCTCGCGCAGCGTCTGCGCGATCCTGGCGACGAAATAGGCAATGCAGCCCGCGCTCAGCACGAAGCCATACCACATGCCCCACAGATGCAGTTCGACGCCATGGACATGCGAGGCACCGGAGGTGATCGGCCGATTGAAGAACATCAGCAACGTGTAGCAGCCGATCGCCGCGAGCGCGATCGCGGCCGACGCGCGCAGCGGCAGCGTCGCCGCCGCGAATACGATGGGCAGCAGGAACAGCGAGATGAACGGATTGACGGAACCGCCGCTGAAATAGATGAGCACCGTCAGCGCCGACAGGTCCGCCGCGCACTGGCGGACCAGTTCGCCCTGGTTGGCGGGGCCGCCGGCGCGCAGCCGCCGCCACGACCACGCGGTGTAGACCGCCATCGCGACCAGCACCGCGGCGACAATCGGCCACGGCACCGCGAGGTGGAAGCGGGCGCCGATGAACACGAGCCCGAGCACCTGGGCCCCGATGATCAGCAGCCGCAACTGCAGCAGATACTTCAGAATGGTTTGCACGGAATGCCACCGGCGGACAGGCCCGCGATTATAGCCGCGGACGGGCCGAGCGCGCGGCGCGACCGGCAGGTCAGTGCGCGGCGGACCAGAGCGCCGGCAACGGGTGGCTCAAAGGTTCGCGCCCCAGCACATCGGCAATCGCGTAGCGCGGATCGCACGCGCAGTCCCGACGCAGCGGACGCGCGTACTCTCCGCCGCGCGGACTCCGGATGCAGCTGACGAGCGGCGACTCGCGGCGGGGCGCACCCCGCCGCACGACGACCCCGGTTTCGCCGTTGGCGAGCCGTACGAACGAACCCGGCGGAAACACGCCGATCTCGCCGATGAAGTCAGCCGCGAGTCCCGCGTCGACCGCCTGCCCCCGGGCCAGGAAGATCTGCCGCACGGCCTGCTGGGCGCGAATGCCCGTGCGGTATTCGCGGGGCAGGACCATCGCGCAGTAGATGTCGGCCAGGGACAGCAGCCGGGCCAGCGGGTTGATCGCCGCGCCGCGCAGCCCCTGCGGATAGCCGCTGCCGTCGGGGCGCTCATGGTGCTGGAGCACGAGTTCGAGCCACAGCGGATCGTCGACGCCGCTCGCGCGCAGCAAGGCATGGCTGCGCGCCGGGTGGGCCTGCACCACCGCCAGCAGTTCAGCGGGCAGAGGACCCGGCCGCGCCAGTGCCGCCTGCTCGTGCAACTGGCCGAGATTGCAGCTCAGCACCGCAGCGAGCAGCCGCTGACGGGTTTCCACCGTGTACTGCAGCCGGCTCGCCACCAGCTCACACAGCGCACCGACCATCAGCGGATGCACGTCGGCGTAGGCTGCGGCCTCGTCGAGCAACAGGGCGCCGAGCACGGCATCGGCGTCCGCCGCGACCAGCGCCGAGAGCCGCCCGGCCAGCTCGAGCGCGTCGGCGGCGACCGCGCCCGGGCAGGTCCCGAGCATCCGCGCCTGCCAGTCGGCCGTCGCGGCACGCAAGGTCGTCAGCTGTTCGAAAACAGTCGGCGTCACACGGGCCGGCGAAGTCTGGGGCTCATGGGCGGAATGTCGCCCGGGCGGGCCAAAGCTTGAGGATCGGGCGGATTGGCCGCTGTCTGTCGGCGGGACGCTCAACTTGAAGGTGGGCCTGCCTTACACTGGGCGGGGCAGCTGCGGCGGAAAGCAATGGTCTATGACTGAATTCGATGCGATCGCGAGGCTCGCGCAGCAGGCCGACTTCCCGGCGCTGTGCAGCGAGACCCTGCGCCAGGTCTCGAGTCTCGGCGGCGATGTCAGGGTCGAACTGCTCGAAGCCTTCGACGAACGCGGCGGGACGCCGGGTGCGATGGAACTCGAGCACTGGGTCGTGCGCCGCTTCAGCGACGGCATCGAAATCGATCGGCCGGCGTGGCTTGCGCGCGCCGCCCCCAAAGTGCCCGCTGGGGAACAGATCCCGCGCGTCCGCACGACGGATCCGGCCGGACATGTACTGTGCCTGGGCTCCCTGGCGGGCGTGTGGCGCTTCCTCGCGATCGAGGGCCAGCTCGTGCCCGGTGGCCTGCGCCGCATCACCCGTCTGTGCGCGATTTTCCGGCACCTGCTGGCGATGATCGATCGCTTCGAACGCGATGCGCTGACGGGCCTGCTGAACCGCCAGTCCTTCGACTATCGCTTCGAGGAACTGCTCGAGCGCCATCGCCAGAACCCGCGACGCGCGCGGGTCGGCACGATGCCATGGCTCGCCATCGCGGACATCGACCACTTCAAGCGCATCAACGACACCTACGGGCACCTGTACGGGGACGAGATCCTGCTGCTGTTCTCGCGCCTGATGCACCAGAACTTCCGCAGCGACGACCTGCTGTTCCGTTACGGCGGCGAAGAGTTCGTGCTGATCCTGAACAACACGACCGCGCAGGGCGCGCTCCGCGCGCTGGAGCGCTTCCGCGAGTCGATCGGCAATTACGCCTTCCCGACGGTCGGACGGGTGACGGTCAGCATCGGCTGGGTGTGCGTGCAACCGCAGGCCCTGCCGAGTGACCTGATGCACCGCGCGGACAAGGCGCTGTATCACTCCAAAGGCAATGGCCGCAACCAGGTGACGAGCTACGAGGCGACGTTCGGCGAGCACGAGGTCGAACCGCAGCAGTCGGCGGTCGACCTGTTCTGAGCACGAGACTCGGGCCGGTCCTCAGGCTTCGAGCGCGGCGAGCACGGCGTCGGGGTGCGTTTCAGCCTTCGCGACCCGCGCCCAGTGCTTGCGCACCTTGCCGTCCGCGCCAATCCACACGGTCGAGCGGATCACGCCGAGCGTCTTCTTGCCGTACATGACCTTCTCGCCATACGCGCCATATTTCTCCATCACCTTGCGCTCGGGGTCCGACAGCAGGATGAACGGCAGCGTGTACTTGGCGGCGAACTTCGCATGCGAGGCGGCATCGTCCGGTGAGATGCCGATCACCACGACGCCCTTCTTGCGCAGCGCACTCCAGTGGTCGCGAAAGCCGCAGGCTTCCTTGGTGCACCCGGGGGTGTCGTCCTTCGGGTAGAAATAAACGACGACGTCTTTGCCCTTGAAATCAGCCAGCGAGACTTTCTCGCCCTTTGCGTCGGTCAGCGTGAATGCGGGTGCGGCCTTGCCTTCTTCGAGTGCCATGTCGTCGGTTCCTGCTGCTTGGGGCAATCACTCACGATGCAGTGAGCGTCGCATGTTCTTGATCAGTTCCTGGTCCATGTCCGCGGGCACGACTTCCTCGGCATCGGCGCTGTCGTAAATTTCCAGCGCATCACCCTGCCGGAACATCCGCTTGCCGTCGCGCGGAAAGTCGGCCATGTCGACCGTGGTACGGCTGCCGCCCATCAGGCAGATCACGCTTTTCTGAAACGGATTGCGCAGCTGGTGCGGAGACGTCGGCGCCGGAAAGCCGGCGAAATCGCCGGGACCGAGCAGATGTTCGGTTTCCTCGATTTCGAGCACGGCCTGCCCCTGCAGAATGTAGATCCATTCCTCTTCGCAGGTGTGGGAGTGATACAGCGAAGCGACATTGCCTGCCGCGAGGCGCACGACGCGGATGCGCGTGTTCTTCAGGCCCACCATTTTATCGAGGTTCGCGCCGGCGATGATCGTGCCCGGGTTCCACGGGTAGGTGACCGCGTGTCGGAACTCGAACGCCTTCTCTGCGCGGACGATATTGGTCTGTTCTTCTTTGCTCATCGACTACCTGGCTGCGGGGCGGACCGGGCACCGCAGGCGGCGCCGGACACATCTGGGGGATGGCGCCAGTGTAGCATCGCGGCCGCGCGGCGGCGGGCACGACCCGACGATCGTGGTTCGTGGGGCGCGGGCGGTTTACATTAAACTGCCCCCTCTCCCGCAGCCGAGATCCACCGTGCGCGTCATCATCACCCCGGTCACCCCATTCCAACAGAACTGCTCCCTCGTGTGGTGCGAAGCGAGCGGCCGCGGCGCCATCGTCGACCCCGGCGGCGACACCGAACGGGTCCTTGCCGCCGCCACGCGCGAGGGCGTGACGGTGGAGAAGCTGTTGATCACCCATGCGCACATCGACCATGCGGGGGCCACGGCGCGCCTCGCGCGCGAACTCGGCGTCCCGATCGAGGGCCCGCACCGGGAGGACCAGTTCTGGATCGACCTGTTGCCGCAGCAGGGCGCAAAGTACGGCTTTCCGCCCGCCGAGGCCTTCGTGCCGGATCGCTGGCTGGCACACGGGGAGAAGGTCAGCGTCGGCGAGCTGACGCTGGAGGTCGCGCATTGCCCCGGACATACGCCCGGTCACGTCGTGTTCTTCGAGCGCAACAGCCGGATCGCGCTGGTCGGCGACGTGCTGTTCCAGGGTTCGATCGGTCGCACCGACTTTCCGCGCGGCGACCACGCCACCCTCCTCGCCTCCATCCGCGAGCGCCTGTGGCCGCTCGGCGACGATGTGGTGTTCGTGCCGGGCCACGGCCCGACGTCCTCGTTCGGCGACGAACGCCGGACCAACCCCTACGTCGGCGACCACGTGCCCGGCTGAGCCGGGCCCGGCCTGAAGCCCGGGCGGTCCGCGGCCGCTAAGCACACACAACCTCCTGTGTGCGCCACCCAAATGCAGACCCGAAAACTTGCGAATCCCTCCGCGCCCGATGCAGCGCTGGCCCACGATATCGCGCGGCTGAGGACCCTGCTGCCGCTGCGTCACCTGACCGACGAGGAATTCGAGGCCCTCGCCGCGCACGTCGAAGTCGAACACCGCGCGCCCGGCCAGCGCCTGTTCCGCTGTGGCGACGACGACGGCTGGCTGTTCTACCTGCTCGACGGCACGGCGAGCGTCGCGGACGCCGGCGGCGACGAGTTCACGATCACGGCCGGCAGCATCGAGGCACTGCATCCGCTGTCGACCCACCCCAAGGCCCGCGTCAGCGCGCAGGCGGCCAGCGACCTGCGCTACGTGCGGCTGCCGGCCGCGCTGACCCGCCAGCAACCGCGCGTGGTCGGTCGGCCCGGGATCCAGGTCGAAGAACTGTCCGACGCCGATGACGAGGTCGACAGCCAGCTGCTGTTCTCGATCTATCACGCGCTGCGCGAGGACCGTCTGGAGCTGCCGACCCTGCCGGACATCGCGCTCAAAATCCGCGTCGCGGCCGAAGATCAGATGAAGGGCGTGCATGAAATCGCGCAGCTGATCACCGTCGATCCGGCACTCGCGAGTTACTGCATCAGGGTCGCCAACAGCGCCGCCTATGCCAGTGGGTCGGCGATTACCAACGTGCGCGACGCCGTGACGCGGATGGGCATCCACGCGACGCGCGACTTCGTGATCGCGCACGCCGTGCGCGGGCTGTTCAACAGCACCGATCCGCGCTGCACGACGCTGATGAAGGCGGCGTGGTCGCACAGTTCGACCATCGCGGCGCTGTCCTTCGTGATCGCCCGGCGCGTGAGCCGCATCAATCCGGAACAGGCGCTGCTCGCCGGACTGCTGCACGACATCGGCGTGATGGTGCTGATTTCGCAGCTTGCGCAGTTCCCGGACCTGTTCAAGGACACTGCCACCCTCGCCACGGCGCTGAAGGATCTGAAGCACCAGGTGACGGCGATGGTCTTGCGCGCGTGGCGGCTGCCGGAGACACTGATCAAAGCGGCGTTTGCCGCCGAACACTGGTCACGCGAGCCGGGCACGGAGTACGAGCTCGCGGATATCCTGTTGCTCGCGCACTGGCACCAGCAGGAACCGCCGTGTCTGTGGGCTGAAAGCGTGCCGACGGGCGGGATTGCGCTGCTGTCGAAACTTCCGCCGGAAGCGTTGACCTATTCAGGTCGCCTGCAGGTCGTTCAGGAAGCGGCCGACGAACTGTCGCGCGTGCGGGCGTTGCTCGGCGTCGGATAGTGGACGGCGTCTGGTGGCGATTCGTCACCCGAGACGCCCGGGTTGAACCCGCGCCGAACCGACGCCTTAAAGTCATTCGATGACAGCCAGCAGATCCTTGGCATCGACCTGCTGACCGAGCTTCACGCTCAGGGACTGCACGGTGCCGTCGAGTTCGGCGCGGATGGCGGTCTGCATCTTCATGGCCTCGAGCGTCATCAGCGCGTCACCGCGTTTGACCTGATCGCCGGGCTTGACCGAAATCTGGGTGATCACGCCCGGCATCGGCGCGCCGAGATGCCGCGGATTGTCACGCTCGGCTTTCGGCTGTGGTTCGCGCGGCTTGATGTGCGTGCGATCGACGACCTTGATCGGGCGCGGCTGTCCGTTCAGTTCGAAGAACACCGTGCGATGGTTGTCGTCGTGCAGTTCGCTGGTGCCGACATAACGCACGATGATGCCCTTGCCCCGCGCCATCGTGACGTTGATCTCCTGCCCGGCCGGCAGGCCGTAGAAGAAGGTGGGCGTCGGCAGCGGTGTCAGATCGCCGTATTCGCGCTGTGCCTGCGCGTAGTCGATGAAGACTTTCGGATACATCAGGTAGGACGCGAACTCCGCATCCGAAATCGGTCGTTCGACCTTGCGCTCGGCAATGACGCGTTCGGCGTCGAGATCGACCGCCGGCAACACCGCCCCCGGGCGCTCGGTCAGCGGCGTCACGCCCGCCAGGATCTTCGCCTGCAGCGCCGGCGGGAATCCGCCATAGGGTTGTCCGAGATCTCCTTTGAAGAAGGACACGACGGACTCCGGAAAAGCGATGTCCGTCGCCGGGTCTTCGACCTCGGCACGGTCGAGACCGCTCGTCACCATCATCAGCGCCATGTCGCCGACGACCTTCGAACTCGGCGTCACCTTCACGATGTCGCCGAACATGTCGTTGACCTCGGCATAGGCCTGCGCGACCTCGGGCCAGCGGGCAGCGGAAATGCCGAGCGACAGCGCCTGCTCCCGCAGGTTCGTGTACTGTCCGCCGGGCATGCCATGGACGTAGACCTCGGACGCGCCGGCACGAATGTCGCTTTCGAACGCCGCGTAACCGCTGCGCACGAGTTCCCAGTAACTCGACAGTTGCCGCACGGCGGTCGGGTCGAGACCGGTATCGCGCTCGCCATGCCGCAGCGCCTCGACCAGTGAACCGAGATTCGGCTGCGAGGTCAGGCCGCTCATGGAATCCATGGCCGCATCGAAGGCATCGACGCCCGCCTCCACCGCTGCCAGCACGCTCGCCGCGGCGATGCCGCTGGTGTCGTGCGTGTGGAAGTGGATTGGCAGGCTGATCTCGTCCTTCAGGGCCTTCACCAGCGCGCGCGCCGCCGCCGGCCGACACAGGCCCGCCATGTCCTTGATGCCGATGATGTGCGCACCGGCCTGCTCGAGCTGCTTCGCGAGGCTGACGTAGTACTTCAGATCGTACTTCGTGCACGTCGGATCGCTCAGATTGCCGGTGTAGCAGATCGCGGCTTCGGCAAGCTTGCCGGTAGCCACGACCGAATCAATCGCGATGCGCATGTTGTCGACCCAGTTCAGCGAGTCGAAGATGCGGAAGACGTCGACGCCTTCGGCGGCGGCCTGGCGCACGAAATAGTCGACGACGTTGTCAGGATAGTTGGTGTAACCCACCGCGTTCGACGCGCGCAGCAGCATCTGCAGCAGCACGTTCGGCAGGCGCTCGCGCAGGCCGCGCAGGCGCTGCCACGGACATTCCTTCAGAAAGCGCATGGCGACATCGAAGGTCGCGCCGCCCCAGCACTCGACCGAGAACAGGTCCGGCAGCTTGTGTGCATAGGCAGGCGCCACGCTCAGCATGTCGAAGCTGCGCATGCGGGTTGCGAGCAGGGACTGGTGCGCGTCGCGGAACGTCGTATCGGTGACGAGCGCGCGCTGCTGCTGTTTCATCCAGTCGGCGAAACCCTTCGGACCCAGCTGCTCGAGCAGTTGTCGCGTCCCGGCCGGTGGTGCGCCGCGCGGCGCTTCGGGCGGTTCAGGAATCGCCAGCGACGCGGGACGCGGACGCCCCTTGACCGCGTCATTGCCGTTCACGATCACCTCGCCGATGTATCTCAGCAGCGGCGTGCCGTAATCCTGTCGATGTTCGAAGTCGAACAGCGCCGGCGTGGTGTCGATGAACGTCGTGCAGTAGCGCGCGTCGGTGAAATCCGGATGAATCAGCAACTGCTCGAGGAACCGCAGGTTGGTCACCACGCCGCGCACCCGAAACTCGCGCAGCGCGCGCAGCATGCGCGCAGTCGTCTCGCCCGGCGTCGACCCCCAGGCGGTCACCTTCACCAGCAGCGAATCGTAGTAGCGCGTGATCTGGGCGCCGACATAGGCCGTGCCCGCATCGAGACGTATGCCGAATCCGGCCGGGCTGCGGTAGGCCGTGATCGTGCCGTAGTCGGGGATGAAATTGTTCTCGGGATCTTCGGTCGTCACGCGGCACTGCATGCTGTAACCGTTGCGCGCGATTTCCGACTGCACCGGCACGCCACTGCTGATCTCGCCGATGCGCCCCCCCTGCGCGATGCGAATCTGCGCCTTGACGATGTCGATGCCGGTCAGCTCTTCGGTGACCGTGTGCTCGACCTGCACACGCGGATTGACTTCAATGAAGTACACATCGCCGGTGTCGGCGTTCTGCAGGAATTCGACGGTGCCGGCGTTGCGATAGCCGGCCGTCTCGCACAGGCGCACTGCCGCCGCGCAGACCTTCTCGCGCGCATCCTCGTCGAGGAACAGCGACGGTGCGCGCTCGATGACCTTCTGGTTGCGCCGCTGCACGGTGCAGTCGCGATCGAACAGGTGAACGATGTTGCCGTGATGATCGCCGATGATCTGGACTTCGACGTGACGCGCGCGCCGGATCAGCTTTTCAAGGTACACCTCGCCATTGCCAAAGGCCTGCTCCGCTTCGCGGCGGCCGAGCGACACCAGCTCCTGCAGAGTGGACTCGTCTTCGATCACGCGCATGCCGCGCCCGCCGCCGCCCCACGAGGCCTTCAGCATCAGCGGATAGCCGATGCTGTCGGCAAGGCGCGCGATTTCGGCGGGGTCCTCCGGCAGTGGGCCGGTGGCCGGCATGACCGGCACGCCGCAGCTTTCGGCGAGGCGCCGCGCGGCGACCTTGTTGCCGAGCGTGCGCATCACCGCGGGCGGCGGGCCGACGAAGATGATGCCCGCCGCGGCGCAGGCCTCGGCGAACTCGGGGCGTTCCGACAGGAAGCCATAGCCGGGATGAATGGCGTCGACGCCTGCTTCGACTGCAACGCGGATGATGTCGTCGGCGTCCAGATAGGCCTGGACCGGTGTCTTGCCCTTGCCGACGAGATAGGCCTCGTCGACCTTGAAGCGATGCAGCGCGAAGCGGTCTTCCTGCGAATATATCGCGACGCTTTCGATTTCGAGTTCGGCGGCCGCGCGCATCACGCGGATGGCGATCTCACCGCGGTTGGCAATCAGGAGCTTTTTAATCTTCGGCGGCATGGCGGCGGGCTGTCGTTAGATGGACGGACGGCCCGGACTCTACACGACCCCTTCGGGGCGTGAAAGCGCACCCCGCCGGGTGCCCCGCGGCGGTGCGCCGAACACGCAAGCGCTGCCGCTCAGGCGGCGCTGCTGGTGCGGATCGTGTTGCCGTGGGTCGCGTGAATCAGCTCCACGCCGGCCTCGGTGAAGTACTTCGCCAGCGTCACCGGATCGGACTGCAGCAGGTCGACGACCAGCATGCCGTCGATCACATTGCTGAACGCAGGGTCGACATTGAAGCCGAGGATGCGGCCGCCGAGTTTCAGGTACTGCCGCAACAGGACCGGCACGCCCTTCTCGTCCTCTTCGAGCGTGCCGAGCAGATCGGCCAGCACGCGCGAGTCCGTGTCGTCGATGGCGTCGAGCGCCGGCAGTTCGTTTTCGCGCACCCGGAAAGGCTTGCGCGGGCGCACGTCGTTGGCGTGTTCGGCGTCGAATTTGTGCCGCTTCAGCATGGCGACCAGGATCTGCTGCGACAGGGGGTGGTAATCATTGCTGATGCTCACCGGACCATAGAGGTAGCGATAACGGGGATTGCGCACGACGTAGGCGCCGATGCCCCGCCACAGCATCAACAGCGCGGTGTAGCTGCGCTGCTGTTCCGGACGGATGAACGACCGCCCCATCTCGGCACCGTCACGCAACTTGTCGACGAGGCGATCGGAGAGCCTGAACAGCGAGTGGGTGTAGAGACCCTTCGGCCCGTGCTCGTTGACGATCAGATCCGTCGGTCCCATTCGATAGCCACCGACGACTTCACGCTGCACCGTGTCCCACAGGAACATGTGATGGTAGTAGGCATCGTAGCTGTCGAGGTCGGACGGTTTGCCGGTGCCCTCGCCGATGCCGCGGAAGCTGAGTTCGCGCAGGCGCCCGATCTCGTCGAGCAGCGCGGGGGCTTCCCGGCCGACGAAATACCACACCTCGTGAGTACCGTGTGCATGCAGCAGCTGTTCGCGCGGCAACTTCGCCACTTCAGCGGCGAGGCGCGCCGGGTCGATCGCGGCCGCCAGCGGCTTGTCATGATGCTCGGAAATCGGCGCCCGCGCGGGCGGACCGTTGACGCCGTTGCGCTGCTTCACGCGCAGCAGATAAGTCTTGTACTGGAGATATTGCGCGGCGGTGTCGTCCTCGCCGATTTCCTTCAGCACGTTCGCGCCAATCTTGCGACCGATGCGCAGCCCCAGCGTGTGGGCGCGGAAGCTCAGCATTTCGCGCACGAGCAACATCGTGCGCAGGCGGGCGTTCAGCAGACCGCCGAGTTGGAACAGCGTGCTGTTCCTGCCTTCGATGAAGATGGGCAGCACCGGCGCGCCGGTCTGACGCACCAGCCGCGCGACACCGGACGTCCATTCGGGATCGGTGACGCGGCCGGTCTGCAGGCGCAGGCTCGACACTTCGCCACCGGGAAACATCACCACCATGCCGCCCTGTTCGAGCCAGCGCTTCGCGGCGCGCACGGCCCCGATGTTGAAGCGTGCCGCGCGACCACCGCCGAAGGGATCGACTTCGAGCAGCAGCGAACGCAATTCAGTGAAGCCGGACAGGAAATGGTTGGCGACGAACCTGACGTCCGGGCGGACCCGCAGCAGCAGGTCCATCAGCGCAAGGCCGTCGACGCCGCCGTGCGGATGGTTGGCGACGACCACGCACGGGCCGGTGGTCGGAATGCGCGACAGGTCAGCGGCATCGAATTCGGTGCGCACGCCAAGCTCGCGCAGGGCCAGGCGCACGAATTCGGACGTATCGCCCGTCTGCGGGAGGTGTCGATAGCGCCGGCTCAGCTCGGCCAGGCCCAGCAGGCGATCGGCGAGCCAGGTCAGCGGTCGGCGCAGGAATCCGAAGCGTCCCGGCAGATAGCCGGCGATCGTGAATAGAGGTCGTTGGGTGTCGGGTGACTTGTGTTCGACCATCTTTGCCAGGGAGCCCCTCTCGATTTGCCAGCGCTGCGCGGCAATCGGCCGAAGCGTCGTGCCCGCCGCGGCGCAATGATGCCACAGCGACAACCGGGGGTCAGCGGTTTACCCGTCCGGTGCGAAGCCCAATATGACATCCCGGGCCCGCCACCGTTCCAGCAGTTGCAGTCCGCCCTGTCTGACGACGGCCGGATCGGGGTGCTGGAGCTCCCGCGCGAGGGTGTCCAGCACCTCGCTCGCGACGGGGACGGCGGCGGCGCTGAGTTCGCTGAACAGGCGCGCCGCGACGTCGTTCAGGTCGAGCACGCCGAAATTGCCGGCGCGGTCGCGAAAGGCCAGCAACCGCGTCGGGCGCGGCGGCGCGGTCCCGGGCCGGAATGCGCTGTCGATGGCGTGCACCGGATACCGGTAGGTCACGAGCTGATGCACCGGATTGAGTACGAGCCGGGAGTGCAGCAAATCGCCGTCTGCGGCCACCGGGATGTCGTCGAGCCGCGTCTCGTCGATGGCGACCGCGTTCTCGAGCCAGTCGAAATGCGCCAACTCCAGCAGAAAAGGCGGATCGTCGGCGACCTGGCGTTCATGTTCGAGATAGGCAAGGAACTCGTCGAGCAGTTCGACGAACAGCGGCGTCTGCGATCGGTGGCGAATGAGATAGTCGCGCACCAGTGCCTGCCAGCCGGCGTCGTCGTACAGTTCACGTACCCGGGGAAAGTTGTCGCGCATGAAGCGCTCGATATTCAGGTAGACGGCGTTGCTGTAGACCGCCAGCCGCGCCGGCGGCAGGTCCGGCGGCGGCGGCGCGTTGGCCGGGTCGCGCAGATGGCGGGTGAAGGCCCGCTGGCGCCGGATGAAGTCAGGCTCGTTGCCTGTCCCGCTCATCACTGCTCAGGCGCGGCGGCGGGTCGGGGCGAGCGCTGCGGCCCCGCCCTGGTGCTTTTGCTGCAGCTCACGGATGAGCCGCACTTCGGCGAGCACTTCGTCGAGCGCCGGAATGTTTTCATCGCGCTCGAGCAGCGTCGGAAACACGCCGAAATGCGCGTAGGCCGCCTCGAGCAGCTGCCACACGGGGTCGATCACCGGCGCGCCGTGGGTGTCGATGACCAGGCCCTCGTCGGTGCGCAGGTGGCCCGCGATATGGGCATAGGCGATGCGTTCGCCCGGCAGTGCGCGCAGGAAGGCGAGCGGATCGCCGCCATGGTTCTGGCTGTTGACGTAGACATTGTTGACGTCCAGCAACAGCTCGCAGTCGGCCTCGGCGAGCACGCCGGTGATGAATTCGAGTTCGGTGAGTTCGTGGGCGAGCGCGCAGTAATACGATGCGTTTTCGACGGCGATCCGGCGCTCGAGCACGTCCTGAACCAGCCGGATGCGGCCCGCCATGTGCGTCACGGCCTCCTGCGTGAACGGCATCGGCAGCAATTCGTAGAGCTGGCCGGCCTCGGCACAGAACGTCATGTGGTCGCCGTAACAGCGCACCTGGTGCCGGTCGAGGAAGGGTTTGAGCCGCTGCAGAAAGGCAATGTCGATCGGGTCGGGGCCGCCGAGGTTCAGCAGCAGGCCATGACAGACCAGCGGTACGCGCTCGACGATCCGTTCGAAGGCGTGGCCCAGGCGGCCACCGGCGCCGAGCCAGTTTTCCGGCGCGACTTCAACGAAGCCGATCTCGTCGGGGATGTCGATCAAGAGCGGGCCCAGGTGGGCCCGCCTCAATCCCAGGCCGGCACCCTGGACCGGAAAACTCCGGGTCGCCATGGTCACCGGCCGGGGGGACGAAGCTGCGGGATCCGCTTACTTCGTCAGGTGCGGCATCGAGCAGCTGGCGCCGCCGAAGGTCCCGCAGACCGCCGGGTCTTTGGCACCGGTGGCAAGCTTGCCGCCGGCGTATTTCGCCTGGCCGTCGCCGCCATAGGTGAAGCCGGTCTCGTCGTTGATCATGACTTTGTTGCCCTGCATGTCGACGGATTCGGCCGCGACACTGACGCCATCGCCGAACTCGACCATCTGGAACGGATTCTCGGCGGCGCCCGCAGCAGCGGACAGCGCCAGCACAACGGACGAACCGATGGCAATCGCCACTGGCTTCAGGTTGTTTTTCTTCATCTGACCTTCCTCCTCAGTGTTATAAAACGCTTTACAACATCCGTGACGAACGGACGCTGCGGCGAGGCTGATCCCCAACTTCTTCAACCATCGTCACGGCTACAAACGCACGGGAAAATGATGGTAGCCCTGCGACAAGGGCAAAGTCTACGGGGAGGGACGGGCGGTCGGGCGGGGGCTGGCGCGGTGACTCGAAGCCAGAAAAAACCCCGCTCGGAAGAGCCCGGCGGGGTAACGCAAAGTGAAGCGTAACGCTATCGCTACGCGACCAGTGTTATCGAACGGACGGACAAGCACATGGGAATTTCTCCTAAAAAGCCTGCGCACATAGATGGTTGCTGGCTCGCATTGGCGCTCAACCTGGCGCTGACGGGCGCGCTCGCGGCACCGGGTCCGGGACAGTTGCTGCAGCAGGGCGACCATGCCGGCGCGGCGGCCGCGTTTGCGGCACAGGCCGAACGCGGGGTCGCCGTCGCGCAGAACAATCTCGGCGTGTTGTACCAGCGTGGGCAGGGCGTCGCGCAGGATCCGGCGCTCGCCCGCCAGTGGTTCGAACGCGCGGCCGCCCAGGGTCTGCCCGGTGCGATGTACAACATCGGCATGCTGTACCTGCGGGGCTATGGCGTGCCGGCCGACCCGACACTCGCCGCCGGGTGGCTCGAAAAGGCCGCGCTGCTCGAGGATCCGGAAGCGCAGTTCTATCTCGGGCTGCTGCACTATCGCGGCGAAGGTGTGGCGAAGGATCACGCCGTGGCGGCACACTGGTTCGAGAAGGCGGCCGCCGGTCAGGTCAGCCAGGCCCGTTACAACCTCGCGCTGATGCTGGCGCGCGGCGAAGGCGTGTCAGTCGACGAAGCCCGCGCACTCTGCTGATCGGCGAAATCCACCTGCGGCACATCGAAGACCCGGCCCGCGCGACGCAGGCGCTCGCCGTGTTCAAGCGTCTCGCCGAATCCGGCGTCGGCGAGGCCCAGTCCGCGCTCGGCATGATGTACGTGATGGGCACCGGCACACCGGTCGACGCCCAGGAAGGCCGGTTCTGGATCGAACAGGCCGCGCGCCAGGGTCTGCCGGGTGCGCAGATGAGCCTGGCGAACCTCTACGCGCAGGGCATCGGCACGACGCGGGATCTCAGCGAAGCGCATGCGTGGTATTCGCTGAGCGCCGAGAACGGTGAGAGCAATGCGCAGCAATTTGCTGACGCGCTGGCGGTGGAACTCGACACGGCGGGTTTGCTGAAAGCGGCGACGA
>LNEL01000056.1 GCA_001464935.1 Gammaproteobacteria bacterium Ga0077536
ATCAACCTCGGTGGAAACGCGCTCAAGTTCACCGAGCAGGGAAGTGTTCGGATCAGCATGATCGGAACCAGTGCCGGAACCGATCACGTTGGCGTGCGCATTGCAATCGCCGACACGGGACCGGGCATACCAAAAGATTACCTGCATCGGATTTTCGACCCGTTCTCACAGGCGGACGACAGCATTACCCGCCAGCACGGTGGCACGGGGCTCGGCACGACGATAGCCCGAGATCTGGTACGGCTGATGGGTGGTGACATCTCCATCGAGTCTGAATTGGGGGTCGGGACCATCGTCAATGTCGACTTGAGCCTGGCCAGGATTGACGCGCCTGCGACCCCCGCAACCGAGTATGCACTGAAGGTTGTGCTTGTCTGAGTCGACAATTGCATGAGTTGGGTGTGTTCGAAGTGATTCATGCGTCGCCCGGCACCATCGGCCCAGCGGATTGCGTTTTCGTCGACATGGCGACGCAGCAGGGCGAGTTCGATGTGTTGATTGACCGGCTGACGGCGGTTGGCAGGGCAGCAATGCCGTTGATTGGCTACGGGGATATTCAATTGCGCGAGCGCGCCATTGAGATGAATTGCCTGAGCTTCGTCCCGCTTGACGCATCAGCCGTTGGGCTGAGACGGGCGCTAGAGCTTGTCATGCTCGCACTCTCGCGTGCCGAAGGTGAAGCTGGAAGCCGCACGGAAGGCAATGGATTCTCGGTGCTGATCGCCGAAGACAATGCGACGAACCAGATGATTGCCCGAATCGCGCTCGAGCGCGCTGGCTATCTCTGCACGATCGTCGAGGATGGCGAGCGGGCGCTCGCAGAGCTCTCGTCTAACCGCTATGACATCGCACTTGTCGACATGCACATGCCGAGAATGGATGGGCTCGAATTGGCCAGACTCTACAATTTCGCTTCGTTCGAACTCGCGCACAGGACGCCGATCGTGATGTTGACGGCGGACAACCGTCCTGATGTCGTCGCGGACGCGGATCTCGCCGGCATCGCCCGTTTCATCGTAAAGCCAATCAAGCCCTCGGTGTTGCTGCGCATTGTCCATGATCTGCTCGAGCCGATGGCTTCGGATGCTGCGGCAATGCTGACCGCACCATCATCGATCATTCCGATTCAGGCCAGGGAAGCGGACGCACCCGAGATCGATCCGATCATCCTCGGCGAGTTGTTGTCGTTCATGGACACGACCGAGGCGACTCAGTTCTTTGGCGAGTTTCGTGAGGACGCGCAGTCTTACATTCAGACGGTCAGACGCATTGCCGACCCGGACCAGGCGTTTGGCAAGCTTCGTGACGACATGCATGCGCTGTGCGGTGCCGCTCG
Organism: Gammaproteobacteria bacterium Ga0077536; assembly: GCA_001464935.1. GTDB lineage: Bacteria > Pseudomonadota > Gammaproteobacteria. The sequence continues at coordinate 1,337 of LNEL01000056.1, forward strand.
CACCGTGGGCGCAGTGCGACTCGCCGCGCTTGCCCGCAAGCTCGAATACTCCAAGGAGGCGGAAGTCAGGGTGAAGGCCGACGCGATGGCGCATGAACTCGAGCAGTCGCTCGCCAGCGTCGTGGTGTTGATTGAGCAACGTCTGAACGCGGCAGCCTGAGTACGGGCACCAGGCTTCGCTGCGACGGGAGCGCCAAGGCTTAATTGGCGGAGAGGGAGGGATTCGAACCCCCGGTACGCGTAAACGTACAGCTGATTTCGAGTCAGCCGCATTCGACCACTCTGCCACCTCTCCGCCGGCACAGCCGGACATTCTCATGTCCGTTCCGGTCGTCTTAAAGGCAACCGGCGCGCGATTTTAGCCGAATAGCCTCCGGCCCGAAAGCAGTGCTTGTGCGACGGGCCGCACATGGCAACCGATCACCTCGGGGCCTTCCATTGATGGCACCGGCCCCTGACCTGGCCCCGCTAAAGCCCACTCCCGATGTCGCCGCTACCCCATGCATCCGGTACCCATCCGCGCGGGCCAGATATTCCACGCCATGGTGGCCCAGGCCGGTGCGAGTCCACAGGAGCAAGAAATGACACTCGACGAGATTCTGACTGGCGTCATGGACGTCATCCCGCTGCCGAAGGCCTACCTGAGGCTGCGGGAATTGATCGCGGATCCGGACTCCTCACTCGCCGACATCACCCAGGTCATCAGCAACGATCCCGGCCTGACCAGCCGCATCCTGCGCATCGTGAACAGCGCCTATTTCGCGCTTGCCGCCAAGGTCGATACCATCGGCCGCGCGGTGCAGGTGCTGGGCCTCAACCAGGTCCATGACCTTGCGCTGGCCACGGCTGCCGTCGGTTCGCTGGCGAAAATCCCATGCCAGGGGCTCGACATCCATGATTACTGGCGGCGGAGCATTTACGCCGCCGTCGTCTCCAAGATCGTCGCGCGTCGCATGGGCCTGCGCACCGGTGAACGACTGTTCGTCGCGGGCCTTCTGCACGGCATCGGCGAATTGGTGCTGGCTTTCAAAGAGCCGGTGCTGTTCCAGGAACTCAAAGCGGCCGCGGTACGTCGCCAGGTGCCGATGTGCGTGGTGCAACTGGAGCATCTCGGATTCGATTACGCGGCAATCTCCGGCGAACTCCTCAGGCAATGGCAATTGCCGGACGAACTGGTGATGCCGGTTCGTCACCACGCCACGGGTTTTGGCACAGTCCCGCCGGCGTGGACGGACGACGTCGCCGTGTTGCAGGTCGCGTCCGTCATCAGCCGCGCGGCGCTCTGGAATTCCGAGCAGGATGAACCGGTGCCCGGCTTCGAGCCTGTCGCCATGCAGGTCACCAAACTCGACGAGCAGTCAGTCGAGCAGGTGATGACCGATTCGGATGAACTGGTGATCGAAGCCATGAGTCTGCTGCTGCCCGATCTGAAATCCGGCAAACGCAAGCCCGTCACGGTCTGAGGTCAGCTGGTCAGGCGACGCGAACCTTCACATAACTGCCTGGTGCAGCCTCGATGACGGGCAGGGCGCCCGCACCGGGGTCTCGCGCTGCCACTTCGCCACCGGCAAAATGGGCGGCCCACGCATCCCAACTCTCCCACCATGAGCCTGGCGTTGAGGTCGCAGCACTCAACCACTCATCGGCATTCCTGGTACGGGGTGCAGGCCCCTGCAGATGCGCATAGGCACGCGGACCTGGCGGGTTGATGATCCCCGCGACGTGTCCGGCCTTGCCGAGCATGAAGGTCACGTCGCCCCCCAGCAACTGGGCCCCGCGATAAGTCGACTTCCAGGGTGCAATGTGATCTTCCAGCGTCGAGACGAAGCAGGCCGGCACCGTGATTGCGCGCAAGTCGAGCGGCGTGTCGTTGATGGTCATGCCGCCGGGCTGGCACAGGCGATTTTCCTGATACATGTTTCGCAGGTACGTGCTGTGCATACAGGCCGGCATTCGCGTCGAATCCGAGTTCCAGAACAGCAGGTCGAACGGCGCCGGATCTTTGCCGAGCAGATAATTGTTGACGACGAATGACCAGATCAGATCGTTGGCCCGCAACAGATTGAACGTCGAGGCCATCTCCTTGCCGTCCAGATAGCCGGTTTTCGCCATCGACTGCTCGAGATGGCTGATCTGCTGTTCGTCGATGAATACGCCCAGATCGCCAGGTTCGGTGAAGTCGAGCATTGCCGTGAAGAAAGTGGCCGACCGGATCCGGTCATCGCCGCGCGCCTGCATGTAAGCCAGCGTCGCTCCCAACAGCGTACCGCCGATGCAGTAGCCGATCGCGTTGACGTCGCGCTCGCCGGTGGCTGCCGCGATGGCGTCCAGTGCCGCAAGCGGACCCTGCAGCATGTAGTCGGCGAAATCCTTGTCTCGCAGCGAAGCGTCGGGGTTGACCCAGGAAATCACGAAAACCGTGTGGCCCTGTGCCACCGCCCAGCGGATGAAGGAATTCTTTGCCTGCAGATCCAGCACATAGAACTTGTTGATCCATGGCGGAATGATCAGCAGGGGGCGCTGTCGCACACGCGCGGTCGACGGCGCGTACTGCAGCAACTGCATCAGTTCATTCTGGAACACCACCGCACCAGGGCTCGTCGCGATGTTCTCGCCGAGCCGGAAGCCCGACGTGTCGACCATGCGCGTGCGCAACTGCCCGGTAGCAGGGTCGAGGTCTTCGAGAAAATGCCGCAGCCCCTCGACGAGGTTGGCGCCGCCGCTCTCGACGGTTGCGCGGAGCACTTCCGGGTTCGTCAGCGCGAAGTTGGTCGGCGCCATCGCATCGACAAACTGGCGCGTATAGAACTCGACCTTCCGGGCAACGTGCTCGTCGAGGCCATCGGCACCCAGCGCCAGCCGCAACAGGGCATTGGCGTAGATCTGGTAGGTGGCGCGAATGAACTCGAACAGTGGATTCGCGCTCCACTCGGGATCGCGAAAGCGCTTGTCGGCAGATTGCGGCAGCTCGGGCGCATGACGCTCGAGACCCATCATGCGATCCATCGCGTGCTGCCAGGCGCCCATGCTTGCGCGCGCGGCGTCCACCTGGGCCCACCAGAACGGCATCGGGTCGCTGAGCAGGCGCAGGCCCAGCGTCTGGAAACTTGCAATGACACCCATGGGGTCGAGCCCCGGCATGCCGTCGGCAAGCGTGCCCGCGTATTGCTCGAGCAGCGTGCGGGCCTCGACGGAGGCGCGCTCGACTGCGGCGCCCAACTCGCGTGTCACCTCGTCTGCTGCGCGTGGATCCGGCTGGTCCATGGCGACGCTACCCGCGCTTCCGTGGGACGTACAGGTCGGTGATCGTACCGCTGAACATTTCGGCGGCCATTGCGACGGTTTCCGACAGGGTAGGATGCGGATGAATGGTCAGCCCGATATCTTCCGCGTCACAGCTCAGCTCAATCGCGAGTGCAGCCTCGGCAATCAGGTCACCAGCAGCAGTGCCAACAATGCCCGCGCCGATCACACGTTTGTCCTGCTTGTCGAAGATCAGTTTCGTCAGGCCTTCCGGGCGCGCGATGCTCAAGGCGCGTCCACTCGCCGCCCACGGGAATACGGCCTTCTCAATTTCGATGCCGCGCAGCGCCGCTTCCGTTTCCGTCATCCCGACCCACGCAATTTCCGGATCGGTGTAGGCCACGGAAGGGATCACGCGGGCGTCGAATGCTGCCTTGTGACCGGCCGCGACTTCTGCTGCCACCTTGCCTTCGTGCGTTGCCTTGTGTGCGAGCATCGGGTTGCCGACGATGTCGCCGATCGCGAAGATGTGCGGTTGTTGTGTGCGCATCTGGTGATCGACCTTGATGAAGCCGCGCTCGTCGACTTCGATGCCGGCTTTGTCCGCATCGATGAGCTGTCCGTTCGGACGGCGGCCCACAGCGACGAGCACCCGGTCGTAGCGACCTTCAGCCGGCGCGCCTTCGCCTTCAAAGCCCACGACGAGCGCGTCGTTCGCCGCGGTCACCTTGCTGACGCGTGCCTTGAGGTAGATCGCAGAGAGCAGTGACTTCAGCCGCTTCTCGAGCGGCTTCACCAGATCGCGGTCCGCGCCCGGAATGAGGCCGTCCGACAGTTCGACCACCGTCACGGCGGAACCCAGTTCCGCATACACCGTTGCCATCTCGAGGCCGATGATGCCGCCGCCGATGACCAGCAGGCGTGCCGGAATGTCAGCGAGCGCCAGCGCGCCAGTGGAGTCGATCACGCGCGGGTCTTCATACGGGACCCCGGGCAGTCGCACGGGTTGCGAACCTGCGGCAATGATGGCCTGGCCGAAACGCAGCGACTTCGTGCTGCCGTCTGCTGCTTTGATCGACAGCGTGTGCGCATCGACAAAGCGCCCTTCGCCGGTCACGACGTCGACTTTGCGCTGTTTCGCGAGGCCCTGCAGGCCGTGCGTCAGCTGTCCGACGACCTTTTCCTTCCATCCCCGCAGGGCAGGGAGGTCGATCGTGGGCTTGCCGAAACTGATGCCGTGCGGCGCGATTTCGCGCGCATCCGAAATCACTTTCGCCGCATGCAGCAGGGCCTTGGACGGGATGCAGCCTACGTTGAGGCAGACGCCACCGAGGGTCGGGTCGCGCTCCACGAGCGTCACCCGCATGCCGAGGTCGGCCGCGCGAAAGGCGGCGGTGTAGCCGCCGGGGCCTGCGCCGAGCACGACGAGATCGCTGGTCAACTCCATGGGCTGTCCTCTTTATCCTGGTTGCAGATGGCAGGCGCGGCGCACACCGGGCTTCCTCACGCGGGACGCGGGCGATACAGAATCAGCACGCGACCGATGCTGCCGACGATGTCGGCGCCCAGGCTCGCCGCAATCTGTCCGGTCTGCAGCACGCGTTCCGCGCGCTCGACAGCCGGCAGCCGGACCTTGATGAGTTCATGGGCGGTCAGGGCTTCGTCGATTGACGTGAGCACCGCCGTCGTCAGCCCGCTCTTGCCCAACAGCACCACGGGCTTCAGCGCGTGAGCCCGGGCTTTCAGTTCTTTTTTGATCGCAGATGTCAGCACGGCTTGCGGTGTCCTAAGGGTTGAGCAAAGCTCAGGCGCATAGCCCACTGTGTACAGGCGCCGCCATTGCTGCCCGATCCTAACAAATGAGCCCGTCCCCCGGTATGCGCCAACTCGCCGCGACACTCGTCAGCCTGCGTCGATTCGCCGCGGCGCTGTCGCGCAATCTGGCTGCCGGCGGGCGCCTGGCGTTCGGCTTGCCGATGCGGCAATTCAGCGCCTCGCTCGCCCAGTTCATCGTGCTGCTGGGCATGGGCTGGCTGTTTGCGTTCGGCGTCGACTGGTCGGATCTGGGCGGCACGGGCGTCATCTCGGGTTGGGGCGTCGCCGCCGATGCTGCGCGCGCCTACTGGTGGCTTGCCGCCGTGGCGCTGATCGCACTGCTCGATGGACGCCGCACAGGCTTTCTGCCGCTCGCGGTTGCGTGCGCGGCAGCCGAACCCTGGCTGTGGCTGGCCTGGCTCGGCGTCAACGCGCTCATCACGCGCCTGCCGGCGGCGCCCGAATGGCCGCTGCATGACCTGCTGTGGTGGGTCATGCTCGCGTGGCAGGCTTTGGTCATGGCGCGCGCCCTGTGCCTGCAGCACGGACGCTTTCGCTGGCGCATCCCCGCGCTCACCGCGCTGTATGCCTTGCTGCTGCATCTGACCCTCGAGCACTCACCCGATGAAGCCCTGTGGCAGGCAGCAGTGCCGGCCGCGCCGCGCGCCAGGCTCGATGTCGAAGGCACCTATTATTCACAGGCGCGCCTGCTCGATGTCGCGCTGGCCGAGCTGGCGGATGGCCGCGACGGTGTGCCGGATTTCGTTTTCGTCGGCTTCGGGGCCTACGCTGACGAAGGCGTTTTCCGACGCGAAGTGATGCAGGTCCGAGATATCGTCGGCGCCCGCTTTGACACGCTCGAGCGCTCTTTGCTGCTGGTCAACAGCCGTCGCACGGTTGATGAACTGCCGCTGGCCAATCGCTCGAACCTGCATTACCTGCTGCGCAAAGTGGCGCAGCGGATGGAAGCGGATGAAGACATCCTGTTTCTGTTCCTGACGTCGCATGGGCGCGAAGACGGCAGGCTGGTCGTCGATTTCGGCGAACTGGGACTCAACGATCTCGAACCGGCAGAACTGCGGCGAATACTCGATGAAGCCGGGATCAAATGGCGGGTACTCGTCGTGTCCGCGTGCTTTTCGGGGGCTTTCCTGCCTGCGCTAGAAAGCCCCGACACGCTGATCATCACGGCTGCGGCCCACGATCGAAGCTCCTTCGGCTGCGCGCACGAGAACGAGTGGACCTATTTCGGTGAAGCATTCTTCCGCGATGCGCTCGCGGACACCCAGGATCTGCCGGCGGCGTTCCGCGCCGCCAGCCAGCTCATCGAGGCGCGCGAACGGCGCGAAGGCAAGGAACCGTCGCGTCCGCAAATGGCGTTAGGGGGGAACATTCAGGCCCAACTGGCAAAGTGGGCCGAAACACGCTGAGGAGGCCGGGTCTCAACTTAGCGTGTCGACGAAGTCGTCGTAGTCTTCGGCGTCCATCAGGTCTTCGAACTCGGCGTCGTCGGAGGGTTCCAGCTTGAACAGCCATCCGTCGTCGAGCGGGGCCTGGTTGACGCGTTCCGGTACGTCGGCGAGGGCTTCGTTCACTTCGATCACCCGGCCGCCGATGGGGCACTTCACATCGCTGGTCGTCTTCACCGACTCGATCATGGCGCAGTCTTCACTCTGCACGATGTCGCGACCGACGTCCGGCAACTGCACGTAGACCACGTCACCAAGCTGTTCCTGTGCGTAATCGGAAATGCCGACGGTCGCGATGCCGTCGTCGTCCATCCGGACCCACGCGTGCTCTTCCGTGAATCTCGCTTCATTCATGGGTGTACCTCAAACTGCTGAAGGCGCCCCTCGGGGCGCGCGAACCGTGACGACCCGCACGCCGCGCGGCGCGCCTGGCCGGCGCGCTTGGCCTCGGCCGACGCGGGATTTTTGATACTATAGGACACATCCGAACAATGATCATGAGCCCGCCCGGCGCACGCGCCGCGGCATCGTTGCCGAAGGAGAATATACAGTGGAGCAGCGCGAAATCGTTGAAGTGTCCGAAGCGGATGAGACCGCCGGCTGTGACGGCGGCGGCGGCGCACTCGGCCATCCGCTCATCTACCTGCGTTTCGAAGGCAAGCCGTTCGTCGACTGCTATTACTGCAGCCGCCGCTTCGTCAGGGCGGGTCAGTTCGCACAGGCGGCGAAGCCCGCCGCCTGATGCCTGTCGCGCGCCTCGTGTCGCGCGCAGCGGCGCGCCTGCTGCAGGCGCCCATCATAGCCTACCGCTACCTGCTGTCGCCGCTGCTCGGCCCGCGCTGCCGCCACCTGCCAACCTGCTCCGCCTATGGCCTTGAAGCGCTCGAGCGTCACGGTGCCGTCAAAGGGTCGTGGCTGACGTTCAGGCGCGTTTGCCGCTGTCATCCGTGGGGTACGTCGGGCTACGACCCGGTGCCCTGAAGGCCGTCGGGCCGCCGCCAGGCGTCAGTTGTTGACCTCGGAGAAGTCGAACATCTCGCGCTCGATGCCGCGCGAGCGAAGCCAGTCACGCAGCGCGCGGCCGGTACCGGCAGTCCACGGCTGTACTTTTTCGATCTGAATCCACTTGTGGTCGGCGATTTCGTCTTTCTGCGTCACGACATCACCTGAATGCGCGCGCAGGTGGTAAATGATCAGCAGCTGGTTCTTGCGATAGAACTCGTACATGCCAATGAACGATTCGATCGTCGCATCGACCCCAATCTCCTCCTTCACCTCGCGCACGATCGCTTCTTCCGGCATTTCACCGGCCTCCAGGAAACCCGTAACGAGTCCGTACCAGTTTTCCGGCCAGCCGACATTACGCACGAGAATGATCTGGTTGTCCCATTCGACGATGCCACCGACCACGGGCACGGGATTGTCCCAGTGCACGAAACCGCAGTAGCGGTTCGGACAAATTGCGCGCTCGCGTCCGCCGACTTCGCGGCGCGCCATCTCACAGGAACATTGCGGACAGTATCTCATCGGTTTCCCCGGCGGTTCGGATGCCACTTTATTTCATTGTTTGCGCGCAGGGGCAAGCCTGCGCGAGGGTTCACGGTGTGACGCGTAGCGCCGCGCGTATCAGCTCGACGATACGGTCGATCTCCGTGTGCTGTGCCACTGTCGCCGGGCCAATCGCGATGATGTCTCCGGTGTAGCGCACCATCGCGCCGTGATCGAAGCACCAGTGGAAGACTTCCATCGCGCGTTTCGTCGCGCCACCAGGACGCGGTGACAGCTCAATCGCCGCGGCCAGGCCCAGGTTGCGCACATCGATCACGTGAGGCTCGCCCTTGAGCGAATGGATGGCTGCCTCGAGGTAGGGCTCGAGCTTGCGCGCGCGCGCCATCAGGTCTTCGCTGTGGTAGACCTCCAGCGCCGCCAGGCCCGCAGCGCAGGCGAGCGGATGGCCCGAGTAGGTGTAGCCATGAAAGAGTTCCACCAGGTGCTCGGGTCCTTGCATGAATGCGTCGTGGATGCTCTTGCGCACGATCGCGCCCCCGAGCGGCACCATGCCGCTGTTGACACCCTTGGCGAACGTGATGATGTCGGGTGTGACGCCAAAACGCTCGGCCGCAAAGAAATGCCCGAGTCGGCCAAAGCCCGTAATCACTTCGTCGAAGATCAGCAGGATGCCGTATCGATCGCAAATCTCGCGTATCCGCTCGAGGTAGCCGACAGGTGGCACGATCACGCCGGCCGAGCCCTGCATCGGTTCGATGATGACGGCGGCGATCGTAGAGGCATCGTGCAACTGCACGATGTTCTCCAGTTCATTCGCAAGATGCGCGCCCCAGGTCGGCATGCCGCGGCTGAACGCCATGTGTTCGAGGTCATGCGTGTGCGGCAGGTGATCGACGCCCGGCAGCAGCGCTGACGCGTAGGCCTTGCGGTTGTTGACCATGCCGCCCACCGTGATGCCGCCGAAGCCGACGCCGTGATAGCCCTTCGCGCGGCCGATGAACCGAAAGCGGCCCGCTTCGCCGCGCGCGCGGTGATAGGCCAGTGCAATCTTGAGCGCGGTGTCGACCGCCTCGGAGCCCGAGTTCGCGAAGAACACGTGGTCGAGATCCCCCGGCGCCAGCGCGGCAAGTGCGGTGGCCAGTTCGAAGCCCTTGTCGTGCATCGTCTGGAACGGCGGCGAATAATCGAGCCGGCCCAGCTGCTGCACGACGGCCTCGACGATCTTCGGATGCCGATGCCCGGCATTGCAGCACCACAGTCCGGACAGGCCGTCGAGAATGCGCCGCCCGTCGCCGGTGGTGTAATACATCCCGGTCCCTTCGACGACGATCCGCGGTTCGCGCTTGAACAGCCGGTTGTGCGTGAACGGGAGCCACAGGGCGTCGAGATCGAGACCGGCGATCGAGGGCTCGGGGGAAGCGGCGCGTTCGTTCATCGGGTTGCTCCTCGGCAGATTCGGCGAAGCCGGCGTGGTGCCCCGATCCTACCGCGCCGCCGCGCACCGTGGGTGACCCGTCGGCCGCCCGCTCGCCGAGGCGCGGGCGCCTGCTGTCTCAAGGGCTGAGGGCCCTGCGCCGATATGCCGGTTCGATGGAGATCCCCCGACCACAAGACGATCGCGACCCGGAGACGTCCCGCAGGACGGCGCCGCTGCGGCGCTATGTGCTGGTCTCCCTCGCCATCATCATCCTCGCGTGGTCGCTGGCCCAGTTCGGCGCGCTCCGCCTGCTCGTCGAACGCAGCTACCTGCAGTTCGAGGTCCAGGACGGCCTGACCAGTGCCAGACGTCTGGAGGGCTTCATGGCCCAGGAATACCAGCGTCTGCTGCAGATTTCCCGCGACTGGGGCTATTGGGACGACACGCTGGCGTTCGTCAACGGCACCAATCCTGCCTACGTCGAACAGAACCTCGATGACGCCACGTTCGAAAATCTCGCAGTCGACAGTGCGCTGCTCGGGACCTCCGACGGGCGTCTGGTTTACCACTGGGACGCCCCGACGGCGGATTTGGCACCGGATTCAGCCGCGGCCGTCGGCTTTTTCGACGAATTCATCGCGAGCGCCCAAGGCCGGGCGTTGCTGGCGGGCGGACGCGAAGCAAGTGGCGTGATCAGGACCAATCGTGGCCTGATGGCGTTTGCGGCTGTCCCGATTCTGAACAACGCCCGCAAGACACGGCCGGCCGGCGTGTTGCTCTATGGGCGCGCGATCGATGAGGAACTGTTGCGAGAGGCCAAAGAGCACAGCATTTTCGACGCCGAACTCTTCCTCCCCGGGCAGGCGCCGTGGCCGCCGGATATCGCCCGGTACTGGGCGCAGCGTGTGACGGCGCCCGCGCTGGCGGCACAGCCGCTCGACGCCCGGCGGCTGGCGTCCTACGTGCTGTTGCGCGACCACGAGGGGAAACCAGCCGGCGTGATGCGGACCCTCACGTCGCGCGACACGAAGCAGCGCTTCGAGCAGATGGCGCGCTACCTGCTCGGTATCAGCCTGCTGCTGGCGCTGTTGCTGGCCGTCGCCGTGGTGTGGGTGCTGGAGCGACGCGTGCTGGCGCCGCTGGCCGCGATCGGTCGCGTGGTCAATGCGGTCGCGCGCTCGGGCGAGCTCGAGGCGCGCGTGCCCGAACTGGCCCGGCGGGACGAACTCGCGCAGCTCGGCCGCGAGGTCAACCGCATGTTGGGCGAGATTGCCAACCAGCAGAGCCTGCGCGACGCGCGCGACAGCGCACTTGCGGCGTCGGCGCAGAAGTCGGAGTTCCTGGCGAACATGAGCCACGAGATCCGCACGCCGATGAACGGCATCCTCGGCATGCTCGAACTCGTGCTGGAAACCGAACTGTCGTCGCAGCAGCAGGAGCGCATCCAGACGGCCTACCGTTCGGCCGAAGGTCTCCTGTCGCTGCTGAACGATATCCTGGACCTCTCGAAGCTCGAGGCAGGCAAGCTGACGCTCGAGCGTCGTGAGTTCGATTTGCGCGAGCTGGTCGAGAACGTCGTGACGCTGTTCGCGCCGAACTGTCTGCACAAGGGCATCGCGATCAGCTGCTATGTGCAGCCCGGTCTCGGCAGCTATCTTGGCGATCCGTTGCGCCTGCAACAGGTGCTCGGCAACCTGATTGGCAACGCGGTCAAGTTCACGGCACACGGCGAGGTCACGATCAAAGTGACCGCCGGGACCGATCCCGGGCAGTTGTGCTTTGTCATCGCCGACACCGGCATTGGCATTGCACCCGAGCGCCTCTCGCAGCTGTTCCAGCCGTTCGTGCAGGTCGATTCATCGATGGCGCGACGCTACGGCGGCACCGGCCTCGGCCTGGCGATCTGCAGACAGCTGATCGACCGCATGAGCGGCACGATCGACGTCGCCAGCGTGCCCGGCAACGGCACGCGCTTCGCCGTTACGCTGGCCTTGAGCCCGACGGGGTCGGCCGGCGATGGCGACAGTCCTGCTGGCGCCCGGTCGTATGCCGGGAGCAAGGCCATCGTCTGCGGCCCGCACGACGGCACGCGCGCCGCCTTGAGTGCCTATCTCGGTGCGCTGGGGTTCGAGGTCCGTATCGAGGCGCAGACCGCCGACATGAATCTGCGGGCCGCCGCTCGGCCCGATCTGCTCGTCATCGACGAAACACTGAACGGCATGGCGGTCGGCAACCTGCGGGCGCAGGCCCTGAGCCTCGGCGTGCCACTGCTGCAACTGGCGAACTTCAATCATTCGGCGCCTGGCCGCCTCGTGCCGCAGGACCGTCTGCAGACACTGAGCAAGCCCGTGCTGTTCCGCAAGCTGTGCCGTAGCCTCGAGCGCGCGCTGCGACCGGCCAGCGAGCCGTCGCGCGAACCCGCGCGTCCGTCGGCCGTGCCCGGCCTGCGCGCGCTGGCGGGCAGGCGCGTGCTGCTGGTGGAAGACAACGTGGTCAATCAGGCACTGGCCCTTGGCATGCTCGAAACCTACGAAGTCGTCGTGGACTGCGCGGAAAGCGGGCGAGAGGCGTTGGAGAGGCTCTCGGGCGCGCCCTTCGAGCTCGTGCTGATGGACTGCCAGATGCCCGACATGGACGGGCTCGAGGCGACGCGCCGCTGGCGCGCCATCGAGCGCGCTGGCGCGCTGCCGCACGTGCCCATCGTGGCCCTCACCGCGAACGCGATGACCGGCGATCGCGAGGCCTGTCTCGCCGCGGGCATGGACGATTACCTCGCGAAGCCCTTCACCCGCGCCGAGTTGACCCGCGCGCTGCAGCGCTGGCTTGGCAATGAGAACGCCGAACCCGCCGCACAGGAGCAGGGGGTCGCCGTCGCGGGTTGAGTCGCCGTGGCCCTCAGGGCGCGTGCGGCGAACGCCGCGCCAGCCCGAGCAGGAGATCGAGCTGTGCCTGCTGGTGACGCAGCATGTCGGCGATCTGGTGGTCACGCAACGCATCGAGTTTCTCGTGCAGCCCGATGATGTCGGCCTCGGCCTTCAGATTGACCTCGTAATCACGGGCGGCCGCAAAGCGGTCGCGTGCCGCCTGCCGGTTCTGCGACATCATGATGAGCGGCGCCTGCAAGGCGGCCACCATCGACAGCAGCAGGTTCAGGAACACGAACGGATAAGGGTCGAAGACCGCGCCCGGCAGCGCCACGCTGTTGAACGCCGCCCAGCCGAGCAGCAGGCTGACAAAGATAATGATGAAGCGCCACGAACCGCCGAAGTTCGCGACGCGATCGGCGAGCCGTTCGCCGAGGCTCAATTCCCCCACCGTGTCGTGCAGATGGGCTCGGTGCGCACGCAGGGCAATCCGTTCGAGGACGTGACGTTCGCGGGATGACAGGTTTGCCACCCCGGTCTGCATCAGGTATTCGGCCAGCGCCTGGATATCGGGTTCGCTCATGGGTCACTCTCTCCATCAGATCGGGGCTGCGGGCGGAACGGGTACGGATGCCCGCGGAACAGTAGACTACCGCGCATGCGCATATTGCTCGTCGAAGACGATCCGATGGTCGGTGCCGCCTTGCGCAAGGGACTGCAGCAGGATGGCCACACGGTCGACTGGGTGAGCGAGGCAACGGCGGCGCAGGCCGCCCTCATCCCTGCGGCCCATGATCTGATGCTCCTCGACCTCGGCCTGCCCGGCAAGTCCGGCCTCGCCCTGCTGGCCGATCTGAGGCGCGCCGGCAATCCGCTGCCCGTGATCATCTGCACCGCGCGCGATGCAGTCGCCGACCGCGTGAAGGGACTCGACCTGGGCGCCGACGATTACCTGGTCAAACCCTTTGCGTTCGAAGAACTCGGCGCGCGCATCCGGGCCGTCACCCGCCGTCGGCTCGGACAACCGGCGAACCGGCTCGTGCACGGGGCCCTGGTGCTCGATCCGGCCAGCCATGAAGTCCTGCTGGAAGGCCGGCCCGTCGCCTTGTCGGCGCGGGAGTTCGCGATCCTGGAGGCGCTGATGGAGCGGCCGAGCGCGGTGCTGTCGCGGGCGCAGATCGAAGACCGGCTCTATGGCTGGGAGGACGAAGTGGCGAGCAACGCGGTCGAGGTCCACGTGCACAACCTGCGTCGCAAGCTCGGCGACGCCACGATCCGCACCGTGCGCGGGCTCGGCTACAGCCTCGGACGGGACAGCTGATGTCGCTGCGCTACCGGCTGTTGATCGTCGTGCTGGGCGTCGCGCTGACCACCACGCTGGCGGCGACGGGGATCACCTACTACTGGTCTCGTCACGAGATCGACGAACTCCTCGATTACCAGCTGCGCCAGCAGGCGCTGGCGCTGCGCGACAAGGCCTATCTGCTTGGATCCGTGCCCGTCGCCGAGCCCGATCCCGAACAGCATGTCGTGATCCAGCTGTGGGATCGGCGCGGCGCGCTGCGCTATCTGTCGCACCGCGCCGTCGACATCGAACGGCCCGCGCGCTACGGGTACGCCAACGTGAATGGCAGCGGCGAGGACTGGCGCGTCTACGCGACCGAAATCGGGCCGTGGATCGTCCAACTGGCCCAGCCGCTGGAGATCCGTCGTTCGATCGCCGCGAATGCCGCGTGGCGCATTCTCGTGCCGACGCTTGCGCTGTTGCCTCTGCTGGCGTTGCTGATGTGGTGGATCGTCGGCCGCGTGCTCGCGCCGGTGACGAGGCTCGCGACGACGATCGCCCGGCGCCGCGTCAACGCGCTCGACCCGATTGCAACGCAGGCGCTGCCGGCCGAACTGGCGCTGATGGTGCGCGCACTGAACGCCCTCATTGCGCGTTTGAAGGACGTGCTGGGCCGTCAACAGGCGTTCATGGCCGATGCCGCGCACGAACTGCGTACGCCACTGACGGCGATCAGTCTGCAGGCGCAGTTGCTGGAGCGGGCCGAGGGTGGCGCCGACGCCGAGGAGGCACTCGCCGAACTCAAGCAGGGCATTGCCCGCTCGACGCAACTCGTCGAGCGGCTGCTCACGCTGGCGCGGCTCGATGCCGTCAACGAGCGCGAGACACCGGCGGACGTCGACTTCAGCGCCGTCGTCGATGGCGCGGTGGGCAATCTTCGGGCGCTGGCGCGGGCCCGCGGTCTGCATCTCGACGCCCGCATCGAGCCGGCGGTCGTGGTCACCGGCTACGCAGCGCAATTGCTGACCCTCGTCGATACGCTGGTCGACAACGCGTTGCGCTACACGCCCGAAGGCGGTCAGGTGCGCGTCGAACTCGCGCCGCGCCGCCGCGCCATCGGCTTCAGCGTCCGCGACACCGGGCCGGGCATTCCGCCAGCCGAGCGCGCGCGCGTGTTCGACCGCTTCTATCGCGTGCCCGGCACCACCGCGCAGGGCAGCGGGCTCGGCCTCGCGATCGCGCGGCGCGTAGCCGAACTGCACGGCGCGAGCATCGAGATTACGGATGCCGATGGCGGCGGCACCCTCGTCACCGTTCTTTTTCCCGCCGAACCGGATCCGCCTGCCACCCTCGGGGCAGGCCCGAAACCCGACGTCTCGGCCCGTTAAGATTGCCTTAAGGAAGCCGGTCCACAGTCACCCCATCGGCGTCGCCTCCTGCGACGCTCATGATCTGCTGGAGGACTGTGATGAACCTGAAGAAAATTGCGACACCCACGCTGGCGGCGGCGATCGCCGTCGCGGCGCTGGCCTACCACGGCAAGCACGCTGACTGGGTCGGCGACGCGCAGGCAACCACGCTCGCTGCGCCCGCCGCGACTTCGCCCGTCGTCGGGCTGCCGGACTTCACCGATCTGGTGACGCGCACGTCACCCGCCGTGGTGAACATCAGCGCCACGCGCACGGTGCCGGCCGCAGACCGCGGTCCGGACGGATTCAGCGGCCCGTTCGGACGCGACAGCCCTTACCACGAATTCTTTCGCCGCTTCGGTCCGCCGCTGCCCGACGGTGAGGCGCCCAACGCACGCAGCGGCGGCTCGGGTTTCATCGTGTCGCCTGACGGCCATGTACTGACCAATGCCCATGTCGTCGCCGGCGCCGACGAAGTAACGGTCAGGCTCAGTGACAAGCGCGAATTCAGGGCGAAAGTCGTCGGCGCCGACGAGGGCAGCGACGTTGCCCTGCTGAAGATCGATGCCACCAATCTGCCGGTGCTGCGCGTTGGCGATCCGGAACGTCTGAAGGTCGGCGAGTGGGTGATCGCGATCGGGTCGCCGTTCGGCTTCGACAACACGGTCAGTGCCGGCGTGGTCAGCGCCAAGACGCGTTCGCTGCCGAGCGGCGGCTACGTGCCGTTCATCCAGACCGATGTCGCGATCAATCCCGGCAATTCGGGCGGTCCGCTGTTGAATCTGAACGGCGAGGTCGTCGGCATCAATTCGCAGATCTACAGCCAGAGTGGTGGCTACATGGGCCTGTCGTTCGCGATCCCGATCGATCTCGCGATGAACGTCCAGGATCAGCTCGCGCACGACGGCAAGGTCACGCGCGGTCGTCTCGGCGTCGGCGTGCAGTCGCTGAACCAGGATCTCGCGCAGTCCTTCGGGCTCGAGTCGCCGCGCGGCGCGCTGGTCAGCCAGGTCGAGGACGGCATGCCGGCGGCACGCGCCGGTATCCGGCCGGGCGACGTGATCCTGAAGTTCGACGGCCAGCAGATCGAGGATTCCGCGATGCTCTCGCGGCTGGTCGCGGCCAGAAAGCCAGGCGAGGAAGTCGATGTCGAGTTGTTGCGCGAAGGTCGCGCACAGACCATCGAAGTGTCACTGGCAGAAGCACCCGGCGCGAGCGTCGCGGCAGCGGACGAGCCCGGCGCTGCTGCCGGTGGTCGCCTGGGCGTCGTGGTACGCGAACTGCCGGCAGCCATGGGCGGCGAGCGGCAAGGGGTGGTGGTCGAAGCGGTCAGCGGCCCCGCGGCCCGCGCAGGTATCGAAGCGGGCGACGTCATTCTCGCGGTCAACAGTCAGGCGGTGTCAACCGCGGCGGAGCTGAAGGCACTCGTCGCACGCGCGCCCGAGCGCATTGCCCTGCTGGTCGCGCGCGACGATGCCGAGATCTACGTGCCCGTGAGCCTGGGCTGATGCAGGGCTGGTCCGCGGCCGGCGATTCTGCCGGCCGTGGACCACGGCGGGTGTTTTCCAGAAGGCCCGGCATTGCCGGGTTGAAGCGTTTCCCCTGCGGCTGCGGACGTGCCTAAGCGCAGAGGGCCTCGAGACCGCTGGCCGCGGCGAGCGCCCGCAACTGCGCGGGGAGGCCGCGCAGTTCGAGCGTCAGCGCGCGCTGCGTGGCGAGGCGCCGCCATTCGATGATCAGCGCCAGCGCCGCACTGTCGGCGCGCGTCACGCCGCCGAGGTCGATGATCGCCACGCCCTGCGTCGGCAGGAGGGCAATCGAACGCGTCAACACGTCGCCAGCGGTCGTCAGTACCAGCGGCCCGCGCACGACGATGGCGCCGGCCACTGCCTCGAGGGTGGTCTGCGGGGCGGCGCCGGCCATCGCTCAGCCGCCGGACGCCTTCTGCACGTTGTGCTGGGTGATCTGGTCAATCAGGCCGTCCATGCCCAGCTTGCCGATGTCATTGTTGAAGCCCGAGCGATAGCTGACGACGAGGCTCACGCCATTGATGGCGACGTCGAACACTTTCCAGGCGTCGGCATTCTTGTAGACGTCGTAATCGACCTGCAGTGCCGGCGCGCCGTCGCCCCGGTCGACGGTCGAGCGCACGCGGTAAACCGCTGCGGACAGTTCGCGTGCCGGCATGAAGGCAATCTCCGCATCGCGGTAGTCGGACACGGCGGTCGCGTACGTGCGCACCAGCAGCGTCTTGAACTCGCCGATGAAGCGCTGCCGTTGCTCGGGACTGGCCGTGCGCCAGTGTTTGCCGAGCACGCGCATCGACATGCGCTCGAAATCGAAATGCGGCAGCACGACCTCTTCGGCGATGGCATACAGGCGCTGGGGGTTGGAGGCCGTCGCGGTGCTGTCAGCGCGCAGGCGCGTCAGCACCGACGTGGCGGTTTCGCGCACCAGTTCGGTCGCAGGAGCATCGTCTGCCGCGGCAACGGGGCCGGCAACGCAGACCAGCGCGATCAGCACGGCGCACAGAGAGGACTGGATGGTGTTCAACATGGATTGCAACGATTCCCTGGCTAGGTTGATCGGGACGGCGGCGCGGACCAGCCCGCGTGGCGACCGCCGGTGAGCGGCTGCCTGCGATGGACGGTCCGGGCTACTTGGGTTCCGATTTGACGGTCTTATTGTAAAGAAATTCCTGCAGCGCTTTCTCGAGCACCATCGCCGACTGCGTCATCGTCAGCTCATCGCCCGGCTTGAGTTCCACTTCCTCGCCGCCGGCTTCGAGCCCGATGTACTGCTCCCCGAGCAGGCCGGCGGTGTAGATATTGGCTGCAGTGTCGGCCGGAATGTGGTTGTAGGCCTGATCGATGCTCATCGTCACGACCGCCTGGAAGCGGCTCTGATCAAACCCGATCGCGGTCACGCGGCCGATGGTCACGCCGCCCATCTTCACCGCCGAGCGCGTCTGCAGCCCGCCGACATTGTCGAAGTAAGCGCGAACTTCGTAGCCGTCTTGCTCGGTGAACTGCGACAGATTTGCGACTTTCATTGCCAGCATCAACAGCGCCGCCATGCCGAGGGCGACGAAAATGCCCACCGTGATTTCGATTGTGCGTGTGTTTTTCATCAAAGGGCCTAGTTGAACATCAGACCGGTCAATACGAAATCGAGACCAAGCACGGCGAGCGACGAATGCACGACGGTGCGCGTCGTGGCCGCGCTGACGCCTTCGGACGTTGGTACGGCGTCGTAACCCTCGAACACGGCAATCCAGCTGATCACGGCGCCGAAGACCACACCCTTGATCACGACGCCGTTGACGACATCTTCCATCAGCAGCACTTTCGCCTGCATCTGCGACCAGAA
Organism: Gammaproteobacteria bacterium Ga0077536; assembly: GCA_001464935.1. GTDB lineage: Bacteria > Pseudomonadota > Gammaproteobacteria. The sequence continues at coordinate 19,717 of LNEL01000056.1, forward strand.
GGAGCCGTCATCGACGCCGAGCAGGCCGACACCGCAGAAGTAGCCGCCTAGCACGCCGACCGCGGTGAAGATGGCCGCCAGGAGTGGCATCGCGATGATGGCGGCGACGAAGCGCGGCGCGACGATACGGCGCAGCGGGTCGACCGCCATCATCTCCATCGCGCTCAACTGTTCGGTCGCTTTCATGAAGCCGATTTCGGCAGTCAGCGCCGTGCCCGCGCGGCCGGCGAACAGGAGCGCGGAGACCACCGGGCCGAGTTCGCGTAGCAGGGATTTCGCGACGACGAGCCCGAGCGATTCTTCGGCGCCGAACGTGACGAGCGTGTTGTAGCCCTGCAGGCCCAGCACCATGCCGACGAAGGCGCCGGAGATCACGATGATGATCAGCGATTGCACGCCGGTCGACCAGACCTGCTTGACGACCAGCCCGGGGCGGCGGACCAGGCCCGGCACGCTGGCCAGCACGCGCAGCAGGAACAGGTGGCCACGACCGAGCCGCTCGAAGAAGTCGAGGCTGCGACGCCCGAGCCCGGCGAGCAGGTCGGTCATCGGGGCGCCTCGAGCAGATCGTCGAGGTAGGCCTTGCCGGGGTAGTGGAACGGCAGCGGGCCGTCCGGCATGCCACTCATGAACTGCCGCACAGTCGGCGAGTGCTCGGCCTGCAGTTCCTGCGGTGTACCGGCGCCGACGATCTTTGCGCCCGACAGCACGTAGATATAGTCGGCGATGGTGCAGGTTTCGGCGACATCGTGCGACACGAGCACGCTGGTGATGCCGAGCGTGTCGTTCAGGGTCTTGATCAGACGGACCAGGATGCCCATCGAAATCGGGTCCTGTCCGGAAAACGGCTCGTCATACATGATCATCATCGGATCCAGCGCGATCGCCCGTGCCAGCGCCGCGCGCCGGGCCATGCCACCGGACAGTTCACGCGGATACAGGTCACGCGCACCGCGCAGGCCCACCATCTCGAGTTTCATCAGCACGAGGCTGCGGATCATCGATTCCGGCAGGCGCATGTGCTCGCGCAGCGGGAAAGCGACGTTCTCGAACAGGCTCAGGTCCGTCAGCAGCGCGCCGCTCTGGAACAGCATGCCGATGCGCTTGCGCTGCTCGTAGAGCTCATCGAGCGGCAGGCGATGGACATCGCGGCCGTCGACTTCCACGGTGCCCTGGGTCGGGGCAATCTGGGCGCCGATCAGCCGCAGCAGGGTGGTCTTGCCGGTGCCGCTCGGGCCGAGGATGGCCGTGATCCTGCCGCGCGGGATATCGAGGTCGATGCCGTCGAAGATCGCGCGCCGGCCGCGCCGGAAGTGCAGGTTGCGGATCCGGACCAGCGTCTCGCTCTGGGTGGGGTCGCTTGTGATGGCCAAAACGGGTTTCAGGGTGGCGCGCAGTGACGCGGATGTCTGTCGTCGGGACCGGCACAATAGGAGATTGCCGGCGCCCTGCCTAGCCCGACGTCATTTCGGGCGGCTGACGTGGCACCCGCGATACGGGGCGGATCGGAGAAAGGCTCGAAATCGTGTAATCGATCTTGATACTTTCATGAAGGTCTGTACTCTATGTATACGGAACGCCACAGATTTGTGCCGATTGCGCCACACGCTCAAGGCACTTGGGGCTGACGCCGCTAGTTTCTCAGATAAAAAAAATCGGGTGGGGACAGGTGCAGACGAACGCGATCCGCCAGATCACACGGGTCCTTCTCACGGTGTGCTGCCTGCTGGGCGGGCTCGGCGCATCCGCAGCCGAGGATCCCCACGCGGCCGTTTACGCCGAGAGCGAGTTTCCGAGCGCCATCCAGTGCGCGTCCTGCCACCCCAAGGTGTTCTGGGAATGGGCCGTGTCCAACCACGCCTATGCGTCGATTTCGCCGATGTTCCACAAATTCGAGCAGGCCCTGAACGGCCTGGCGTCCGGGACCGTCGGTACGTTCTGCGTACGCTGCCATCAGCAGGTCGCCACGCAAATGGGCGAACCACGCGAGATGCCGCTGTGGGACCGCTCCGACATTTCCCGTGAGGGCGTCACCTGCGTCACCTGCCACCGCGTCTCGACGCAGTTCGGCAAGGTCAATGGCGAACGGCACATCAATCCGGCCCCGATCAACGCACCGGTCTACAACGCCGGCACGGGCAAAGGAATGGCCGACGTGCTGGCCAATGCCAAGGAATACGGCGTCGCGATGGCGCCGGGCGAAGAGGGCACGCCGATCCACGGCCCCGCGATCAAGTTCGAACAGATCTCCCAAAGCGAATTCTGCGTGTCCTGCCACCAGGTCGCGGTGCACCCCGGCATCAAGCTCGAAGTCGTGTGGGAACAGTACCGCGGCGCGCCGGCGGCGAAGGAAGGCATCACCTGCCAGGAATGCCACATGGGCAAAGTGCCGGGCGAAGCGCAGGGCTTCGAGACCTGGCCGATCGCCATCGTCAACGGCCAGACCGTTGGCGAGTCGAACCAGAAGCATTCCAATCACCTGTTCTACGGTCCGGGCTATCCGATTGCCCACCCCGGCATCTTCCCGTTCAATCCGCGCGCGCTGAAGTGGACGATCAAGGACTGGCTGAAGTTCGACTATCGCTCGAAATGGGGTGACCCGGCGTGGGAAGACGAAATCGCCAACGGCGCCACGCCGCCGGCCTTCCCGCCTGAGTGGGCGAAGCGCGAGGATCGCGAGGAAGCGCGCTATGTCATTTCGCTGAACGAGAAACTGCTGAACGACAAGCGCCAGTCCCGCATCGAGGTCATGGAGAATTCCATGCGCATCGACGGGCCGTTCTTCAAGAAGCCGCCGGCCGTCGGCCAGGATCTGAAGTTCGAATACAAGATCACGAACGTCGATCGTGGCCACAACCTGCCATCCGGCTCGCTCGGTGCGCAGCCCGAACTGTGGTTCAACGTGGTGTTGATCGATCCCGATGGCCAGCGCGTGTGGGAAACCGGCTATGTCGACGCCAACGGCGACATGGCGGACATCCATTCCCTCGAGGTCGCGAAGGGCACGACCCCCTATGACAGCCAGCTGTTCAATCTCCAGACGAAGTTCCTGACGACCAACGTCAAGGGCACCGATCGCGAGATGTACCTGCCGGTCAACTTCGATTTCGACCAGCTGCCGCACATCCGGCCGCCCGGCGTGCCGACGACCGTGCTGAATCATCCGCCGTTCATCCGGATGGAGGGCCGCAGCCTGCCGCCGCTGGGCCATCGCTATGCCAAGTACAAGGTGCCGGCTTCGGCGTTGACGAAGCCCGGCCGCTACCGGTTGCAGTCGCGCATGCGCAGCCGCGCGGAGCCGATCTATTTCATGAAGTTCGTCGGGGCGACGATCGACATGGAACAGTCCATCAACGAATGGATGATCGATTTGCACCCGGCCGCAGCCGAGTTCGAGATCAAGTAAAGCAACGTACGTCATCGCAGGATGACGGGGACGCCGCGCGGCACGGCCGCCGCGGCACGCAGGGGGACGACAAGCATGACGCGCATCGGCGTCGTATTTTTGATTGCCAGTCTCGCGCTTGCCGCGGGAAGCGCCGTCGCGGAAGTGCCGCGCCGTGGCGAAGCCTCGGCGCCGCCGCCCGCGGTGCCCGAGCCCGCTGACGGCAAGGTCCGCGGCGATCATGCGCATGAGCGCAAGCCCGTCGAGATGTCGCCGGAAGCCAGTCCCGCGGAATTCTCCCCGGTGCTGTTCGGGCCCGACCCGAGCTACACCGACAAGCCCTACGATGTCGAAGCCCAGCTGGCGATTTACGGTGGCAAGACGCGCATCGACGCGCCGCGGCCGCCGATCGAATGGGGCTACCCGATGTACCAGGGCGGGCCGGTGGGCGAAGACTTCGATCTGATCGGCGAGAAGAACCCCGCGCGCCTGCAACTGCTCGCGTTCGGCGACCTGCGCTTCGGCATGGCCTACAACGACAACGGCGCGCTCGACACCGCGCAGATGGCGGCGCGGCTCAATCTCAACCTCGATTTCCGGATCACCGCGACCGAACGCGTGCACGTGTTCCTGCGTCCGTTCGACCGCGTCGAAAAAGGCCGCAACACGCGCTACGAATTCGGGGGCAACCAGCGCGACCGTTTCGGCGACAGCGAAGGCCTGTTCGACCTGACGCCGGAGGCCTTCTTCTTCGAAGGCGACCTCGGCCAGATCGCCAACGGCCTGACCGACGAATACCAGAGCTTCGACATCCCCGTCGCCTTCGGCCTGATGCCGCTGTTCTTCCAGAACGGCATCTGGATGGAAGACGCGATACTCGGTGGCGCGATCACCAAGCCGGCGATGAACAGCCCGAAGCTCGACATCTCGAACATGGACGTCACGGTGTTCGGCGGTTTCGACCGTGTGACGACCGGCGCGCTGCGCGAGGCGAACAACCTGTTCGACGATCATGCGGCCGAAATCTACGGCACCGCGATCTTCATCGAGTCACGGGAGTTCTACATCGAGGCCGGTTACGGCTATACGCGCGACACACGCGCCGACGGGCTCGGCGATTTCAGCTATCACAATGCGACGCTGGCGGTCACCAAGCGCTGGTTCGGCAAAGTGTCCAATTCGACGCGCCTGATCGGCAACTTCGGACAGGACCCGGGCCGCGGCCTCGCCAAGACCGCCGACGGCTGGCTGGTGCTGGTCGAGAACTCCTGGATCACGCACCTGCCGTCGACACTCGTGCCCTACGCAAACTTCTTCGTCGGCTACAACAAGCCGCAGTCGCTGGCCCGCGACTTCGGCGCCGGCGGCATCCTGAAGAACACCGGTATCAACTTCGAGACCGACGGCCTCACGGGCTTTCCGAAACTGGACGACACCGCGAACGACACCTACGGCGGCGCGCTCGGCGTCAGCTACCTGTTCAATCTCGATCAGCAGGTCGTATTCGAAATCGCGGGCCTGAAACCCTTCGGCGAGGACAACAAGGCGGGCCGCGTCGCGAAAGGCGACCAGGCCGCGTTTGGCGCGCGCTACCAGCGACCGCTGTCCAAGCGCTGGATTTTCCGCACCGACGCCATCTACGGCATGCGTGAAGGCGAGGATGATCTCGCCGGCGTGCGTGCCGAACTGCGGTTGAAATTCTGATGCGCACGCGCCTGCCCACCTGCGTGCGAGCGGCTTTCGGTCTGCTCTGCGCGCTGCTGCTCGGTTCGGCTCTCGCCGCCGACGTGCCCCCGCTGCCTGCCGATCGTGATGCCCGTTTCCTGGGCGTCGACACCTGCGGTTCGTCCGAATGCCACGGCTCGGCCGAACCCTGGCGCAATGCCACCGTGTTGATGCGCGAGCGTCGGATCTGGGACGCGCACGACAGCCACGCCAAGGCCTATGCGTCGCTCGGTTCCGACGCCGGCCAGCGCATCGCGAAGAACCTCGGACTCGCCGACGCGACGCAGGCGCCCGAATGCCTCGTTTGCCACAGCACCTATGTGCCGGCGGCGCAGCGCGGGCCGAAGTTCAGGCTCGACGCCGGCGTCGGGTGCGAGAGCTGTCACGGTCCGGGCGGCAGTTTCCTGCGCGCGCACGTGCAGGTCACGTCCCGACACCAGACGAACATCGCCGCCGGCATGTTCCCGACGACGAACCCCGAGGCCCGCGCCGCGCTGTGCCTGTCTTGCCACCAGGGCGACGCGACGCGCCGGATCACGCACCGCATTTACGGGGCGGGCCATCCGCGGTTGCGCTTCGAACTCGACACCTACAGCGTCAATCAGCCCTATCATTTCAACCCGGATGCCGACTACCGGCGCCGCAAGCCGACCGCCAGCCACTTTCAGCTGTGGGCGGCCGGCCAGCTGCGCGCGGCGCGCGCGCTGCTGACGCAGGTCGGCGATCCGAAGCAGGCCAGCGCCGGCATCTTTCCGGAACTTGCACAGTACGACTGCCACGCCTGCCATCAGGCGATCGGCGACGACCCCGGTTACAAGCCACGGCCCGGCCTGCGCGCCGGTGCGCCGACGCTGATAGACGCGCCGCTGGTCGCGCTGCGCGGCCTTACCGCCGTCGTCGATCCCGCGTTGACCGACCGCCTGCGCGATGAGACGCGCACCCTGCAGCTCGCACTGAACGACCCGGCGAAGCGGGCGGCCGCGATTGCGGCGCTGAACCGCACGCTCGCCGCGCTCGACGCCAGTCTGCGTGCACGCGCCGAACAGGCCGGTGATGGCCGGCACGTGGCCCGCGCGCTGAATGCGATGGTCGCGGCCGAACGGCCTTTGCCGTTCACCGCCGCCGAAGGGGCGGCGATGAGCCTGTCGACGCTGCTGCTCGCCGAACACGAGGCTGGCCGCTTTGCCGACGGCGACTACGTGCGCGTCAACAAGGCGCTCGATGCCGTCTATGCGGCACTCGGCGACGAACGGACCTATCGCCCTGCCGCGCTGGCGGATGCGGTGGCCGCGCTCGATCAGGAGCTCGCGCAGTGAAGAAAAATCGATCGCTGACCGATAACCCCAGCGCAAGGTGCTGCGCCGGACCGATGATGCCGAGCGCTGGCCAGGCCGCCAGCCTCGCCGACAAATGAGCTTCGACGCTATGAGCAAGGACCGTGACACCGTGATCCGGCATCGCCGCACCCACCGCGTACCCGCCTGGCTGGCACTGGCGGGCGCCCTGATGCTGGCGGGCGTGACCTTCGGGGCCATGGCCCAGGAAGCCGAGGACGCGGCGACTGCCGCCGACGCGCCGGCCAAGCATCTTGGCGTCGTGACCTGTTCGGGTTCGACCTGCCACGGCGCCGCCAAACCGCTCAGTGAATCGAAGGTCATGCAGAACGAGTTCATCACCTGGCATCGCGAAGACCATCACGCCCGCGCTTACCGGTCGCTGATCGGCGAGCAGGGCCAGAAAATCGCGAAGAACCTCGGACTCGAGAGCGCGGCAAACGCGCCCGAATGTCTGACCTGCCATACGAACTACGCCCCGGCCGAGCAGCGCGGCAAGCGCTACAACGTGGCCGATGGTGTCGCCTGCGAAGCCTGTCACGGCCCGGCCTCGAAGTGGCTCGGCATGCACGTGACGGGTGAGGCGAGCCGCGCCGACAATCTGAAAGTCGGCATGTACCCGACCGAAGAGCCGGTCGCGCGCGCGAAGCTCTGCCTGTCCTGCCACTTGGGCAACGACAACAAGTTCGGCACCCATCGGATCATGGGCGCCGGACATCCGCGCATCAGTTTCGAACTCGACACCTTCACGCACATCCAGCCCGCGCACTACCGCATCGACGCCGACTATCGCAGCCGCAAGCAGGTCTACAGCGGCATGCAGGTCTGGGCCGTGGGCCAGGTGCTCGCCGCGCGGCGCACGCTCGATCTCTTCCAGAATGCGAAATGGCAGGGCAATGCCGTGTTTCCGGAGTTCGCATTCTTCGACTGCCACGGTTGCCATCACCCGATGACCAAGCAGCGCTGGGCACCGCGCGAGAGCACGGGCCTGCCGCCGGGCACCGTGCAATTCAATGATTCGAACATGCTGATGCTGCTGTACCTGATGAAACACGTCGATCCGGCGCTCGCCGACAGCCTGCACGGCGGCATGCTCGCGCTGCACAAGGCGACCACCGTGTCGATGGACGAAACGAAGAAGGCCGCGGCCAGCCTCGGTGGTGTGCTGCAGAAGGTGCAGTCGAAGATCGTCGGCCACGGCTTCAGCAAGGACGACATGAACGCCGTGCTGAACAGTCTCGTCACTGGCGGTGTCGGCGGCGACTATCAGGATTTCAGCGCTGCCGAGCAGGCGGTGATGGCCATGGCCTCGCTGGTCGACGCAATGCGCGCGAGTGGCGATCTCGATGCGGCGCGCGGGGAGCGGCTGGATGCCGCGATCAAGACGCTGTACGACGTACTCAAGGACGAGAACGCCTATCAGCCGGCACGGCTGGTGGCGGAACTGAAGAACCTGGAGACGGCGCTGCACTGACGCCATGCCCCAGGAGCGATTCAAGATAGCGATCGTCGGGGCGGGCCCCGGCGGCCTCTCGGCAGCCGCTCGCGCGGCCGAGACCCAGACCTCCCACGTGCTGCTCGAAGCCTCGAAGCAGCTCGCCAACACGATTTTTCGCTACCAGAAGGGCAAGCACGTGATGGCCGAGCCGGGCGTGCTGCCGCTGCGCGCGTCCGTGCACTTCGAAGCCGGCACCCGCGAACGCATTCTCGGCGGTTGGGACGAAGGCGTGAAACGTCACGGCGCGAACGTGCGTTTCGGCGCCGAAGTCGCAACGATCAAAGGCGAGAAGGGCAACTTCACGCTGACGCTTGCCGGTGGCGGTGAAGTACACGCCGAAGCCGTCGTCCTCGGCATCGGCTTGCAGGGCAACCTGCGCAAGCTCGAAGTACCGGGTGACAGCCTGCCCTGCGTGCAGTATCAGCTCGACGATCCGGACGAGTACCGCGACGAAACGATCGTCGTGGTCGGCGCCGGTGATGCCGCCATCGAGAACGCGCTGGCGCTGGCCGGCCACAACAGCGTGATCATCCTGAACCGCCGCGACGAGTTCGCGCGCGCGAAAGAGGGCAATCTCAAGGGCATCATGCGCGGCATCGAGAGCGGTGCCCTCGAATGCATCTACAACGCCAATCCGGCCGCAGTTGAAGCACTGCCCGACGGCGACCCGAGCGGTCACCGCCTGAAATTCAGGATCAAGACCCGGGAAGGCGACACCGAGGTTTTCTGCGATCGCATCATCGGCCGCCTCGGCGCTTTGCCGCCACGCAAGTTCGTCGAGTCATGCGGGATCGCGTTTCCGAGCGACGATCCGTCGGCGGTGCCGGCGGTGTCCCCGCGCTACGAGTCGAATGTCCCGGGGCTCTACATCATTGGCGCCCTGGCCGGTTACCCGCTGATCAAACAGTGCATCAACCAGGGCTATGAAGTCGTCGAGTTCATCTGCGGACGCGATGTCGCGCCGGCCGATGAAGGCCTGCTGCGCGCGAAGTTCGCGAACCTGCCGGGTCTGACGAACGTCAACCAGGCCATCGAGTACATCCAGCGCAGCATTCCGCTGTTCGCCGGCCTGACGCCGCTGCAACTGCGCGAGTTCCTGCTCGATTCGGATATCCGGACGCCGGCGCCGGGCGAAGTCGTCGTGCAGTACAACGACTACACGAACACCTTCTTTTCGATCCTGCGCGGCCAGGTCGACATTCGCCTGAACCCCGACGACGCGAGCAACACCGTCGCGCTCGGGGCCGGCAAGTTCTTCGGCGAAATGTCGCTGATCTCCGGCCGTCGCCGTGCCGCGACGATCACCGCCGGCAGCAACTGCATTTTGATCGAGACGCCGCGGCGCTCGATGAACAAACTGATCCAGTCCGTCGAATCCGTGCGCCGCGCGATCGACGAGGCCTTCCTGGTCCGCGCGATCAAGATGCAGATCGCGCCCGAAGTGCCCGATGATGAACTTCTCGAAGTGGTCCATACCGCCTCGATCAAGCAGTTCGCGCCCGGTGAGGCGCTGTTCAAGGAAGGTGAGCCGGGCGATTCGCTGCATTTGATCAGATCCGGCTCCGTGACCGTCGCGCACGATGTCGGCGGGCGCGAAATCGTCACGGCCTATCTGCCATCCGGCAATTATGTCGGTGAACTCGCCCTGCTCACCGATTCGCCGCGCACGGCGACGGTGCGCGCAGCGGTGGCGACCGAAACCATCAGGCTCAACGGCACCGTGTTCAAGGTGCTGATGTCGCTGTACCCGGATCTCGAAACCAAGCTCAAGGCAAAGGCGCAGAAACGTCTTCGTGACTCGGCACGCACCAAGGGTGGCGGCAGTTCGAGCAACATGATCGAATTTCTCGTCGAACAGGGCGTGGGCGAAGCGACCGACGTGTTGTTGATCGACGAAGGTCTGTGCGTACGCTGCGACAACTGTGAGAAGGCCTGCGCGGACACGCACAAGGGCACGTCGCTGCTCGATCGCGAGGCGGGTCCGACGTTCGCCAACGTGCACGTGCCGACTTCGTGCCGCCACTGCGAGCATCCTCACTGCATGAAGGACTGCCCGCCGGACGCGATTCATCGCGCGCCCGACGGCGAGGTGTTCATTGCCGACAACTGCATTGGCTGCGGCAACTGTCAGCAGAACTGCCCGTACGGAGTGATCCAGATGGCGGTCAAGGGTGAGCCGAAGAAGCCGAGCCTGTGGCAGTGGCTGCTGTTCGGCAAGGGCGACGCGCCAGGTACCGAAACGCATTACGAGGACAAGACGCTGGCCAAGAAGGCCGTGAAGTGCGACATGTGCAAAGACCAGCAGGGCGGCCCCGCCTGCGTGCGCGCCTGCCCGACGGGTGCGGCAATCCGCGTCAGTCCGCAGGATTTCATGGCGCTGCGCCGATGAACGCCGCGCCCGCGATTTAGCAAGCCCAGGCCATGCACGAGTCTTTCGTCAGCTATCGCGGCTTTTTCTATCTGAAGGTGGCACTGGGCCTGTGCACGCTCGCGATACTCGCGTACGCGATCCACAGCCCGGCTGATGCGCCGAATGGCGGCACCTGGCTCGGCTACACGCTGGGCGCGCTGAGCGCCGGGCTCGTCGGCTGGCTGTCGTGGTTCGGCGTGCGCAAGCGCAGCTACAGCGGCAACACGACGAACGTTGCCGCGTGGCTGTCTGGCCACATTTACCTCGGCGCCGCCCTGATCGTCATCACCACGCTGCACAGCGGTTTCCAGCTCGGCTGGAACGTGCATTCGCTGGCCTACGTGCTCACCCTGCTGGTGGTCGCGAGCGGTTTCTACGGTCTGTACACCTACGTCAGCTATCCGGCGCTGATGACTGCGAATCGCGGCGGCATCACGCGCGAAGCGATGATCGCCGAAGTCGCCGAGCTCGATCGCGAATGTCTGCAACTGGCCGATCAGGTCGGCAAGGAAGCGCACCAGGTCGTGCTGAAGTCGATCGAGGAGACCGTGCTCGGCGGCTCGATCCTCGAACAGCTGTTCGGCGATCCGGCGCGGCGCTCGTCGAGCCCGCACCTGGCACAGGGGCTCGACGACATCCGCAAGAAGCTCGAGTCGCGCATTGCACGCGAAGTCCCGGACCTGAGCCAGGTGCAGAACACGGAAATGACCGCGATTGGTTTTCTCGCCGGGCAGGTGATGTCCGACGGGGCCGGCCCCGAGCGACTCGAACGCATTCGCCGCCTGTTCGACCTGATCACCCGCAAGCGCGCGCTCGTCGAACGCGTGCAGCGTGACATCCAGTACCAGGCGCGCCTGCAGTTCTGGCTGTACGCGCATGTGCCGCTGACCGTCGGCCTGCTCGTCGCGCTCGGCACGCACATCCTTTCGGTCTTTTTCTACTGGTAGGCCGCCGTGCGCATCCTCGTCAGACACATCACGCGCAAGACCAAGGGCGGCGCCACCCACCAGGACCAGCTGCTGAGCGGGTCGCGGCTGACGCTCGGTCGCGGGACCGATCAGGACATCCACCTGCCGAATCTGCGCGTGGCGCTCGCGCACGCCGAACTCGTCGAGGGATCGGACGGCCGCATCCGCCTGCAGACCGGCATCGCCAGCGGCTTCCGCTACAACGGCAGCACCGTGCAGAGCGCGGTGCTGACGGCCGGTGACAAGGTCGAGATCGGCAGCTTCGAACTGCTGTTCAGCGCCACGTCGGGCGCCGATCTCGCCGTCGACGTGTCGGAAGACGCGTCGGCCCGGGGCCGCGAGATGGAGGACGCGCTGCTGAAGCGCTCGAAGCAGAGCCTGCAGGCGGCGGGTCTGCACAAGCGACCGCTTGCGCTCGGCCTCGCCGGCACGATTGCCGTGCTGTTCCTGCTGGTGCCGCTGCTGTCCGCGATCATCAATCCGGTCGGCCACCTGCTGCGCAAGCTGCCGGTGGTGCCGTCCGATCACGCGTGGTCGTCCGGCGAAGTGAGTCAGGCGCATGCGCACATCGCGCAGCGCTGCGAGGCGTGCCACACCACGCCGTTCATGCCGACGAAGAACGAGGCCTGTCTCAGCTGCCACAAGAACACGCCCCATCACGTCGAGCAGCCGCTGCTCGACGCCGGACTGTTCGAACGCTTCCGCTGCGGCAGCTGTCACCACGAGCACTCGGGCAAGGCGTCGATCATCCGCCAGGACGAGAAGCTCTGCGTGACCTGCCATGCGGACCTGAAGGAGCTCGTCGCCGACACCAAGCTCGAGAGCGCCGAGGATTTCAGCGATGCCCACCCGCAGTTCAAACCGATGGTCGTCCACACGGTGGGCGACAAGCGTCTGGAACTCCGCCTGTCGCTCGACAACAAGGCCGAGTTGAAGGAACAGCCGAATCTCGAATTCCCGCACGACACCCACCTCAAGGCCGACGGCATCAAGAGCCCGACCCGGGGTGAGGTCAAACTCGCCTGCGCCGACTGCCACGTGGCGGAGCCGGGCGGCGGCCGCATGGCCCCCATCGCCTTCGAGCGCCACTGCCACGAGTGCCACCAGCTGAGCATCCCCGGTGACATCGAACGCGAAGCGCCGCACGGCGATCTGAAGGCCGCGTTGCACGCGATCGACGACTACTTCGCCGGCTGGGCGCTGCGCGGTGGCTATCCGAACGAATTCGCGCCGGACGGCGTGCAGCTGCGGCGACGGCCCGGCCAGCCGATGAGCGAGCAGGAGCGCAAGGACGCCCAGGCCTGGGCCAGGGACATGGCGCAGATGGCCACGTCCGAAATGCTCGGATACACCACCTGCGGCGTCTGCCACAAGGCCGAGCCGACCGGCAGCGGCGAAGGCGCCGATGCGTGGAAACTCGCGCCGGTGAACATTCCGCACGCGTGGTTCCCGAAATCACACTTCAGCCATCAGCAGCACGCGACACAGCCCTGCGGCGACTGCCACAAGGGTGTCGAGAAGTCCGGCACCAGCGCCGACATCAATCTGCCCGGCATCGAAACCTGCCGCACCTGCCACGGCGGTGCGAGCGCCGGTGAGGGCCAGCTCGCCTCGACCTGCATCACCTGTCACGAATTCCATCGCGCGAAGGAAGCGCGCGTGCAGGCGGCCACCCAACAGTAGGGTCCCCCACAGCCACTGTCGGCAACGGCCCTCGCCAGTCCTCCGGATATCAATGCACCGCCCGCGTGGCTGCGGGCGGAGCGTGGACGTCGCCGGTACGCTACGGGCGGCCGGGATGTCCCGGAATGCCGCGATGAAGCTTGGCGACGAGTTCACCCTGGCGGCTCGTGTCGGTCTTGCGGAACAGGCTCTGCAGGTGCACGCGGACCGTGGCGCGCGCGACGTCCAGCGTCGCGGCGATCTCGTCGACCGACAGGCCTTCGCGGAGCAGGCCCGCACAGCGAGCCTCGGTATCGGTAAAGCCGTAGAGCGTGCGCAACAGCGTATGCAGGTTGGCCGGGCGCGCGGCCAGATCGACGGCAACCAGCGCATATTCCGCGCCATGCCCGTACACAGCCCAGCCGGTCTGACGCAACGGGCGCAGGCAGATGTCGACCCCGGGCAAGCCATTGGCGCGCGCCAGCCGCATGGCGACGCCGCCAGCGCCGGCCGCGCCGAGCCCGGTCTGCTGCAGCGCGAACATCATGCCTCCGTAGTGTCCTGATGCCACCGGATCGACGGGCGTCAGGCGGGCCTGCTTGACGCGCAGACAGTCGCCGGGCGCGAGGAGGCGCAGGGCCTCGGCGTTCGCATACGTCATGTGGCCGCCGCGATCGAGCAGAAACACGCCGAAATCGCAGGTGTCGAGAAAGGCCTCGAGGGCCACGGCGCGGACCTGCAGGCGATCGATTTCGAGGCGCGTGCGAACGGCATTGCGCACCGCCGGCAACAGCGCCTCCAGACGCCGACGTGCGACGTCGTCGTAGTCGGCTTTCGACAGCGAGCGTCCGAGCGCGAGCACGCCCGTCAGTGATTCACCGAGCGGAAAGTTCGCGAGCATCACGTTGCCGCAGTCATGACGAACCAGGAACTCCTGGTGAAACGGACTGTGGCGGCGCTCCTCGGGGGTCGAGATGTCACGGTCGGTAAACGCCGTGAGCGGCGCGTAAGCGAGGTAGCGGGGGCGGCGGAAATCGTGCGCGTGATAATGCTCCTCGTACTCGCGCTGCGCGGCCGGGTCGACGCGCCCGACCGCCCCGAACGCAACGTGTCCGGTGCTCGCCTCGATGGCGAGACACTGACAGCCGTCGACCCCGAGGTGATCGGCGACCGCACACAGTGCGTCCGGCCAGGCTCGCGGATCGAGCGCCGCGTCCTGAAACTGATCCGACAGCTTCATGTACAGGTCTTGCTGAGGCATATGACTTCCTGTGTCGCCTGACGAGTGGCGGGCCGTCCGTGATGCCGGGTCGGTCAGCGCGGCCGCACACGCTAACCGTTTTGCGACCCGACATCGTCATTGAAATGAACTATAGACGGATCCGGCCGTCCAGCACGCGCTGCCCCGGCCCCGCCCCTTGCTGTCCGACACGAGAGCCGCGCACCGCCATGGCGCATCAGGGATGCCCGTATCCGCACCGACTTCCCCGGTGTCATCGCGAAATCCTGCCCGAGCACTCGCCCGTGCAGTGGGTTCTGCGCGGTGCATGACCTCGCAGGTTCTCACTTCATCACCACGACACGTCCGCGCCCGGTCCGCTCGCGCCTGCGCCGCGCGCGAGGCCTGCATGCGACATCACGAAGCCGGCGCGGATCGCACGCCTGCCGCATCCGCGTCATGGCGTACGGATATGCGCGCGTCGACTGCGCTGACAGCGCTTCACTGACAGTGCATCGGCACTTGCACCGACTGGCGAAATTGCGCGTATCGCCGCCGCAGATCAGCGCGTCGATTGCGCGACCAAAAGCGCCATTCAGGGCATATCGAATGTGTCCTATGCACGTTATGTTACGCATCGTGTGCGTATGTTTTTGGCCTGAACACCCGCGCTGGATGGTTCCCACGACCCGATGCGACAGCTGCTCGAAAACCTCCTCGCGATGGTCGGTGTGCTCGAGCCCGACGGCACGCTGATCGAAGCAAACCGTCGCGCGCTGGCGCTGGCGGGCCTGCGCATCAACGATGTGCGCGGACGCAAGTTCTGGGAGTGCCCGTGGTGGACGCACGATCCGGACCTGCAGCGCTGGCTGGCGGACAGCGTGGCGCGCGCGGCAGCGGGCGAGATCGTCCGGGCCGACATCGTCGTGCGCGGTCGCGGCAATGCGCGCATAGCACTCGATTTCATGCTCGCGCCGCTGCCCGATGGCGATGCGCAGATCACCCAGCTCGTCGCATCTGCAATCGACATCTCGAGTCGCACTGCCGGGGAACAGGCGCTCCGCGCCAGTGAGGCGCGGTTTCGGCAGGTCGTCGAGGGGTCGCCCGGTGCCACTGCCGTCGTCGATGCCCAGGGGCGCATCGTGTTGATCAATGGCGCACTCGAAAGCCTGTTCAGTCGCGGCCGCGAGGAACTCGTCGGCGCGACCGTCGACGCGCTGATGCCGCCGCGTTATCGCGAACGCCATCACGATCTGTTCCAGACCTTTTTCGCCGCGCCGCGCGCGCGCGACATGGCCGGGCGCCGCGAACTGTACGCGCTGCGCGCCGACGGCAGCGAGTTTCCGGTGGAGATCGCGCTGAACCCGGTCGAGGTCGGCGGTGAAGGCCATGTGATTGCGACAATCATCGACGTCACGGCGCGCAAGACGGCGCAGGCCGCGCTCGAACGGGCATTGGCCGACAAGACGGCGCTGCTCGGCGAGGTGCATCATCGCGTGAAGAACAATCTGCAGGTCATCTCGAGCCTGCTCAGCCTGCAGCAGCGCACGGCCGACCCGAGCGCGCAGGAGGCACTCGCGGACAGCCAGATGCGCGTACGGGCGATGGGGCTTATCCATGAACTGCTCTATGAACGCAGCGACGCCTCGGTGATCGATCTTCTCGCTTATTTGCGCCGCCTGATCCGACTGCTGCACGACAGCGTCGGCGCCACCCGCTCACCGATCGCCGTGGAGTTCGAGAGTCTGTGCACCAACGGTCCGGCACTCGACCCGCAGCGCGCGGTGCCCTGCGGGCTGCTCGTCACGGAACTCGTGACGAACGCCATCAAGCACGCATTCCACGGGCGCGCGACGGGTCGGGTCGTCGTACGCATCGCGCAGCTCCAGACCAGCGTATGCCTCAGTGTCGATGATGACGGTACGGGGCTGCCGGAGTCGGTGGAGATTGGCAATACCCAGTCGCTGGGGTTTCAGCTGATCCCGATGCTGATCGATCAGCTGGATGGCGAGCTGAGTATCGAGCGTGGCGCCGGCACGCGTTTCGACATCGTTTTCACGCCGTAACGGAAGACCGACGCATGACCCAGCGCATCATGATCGTGGAAGACGAGCGCGTCGTGGCGCTGGATCTGAAGATGAGCCTGCAGACCCTGGGATACGAGGTCGTGGGCATCGCCTCGCAGGCCGAGCGCGCGGTGCGCGATGCCGACCGGCTGCAGCCGGATCTCGTGCTGATGGACATCCATCTCGATCACGGCAGCGATGGCACGGCCGCGGCACTCGCCATGCGTCAGCGCTGGCGTCTGCCGATCGTGTTCCTGACCGCCTATGCCGATGAAGCCACGCTGTCGCGCGCGGAGCGCAGTCTGCCCTATGGCTACCTCGTCAAGCCCTTTCAGCTGCGGGAACTCGGCGCGACCGTGCGGATGGCGCTGGCCCGGCGCACGATCGAGCGACAGCTCGAAAACGCCGAAGAGCGCCTGCGGCTCGCGATAGAGGTGGCTGCGCTGGGCGTGTTCGAGTGGGAAACGACGACGGATGACATGATGGTCGCCGGGCACATGGAGCGCCTGCTCGGCGGCCGGCCCCGCTGTTTCAGCGGCGGGCAGGACTCCTTCATGCACTGCATTCATGAGGATGACCGCGCTGCGGTGCTGGAAGACCTGCAGCGCTCGCACGCCACCAGCCGCACCGTCAGGATGCACTACGCAAACGGCAAGTCGGGCTGGGGCGAACTGCACGCCAGCGAGTACGCGACGTCGTCGGCCGGCGGCCAGCGCCTGATCGGTGTACTGCGCGACGTCACGCGTCGCCATCTCAACGACGAAAAGCTGCGCCAGGCCGAAGTGGTGTTCGACAGCTCGGTCGAAGGCATCGTGATTCTCGATGGTGCCGCGCGCATCGTGACGGTCAATCCGGCTTTCACGCGCATGACGGGCTATCCGACGGAGGCCGTGGTCGGACGCGACCCGGCCGATCTGCAGGTGGCCCGTCGACGCCACGAGCAGGCGAGCGGCGATCAGCCCGACGACCGGGCCGACGGCTGGCAGGGCGAGGTGACCTATCTGAAGGCCAACGGCGAACTGTTCGTCGCGTGGCAGCAGCACTGCACGGTGCGTGACGCGCAGGGCGACGTTCGGCACTACGTGCTGATCCTCAATGACTTCAGCGCGCTGCGTAAAGCGCAGGGCGAGCTCAATTATCTCGCCTATCACGATGCATTGACCGGGCTTGGCAATCGACGGATGCTCGACGAATGCCTGCAGGCGGAGATTGCCCTCGCGCGCAGCACCGGCCGCCAGCTCGCGCTGCTGTTCATCGATCTCGACGGCTTCAAACTGATCAATGACACGCTGGGCCACGGCGAGGGTGACGCCCAGCTCCGGCATGTCGCGGCGCGGCTGCGCGAAAGCGTGCGCCAGCAGGACATCGTGGCGCGCTTCGGGGGCGACGAATTCGTCGTGCTGCTGCCGAACCTGGGCGCCCACGATGACATCGAGGCGATTGCCGACAAGATACTGCGCGAGATCAGGCGTCCCACCTGCGTGTCGGGAGAAGACATCTCGATTTCGGCGAGTATCGGCATTGCGCTGTTTCCGGCGCACGGCGACGACGCCGCGTCCCTGATCAAGGCAAGCGACAGCGCGATGTACGAGGCGAAGATCCTCGGGCGCAACTGCGCCCTGAACTTCAAGCCGGCGATGTCGATGCGGGCGCGCGAGCGACTCAGCATCGAGCAGGGCTTGCGGCGCGCCCTCGATCAGAACCTGCTCGAATTGCACTACCAGCCCGTCGTGCAGCTCGCCGACGGCGCGCTCGCCGGTGTCGAGGCGCTGTTGCGCTGGGAGGACGCCGAACTGGGACCGGTGTCGCCGCAGCGATTCATTCCGATCGCGGAAGAGGGCGCCCTGATCAATCGCCTTGGCGACTGGGTAATCCGGACCGCGTGCCGCCAGATCGCTGCCTGGCAGCAGGCCGGCCTGCCGGTGCCGCGGGTCGCGGTCAACGTGTCCGGTCGCCAGTTCTCGCAGCCGGATTTCGTCATCAAGCTGAAGGCGGCGCTCGTCGACCACGCGGTGCCCGCAGGTGCGTTCGCCATTGAAGTGACGGAAAGCGTGCTGCAGCAGATGGACGCCAGCCGCCAGATTCTCACGGCACTGCGCGCACTCGACGTGCAGATCGCCATCGACGATTTCGGCGCCGGCTTCTCCGCCCTGGGGCTGCTGAAGCACCTGCCGATCGATGTGCTGAAGATCGATCGCTCGCTGATCGCCGACCTGCCGGACAACGTCAGCGATGTTGCAATCGTCGGTGCTATCGTCGCGATGGCGGGAAGCCTCGGCGTCAGCGTGACGGCCGAAGGAATCGAGCGCGAGCGGCAACGCGATCTGCTGCGCATGATGGGCTGTGGACGCGGACAGGGCTATCTGTTCGGGGCCGCAATGCGGGCGGACGCGCTGGAGGCCTGGGTGGCCGAACGGGCAGTGCCGGGCGCCGGCTGAGTCGAGCCAGGCGTGGCGAGGGTCGTGTAGGATCGCCCGAACTTTGCTGCGCGACTTCGTCATGACTGTCGGCCATCCGCTCTACGCCGGTTTTCCGGTCTATCCGTTCCAGCCGCCGCCTGACCTGGCTGCGCGCCAGCCCGTCGCGCCGGTTGCGATCGTCGGCGGTGGGCCGGTCGGGCTGACGCTCGCGTGCGGCCTTGCCCGGCATGGCGTGCCAAGCATCGTGCTCGAAGCCCGCCACAGCGTGAGTGTTGGCAGTCGCGCGATCTGCATCTCCCGGCGCAGCCTCGAGATCTGGGCGCGCTTCGGGCTCGCCGAACGCCCGCTCGCAAAGGGGCTGCCGTGGATCGGCGGGCGCAGCTTCTGGCGCCGGCACGAAGTGCTGCATTTCGAGATGCCGCACGAAGCCACCGCGCAGCATCCGCCGATGATCAATCTGCAGCAGTGCCATGCCGAGCAGTACCTCGTTGATGCGGCGCTCGCGTCGGGGCTCGTCGATCTGCGCTGGCACGCGCGCGTGACGGGGGTGTCACAGCACGCTGACAAGGTCACGTTGACCGTCGACACGCCCGGCGGCAGTCACCTGCTCGATGCCGCGTATGTGGTCGCCACCGACGGGGCGCGCAGCACGGTGCGCGACGCGGTGGGGCTCGAACTCGAGGGCAATTCGTACGAAGGGCGCTATCTGATCGCCGACATCGTGCTCGATGAAGACTGGCCCGTCGAACGGCTGGCCTGGTTCGACCCGCCGTCGAATCCTGGTTCGACCCTGCTCGCGCATCGCCAGCCGGACAACGTACTGCGCGTCGACTACCAGCTCGGCCCTGACGAAGACCCCGAACTCGAGCAGGAAGAGTCCCGGGTGCGCGCGCGCATCGACGCCCATCTCGCGATGCTGGGTCGCGCGCCGGCTTATGAACTCGTCTGGATCAGTCTCTATCGCGCGCATTGCCTCACGCTGCCGCGCTATCGCGAGGGCCGCGTGCTGTTCGCCGGCGACGCGGCCCACCTCGTCCCGATCTTCGGCGTGCGTGGGCTCAACTCCGGTATCGATGACGCAGCGAATCTCGCCTGGAAGCTGGCGGCCGTGATCCGGCGGCAGGGCGCGGAAGCGCTGCTCGACAGCTACAGCGAGGAGCGCGTGTACGCGGCGCGGGAGAACATCCGTCTGGCGCGCAAGAGCACGCTGTTCATGTCGCCGCCCACCGCCGGTCATGCCCTGATGCGCGATGCCGCGCTGAGCCTCGCGGTCTCCCGCGCCTCGGCGCGCACGCTGGTGAATCCACGACAGTCGACGGCGATCACCTTTCCTGCTTCGTCGTTACAGACCGCCGATTGCGACGCCTGGCCGCCGGCGCCCGTGCCTGGCGCCACGCTGCCGAACCCGCGCATCGCGCTGCGGACCGTCGACGGCGGGCTGCGCGATGCCCATCTGCTGGACCTGCAGGGCTTGCGACCGGTGCTGCTGCTGCGGCATGACAACCCGCTGGCGGGTTCGGCCGAGGAGCGTGATCTGCAGCTCATCCGGGTCGCGGCGGCCAGGCATGGCGCGCGCGCGGGGGAGGTCGCAATCGATCTCTATGGCGAAGTGGCCGCTGCGCTCGCGCTCGATACGCCCGAGGTCGCCTGGCTGGTGCGGCCAGACGGGCACATCGCGGCGCGCTGGCGTCATTTCACGCTGGCGCAGCTCGATGCTGCGCTGGCCAGAATGCTGGGACACGGTGCATGAACAATCCGGACGATCCGGTCGAACGTCTCGACCAATTGTGGAGCCTGCTCGCGCAGTCGCTGGACTGCGCCGGTCCTGCGCGCGAAGCGCTGTTCCTGGCCAAGCTCGCGCTGCTGCTGAGCGAGCACATTGGTGACGTGAACGTCGTCGAACAGCTGGCGGCCGCGGCGCTGCGGGATCTCGATTGAGCGAGCGCCTGCCGCGGCCCGTTTCGTGACCGTGCGCGGGCCCGCGTGCTAGTCTGCCCGCCACTCATGAGCCGCCCGCCCCTCGATCTCCCACCCCTGCAGCGCCAGATCGAGGCGTGGCCCATGCCGACCGCCGCGCCGGATTTCTCGACGCTGCGGCCGGCGCCGCGCAGCGCTCAGCACGAGCACGAACCGGCGCTCGGCCGACTGCAGATTTTCGATTCGATCACCCGTATCGATGCCGCTGCCTGGGATGAAGTGGCAGGCAGCGCTTCCGCGCCCCGCTCGCACGCCTATCTCGCCGCCATCGAAGCGGCGGGGATCAACGATTGCCGCTTTTTCTATCCGGTGATACTCGACAGCGCCGACCGCATCCTGGCCCAGGCCTGCGTCTACACGATCACGACGGACTTCACGCAGATGCTGCCGGCGGCCTTGCAGGGACCGGCGGCGATACTGCGTCGCGCGTTTCCGGGCTTCCTGCAGGTCTGCGTCACCGAGTGCGCGTCGCCGCTGGTGCCCAGTCATTCGATCTCGGTGCGTGCCGGCCTCGAGCGCGGGCCGCTGATCCGCCAGCTCGGCCGGGCCGTCGGCGACATCGCGCGGCAGGCGCGCAGCCGTCTGCTCGTGATTCGCGATTTCCTCGATCACGAGCGAGCCGATGCCGATGTACTGCTCGCCGAGGGCTACAACCTGACGTCCAACATGCCGCTCGCGCGCATCCGCGTGCGCTGGAAGACCTACGCCGAGTATCTCGACAGCATGCGTTCGCGCTATCGCAAGGATCTGAAGCGCCGTCTTGACCGCGTCGAGCGCGGCGGGCAGCGCGCCGTGCGCCTGGCCGAATTTGCCGATCGCGCCGCGTTGTGGGCGGAGCAGGTCGCGGTGATGTACGACCGCTCGAAGAGCTTCAAGCGCGAGCGCATCGGCAGCCGCTATTTCGAAGCACTGGGCCGGATGCCGGCCGACAACCGCCTCATCGTCGCGGCCGAGCGCGACGGACGCACGGTCGCACACGGCATGGTGCTGTTCGATGAGGCGCAGACCATCGCGACCTATTTCGGCCGCGATGCGGGGCCGCCCGGCAACGAGTGGTTTCATCTGCTGAACGAAGTGATCCGCATCGGCATCGAGCGTGGCAATGATTACATCTGCCTCGGGCTCGGTTCCTATGACGCGAAGTCGCTGGTCGGGGCCGACATCGAACCCCTGCACTGCTATGCACGCAGCAGCCTGGCGCCGGTGAACTGGCTGATGCGCCTGATCCCCAACCGCATGGCGCGCCCGGAGGCCCGGGCCCGGCGCATCTTCCGCGACGACGCCAACAGCGCCGACTGAGGCGCCGCGCGCAACGCCGTTCCCGCCCGGCGGCATTCGCCGCTCCGCTCAGTCCTCGACGAGTTCGACCGCCACGCTTCGCGCGCGGCGCGTCGCGAAGAAGTCCCAGCCTCCGCCCAGCACCGCGAACAGCAGGCGGTAACAGAACAGCAGCGAGACGAGCAGCACGGCCTGTTTCGAGCCCAGTCCCAGCGCGATGAAGAGCCCGGTGCCCGCGACTTCGGCGGCGCCGATACCCGCAACGTTGACCGGCACGGCGGCGAGCAGGGACGAGGCGGCGAGCACGAACAGCAGGGCCGCGTAGGTGATGTCGATGCCCCAGGCGTCGGCCGGCAGCAGGATCGCGGCCGCGAGCAGCATCTGCATCAGGGCCGACGACAGCAGGCCGAGCAGCGCATCCAGCCGATGCGCGGTCACGCGCCGCAGGAGTTCATGGGCCATCGGTCGCAGGCGATCGCGCATGCGCCACGCGATGATCCCGCCGATGACGTTGACGACCAGCGCCGCGAGCCCCACCTTCGCCGCATCGATCCCGATGCCGAGCGAGGCGCCACCGGCCCACAGCACGGCCAGGATGACCAGCAGCGCCGAAAAACCGATGACGTGATCGAGCAGGATGGCGCCCGCTGCGCGCATCCTGCCACGCTCAGGTGCGGCGAGGCGCAGTTGCACGAACTTGGTCAGTTCGGAGCCGATCGAGAGCGGCACGAAGAAATGATAGAAGGCCGACAACGCATTGATGCGCAGCGACTGCGACAGCGTGAGCGCAAAGCCGCTGATGCGCATCGCGAGCCGGAACCGCTGCGCGAGCAGCGCCATGGCGACGAGGCTCAGCACCGTGCCGGCGGCGAGCTCCCAGCGCCACGCCAGGCGCTCGCGCAGGCTCACTTCCTGGCTCGCCCAGTAGAGCAGCACGCCGATGCCGAGCGGGAGGCCAATCAGCTTGGCGTAGAACAGGGCGGTGTGGGCCTTCATGGCGGGCGGGTACCGGCAGAGAGAGGCGGGCAGTCTACCGCGGGCTGGCTGCCGGCGGGACGGTGGGCGTCCGGCGCCGGGGCCGGCGCCGCAGCGCCGCCCCCGGTGTCGGCAATCAGCCGGCCTTGCGTTTGGCGAGATAGGCCTTGAGCGCTTCGGCGCCGCCGATGTGCTCGCCGTTGATGAAGACCTGCGGCACCGTGCCCTCGCCTGACAACGCGCCGACCACCTTCGAGCGGATCTGGTGCGCCAGCGGCACCTCGACGTACTCGTAACCGGCATCCTTCAGCGCCGCCTTTGCCTGGGCGCAGTACTGGCAGCCCTCGCGCGAGAACACCACCACCTGGTCCGGCTTCTTCGCCTTCGGGTTGATGTAATTCAGCATGGTGTCGGCGTCCGACACCTCGAACGGGTCGCCCGGTTTGTCCGGTTCGACGAACATCTTCTCGACGACACCGTCCTTGACCAGCATCGAATAGCGCCAGGAGCGCTTGCCGAAGCCGAGATCGCGCTTGTCGACGAGCATGCCCATGCCCTCGGTGAATTCGCCGTTGCCATCGGGAATCAGCGTGATGTTCGCCGCTTCCTGGTCCGCGCCCCATTCGTTCATCACGAACGCATCGTTGACCGACATGCAGATGATGCCGTCGACGCCGTTGGCGAAGAACGCCGGCGCCAGTTCGTTGTAGCGCGGCAGGTGGGTCGACGAGCAGGTCGGCGTGAATGCACCCGGCAGCGAGAACACGATGACGGTCTTGCCCTTGAACAGATCGTCGGTCGTGACATTCTTCCAGTCAAAGTTCTCGCGGATCCGGAACGTGACGTTCGGCACCCGCTGGCCTTCACGATTGTTCGACATGTGGAGTCTCCTGTTGGGCTGATGAATCGAAGTGGAGCCCAGCTTACGGGCGATGAGTCGGCGGCTGCCAATTTTTTGTTAGTATCGTTGCCATAGGCATTGCCTATCGGAGGACGGGACGGATGACGCTGCAGGAATTGCGCTACGCGGTCGCGGTGGCGCGCGAACGGCACTTCGGGCGGGCCGCGACCGCCTGTTTCGTCAGCCAGCCGAGCCTGTCGACCGCCATCCGGCACCTCGAGGACGAACTCGGCGTGACGCTGTTCGAGCGCACCCGCGGCGAAATCGTCGTGACCGAGATCGGGCGCCAGGTGATCGCGCAGGCCGAGCGCGTGCTCGACGAAGCCTCGCGCGTGAAGGGGGTGGCCGCGGCGGGCAAGGATCAGCTGTGCGGCCCATTGAAGCTCGGCGTGATCCACACCATCGCACCCTACCTGTTGCCGGAGCTCGTGGCCGCGCTGCGCGAGACCGCGCGGGACATGCCGCTCGACATCGAGGAAAACATGACCGACAACCTCGACCGCATGCTGCGCGAGGGGTCGATAGACGTCGCCATCCTGGCGCTGCCGTTCGAGGCGCCGGGCATCGAGACGCTGCCGGTGTATGACGAGGACTTCGCGATCGCAGTCCCCGCGAAGCACCCGTGGGCGAAGCGCCGGCAGGTGCCGGCCGCTGAACTGATGGCGCAGAACCTGTTGTTGTTGAGTGTTGGCCATTGCCTGCGCGATCAGATACTCGAAGCCTGCTCGCGCTTTGCGCGGCCCGGCGACAGCGCCAAGCAGGGCAATTCACTCGAAACCCTGCGCAGCATGGTTGCCTCGAATCTCGGCATCACGGTGCTGCCCGCCACCGCCTTCACGCCAAAGTATGCGAGCCCGCTGGTCAAGCGGGTGGCCTTTGCGGCACCGGTGCCCAGTCGCCGCATCGTGCTCGCGACGCGCCAGGACTTCTATCGCCCTCGCGCGATCGCGCTGCTCGCCGCGGCGCTGCGGTCGCTTGACTTGCCAATCAGGCCGGCATGATCCGTCACGCAGTCACGCGTTGCCGGCCGCCCGCATTGTCATCGGGCTGTCATCCGGTGCCTTAAACTGAAGTCCATGGCCATTAGCCGATTTGCGGGGGTGTGTGCGCTCTTGGGCATGGTGCTCCCCGCACCGGCCAGCGCGATTTCGCTGCAGTTCGACTACAGCCTCGACAGCAGCGACTTTTTCACCGCGCCGCGTCGCGCGGTGCTCGAGGCGGCCGGGAGTTACTTCTCCACGCTGGTGACCGACACGCTGAGCGCGATCACCTCGGACGGGGTCAATCAGTTCACCGGTCGCATCGTCGATCCGGGTACGCTGGCCGAGATCAGTCTGCCAGGCCTCAGCGTGCCCGCCGATACGCTGATCGTCTATGCGGGCGCCAATGCGGCGCTGGGCTCCACACTCGGCTTCGGCGGCTTTGGTGGATTCCAGGTCAGCGGCACGCAGGCGTTTCTGGACAACGCGCGCTCGCGCGGTGAAACCGGCCCGACCTCGGGCGGCCTCGCCACCGAATTCGCGCCATGGGGCGGCATGCTGGTCTTCAACAGCAGCCTGAACTGGTACGCCGATCCCGACGTCTCCACGAGCGACGCCTTCAGCGGCCACGACCTCTATTCGGTGGCCTTGCACGAACTCGGGCATGTGCTCGGTCTGGGCGTCGCGGCGTCCTGGTTCCGGCTCGTCAGCGGTGGCGTGTTCACCGGCAGCGCGGCGATGGCGGCGCACGGCGGCGCCGTCCCGTTGACGGCAGCCGGCGACCACTGGGCGGAGGGCATCAGCAGCGGCGGTCAGGAAGCCGCGATGGACCCAACGCTGCTCGTCGGCTCACGCAAGACCTTCACTGCGCTCGATGTCGCCGCGCTCGATGACATCGGTTGGGACGTCCAGCCACCGTTGACACCAGTGACTGCGCCGGTTCAGGTCCCGCTGCCGCCGCCGGCCATCGCACTGCTGGCGGCGTTCCTCGCGGTGGCCGGCGCGCGCCGGGCAGCCGCGCTCAGACCCGCACGTTCCTGAACTGCCAAGGATCGCTTTCGTCGAGGTCTTCGGGGAACAGTGCGCCGCGCTGATATAGCGGCGTCCAGTCCGAGTACTGCCCGACGACGGGGCCGAGATAGGGCAGGCAGATCTCGAGATTGCGGCGGAAATCGATCTCGTCCGGTTCGACGATCCCGCGATCCGGGTTCTCCATCGCCCAGATCATGCCGGACAGTACGGCGACGGTGACCTGCAGGCTGGTGGCGCTGTTGTGTGGCACGAGCGCGCGGGCTTCATCGATCGACAACTGCGAGCCGAACCAGTACGCGTTGCATGCGTGGCCGGCGAGCAGCACGCCGAGTTCGTCGATGCCGGACACGATGTCGTCCATCAGAATCCGCTTGCGCGACTGCAGTTGCCAGTTGCGGCCGGCGAATTCGTGCACCGACAGCACCGCTGCGTCGCACGGGTGATAGGCGTAGTGCACGGTCGGCCGATACTGCACCTCTGCACCTTCGCGCACGGTCAGGTAATCGGAAATCGAGATCGATTCGCCGTGCGTGATCAGGAAGCCATGATAGTGGCCTTCGATCGGGGTCCAGCTGCGGACCCTGGTGCCGGCGCCCGGTCGCAGCAGGTAAATCGCGCTGCCGCAGCCGAAATCGTGGCGATGGCCGTCGGGCGGCAGCGCGCGCTCATGACTGCCCCAGCCCAGTTCCGCCGGCTGACAGCCTTCGCTGACGAAGCCGTCGACCGACCAGGTGTTGACGAACTCGCCGACTTCCTTCGGCGCGAGCGACACCTGGGTGTCGCGCTCGGCGATATGGATCACTTTCACGCCGAGGTGGGCCGCGAGTGCGGCCCAGGCGGCGCGGGTGGTCGGCTCGGTGACATCGACCCCGGTGTCGGCCGCGATGTTCAGCAGCGCCTGCTTGACGAAATGCGACACGAGCCCGGGGTTCGCGCCGTGCGTGATGACGGCGGTCGGACCGCCCGGGCGCCGCTCGCGCAGCGCCAGCGCGCTCTCGCGCAGCGCGTAGTTCGAGCGCAGCGACGGCGGCAGCGACGGATCGGTGTAGCCACCCGGCCAAGGCTCGATGCAGGTGTCGAGATACAGGGCGCCATGTTCGCCCGCGTATTCGATCAGCGCGACGCTCGAGACATCCACCGACAGGTTCAGCAGGAAGTCGCCGGCGCCGACGAGCGGGTCGAGCACGGCGCGAAAGTTCTCGCGCGTCAGCGGCTGCAGCAGGAAACGCACGCCGAGGGCGTCGGCCTCCGCGCGGCCGGCTTCGTCGGCGGTGACGATGGTGATGCGCGTCGGCGCGAGGCCGCCGATATGGCGCAGGATCAGCGGCAGCACGCCCTGTCCGATACTGCCGAAGCCGACGATCACGAGACGGCCGTCGAAGTGCGTGTGAATGGGGTGCGACACGGGGGTGTGTGGGGTCATCTGGGGGGCTTGCTCCGGGCTGGTCGAACCGGGCGGCCGGTTCTGGGCGCACAGCGTGACGGCAATTGGCAGGTCGGACAAGGCCGGCGTGGCGGCTGTGAGCCGGCCCGCGTGCCCATCGCGTAAGATGCGGCATCGGTCGCGCGCCAGGCGCGGCATCGACGCGGTGAGCACCGCTTGCATCCAGATCAAGCATCTTCGAAGGAGAAGGCCAGTGGCAGACATGAATCGTGTATGGCGCCTGCGCAAGCGCCCGGTGGGCGTGATCGGTGACGACGTCCTGAGTTTCGATCAGGAGCCCGTGCCGGAACCGGCCGACGGCCAGTTCCTGATGCGCATGAATTACCTCTCGCTCGACCCGACGAACCGCATCTGGATGAGCGACATGGACCAGTACATGCCACCGGTCGGCATCGGTGAGGCGATGCGCGGGGTCGTCTGCGGCACGGTGGTCGAATCGAAGCATCCGGACTTCGCGCAGGGCGATATCGTCAGCGGGCTCGGCAGCTGGGCCGAATACCAGATCGGCACGCCCGGCATGCTGAACAAGATGGGCCCGCTGGGCGGTGTGGCCGTCGCCGATGCGTTCGGCCTGTTCGCCGTCGTCGGACCGACCGCCTACTTCGGCCTGATGGACCTCGGTACGCCGAAAGCGGGCGAGACGGTCGTGGTGTCCGCTGCGGCGGGGGCGGTGGGCTCGATCGTCGGCCAGATCGCCAAGATCCAGGGGTGTCGCGCGGTCGGTCTCGCCGGCAGCGATGCGAAGTGCAAATGGATAGTCGACGAACTCGGCTTCGATGCCGCGATCAACTACAAGACCGAAGACGTGGCCGCGGCGCTGAAGAAGGCGTGCCCGAACGGCATCGACATCTATTTCGACAATGTCGGCGGCGACATCCTCGACGCGTGTTTCAAACAGATGAACCTGTTCGGTCGCATCCCGACCTGCGGACTGATCTCCCAGTACAACGCAACCGCCGAAGTGCCCGGTCCGAAGAACTACCCGATGATCCTGATGCAGCGGCTGAAGGTGCAGGGCTTCATCGTGCTCGACTACGCGGCGCGCTATCCCGAAGCCATCACCGCGCTCGGCGGCTGGATGCAGCAGGGCAAGCTCAAGTTCCGCGTTGACATGCACGAGGGTCTCGAGCACGCGGTGTCGACCTTGCGCAAGCTCTATACCGGCGAAAACCAGGGCAAGCTGATGGTCAAAGTCAGCTGAGCCACGCAGGGCCAGCCGCGGGGCAACAACACCCCGCGGCCGGCCACTGTGCGGGGGCAAGCGGTCCGGCGTCGTGCCGGTCGTAGCCGATCCGCCCGTCTCTCCGTCGCCGCCTTCGAACCGTCAGCCCGCACGCGTTTTCGCTGCACTGCACACGCCTGATTCAAAGCCCATCCCCCTTCCGGGGGATTGCGACAACCCTATAGAATGCCGCGCTGTACGCGCAGTCCCGAGCATCCGGCCATTCAGCATCCGCGCTGACGCGCTCCTCCAGACCCGGTTCACGCCGGGCACTGATGAAGCGGACCCGAACTGCCTTCGCCATATCGCGACACCCGTCGTGACGGCCCAGCCGTCCCGGCCCGGTGCGCTGCCGCCCTCGAGCGGCGAGCGCACATCCGTCGCGGCCCAGATCAAGCTTCAGGAGCAGGGGAACGAGGTCAATGAGGTTCAAGCTTGCCAAGTGGGTCATGGACCACCGCGCATCGGTGGGCATCGCCTTCATTCTCGTCACGCTGGCGTTCGCCGCAGGCATACCGAAAGTCGACATCCGCACGATCTTCAAGGATCTGCTGCCGACCGACGATCCGTACGTGCAGGTCTACTTCGACCACCCGAATTTCGGCAACCCGCTGATGATGTCGATCATGATCAAGCGGAAGAGCGGCGACATCTACACGCCGGAGACGCTGGAGAAGGTCTGGCAGATGACCCGCGACGTCGACCTTACGCCGAAGGTCGACCACGACACCGTGATCTCGATTTCCACCGAAAAATTGCGCTACGCGGAAGCGACGCCGGACGGCGTCGACCTGCGGCCGCTGATGGACGACAAGGCGCCGAAGTCCGCCGAGGACGTCGCCGACTTCAAGCGTCGCGTGTCGATGTCGCCGAACGCGCGCACGTTCTACGTGTCGCCGGACGAAACGGCCACGTTGATCACGGTCGCGTTCTTCGACTCGATCGATTACGGCGAGGCCTTCGATTACGTGCACGGGCTCGTCGAAAAAGCGCGCGACGCCGACCACGAGGTTTACCTCGCGGGCCAGCCGGTGCTGACCGGCTGGGTCTACAAACTGCAGAAGCAGACCTACAGCATCTTCGGCGTGACGGTCGGCGCGCTGATCGTGGCCCTCGTGCTTTACATGCGCAACGTCGCGGGCGTGGTGACGCCGATCGTGTGTGCGGCAGTTGCCGCGGTGTGGGGCTTCGGCTTCATCGGCTGGCTGGACCGTCCGGTCGAACCACTGCTGATGATCGTGCCCTTGCTGCTGGTGGCGCGCTCGTTCTCGCACTGCGTGCAGTACACGGAACGCTATTACGAAATCCTGATGCACCTGAAGGACCGGCGCAAGGCGGCCGAGGTGACGATGGCGATCATGATGGCACCGTCGATCCTCGGCATCATGACCGACGTGTTCGGCATCATCTTCATTGCCGTTGCCCCCATCACGACGATGGTCAACCACGCATTGTTCTGCGGCGCCTGGGCGCTGTGGATCATCCCGACCGGCGTGTTCCTGATCTCAATCCTGCTGTCCTACCTGCCGGTGCCGGGCAACATCGATTCGATCGTCGGCGGGGCCGAGAAGGAATCGGGTATTCACCTGCTCGAGGAGAAGGCGCTCGCCGGCATCGCGCGCATCACCGTCGGCAAGCCGGCGATCGCCACCGCCATCGTCACGATCGTGATCGGGATTGCGTCGGTCTACGTCAACTCGCTGATCAAGATTGGCAATCCGGTCGAGGGCAGTGGCCTGCTGTGGTACGACTCGGAGTTCAATACGGCGGTGCGTGCGATCAATGCGCATTTCCCGGGCATGAATACGCTCGAGATCGTGCTCGAGTCGAAAATCGAAAAGAACGACCGGCGCGCGGCGTGGACGCCCGAATACGTGCGGGTCGCCAACACGATTCAGGCCGTGATGGAGTCGGACCCGGTGATGCCGCCGCGCGCGACCCTGTCGTTCGCCGACTACATGGCGGAAGTCTATCGCCTGTTCTCGGGTGGCAATCCGAAGTGGCAGATCCTGGATCCGACCGACCAGGCCGTCAGCACCGCGGGCTTCGCGGCGACCCTGGGCACGAACCCGGTCAACTTCGCGCACATCGCGGATCTCGAGTTCCAGAATTCGACGGTGTCGGTCTGGTTCAAGGACAACAAGCAGGAAACCGTCGATGCGGCACTGGCCAGCGCCAAACGCGCGGTCGACCTCGTGGGTGAGGATCACCCGGATTTCCGTGTGCGTCTCGGGACGGGCGTGATCGCGCTGCAGCAGGCGATGAACAGCGTCGTCGAGCGCTATCACTGGTTCATC
This sequence comes from Gammaproteobacteria bacterium Ga0077536, assembly GCA_001464935.1. Taxonomy (GTDB): domain Bacteria; phylum Pseudomonadota; class Gammaproteobacteria. Next base: position 50,510 of record LNEL01000056.1, read on the forward strand.
CTGGGGCTGGTGAACGTGGCGGTGCTGGTGATTGCAACGATGGCCTACAAGTCCATCGTGGCCGGCTTCCTGCTGCTGATCCCCGTCAACCTGTCGAACTTCATGCTCGGTGCGTCGATGCACCTGCTCGGCATCGGCATGGACATCAACGCCACCATCGTGGCGGTGATGGGCGTTGGCGTCGGCATCGACTACGGCATCTATCTGCTGTCACGGATCTGCGAGGAATACACCGCGCACAACCACGATCTGAAGAAGGCGATCTACCAGTCGCTGACGACGACCGGCAAGGCGATCATGTTCACGGCGACGATCATGCTGATCGGCATCGTGCCCTGGTACTTCCTGTCGGACCTGAAGTTCATGGCCGACATGGGCATGCTGCTGGTCGCCATCATGCTGATCAACATGGTGCTGTCGCTGGTCGTGCTGCCGCTGCTGGTGTGGTTCGTGAAGCCGAAGTTCATGGCGCGCGAAGACCTCGCGGTCGGCGAGAACGTCGATTTGTCGAAGTTCATGGCGCAGGCTGACGGGCACTGATCGTGCCGCTGCCGCGAAGTCGAACGTCGCGGCAGATTTTTGCGGACGAAGATCCCGGGTTGCGCGCTGCGCGCTCCACCCGGGCTACTTCGAGCCTTCGTGCTGCCGTGTAGCCCGGGTGCAACGCAGTGAAACCCGGGATCTTCAGCCCCCGATGCACCCCCGCCGGACTTGCCTAATCGTTCGGCTGCAGTGGCTCAGACGCGGGGCACATCCAGCGTCGTGACCCGCCGCAGTTCGCGCCGGTACTCGCCATCGGCGAACGGCGTCGCGCGATGCATCGTCGCGAGGTTGTCCCAGATCACGAGATCGCCCGCGCGCCACTGATGGCGGTAGACGAAGGCGGGTTGGGTCGCGTGTTCCATCAGTTCGCGCAGCAGCAGCCGGCCCTCGGGCAGCGGCCAGTCGACGATGCGCGACGCGTGGGACGCGAGGTACAGCGAGCGTCGGCCCGTGACGGCGTTCACCCGCACCAGCGGTTGAATGACGCCGCGCAGGCGTTCGGCTTCTTCCGCCGAGAACTCGAAACCGAGCGTCTGCCGCGAGTACGCAATCGAATGATGCGCCTGCAGCGGCAGCAGCCTCGATTGCATGTCCGGCGCCAGCGCGTCCCACGCCGCGCGCATGTCGGCGAATTCGGTGTCGCCGCCGACCGGCGGCACGATGCGCGCCGACAGCATCGAGTACCGGCCGGGCGGTTCGACGAACGATGCATCGGTGTGCCACAGGCGGTTGGCCAGGCCGTAATGACGCCGGCGGTCGTCGGCCATCAACAGGTCGCCGCGTTCGTCGACATTCGAGATGTCGACGAGCGCTTCGTTGCCGAAGCGGTTCGCGCCCAGCGCTGCCGCGCCCGTCTTCGCGTGCAGGCAGCCGTCGAAACGCTCGGCGAAGGCGAGCTGGGTGTGGTCGTCGAGGGTCTGCGCGCGAAACACCAGCACGCCGTAGCGGTGCATGCCCGCGCGGATTTCATCGAGCGTGTCCGGTGCGACGACGGTGGCGAGATCGACGGCACCGACCTCGGCGGCGAACAGCGGGTGGAGTGGGCGGAAGCTGAGCGTCATCAGAGCCTCGGGCGCGGGGCGTGGCCCCGAGCATAGGCGATCGCGCGATGCACACGCCATGCAGGGGGCTCACAGGGCCCGACGGAACTCCGCGAGCGCGTAGTCGATCAGCGCATCGAGCCGCTCTTTCAGTTTCGGCGACATCGCGATCAGCCGCGAACGACGGTCCTCCGGGTTGTCGACCTCGAGCAGGTAGCCTTCGGCCAGCGCGCGGTTCAGATACTTCATCGCGGTCTGTGGACTCAGCGACTGCATGAACGCATACGCCTCGGTGCGCGGCACCGCGCGGCCATCGCGCAACCACATCTCGGTGAACAGTGCCGAATAGTGCAGATCGAAGAAATCACCGTCGTTGAAGGTGTCGGCCCAGTGCCGGTCGAGTTTGCGCAGGGCGCCGACAAAGGCGATCTGGGCCTCACGATGCCCGCTCATCGGAGACGCCGGGCTGCACCGCGGCGGGGCAGGAGCCCCGGTTGCGGTGCGCGGCGCCAGGTGCCGCCAGCCTGCCCGTCTTCCGGCGGCTGCTTTAAATAGCTGATTGTTCGGCAAAACACCGTTCCGGCACCCCTTCAGAACTCATCGGCAGGAAATTTGCATTCAATTTTAATCATATTTTTGAAGATTTTCCGCCGAGGTCACCGATGTCCCTGTCCCTGCAGTCCACCCGCCTGATGCGGGATGCCGCCGGCACCGTGCCCAATGTGCTCGCGCTGAGTTACGCCGTCGGCGGTCACGCGCTGGGCCTGCTGCTGCTGACCCGGCCATCCGTCGCGCTGAATCTGGCCGGCTTGGGCCTCACCGTCAGCACCATGGTGATCGCCGCCTACCTGATTCACGAAGCGGCCCACATGACGATTTTCCTCGAACACCGCCACAACCGGTACACCGGCGAACTGATGGCGTGGATCTGCGGCGCGGCCTATGCGTCCTACGATCGCATCCGTCACATGCACCTGCGTCATCATCGCGATCGCGCGGACGTGACGCGTTTCAATTACAAGACCGTGCTCCTGCGCCTGCCGGCCCCGCTGCGGCGCCTGTTCTACGTGCTGGAATGGATGTACGTGCCGGCAATCGAACTGCTGATGCAATACCAGGTGCTCGTGCGACCGTTCATCAACCCGGCCGAACGCACGCGGCGTGGCCGTGTGCTCGTCGTGCTCGGGAGCCGGCTGGCGCTGTTTGCCGCCCTCTACGCCGCGAGCCCGCGCGCGCTCGCGCTCTACGCACTCGGCTTTCTGCTGTTTCTGACCGTGATGAACTTCTTCGACGCCTTTCATCACACCTTCGATCAGTATTTCGTGCAGGACGACGAGGAGCGTGTGCCGATGGAGGGCAAGGACCGTGAGTACGAGCAGGCCAACACCTATTCGAACGTGGTGTCGACCCGCTGGCCGGTGCTGAATCTGCTGACACTGAACTTCGGTTATCACAATGCGCATCATCAGCGCGCCGCCGTGCCCTGGTACGGGTTGCCGGCGCTGCACCGCGAACTCTATGGCGACGATGCCCGACAGTTGCTGCCGCTGCGCGAACTGTTGCGAACCTATCACCGCAACCGCCTGCGTCGCATCCTCGACGAGGATTACGGCGCCATCACCGAGGGGCCGGGGCGCGCCGACAGTTTCGTCGGCGCTCACGCAGTGTCGTTCCTGACGGTGGTGTGAGCATGCAGATCGATCTGGCCGGCCGGCGCGCCCTCGTCACCGGCGCGGCAACCGGCATCGGGCGCGCGATCGCGCTGGGGCTGGCGCGCGCGGGCGCGGCAGTCGCCGTCAACCATCTCGGCAGGGGCGCCGAGGCGCAGGCCGTCGTCGCGGCCTGCGGCGCGCCGTCGATCGCCATCGAAGCGGACGTCAGCCAGGCCGGTGAGGTCGAGCGCCTGTTCGCGACCACGCTCGCGTCCTTCGGCGGCCTCGACATCCTGGTCAACAACGCCGCCGTCGTGCTCGTGAAGCCGTTTCTCGACATCACCGAGGACGAATGGGACCACGTGCTGGCGACCAATCTGAAATCGGTGTTCCTGTGCTGTCGCGCCGCGCTGCCGACGATGCTCGCGGCGCAGGGCGGCTGCATCATCAACATCGCCTCCGAACTCGGCTACCTCGGCCGCGCGCAGTACGCGCCTTACACCGCGGCCAAGGGGGGCGTGATCACGCTGACACGCAGTCTCGCGCGCGAGTTCGCGCCCGCGGTGCGCGTCAATGCCGTCGCTCCGGGGCCGACGGACACCCCGATGCTGCGTTCGGAACTCGCACTGACCGATGCGCTGGCCGCGGAGACGGCGATCCCCGCCGGTCGGCTCGGTCGCCCGGAGGAGATCGCGGCGACCGTGGTCTTTCTCGCGTCCGGGCACGCCGCCTTCTATCACGGTGAAACACTGAGCCCCAACGGCGGCGCCCTGATGCGCTGACCGATGCGCGCGCCGTGCGGCGCCGTACTTCGGCGACCCGGCGACTCCCGGTCTCGGCGCCGCGCCCCGATCCGCCGACTGATGCATTGCAACAACCCCTATTCGGGGTATCAAGTTGCCATTCCCATCGCCGATACGCAGTGCGCACCTGATTAGTGCAATCGCGTTGCGCGCCGCGCGCAACGTGCGGCCGCCTGCCCGCTGCAGCGGTCGTTTCTGCCTACAAAACAGATGGATATATCGATGCACAAGTCACACCCGCACATTCTCTTCGCGGCACGCCCGGGGCTGCCGACGGCCATTGCCGGTATTCGCCGCTCGGCCGGCCTGCTCACGGCCGCGGCGCTGCTGAGTGGGCTTGCGGCCTGCAAGCAGGTCGATCACGAGGCCGCTTTCCGTGACGCGGCCGCACGCCCCGTGATGCTCCAATTGCACCGCGAGCGCGACGCGCTGTCGGCCGAGCCGCTGCGCGCACTGACCCCGACCCCGGCCGCCGAGCCCGATGCGATGGTGAGCCTCGGCCAGCGGCTCTATCACGATGTCCGCCTGTCGGGCGACGACACGGTGTCCTGCGCCTCCTGTCACGACATCGCGAAGGGCGGCGATGACGGCCTGAAGACGTCCACCGGCATCAAGGGCGCGACCGGGCCGATCAATGCGCCGACGGTGCTGAACTCCGCGTTCAACTTCCGCCAGTTCTGGGATGGCCGCGCGGCCACTCTCGCCGACCAGGCCAAGGGCCCCGTCACCAATCCGCTCGAAATGGGCGCGGCGTGGCCGGCGGTGATCGCCAAGCTCGAACAGGACGCTGACTATCGTCAGGCCTTCGAGGCCGCGTTCGGCGACGCCACCGTCAACGAGGATCGCATCGCCACCGCCATCGCGCGCTTCGAGGAAACCCTGATTACACCGGCGCCGTTCGATCGCTTCCTGCTCGGCGAGACGGACGCGATCAATACAGACGCGAAGAAGGGGTATGCCCTGTTCAAGAGCTATGGCTGCGTGGCCTGCCACCAGGGCGTCAATGTCGGCGGCAACCTGTACCAGAAGTTCGGCGCACTGCAGGCCGCGTTCGAGATCCAGACCGATGTCGACAAGGGGCGACAGAACATCACCAAGAATGCTGCCGACGCCGGCGTGTTCAAGGTGCCGTCCCTGCGCAACGTCGAACTGACGGCGCCGTACTTCCATCTCGGCACGGTCGACAAGCTCGGCGATGCCGTGCGCGTGATGGGTTCCTCGCAGCTCGGCAGAACGATCCCGGACGATGAAATCGCCCTGATTGTCGAGTTCCTGCGTTCACTGACCGGCGAGGCACCGCAACTCGCGGCCGCCACGCAGAATTGAGGAAGGATCGCCATGAAGAAACTCGATCGTCTGACCGCCTGCGCCTATGTCCTGCTGTTCGGCGCGCTGGCGGCGGTCTTTGCCCTCAAACCGGATGTCGACAACGACTTTCACGCCGAATACCAGCGCAACCTCGAGAAGCTCGAAGCGCTGGCGGGTGTGCTCCAGCGCGAACAGCGCAACGTCCAGCTCGGCATCACCCGGCACTACGACTTTCTCGAAGCCACGCTGCAGGACATGGAGAAGGCCGCCGGGCTCGTCGGCTTCCATCCCGGCTTCGTCGACGAGGCGTACCGCGCGCGGGCAGTGACCGACATGGACGCCTATCGCGACAAGCTCGCGAAAATCCGGGTCGAGGTCGACGCGACGAAGCGCATCACCGGCCTGTTGCGGAACTCGACCGGTTACATCAAGGCCACCCTGTCCCGGCTCGCCGATGAGCTGCAGGTCGACGGGAACGTGCCGGCCGGCCTCGCGCGCCTGCATGAAGCCGCCGCGCAGTTGCAGAGCGGCACGGCCGCCTCGGCCGCGCTCGACCTGGCATGGCTAGGTGACTCGCCGCTGCGCGGACCCCTGCAGCTGCATGCCGATGTCGTCGGCCGCCTGACGCCGCTCAGCGTGAGCGCGACGACGCGTCTGCAGGAACTGCTCGATGCCGCCGGTGAACCCGCCGGACTGCGCGCGATGTATCTCGATCAGTACTATGCGGCGATCAAGGCGACACAAATGTCGTTGCTGGCGAGCTATGTCGTGGCCGGGCTGTTGCTGCTGCTGTCGCTGTTCCAGGTGCAACAGGCACGGCGCGCGCGCGCCGAATCCGACCAGGCGCGGGTCGACTCCGAGCTGGCGCGCGGGGAATCCGAACGCGCGCGGGCCGATGCCGAGAAACTGCAGGTCGAATCCGACCGGGCGCGGGCAGAGTCCGAAGCGATGGCGCTCAGAATCGAAGCGCAGCTCGAGGAGACACGCACGGCCGTCGCCGCCTGCAATGGCGTGCTGCAGGCCGTGGCGCGCGGCGAGTTCGGGCGACGGGTCGAACTCACGCTGCAGGGCGATCTCGGCGAGCTTTGCCAGGGGGTCAATCTGGCGGCCGGATGCGTTGAGGAAACGCTGGTCGAGATCGAACGCGTGATGCACGCGATCCGCGACGGCCGACTCGATGTGCAGGTCAATGAATCGATCCGCGGCCGCGTTCGCGAGTCGGTCGCCGATGCGATGAGCTTTCTCGATCGCACCTTCGCCGGCATCCAGCAGGCGATCGAGCAGATGGCGGACGGGCAGTTCGCGGCCCGCGTCGATGTCGAGGCCAAGGGCGACCTCGCGCGGCTGAAGGATGCCATCAACTCCTCGATGGCGTCGCTCGAGGGCGCGATCGAAAGCATCAACTCGGTGGTCGTCGCGCAATCGAACGGCGTGCTGACGCGCCGGATCGAGCGCCAGTTCCCGGGTGACCTCGGCGTGCTCGCCGGTGCGGTGAACCGCTCGGCGGTGATGCTCTGCGAGATGATGAACGAAGCGCGCCAGGTGGCGGTGGCGGTCAGCGCCGCGGCGACCCAGGTCAATGACAGTGCCGGCAGTGTGACCGGTGCGGCACACGAGCAGCTCAGTGCGTTGCGCAGCACGCTCGAGGGCGCGGACCTGATCTCCAAGGGCATCAGCCGGGGCGCGGAATCGCTGGTGGCGGTCGGTGCCCTCGCGAGCGAGGCGAAGCAGCGCGCAGGAGAGGGCGAAGTCGTCCTGAACAAGGCGCAGAAGTCGATGAACTCCATCATCGAGTCGAGCAAGAAGATCGAGAACATCGTCGGTCTCATCGAGTCGATCGCTTTCCAGACCAACCTGCTGGCGCTGAATGCGGCGGTCGAGGCGGCGCGGGCGCAGGAGCACGGTCGCGGCTTCGCGGTCGTGGCCGGCGAAGTGCGCAATCTCGCGCAGCAGTCGGCGGAGGCTTCGTCGAGCATCAAGAAACTGATTCAGGGCAGCGTCGAAGAGGTCCAGCGCGGCGCGCAGGACGTGCACGCGACCGGCGAGGCTTTCGAGTCGATCAGTTCAGTGGTGGAGAAGGTCAATGCGATCTTCGCCGCGATGAAGATGTCTTCGCAGGAGCAGGAAGCGTCGATGCAGCGCGTGACCGGCCACGTCCGGGAACTCGACCGCCTCAGCAAGCACAACTTCCAGCTGGCGGAAAGCAACAACGAGTCGGCGTCGACGCTGTCGGAGAGCGCGCAGCGGATGCATGCCGTGATCGGACGTTTCGAGACCACCGAAGGCGGTATGCGCGACGAACGTCATGCGCCGCCTGCGCGACTGGCCGCCGGGCGGCGGCGTTCAGCCTGAGGGCAGCAGTGTCTGCTGGCCCTGCTCGAGTGCGAGCAGGGCCTGTTTGCGCTCGAGGCCACCCGCATAGCCCGTCAGCGAGCCAGCGCTGCCGACCACGCGATGACAGGGCACGATGATGCCGAGCGGATTGCGCCCGTTGGCGGCACCAACGGCGCGCGAGGCCGTCGGTTGGCCCAGACGCTGCGCAATCGCGCCGTAACTCGTTGTCGTACCGTAGGGGATCTCGCGCAGTTTCATCCACACGGCCTGCTGGAACTCCGTGCCCGTCGGCGCCAGCGGCAGATCGAACTCACGCCGTTCACCGGTGAAGTATTCCGCGAGTTGCCGCCGCGCTTCGGTGAGCACTGGCAGAAAGCCGTCCCGCACCCATTCATACGTTTTTTCCGGCAGGTATTTCTGGTCGACGAAGTGCAGGCCCGTCAGCGCGTCTGCATTGGCCACGAGCAGGATGTCACCGAGCGGGGACGCGCAGACGGTGTAGCGAATCATCCGAGACTCCTCCATAGATGCATCACCGCGTAGGCGCGGAACGGTCGCCACGGTTCGGCCAGCGCCAGCACGCGGCGCGGGTTTTTCTCGTCCAGGGCCTTCATGACCCCGTAATCGGTATGCGGAAAAGCATCCGCCGCGCCGAGCGCGCGCATCGCGATGTACTGTGCGGTCCACTCGCCGATGCCGGGCAGCGCTTTCAGGGCGGCGATGGCGGTCGGCGCGTCCTGGCCGGGTGCCAGGACGAGGTGGCGACCGGCCAGCGCCTCGGCCAGCGCGAGAATCGTGCGCGTGCGCGCGCCGATGATGCCGAGCGACGCTATGGCGTCGACCGACTGGCCGGCCACGGTGGCGGCGTCCGGGAACAGAAGATTCAGGTTCGCAAACGGCGTGTCGATCGGGGACCCGAAAGCCCGGGCGAAGCGCGCGGCGAGTGTGCGCGCGGCGCGTACCGTGATCTGCTGACCCAGCACCGCGCGCACGGCGAGTTCGAACGGATCGAAAGCGCCGGGCAGGCGCAGGCCCGGTTCGTCGGCCGCCAGCGGCCCGAGTGCCGCCGCGACCGCGCGCGGATCGACATCGAGATCGAACACGTGGCGCAGACGCGCCGTCACCTGCGGCAACGCCGACGCCAGCGTGGCCGCGAGCGTCACGCGCAGCGCGTGCTCGCCGTTGCGGACCTCGAGCCAGCCGCTCGTCACGGCGCCGTCGGTGCTGACGCGCAAGGTGCGGCGATAGCAATCTTCTTCAATGGCCTCGGCGCCGTCGATCGCGCGCCCGCCGAGAAAGGCGAGCAGGCGCGGCCACGCGAACGGCGCGTGATACGCCAGGTCGACGCTGACGGTGGCGTCGGGCAGTGAACCGTCGGGCGGCGCGCTGTTCATCGCCGCATCATGCCGTGCGGTGCGCGGTAGCGATATCCGTCTCTTGCCCGACATCGCGCGTTACGTGCCGCGCGGTTTAGCGCGGTGGGTCGCGGTCGCGGTCCACGGATCGTCCGGCCACGGGTGCTTCGGGTAACGTCCCTTCATCTCCTTCTTGACCTCCGGATACGTGCGTTCCCAGAAGCCGCGCAGATCCTGGGTCACCTGGATCGGCGTCTGCCGCGGCGACAGCAGGTGCAGCAGCACTGCGACGCGGCCGCGCGCGATGCGCGGCGTGTCGGCAAGCCCGAACATCTCCTGCAGTTTGACCGCGAGCACCGGCGGCTTCCCAATCTCGTAACTCAAGCCGCGCCGCATGCCGCTCGGCACCGCGAGTTCGGTCGGCGCGTACTCGTCGACCAGCCGCTGCTGCGCATAGTCGAGTCGCGCGTGCAGTGCGTTCGACAGACTGCCGGCCTCGAGTTCGCTGACGCGCAGGCGGCCACTGACAACCTGTGGCAGCCAGGCGTCGGGCGCCGCCGCCAGCGCCGCGTCGCTGACATCCGGCAGGCCAAGCTCGGGACACCATTCGCGCAGACACACCACGCGCGCCTGCCATTCGCGCAGCGCGTGGCTCCATGGCAGGCACTCGAGGCCGAGTTCGGCGATGGCCTCCTGCAGCATCCGCGCGGTGTCGGCATTGCGTTCGGTCGGTACCGTGCGGCTTTCGAGCACGATGGCCGCGAAGCGCTTTTCGACGGTGGTTTCGACCGCCTGTGTCTCGCGATTGAAGCGCAGTTCGCGCCGCGCGCTGAAATGAGCGGGATAGAGCGAGTCGAGCACGCGTGCATCGAGCGCCGCCGCGCGCTGAATCAGGCCGTCGCGTTCGTCGTAGCGGATCTCGGCCACGGCAAGCCACGGTTCGCCGGTCAGGCCGGACTCGTGCTTCAACTGCGCGCCGCGACCGCCGCTCAGCTGGTAGCGGCGCAGATTGACGTCGTCGCGGCGCGCGATGCGATCGGGATAGGCGAGGGCGACGATGTGCCCGATGTCGTAGGCCGTCGGTGGCGTCGTGGGTCCATCGCCGAGCGACAGCCGCCGCCGCCACTGTCTGGCCGCCTGATCGATGGTCATCAGGGCGCCGCGATCGGCACCGTCGCGGCCGGCGTGGCCGCCGCGCAGCGCGCCCAGCGCGACGAGACGCGGCCGCAGATCGTCGTTGCGCGCCTGCTCGCCGCGCAGCGGATCGCGGTTCTCGAGCACGGCGGCGACATCGCAGGCGAGCGGCTTCAGTGCCGCAGGCGCGCGCAGCATCGCATTCGCGAGCCGAGGATGGACGCCGAGCGCGAGCAGGCGCTGCCCGTGTGGCGTGAGGCGGCCATCGGCGTCGAGCGCGTCCAGTGCCTGCAACAGGCTGCGCGCCTGCGCGAGCACACCGGGTGGCGGTGGATCGGGCAGGCGCAGCGCCTCGCTGCCCCAGGCCTTCATTTCGAGCAGGAACGCCGACAGTTCGACGCGCTGAATTTCCGGGCGCGTGGCGGGATCCAGCCGCTGGCTCTCGGGCCACAGGCGATAGCAGCGGCCCGGTGCGGTGCGTCCGGCGCGCCCGGCGCGCTGCGTCGCGGATGACTGCGCGATCAGCGTGGTCTCGAGCCTGCTCATGCCGCTGTTCGGATCGAAGCGCGGCTCGCGTGCGAGACCGGTGTCGATCACCGCACGCACCGCCGGCAGCGTGACGCTCGACTCGGCGACGTTCGTCGCGAGCACGATCTGGCGGCCCGCATGTGGCTGGAGGATGCGCGCCTGATCGGCCATCGACAGTTCGCCGTGCAGCGCCTCGAGGCGCGTGTCGCCGACGGCGAGATCCGCCAGCAGTCGCCGCGCGCGTTCGATCTCGCCCTTGCCGGGCAGAAAGCACAGCAGATCCCCGTCGGTCTCGGCGAGGGCCAGCTGCACCGCCCGCCGCAGCTGTTGCTCCGCCGTTTCGCGCGGCTTCAGCGCGACATGCGCGATGTCGACCGGATGACTGCGACCGGCGGAGGTCACGCGCGGCGCGTCGAGGAAGTGTGCGAGGCGCGCGCCGTCGAGCGTCGCCGACATCACGATCAGGCGCAGCGTCGGCCGCAGTGCGGCCTGCACGTCGAGACACAGCGCGAGCCCGAGATCGCTCGCCAGATGGCGTTCGTGGAATTCGTCGAAGATCACCGCGTCCACACCGTCGAGCGTCGGGTCGTCCTGCAGCAGCCGCGTCAGGATGCCTTCGGTGACGATTTCCAGGCGCGTGCGCGCCGAGACTTTGCTTTCGAACCGGATGCGATAGCCGACGGTGTCGCCGACCGCTTCGCCGAGCTGGGCGGCCATGAAGCCCGCCGCCGCGCGCGCGGCGATGCGCCGAGGTTCGAGCATCAGGATGCGACCCGTGCACCAAGGCGCGCGCAGCAGGGCGAGCGGCACCTGGGTCGTCTTGCCGGCCCCGGGGGGCGCTTCGAGCACGAGGCGCGTGTGTGCGGCGAGGCTGTCGAGCAGCGCGGGCAGGACGTCGTGAATCGGTAGGCGGGGTTCGGCGGGCATCGGCAACGCTGTGACGGGCGAGGCCGCATTCTGGGAGCAGCGGCGCGGCTTGCCAACCGGCGTCGCAGAGTAGCGGCGTGGCCCGCGCGGGGCCACGCCGGATTGGCTCGCTCAGGCAGCGATGCCAGGCGCGACGCCCGTCTGCTGGTTCACCGCCGACAGGATCGCGCGCAACGACGCCTCGACGATGTCGCTGCTGCGGCCGACGCCGCAGTAGCGCTGGCCGTCGACGTTGATCTGCACATAGGCGACCGCGTCGGCGCCGGCACCCGCGCTCGAGCTCAGGGTGTGCTCGCTGTACTCGATGAGCACCAGGCGCTTGCCGCTGTGCTGCTCGAGGGCGTTGACGAAGGCGCCGACGACGCCGGACGCCTTGCCCTGCAGCGTGAGTGTCGCTGCGCCATGGCGCAGAGTGGCAACGAGCCGGTCTTCGTCATGTTCGCGCGTGACCTGGTAGCCGGCCAGTTCGTACGGGGTGCGCTGGCCGAGGTAATGCCGTTCGAACAGCTCGACGATCCGCGACGGCTCGACTTCGGTCGCCGTGACCTCGGCGTATTTCTGCACCACGCCGCTGAAGTCGATCTGCAGCCAGCGCGGCAACTCGAAGCCCGCCTGCTGTTCGAGCACGTAGGCCACGCCGCCCTTGCCGGACTGGCTGTTGATGCGGATGACTTCCTGGTAGGAGCGGCCGAGATCGCTCGGGTCGATTGGCAGGTAAGCGACTTCCCACGGATCCCCGGCGGCGCGCCTGGCGAGGCACTTCTTGATCGCGTCCTGATGGCTGCCGGAAAACGCCGTGAACACCAGATCGCCGGCATACGGGTGACGCGGGTGCACCGGCAACTGCGTGCAGGCGGTGACACAGCGGATGATCTCGTCCATTCGCGAGAAGTCGAGCTGCGGGTCGATGCCCTGGCTGTAGAGGTTCATCGCCATCGTCACGATGTCCATGTTGCCGGTGCGCTCACCGTTGCCGAGCAGCGTGCCCTCGACGCGATCGGCGCCCGCCATCACCGCGAGTTCGGCGGCGGCCACCGCACAGCCGCGGTCGTTGTGCGTGTGCAGGCTCACGACGATCGAGTCGCGTCGCGACACGTGGCGGCAGAACCATTCAATCTGATCGGCATAGATGTTCGGCGTCGCCATCTCGACCGTGGACGGCAGGTTGATGATGCACGGCCGTGCCGGCGTCGGCTGCCAGACGTCGATCACCGCATTGCAGATCTCGACGGCGTAGTCGATCTCGGTGCCGGTGAAGCTCTCGGGCGAATACTGGAAGGTCCACTCGGTCGTCGGATGGCGCGCCGCGAACTGTTTGACGAGCCGCGCGCCCTCGGTCGCGATCGCGGTGATGCCGGCGCGGTCGAGACCGAACACCTGCTCGCGCTGCACCGTCGATGTCGAGTTGTAGAGATGCATGATGGCGCGCTTCGCTCCGACGAGCGCCTCGAACGAGCGTTCGATCAACTCCGGCCGCGCCTGCGTCAGCACCTGCACGGTCACGTCGTCCGGAATCAGACCGCCGTCGATGAGGCGGCGGCAGAAATCGAAATCAGGCCCTGACGCGGCCGGAAAGCCGATTTCAATCTGCTTGAAGCCGACCCGCACGAGCATCTCGAACATCTGCAGCTTCTGCGCGACGTTCATCGGTTCGATCAGGGCCTGGTTGCCGTCCCGCAGATCGACACTGCACCAGGCGGGCGCGCTGGTGATGACCTGGTCGGGCCAGGTGCGGTCCTTGAGCCCGATCGGGCGGAAGGGGCGGTACTTGCGGTGGTCGAAGGCGGCCATGGGCATGTGATCTCCGTGTCGGACGCGGCGGCGTCGGGTATATCGGGTCCCGGCAGTCCGGGAAGTGGCGGGCAGTATAGGGAAGCAGGCGTGGTGAATGACGCCAAATTGGCCATTCGGAGCGTCTGATATTGCGTCTATTCACCAACAAAATTGATTCTGTTGGTGAATATCACCACAGAAGACTAGAATCCGGAAAATGTCGGGCGATTCCCGCCCGTCCGGAGTTCGCCGATGAAGCTCGACCGCCTCGACAAACGGATCCTGGCCGTGATGCAGGCCGACGGCCGCATCACCAATCTGCAGCTCGCCGAGAAGGTGGGGCTGTCGCCGACGCCCTGCGCGCGACGCGTCCGGCAGCTCGAGGAGGCCGGCATCATCGAGCGGCACGTCACGCTGTTGAACCAGCAAAAGCTCGGGCTGAACATCACCGCGATGATCGGCATTACGATGGACCGCCACACGCCCGAGCGCTTCGAAGGTTTCGAGCGCCAGGTGCGCCAGTTCCCGGAAGTCGTCGAATGCAGCATCGTCACCGGCCAGGCGGCGGATTACCTGCTGAAGGCGGTGCTGCCGGACATGACCTATTACGAGGAATTCCTGCTCGGCAGACTCACCCGTATCGAAGGCGTGACGGGCGTCCATTCGAGCTTCGTGCTGCGCAAGATCATCGCGAAGACCGAACTGCCGCTGGAGCACATCCGCTGATCAGCCGGCGATGTCCTCGGCAAGGCCCACGCGGCCCAGGCCCGGCAGCTTCAGCGCCGGCCGCAGAAGGTCGACCCCGAGCACGAGTCCGAGCACGTTGAACTCGATGCCCTCACGCCGCGCGACCAGCGCGCCGAACCAGCCGCCGCACGACAGCTGGTAGCCGGTGCCGCTGGGCGCCGGGCCGAACCACCGTCCCTCGCCGAGATAATCCTTGCCGATGGCGGTCGGCGGCAGCGACACACCCAGTGCCGGTACCTCACGCGCAATCCAGGCGACGAACGTGTTGCTGTTGGGGCCCGGCCAGATGCGGTAACGCTGTGCATGCGGGTAACTGGCAACGGCTGCCTCGATCTGTGGAATGAGTGCCGCCGCGGCCGGCCCGCGGATGTCGCGCACGAGCCAGGGATCGGCGTCGTACCAGCTGCGATCGGGCAGATCCGCGCGTGATTCGACGACCGTGCCGGCGCGCGCCTGCTTCCAGCCGAGCACCTCGTGCACCGTGTAACTGCCGGCGCCGGCGGCCTTGGTCGCCACCCAGGTGTGCACGCCGAACAGGCCGCGCCAGTGGAAGGCGCGCGCGGCGTACACCTGCACCACGGCCTCGGGTGTCGACGCCGCCGGCGGCGCGATCCCCGCGCTGCTGCGGTCGGCCGTGCGCCAGTCGGCGTCGAAATTGATGTCGCCGCGCGCGCCGACGAGCAGCGGGCCGCTGACCAGCATGGTGATGACCACCAGCAGCGCGCGCGTGAGACGGCGGCGGGCGGCGCGCGTCGTCACGCGTCGCCGGTTCCCGCGTCCATGGTGATCACCGCAATCCGCAGCGCGTCGGCGAGTTGCTGTGCGTAACGCTGTGCCTGATCGCGCTTGGCAAAGGACAGGACACGCGCGCGCTGTCCGTGCTGCTCGAGGCTCACGTCATGGGTGGCACGCTCCCGGTGCGCGGCGCTGACGATGAGCTTTGCCTGCGTATCGACGGGAATCTGCTGCCCGGTCGCCGGCAGTGCGAGGCCAAGCACCGTCGCGCCGAACCTGAGCTGGCGTGACTCGCGGTCGACTTCGACATGGCGCGCACCGGTGAACAGCACGAGGCCGATCAGCACGTCGAGCGCCGAGGCTGCGGCGGTGAGGTAAAGCACGGGAGTGGGTGCCGCGGCCATGACGACACCGAGCAGGAACAGCGGCCCGCTCGCCATCAGTGCCACGCCGACGGCGCGCGCGAGGCGCGAGAACGGAATCACGTAGCGGGTGCGCGCGGCATCGACGGCGATGGTTTTCATCATGACCTGCACGATAGCCTGTGCCAGCCACACGCGAAAGCCGGGTTCTCCCGGCCCCCGCATGAGCGCCGGAAAGCCGGCCGGTCCGCGCGTCGACACGAGGGTCCACGGATGAAGCTGTGCACGGTTGAGCAGGTGATCAGCGAGCCTGCGGGCGACTATTTCCAGTTCAGTCCCGGGCGGCGCGCCGGCATTCCGTGGCGGCATGATTCGGTCTATGTGCCGCTGGCGGTGTTCGGGCTGATCGCGCCGCCGGTGCGCCACAGTGTCCGCTGGTTTCACGCCAACGGCGTCACGCCGCTCGATGCGGCGGCGGCGAGTCAGCTGGCCGATGCGTTGCAAGCGTATGCGGCGACGTTGCCGGACACCGACGCGGCAGCACTGGCGGCCAGTCTCGGCGACTGGTTGCGCGCGCACGGCGCAGCTGGGATCACGATCGAGCGGCTGTGAGCAGGGCGCGGACACCGTGGCAGAGAACAATTGATCGCGAGTCTGCGTGATGCAGGCAGCACTCGCGGCCTGAGCACCTCGGCGCCGCGCGCTCCCATGTCTTTCTCGCCGTTCCCGGTGCGCTCCGTGGCCGGCGCAGCCCGTGTTCGGTGGCATTGCGTCGGTCGGTGGGCATCGTTGTGCCTGATCTCCGTCATGCGCAGGCCGCGAGACTTATCCCTTACACTGTGGAACGCGCACGTCCGGCATGTCGCCGGCCTGCAGCCTGAAGCAGACGATACCCATGAAAGCCGCCAAACCGCGCTCCGCCAGCTCCGTGTTACGCCGCCAGGCGCCCGGGCGCCTGCTCGAACTGTTCTATCCGATCTATTACAGCGTCGGTTATGCGATTGCGAATACGCTGCGCAGCGGCACGCTGACGCGGCAGCAGGCGGCAATTCTGTGGCTGATACACTCCGAAGGCGTCGACGGCACGAGCATGCGGCGCAAGGACGTCGAGCGCTTTCTCGGCGACTGGTTCGAAGTCACGAACTCTGCCATTTCCAAAGCGCTGCGCGCGTTGTCCCGGCCGCCCCATGAACTGCTGAACCTCGTCGAGGATCCGAACTCCGGCCGCGAGAAACAGATCATCCTGACCAGCAAGGGCATCCGTTTCGTCGAACGGATGATGCATGACGGCCGCCTGCACTGCGCGTGGATCGCCGAGCGCCTCAGCGACGAGGATCTCGCGAACGGCATGAAGTTCATGGCCGCCGTCAGCGAGCTCGCGCGCGAATGGCCCGGCAGCCTCGATCAGGCGGTGCCGCGCGCGCAACGCGCACTGCCGGCGAACACTCAGCGCGGCATCAGGCGCAGCGGCAAAGTCGCAAAGCCGTAGTTCAACGAGCCGCCGGTCTGGCGGCGCGCGGGCGAGCGTCCCGGTTCGAGCGCGCGACCGCGGTCGAAGAAGGCGTTGATCATCGTCTCGCATTCGAGCCGCGCCAGGTTCGCGCCCATGCAGTAATGAATACCGTGGCTGAACGTGAGGTGGCGGTTGGCGTTCGGTCGCGTCAGCAGGAATTCGTCCGGACGCTCGAACACCGCCGGGTCGCGATTGGCAGCGGCGAAGAAAATCGCGACCCAGTCACCGGCCTTGATCGGCACGCCACCGACTTCCGTGTCGCGCACGCAGACGCGATGCAGCCGTTGCACCGGCCCCGAGTGGCGCGCCGCCTCTTCCATGAACGGCCGCAACAGCGCGCGATCCGCCTGCAGCTGTGTGAACAGCGCCGGCATCTCGACGAGATAGCCAAGCAGGTTGCCGAGGTAGTAGGTGGTGGTCTCCGCGCCGGCGACGACCAGCGTCACGCAGAACCGGATCACTTCTTCGCGCGACAGACGCTGGCCGTTTTCTTCGGCCTCGATGAAGGCGGTGATCAGATCGTCCGGCAATGACACGCCGCGCGCGAGGTCGGCCAGCCGGGTGTCGACTGCTGCGGTGAAATAAGCGTCGACTTCGCGATTGCACTGCTGGCGCACGGCCGGCGACAGCGGCGTGCCGTCGTCGTTCTCCGCCGTGACCATGAACGCATTGGCCCAGCGTCGAATGTCGCGATAGTCCGCTTCGGGGACGCCCATCAGCCGACACATCACGCGGGCCGGCAGTTCCGGCGCCAGGTTGCGCATGAAATCGAACTCGCCGTCATGCATAGGCTCGTCATCAAGCATGCGCGACACGGTCTGTGTCATCCACGCCGTCAGGCTTGCTATCCGCGCCGCGGTGAAAGCCTTCGAGGCCATCGCGCGCAGAATCCCGTGATAGGGCCGGTCGTGATTGACGAGCATCAGCGTAGTGCCCGCGGACTGTTCCTGCATTTCGTCGCGCGAAGAGAAGATTTCATGTTCGCGGCAGACCTGCTGCACATCGGCGTAGCGCAACATCGCCCAGGCCGGCCGCGGTACATCCTGGCCGGGGATGGTGCCGGGCGGATAGTCCTCGTAGCCGAAGATCGGCGAACGTTCGCGCAGCGCTGCGTAGTAGGGGTAGGGGTTCGCGATCACGTCGGGTTGACTCAGGTCGGCGGCAGACAGGGTGGCGGGCATGGCGTGGCTCCGGTAACGGCGCGAAAACGGCGTCTTGACAACACTATAGCCAAATAATAACTATGTCGTCACGACACAATTAGAGCCCGACAAAATGCTTCGCCGCAGCACATCGGGCAGGCCCGCCACGCAACGGCACAGTCTGGAGAGCAAGCCATGAGCAAAATCGACGTCGACAAAACCGTGCGCGATCTCGCCGCCGGCGAACTGGCAGCCTGGATCGCCGAACACCTCCGCGTCTACGTCGACAGCGGCGGGCGCGAGGGCCACCTGTGGGATGCAACGGCGGCGGGCGGCTTGCCGGACACGCCCTGTCTGCTGCTGACGACCGTCGGCCGCCGCAGCGGCACGCGGCGCACTATGCCGCTGATCTACGGCTGCGCGGACGGGCACTACGTCGTCATCGGGTCGAAAGGGGGCGCGGATACACAGCCCGCGTGGTATCTGAACCTGCTGCAGCATCCGCTGGTCGACCTGCAGGTCGGCACGCAACAGCTGCCGGCACGCGCGAGGATTGCTGCCGGCGAAGAGCGCGCCCGGCTGTGGGCGCTGATGGTCGCGGTCTTTCCGCCGTACGCCGCCTACCAGCGCAAGACCTCGCGCGAAATCCCCGTCGTGGTGCTCGAACCGGTGGGCTGAGCGCTCCGCGCGAAGGCTGCGTGGGCGTCTGGCTACTGGCGGGTGCGGGTCGACGGCGCGAGGTCGACCGGCGGCGTGAACATGCGGCCGACGTCCACCGCATCGAAGCGGAACTGCTGACCGCAGAAATCGCAACCCACTTCCACGAGTTCGCGCTCGGCGACGATGCTTTCGATCTCCTCACGGCCGAGGCCGATGAGCATGTTGTTCACGCGATCGCGCGAACACGAGCAGCTGAAGCGCGTGCGCTGCGGTTCGAAACGACGCAGCTGCTCTTCCCAGAACAGGCGGCGCAGGATGCTGTCCTCATCGAGCGTCAGCAGCTCCTCGCGCGTCAGCGTGGCGCCGAGCATCGCAATCCGGTTGAAGTCTTCGTTCGAGCCGATCTGATCTTCGTCGCGTCCGCCACCGAGGTTGCCCGTGCCACTGAGCGGCATCCGCTGCAGCAGCAGGCCGGCCGCGACCTCATCGTTGGCCGCGAGCACCAGTTTCGTGTCGAGCTGTTCGGACTGCAGCATGTAGTGTTCGAGCACGGACGACAGCGCGCCGAGCGGCTGGCGCAGATCGTCGTACAACGGCACGACGCCCTGGTAGGCCTGCGTGCCTGGCGCGCGATCGCGCGGGTCCAGCGTGATCGCGCAGCGCGCGTCACCGCCGACATTGACCATTTGCACGAGACCGGCGTCATCAGCAATCTCGCCGGTGACTTTCGCGGTGGTCCTGAAGCTCAGGTCCGAGCGCACTTCGGCCACCGCCAGCCGCACCGGCCCGTCGCCGTGCAATTGCAGGATGAGGGCGCCGTCGAACTTGATGCTCGACTGCATCAGCATGCCGGCCGCCGCCATCTCGCCCATCAGGGCCCGGACCGGTGGCGCAAAGGCGCCGACCGATGCGCGTCGCTGCAGCGCCTCGCGCCAGTCCGGCCCCAGGCGTACGAGCGCGCCGCGGACCGGCAGACCGTCGAACAGGAATTTGTGCAGGAGGCCAGTGTTCAAGTGCGGATCCGCCAACTGTGGAGGCTGGCCATTATCGCTGAAAGCCAGGTGCCCGCGTGTCGACTCCGCTGCGGATCTGGCCTTGCGCCGGCGGCTCAGACCGGTGCCGACCCGAAGCCGGGCGGCGCTCAGGTCTGCGGCGGTGATTTGGCACTGCCGGCCTTGCGCCAGGTGCCCCACTGGTACAGGCCGTAGCCGATGCCGCTGCCGGCGATGATGATGACCCACTGTACCGTCGTCCCGATGTCGGGCTGCGGAATCAGGCCGAGCACCGAAGCGGGCAACCAGTCCGGGTAATCCACCGCGACCCAGTAGACGGACGCGAGGGTCATGACAACCATGCCGACCACCTGCGCGCCGGTCGCCCACAAGGCTTTCGAGTGTGAAGTCGACATGCAGGCCTCGCTATGGAAAAAGGGACGGTCCCGATGGCCGCACCGCCATCATGACGCGCGTACGCACGCCGGACGCGTTATTTGTACACAGTTGCAGGGTTGCTTTGTTTCATCCTGGTGAACTAATGCAATCAATTGCTTCACGGGCCTGCTGCCAGTCCCTGGCAGTCGTCGGGGCAGGAGTGTCTCGGACAGTGAGCGTGACGGCCGCCGTTGTCTGCAAGCGATCTTCCCGCAGAGGCAGGACGCAGGCCGGTCGCGACGATGGGCGGGACGCGGAACAGGGGCTGTCCCCTGGCACTGGCCCATCTCACAGGCCCACAGCGCTCACTCCTGGTGCGTTCGCGCTCAAGGCCGACTGTTCATTACCGCTATAAAAGCTATATACGATTCATTTGACGAGCGGATGGCTCCAGCCATGAACGTTCATCGTGGTGCATAAACGACTCCTGGCCGGCGAACTCAGCCCGGGCACTCCAATCCCCTGGCGGGTGTTCGATGCCAGCGGTCGCCTGTTGCTGCGTGAAGGGCACCGTTTCGCGGACGAAGCCGCGATCGAGGCGTTCGTTGCGCGCGAGGTGTATCGCGGCCCCACCGACGATGAGGCCAGGCAGCTGCCCGCGAAGGCGCCGCCACAGATCGATCCCTTTGCCACGTTGATCGAGCACACGCAGCGCCTCGCCCGCGGTCTGGTCGACCTCGCGTGCATGCACTGCGCTGACGCCAACGCGTGGGCGATGTCGCTGGTTGACGTCGTGGAGTCCCTCGACGGCATGCATGTCGACGCGGTGCTCGGCGCGCTGCTGCTGATGGACGAACTGAAATATTCGATCTCGCACGCATGGATGGTCGCGACCGTGTGTGACCTGATGGCGCGGCGACTCGCGCTGCCCGATGCGCAGCGACGCAGTTTCGTCGCGGCTGCGTTCACGTCGAACGTCGGCATGCTGCAGGTCCAGGACCTGCTGTCGAGCCAGCCTGGCCCGATGACGCCCGAACAGGACGCGATCGTGAAGCACCATCCCGTGCGCAGCCGGCAGCTGCTGGCCGCCGCCGGTGTGCACGACTCCCTGTGGCTGTCGGCCACGCTGCAGCATCACGAGCGCCTCGACGGCTCGGGCTATCCGCGTGGCCTGAAAGACGAAGCCGTCGTCCTCGGCGCGCGACTGCTGGCGCTTGCGGACATCTATGCAGCGATGATCCTGCCACGCACCTATCGCGATGGCGTGCACGCAAAGGAAGCGCTGCGGGAAATCTTCATGCAGCGCGGCAGCCGGATCGATGCCGGGCTCGCGTCACTGTTCATCAAGGAGATAGGCGTGTTTCCGCCCGGTGTCTTCGTCAAGCTCGCGAACGGCGAGACGGCAGTCGTCGTGCGCCGCAATCCACGTCACGCCAACAAGCCGATCATCAGCAGCCTGCTGAATCCGTTCGGCACCCCGCTCGAGCGCCCGCTGATACGCGACAGCGCGGAAGCCAGCCCCTACGCGATAGTCGATGTGCTGCCGCGACAAGCGTTGCCGTTCGCGCTCGCCCGGATCTGGGGGTACGGCGCGTAACAGCGGGCAGCGCGCACCGGCCCTCGAGTCCGCAGGCCGGCGGCGGTGTGCCCGGCACCCGCTCGGGCAGCGCCGCCGGTGCTGCGCGTACTCAGCCTGCGCGCGCGACTTCGACGAGGTTGTCGGAGAAGCTGGGCGCGTGTCCCATGTTGACGAACTCGGCCGAGCTGATCACGTTCACGGTGCCACGGTTCAGCTGCCGCCAGTAGCCGAGCGTCGCGACGACGACGCCCGCGTTCACGTCGCCGGTGATCTGTGCAAGACCTTCGAACGCGCCGCGATCGTTGAACACGCGCACGGCATCGCCCGAAGCGATGCCACGCGCGGCGGCATCAGCCGCGTTGATCAGCACGAACTGTTCGCCCTGGCCTTTGATCTTGTGCTCCATGTTGGCGTAACAGGAGTTCAGGAATCCGTGGCTCTTCGGCGAGACGATGTTCAGCGGATAGCGCTGCGCGAGCGCAGGATTCGTCTGCGGGCTTTCGCGTGAAGGCACATAGTCCGGCAGCGCGTCGAGCGGCTCGCCGCCCTGCATGTCGTCGTACATCTGGCGAAAAGGTCCGGCGACGAAGTTGCCGCCGGCGGCAATGCCCGATTTGAACTCGAGGCGTCCGGACGGTGTCGGGAACTTCCCTTCGCGATGCGGCGCGCGATCGTCGGCGCCGCCGATCGACAGATGCACGTAGCCGTGTTCGCGCAGGTACGCCAGGTCGAAACCCTCGCAGGCTGCCGCGCCCCAGTCGACGTAGTGTTCCAGACACTCGCTGTCCGACCAGCTGAACTGCGGATCGGTGTAGCCCATGCGCTGCGCCAGTTGCCGGAAGATTTCGTAATTCGAGCGCGCCTCGCCCGGCGGCTCCACGCACTTCTCGTTGTAGGTGAGATAGTTGTGTCCCCAGGACAGGATGATGTCCTCCATCTCCGCGCCCATCGCCGCTGGCAGCACGATGTCCGCATAGCTCGCCGTGTCGGAGATGAAGTGATCGGCGACGACCAGGAACAGGTCTTCGCGCAACAGGCCGGCGACGATCTTGTCGCACTCCGGTGCCTGCGTGACGGGATTCGAGTTCCAGCACATCATCGCCTTGATCGGCGGATCCATCGGGATCTCGTTGGTCAGATGGCGCCCGATCTGCAGATTGTTGACGACGCGCGTGCCCTTCGGGATCCAGTCCGGCCGGCAGATCACGTCGAAGCGATACGGATGTTCCCACACCGGCATCGCGAGGATGCCGCCGCCGACCTCGCGCCATGCGCCGGTCAGGCCCGGCAGGCAGCACACGGCACGGATGGTCTGGCCGCCACCGTGGTGGCGCTCGAGGGCCACGCCGATGCGGATCGCCGCCGGCTTCGCTGCGGCATATTCGCGCGCGAGCTGGCGGATGTCCTCTGCCGGGATGCCGGTGATGCCGGCGGCCCACTCGGGCGTGCGTGTCCTGGCGCGTTCGGCGAGTTCGTCGAAGCCCAGCGTGTAACGTTCGACGTAGTCGCGATCGACGAGGCCTTCCTCGATGATCACGTGTATCAGCGCCATCGCGAGCGCGCCGTCGCTGCCGGGTCTCGGTGCGAGATGCCAGTCCGCCTCTTTCGCCGTTCTCGATTTGTACGCATCAATCACGACGACCTTCGCGCCGGCCTTCTGCGCGTCCTTGACCACGTGCCAGTGATGCAGATTGGTGCTGACGCTGTTGCAGGCCCAGATCACGATGTATTTCGAATGTCTGAAGCTTTCCGGGTCCATGCCGCCGCTCGGGCCGTAGGTCATCAGCCACGCAGTCGCCGACCCTTCGCCACAGAACGTGCGTTCAGTGACCGTCGCGCCCATGCGGTTGAAGAACGAGTCGCCGCCGTTCAGGCCGTGCACGAGTCCCTGATGACCCAGGTAACTGTAGGGCACGATCGCCTGCGGGCCGTGGGTGTCGATGATCGCTTTCCAGCGCGTGGTGATCTCGTCGAGCGCTTCGTCCCAGCTGATGCGCTCGAACTGCCCGCTGCCTTTCGGTCCCGTGCGCCGCAACGGATGCAGCAGCCGATCCGGGTGATAGTGGCGCTTCTCGTAGTCCTTCAGCTTCACGCACAGCCCGCCCCGCGTCAGCGGGTGATCGGGATTGCCGCGTACGCCGGTCAGCTTGCCGTTCTCGACTTCGAACACCATCGAACAGGTATCGGGACAGTCGTGCGGGCAGCCGCCATGGTGGGTCGTTTTCATCACCGTCGCCATCGCTCACCTCCGGTCGTTGCGCCCGTGGTGCGGGCGTCGTGATGGCCGGTGCCAGCGCACCGGCCTGTGCGGCGATGCTGGCAGAAACGGCCAGTCGCATAAAACGTTCATCGTGCGGGGTTATCCGGTCGAACCTGCCCGACAGGCGGGCTCACGTCGCGCTGCGTCGCGGCGCAGGGGGCGCGAAAGCGGTGCGGACCCGGCCCTGCGGTGCAGCAGCAGCACATATTCAACTTCCTGAAAACCCAATCGAATCCAGGTCGCTGACGGCTTGGCACCGCGGTTGCTAACCGTCATGCAGGCATGGCGCGCTGCGGCGTGCCGCCAACGCAGCGGCGCAATCGTCGCCGTCGGGGATCAGTGGGGTCAACGGGGAGAAAGTGCATGAGCAGAGTCGCCATCATCGGCGCGGGGCCCAGCGGGCTGGCCGTGCTGCGCGCCTTCGAATCGGCCCGCCAACAGGGCGCCGACATTCCCGAACTCGTCTGCTATGAGCGTCAGGCGGACTGGGGCGGCTTGTGGAACTACACCTGGCGCACGGGTCTCGACCAGCATGGCGAACCCGTCCACGGCAGCATGTACCGCTACCTGTGGTCGAACGGACCCAAGGAATGTCTGGAGTTCGCGGATTACAGTTTCGAAGCGCATTTCGGGCGCCCGATTCCGTCGTACCCGCCGCGCGCGGTCCTGCAACACTACATCGCCGGGCGCGTCGAGCGGGCCGGCGTGCGGTGCCATGTGCGCTTCAACACCATGGTCAAGCGCGTCACCTGCTCGGCTGATTCGCCGCGCTTCACGGTGAGCGTGCGCGACCTGCTGACGGACGCGCACAGCACCGAGGAGTTCGATTACGTCATCAATGCGAGCGGACACTTCTCGACCCCGAACGTACCGGACTTCCCCGGGCTCGAGCTGTTCCCCGGCCGCGTGCTGCATGCGCACGACTTTCGCGATGCCTGCGAGTTCGCGGGCAAGGACCTGCTCGTGATCGGCGCGAGCTATTCGGCCGAGGACATCGGCATCCAGTGCCACAAGTACGGCGCGAAGTCGGTGACGTTCAGCTATCGCACGCGACCGATGGGCTTTGCGTGGCCGGATGGTTGTACCGAACGCCCGCTGCTGACGAAAGTCGTCGGTCGCACGGCCCATTTCAGGGATGGATCGACGCGGGAGGTCGATGCGATCGTGCTGTGCACGGGTTATCTGCATCACTATCCGTGGCTGCCGGACGACCTGCGCCTCGGCGGTCGCAATCGGCTTTACCCGCCCGGGCTCTACAAGGGCATCTTCTGGGACGCGCTGCCCGGGTTGATGTACATCGGCGCCCAGGATCAGTACTACACGTTCAACATGTTCGACGCGCAGGCCTGGTACGCGCGCGACGTGGTGCTCGGGCGCATCGCACTGCCCGACGCGGCCGTGCGCCAGGCCGATATCGCGAAGTGGGTGAGCCGCGAAGAGGCGGTCACGGACGCGTTCGACGCCATCGACTATCAGACCGGGTATGTGCGCGAACTGCTCGACGCGACGGATTATCCGCCGCTCGATGTCGATCACGTCGCACAGCTGTTCAAGGAATGGGAGCACCACAAGATGGAGAACATCCTGACCTATCGCGATCGCTCCTATCCATCCGTCCTGACCGGCACCCGCGCGCCGCCGCATCACACCGTGTGGATGCAGGCCCTCGATGATTCGCTCGACGCCTTTCTCGCGACACCCGCCACCTCGTGAGCAAGCTGGCGGCACCGCGCTTCGCGCTGGCGCGACTGCACCAGGTGCCGGCGCCGCGCGTGTGGCGCGAGCGCATCGCGGGCGGGGCTGCGCTGGTGCTGGAACTCGACGCGGGCGACCGGCTCGCGCTGACGGATCCAGAGGGCGGGCAACAGGCGCTCGTCTTCGTCTCGTCGGCCGGCGCGCTGCCCTTGCCCGCGGGTGGCCCGCGGGCGGACCTGTCGCTGCCCGATGCGAGCGGCGAAGCGCGCGCCGCCATTGCAGATCGGCTCGCCGCGCTGTCGCTCGCCGCTGAGGATTTCACGGCGGCCGCCGTGCTCGCAGGCGAGGGCGAGCCCGGCGCGACATGGCAGGGGCAGGCGCACGGGGCCGTCGTGGTGGTGATCGCCGCTCCGGGCGCGCCAATGTCGCCTGACACCCAGACCCCGGCCACACCGCTGACGCTCACGATCGAGCGCGCGGCAGAACATGCGAACCGGCTGCCACCGGCATTGGCCACGCCGCGGCTGGAGATCCGCGTGCCGGCCGCCGAGGCGCGTGCGTATCGCGTCGCGCGCGGCGAGTTCATCCAGGTGATCGATGTCGACGGACAACAGTGTTCGGATTTCGTCGCGTTCGATGCCCAGGCGCTCGCGAACGGCGCCGTGCACGGCATCGATGCCACGACCACCCGCACGCTGCTGGGCAGCGCATTCGCCAGTCCCGGCCTGCACGCGAAGTATTTCGATGATCGCATGTGCCCGCTGCTCGAGGTCGTGCGCGACACGGTCGGGCGTCACGACACGTTCCTGCTCGCCTGTGCGGCCAAGTACTACGAGGACGCCGGTTATCCTGGCCATGCCAGCTGCAGCGAGAACTTCAATCGTGAACTCGCGCCGCACGGCATCGGCGCGCGCGCCGGGTGGCCGGCGGTCAACCTGTTCTACAACACGCAGGTGCAGGCGGACGGCAGCATCGGCATGGATGAACCGTGGTCACGCCCCGGCGACTATGTACTGTTTCGCGCACTCACCGATCTCGTGTGTGCGTCGTCCGCGTGTCCGGACGATATCGACCCGGCGAACGGCTGGTCGCCGACCGACATTCATGTGCGCGTCTACGCCGCCGACCGGCAATTCTCTCCAGGAGTGGCTCACCGCATGACACCCGACTCGCCGCCGCAACTGACCCGCACGACGGGTTTCGACGCGCGCACGCGCGCGCTGACGCGCCATTTCGTCGAGTATCGGGGTTTCTGGCTGCCGGCCTGCTACACCGCCGACGGATCCATCGCGGAGTACTGGGCCTGTCGCGAACGCGCGGCCATGATTGATCTGTCGGCATTGCGCAAGTTCGAGGTCATCGGCCCGGACGCGGAACAGCTGCTGCAGCTGGCATTGACGCGCGACGTGCGCAAGCTCGCCACAGGTCAGGTCGTGTATTCGGCAATGTGTCACCCCCACGGCGGCATGCTCGACGACTGCACGCTGTTTCGCTTCGGGCCTGCCAACTTTCGCCTCGTCGCCGGCGACGATTACGTCGGGCCGTGGTTGCGGGAGATTGCCAGCGTCAACGGGCTCGATGCGCGCGTGAAGTCGTCCACCGATCAGCTCCACAACGTGGCGGTGCAGGGGCCGGCTTCGCGCGACATCCTGCAGGGGCTTGTCATCACGCCGCCACATCAGCCTGCATTGGCCGAGTTGGGCTGGTTCCGTTTCACGATCGGGCGCCTCGCCGATCAAGCCGTTGTGGTGTCGCGCACGGGCTACAGCGGCGAACTCGGGTATGAAATCTGGTGTCATCCGGCCGCCGCTCCCGCCGTCTGGGATGCCGTGATCGCGGCGGGCCGACCGCATGGCCTCGCACCGCTCGGCCTCGCCGCGCTCGACGTCCTGCGCATCGAAGCGGGGCTGGTGTTCGCCGGCCATGATTTCTGCGATCAGACCGATCCCTTCGAGGCCGGCATCGGTTTCACCGTGCCGGCGGGCAAGGCCGAGGCCTATGTCGGCAGTGACGCGCTCGCGCGTCGCCGCGACCACCCGCAGCGCCGGCTCGTGGGGCTCGACGTCCACGCCAACGACGCCGTGGCGCATGGCGACCCGCTCTACGCGGGGCGGGCGCAGGTGGGCGTCGTCACCAGCGCTGCACACTCGCCGCTGCTGGCGCGTCAGATCGCGCTCGCACGCGTCGACGTGGGGTATACCGCGCCCGGCACGGCACTCGAAGTCGGCAAGCTCGACGGCCATCAGAAGCGCCTGCCAGCGAGCGTGGTGCGCTTTCCGCACTACGATCCCGACAAGACCCGCGTGCGCGCCTGAGCGGGCGCGGCGGGCCCTGCGCCCGCAGCCTGGGCGGGGCAGCTGCCACTGCGCGGACAGCGCCGCGCGTTGGCGGCTCAGCGGCGGCTTCGTCCGGGCTCGGATCCAGCGTCCCTGTCGTGCGCGGTGCCGCACGGCAAGCGACGCAGGCGATGACGTCAGCGGCGCGCGCGAGGTCTCGCCGCGACGACGATGCTGACGGTTTCGCTGTCCGGATCGAACATTACTTCGGCGTCGCCGCGCTCGAGCTGGCGCATCACGTGCGCCACCTTGTCGTCGAGCGAGTATTCGTGCGTACCGTAATCCGTGCCCTCGCGCAGCACGAAGGCCTCGACGAGACCGCGCAGCGCGTCGGCGCTGATCTCCCGATAGGGCACGGGCACGGGTGGTTCAGTGGGGTGGGTGTCGAACTCGCGGTGGTCGCTCATGCGGCGATTATGCAGCAGCGGGCGCAGCGGTGCTGTCCGCTGCGGGTCGACGGCGCGCGCGACGCCGCGAAATCGGTACGATAGGTCCACAACCGAGCCGGAGCCCCACATGCCGACCGTTCCGTCCCGCGCTGCCGATCTGGGCGTCAGCCTGCCGATGCTGCCGCTCGATCGCAGCTACGACCCGCGCTACGGCGAGGTGGTCGAGATCTCGCCGCTGGTGCGCCGCGTGCTCGCGCCGAATCCGAATCCGTTCACGTTCCATGGCACCGGGACCTATATCGTCGGCCGTGGCCGGGTGGCGGTGATCGATCCGGGTCCGCTGCTGCCCGCGCACGTCGACGCACTCGCCCGCGCACTGCGCGGCGAGACCGTGACGCATCTGGTGATCACCCACACCCATAGCGATCACTCGCCAGCCGCCGTTCCGCTGCAGGCGCTGACCGGGGCGCCGACGCTGGGCTTCGGTCCGCACGGTGCAGGCAAGCGTGACGCCGGCATTGCGGTCGAGGAGGGCGGCGACATGGCATTCGTGCCGGACCGGCGGCTCGTCGATGGCGAGGTGATCGAGGGCGACGGCTGGGCGCTCGAGGCGGTGTACACGCCCGGCCACACGTCCAATCACCTGTGCTTCGGGCTGCGCGAGGAGCGCTGTCTGTTCAGCGGCGACCACGTGATGGGCTGGTCGACGACCGTCATCGTGCCGCCCGACGGCGACATGGCGCAGTACTTCGCGAGCCTCGACACCCTGCTGCGCCGGGGCGATCGCCGCTACTACCCGACCCACGGCAATCCGATCGAGGATCCGGCGACCTTCGTTGCGCGGCTGATCGAGCACCGGCACGCGCGTGAGCGCCAACTGCTCGCCTGCCTCGCGCGCGGACTTGCGCGCATTCCGGACATGGTGGCGGTGATCTACTCGGAGGTCGATGCGCGCCTGCACCCGGCGGCGGCGATGTCGGTGCTCGCGCATCTCGAGCACATGGTCGCGACCGGCCGCGTCGTCTGTGACGGTCCACCCACGGCGCGAAGCGTCTATCGCGCGATCTGATCCGCCGGCAGCGCGGCGTCGGGCACGATGACGAAACCGTCGTCGGCGTCGCCATAGCCGCTGAAGCGACCCTCCGCGAAACGCTGCGCGGCCAGCGCGCACAGCGCGGCATCGACCTTGTCGATGTTCGTCAAGGCGCGAATGTCGACGCCGGCCCGCGTCAGCAGTTCGCGCCGCACGCGGCGCTTCTGTCGTGCCGACACGATGCGCCCGGCCAGCGCGCAGGCCACCGCCTGCGGAAAGGTTTCGAAACAGCATCGCGGCACATCGCGCACACCGGTGTACAGCGCGTAATGCGCCAGCAGTGATCGATAGAGGCGCTCTCCTTCGAACATCCAGCCGTACCAGCCCGCGCGCTGCCGCTGCTGTGCCGCCGCCTCGTGTGCCACCGCGGCGTCCCGCGTGGGACTGGCGAAGCACGCGATGCCGGCAGCCTGCAGCGCCGCCTCCGCCGGCCGCCGTCGGCCGTCGCGACTCCAGCGACACGGCGCATCGACGCCGACGTGGCGCGCGCCGAGGTCGAGGCACCAGCCGACGATCTCGGCCGGATCGCACGCGTGGCACTGCGCCGCGTAACGACCGTCGACGAGGGCGACCGCGTGGTAGCCCTTGCGCGGTCCGCCGACGTCGATGCCCACGACCGCCGCCGCCTTCACGGCGGTGGATGCAGGCGCTCGGCGACGAACCAGGCTTCGACCTTCTGGCGCGCCCACGGCGTGCGCCGCAGGAAGGTCAGGCTCGACTTGATCGAAGGATCGAACTGGAAGCAGCGAATCGGAATGCGCTGCGCCATCACGGCCCAGCCGTGGCGCGCGAGCAGTTCGTTCAGGATGGCTTCGAGCGTGATGCCGTGCAGGGGATCACGCGAGACATGGTCGGATGGCGGCACCGGCGTCAACGCTCTCGGAGTAGGGCAATGGCCGGATCGTACTGCCAATTGATGCAATGCGAGCATGCATCGAGGGATGTCGATCGCCTGCGCCGTGACTGGATGTGCAGCGCAACACGCTGGAACAGGCTCGACGTCACCGCGCGATTCGTCTAGAAAGGTTGCACGAAGTCCGGCCGGTGGCGGCGGACAGCAGCGGGAGACAGCGTATGGACCAACCTGACATCGTGCCGGCGACGCCGCGTACCACCGGCCGCGTGCCGCGTGAGGCTGCCATTTCGATCGTGCCGCCGGTGCGCGTCGTCTCCTTCGACGCCCCGTTTCGCTGGCTGCGACTCGGCCTCGCCGATTTTCGCGCCGCCGGCCTCGCCAGCGTGTTCTACGGCATCGTGTTCGCGTGCATGGGACGTCTGCTGACCTACGTCTTCAGCCATGCCTACGAATACGTGTGGGCGCTGACCAGCGGTTTCATGCTGGTCGGGCCGTTTCTCGCACTCGGGCTTTACGATCTCTCGCGTCGACGCGAACTCGGTCAGCCGATGTCGCTGCGGGCGAGTCTGTTCGCCTGGCGCAAGAATGTGTCGTCGCTGGGCATCTTCGGTCTCGTGCTCGGTGTCCTGCTGCTGCTGTGGTCGCGCGCATCGCTGATCGTGATCGCGGTGTCCTTTCCCGACCAGATGCCGACCTTCGAAAACTTCACGCGCAACCTCCTCGAACCCTCGCACCTGCAGTTCCTCGCGGTGTACTGCACCGTAGGCGCCGTGTTCGCGAGCCTCGTGTTCGCCACTGCCGTCATTTCCGTGCCGATGATGCTCGATCGCGATGACACCGACGGCATCGTTGCCGCGCTGACCAGCCTGCGCAACTGCGCCGACAATGTTGGCGTGATGCTGCTGTGGGGCGTGCTGATCACCGCGTTGACGGCGGCCGGCTTTGCGCTGTTCCACATCGGGCTCGTCGTCGTCGTGCCGGTCATCGGGCACGCGACCTGGCATGCCTATCGGGAAATCGTCGCCCGCCCCTGACGGGGCTACGTCGCGCGCGCGCCCTGCACCAGGCCGGACACTGCATGCCCCGCAAGCGGGCAGAAACGGCCCGGGGTGTCGCGTCAGCACGCCCGATCCCCCTGCATGGAAGTTGCATGCGTATCAGCGCTCGGTGCAACGGGCGCGTCCGTCCATTCGTTCTGCACAGGGAGATGACATTGATTCAGGTGGGCAGCATCAAGGAAATCTGGCGCTATCCGGTGAAGGGGATGGCAGGGGAGCAACTGCGCGAATGCGCGCTTGGCGAGCAGGGGATCCCTGGCGACAGGATCTGGGCGCTGCGTGACCAGGCGCGCGCGGAGGTCCAGAGTTGCAAGACGCGCCCCGATCTCCTGCGGTGTGTCGCGCGCAGCCGGGGCGACGGTCACGTCGATATCGCGCTCCCCGACGGCACGAGCGTCGCAAGCGACGACCGCCGTGTGCATGCGGCGCTCAGTGCGCTCGTCGGGCGTGACTCGAGCCTCGAAGCGCTGCGGCCGGCGTCGGACTACGATTTCTTCCGTCGCCACAAGCGCGACGCGCACACGTGGATCGAGGAACTCGCCGCGACCTTCGAGCGCGCACCCGGCGAGCCCCTGCCGGATCTCGCGCTGTTGCCGCCGCCGCTCGTCGACTGCGTGTCGATGCCCGGTTCGTTCTTCTTGGTGACGCCGCTGCACTTCGTGACCACGGCGAGCCTCACGCATCTGAAGACGCTGAATCCCGCCTCGGACTGGGACGCGCGCCGCTTCCGGCCCAATGTCCTGATCGAGACCGTGCCGGCGCTGGCCGGGCTGGTCGAACAGGCCTGGATCGGCCGCCGCATCGTGATCGGCAGCGCAACGGTGGACTGTGTCGGCGCGACGCCGCGCTGTGGCGCGGTGACGCGGGCGCAGGCGGGGCTCGCGACGGACACGAGCCTGCTGCGCACGGTCGTGCGCGAAGCCGATCAGAACGTCGGCGTCTATGGCATCAGCGCCGCCGCGGGCACCGTGCGTGTCGGGGACGCCGTGTTCATCGACTGAGCCCTGCGCCCTCGGGCACGCCGCCCCGGGGGCTCGCGCACAGCAACGAATCCTCGGCCGGGTGACCGAGCACCAGCCGGCCGTAGTTTGCGGCCGCGGTGACGATGTCGAGGAAGGCGTGCACGGCGAGCATGTCCATATCGCGAAAGCAGCGTTGCAGCGGCGAGTGATCGTGAATGGGGTCGCGGCAGGCACAGGCGGATGCGACACGGCAGCGCTGCACGCGTTCGCCGCGCGGTCTATCGACACCGTCGCGGTCAGCGAGATTGCCGACGCGGCGGGCGTCGCGCACGGGCTCGTGTGCCATGACTTCGGCAGCAAGCGCGGTCTGTATCTCGATGTGTTGCGCGTAGTCGCGTGCCAGCACGGCAAAGTGCATCGGGTCGACGACACGCTGTCGCCCGGTGCGCGGATCCGGCAGCTGCGGACACAGCACATGACCCATAGGGGGCGTCATCGCCGGCCCGCCCTCAGCCTGTTCCGCGGTGGTCTCGGCATCCGCAGGCCTGGCAGATCATCGATGACTCACGCTGGCGCGCCACGGCCTGGATCGCCCGCCAGCTCGGGCTCGACGCGGAGCATCCGTCACTGAAATTGATGCTGCGCGCGATGAGTGGCGCAGCGCGACTGGACCCTGCGCTCGAGGTGCGCGCGGCCTTGCGCGCGCTGCAGAAGACGGCGACGCGATAGTCCTCGCCACGGCGGCGAACGCGAGCGCGCTGACGCCATCACGACGCGCCCCAGCGCCGATGCGTCAGGTCCTTCAGGTCCGCTGGCGCAGGGTGGCAAACGTGCGCATCAGGCCCATCACGCGCCCGACATAGGCACTCGCGTCGTGATCGCCGCAGCGCTGTCCCTGGCGCAGTCGCAAACCTCGCGCCGCATGCACCGCGCCGGCGCCGGCCCCGCACAGGTGGGTGATGATCGCGAGTTCCTGCTGCTGGCGCAGCGTTGCGCGCCTGATCCCTTTGCGCTGCAGGATCTCGCGCACGCGCCGGTCGAGGTTCGAGGCGGCCAGCTCGACGGCATGCGATGGAACTACCCTCATGTACAGGCTGTTGAACCAGCAACTGTCCCAGTCGTGCCACGGTCCATCGGCCACCACGCGATGATCGCGGATGCAATAGCCACGTGCCTCATCGAAGGTGCCGTCGGTGAACTGGTACATGCCGACGGCACTCGACGCGGGACGGTAGATTTCGAACGGTTTGCGCGTCGCCGACCATCGCCAGTAAGTTCGCGCGACCGGATTGCCGGAGGCTTCCTTCTGCGCCAGGGCGGCCAGCAGTTCGGGCGTCATGATCGGCGTCGAGTGCGCAAGGAACAGCGGCGCGTAGGTGCGCCAGGTCTCGGCGGGGGTCTTGTACCAGTCGTCGCTGATCGGAAAGAACAGCTCTGACGGCTTGCGGATGACCTGGTAGACCCAGTTCACCGTCGGGATGAGCAGCGCCAGCAGCACCACGCTCGCGAAGAACCAGACGAAGCCGGGCACGCGACGCAGCCGGGTAACGCGTCGCGCCCAGACTTTGTCGGGCACCGCGCGGGCAGGGGCCCTGGCCCGCACCGGCGTCGCCGGTGACGCGCTGGCGCCCGCTTTGCGCGCGCCTGTTGTCGCCTTGGCCTTCGGCCGCTTCGGCCCGGGCGCGCCGTCGCCGGGCTGCGCGCGCGCCGCCGCCGGCCTGGGCTTGACGGAAGGCTTGGCGGCGGGCGTTGGACGCTGACGTTTCGCGGGTGTTGGAACCGGTGGCGGGCGCGGCATCGGCCGAGCTTAGCCAACATCGGCCGCGTTGCGCCAGACGCGGCGCGGCGGGGGCGTCAGCCCGCGCGGGACAATGCCCTGGCGGGCGGCGCGTCGAGGCCGCAGCGGGCGAGCAGCCACGCCGTGGCTTCGTCGGCAGGCAGCGGCCTCCCGAACAGGTAGCCCTGGCCCTTGTCGCAGGCGAGTCGCGCCAGCAGCGCGGCCTGACCTGCCGTCTCGATGCCTTCGGCCACCGTGCTCATGCCGAGACTCTGCGCGACGCGCACGGTCGCTTCGATCAGCACGACGTGATGCGGACTCGTCTCTGCCTGGCTCACGAACGAACGGTCGATCTTCACGACGTCGACCGGCATCTGGTGCAGACAGGCCAGCGATGAATAGCCGGTGCCGAAATCGTCGAGTGCGATCAGCACGCCCAGCGCTTTCAATTCGGAGAGCCGGGTCTTGATCACATCGTCCTGCGCGGCGAGGCTTTCGGTGATCTCCAGCTGCAACATGCGCGGTTGCAGCCTGTTGACGGTCAGGGCGTGATGCACGCGTGACACGAGGTCGGCCTCGGCCAGCTGGGCGCGCGACACGTTGACCGACATCGTCTGCGGCGCGTCGGTCCCCAGCGCCGACTGCCAGCGGGCAAGCTGGCGCGCCGACTCCTGCAGCACGAAGTCGCCAATCGGCCCGATGAGCCCGGTGTCCTCGGCGACTTCGATGAATTCGATTGGCGGCACGACGCCGCGCGTCGGGTGGCGCCAGCGCACGAGCGCCTCGACGGACACGCAGCGCTGATCGGGGAGGCGCACGATCGGCTGATACACCACGTAGAGCTGCCGTTCTTCCAGCGCGCGGCGCAGATCGGATTCCACCGTGCCGCGGCGCTGCGCGCGCTCCTTCATGGCGAGATCGAAGACGCTGTAGCGGGCGCCGCCGGCACGTTTGGCATCGCGCATCGCGATGCCGGCGAACTGCAACACCAGTTCAGCGTCGTCATCGGTCTGCGCGCGCAACACCACCCCCATGCTCGCGCCCGCGTGCAGTTGATGCGCGCCGATGCCGTAGGGCTTCGCCAGCGCATCGAGCAGTCGCTGCGCGACGACGTGGACGTCCTCTGCCTGGCGCAGGCTTTCCAGCACGACGACGAACTCGTCGCCGCCGAGTCGACCGGTGGTGTGATGGGGCTGGCCGTTGAGCGCCAGCGCGTCACCGCTGCGGATGCTGCTGTTGATGCGCCCCGCCATCATCTTCAGCAGTTCGTCACCGACGCCGGTGCCGTGCGTGACATTCACGTGGTTGAAGCGGTCGCAGTTGATCAGCATGACGGCGAACTGGTAGTCGGGGTCAGCGCGCGCGCGGTCGATTGCCACGGCGATGCGCTCGACGACAACCGTGCGGTTCGGCAGCGCCGTCAGCGCGTCGGTGCGCGCGGCGTCGCGCACGCGCGTGGCGATGCGCTGCTGTTCCTGTTGCACGGCATGCGTGACATCGCTGAGGCTCGCCATCAGCGTCATCGAATCGAGTTTCAGCAGGCTCAGCGACAGCGTGCGCGCCCCGCCACCGCCGCACACGCGGGCCGGCAGCGTCAGTCGACGATCATCGCAGATCATGCCGTCGGGGCCCATAAAAGTCGCCGCAGTACGGCGCAGATCCGGCGCAATCGGATCCAGCACGTCGAACAGGTTGGTCAGATCGCCGTCGGCAGCCAATGGCATCAGCAGCTGGGCCGACATGGGATTGATCATCGTGATTTCGCCGTCGGGCGTGGTCTGCAGCAGGCCAATCGGCGCCTGGTAGAGAAACCGGATCAGGGCTTCGTGAGTCGTCGAATTGTCCGTGCGCATCGGTGATGCGCTCATCCGTGCGCGGCGGCTGGCGCCGCGGGTGCCATTTCTTCCGACCAGCGTTCGACGCGATTGCGGCCCGCGGCCTTGGCCGCATACAGCGCGACATCGGCGCGCCGGTACAGGGCTTCGAGCGTGTCGATGCCGGCTTCCATCGTCGCCACGCCCGCGCTGACGGTGTACTGAATCTGCACGCCGTCGACCTCGACCCGGTTCGCAGCCACCCGCTGGCACAGGCGCTCGGCGACGATACGAGCACCGTCGAGCGAGGTGCCGGGCAGCAACACCGCGAATTCCTCGCCGCCGACCCGCGCGACGAGATCCGTGGTCCTGAAGGTCGCGCTCATGCCTGCGGACAGATGGCGCAGGACCGCGTCACCGGCGAGATGGCCGTGCGCGTCGTTGATGCGTTTGAAATGGTCGGCGTCGATCAGCACCAGCGACAATGGCAACGGGGTCCGCTTCCAGCGCTGAATCTCGCGTTCCCCCGCTTCGAAGAAGGCGCGACGATTCGACAGCCCGGTCAGGTGATCGCACAGCACCGAACGACGCATCGCTTCGTTCGCTTCGCGACGGTCGGTGATGTCGCGCAGGATGAGGCTGTAGGCGCGCTCGGTCGACGGCACTTCGAGGCGGTCGTCGAGCGGCGCGATCAGGCAGCTGCCCCAGAAGCGGGAGCCGTCGGCACGTCGTCGCCAGCCTTCGTCGAGACTCCAGCCGTCGATGTCCGCTTCCCGCAGCCGGTCGTGCAGACGATGGGCCGGCAGCGCGCCGTCGGCGTGAAACAGGTCGTAGGTCGCGCCGTCGGTGACGTCCGCCGCAAAACCCGTCAGACGTCCGATGCTCGGATTCCACGCGCGGATGCGGCCGCGGTGATCGAGCGTCATCATCGTGTATTCCGTGATGCCGCTCGTGATCGTCGACATCCACACCTGGTTCTGTCGCAACTCGTGCTCGCGCCGCACGGATTCGGTGACATCGCTGAGCACGGCCATCAGGCGCGAGTGGTCGAGTTTCAACAGGCTCAGCGACAGGATGCGCGCGTCGTCGTCATCGGCCTTCCGGTCGATGCGCAGGTGGTGTGCATCGCAGATCATGCCCTGCGCGTCCTTGAAGTCGTGCACACGCTGACGCAGGTCCGGGGCGATGTCCTCGAGCGCGTCGAACAGGTTGTCGAGCTCGCCGTTGTGCGTCAGCGGCATCATCAGCTGCGCGCACAGCGGATTGGCCATCACGATCGTGCCGTCGGGTTCGGTCTGGGCGATGCCGATGGGCGCGATGTACAGGAACTGCAGCAGCGCTTCGTACTCGGCGAGTTCGGCATCAGACATCGAGCGGGTCCGGTCAGGCGCGGCGCGATACCAGCACGTAACGAAGTTCCTGGCGCGGATGCGCGAGCAGTCGCAGTCGAACTTTGACCGGGCGCATTCTGAGGGTCAGCACGTAATCGATGGTGACATCGAGTTCGGCGCTCGCTGCCGCGGCATCTTCGAAGCGCTGCGCGACCATGAAATTGTTCATGCAGGGCGCGACGACCGTGAACAGGTGATGGTCGAGCACGCGTTGCGGTGAGAGTCCGGCCAGCTTCGATTCGGTTGCGTTGTAGCGACGCACGACGCCGGCCGTATCGAAGCCGATGACACCAAACTCGAGTTCGTCGATCTCCTGCTCGCGGGCGTCGCCGAGGAAGCCCAGGACATGGGCATCGTCAAAGCCAATGGCAATTGTTTCGTTCACAAGGTTTCTCCAGGGTCGGTGGCGTCCCGTCGCGCTCGGAGCGCGACCCGATGCGTACGGCTTTCGCGCCGGGACTTGTTCCGTAGCGGCCGATCGCAAGTTCGCTTGAATCGCTGTAGGACAGGCTGGGCGTGGCCGGAGAGGGATCCGGCGCCGGCGGGAGGGGGGGCTGGTCGCGCCAGGCTGGCGCGGCAGCGGTCCGGCCGGCGGACGCGTCGGGCGCGTCGGCCGGCCGGTGAGTGATCAGAACGCGATTTCCACGCCGCCCTGGACCAGCAGCGGCATGCCGACCCGGATGCCGCGGGTGCGGTCGACGATGTAGTCGCGGTCGAGCAGGTTCTTCGCGGCGAGGAACAGCGTCGCGTCGTACTTCTTGACGGGATAACTGGCGGCGAGGTTGAAGATCGTCGACGACTTGATGCGCCCGACCTGGCCGTTGCCGTTCAGCGGCGCGACTTCGGTGTTCGCGAAATCGGCGAACTGCGACGACGTATGCACCGCTTCGAGGCGCAGGTCGAAACCGGTCCCGTGCGTGTAACCGACGGTGGTCGTGGCGAGGTGTTCCGGCGCATAGGGCAGCCGGTTGCCTTCGCGGGAGCCGGCAACGATCCGGCCGTTCGCCACTTCGGTCACCGCGGTTTCCTGGTCGGCGGTCGGGAGATAGGTATATGCCAACTGCAGGTACCAGTTGTCGCGCGTCGACAGCAGTTGCTGGCTGTCGAGGCGACCGGAGAGTTCGAGGCCCTCGTACAGGGTCTCGCCCTGGGCCAGCGGCGTCGATCCGCCGGCGATCGAACCGACCTGGATCTGGTTCTCGAAGTCGTTGCGGAACAGCGTCGCCTCGACGTGGGCGCCGGGCCGCACGTCGCTGCGCACGCCGAATTCCGCGTTCCAGCTCAGTTCGGCATCGACCTCGGTGAAGGTTGCCGACGCGATGCCATTGGGCGTGACGATCAGGTCCTCGACGCGCGGCGGCGCGAAGCCGCGATGCACGCCACCGAACAGCGTCACGGTGCTGGTGGGGTTGTAGGTGACGCCGAAGCCCGGAATGACCTCGGCGACATCATCGTCTCCCGTCGCACCGCCCAGATTGTTCTGGCGATCGTTTTCCACGTATTCGACGCGCACGCCCGGGGTCACGGCGAACTGGCCGAGCAGGAAGCGGTTCTGCGCGAACATCGAGTAGGCATCGACGCCGCGTTCCTGGTTTTCGACGATGGTGCCCGCGCGCGCGGTCGCCGTGCGCCCGTTCTGCTGGATGCGATCCTGCGACTCGTAATGTGCGCGCACCCCGGCCTGGAATTCGTTGTCGATGCCGAACAGCCTGTGTCGCGCGAGCAGGCGCGGTTCGACGCCATAGGTGTAATAGCTGCGCTGCCGGCCCTGGATCGAATTGCAGGCATCGGGGTCGACGCTTCGGCCCGCGAGCCGCGCATTGGTGAACGCCGCGCCGCACTGACCGTCTGTCGTGGTGCTGGACTGGCGCCACCAGTCGCGCTTGAAGTGCGTGAAGTAGACGTTGGTCGTCAGGATCAGGTCAGACGAGAACGCAATTTCGTGAGCCAGCGACGCGCCGGTGCGATCGACATTGAAGTTGTCGTTGTCGAACGGGTTGTACTGGTAACCGAAGTTGCGGAGTTCCGCGTCGGTGATGCCGGAATAGCCGACCGAGGAATCCTCGCCGTAATAGCTCGCCTTGAGCGTCAGCGCCTGGTTGCCGGCGAATTCGAGCACGCCCTTGAGGCTCACGTCGTCTATTTCGGTGTGTTCGTTGTCGCGTGCGCCGTCGCCCTGCTTGCGCAGGTAGTCCATCAGCATGCCCTTGCCGCCGAGGCTCAGACGCCCGTTGAAATAGTCACGGCTGCCGCCGCTGAGCGTCATACCGCCCTGAAACTCCTGGGGCGGCGTCGGCGTCACGTAATTGATGACGCCACCGATGGTCTGCGGTCCGAACAGGATTTGCTCGGAGCCTTTCAGGACCTCGACGCTGTCGAAGCGCTCGATCGGCGGATGGTAGTAGCTCGCATTGTCACCGT
This sequence comes from Gammaproteobacteria bacterium Ga0077536, assembly GCA_001464935.1. Taxonomy (GTDB): domain Bacteria; phylum Pseudomonadota; class Gammaproteobacteria. Next base: position 90,067 of record LNEL01000056.1, read on the forward strand.
AGGGTGCGTAGGCGAGCGGCAGACCGTCCTCGAGCAGCAGCACTTTGGTCGAGCGGGTCGGATTCAGGCCGCGCAGCCCGATGTTGGGTCGCAGGCCGAAGCCTTCCTCGTCGCGCACGTGCACACCCGGCGCCTTGCGCAAGGCTTCGTTGACCGTGAACACACGACTCTGCCGCAGTTCGTTCTGGTCGATGATGGTGGCCGAGCCTGCGATCTCCGGCAGCCTGCTCGATGACCCGATCACCTCGACGGTCGGCAGTGCCGTCACCGGTGCGCCGGAGTCGGCCTCCTGGGCCGAGGCGGTGCTGACGAAGCCGCCGGCGACGGCCAGCAGGGCCAGTCGGCGGGGCGCGGAACGACGGAAGGCGGGGCGGCGCGGCATCGGAACCTCGAAGCTTAGTGTTAATAAGAACGATTCGCATTATGTCTTTCGGGCCTCGATAACGCAAGCGTTGCAAGGTATTTCCGATCGGGGAGGACGACAGTGGCCCGTCGGGTCGACGCGCCGGCTGGTCCGCCCGGTGGCGCACCGGCGAACGAGCGCCTGCGGCCCGTTCGCGGCGGCGTCGCTTCAGGGCTTGCCGCTGTAGGGGACGTGCGCTGGGGCCGTGGTGCTTTCCCAGCCGCCGCCGAGTGCGAGATAGATGTTGATCAGCTGCTGGGTGAGGTTGATCTCGGAAAGCGCCAGCTGGTCCTCGATCGACAGCAGGCTCCGCTCGGCATCGAGCACGGTCAGGAAGTCCTCGACGCCTTCGCGATAGCGCAACTGGGCGAGTTCGCTCGCGGTGCGGCTGGCGTCGCGCGCGGACTGCAGTTGCGCGCGACGATCGCGCTCGTTGAGCCAGGCGCTGAGCGCGCTGTCGACTTCTTCGAGCGCGGTCGTGACGGTCGCCTCAAAGCGCGCCATGTTCGCGGCCGCCGCGCTGTCCTGCTGCCGGATGCGCGCATAGATGCCTTCGCGATCGAACAGGTTCCAGCTGACCGCCGGCCCGAGTCCGAAGAACGGCGCGCCGGCGGAGGTGAGGCCTGACAAGGGTGCCGCGCCGACCCCGACCCTGGCGCCGAAGGTCACGGTCGGAAAGAGCTCCGCCGTCGCCACGCCGACGTTCGCCGACGCCGCGGCGAGCGCGCGCTCCGCCGCCTGCACGTCGGGGCGTCGGCGCAGCAGATCGGCCGGTGTGCCGAGTGCGACGAACGCCGGCATCGCCGGCAGCGGTGCATGCGGTCCCAGCGTCGCGCTCAACGCGCCGGGCGCCTGTGCCGTCAGCGTTGTCAGACGGTTCAGCGCGGCCGTGGTCTGCGCATCGAGACTCGGGATCGTCGCCTGGCTCGTCAGCAGCTGGGTGCGGGCCCGCGCGACGTCGAGTTCGGTCGCCGCCCCTTCCGTGTTCAGCAACGTCACGAGTTCGAGCGCCTGCCGCTGCACCGAGACATTGCGCCGGGCTACTTCGAGTCGCGTCTGGGCCCCGCGCAGATCGACGTAGGCGCGCGCGACGCGGCCGAGCACGGCGGTGACGACACCGTTGCGCAGGGCTTCCTGCGATCCGATCTCGGCGGTGGCCGCCTCGACCGAGCGACGGATGCGCCCGAACAGATCGAGCTCCCATGACAGGTCGAGGCCGAGGCTCGCGCTCGCCAGGGTCGGCAGCGCGTTGTCCGGTTCCAGCTGTGGCACGAGCGCAGACGAATTGCGCTGTTCCTGCACCGATGCGTTCGCATCGATCGTCGGACGCCGCCGCGTCTCGACGGCCGCGAGCGCGGCGCGCGCGGCTTCGACGTTGGCGACCGCCACGCGCAGGTCGTAGTTCGCACCGAGCGCAGCCGTCATCAACGCATCGAGCTGGCTGTCGTGCAATTCACGCCACCACGCGTCGGGCGGTGCAGTCGTCGACAGTCGGCTGTCGGCCGTGCCCGACGACGGGAAGCTCGCTGCGCTGTCGGCCGTGCTGACGGGCGGGCCCGCGTAGTCGGGACCGACCGCCGCGCAGCCCGCGAGCAGCGCGACGGCGAGGCCGAGGACAAGTCCTCGAGCGGGGGCTCTGGCGATCATGGATGGGCCTCGCCGGTCGGCGCCGGCGGCTTGCGGTGGCGTTCGACGAACTGCGCGAAGCGTCGGGCCACGATGTAGAACACCGGCGTGAAGATGAGGCCGAAGAAAGTCACGCCGAGCATGCCGAAGAACATCGCAGTGCCGAGTGACTGGCGCATCTCGGCGCCGGCACCGGTCGCAATGGCCAGCGGCACCACGCCCATGATGAACGCGAACGAGGTCATCAGGATCGGTCGCAGGCGCGTGTGTGCGGCGCGCGCGGCGGCGGCGACGGGGTCGAGCCCGTCCCGCTCACCCTGGCGCGCGAACTCGACGATCAGGATCGCGTTCTTCGCCGCGAGCCCGATCAGCACGATGAAACCCACCTGCACCAGGATGTCGTTCTCCATGCCGCGCAGGTTCACACCCGTCACGGCCGCGAGCAGGCACATCGGCACGATCAGCACCACCGCCAGCGGCAGCATCCAGCTTTCGTACAGTGCGGCCAGCACCAGGAACACGAAGGCCACCGCGAGCGAGAACGCGATTGGGGCGGTGTTGCCGGCAAGCTTCTCCTGCAGGGCCATGTCGGTCCATTCGAAGCCGAAGCCATCCGGCAGGACCTCGGCGGCAATCCGCTCCATCGCCGCCAGCGACTCACCGGTCGACACGCCCGGGGGTGTCACGCCCTGCACTTCGGCGGCGAGATAGAGGTTGTAGCGCGACACGCGATGGGGGCCGGTCAGGTCCTGGAACGTCGTCAGCGAGCCGAGCGGCACCAGCGCGCCGCTGTCGGAGCGCGCGCGCAGCTTCAGCAGGTCCTCGCGCTGATCGCGGTAACCCCCTTCGGCCTGCGCGGTCACGCGGTAGGTGCGGCCGAGGAAGTTGAAGTCGTTGATGTACGCGGAGCCGAGATAGATTTCCAGGGCGTCGAGCACGCGTTCGGCCGGCACGCGCAGTTTCTCGGCGCGCACACGATCGATGTCGGCGAACACTTTCGGCGTCTTGGTGTTGAAGGTGGTGAACACGCGGGCGACGTTCGGGTCCTGGTTCGCGCGCGCAATCAGTTCCTGCGTCACGCGCTCGAGTTCACGCACGCCGTATCCGCCGCGGTCCTGCACGTACAGTTTCCAGCCGCCGCCGGTGCCGATGCCACGTACGGGCGGTGGCGGCACCACGAAGGCCATCGCTTCCTGGATGGTGCCGAGCTTGGCCTGCGCCGTGGCCACGGTGTCCTCGATGCTCAGACCCAGCGCTGCCCGTTCCTCGTAGGGCTTCAGCGGCGCGAACACGGCGCCCGCGTTCGACGCATTGGTGCGCGTCGCGCCGTCGAAGCCGGCAAAGCCCGCGTTGTGGGCCATTTCCGGCATCGCCAGCAGCAGCTTCGTCGCGCGCCGCACGACCTCGTCCGTGCGCGACACGGAGGCGCCGGGCGGGAGCTGGTAGACCGTGATCAGGTAGCCCTGATCCTGTTGCGGGATGAAGCCCGTCGGCGTGCGATTGAATTCGACGACCGTCAGTGCGACGAGCCCGGCGTACACCAGCAGCATCAGCGCCGTGATGCGCAGCACCCGCCTGGTGAGCCAGGCATAACTGTCCGACAGGCGGGCGAAGCCCGCGTTGAAGGTCACCGCAATCGCCGTGAACGGCGCGAGCAGCACGCGCGCCGCGACCGGCCGCCGGTGATCGGGATCGTGGGCCTTCAGCAGCAGCGCGCCGAGGGCGGGCGACAGGGTCAGCGACACCAGCGCGGAGATGATCGTCGCGCTCGCGACCGTCAGCGCGAACTGGCGGTAGAACTCGCCGGCGATGCCGGTGATGAAGGCGGTGGGCACGAACACCGCCGTGAGCACCAGTGCGATGGCAATCAGCGCACCGCCGACCTCGTCCATCGTGCGATGCGCCGCCTCGCGCGGCGCCAGGCCCTGCGCGAGATAACGCTCGATGTTCTCGACGACGACGATCGCGTCATCGACCGCGATGCCCACCGCGAGCACCAGGCCGAACAGTGTCAGGTTATTGATCGAGAAGCCGAAGGCGGCCATCACCGCGAATGTGCCGATCAGCGAGATCGGTATCGCGACGATCGGGATGACCGCGGCGCGCCACGACTGCAGGAACAGCAGCACCACGAACACCACGAGCAGCATCGCCTCGAATATCGTCAGGTACACCTCGTGCACCGACTGCTCGATGAACTTCGTCGGATTGAACGCAATCGTCGCGTCCACGCCGGACGGAAAGTCCTTGCGCATCTCCTCCAGCAGGTCCTCGATCGCCTGCGCAGTCTCCAGGGCGTTCGATCCCGGACGCTGGAAAATCGGGATCGGCAGCGCCGTCTTGCCGTCGAGATAGCCGATCGTCGAATAATCCTGCGCGCCGAGCTCGACCCGCGCGACATCGCGCAGCCGGGTGATGCGTCCGCTCGGCGTGCGCTTGACGATGATGTCGCCGAACTGCTCGGGATCGATGAACCGGCCCTGGCTCTCGATCGGCAGTTCGAACGCGGCCGGCGCCGGCACCGGCAACTGGTTCAGCCGGCCCGAGGCGACCTGCACGTTGTTCTGCCGCACGGCGTCGACGATTTCGTCGGCCGTCAGATCGCGGGCCGTCGCGAGTTCGGGGTCGATCCAGATCCGCATCGAGTACGCGCGCTCCGCGAAGATGCTGAACTGGCCCACGCCTTTCAGGCGCGCGAGCCGATCGACGACCTGCGTGCGCGCGTAGTTCGACAGGTAGGTGCCGTCACGCGAGCCGTCCGGCGAATGCAGATGCATCACCATCAGCATGTCCGGCGAATTCTTCGCGACGTTGACGCCGAGCCGCCGCACGTCTTCCGGCAGGCGCGGCTCGGCAATCGCGACGCGGTTCTGCACCAGCACCTGCGCAAGATCGAGGTTCGTGCCGAGTTCGAAGGTCACGCTGATCGTCAGCCGGCCGTCGCCGGTCGACGAGGACTGCAGGAACAGCATGCCGTCGACGCCGTTGATCTCCTGCTCGAGCGGCGTCGCGACGGTTTCGGCGATGGTCTCGGCGCTGGCCCCCGGATAGGTCGCCGTGACCTGGATGGTCGGCGGCACGATTTCGGGGTACTGCGCGACCGGCAGCACGAAGTAGGCAATCGCGCCCACGAGGGTGATCACGATCGAAATCACCGACGCGAAGATCGGCCGCTCGATGAAGAAGTGGGACAGGCGCATCGAGGCTATTTCCCGCCGGCGGCGTCGGCCGTGGTCGGCGTGACCGGCTGCCCGGGTCGCGCGCGCTGCACGCCGACGACCACGATGCGATCGGTCGCTGTCAGTCCCTCGCGCACGACGCGCAGGCCGTCGATCAGTGGCCCGAGCAGGACCGGCCGCGCTTCAATGACATTGTCGGGCTTCACCACCATCAGCAGTTTCGTCGCCTGGTCGGTGACGACCGCGGCGTCCGGAATCAGCAGCGCATCGTGCTCGCCTTCGCCGTAGAGCCGTGCGCGCGCGAACATGCCGGGCAGCAGCACGTGGTCGGGATTCGCAAAGGTGGCCCGGCCGAGCATCGTGCCGGTGACGGGATCGAGTTCGTTGTCGACGAAAGTCATGCGGCCCTTGTGCGGCCAGCCGTCTTCGTCGATCAGCCGGGCCTCGACCGGGTTCTGCACCTCGCGTGAGGATCGCCGGGTGCCGGCGCTGTCCAGGCGCGTATAGCGCATGAACTCGGACTCGGATGCTTCGATTTCGAGTTCGATCGGATCCAGCGACACGATGGTCGTCAGCAGGGTCGAGTCGGCGCTGCCGCCTGAAATGACATTGCCGACGTCCACGCGCAGGTCCGACACGCGCCCGGCCATTGGCGCCCGTACTTCGGTGAAGCCGAGATCGAGTTCGGCCTGCTGTTGCACGGCCGTCGCGGCGGCGACGTCCGCCTGCGCCGAATCGCGTTTCGCGCGGCGTTCTTCCAGCGTCTCGCGGCTCATCGCCTTCGACGCCTCGAGGCGCTGCCCGCGCTCGAGTTCGAGCTGCGCGAGTTTCAGCTGGGTCTGCGCGCGCGCGACGTCGGCTCGCGCGCGCGCGACGCCGGCGGTGAACGGCCGCTGATCGATCACGAACAGCAGTTGGCCGGCTTCCACGAGCTGGCCTTCGTCGAAATGCACGGAGTCGAGATAGCCCGACACCCGCGCCCTGACTTCGACGCGCTGCTGCGCGACGAAGCGGCCGGTGTATTCATCCCATTCGGTGATGCGCTTCTGCACGGGCAGCGCGACGGTGACGGTTGGCGGTGGCGGAGCGGGCGGGGCATCCGCGGTCATCGCGGGCAGCGCGAGAACCAGCAGCGCGGCCATGAGCACGAGGCGGGTGGCGACAGGGGGCATCGGTGAACTTTCGGCAGGCATGGCAGCGCATTATCGCAGATGCAGCCGCCGTCCTGTGCATGACGGTCGTCAAGCGGCGCGCAGGCCGCCGTGGCTCACACCCTCAGCACAGGCGATGGCTGCGGGATGCCGTCCGCGTCGAGCGAATAGGCGTAGGCCTCTTTCATTTGGAAATTGCCGCTGTCGGTGTAGACGAGCAGACGCTTGCCGTTGGTGCGCGTCTTGACCATGCCATAGGCGGTGCGGCTGAAGCCGAAGAACTCGCCGCGCTGCCGGTCCTCTGCGCTCGTCGGCTTCGCCAGGGTCGACCAGCCCTCGACCTTGAAGAAGGCCACCAGTTCGGTGACGAAGATCAGGGGCTCGGGGACGCGCGACCAGCGGCCCAGCGCGCCCATCAGGGTAGCCCGCGGGTGGATGTATTCCTTGCGTGCGTGCTCGTCGCCGCTGGAGACGATGCTGACGATCGGCGACACCGCCTGCAGCAGCGCACCGGAGAAGTCCGATGATCCGTGATGGGGCACCTTGAAAATCTCCGACTGCAGGTTCAACCGGCCCGCGCGGTGTTCGTTCGCGAGATAGCGGCTGGCCTGGTTGTTCAGATCGCCCGTGAACAGATAGCTGAAGCCGCCGTAGCGCAGGCGGAACACGATCGAATGGCCGTTGATCGTGTGGGATGCCGAATGGCCGCCGAAATCCTCGATTTCCGTGGCCAGCGACTCGTGGCCGACGCGCGGCCCGTGCGGCGGATCGCCGAGAAAGCGCAGCGCGGGCTTGCCGTCGATGGTCGAGGTCAGCGGCCCCAGCACCTCGATTTTCAGATCGCCCTTGTTGAAGAACGAGAACGCGTCGTCGTCGCCGAACTGCAGGCGACGGCACTCGACCGGTGCCCGCGCGTGGTAGGTCGCGAGTGCCTTTTTCCACGCCAGGAAGGGCTGGTTCATCTCGCTGTCCGGCACGTCGAGCAGATTGTCGACGAGACCCGTCAGCCACGTCTGTTTGCCGACGCGCGTGGTCGGCCCCAGCAGGTCGACATCGGACACCCGTTTGCCGTCGCGCGTGGCGGGTCGCTTCACGAGGCCATTGTGATAGTAGCGGCGCGGCTGCATGAACAGGCGCTTGCGTTTCTCGCGGTTCGTCTCCGAGTCGAGGATCTCGCGCAGGCCGGCGAAGTGATCGGCGTCGCCGTGGGTGACGAGCAGGCAGTCGATCCGGCGCGGCTTCGCCGCCGTCGTGCCCCGAAAGCGGCCGGCGAGGTAGCGCGCGAAGAGCTGATTGTCGCCGCCGTCGACGAGGATCACCTTGCCGTTCGGCGCTTCGATCACCGCGCCGTCGCCCTGCTGCACGTCGACACAGTTGACCTTCAGCACGTCGTTCCTGCGCACGGGTCTGATCAGCGTCGCGAGGTCGATGCGCGCCGATTTGCGCGGTTCGATGTAGCCCTTTTCCTTGACCGGCAGGATGCTGCCGTCCGGCTGTTCGTTGAAATGCACCGTCTCGATTTCGATGTGCGTGGCCGTGCGGGCGCTGACGGTGACTTCGTCGCCCCACGCCAGCGTGCGCCGCAGCCGCTTGCGGCCCGGCGCCGCCCACACGTCGACCAGATCGACCGCAATCACGCCCTTGCTCGCCATGTCGCCTCCCTGACGCGTCCTCGACCGGCCGTTCCCGTGCTTGCAAGCTTGGCAAAGCCGGGATTGAATGGCAATAATTACAAATAAAGATCAGATAATTGAATATGAAAACTAGAAAAATTCTAGGATGGGGTCTCGGTGTGGGTCTGGGTCTGGTGCAGTCGTCGGCGATGGCCGGCGGCGGCTACTTCGCGATGGGCTATGGGCCAATGGCCCGACACATGGCAGGGGCAACGACGGCGTACGCCGAAGACGCCTTTGCCGGCGCGTCGAATCCGGCGAAATGGCTCGCGGCGGGCAATCGCGTCGACATCGGCGGCGAATTCTTCATGCCCTACCGGCGCGTCGAGCGCACGGGCTCGAACACGGTCCACGATTTTGCGACCACCAGCGCGAAGGACATCTTCGTGCTGCCCGAGGGCGCCATCAGCCGGCGCATCAACGAGCGCCTCGCGTGGGGTGTGACGGTCTACGGGAACGGCGGACTCAACACCGAATATCGCGGCAACAACGGCGTGCCCGGTTCGAACCTCGCGCCGGCCGCCTGCGGCAACAAGCCCGCGAACTTCCTGCTCGGCTGCGACAAGCTCGGCATCGACATCGTGCAACTCGTCACGGCGCCCGGCGTCGCCTACGAAGTCCTGCCCGGGCACACGCTGGGCATCGCACCACTGCTGGTGTTCCAGCGCTTCGAGGCCTATGGCTTCCAGGCTTTCCGCGCGTTTTCCAAGAATCCGACCGACGTCAGCAACCGCGGCTGGGACTGGGCGCCGGGTCTCGGCGTGCGCGTCGGCTGGCTCGGCGAGATTTCGTCGCGCCTGAGCCTCGGTGCCGCGTGGGCAAGCCGCGTGTACATGGACGAGTTCGAACAATACGACGGCCTCATCGCCGACGGCGCGCTCGACATCCCCGAGAACTATTCGCTGGGACTCGCCTGGCAGGCCACGCGCGATCTCACCGTCACCTTCGACTACCAGCGCATCAATTTCGGCGACGTGCCCGCGACCGGCAACGGCGTGCTGAACACCTTGCTGAACCCGGTCGACGATGCGCTGGGCACCAGCACGGGCACGGGCTTCAACTGGGAAAACCAGGACAATTTCCGCACCGGCGTCGTGTACGACGTGAACCCGACGCTCGCGCTGCGCGCGGGCTATGCCTATGGCGCGCGGCCGCAGCGTGACGACGGGATCAACTCCGTGACGATGAACATGCTGACGCCGAACGCCGAACACCAGTTCAGCGCCGGGCTCACATGGCGGCCATCACCCGGTGGCGAATTTCACGTCGGCTACAGCCGCTTCATCGCATCGGCCTACGAAGGCCCGTCGGCGACCGCGCTGCTCGGCATTGGCGGCACCGAGCGCATCGAGGCGCATGTGAACACGGTGATGCTCGGCTGGTCATGGCGCCAATGACCGGCGGGCCTGTTCAGTCGCGTCGCGGGGCGCGTCAGCGTTCGATCGAATAAAGCACGTCGGCGCCGGTGCGGGTCCCGGTTTCGGCTTCCAGGCTCCAGTGCTTGCCGAGCAGGTAGCGCAGGCGCACGGTGTTCGCGCGGTCGATGAGCCCGACGCCGTAACCGACATACAGCTTCGGTGACAGGAACTTGCCGACGTTCAGCGCGAGATCGCTCGCCGCGGGGCTGCCGCTCAGTTTCAATTCGTCGAGGCCGAAACTGCGCGCAATGCGCTCGGTCAGCACGTTGCCACGACGCAGGCCCAGCGCCGACGCGGCCTCGATCAGCGCGCCGGCATCGGTGGACGACGCGCCGCTCAACGGCCGCCCGATCAGCAGGTAGCTGAGAATGTCACCATCGGGCAGCGCCGGCGTCGAATAGAGCGTGGTGCGGGGGTCGCGCAGACGGCCGCTGACGCGCATGCCGGCCGTGATGTCGTCCACCTTGCGTTCCGCGCGCGCATCGACCGCCGGGTCGTCGAGCGCCTGGCCGCTGTAGAACACGCGACTGTCCCTGATCGTCAGCGCCTGGCCGTAGGCGCTGTATAGGCCATCGGCGATTTGTAGCTCGCCGCTCGCGCGCGTGGCCTGCCGCGGCCGATCGCTGACGCGCAGCGTGCCGTACAGGCGGCCGGTAAAGCCCTGCGCGGCCAGCGTGACCTGGTCACCGAGCGTGACGCGGATGTCCGCATCGAGCATCGAACCCTCGGTGTCCGGCGGCGCGCGACCGACGACGATCACGTCGTCCGAGCGCTGCGTGCCCGGGCTGCCGGGACGCAGCGCGAAATGTCCCTCGGGGATCTCCACCGTGCCCCTGAGGCGGGTCAGGGCCGCTCGCCAGTCGAGCGCGAGATCAACGCTCGCCAGCAGGCTCGCTTCCGGCAGATCGACCACCTGCAGGCGCTCGCTCGTCACCGCCAGCGTCGCGAACAGGCCCGCCGTGTCCTGACCGGCTTCACCGCGCAGCGCCGCACGTCCGGCGCCCGAGCGCAGACTGCCCGTCACGTCGAAGCGCTCCGTGCCGGACGCCGTGATCGCGAGCGCGGCCTCCTCGATCGCAATCCCCAGCCGGTTCAACTCGGCGCGTTCGACGGTCAGTGTCGCGCGGCCGGCGGTCTGCGGGTCGGCCACGGTGCCGGTCAGCGCGAGATCGAGCGCGGCTCTGCCGCGCAGCTCGCCGATGTCGTCCGTCTGCGTGACCCACGGCGCGAGCGCGTCGGCACTGGCCGTCAGCCGCCCGGACACCGGCAGCGTGCGCCAGCGTTCGAGCGGCCACGGGCCGTCGTGCAGCGTCAGCTCGAGCGCGAGCGGGACCGTCGAGGGCTCCACGATCGTCGCGTTCGCCGCCAGCCGCAGCTCGCCGTTCGTGGTGTTGACGCGCCATTCGAGTCCGCGATGCACGATCGGCGGCCACGGCTCGCCCAACGGCGGCAGTGCGCCGCCCGCCAGCGCCAGCCGGCCGGTGGCCGAGTCGAGCAACAGCGCCTGACCGCTGAGCGCCAGTTCCCCCGTCACGGCGCCGCGCTGCCACGCCGCTGCCGGCGGCAGGGACGCAAGCTCGAAAGCCTCCGCGTCGATCGCCAGCTGCCATCGACCCTGCGCATCCTGTGCCGCCGCCACGCACAGGGCGCCGTCGCCGTCCCAGCACTGGCGTGCGAGCTCGAAGGTGCCGTCGGTGACCGGCCCGACGATGGCAAAGGCGGCCGGTGCGCGCAGGGCGAGATCCGGGTGTGCGGCCCGCGCGAGGCGGCCGCTCAGCAGGCGGCCCTGCCAGCGCCCGGGCGTGCTGCCGTCGCCGTCGAGCGCGAGCGTCAGTCGCGAGGTCCCGGCGCGCGCATCGAGATCGAGATGGTGATCGGCGAGCACCCCGTGCGCGTCGAGCGTCAGGGACTCGAGCGTGTGGGTCTCGCGGCGCGCGTTCTGGAGGTCGATGTGCAGTTGCTGCGCGACCGTCGCGCGCGGATCCACGCGCCAGCGGGCGTTCAGGGCGGCGACGGCCAGCTCGCCCAGGCGTACATCGCCGGCAACGAGTTCGCCGGTGGTCGCAGGCAGCGGCAGCGTGCCGGTCAGCGTGCCGTGGCCGTGCAGGTGGCCCTGTGCGGCGGGCCACAGGTCGGCCAGCGCCGGCGCGGCGACGCGCCAGCGCAGACTGCCCGAGTCGCCGATCGTGCCCGTGGCCTCGAGCGTCGCCGCACCCGAGCGCAGCGCGAGGGCGTGCACCGTCAGCGTCGAGCCCGCGCGCTCGATGTCCGCCTCGCCGCCGAGCGGTCGACCGCGCAGGCGGCCGCCGAGCTTCGACAGCCGCAGCGAGAAGGCCGCCGCCGTGCCGGTCGACTGCAGGTCGAACGCCAGGCTGCCCGGAAAGTCCGCCGCGAACCACGCAGGATCGACCTCGCTGCCGTGCAGCCGGGCGTCCCAGGCCAGCGCCGGGCCGGACCAGTCGAGTCGCGCGTCGCCGCTCAGCCGCCCGGCGCCGGTGTCGGCGACGAACGGACGCACGACGAGACTGTCCAGCGTGCCGCTGAACGAGCCGCGCACGGTGCCCGCCGGCAGGTCGTCGATCTGCAGCGCGAACTCGCTGCTGCCGGTATGGGACTCGAGGCTGCCGGCCGCGTCCGCGCGGCCGTGCACGCTGCGCACCTGTCGTCCGTCGTCCAGCGTGTGGCGGAGCTCGCGCCACTGGCCCTCCAGATCCCAGCGGAGCCCGGGCACCCAGCCCACGTGGCCGCTGGCATGTGCGTCGCCGCCGGTGGCGAACGTGGCGTCGAGTGCTGCGATACGCAGCTCGCCCGGCGTGCCGTGGGCCTCCAGGGTCCAGTCGGTGTCAGGCCACGTCCCGGCGCGGGTGGCCGCGCGCAGCGTCAGCGCATAGTCGGACTGCCGGCCCCGCAACGTGAAGCGGCCGTGCGGACTGTGCAGCCGGGGCTCCGCCAACAGCGGCCAGCGCAGCGCGGACCAGTGTCCGCTGAGATCCACGCGGACGTCGGCGCCGGCGGCCGGCAGTTCGAGGACGCCCTGCAGATCGAGCTGTGCCGCGTCGGCGTCGCGCAGCGCGAAGCGTTCGATGGCGATGACGCCCTGGGCGTCACCGCTGCCGCGCGCCTCGAGGGTCCAGTGACCGAACTCGCGCGTGTGCAGGGCGAGCGCGGTCTCGAGCGTGAACGCAGCGCCGACACCGCTGGCACTCGCTTCGCCGCCGAGCGTCGCGTCGATCGCCGCCACCGGCGGCAGCGGCTGCCCGGGCGGCAAAGCGAGCGCGACCTGCCAGCGGGGGCTGCCGTCGGCGATGTCGAGCGTGCCCTGCGCCTGCGCGACGAGCGGCGCGGTCAGCCGATGCGTGAACGCGAGCCTGCTGCCAGCGCCGTCGACCTCGCCCGCCCCGGCAACGCGCGCGGCGTCGGCGCCGTGTTCCCAGCGCAGCGTCGCTGCCAGCGCGGACGGTGTCGTCCCGCCCCAGCGGCCCTCGAGGTGGACGCGCGTGTCGGCCAGTGCGACGTCGAGACCTTGCAGCGTCAACGGGCCGCCCGCCGGCCATTGCAGGCGCGCGGCGAGTCCGGTGGCGTCGAGCGGCGCCGCCGCGCCGCCGATCACGCGCAGGCGATCGATGCGCGCGTCATCGATCGTCACGTCGAACGGCATCGCCGGCAGGGAGGGCAGCTGCGTCGGGGGCGGGCCTGCCGTCGGCGCCAGGGTGAGCTCCAGCCCCGACACTTCGAGGCGAGTCAGCCGCAGGTGGCCTGCGAACAGGGTCGACGGCCGAAGGCTGAAGCTGACACGGTCGGCGGTCACGCGCAGGCCGTCGGTCACGTAGCGCAGATCGCTCAGCGTCGCGCCGTCGCGCAGGCTGCCCGCGACCGCGCCGGCCCGCAGACCGTCGGGGGGCAGCGCGCGCTCGGCCGCCGCCAGCAGCAGCCGCAGCCCGGTCTGCGTCATCAGAAGCAGCGGCGGCAGGGCCAGCAGGCCGGCCATCAGCAGGCTGGCGACGACGAGCACCGTGGTGCGCTGCCGGCTCACAGGTCGGGCCCGACGATCACGTGCAGCCGCCACGAGCGATCGTCTTCGGTCACGCCGTTGGCGACATCCACGCGCACCAGGCCGACCGGCGACAGCCAGCGCACGCCGATGCCGACGCTGTACGCCATCGGATCCGACCACGAGTTCACCGCGTTGCCGAAGTCGCTGAACACCGCCGCGCGCCAGGGCCCGCGGATCTCCTGTTCGAGCTCGACACTGCCGAGCGCGAGATAGCGTCCACCAACGACCTTGCCAGCGCTGTTGCGCGGGCCGAGGGAGCGGAAGTCGAAACCGCGCAGACTGTTGTCGCCGCCGGCAAAGAAGCGCTGCGTGACGGGCAGCCGATCGAAATCGGATATCGCGGTGGCGCCGAGCTCCGCGCGCGTGATGAGACGCGTGCGCCCGATCGCGTGGATGAATTTCCCGTCGACGCGCAGCTGCGCGAACGAAATGCCGGACAGCAGCGCCGACTGCGCGCCGCGCAGGCTCATGCCGAGGCGCAGTCCGCGCCGCGTGTCGATGCGATTGTCCGCCCAGGTCCGCAGCCAGCGTCCGGACGGAATCAGCAGTCTGCTGGTTTCCGTCTCGTTGCCGACGTCGAAGCGCTCGACTTCGTAATCGAGCGCCAGCGTTTCCTGCCAGCCATGGCGCACGGCGAGGTGCGCGGCGCCGAACTGCAACCTCGTGCTGTCGCTGACGTCGGTGTTTTCCTGCAGCAGGCTGGTGGTGATCGACAGCGCATTGGTATGCGCGGGCATCAATGGAATGGTGTATCCGCCTGACAGACTGCTCAGCACCGGCGACAGGCGCAGATCGGCATCGAGTCGATGGCCCCGCGCATTGATGTAGGGACGCTGCCACGCGGCGCGGGCGCGCGGGCCGGTGTCGGTGCCGAAACCCAGACCGAACGAATAGCGCTGCGCTTTGCGCGGCGTCAGCGTGATGTCGATCGGCACGCGATCGCCGGCGGCCAGATCGCTGCGCGGCTCGACGGTCACGCTCGTGAAATAGTTGCTGTCGGTGAGGCGGCTCTGCAGGGTGAGCAGATCCTCCGCCACATACGGGGCGCCGGTCTGGAAATCGACGAAGCGGTTCAGGAAGTCTTCGGCGAGCACGGTGTCCGGCCAGCGGACGGGGCCGTAGCGATAGCGGTGGCCGCTGTCGACGACGAGTGCGATGTGCGCCGTGCCTGCCGCCGGATCGATCAGGACTTCGTGCCGGACGAACGCTGCGTCGAAATAACCGCGATCGGACAGGCGGCGTTCGAGTTGCCGCTTGCCGGCCTCGTAACGCTCGTGCCGGAAAACCTCGCCCGTGGCGAGCGGGAACTCGTCGATCTGCCCGGCCAACTCAGGGTCCTCGCCGGCGGCGCCGGTCAGTTCGACGCGCAGCGCCGCGACCCGTACCGGGTCGCCGAGTGTCACCCGGTAGCTGGCGCGCCAGGCGTCGGCGTCCTGTTCGATGCTCGGGGTTATCGTCGCCCGGTAGTAGCCCAGCGCCTCCAGGGCGGCGCCGAGGCTGGCCGGTGCGCGCCGGTGCAGGGCCTGGATGCGACCCGGTGAAATGTCTTCGAACGCCGGTCCCAGCGCGGCGTCCAGATGCTTCAGCAGTTGCCGGCGCAGGGCGGATTTCACGCCTGTCAGTTCGAATGACAGGCTGTCGGCGCTGGCCGACGGGCCGGCGCACGCCGCGCCGAGCACCGCGACCAGCACGGCGAGTCGCGCGCGACCACGGGCCGGCGTCGCCACCGGGTGCAGGCAATGTTCAGGGCTTCGGCCGGAAAGCCGGTTGCGACGTATCAATCAACGAATCCGGGTTCTCTCAGGGGGCGGGCGGCACGACGGGCCGGTTGGCGGGTCGCGCCCGCCCTGTGTCCGACGCTGGTGCCGGGCAGGGGTTCCCCTCGGCGCCATGCAGGGAAGCTTAGCGCGCGCAAGCGGGCCCGGCTGTCAGCAGCACTCACCTCTGCGCTCGATGCGGCGGGCGATGATGCGACGGACGGGTACACTGGATGACAGGCCGGGAACGGCGCGTCGAATGTGATGAACGACCCTGTGGAGGGCACATGAAAGTCGAGATCGAATACTGCGTGATGTGAAGCTACAAGCCGCATGCCCTCCGTGCGAGGGACCGCTTGCAGCAGAGAGGCGCCACCGAGGTCCGCCTGGTCGAAGGTGGCCGGGGGGTGTTCGACATTCGCATCGATGGGGAAGTCGCCTACACGAAGCACGCCACCGGCCGCTTTCCGACCGATGCCGAACTCGACGCACTGCTGGGCAGCTGACGCTGACGGCCGACGAATAGTCGGTCAGATCAATTACTTCATCTGTGGGCGGCGACGGCTGGTGCACGCAACCGCTAGAATGGCTGCACGCATGCACCAAGGAGGAGCGCGCTTGATGAAGGTGGTACTCGTCCTCGTCAGTCTGATCTTCGTGGCCTCAGTGGGCCTGCTCGTCGCGGGACGCATGGGCCTGCTCGCTGGCAGCATGCCGTCCGATCTCGGCGTGCGTGAGGGCAAGCTGAAGCCGCCATCACCGACCCGCAACAGTGTCAGCAGCCAGGCCGACCGTCATCGCGATGCGCCCCAGCGCGCGTACGCGCTGATCGACCCGCTGCGCTACGACGGCGACGCCGCCGCGGCGATGCCGCGTCTCATCGGCGTGCTGAAGCGCATGCACGGCGCGACCGTGATCGAAGCCCGTCCCGATTACGTCTACGCGCAGTTCACGACCCGCTGGCTCCGTTTCGTCGACGACGTCGAGTTCCTGCTCGCGCCGGGTGAAGGCGTGATCCACGTCCGTTCGGCGTCCCGGCTGGGCCAGGAAGACCTCGGCGCAAACCGTCGCCGCATCGAGGCCATTCGCGCCGAATTCGCCGACGCGCGCTGAGACCCCGCAAAGGGACCGTGCGGTGCCAGCAGATTCCTGCGCGGCCTGTTGAGGGCCTGATCCTGCACCGCGTGGCAAACCCATGCTCGGCGCGCAGCAGCCTGCGCCCGCGACTCCTGCACGTCCCTGCCTGGCGCCCTGTCCGACTTACCGCGTATGAGGGACAAGCGCGCGAGGCCCGCCGCGCTGCCACATCCTTCCGTTCGGCTATGATCCGGGCGCCCGGCGGCCTCTCCGGCCGGCGCAGTCAACTCTCTTTCCCATCCTGACCCAGGAGTGCTCCATGTCCGGCATGCTCGAAGGCAAAGTCATTCTCGTCACCGGTGGCAGCACCGGGATCGGCCGCGCAACGTCCACCATCCTCGCGCGCGAAGGCGCCAAGGTAGTGATCGCCGACATCCAGGATGCGGAAGGCGCGAACACCGTCGAGATGGCGCGCGCGGCGGGTGGCCACGCCGAGTATCACCACGTGGACGTCAGCGACTACGCCGCGGTCAGCGCCCTAGTCAGCGGCATCGCCGCGCGTCACGGGCGGCTCGATGGCGCTTTCAACAACGCCGGTATCGAAGGTCCCACCGCGAAAATCTTCGATTACTCGGTCGAGGAGTGGAACCGCGTCGTGCGCATCAACCTGACCGGTGTGTTCATCTGCATCAAGTGCGAGATCGAGCAGATGAAAAAGCAGGACGGCGGCGGCTCCATCGTCAGCACCGCATCGGCCGCGGGCCTCATCGGCATTCCGGGCGCGAGCGCCTACAACGCCGCGAAGCACGGTGTGATCGGGCTGACCAAGACGGCCGCGCTCGAATACGCGAACCGCAACATCCGCTTCAATGCGGTCTGTCCCGGCTTCATCGAAACCCCGATGCTGAACCGCGTCACCGACCAGAGCGTGAAGATTCGCGACACCCTGATCGCAGGTGTGCCGATGAAGCGCGTCGCGCAGGCCTCGGAGATCGGCGACGCGGTCGCGTGGCTGTTGTCGGAACGCTCGAGCTATGTCACCGGCGTCGCGCTGCCGGTCGACGGCGGCTGGGTCGCGCAGTAGGCCTCGCGCCGGCGCGGCGTCTCCGTCCGCGTCGGCCCTTTTTTTCACCCGATCCGCCGAAAGCGCTTCACGCACAAACACTTGGCGCGACGCACCGCTTAAGTGCGCCCGCCCCGCGGACGCTAAGGTCCCATCGCACTGGTCGGTGGGGGACACATGTTCGGCTTTTTGCAGGGCTTTCGCCTGCGCACCAGCGTGCTGCTGGTGGTGATTGCGGTGAATCTGTTGAGCAGCGGCATTTTTGCCGCCTACGTTTATCGCGTGCATCGCGCAGACCTGCGTAGCGCGCTCGACCAGAAGCTGATGACGACGGCGGCGGCGCTGAAGCTCGCGGCCGACGCGCATCATGATCGGCTCGCCCGTGACGGCACGCTGTCGACTGCCGACTACGTCGCGCTGCTCCACCGCCAGGCCGCCTTCGCGCGCGCTGCCGGCGTCGACTACGCGTACACGATGATCGAGCGCGACGGCCAACTGCTGTTCACCTCCGACAGCCCGACCGCGGAGGACTTCGCCGACCAGAGTTATGCGGGACTCTTCGAACCCTACAGCGACGCGTCGAGCGGCCTGCGCGAGGCGGCGGCCACCGGCGAACAGCGCTACGACGAATACACCGACAAGTGGGGCTCGTTCCGCTCCGTGTTCGTTCCCGCGCGCACCGACGCCGGCAACGAGTACGTGCTCGGCGTCGACATCAGCATTGCCTATATCAACGGCGAGTTGCGCCGGACGCTGCTGCAGGCCCTGCTGATCGCGTTGGTGCTGTTGCTGACCAGTTGTGCGCTGACGTATGCGCTGTGCGGTCTGGTGTTCCGCCCGTTGAAAGCACTGGTCGAACAGGTCGATGCGATCGCGGCCGGCGACCTCGGGCGCGAGGCGCCGATCGAGGGCAAGAATGAAATCACCCAGCTCGGCACGCAGATCAACACGATGAGCGCCGCGCTGCGGCAGATGATCGGCCAGCTGCAGGCCTCGTCCGCGAGCCTGCGACAGACCGCCTACGCGCTGTCGCAGCAGACGGCCGAATCCGGGCGCCGCACGGACTCGCAGCTGAGCCATGTCGAAGCCGCGTCGCGCGCGGCGCTGGCCATCCATCGCGGCATGGACGCGGTGCTGCGTGAAATCGACCACACGCGCGCGGCGACGGCCGAGGCGGTGAACACGGCCGGCAGCGGGCGTGACGTCGTCGCGAAGGCCACCGCGAACGTCGAGCGGGCGCAGGCCCAGAGCGAAGCCGTGGCGCGCTCGATCGAACGCCTCAACGGTCGCGTCGCCGATATCGGCGCCATCATCAACGCCATTCGGGAAATCGCCGATCAGACCAACCTGCTCGCGCTGAACGCCGCGATCGAGGCTGCGCGCGCCGGCGAGCAGGGCCGCGGGTTCGCCGTCGTCGCCGACGAGGTGCGTTCGCTGGCCGCCAAGACGCTCGGCGCGACCCGGCAGATCGAACAGACCATCGGCGCCGTGCTGAGCGAGTCGGCAGCGACCACGCAAACCGTGATGGCCGGCACCGACGATGCGCGCGCCGCCAGCCTGTGCATGACCGAGGTCGATCGGGCGCTGGCAGCGATCACCACCTCGTCGACGCATGCGCACGGCGAGTTCGAGAAGATAGTCGCGCTGTCGTCGCGCCAGGCCGAGACCACGCTCGAGATCGCCGACACCCTCGACAAGTCGAAGGACATTTCGGCTGAAACGGCCAGCGCGGTGCGCGCCCTCGCGATCGAAGCAGAGAACCTCGTGCAGCTCGCCGATGCGCTCGCCGCGAGCACCGGCCGCTTCAGCCTCGGCGGCTGAGGCCGCAGGGCATCAACGGTCGCCTGTCGCCGGAGGCCGGGCCGGCGGCGCGATCAGAACAGGTCTTCGCCCAGTTCGTTCAGTTCGTCGCGCAGGTCACGCGCGACATTGCCGCTCAGGCGCAGCGCCGTGCGACGCCCGGCGCTGTCGATGAAACTCAGCAGGATGCCGTGACGGGGGTCGTGCCGGACCTCCGTCAGCACGTCCATGATCTCGGTGTCAGGGTGAATGGCCTGGGCCATGGCTCAACTCCGCGAGGGTGACGGCGGAGCAGCCTGCGCCGGCAATTTTGCCGGTCGATGACAACCGGGGCCTGGCGGCCCCGGTTCGAGACCCCCGTGTCAGCCGGCCGCCGGCCGCGTCATTGAGTTCCGCAGCTGCTGTGTCGCCGCTTCATCGAGCCGCAGGCCTTCCGGATCGCGCGCCGGATCGCCGGTGATCGCGACGCCATAGGCCGTGCGCGCATGCTCGAGGCTGATGTAGCCGTTGCGCACGTCCGCGAGCACCCTTGCCGGTTCGCGCGCGGTGGCCTCCCCCCAGCCGCCGCCGCCGCTCGTCAGGTAGCGTGACATCGCCCCCGGCGCCGTGCGCCAGATCGGCACCCGCGCGAAGTAGAAGTACTCGCCATCCGCCTTCGGCGCGAGCGTCTGCGGATCGAGCATGCCCGCGATCGGCGTCGACTCGGCGTACGCACTCGCGTCGAAAGGCACGAGATGACCCGGTGACTGCAGCACGCGGGCCGCGGGTTCGAAGAACCACGCCGCGCCGAGACTGCCGTCGCCGCCGCCATAGGCGCCAGTGCCGCTCGGCCGCTTCAGCTTCAGCGGCATCGAGTAGTGCTCGGCCGCTGCCAGCCACATCGTGTCCTTGACGACACTCGCGCCGCCGCGGTTGTAGCCGATGCCCGCGCTGTCCGGCACATATTCCTTGCGCAGCACGACAACCGGCGAATCCTGCTCGATGGCTTCGGTCGGCGGATCCATGTTGTTGATCATGTAGGCGACGTTGTAGCTGTCGCCGTCCGCCTCGCGGCTCGCGCCCCATGGCCCGTGTTCGCCGCCGCAGACCGCGATATTGGTCCACGGCCGGCCGTCGGGCCACACGCCGTGCGCGTTGTGGCCGCTGATCGAGCCATAGTCGCCGCCGATCGCGTCCGGCCCGATCGCTTTGCCGATCGCGCGGAACAGCGCCATCATCAGCGGCATCGTCACTTCCCAGTACAGCATGATCGCGCCGTTCGGCGGCATCGCGCTGACGATCGTGCCCGGCGGCAGCACCATGTCGATGTCGCGGAACGCGCCCGAGGTGAACGGGCTCAGCGGATCGAGCGTCAGCTTGAAGGCGACGAGCACCGCAGTCTTCGCGTCGAGCGGGCCGGCGTTGATGCACGTGCGTGCCTGACGCGAGGTACCGCTGAGATCGACCTCGACATGCTCGCCACGCTTCGTCACTTTCGCGCGCACGACATACTGTTCGTCGTCGCCCGCGCCGTCGCAGTCGATGCCGTCTTCGGCTTCGTACACGCCATCCGGCAGCTTGTTCAGCGCATCGCGCATGGCTTCCGCGCCGGTGTCGACGCAGTAGCGTACCGTGCCGAGATAGGCGTCGATGCCATAGCGCGTGACGCTCTCCTGGATCAGCCGCTCGCCGAGCTGGAGCTGGCGGAAGATGGTCACGATGTCCGGATACAGCAGCGGCGCGAGGCGCGTGTTGTCGAACAGCAGGCTGAAGGTCTGCCGCACGGGCCTGTCGTTCGCGTACAGCAGCATCGGGCCGAGCACGAGGCCGTTCTCGTAGACATTCGTCTTCGTGCCGCTGAAGCCGCCCGGCACCACGCCGCCCATGTCGAGCTGGTGTGCGCGCACATTGAGGA
Organism: Gammaproteobacteria bacterium Ga0077536; assembly: GCA_001464935.1. Taxonomy (GTDB): domain Bacteria; phylum Pseudomonadota; class Gammaproteobacteria. The sequence goes on from LNEL01000056.1 coordinate 111,162, forward strand.
AGGCGACCAGCCGATCACCGGCGAACACCGGCCGGATGAAGCACAGATCGTTGACGTGCGTGCCGACGCGGTAGGGATCGTTGCAGATCAGCACGTCACCGGGCTTCAGGTTCTCCGGCCCGTACTCTTCGACGGCGTTGCGTACGGCGTCGGCCATCGTGCCGATGAACACCACCAGGCTCGCGCTGACGGCCGGCATCGGGTAGTCGAGATCCGGCGGGCCGGACACGGTGATCGCGAAGTCGTACCAGTCGCGGATGATGGGCGAGAACGCGTTGAACATGAGCCCCGTGCTCATGTGCTGCACGGCATAGCGCAGACGGTTGCCGAGCACGGTGGCGGTGAAACGGTCGCAATGATAGGTGTCGCGGAACGCCTGTTCATCGAGATCGCGCAGGCGGTGGCCACTGCCGCCGCGGGGCGTCGGCGCTGATTTGAGTGGTTCGTTCATCGCAGTGTCCTCACTTCAGTTCGATGGCGATTTCGCCGAGGCGGCCAACGGTGGCGACCTGGCGCCGCCCGATGTGCGTCGTCGACAGGGCTTCGCGGATGATGGCGGGGCCGGTGACAACATCGCCGGCGCGCAGGCTCGCGCGGTCGTAGATGTTTGCCACCTGTTCGTCATCGGACAGGTAGCGCAGCACGGTCGTGCCGACCGGCGCCAGCGGCGCCCCGCTGCGCGTGGGCAGGGTCGGAAACTGCACCTTCGGCGTCGGCACTTCGGCGCGCACGCGATAGGTCACACCCTGCACCGGAATCGCCTCGAAGCGGTCGCCATTGCGCTGTTCGTACTCGGCGTGGAAGTTCGCGATCATCAAGGCCACGGCCTCGGCCGTGATCGCACCGTTCGGCACGTCGATGAACGGCGTCTCCCAGGTCTGGCCGAGCAGCTGGCCGTCGAAGCTGCGCGAGAAATGCGTGTCCGCCGGCAGGCCCAGGCGCGCGCGGAGCTTGTCCTCCATGTCGCGATAGACCGCGTCGATCGCCGCCGCCGACTCGGGCGTGAGGATGGTGTAGGCGCTGCGGCTCGCCGTATAGGCCTGTTCGGCGCTGAGCAGGCCCAGCGCCGAGAACAGGCCCGGATGCGGCGGCACGACCACCCGTTTCACATGGATCAGTTCCTGGATCGCAGGCAGCAGCAGCGGGCCGGCGGCGCCGTAGGCCATCAGCGTGTAGTCGCGCGGGTCGATGCCGTTCTTGATCGCGATGTTGAACACGCCCTCGGCAATGTTGTTGAGACCGATGTCATACGCATAGCGCACGCGCTGCGCGAATTCGAAGCTGCAGTCGAGATCCGCGACCGCGCGCTGGGAGAGCTGCGGGTCGAGCTTCATGCGCCCGCCGGCGAAGCCGTTCGGATCGAGCAGCCCGATCAGCAGGCAGATGTCCGACATCGTCGGTCGCGTGCCGCCCTTGCCGTAGCACGCAGGGCCCGGATCCGCGCCCGCACTGCCGGGGCCGACGGTGATGTCGCCGGACGCGGACACCGCGACGAGGCTGCCGCCGCCGGCGCCTATGCTCGAGATTTCGTTCGACAAGGCGTTCACGACTAGATCGTGTTCGAGCTCGAACATCGTGTTGACGAACGGCTTGCCGGCCGTGACGAGGCTGATGTCGCAGGACGTGCCGCCGATGTCGGCGCAGATGAGATTGCGTTCGTCGATCAGATCGCCGAAATGCGCGCTGCCGACGGTGCCGCCGGCCGGGCCTGCGAACACCACCTGGAACGGGCTTTCCATCGCGACATCGGACGGCACCAGTGTCGCCGCACAGTCGGCGAAGTTCAGCTGGCCCTTGAAGCCGAGGCCGCGCAGGCCCTCGTCGAGCTTCTGTGTGTAGGCCTGGTAGATGAACTTCATGAAGACATCGATCAGCGTCGTCGAGGCGCGTGCGTATTCCTTCGCGAGCGGCGAGACTTCGCTCGAGATCGAGCAGGGCACGGGCCCCAGTTCCTCCAGCACCAGTTCACGCAGGCGCTGCTCGTGCGCCGGGTTCACATAGGCGTTGATGAGACAGATCGCCACGCCCTGCACCTGGCAGCGCGCGAGCACGCGCAGCTCTTCGCGCGCCTGCAATTCGTCGAGCGCGGTGAACACGCTGCCGTCGGCCTTGATGCGCTCGAGGATACCGCGGCGCAGGTAGCGCTGGACCAGCGGCCGCGACGCATCGCCGAACGAGCGGCGCCAGCGCGGATCGGTCAGCGCCGCACCGGGCCGCCAGCTGCGGCCCATGTCGAGTATGTCGCGATGGCCGGCGGTCGTCAGGAAACCGACCTTCGGCAGCGAGCGCGTGATGATGGCGTTCAGCCCGTGCGTGCTCGCGTGATTGAAGACTTCGGAGGCGCTGACATTGAGCTCTTCCGCGCCGGCGATCACGCTGCGGAAGACTTCGCGCACATTGGTCGCGATCTTGGCCGTTCTGATTTCTCCGCCCTGCACCGACACCACGTCGGTGAAAGTGCCGCCCACGTCCACCGCCATCATCGGATGTTGTCCGTCTGCAGCCGCACGTGCCCGAGCAACGCCCAGCGCTCGCGACTCACGGAGGCCAGGCAGTCCTGACATTTGACGACCATGAACCAGCCGCCCTCGGACAGCACCGGGTAACGCATCAGGGCACCGGCCCCGCAGGACGGGCACGCACCCTCGACCACTTCGCGCACCTGGCGCGGCGCGACGTCGGTCGGGCGCGGAAAACTGAAATTGCTCATCGACGAAAGCTCCCCTCGAGATTCAGATGGTTCCCCCGCACGCAGGATCGGACTCGACGGGGGTGAACGATGCGCTGGCGCGACATTCGCTGGCGGATGTTCGACGGCTTTCACCGCTCGCGCAACGGGCGCGAAGACGGTCATTTTCGCTGCAGTGCGATGGGTGCGGGCGCGTGTGCTTTCCGGTCCCGGTACTGGCAGCCAGGGCTGATGCCGGGTCAGCCCCGGCTTCGCCGCGGGCGCCTCGCCAGCCCTCGCCGCCCTCAGGCGTGGCACCGCCCTGGTAATCGACGCTTGCGCGCCGCCCATCAGAACGCGAGACGCCGCACCGGCTCCTTGCCGTCCCAGCCTTTCGCGGCGTCCTCGACCATCAGGAACAGATCCTTGAACACCGACGAGTTGTCCCACAGTTCGGTGTAATGGCCGATCTCGGCCACGGTGTCGAAGTAGGTCAGTGGGGCGCCGCCGACGGTGCACTCGAACGCGGCAGCGAACCCCTTCGCACGGTAATGCGCGCAGGCCGCGGCGTAATCGACGGGCATCACGCCGAAGTGGTGGACGCCGACGCGCCCGGCGTCGAGGAATTCCTTGTAGACGCTCGGCTCGTCGTTGTGCTGGTAGATGAGCTCTATCTGCAAATCGCCGCTGTTGCCGATCGCCAGGCTCACGTCGACGTTCGACGGTTGGCCATGGAAGCGCTGGTCGAGCAGCGCACAGTGCTCGAACAGGAAGAACGGACCGGCTTTCAGTTCGCTCGTCCAGTAGTGCAGTGCGGCGTCGAGATCGCGCACCACGTAGGCGAGCTGGCGAATGGTCTGGAGGGGCTGGGTCATGTGGCTTCCTCTGTGATGGGTTGATCGTCGACACTAAGCCCGATGGGACGGGTTTGGCCAGTGTCGGCCGCGCGTTCCACCGCGCATCGCCAATAACATCACCAGAGGGGGCTCCACCATGTATCCAGCACGCTTCGGCCTGTTCCTGTTGCCGAACGACGTCCGGGAGGCCATCACGGCCGCGCGCCGCGCCGAGGACGACGGTTACTATTCGATCTCGGTCAACGATCACTTCTATTCGCCGTTCGGCGGCGCGCGCACGCCGCAGCTCGAATGCTTCACCGTGCTGACGGCGATGGCGATGGTGACACGCCGCGTGAAGCTCGCGCCGGCCGTTGTCGCTGCGTCGTTCCGCTCGCCGTCGCTGCTCGCGAAGTGTGCGACCACACTCGACCACGCCAGCGAGGGCCGCTTGATCCTCGGCCTTGGCGCCGGCTGGCAGGTCAGCGAATACGTCGCCCATGGCTACCCGTTCCCGCCGACGCCGCAAAGGGTCGAAGAGCTCGCCGAACAGCTGCAGATCCTGAAGGCGTTGTGGACGCAGGAGCAGCCGAGCTTCAAGGGCAAGTATTTCTCGATCACCGACGGCGGCAACAATCCGAAGCCGCTGCAGCAGCCGGGCCCGCCGATCATGCTCGGCGGCTCGGCGCCGTCGATCCTGAAGCTCGCGGCCGAGCATGCCACCGTGCTGAACATCATCCCGCCGACCTCCAACGGCAAGGACTTCCCGAACGATCCCGTCGCGACGGTGAAGTTCACGATGGACGTGATGAAGAAGAAAATCGCGGCCCTGGGCGAGCTGATGACGGCAAACGGACGCAAGCCCGGCGACATGGAGCTCGGCGGCCTCCTGCTGCTCGGCATGTCGCGCAACGAGCACGACAGTGGCCTGCGGGATCTCGCGAAGAACATGGGCTTTCCGGACTACGAGACCGCCCAGCGATCGCCCGTCGCGCTGCTCGGCACGCCGGCCCAGATCCGCGACGAGCTGGCCCGTCGGATTGCCGACACCGGTGTCACCTACTACATGATGTTTCCCGCGACCGACGAGTCCTGGAGCCTGTTCTCGAAGGAAGTGCTGCCGCACTTTGCGCACTGACGGGCCAGTTCGCATGGCGCTGAAAGCCACGGTGTACAAGGCGGAGCTCGCCGTCAGCGATGTCGACCGGCATTACTACGCGACGCATCCATTGACCCTGGCCCGCCATCCGTCGGAAACGGACGAGCGGCTGATGATCCGGCTGCTGGCGTTCGCGCTGTTCGCGGACGAGGCGCTGATCTTCGGCCGCGGTCTCAGCACGCAGGACGAGCCGGATCTGTGGCAGAAGGATCTGACCGGCGACATCCTGCACTGGATCGACGTCGGCCAGCCCGAAGAGCAGCGCCTGCGCCGCGCCTGCGGGCGCGCCCGCCGGGTCACCGTGATCACCTACGGCGGCCGCGCGTCGGACCTGTGGTGGGAGAAGAACGGTGCATCGCTCGCGCGCCTCGAGAACCTCACGGTGCTCGATGTGCCCGCCGACCTCAGCGCCGCGCTCGCGGCCCTCGCGAGCCGGTCGATGCAGTGGCAGGCACTGATCCAGGACGGTGAGCTGCAATTGATGAGCGAAGCCGGTACCGTCAGCGTGCAGCCTCGCGTGCGTCAACGCGCAACGCGCTGAACGGGGTGCGCAGTTTTCCCGGTTGTGCTTGGCTCTGACCGCGTTCTTGGCCACCGAGAACACCGAGAACGAAAGGATCAGAAAGCACGCTTCCGAAGCCCGGCGTGCTCGCGCCGACCACGGAGACAGAAGGCCTCCCCAACAATATTGTCTCTCTTCCTCTCGGTGTTCTCGGTGGCCAATCAAAACATCGCCGCCGGCACCACCGCCAAGGCCGGCATGAATACCGGCCGCCTGGCGCGGATCACGCCTTGCTGCGCCGGCCGCTCTCCACCGGTGCCGGCCGCCGATGGAACTGGCCGTCCTTCATGACCATCGTGATCTTGCGCTGATCCTGCAGCAGCGTGAGGTCCTGCAGCGGATCGCCGTCGATCAAAAGCAGATCGGCGAGCCAGCCTTCTTTCACGCGGCCGAGCAGTTCGCCGCTCGCGCCGGCCCAGGCCTCGCCACCGTATGCAGTCGCCGCGCGCAGCGCCTCCCAGGGTTTCATGCCGAACAGATTCACCATGTGCTCGAGATCCCGGCAGTCCTGGCCGATGGGCAGCCACGCGAAACCGTAGTCGCCGAAGGGCAGCACGCGGATGCCCGCCTGGTGCATCTTCGTCATCGCCTTGCAGCCTTCGACGAGCTCACGCTTGTTGCCGATCGCCGTTGCGACTTCTTCGGTGATGCCCCAGTCCTTCGCTTCATAGGTCGTGTTGTAGCGCGCGGCGATGGCCGGGATCACCCAGTGCTTGCCGGCGTGCTTCGCGAGCAGCGCGATGGTGGCGTCGGTGGCGAAGGTCGCGTGATTGATGAACTCGACGCCATACCGGATGCACTGGCGCACGCCGCTGTCGGCATGCGCATGCGCGGCGACGCGCCGGCCGAGTTGCAGCGTTGTTTCGCAGATCGTGCGCACTTCGTCTTCGGTCATCGGGTTCACCTCGCCGCCGAGACGTCCGAGCGTGAAGCTGTCGCCGGCGTTGTTGAACTTCACGATGTCCACGCCTTCACGGATCATTTCCCGGATCGACCTGCGGAATTCCTCGACCCCGTTGCACACGAGTCCGATCGACGGCACGTGGCGGTCGAGGCGCGAGTCGTCGCCGACGCCGCCCGTCACCGTGTACTCCGGCGTGCAGGCGCGAATGCGCGGTCCGGGAAACTCGCCCTTGTTCACGGCATTGCGCACCACCAGTTCGAGCCGCGGCTTCGCCGACGCCATGCCGACGACGGCGGTGAAACCATAGTCGAGATAGGTCTTCGCATTGCGCAGCGTCACGAGCAGGTTCTCTTCGACGGGGAGCGCCGTGATGTCGGCGAGGCTGACCGCGTTGTTGTATGTGAAATGGCAATGCGCGTTGACGAGTCCCGGCATCAGCGTCGCGCCGCCGCCGTCGACGAGGTCCCAGCCCTGGTCGCGCGGCAGGGTGTGGCGGCCCGTCGCCACGCGGGTGATGCGATTGCCCTCGATCAGCACTTCGCCGGGATCGAGTTTGTGCTTCGTGCCCTCGAAGATCTTCACGTTGTGAAAGAGTGTCGGTGTCATCGGTCTCCCCTTCGCGAGCGGGCGTCCGGATTCGGCGCCCTTGCTTTGGCTGGTCTGTCAGGCTGGCGGCGGTGTGCCTGCCGAGAGCTTCTCCCGCAGTCCGGCGGGCAGCGCGTCGGGCGGGAGCCCACCGTCCGGCGTCTGCCAGTACGCGGCGGCGACGGTCAGCAGCGCGTCGACGTCACGCAGCGTGCAGTGGCTGAAGCGCCAGGTCCACCGCCGTGCGCCGCGCAGCGCGACATTGCAGGGACTCGGGCAACCGCTCAGACACGCGACTTCGCGCACCGTCAGCGCCACGCCGCGCACGTCGATTGCCGCCTGGAGCGCGTGCGCCAGTGGCGCGCCCCGTGCGGCCCCGGCCGCGCCGCCGTCACGCGGGCAGGTGGTGCACACGAACAGCAACGGTGAAGGCACGCGCGTGCCGTCACGCGCTGGTGGCGATCTGGTAGAAGCGTTGCAGCGCGGCCTGCACTTCCGCCGGTTTCTCGACCGCCGTCCAGTGTCCGCAATGGGCAATCATCTCGATCGTCGCATGCGGCAGCGAGGCGGCGAGCGCCGCGACGCTCGCCGACGGCGCGGTGGTGTCCTCTTCGCCCGAGACCAGCAGCACGGGGCAGGTCACGCGCGCCGGATCGGCGCGCTGCCCCGCTGCGAGCGCGAGGCAGTGCAGCGCATAGCCCTCGGGGTTCTGACCCAGCATCATTTCGCGCACGAAGCCGACCGTCACGGGTCTGGTCGATTTCGTCTCTGCCGACAGCCCACGCTCGCAGACGACGTCCGCAATCGGCGCCATGCCGTCCTGTCGCGCCGCGGCGGCGCGTGCCTCGAGCGCGGATCGCGCGGCGTCCGGCAGTTCGGCGAGCGGGCCCAGCAGCGCGAGGTCGCGTACGCGCGTCGGCGCGAGCACCGCGAGGTGCTGGCAGACGATGCTGCCCATCGAATGTCCCGCGACATGCGCGGATTCGATGCCGAGCGCATCGAGCAGCGCGAGCAGATCGCGCGCGAGGCTGGTGAAGGACACGGTCGGGTCGAGTGCCGAGCGGCCGGCGCACGGCAGGTCGGGCACGATGACGCGCATCGTCGGCGCGAGCGCCGCGACCACCGGCGCCCAGAAATTCGAGGTGCCGCCTAGTCCGTGCACGAGCAGCAGCGCCGCGCCTTCGCCGTGCACATCGACGACGATCCGATGACCGTTGACGTCAAGTTGCAGGTGCGTGCTCATTTGACGCGATTCTCGAGTTCACCGATACCGGCGATAGCGATTCGCACGACGTCGCCGGCCTGCAGGAACTTCGGCGGCTTGAAGCCGACGCCGACGCCGGCCGGCGTGCCGGTGGCGATGATGTCGCCGGTTTCGAAGGACATGCTGCCGGAGATGGTCGCGATGATCGCCGGGATGTCGAAGATCATGTCGCGCGTATTCGCCTGCTGGCGCAATTCGCCGTTGACCCAGCAGCGGATGTCGATGTTCCGGTAGTCCAGTTCGTCCGCCGTGACCAGCCACGGGCCGATCGGGCAGAAGGTGTCGATTGATTTGCCGAGCAGCCACTGCTTGTGCTTGACCTGCAGATCGCGCGCGGTGACATCGTTGATGACCGTGTAGCCCCATACGTGTGCGAGCGCGTCGCCGCGCCCGATGCGGCGGCCCGGACGGCCGATCACGACGCCGAGTTCCGCCTCGTAGTCGATCTCGTGGCTGAGCTCCCACGGCGGCAGCACGTCGTCGCGCGCGCCTGTCATCGTGCACGGCGCCTTGGTGAAGATGATCGGATCGTCGGGAATCGGATCGGTCAGGCTTTTCGCCGATCCGTCGTAGCCGCTCTTGGTGAATTCCGCGGCATGCGCCGCATAGTTCTTGCCGACGCACAGGATGTTCTTGCGCGGGCGCGCAATCGGCGGCAGCAGGCGCACGTCTTTCAACGCCACGCGTTCCCCGCTGCCGCGCGGGCGCTCGCCGGCGAGATCGCGTTCGATCAGCGCGATCATCGGATCCGCGGCGCCGGCCTCGTGCGGGAGGAGGTCGATGACGCCCTGGTCCGGGTCGACTATCCCCAGGTGCACGCTGTGCTGATGTTCGAAACGGGCGATCTTCATGGGGACTCCGTACATGATTCGGTCGAAAGCGTGAAGGGGGCGGGTGCGCCGCGCTGGCGGTTGAACCAGTTGGTTCAGCGAGCCCGGATGATAGGCAGCCGCCCTGATGCGCTCAACCGTCAGCGGCGCTTAAGATGAACCAATTGGTTCCATCCCAGGACGGCACTGCCATGACACCGGCACAGGCGGCGGCCGCGCGGCTCGCGCGGCACCTCGGGGAGCAGATCGCGAACGGTACGTTGGGCATCGGGGTCAAGCTGCCCGCCGAGCGCGCGCTCAGCGTGCAGTTCGGCGTCTCGCGCAGCGTCGTGCGCAAGGTGCTCGCGCGCTATCTCGACGACGGCATTCTGCGCCGGACCGCCGGCAGCGGCACGTTCGTCGCCGCGTTGCCGCGCGGCGGCGGCAGTGGTGCGTTGCCGCGGACGGCCATCACGCACGTCAGTCCCACTGAACTGATGGAGGCGCGGCTGCTGCTCGAACCCCTGCTGCCGGTGCTCATCGTGCGCCACGCGACGCCCGTCGACTTCGAGCGTCTCCAGCACTGCCTCGAGGAAGCGGAGCGCGCCCCGACCTTCGAAGAGTTCGAATACTGGGACGGCGCGCTGCACGAAGCCCTGTCGCAGGCCGCCCACAACGGCTTCTTCACGCTGACCTTGCGCCTGATGACCGAAGTGCGGGACAGCGGCGAATGGGGCCGCCTGAAGCGCGAGGCGCTGACCCCCGCACGCCGGCGCCGCTATCAACAGCAACACCGGGCAATCGTCGCGGCGCTGTGCGACCGCGACGAACAGGCCGCGAGCGCGGCCCTGCGGGCGCACCTGACCGAGGTCCAGGCCAACCTGTTCGGGGCCTGACCGGCGCCCCCGGCGTCGCGCCGGACCATGCAGAAATCGCGCCGTTGGCCGCTATGACTGGTGCAGGGCGATGTCCGCCCGACAGCACCAGGAACATGAGCACCGTACGCGAGTCCACGGGCCCCGCGCCCACCCCTGTGACAGCCCCGGACCACGGCGCAGATGCGCTCGTCGGTCTGCTGCAGAAGGAAGGCCTCGTCGCGGACACCCAGTTGCGCTATGCGACCCGCGTGCGCGCCAAGCTCGACAGCCATGTCTCGCTGCTGAAAGTCCTGCAGGATCTCGACATCATCAAGCCGGAACACATCCGGCAGGCCGTGCGCGCGAATCCGAAGTCGGTGCGCCTCGGCGACCTCCTGATCGAACTCGGCCATCTGCGCGACGCGGACCTGCGCGCGGCCCTCGCGGCCCAGGCCGCCGCCACCGAGCGCCGCAAGCTCGGCGAGATCCTGGTCGAGAGCCATTTCATCACCGAACAGAAGCTGACCGACGTGCTGGCCGACCTGCTCGGCATCGAGGCGGTGGAGCCGCGCGTCAGCGAGATCGAGCCGACCCTGCTCGCGCGCATCAATCTGCGCATGTGCCAGGAGTGCGTGCTGATCCCGGTCGCCGAGCGCGACGGCAGTGTGACGGTCGCCTTCGGCGACCCGCTCGATGCGCGCCACCGCGGTGTCGCCGAGCAGATGTTCGGCAGTGCGTTGACGGCCGCGATTGCCCGCCCCAGCCTGATTCGCGAAGCGCTGGCGGCCTACGAGCGCGGTGTGCGCTCGATCAGCGCCACCGTCAGCGAACAGACGGCGATGTCGATCGTCAACGACATCATCCGCGACGCCCTGCAGGCCGGCGCGAGCGATATCCACATCGAACCTTACAAGAGCCGCCTGCGCGTGCGCCTGCGGCTCGACGGCGTGATGGTCGAGCACTGCGACATCGATCGCGATCTCGCACCGTCGGTGACGAGCCGGCTGAAGATCATGGGCAATGCGGACATCGCCGAGCGGCGCCGTCATCAGGACGGCCGGATCCAGTTCGAGGATCCGCAGAGCGGCGAGACGGCCGACATCCGCGCGTCGTTCTATGTGACGGTGTTCGGCGAGAAAATCGTGCTGCGTCTGCTGAACCGCAAGACAGAACTCATCAGCATCGATGACATCGGCATGGGCCCGCGCATGCTCGACCGCTTCCGCTATGACGCGCTCGACGTGCCGACCGGAGTCGTGATCATCACCGGCCCGACCGGCTCGGGCAAGACGACCACGCTCTACAGCTGCGTCGACTACCTGAACGACCCGAACACCAGCATCGTCACCGCCGAGGACCCGGTCGAATACGTCATCGACGGCATCGCGCAGTGTTCGATCAACCCGAAGATCAACCTGACCTTCGAAGAAACCTTGCGCCACATCGTGCGCCAGGACCCGGACATCATCGTGCTCGGCGAAATCCGCGATCGCTTCTCGGCGGACACCGCGATCCAGGCGGCGCTGACCGGCCACAAGGTGCTGACGACCTTCCACACCGAGGACAGCATCGGCGGTCTGCTGCGGCTGCTGAACATGGAGATCGAGGCCTTCCTGATTTCCTCGACCGTCGTCTCGGTGGTCGCGCAGCGGCTGCTGCGGCGGGCCGCGGAAATCCGTCGCCTCGGCTGCGCCGCCGAGGACCTGCAGGGCGCACATTTCATGTTCGGCCGTGGCTGCGCGGCTTGTCGCTACACCGGCTACAAAGGCCGGGTGTGCGTGTTCGAACTGCTGGTGCTCAATGAAATGGTGAAGGACGCCATCCTCAATCGCCGCACGTCCTACGAGATCCGCCGCATCAGCGTCGAGACCTCGGGTCTCGTGACGCTGGTCGAGGACGGTCTGTTCAAGGCTAGTCTCGGCATTACATCGCTGCAGGAAGTGCTGCGCGATCTGCCGCGCGTGATGAAACCCCGGCGCATCGAGGAAATCCGGCGCCTGCTCGGAGCGGTCTGATGGGACACGAGAAATCCCTGCTCGATACGATCAGTGAACGTCTGCAGGCGGAAGACTTCGAGTTGCCCGTCTATTCGCCGATTGCGGCCCGGGTGCAGACCCTGGCGAGCAATCCGAATACCGAGCTCGAACAACTCGAAAAAGTGTTGCTGCACGACGCGACGCTGTCGGCTGAAATCCTGCGGCTGGCGAACTCCTCGTTCTTCGCCGGCCTCAACAAGATTGAAACCGTGCGCGCGGCGATCACGCGACTCGGCTTCCAGCAAATCGTCAGTCTCGCGGTCGTCTGCGCGCAGCGCGAGCAGTTCCGCTCCGGTGACCGGGAACTCGCCGGCTGGATCGGCCAGCTGTGGCGGCATTCACTGGCCTGCGCAGTGGCCGGCAAATGGATTGCCGAGCGTTGCGGTTATCGCGAGCGCGCGAGCGAAGTGTTCCTGGCCGGCCTGTTCCATGACATCGGCAAGCTCGTGCTGTTCAAGGCCATCGAAGACTGTCGGGCTCGCCAGCTGATCCAGGCAGGGCTGCCGAATGCGCTGCTGCTCGAAATCGTCGGTGCGCTGCACGCGGAGCAGGGCGCGCTGCTGCTCGAGCGCTGGCAGCTGCCGCCGCTGTACGTCGACATTGCGCGGCAGCACGCTGCGCCCGAGCCCGACGAACTGAATCCGATCGGCCTGATGGTGCGGCTGGCGAACCTGACCTGTCTGAAGCTCGGTCTCGATCTGCGGCACGAACCCTCGATCTTGCTCGCCTCGACCCCCGAGGCCGCGGCGCTGGGCATCAAGGAAGTCGCGCTCGCCGAACTCGAAATCATGCTCGAAGACGGGGTGATGAAGCTCGCGGTGTAGGCACGGCGCTGCCCCGCACCGCATCGAAATTTCCGTCGTCTGCGGCGTCACGGCCATCTGGTGGCGCGCACGGTGTCGGCATAAGCTCCCGTCCTCAACCGATCGGGAGTGTCCGTCATGCGGATCGACGTACGGGGCAGCCACGGCGGGTCCGATGGCGGCTACCGCCGCTGGATAGAGAGCCATGTCCGTCAGGCTTTTGCGCGCGTCGATCGACGCATCGAGCGCATTGCCGTCCACCTGTCCGACGTCCACGGCCCGCGCGGCGGCATCGACAAGCGGTGCGTGGTGCATGTGTGCCTGGAGCGCGGTCTCGAAACCGTGGTGCAGGAGCGCGACGCGGACATCCGCGTGCTGCTCGACCGCGTGATCGGTCGCAGCCGCCGCGTCGTGAACCGGCTGGGCGCGCTGCGCCTGCGTCGCAGCCACGCCGCGCGGCCGGCGCACGCCTGGCCGCCGTGACGCTCCCAGCGCAGCCCTGCGTTCAGCCAGCCCGCGCGGCGCCCGGGCCCAGCGCAAAGGCGCGATCGCGGTCGGCACCGAGGCTCGCGGGTGGCTGCACCGGCGCACGCCGGCCGTTCGGCACCTGCGCCTCGACATTGCCGCTGTAGTAACCGAGCAGGTCGAGAAACGTCGGCGACAGCGTCGCCACGGTGTCCGGCCACAAGACCGCGTTCCAGTTGATCTGCGGGCGCAGCCAGCGCATCACGTAATAGCCGAACAGCGCCGCGCGGTGCTGGTCGCGCGAGCGGTTGTCGCCGGTCTGGTGCCACAGGCGGCCGTCCATCACGAGCAGGCTGCCGGCGGGCGCGAGCACGGGCACGGTGGCGACCTGCTCGTCGGCGGCCGGGCCGCGGCCGCGCCGATGCGAGCCGGGGACATAGCGCGTGCCGCCGTTCTCCTCGGTGAAATCGTCGAGCACCCACGCGACATTGCAGGCGAGTGGCTGATCCGGCCATGGCGGCAGCACATAGCCCTGATCGGCATGCAGCGCCATGCGGCCGCTGCCGGGTGCGGTGATGTTCGCGCTGAAATTCGAGATCAGGAACGACTCGCCCAAGGTCTGGCGCACGAACTGCAGCGCGTCCGGCCGCTGGATCAGGTCGACGAACACCGGATCGAGATTGAACAGGTGGAAGACGCGTCGATTGCGCGTGTCGGTGTCGAACGCATACCCGCGTGTCGGCACGCCGTCCGCTTCACTGGCGTCAGCGGCGGCCTCGAGGCGCGCGCGCACCTCGCGCGTGGCGGCCGCTGACAGGACCCCGGTCAGCACCACGAGCCCGTCGTCGCGCAGGGCCTGCAGCGCCCGTTCGCGATCGGGGGTGACGACGGCGCTCATGCCGACTGCATCTGGGCGCGCAGCGAGCGCTGATGGCCCGGCACGGCGGGAATGTCCTCGAAGCCGGCGGGCGCGGGCCGCAGCTTTGGAAACGCCGGGTGGCGAAACGGCTGCCCGGCGACCAGGCGCTCGTGCAGCCCTGCGACCAGCGGCGCGGGCGCCGGCGCCGGACGCGTCGCGTAGACGGCGTCATCGCCGAAGAAGCGCAGCGACAGCGTGCGTCGCCGCGCGCCGGTGGTGGCAGCGCCGCCGTGCAGGATCTGCGGATGGAACACCACGACATCGCCCGGTTCGACGGCAAAGGACACGATATCCCAGTCCGCGCGCGTCGCCTCGATGTCGGGTAGCCGCGGGAGGCCTTGCGCATAGATCGGGCGGGTGTCGTCGGCCGCATCGAAAGCCGACCCGTCATACAGCGGGCCGCGATGCGAGCCACGCACGAACTCGAGCGAATGTTCGCGGGCCACGGCGTCGAAACTCAACCACATCACCGCCATCTGTTCGCCGTCGAGGGCCAGGTATGGCGAGTCCTGATGCCACGGCGTGCGACGCATCGCCCGCCCTTCCTTGAGGAAAATCTGCTCGTACAGGAACCATACATCCGGCGCCTGCCACAGCCCTGCGACGAGATCCGCAATGACCGAGTCACACAGCAGCTCGCGATACGCGAGCGCGGCTTCGGGGTGGCAGAGATCCTGGTAGAAAGTACCGTCTTCGCTTTCGTAGAAGCGGCAGGCCGATGCGGTCGGATGCGCGCGGCTCCAGTCGAACAGATCGCGCGCCGCCGCCACCGTCGCGGCATCGAGCGCGCCCGGCAGGTAGACGACGCCGTGTTCGCGCCATTCGGCGGCTTGGTCTGACAGGATCTTCATCGAGAATGCTCCTTGCATGGGCGACCGGCAGAATGGACTTGATACGCGATCGCCGTCCGCTTGCCAAGCCGCGTCAAAGACCTTGTTCATCGGCGGCAACGGCCATCTCCCACGACCAGCGCACTTCTTCTTCCTTGAAGAACAGCGCGTCCTTTGTGCGCTGCGGAAGGCGCGTCGACAGGCGCGCGTAGTCGTCGCGCGCGAGCGTCATCATCGGCGCGATGGCCTGACGCGAGTCGCGCGGCAGGTCGAGGTAGTTCGTCGACAGCATGTACTGGTGCGCGAGCAGTTCCTCGGCCCAGGCGCGATCGCGTGCGGGATTGGCTGCGGACTCGATCAGTTGCCGCATCGCGCGCAGGGCCGTCGCGTAGCCGTCGGTGGCGCGTTGGGCCGCAGTGGGCAGGCCCACGCGAACCATCGCGTCGAGCTCGGCGAGCCGTTCGCGCGCCTGCGCGCGCAGCAGTTCGAGGCGCGCCGCGGGCGCACGCGTCAGCCGCAGCACGGCGGCCTCCTGTGCCAGCTCGAGCGGATAGATCGTGGCGTCCGGTGTGACGCCGGGGTCGGGCAGCCATTCGATACCGGCGAAGGAATTGATCAGGCCATGGCCGGCGTCAGCGCTGCCGCTGGCGGCGAGGGCCGAGAGCAGCGCGATGCCGGCCACGGCGCTGCGCGGCCGCTGCATGTCAGTGGGCGCTGGCGTCGACGATGGTCCGCATCGTCGTGTCAGCCGTGCCGTCATCGGGCAGCACCTCGACGGTGAAAGGCACGACCAGCGATTCGCCACCCGGCGCACACTGCATGAACACGTGGTAGCGGCCTTGTGTCGGAAACACGTGCCGCACCGGAATCACCGGGCCGGGATAGACCAGGCGCGGCGGCGCCGACATCATCTTCAGCATCATTGCTGCCGAATGCGCGGCGTCCATGCGATGGCCCTGCATCGCGGCCATCATGCGTGCCATGTCCGGCGTGTAGCTGTGCGCGTGCCCGAACTGCTCGCCGTCGCTGCGCCAGACCGCGACATGCGCCTCGGCGCCGAGCCACAGCGCGAGGTCCGTGACCGGTGTGCCGTCGCGGTGCAGTTCGAGCACGAGTTCGGCCTCGTGGCCGGCAACGGGTTGCGCCGGTGACACGGCAAGGCGCGCCTCGTAGCGGCCGATGCGTCGCGTGCGTGCGAGATCGACCGGCCGTGGCGTCGGCGGCGCGGCGTCGCCCACGCGCAGATCGAAGCGCTTGCTCCAGCTGCGGTCGCGGTGCGTGAATTCGCTGACGATGCGGTAGTCGCCGGCCGCCGGAAAGCGGTAGGCGAAACGCTGACGACCGGCGTTGCGATCGACCTCGTCGATCGGGCCGAAATCCTCGTGGTGCAGATGCGCGAAACTGCTGAAATCCCGCGCCACGATGAACGTGTGCAGGGCGCGCTCGTGCACGATTTGCAGATCACGCACCGGCTCAGCGTTGGCGCGCTGCGTCAGTTCGAAGTTCAGCAGCGTGTCCGTTCCCGGCTGCGGTAGCGGCGGATCGAGTGTCAGTGTCAGGCGATAGGGGCCGGCCGGGCTGCCTTCGAGCGGGGCCGGCGCCGGCTCGCCGCAACCCGCGAGACCGAGCAGCGCGGCACCGAGCAGCGCCGGCCACGGGCGCGGCCGCCCCGGGCCTCGACTCAATGCGACGACGCCCGGCCGGGCGTCACGGGGCCGGTGCCGCTGCGTCGTCACCGGACTCGAAGACCAGTTGGCCGGCTGCCTCCTGCGCTTCGTAACGCGCAGCCAGCGCCGGCGACAGCTCGATGCGTCGTTCGTCCGGGAAGCGCTCGCGGTAGAGCTGCGGGCGCAGGAAGTAATGCTTCGGATCGCCTATCAGCGCCTGCGACTTGATCGGCTCGTAGAGCCATTGGCGACGCATGAACTCGGGCGTGAAGATCATGGCCTGCTCTTCCGCCGTCCACTCGTGCGGGCGATGTGCATCGTGCACGCTGTAGCTCATGATGTCGTGTTCGAGATCCCAATACAGCGTCATCAGCGCCGAATAGCCGAATCCTTCGCGAGCCGGGTTCTCGAGCGCCGCATTGCGGACCTCGATCATGATGAGCTTGCCCTCGTGATCGTACTTCTCCATGCGCACGGGATAGAAGTAGTGCTTGTCCAGCCAGTAGATCAGCGTCTTCTCATTGTAGTCGGGCAGCAGGTCTTCGCGCGTGACGGCTTTGACGACCCAGCAGTCGACGCCGCCGTCGGGCCGGTAATGCGGGTAGTCGTCGCCCATGGGCCTGATGTCCGTGGTCTTGCGCTCGACGAAACCCGACTCGTGGTTGTTCAGCGTGATGGTCGGCCGTGTATTGGGGAAGCGGATCGTCTGCTGCACGACGTCGGTGCCGAGCAGCTGCCAGTCGAACTCCCAGGGATCGCGACCGATCACGTCGTCGAAGGTCTGCGCGTTGTCGGGAAAGCGCTGGTCGCGACGCGGCTGCGGCTGGCGACGCACGCGCCTCAGCTGCGGCGAGTAGACGAAGAAGTCCATCTTCGTGCGGTTCTTCGCGTCCGTCCGATACGGCACCCAGAGCTGTTGTTCGGCCTCGGTTTCGGGCGGGAACACGCTGTAGATCGACCAGCGCGAATACACCTGGCCCGCGGCGACGCCGCTGACATAACCTTCGAGACCGGGTTTCGTCTGCAGATTCACGTAGCTGACGCCCGCGCCCTGGTTGATGTAGCCGGAGCTCGTGATCACCCCGAAGACATCGATCAGCGAATGCGGCCAGCGCGAGATGTGCACGAATTCGGCCGCGCGATAGCCCATCTCTTCGGCCGTGTACGGCGGCTGGAACGGATAGGCTTCGGCCGGCATGTACGGCAGCGTCGCGTCGCGGGGCGCCGAGGTGTCCGGATCGAACTGCGCACGTTCGTCGGCTGTCAGCTGCGTCACGGTGCGCCACGTGGGCTCGGCGGCCTGCGGGGCGGCAGCGAGACCGCACAGCACCGCGCAGCACACGGCGAGGCTGTGGCGCGCCAGGCGCGACCCGTCGCGCGTCACGGCATCAGAATTCATAGCTGAGCTCCCAGCCGAAGTTGTCCCATTCATCGTATTGGCCGTAAAGATCGTTGCGTTCGCCGCTGTCGTAGCCGTTGTAAATCAACTGCCCGCTGATGAACTGCGAGAACTTGTAGCGCACGCGCAGCTTGGTCTTGATGCCCTGCCAGCCGTTGTCGGGTCCGCTGATCACGGGAAACGCCGTGAAGTTCGCGCTGAGCCGATCGCGGGTGAAGGCGAACGGGCGCGACAGGTAGAGCAGGGGAATGAGGCTCCACTCGTCACCGAAGCCGCCGCCGAACCCGAAGCCGAGCGCCGGGTTCCAGCCGAAGGTGTGATAGTAGGAAGTCTGCAGGATCATCGTCGTGTTGGCGGGCAGGCCGAACTCGGCCGCCACCGCTGCGCGCAGCGTGTCGTGCTGCGCGGTGCCGTCGGTCGCGGCGCCGGCGCGGGCCGCGGCGAGCTTGTTGAAGTCCGCGAAGCGCACACCCTTGGTCCACAGCGCCTCGAGCCGGAACACGGCCGGCAGCGTGCCCATCCACGGAATGTCCTGCAGCGTCGTCGCGTAGTCGGCCGTCACGCCGACGTGGTGCAGTCGCTCGTGGCGCGGCTGAAGCCGCAGCAGCGTGTTGGCGCCGCGCGTCTCGGTGCCGATGGCGTGGCCGACCGGATTCTTGTCCCACATGTACGCGTAGATCATGCCGTAGGTCAGTGCGCCGGCCGAGCGATCGAGGCGCAGGCCGAATTCGTGATCGCCGAAGTCGCCGCTTTCGACGCGCTTCGTCGGCAGCAGGATGTCGCTCGCGGCGGTGGTCGGCGGGATCAGCGGCGAGAACCACGGCGATCCCGGCAGCGGCTGACGGTCCTGCTCGAAGTCGAAGATGTAGAGCATCTGCAGCGAGTTGCGGCCGAAGTGGAAGGTCGTGTTGACCATCCACGTCGGCAGGCGGCGCAGTTCGAAGTCCTCCGATTCCAGCTGCACCGACTCGCGGCGGTCCATGCCGTTGATGAGGTCGATGAACTGCCCGTCCATCTTGCCCCAGATCACCTGCTGCTTGCCGACCATCAGGTCGAAGCCCGGTGTACGCCAGCTGAGGTAGAACTCGCGCAGGATGCGCTCGCTGTTGTCGTAGAGCTCGGCGGTGCGGTCCAGCTTGTCGGCGAACAGTCCGCCCGAGCGCTGCCAGTCGTAGACGCCGTCGTACATCGCGTGCGTGACGGCGTTCAAATCGAGGCCGGGTGCGAAATTGTAGAAAGTCTCGAGTTCGAGCAGGTTCTGCAGCTGCAGAAAGCGGAAATCCTGTTCGCGAAAGCCGACGCGGTCGTCGCTGTCGATCAGCACGTCCGACCACTGCCGCAGCGCGCCACGAAACGTGAGGCGCGGCACCGCGCGTTCGATGGGCTTGCGCACGTGTTCGCCGAGCGGGTTGAAGGTCGCCATCGCGCGGTCGAACTTCGACATCGCATTGGAGACATCGGCGGCCGCCACGGACAGCGGTGCCAGGCACGTCGCCACGAACAGCGATGCGCGCAGACCTGAAGACTGCTTCATTGTTTTTTGTGCTCCCCGCGTGACGACCCCTGCATGGTATTGGTGCGAACCTCGATTGGCGACCTTCAGTGTTCCTTCACTCGGAGGAGATCTTTTTTGCTGCGATGCGAGAGCGGCGAGCCAGCATGGAGTCTGCCTTGACACTCTTCGCGCGCCGCTTGGAAGATGCAGCGCCATCCCGGCGCGAAGGAACTCCCGTGTATCAAATCGACAAGCGCGCAATGAGCGGACTCTTCACGATGCTGCCCATTGAAGACGTGCACTACGGCCCGGGCTGCATCGCCGGGCTCGGAGAGGCGCTCGCTGCCCGCGGTGTGCAGCAGGCCCTGATGATCACGGGGCACACACTCGCCACGCGCACGCCGCTCGTCGAGCGGGTGCAGCGCGCAGCGGGCGGTCGCATCAAGGCCGTCTTCCACGACACCGTGCAGCACGTGCATCGCCAGTCAGTGTTGCGCGCTGCGGCGCTCGCGCGCGAGATCGGCGCGGACGGCATCGTGTCCTTCGGCGGCGGCACGCCGAACGACACCGGCAAGGCGGTGGTGCTCGCGCTCGCCGACAATCTGCGCGAAGCGGACGACTTCGAACGTGCCCGGGTCCGTTTCACGTATCCGTCGACGGTCGAGGTGCCGCCGGTGCGAGGCGATGCGCTGCCGATGTTCGCGGTCTCGACGACGCTGTCCGGCGGCGAGTTCACGCATTTTGCCGGCGTCACCGACGAGGGGCGCAAGGTCAAGGATCTCTACATCGACAAGAAGCTCGCGGCGCGCGTGGTATTCCTCGACGCCGAGCTCACGCTGGAAACGCCGCTTTGGCTGTGGCTTTCCACCGGCATGCGCGCGGTCGATCACTGCGTCGAGGCGCTGTGCTCGACGAATGCGCATCCGTTCACCGATGCGCTCGCGAGCCACGCGCTCGGCCTGCTGAACCGCTACCTGCGCGAGTGCAAGGCGGCACCGGAGGATCTCACTGCCCGCACGCAGGCCCATGTCGCGGCCTGGATGTCGGTGTGTGGGCTCGCGAACGTGAATCTCGGCCTGAGCCACGGCATCGGCCATCAACTGGGCGCGCGCAACAACGTGCCGCACGGCGTGACCTCGTGTGTGATGATGGTGCCGACGATGGAGTTCAATCAGGACCACGTCGGCACGCGTCAGGCCTGGATTGCGCAGTGCATGGGCATCGACATCGGCGCACTGGCACCCGATGCTGCCGCCGCGGCCGGCCGCGAGGCCGTGCGCCGGCTCGTGCTCGATCTCGGACTGCCGCACCGGCTGCGCGACGTCGGCGTCGAGCCGGCCGATTTTCCGGCGCTCGCCGCCGATGCGCTCGAAGACATGATCGTCGCCAGCAATCCGCGACCGGTGCGCGGTGTCGACGATGTCACGGCGCTCCTCGCGAGCGCGTACTGACACAGGACGGAATTTTTCAATGAGCGACACTGCACGCGACCCGCTCCGACTCGGCATCTTCATGCCGAGCGTGAGCCACATGCCGAACATCAGCCACTACAAGGCCCAACCCGACGACTGGACCTTCGACAGCAACCGGCAGATCGCCCAGGCAGCGGAACGCGCGGGCTTCGACTTCCTGTTTCCGGTGAGCCGCTGGCGCACGATCGGCGGTGAGATCGACTATCACGGCAAGTCTCTCGAAACGATGACCTGGGCGGCGAGCCTGCTTGCGGTCACCAGCCGCATCCAGATCTTTTCGACCGTGCACGTGCCGGTGTTCAATCCGGTCGTCGCCGCGAAGATGGGCGCGACGCTCGATCACATCGGCGGAGGCCGCTGGGGCATCAACATCGTCAGCGGCTGGAATCGCGCCGAGTTCGACATGATGGGCATCGAGATGCTCGATCACGCGTCACGCTACGAGCGCTCGGAAGACTTCATCACGATTCTGAAGGGCCTGTGGACCGAACCGCCCGGCACGTTCAACTTCAGCTCCGGGCACTACCAGGTCCGCCACGGCTACGTGATGCCGCAGCCGCAGCGCCGGCCCCATCCGCCGATCGTCAACGCCGGCAGTTCGCCGGACGCGCGCGAGATGGCGGCGCGCCAGTGCGACTACGCGTTCGTGTGTCCGGTCGGCATCGACGATGCGACCGCCCTCGCGGCCGACTTCAAGGCGCGCGCGCGCCGCCATGGCCGCGACATCCGCGTCGTGGCGATGGTGCAGCCGGTATGGGGCGCGAGCCGCGAGGACGCGATCGCCGAACGCCAGCGCGTGATCGACGGCATGGACGCGGTGGCGGTCCGCAACTGGGCCGACGGCGTCGGCCTCGAGAGCGGCTCGTTCACGGCACAGACACTCGAGAGCTTTTCCTTCGGCGCCGGCTCGCTGCCGCTGCTCGGCACGGCGACGGACGTCGCGGACGGCCTCGCCGACCTCTACGCGCGCGGGATCGACGGCGTGCTGATGAGCTACCACGACTACCTGCAGGACACGACGCGCTTCGCCGACGAAGTCGTGCCGCTGCTGAGGGCGCGCGGCGTGCTGTGAGCGCTCGAGCCTCGCGGGAGGGGAGGTATAGCCACCGAGAACACCGAGAACACCGAGAAAGATGTCGTTTCAACGAATTCCGCTTTCAGGACCTCGCCGCAGCATGTGAGCGACAAGAGGGGGCAACGCAGTTGCCGATCGCGCCTCTACAGCCCTCTCGACTTTTTGGCTCTCGGTGTTCTCGGTGGCCATCTTCTCCCCTCATCGAAGCGAAGCCCGGACGCGGCCTTCGAAGCATTTGACGCGAACGTCCCCCTTGCCTAGGCTCCGGGGCGCGTATTCCGGAGGCAAAGTCCAGATGGCACTCGATTTCACGCTCAGTCCGGCACAGCGGCGGTTGCAACTGGAGGCGCGCAGCTTTGCGCGCGACGTGCTGCGCGAAGTGCGGCCTGCCACGCGCGATCTGCCGACACCGCTCGCCCGCTTTCTCGCGACCAGGCCCATGTACGAGGCCGCCGTGGCGGCCGGCTGGTTGCGGCGACTGATCCCGCAGCCCTTCGGCGGTGAAGGCGGTGGCATCCTCGACATGG
Organism: Gammaproteobacteria bacterium Ga0077536; assembly: GCA_001464935.1. Classification (GTDB taxonomy): domain Bacteria; phylum Pseudomonadota; class Gammaproteobacteria. The sequence goes on from LNEL01000056.1 coordinate 133,494, forward strand.
CGCTCGTGGCCGAAGAGTTCTTCGCCGTCGACGTCAACGTGCCGCTGACCCTTTTTGCCAACCTGCTCGGCCTGATGCCGCTGATGATTGCCGGCACGCCGGCCCAGCGCGAGCGGTTCATCGCGCCGTTTCTCGTGACGAGCGGCGCGCCGCTCGCCGCGCTCTGCAATACCGAGCCCGGTGGCAGCGCGAACTACGCGACCCCGGCGCCAGGGGCGGGCGTGCGCACGACGGCGGTCCGTGACGGCGAGACGTGGGTGATCAATGGCACGAAGCAATGGATTTCCAGCGCCACGGGCTGGGACGGCGCGGGCGCTGACCTGCTGTGCGTCGTCTGCCGCACCGATCCGGCGGCACCGCCCGCGTCCGGCATTTCCGTGCTGTGCGTGCCGCGCCCGATGCCGGGCCTGGTCGTCGAGCGCTACATCGATTCACTCGGTCATCGCGCCCATCTGCTGCCGCGCTTCCGGTTCGACGACGTGCGCGTTCCGCGCGACCACGTCGTCGGGCCGGTCGGGGGAGGGGTGCAGATCATCGACGCGAGCTTCACCGGCACGGCGGCGCTGGTCGGCGTGATGGGCACGGCGCTGATGCGCGGCGCGTTCGACTTCGCGCTCGACTTCGCGCGCCGCGAACGGCGCGGCGGGCCGGTCCCCATCATTGAACATCAGGCGGTCGGCTACGGCCTCGCCGATGCGAAGACGACGCTCGAGGCGGCGCGCTGGCTGAGCCTGAAGGCCTGCCATGCAATGGACACGCAGGAGCCGGGTGCGGTCGAACTCGCGCTGCACTCGAAGATCTTCGGCTCCGAAACGGCGGTGCGCGTGATCACCGACCTGATGCGGCTCGTCGGCATCGACAGTTACGATCATGAACTGCCGCTCGGCGGACTGCTGCAGGACGCGCTGGCGCTGCCGCTGTTCGACGGCGGCAACATGGGGGTGCGGCGCCGGCAGTTGCACACCCTGATGCGCGATCCGGCGTTCGATCCGCAGGCGAGCCTCGACGGGCCGGCAGCGTGAGACCGGCCGCCGATCACCCAACAGGCGGGTGAAAAACCGACCGAGGCTGTCGCCCGCAAGGCACGCGCGAGAGGACAAGCGGGGTTTTCCCGGGGGGCAATGCGCACCGCAGGCGAGTGCCCCTCAGTCATTCACGCGCGGCGGGCGGCGGCCGCAGTCTTTTTTCACCAGCCAGCCAACAGCATGAGGTCAGTACACATGGCAGAACTGGCGGACAAGGTCATCGTCGTCACGGGCGGCGGCAGCGGCATCGGCCGGGAAACGGCGCTGGCGATGGCGGCAGAGGGCGCGCGTCTCGTGATTGCCGACCTCGTCGAGGACAGCGCCACGGCGGTGGCCGGCGAGATCGCCGCGGCCGGCGGTGCAGCGCTGGGTCTGCGCTGTGATGTCACGCGCAGCGACGACGTCGAGCAGATGTTCGATGAGGTGATCGCGCACTACGGCCGCGTCGACTGCGCCTTCAACAACGCCGGCATCGAGGGCCGCTTCGCACGCACCGTCGAATACAGCGACAGCGACTGGGCGCAGACGATCGCCGTCAACCTGACGGGCGTCTTCTACTGCCTGCGGCGCGAAATCCAGGAGATGCTGAAGAATCCGTCCGGCGGGTCGATCGTCAACACCGCCTCGATCACCGGTCTCGTCGGCTGGCGTGGCGCGCCGGCCTATTCGGCGAGCAAGCATGCGGTGGTCGGTCTGACGCGTACGGCGGCGCTCGAAAATGCCCGCTACCGCATTCGCGTCAACGCGGTCTGCCCCGGCGTGGTCGAGACGCCGATGGGCGAGCGCATCTTTGCCGAAGCGCCGGGCGCGAAGGAGCGGCTGGTCGCACGTCATCCGCAGGGACGCCTCGCGCAGACCTCGGAAGTGGCGAATGCGGTGCTCTGGCTGTGTTCGGATCGGTCATCGTTCACGACCGGTCATGCGCTGACGGTCGACGGCGGTTTCGTCGCGCAATGAGTCCGCTGTCGGGATGCCGCCCGGGACGACGCTGCCGATGCCCCGCCTGACGCCAGCGACCGCCGCCAACTTCGTGCTGGCGCAGGTCGACCGCGCCTTCGCGCTCGATCCCTACCCCGACTACGCGGTGCTGCGCGAACACGCCCCGATCTGCCGCCAGCCTGACGGGTCCCAGGTCCTGACCCGCTATGCCGACATCCGCGAAGTACTCGCGGACGCCGAGCGGTACAGCTCCGACAAGCGCATCGACTTTCGCCCGCGCTTCGGCGACTCGCCGCTGTACGAACATCACACGACCTCGATCGTCTTCAACGATCCGCCGACCCACACGCGGGTCCGGCGCCTGCTCGCCCCGTTCTTCGCGGCGCGCGTGCTGCGGCAGATGGAGGGCAGCATCGCGACGATGGTCGACCGCCTGCTCGACCGCGCCGCCGAACGCGGCCGCATCGACATCGTCAGCGAGTTTGCGCTGGTGATCCCGTTGAACCTGATCGGCGACCTGCTCGGCGTGCCCTTCGACGAACGCGAACCCCTGCAGGCGTGGGCGCAGCAGATCCTGGGCGCGCTCGAACCCGTGCGCACACCGGCCCAACTGGCGGACGGCAACCGCGCGGTCGAGGAGTTCAAGGCCTACCTGCGCGATCTGATCGCGCGCAAGCGACGCGCGCCACCGGGCAGTCGGGACATCGATGTGCTGTGGGCGCTGATCGAAGCGAGCGAAGGCGGTGACGGGCTGACAGAGCTCGAGATTCTGCACAATTCGATTTTCATGCTGAACGCCGGTCACGACACCACGGGCGCACTGATCGCCAACGGCGTCGACCTGCTGTTTCGCCATCCCGACCAGGCGCAGCGGCTGCGCGAGCAGCCGTCCCTCGTGAAGCCGGCCATCGAAGAGATGCTGCGCTACGAGAGTCCGCTGCAGATCGGCAACCGGCGCTCGACCGTGGCCACGCGCATCGGCGACGTCGACGTGCCGGCCGGCACGTTTCTGCACCTGGTCCTGGCGTCCGCCAATCGTGATGAACGGGAGTTCCCGCAGGCGGAAGTTTTCGACATTGCGCGCGCGCCGAACCGGCACGTCGCTTTCGCGCACGGCATCCACACCTGCGCCGGCAACTCGGTCGCGCGCATCGAGGCAGCCATCGCGTTCTCGAAGCTGGTGCAGCGCTTTCCGCGCATGACTCAGGTCGAACCGACCCGGCGGCCCGAGCGCTCGCGCTTTCGCGTCGTCGAGGAACTGCTCGTCGACCTGAACCCCTGAGCGGCGGATTCAGATCACTGCTGGCGCGGGTGAGTGCCGGGCTGTCGTCACTTTGCCGCCGTCGCCACGCAGCTCGCGAGTTCCGCGAGCAGTTCGGCCGTGGGCACCGGTTTCAAAAAAATGCGACGGACGCCGGCTTCGCGCGCGAGGGCGGGATCGATTCTATCGCTGAGCCCCGTGCACAGGATCGCGGGCAGGGCCGGAAAGCGGACGCGCAGCGCGCTGACGAGTTCAAGGCCGGTCAGGCCCGGCATGGTCTGATCGCTGACGATGGCGTCCGGCATGGCCGTGCCGGACTCGAGCCACGACAGCGCCTCCGCGGCATCGTTGAAGACGACTGTTCGATAACCGGCGCCGTCGAGCAGCTCGCGCATGAAGTTCGCGACGGACGGATTGTCATCGACGACGAGAATCGTGGCGTCGCGTGGGGCGGTCGTCGAGGCGTCTGCCGCCCCGCCCGCATTGGGCGCGGCGGCGGGATCCGCGCCTGGCAGCAACAGCACGCGCACCGCGGTGCCGCTCTCCGGATCGGACGCAATGACGACGTGCCCGCCGACCCGATGCACGATGCCGTGCAGCACCGACAGGCCCATGCCGGTGCCCTTGCCGACTTCCTTGGTGGAGAAGAACGGGTCGAAGACCCGGTGCAGATGGGCCGCCGGAATCCCGCAGCCGTCGTCGGCCACGATGAGCTCGACATACTGGCCCGCAAAGCTGCTGCGGCAGGCCGTACAGAGCGCGCTGACCGCATGCGGGCCGGTCAGCGACACACGGATGTGCCCGTGGCCGCTGATCGCATCACGCGCATTGAGCACGAGATTGAACACCAGCTGATGAAGGGCGGTGCCGTCTATCTGCACCGCCGGCACGTCGCCATCGATCACGGTATCGATCTGGATCGTCGTCGGGATCACGGCCTGCAGCATCCGCTTGGCTTCGGCCAGCAAGGGCTGGGCATTGATCGTGCGGACTTCGTTGTCGGGCGCGCTGCGACTGAACGCGAGCATCTTCTCGACCAGGTCGCGCGCATGATCGCCGGCCTGCACGATCGCGGCGAGGTACTGGCGCAGTTTGACTTCGGCGGGCGCGCAGCGGGCCTGCGCGAGCGCGGCGAAGCCCAGGATCGTCGCGAGACTGTTGTTGAAATCGTGCGCGATGCCGCCGGTCAGCTGGCCTATCGCTTCCATTTTCTGCGCCTGCTGGAGCTGCTGCTGCAACTGCTGCTCGCGCAGTTCGGCTTCACGCTGTTCGGTGATGTCCTCGACGGTGCCGGCGAAGCCGAGCACCACGCCGTTCTCGCGGACGGCCGCCGCGCGCACGCGCACCGTCCGTATGCCGCGCACGGGCGTGATCGCGCGCCACACGACATCGTAAAGCCCCGTCGGTTGCTGCTGGAACTCGCGCCAGGCCGTCTGCACGTGGGGCAGATCGTCCGGGTGCACATAGCGCTGCCAGCCATGCCCGTAGTCATCGACGCAGTCGGTCGCGTGCACGGCGGCGAAGGTCTGATTGCGGAAAATCACGCCGCCGTCCGCGTCGCACAGGAAAATGCCGATCGGTGAATTCTCGACTATCGTGCGCAGGCGCGCTTCGCTTTCGCGCAACGCGGCCTCGGCCTTCTTCAGCTGGCTGATGTCCTGGTGGATGCCGACCGCCCGCACTGCGCGGCCCTCCCCGTCGCGTTCGATGACCCGGCCATCGCTGAGCACCCACACCCATTCGCCGCTTTTCGCACGACAACGCAGCTCGACGTGCAGTCGCGGTATTTCGTTCCGGATGACGTGAAGTCGAAACTGGCGCAGCGCTTCGGGTTGATCGTCCGGATGGTTCAGCGCGGTCCAGCCGCGGCAGGTCGGAGGCAGTTCGTCGAGCGTATAGCCGAGCATCGAGGCGCAGCGCTCGTTGTAGGTGATGACGTCGGTGCTCGGGTTCCAGTCCCAGATGCCGAGGTCGGTGGCGTCAATGACCAGTTGCAGCCACTGCTGGTTCTCGCGCAGATGGCGTTCGGCGAGCACCCGCTCGTGAATGTCGCGATGAATGCCGATGGCGCGACGCGCCCGTCCATCGGGGCGGCGTTCGATGACTCGCACGCGGGTATCGATCCAGCGCCAGCCGCCGTCCTTCGTCGCTGTCCGCAGTTCGACCTGGAAGCCGTGGATCCGGCCGTCCAGCATGTCCGCGATCAGCTGTGTATTGCGTGGCACGTCGTCCGGGTGCACGCGTGAGGACCAGTTGTCGATCGTGGGCAGCAACTCCCCGGGCTGGTAGCCGCGCAGCTCGGCCCAGCGGTCGTTGCAACTGACCTCTCCGGTGTCGAAATCCCATTCCTGCAAGCCCAGTTCAGCAGCTTCGAGCGCGAAACGCATGCGCGCTTCGCCCAGCCGCAGGCGTTCCTCGGCACTGGCGCGCAGCACTTCATCGGCCGCGCGCTGGGCCGCGATCTGCAGGAACGCGCGGTCGTTCGGATCATCGTTGCACGGCAGGTGATCGAGCGCGAACAGCACGCCGATTTCGCGTCCATCGGGCGCGCGCAAAGCCGCGCCGCGATAGCTCTCGATGCCGAGGTCGGCGAGCATCGTGTCGTGCGGAAAGCGGGTGGCGACCATGTCGGTGATCACCGTCACCGGCACGTGGTCGCACAGGCAGCGTTCGCAGGGGGTGCCGCTGACATCGTAGGAGAAGTCTCCGCGCACCGCGCCGTCGAGCCAGAAACCGAGCATCTCGACCTGCCGACCGCCGTTGACCAGGCGACCGATGCCGGCGCCGCGGCAACCGAGTCCTTCGGCGACGATCCGCGCGAGCCCCGGGAACAGGCCGATGTCCGCGGCCGGATTGACCAGGGCTTCGAGCGCCAGGCGCTGGCGTTCACGCGCCGTGACGTCGGTGGCGATCATCACGCTGCGATCGTGCTGTCCCGCCTCGTTCGTCAACGGCAGCAGCGTGGCCTGCAGCCAGAACGGCTGGCCGTTCTGGCGGTGGCTCGGGAACACGCCCTGCCAGGCGTGACCGGCGCGCAGCGTGGCATACATCTCGCTCATCCGGTCGGCGGACTGGGCACCGGCACCGAGGATGCAGTGATCCGTGCCAATCAGATCCGACAGCGCGTAGCCGCTCAGCCTGAGCAGCGGCTCGCTGACGTAGACGATGCGGCCCTCGCGGTCGGCGACGGACACGAGGGCGTGCTCGTAGAGCGCGCCGAGAAACGACTGCAGGCCGGTTGAATCAGGCATCAGCGACGTCGACGACGTCGGTCACTCGCGGTGCGCTGCCTGGCAGAAGATCCAATGTGCACCTCGGGGGCGGCCGCCTGGAACGGCGGCAGGGACGCTGTCGGACAAACCCTGTCAGCCGACAGGATGTTAGAACAATCCCCCGGCTGTTTGCCAGCGCGCCCATGTGTCGGACTCGGCGCGCGGCCGCAGGCGCAGGAAGTCGGCGAGCCAGGGGCCGACGCTGTCATTGTCGACCGGCTCGACATAGCTCGCGAGGGCGGCCGCGCGCCTGGCCGGCGGCAGCCGGAAGCTGCCTTCGAGTGTCATGTCACGCATGAAGGCGGCGGTGAATTCGGGATGTGGCTGGATGCCGAGGACGCAGTCGTCGAGCGCGAAAGCGGCGTGCGGGCAGTGCGCCGCCTCGGCCAGCCACAGCGCGCCGGGCGGCAGGCGCGTGACCTGGTCCTGGTGCGCCATGAAGAGTTTCAGCGTGGTGCGCGGCGGTGCGCCGTACGGTGTGGCGCGCAGACGCACTTCGATGTTGCCGATGCCCCAGCCCTCACTCGCCGGCTCGGTGCGACCGCCGAGCGCGTGGGCCAGCAGCTGATGGCCGAAGCAGATTCCCACCTGGGGACGTCCGGCGGCGTGCGCGGCGCGCGCGAACTGCGCCAATCCGGCGATCCAGGGCAAGCTCTCGTCGTAGACGGCCGCGCGCGAACCGGAGATGAGCCACGCCGCGCAGTCGGACACGCTGTCGGGCAGTTCGCCGCGATGCGCGGCATAGGTCTCTAGGTCGACGTCGGCGCCCGCCGCGCGCAGCAGGGCGCCATACATGTCCGCATAGTCGCCGTGCGCCGAACGCAGCGGCTCCCAGATGCTGTCGCAGGCGATCAGTCCGACACGGGGTTTCACGCCGGCAGCGCTTCGCCCCAGGTGATCCGCCGCGCCGCGAACGGATCGATGAACGGCGAACGGTAGCCGTCGTTGCGCCAGGTGATCGGAAAGAAGGATTCGTCCATCGAATCGTCGCCGAAGCGTTTGTAACGGCTGTAAATATACCCGACGTAGTTCGGATGGAAACGCGTGTCGCTCGCCATGCAGTGGGCGACGATCGAGCGCCTTGGCACGTCGCGGCGGTTCACGTCCGAACCATGCCAGGTCCAGCCCCCGTGAAACGCGCCGCCACCGGCCTTCACGACCACCGGCACGCGATCGATGTGGCTGACGCCGGCGGCCGCGGCCGCCTTTTCGAGATCCTTGACCGCGTTCTCCGGCGCATGGAACTGCTCGATCATGCCCGAGCGTCCCCAGCGATGGGAGCCGCGCACGTACTCGACCGTACCGCCCTCGGCCGTAGTGTCGTCGAGCGCGATCCAGCAGCTGACCCAGTCCGGTTTCGTCGTCCACAGCTCGTACGACGAATCCTGGTGGAAGCCGAGCGCGGTGCCACCCGGCGGCTTCCACAGCACGTTGTCCTGGCTGATCCGCGTGCCGAGCCAGCGGCCGAGCTTCGCGCAAGCGCGGCCGATCGACTCCTGCAGGATCACGCTCGCGAGGTAGCGATCGGATTTCCAGCCGTTGCAGATCTGACGCGTGCGATTCGCCGGATCGCGTCCTTCGAGCCAGTTCACCTCGTCCGGCACGAGGCCGGTTTCGAAATGGCCCTTGAACAGTTCGTCGTAGCGTTCGCGCAGCAGCGCCACTTCCTCGTCGCTGATGATGCGGTCGACGGTGATGAAGCCGTCGCGCTCGAAATCGTCCACCTGGCTGTCGCTGAGGGCAAAGTCCTTCATCGTCGTGCGCTCCGGTTCAGGGCAGATAGTCCATGTAGGTGTCGTGGTCCCAGCCGGTGACCGTGGCGAGGAACTTGTCCCATTCATCGCGCTTGTAGTCGATGAACACGTCCCACATCTCGCCCGGCATCGAACTGCGCACCAGCGGATCGGCTTCGATCGCGTCGAGCGCCATGCCGAGATTGGTCGGCAGCTTGACGACCTTTTTGCCGGCCAGTTCGAGTTCGTAGATGTTGCGCTGTTCCAGCGGGCCTGGATCGAGCTTCTTCGAAATGCCTTCGTCCATCACCGCCAGCAGCGCCGAGTTCAGCAGATAGGGATTGACCATCGAATCGACGGCCCGGTATTCGAAGCGTCCCGGCGCCGACACGCGCAGCGCGCAGGTGCGGTTCTGGTAACCCCAATTGTTGTACACCGGTGCCCAGTAGCCCTGGTCGAGCAGGCGCCGATAGGAGTTCACGGTCGAGGCTCCAATCGCGGTCAGCGCCGGCAGGTGCTTGACGATGCCGCCGGCCGACCATTGGCCGATCGGGCCCGGCATGCGCGGGTCCTTGCCTTCGGGATCGAACTTGTTCTGGCCGCCGGTCACGTAGGTGTAGACATCGGACATGCCGAACTTCGACTGGCCGCCAAAGGTGTTGATCTGATCCTTGCCGCCCTTCCACAGCGAGAAATTATGGTGGCAGCCATTCGCCGAGACCTTCATGAACGGTTTGGTCATGAAGCACGCGATCACGTTGAACTCGCGCGCGACCTGCGCGCAGATCTGGCGGTAGGTGGTCAGGCGATCGGAGGTGCGCTCGACGTCGTCGAAGGTCCAGTTCAGTTCGAGCTGGCCGGGCGCGTCTTCGTGATCGCCCTGGATCATGTCGATGCCCATCTTGCGGCAGTACTCGGTGACCTTCAGCGTGATCGGCCGGAGTTCCTCGAACTGATCGATGTGATAGCAGTAGGGCTTGGTGACACCGCCGTCCGGTTTGCCGTCCGCGCCCTTCTTCAGCCACATCATTTCCGGCTCGGTGCCGAGCCGCAGCCGCAGGCCGTGCTTTTTCTCGAACGCCGCGTGCGCGCGCTTCAGGTTGCCGCGGCAGTCCGAACTCAGGTAGCCGCCCGGATCGACCTGCTCTTCGCGGTTGCGGAACAGCGTGCAGAACACCCGCGCGACGCGCGGCTCCCACGGCAGCTGCACGAAGGTTTCGGGATCGGCGATGCCGACGAGTTCATGTGCTTCTGGGCCGTAGCCGAGGTAGCGGCCCTTGCGGCTGATGAACAGGTTCGCGGTGGAACCATAGACGAGCTGGAATCCTTTGGTCGCCAGGCGCTCCCAGTGGTCGGCCGGCGCACCCTTGCCGACGATGCGGCCGGTCACCGAAACGAACTGGTAGTAAATGTATTCGATGCCGAGCGAATTGATCAGCGCGCGGACTTTCTTCACGCCGTCCGTGCGTGCGGCGTCTTTCACATAGGATTCCAGAGCAGTCATCGACATCTCCTCCGCAGGTTCAGCAGGTGGGCGTGGTTCATACGTGATGCAGGTAGCGTCGCCGCTCGAAGGCGTCGACGTGGCGCCGCATCAGGGTGTCTTCGTGGATGCAGGCCGTCGCGTAGTGATCGACGAAGCGGGCACCGAACAGGTCGCGCGCGCGCACACTGCGCTGCATGCGCTCCGCCGCCTCGAGCAGCGTGCGCGGCAGCGGCCCGATGTCCGGATGCACGAGTTCGCGACCAATCGCCGTGGTTTCCGGCGGCGGCGCGAGCTGGCGCTCGATGCCGTCGAGGCCGGCGCCCAGCATCATCGCAAAGGCGAGATGCGGGTTGGTGTCCGCGCCCGGCAGGCGGAACTCGACGCGACAGTCGTCCGGGCTCCCGGCGACGACGCGCAGTGCGCAGGTGTAGTTGCCGATGCCCCAGGTCGCGGTGCGCGGCGCCCAGTTGCCGGGGACATAGCGGCGATAGGAGTTCACATTGCTTGCGAACATCGGCATCAGGTCCGGCAGGCCATGCAGCACGCCCGCAATGAAATGCCTGCACACCGCGGAGATGCCGCCGTCGGCGGCGTGGAAACTGGCCTCGCCCGTGGCGCGGTCGCGCAGCGAGATGATCGGGTGGCCGCCGAGGCCGGGATGCTCGTCCGACAGCTGGGCCATGAACGACGCCATCAGCTCGCGCTCGATGCTGAACGCCTTGGTATAGAGCTTGAACAGCGCAGCATCGTCGGCCGCCGCGGCGAGCGGGCGCGGGCTCAGCGCCGCCTCGAGGCAGCCGGGGCCGAGTTCCGAACAAATATGGTGCAGTGGCACATCGGCATCGCGCAGAAACTGTTCGTAGTCACGAATGAAGGCGGCGCCGCTCGCCGGATAGAGTCCGGACCAGCAGCGGTTCTCCTGCGCGTGCGTCGCCAGTCCGTCGTAGCGCTTGGCGCTCGCACTGGCCGGAGTCTCGGCGAGCAGGATGAACTCGAATTCCGATGCACCGCACACATCGAAGCCCATCGCTGCCGCGCGTTCGATCTGGCCGGCGAGCAGGGTGCGCGGCGACAGGGCGGCACTTTCGCCGACGTAATCGGCCACCAGCAGCACGCTGTCGGGTTCGAACGGGTACGGTCGCACGCTCGCCGGGTCGAGGCGGCATGCTTCGCTGCGATAAGGGCGATCCGCACGCACTGCATCATTCGGACCCCAGAACGGCAGCGCGTCGATGAACGACCAGCCTTCCCGCATGAACTTGCGCGCGAGGTCAACGGGCAGGCGCTTCTCGCGAAACACGCCTTCGGTATCGAACAGACCGGCGTGCACGAATTCGATGCACTCGCGGCTCAAAAGCGCGTCGAGCTCAGCGATTGTGGTGGTCGGCCAGCGCAAATGGCTTGTCGTCATAAGTTGCACGAGAGTAAAGAAAGTTTCGCAATATTAAAAGCCGTGCTATATGTGAGCGCAAGCACTCATGCGATGCCGAAGGGGGAATACCATGGCAGTCAAGCCGACCGGCGTGCAGACCAATCAGGGTTATGCCGCCACCGACGATTTCATCACCCGCACCCACGTCCTGCCCCTGCTCACCGACAAAGCGACGCGCGAACGCCTGATCGCCGAGCATCGTGGCAATCCGATCGGCAAGCCCGGTAAAGCCGGCAAGGCCGGCATCCAGCACAGCGAAGATCTCGCGCGTGTCATCGACAAGCTGCGGCGTGCGCCGATGGCCGGCAAGTACGTCCGGATCTGCGTCGAGCTGCACAAGGACTATCGCATCGGCATCGCTGCCGGCGTGCGCGGCAAACCCGTGAAAATGCTCGCGAACCGCTACCCGTCGGAGGATGCGTGCGAGCACGCGATCTTCGTCAAGCGTGTCGACGATCTGCTCGCGAGCTACGGGCACAAGGCGCGCTGAGTCGCACCGTTCACCATCGGGCGGATTGACCGCTGAAAATTCGAGGAAGATTGCATGCTGCGCATCACCGGTTACAGCGACAGGTACTCCGTGTGTCCTGGCGACACGCTGAGCTTTCACGTCAACGCCGAGAAGGGCGAACAGTATGACGTGCAGCTCGTGCGCCTTATCCACGGCGACACGAATCCCGAAGGCCCGGGCTTCAAGGAAGCGGAGCTCAAGGCGTCGATCAACAAGCGTCTCAAGGGCCGCCCGCAGAAAATTCACGGCGGGTCGTATTGCGTGGTGCCGCCCGACGCGCGTCTCGACTGCGGCAGTTTCACGCTGCAAGCCTTCATTTTTCCGACCACGCCCGGTCCCGGCCCGCACGGCTACTGTCACGACAAGGGCATGCAGGGCATCGTCACTAAGTGGCTGATCGGCAAGTCGTCCGGTTACGGCCTGTTCATCGACGAAGCCGGTTGCCTGGTGGCAATGATCGGCGGCGGCCGCGGCAAGCAGATGCAGGTGTCGAGCAAAAAGCCGCTGCTGCGCAAAGTGTGGTATCTCGTCGCGGTCAGTTACGACGCCGACACCGGCCAGGTGATGCTGTACCAGGAGCCGGTGGTGTCCTCGACGAACGGCGGGCTCGGCATGTCGAAAGTCCATCCGGCCGCCGACACCACGGCGGTCGTCAAGGCGAAGAGCGCGTTCGGCCCGGCCCGCAACGACGCGCCGCTGCTGTTCGCCGCCGCCAGCGTGCGCGCGGACTCCGGCCGCAGCATCAGTGGGGGCCACTACAAGGAAGCGACGAGCCCGGTGTCCCTGCCCGAACAGGGCTGGTGCTACAACGGCAAGATCGATCGGCCCCGCGTCGCGCACCGCGCGTTGAGCAAGGCCGAGATCGATGCGGTCGCGCGCGGCTACGGCGGCGTGTCCGCCGATTTGCGCGAGAAAATCGTCGGCGCCTGGGACTTCCACGCGAACATCACGACGCACATCGCCTCGTGCCAGGTCCTCGACGTGACGCCGAACCGGCTGCACGGCTTCGCGATCAACCTGCCGGTGCGCGGCATGACCGGTTACAACTGGACGGGCGATGACATCGTCTATCACCACGCGCCGCAGGAATACGGCGCGATCCATTTTCATGACGATGACATCGACGACGCGCGCTGGGAGGTCGACTTCAGCTATACCGTGCCGGCGACCCTGAAGAGTGGGGTGTATGCCGCGCGCCTGCGCATCGGTGGCAAGAGCTCGCCTGAGACCGAGGACTACATTCCGTTCTACGTGCGCCCGCCGCGCGGCACGGCGACGGCGAAGATCGCGTTCATCGCGCCGACCAACAGTTACATGGCGTATTCGAACGACAACCTGGCGACGAACTCCGTTGTCGCGCAGCTGCTGGCGGGCCGTGTGCCGATCATGAATGCGTCGGATCTCTATCTGAACGAGCATCGCGAATACGGCCTGTCAACGTACAGCTGCCACTCGGACGGCACGGGTGTCTGTTACAGCTCGCGGCTGCGGCCCATCCTCAACATGCGGCCGAAATACCGGCACTGGCTGTCGCCGTCGCTGTGGCAGTTCAACGCCGATCTCCATCTGACCGACTGGCTCGAGCAGATGGGTTTCGAGTACGACGTGCACACGGACGAAGATCTCGACCGCGAGGGCGCTGCGCTGCTGTCGCGCTACCAGGTGGTGCTGACGGGCAGTCATCCGGAGTATTCGTCGGAACGCATGCTCGATGCCTACGAAGCCTACCAGGCCACCGGCGGCCGCTGGATGTACCTCGGCGCGAACGGCTTCTACTGGTGCAGCCAGTATCACCCGGACAACGGCAACATCATCGAAGTGCGCAAGGGCGAGGCCGGTACGCGCGCGTGGACCGCGAATCCCGGCGAGTACAACAATGCTTTCGACGGCAAGTATGGCGGCATGTGGCGCGCCCGTGGTCGCATCCCGAGCAAGACCTGCGGCCTGACGTTCACCGGCTACGGCTTCGACGTCTCCACCTATTACCGGCGCGAGGCCGACAGCCTGCGGCCGGAATGCAGCTGGATGTTCACCGGCATCGGCAAGGACGAGGTCATCGGTGACTTCGGCCTCGTCGGCGGCGGCGCGGCGGGCCTCGAGATCGACCGCTACGACCTCGAGTTCGGCACGCCGCACAACGCCTACCTGCTTGCGCGCTCGGAAGGCCACACCGACCTCATGATGCAGGTCAACGAGGAAATCCACTTCACGGTGCGCGGCTACTACGGCGGCGGTGACGAGAACCCGATGATCCGCGCCGACATGATCTACTACAAGACGGCGAACGACGGCGCCGTGTTCGCGCCCGGTTCGCTGGCCTGGTGCGGGGCGCTGTCGCACAACGACTACGACAACAACGTGTCGCGCCTGATGAAGAACGTGCTGAAGGGCTTCCTGAAGAAGGGCCCGCTGCCATGACCGCCCGTCACGCACGTGGTCCCGCACGGCCGGTGCGTCCGCCGCCGGGCAAGCACGTGATGCCGGCGTTGGCAGAGGCGCCGAATGCGCTCGAGGCGACGGCACTCGACGGCCTCGACCCGGACCGGCTGAACCAGCTCGCCGAATGCCTGTTCACGCTGAACAACCGCCGGTTCGGGCCGATTCCTGGCGCCTATGTCGTGTTCTGTGTCGAAGCGGACCGGCGCTGGTGCGTCGGGCAGTTGAGCGCGGATCGTGCGAAGCCGCTGGTGCTGTTCGAAGACCTGAGCTTCGACACGCCGGCTGCCGCGCAGCGCGCGGCTGAGCGGCTGCGCCGCACGCGCGGCGAAGGACGGACAGTCCGCAGTCTCTGAGGCGGGGCATCGCCGCCTTCCCCATCCGCACTGGTGCGGTTTGGCGGCTGGCGGCAGAATGCCCGACGCGGCCAGCCGCAGCCGATCATTCACTTTCACGAGGTAGACCATGGCGACGCGACGCAACACCGGGCCCGGCACTGCGCTGTCCCGCGATTACGGCTATACGGCGGTCGATGACTACGACATCCGCACCTACATGCTGCCGGCACTGCGCGACCCCGAGCAGCGCGCGGCCCTGATTGCCGAGCATCGGGCGGCGCCGCGCGGCGCTGCCACGCAGCCCGGCGCCGCGCCGTGCAGCCCGAGCCCGACGCTCAAGCGCCTGATCGATCGACTGCGCGTGGTGCCGCAGGCCGGCAAGCACACGATCGTCGAGACCGTGCCGTGGGAGGAGTATGCAATCGGCATCCTGCCCGGACAGCGGGGCGGCGTCGTCAAAATCACCAAGGAGCGCTATCGCACGCGGGAGGACGCCGAACACGCGATTTTCCTGAAGCGGCTGCAGGCGCTGCTCGCTCAATATGGCATCGAAGACTGAGGGGTCCGGGCAATGGCGACGAATCAACAGATGATGCTGCGCATCACGGGCTACACCGACCGCTGCTCGGTGCGTCCGGGCGACGAAGTGACCTTTTACGTCCACAGCGAACTCGACGAGGCCTACCAGGCCGACATCGTCCGACTCATCCACGGCGACACGAACCCCGAAGGGCCGGGGTTCAAGGAAAAGGTGATCCGGACGCCGGTCAACGGCCGCTATCGCGGGCGCCACCAGCCGATCCATGCCGGCAGCTACGCAATGACGCCGGCCGACCGCCGTTTCGATCTCGACAGCTTCACGCTCTGCGCCTACGTCTATCCGACGACGCCCGTCGTCGATCTGGAAGGCGTTGCGGTGGGCGCGCAGGCCATCCTGTCGAAATGGGATGCAAAGACGAACACGGGCTATGGCCTGTTCATCAACGAGCGCGGCGAACTGTCGCTGCGCATCGGCCGCGGCCGCGGCAATTTCGTCGAGTACTCGACGCGCAAGCCGCTGTTCCGCAAGGTGTGGTACCAGGTCGCGGCGAGCTATGACGCCGCCAGCGGCGAAGTCCGGATCTGGCAGACGCCGCATGTGACGATCACCAACGGCGGCCACGGCCTGAGCATGCTGCATCCGATCGAGGACACGGCAGGCAGCGCACGCTATCGCTCGACGCTCGCGCCGCGCGCCACGACGGTGCCGTTCCTGATGGCGGCGAGTTCGCTGCAGGCCGCGTCCGGGCGCTATGTCTGTGGCGCCCATTACAAGCAGCTGATGGATCCGGTCGAAATCCCGGTGCACACGCACAAGTACAACGGCAAGATCGAACGCCCGCGCGTGGCGAACCGTGCTCTCAGCGCGGCGCAGGTCGAATTGCTGCTGGCCAATGCCGGTGTCCAGCAACTGCCGGGCGAACTGCGCGCGGCGATCGTCGCGGCCTGGGACTTCAGCGCGAACATCGCCGACAACGCGGCGTCGACGCATCTCGTCGACACCGGTCCGCACGGCCTGCACGCGATCTGCGTGAACCTGCCGGTGCGCGGCGCGACGGGCTTCAACTGGTCGTCGGACTACATGAGCTTCCGCCACGCGCCGCAGGAATACGGCGCGATTCATTTCCACGACGAGTCGGTCGACGACGCGCGGTGGGCGCCGTCATTCACACTGAAAGTGCCGGCGTCGCTGCCGAGCGGCGTGTATGCGGCGCGGCTGCGCGTCAACGGCGAGACGACGGCCGACTGCGAGGACTACATTCCGTTCTTCGTGCGCCCGCCGGCCGACGGCCCGACCGCGAAGATCGCCTTCGTCGTCGCGATGCACAGCTACCTGGCCTATGCGAACGACAATCTCAGCGTGAACTCCGTGATTGCGCAGCTGCTGACCGGCCAGGTGCCGCTGCTGCAGCCCGGCGATCTGCTGCTGAACAAGGAAAAGGGCTACGGGCTCGGCACCTATACGAGCTATCGCGATGGCTGGGGCGTCAACATTTCTTCGCGCCTGCGGCCGATTCTCAACATGCGGCCGAAGTACGTGCACGTGCTGTCGCCGTCGCTGTGGCAGTTCAACGCGGATCTCCACCTCGTCGACTGGCTCTACGAGATGGGTTACGACGTCGACGTGCTCGTCGACGAAGACGTGCAGCGCGAAGGCGTGTCACTGCTGAACCAGTACCGGGTGGTCCTGACCGGTCATCACCCGGAATACATGTCCGAGCAGCAAATGCAGGCCTATCACGACTACCAGCAGCAGGGCGGCCGCTTCATGTACCTAGCGGCGAACGGCTTCTACTGGATCTGCCAGCCGCACCCGGACAATCCGAACATCGTCGAAGTGCGCAAGGGTGACAATGGCACACGCGCGTGGACCGTGTCCCCCGGCGAGTACTGCAACGCCTTCGACGGCAAGCACGGCGGCCTGTGGCGCGTGCGTGGCCGCGTGATGAGCAAGCTGCTCGGCGTGACCTTCACGTCGTTCGGCCTGACCTACTCCTCGTACTATCGTCGTTCGCCGGACAGCGAGCTGCCGGAGTGCAAGTGGATGTTCAAGGGTATCTCGCGTGATGAGCCGATCGGCAACTTCGGGCTGGTCGGCGGCGGCGCCGCGGGTCTCGAACTCGATCGCTACGATCTCGAACTCGGCACCCCGCATCGCGCCTACCTGCTGGCGCATTCGGAAGGACATTCGGACATGTTCGTGTCCGTGACCGAAGAGTCGACCTTCAACGCGCGCGGCATCATTCCGGGAGGCCTCGGCGACAGCAATCCACGCACACGCGCCGACATTGTCTACTACAAGACGCCGAATGACGGCGCGGTGCTGTCGGTCGGATCGATGGCCTGGTGCGGCTCGCTGTCCCACAACGGTTACGACAACAACGTGTCGCGGCTGATGAAGAACGCGCTCGACGGCTTCCTGAAACCCGGTGCGCTGCCGTGAGCGGCAAGCGCAAGGCGGCTGATGTCCCGCTCGCGCGGGACGAAAGCTGGTGGCTGCACCCGGCGTTTCGTGGTCAGCAGGCGTTGCCGCTGAACGACTCCGCCGCGGGCAATCTGCCGCATCGCTGGGTGCGTTCGGACGCGCCGCCGACGCCCGGCGAGGCGAGGGTCGACGACACGAGTCTGTACGGGGATCTCGCGAAGCTGCTGTACAGCCTGAACGGCCATCGGCCCGGACCGGTGCGGGGCTTCTACGTGATCGTCGAGTTCGAGGCGGGCCGCTATGCGGTAGGACAACTGTGTGCCGATCCCGCGATGCCGGTCCAGCTGTTCGAGGACCTCATTTTCGAGCGCGAGACGGACGCCCGCGCCAAGGCGGACGCCCTGCGGGCAGCAGCGCCGGGCCCGGCGCTGCGCGCCGCACCGCGCCGCGGCTGAACGGCGGGCCCTGACCGAGCGACGGGCACGTCGAGCGCGGCATCGAATCCCGATTCAACGATCGGTGATCTCGACTCGGCCAGCCTCTTCGGTAAGATGGCAAGCCGCGTGATACCGGGCGGCGAGTAGGCCGACGCCCCGGCGCGCGTCGTCCACCCCTGCGTCGGAGATGCCAGAATGGAAGCAAGTGCCGCGACCCCCCAGCCCCTGTCCTATGTGTACTACGAAGGCAATCCCGACAACAGTTGTCTCGCGCGCTTCATCGACATCGTTCGCTACAGCCTGAATGCGTTCAACGGTAGACTGCTTGTCAGCGGCGGCAATCCGCAGGCGATGCACGGGGCGATCGGTGAACTCAGCTACAAGCTGCTGATCGAGTTCCCCGCAAAGGAAGCGGCCGAACGCTGGTATCGCTCCGCGCTCGTGACCCTGCTGCTCGACAAATGGACGGTCTGGCCGGACGGCAACCTGCTCGTGCTCGAAGGCGTGCCCTGAGGACAGGCGGACTTGGGGCATTCGAATCTGGCCACGGAGGGCACGGCGGAAGAAAACCGAATTTTGCTGGGTCGACGCCGCCGCGCGCCGCATCTGGCGCCTGCATCGCGGAGCCACCCAGCCAATCCCTGGATTCTCCGTGCTCTCCGTGCCCTTCGTGGCTAGATTCCCATTCCGAAACAACACAGAGAGCAGCGGCATCAGGCAACCATCACGCGCGCACCACGACGTCGGCCGGCTGGCTGGCACTCGAGGCGATGCCGAACTCCGCCCGCCGCAGCAACTGCTGGTAATCGGGATGGCCGTCGAACGGCACCACGGCAATGCCGATTCGGAAGCCGTCCCCCGTCCCCTGTAGTTTCTGCAGCAGCAGCCTGGCGCGGGTCATCGCGTCGGGTTCGGCCACTTCGACTTCGACGATCAGAAAATCCTGGTCGGAGTAGCGGAAAAGGTGATCACCGGCCTTGCCGTAGTCGGTGAGGCACGCTGCGACCCGCTGCAGCTGCGTCGACCGGCGTTCGCCATCGGCTGAGTCGTAAAGCGGCGGCACGGATTCCCGCACGCGCACCATGAGGACTGCGAACGGCGCCGCGGCCGCGATGTGCGTCTCCACCTCGCGCGCCAGGATCGAATGCAGATAGCGCCGGTTCAGCAGCCGGGTCACCGAATCGCGGCCGGCGTCCAGGCTGGTGACGCGGTCGAACAGATCGTTCATCACGTAGCGGATGAGCTGGAGTTTCGAATCCAGCGCCTGGATCAGGCGCGGATACTCTTCGCCGTCGATGCGCTCGCCGTTGAGCAGCGGCATCACGACCGTGTCGATGTGATTCATCGCGGCCGTCACCGACGCCAGATCCTCAATGCCCTCGAACATCACCTGTCCCTTGTGCTTGAGCCATTGCGCGAACTCGGAGCGCGCGAGCGGCGTCAGTGTCGCCCGCTGCTGCGGCAGCGGAATCGCCATCAGCACGCGCTGGGCCCATTCCGACAGGGCGGCGCGCTGTCGCTCGCGTTCGAACTTTGCATCGTGCTTGAAGGAGATGTGCCGGTACGCCTCGTCATTGCGCACGCCGCGTTCGACCTCGCGCACGAAGGCCGACAGGATGAGACCGTTGGCGAGCGACATCAGCGCCATCGAGTAATGGACCGCCAGCGCCCGCAGGTTCGCGTCCGGCAGTGCCGCGACGAGATGATCGCGCAGTTCCCGTCCCAGCACGTGAAACGCGATCGCGAGCAGTTCGATCGGCAGCTTGATTCGGGCGTGCACCGCGCCGACGGCCACCTGGTGCGCGACATAGGCGTCGAACGGATTCACCTCGTTGACCTGGTACAGCCCGATCAGCCAGCGCTGCATTTCGCGGTGCAGTCGCTGCTGAACCGTGTCGTGGGACAGGAACTGCCGGGCCTGCGGCACGGCCATCAGTTCGCCGTAGAAGCAGGTCGCGAGCGCGTCCGCCTTCCGTTCGACGGTGCTGGCAACACATTGCCGGATCTCGTGCGGCGTGTGCTCGAGCAAGGTCTGCCACACGGTCGCAACTTCGCCCAGCAGGGCGTTCGGACTGGACTGCATGCTGCGCTCCTGCTGGCTGTAGCCGCAAAATCCGGGCGCCTAGCACGACGCAAAGTACGGAATATTGACGGCAATCAATTGAAGTTCGGTTTGAATGCCTCCCGCCAGCGGGCCGCGCCCGCCATGGCATCCGGCAGACGCGCGAGTTTACGCCAATGTGCTTTGCCGTTAGATCTGTAGGCGCACATTCCGTGCTGAGGGGATCGCGATGAAATGTCCGAAATGTACGGCCGGCATGGAGACCATCTCGTTTCAGGGCATCGAGGTCGAACGCTGCATCGCCTGTCACGGGCTGTGGTTCGACATGCTCGAACACGAGGACCTGAAAGCACTGGCCGGCAGCGAGGTCATCGACGATGGCCTGCCTGAAGTGGGCCGGGCGTTCGATACCGAGGGTACGCTGCGTTGCCCGTCGTGCGCCGGCCCGCTGGTGCGCATGGTCGACGTGCAGCAGCCGCATCTGTGGTTCGAGTCCTGCGCCAGTTGCTTCGGGGTGTTCTTCGACGCCGGCGAGTTCCGGGACTTCAAGGAAGTCGGCCTGGTCGACCGTGTGCGCGACCTGATGCGCCGCGCCCGCAGTTGACGTTCGCGCCCGGTGAATGCCGCTGTGCCCTTGTGCGCGGCGGGGGGCGGGACGAACATAGGCCGCTCGTCCCTCACGGAAATCAGTCTTGAAAGCGAAGCCCACCGCGCCGCGCGCGCCGGATTCGGCGCTCGTTCAGCCGCGCCGGGTCGGCCGACCCCGCGCGACCGGCGCGCGGGCAGGTGACGACCCGGCCGAGGAGATCCTGCGCGCGGCCGCCTCCCTGTTCGCGAGCCGTGGCTTCGTCGGGACTTCGACAGCGCAGATCGCCGCCGCCGTCGGGCTGGGCCAGTCGGCCATCTTTCACTGGTTCAAGAACAAGGATGCGATTCTCGAAACGCTGTTCTCGCGCGGCTGGGATCGCTCGCTGGCGTACTTCGGCGAAGTCGATGCGCTCGACCTGCCGGCGGCGGTCAAACTCTGCATCTGCCTGAGCTATGACGCGGCCTTCGTCGCGGGCGCGGAGCCCTATCTGAAGCTGATGATCGTGCCCGCGGAACTGCACCAGCCGCGCTTTCGCAAGCTGCTCGACAAGCGCCGCCGCCTGATTGCGATGCTCGAACGCTTCATTGCCGAAGCCATCGCCGACGGCGACTTTCGCGACGTCGATCCGGCGCGTGCAGCGCGCATGGTGCTCGCCGTCGACGAAGTGGTGCTCGACGCCGCCGCCGACACGCCATCGCCCGAGGCGCATGCCGCGACGGCGGTCGATTTCGTCCTGCACGCCCTCGCTGCCGACCGGCGTCGCGTGGATGCCATCCGCGCGAAGCTCGCGCGCCACCGCGCGGCCCGCTAGCCGATTCCGAAGACTCCGCCGGGGTGGAGGCCAGTGGCCTGCCGTGCCCTGAATTATTTTTGATAGCGCTATCAAAATAATGCTAGGCTGGCGCCGACAGTGTCCAACCGGGCGCCGCCCGCAGATGTCCGCCAGGAAAGGAAAGCCCATGTCCGTCTACAAGACCGCCGCGCCCGAAGGCTACAAGGCCGACCGCGGCAAACTCCGCGCCGCGCAGAAGAAGCTGGCCGCGAAAGGGGTCAAGACCTGCTACGCCGTGTTCGTCGACATCAACGGCGTGCCCAAGAGTAAGGCCACGCCGATCGACGCCTTCGAACATCTGTGTGACGGCCACGAGCTTTACACCGTGGGCGCGAACGAGGGGTTGGGGCTCGCCGGCCCGCAGGAGGATGAGTGCGCGACCCTGCCCGATCTCGACAGCCTGACGGTGTGCCCCTGGGACACGACGCAGGCCTGGCTGAACGCCGACCTGTATTACCACGGCGAACCCTATGCGAACGATCCGCGCGGCATCCTGAAGCGACAACTCGCCCGCGCCGCGGCGCAGGGCTTCCGCTTCAATCTCGGGATCGAGCCTGAGTTCTACATCCTCACGCGCGATGCGCAGGGCGCGCTGGTGCCCATCACGCGCACCCGCTTCCAGGGGCCGAATGCGTGCTATGACCTGAATCTCTCGACTGAATCGAACGTCTTCCTCGACCCGCTCGCGGCGTGCATGCAGGAGCTGGGCTGGGGGCTTTATTCGTTCGACCAGGAATGCGGCCGCGGTCAGCACGAATTCGATTTCGGCTACACCGACGCGCTGACGATGTCGGACCGCTTCATCTTCCTGCGCTTCATGATTCGCAAGATCGCGCACTCGATCGGTGCGGAAGTGACCTACATGCCAAAACCGTTCGCCGGCGATTTCCGCAACGGCGCGCATTTCAACATGTCGCTCGCCGACCTGAAGTCCGGGCGCAACCTGTTCCAGAACGCGAACGCGCCGAAGAAAGCCGACCGCTATGCCAAGCGCTATGGGCCGCCGCTGTCGGACCTCGGCTATCACTTCATCGCCGGCGTGCTGAAGCATGCACCGGCGATCTGCGCCGTGGCCTGTCCAACCTACAATTCCTACCAGGGGCTGATCTCACGCGGCCAGCTCGCCGATTTTTCGTGGGCGCCGATCCTCGTCGCGTGGGGCGACAACAATCGCTCGGCGATGCTGCGCGCGCCGATGAACCGGCAGTGCGTGGAGAACCGCGTCGTCGACATGTCCTGCAATCCTTACCTGGTCGCCGCGCTGACGCTCGCTGCCGGTCTCGAAGGCATCGCACAGAAGCTCGAGCCGGGCGATCCGGTCAACCAGGACATCTACCAGATTCCGCGCCGTGACTACGCTGCGCGCGGCATCCGCGTGCTGCCACCGACGCTGCTGCACGCGCTCGAAGCCTTCGATGCCGATCCGCTCGTCACCGACACGTTCGGCGCGGGCTTTCGCGACATCTACTACAACCACAAGATGCGGGTCTGGGAACGGGACTTCTACGAGGTTTCGACCGAACATCGCGAGCGGATGCTGACGGCCATCTGAGGTCACAGCGCGCCCCGGCAGTCCAACGGAAGAACTGCCGGGCGCGCAGCGTCAGCCGTCGGCGCTCAGTGGCGCCGGCAGATTTCCTGGGCGATCTCCGACAGCGGCACGCTGCGTTCGACGGCGCCGCGCTTCACCGCTTCTTTCGGCATGCCGTAGACCACGCAACTCGCCTCGTCCTGGGCCACGGTGTGCGCGCCGGCATCGCGCATTTCCTTCAGGCCCGCGGCGCCATCGTCGCCCATGCCCGTCATGATGATGCCGAGGGCGTTGCGGCCGGCCACTTTCGCCGCCGAGCGGAACAGCACGTCGACCGACGGCCGATGGCGGCTCACGAGCGGACCGTCGACGATATCCACGTGATAGTAGGCGCCGCTGCGTTTGAGCAGCATGTGCTTGCCGCCAGGCGCGATCAGCGCGCGTCCCGGGATCACGCGATCGTTGTGGCAGGCCTCGCGCACTTCGAGCGCACTGATGGAATTGAGCCTGGCTGCGAACGCAGCGGTGAATTTCTCCGGCATGTGCTGCACGATCACGATGCCGGGCGACACGCGCGGCAGGGCCGTCAGCACCGCTTCGAGCGCCTGCGTCCCGCCGGTCGAGGTGCCGATGGCGACGATGCGCTCGGTGGTTTCGGCCATGGCCTGGGTGCCCGGGGCGGCGAGCACCGCGTCGGCGGACAGCTTCGGTGACACGGCCGGCAGCGGCGCGGCCGGGGCCCGCGGCCGGCCGACCCGCGCCTGCGCGGCGCCCCTGATCACTTCGATCAGATCGTTCGAGGCATCCTCGAGATAACGTTTGAGCCCCATCTTCGGCTTGGCGACGATTTCAACCGCACCTGCCGCGAGCGCCTGCAGGCTCGTCTCGGTGTTCTTCTCCGTCAACGTCGAGCAGATGACGACCGGCGTCGGGCGCTCGGCCATGATCTTCTTCAGGAACGTGATTCCGTCCATGCGCGGCATTTCGACATCGAGCACGATCACGTCCGGCCAGTCCTTCTGCATCCGCTCCATCGCGTACAGCGGGTCGGGGGCGGCGCCGGCCAGTCGCAGCCCCGGGGCGCGGATGATGAGATCCGACACGACCTGACGTACCACGGCCGAGTCGTCGACGACGAAAACGCTGGTCTTGTTCATACGCTCACTCTCTTTCGTTTCGGCTCCGGCATCGAAAGTTTCGGCTGATGCTTCATCCACACCGAGCCGTCCCACACGTCGAGCATCACGACGCGGTGGCCCTTGCCGCCGACGTGGCGCGCCTTGACCGGCTGCCCGTGCAGGGCGAGCAGATCGAGTCCGGCATTGACGTTCTGCGCTCCGATCCCGAGTTCCTTAGCGCCGCGCACACCCGGAAACATGTCGCCACCCCCGAACAGCTTGATCTCGTACTCGTTCGGATCGGTGCCGTGGCGGATGGCCTCGTTGAGGAACATCAGGTATGCCTCGTCGCCGAAGCGTCCGTCGAGATCCTTGCCGCGGCGCCGCCCGCGCGTCGGCAGCAGGTAATGGCACATGGCGCCGTAGCGTCGGCGCGGATGCCACATCGTCATCGCGACGCAGGACCCGAGCAGCGTGCGGATGCGCACGTCCGGATCGGCGCTGAAATGGAACTCACCCGGCTGCAGGAAGATTTCAAGGTATTCGTCAGCGGGTCGCATCGGAACCGACCCTCATTTCCGGACATAGATGGCCGGCTGCAAAGCCGTCAGCGGCAGGTCCATGCCGTGCAGGCTTTCCGAATGGCCGCAGAAGAAGTAACCGCCAGGTCGCAGTCTGGCGCACAGTCGCCGCACCACCTGCGCCTTGGTTTCCAGATCGAAATAGATCAGCACATTGCGCAGGAAGATCAGATCGAAGGTGCCGACGTCCGGCAGCGTGCTGATCAGGTTGACCTGCAGGAACCTGATGCGCTGGCGGAGTTCGGGCACGATGCGGAAGGTGCCGTCCTGGCTGCCGACCCCTTTGAGGCAGTATTTCGTCAGCAGCGGACGCGGAATGTGCTCTGCACGCTCCAGCGCGTAGTGCGCGCTCTTCGCCCGTTCGAGGACGCGCGTGCTGAGATCGGAGGCCACGATTTCCCAGGGCGCCTCGCGCAGGCTCTCCGCGAGCGTCATCGCGATGCTCCACGGTTCCTCGCCGCTCGAGCACGCGGCGCTCCACACGCGGTAGGCGACCCCCGGACGTCGCTCGAGGACGGCGCGAGTGCGCAGGAAGTCGAAGTGCTTCGGTTCCCGGAAGAAATAGGTTTCGTTGGTCGTCAGCAGATCGAGCGCGATCTGCGGTTCCTCGCGCGACTGGCCGTCGGTAATCAGCCGGTAGTAATCACCGAAGCTGCGCAGGCCATGATGCGTCACCCGCTTCAACAGGCGGCTGGTGACCAGCGGCTTCTTGGCCGCACTCATGTTGATCCCGGCCTGCGTATAGACCCAGTCCCGCAGCAGACCGAACTCGTGATCAGAAAGGATGGGCGTGGTCATGCGAAGTCCCGGGCCATCGCGCGGATGGCCACATTGTGCTGTTGTCCGGCGATGCCCGCCGCAGGCTGCACCCGCGCCGGGCGGGGCGGACGCGGCGGACCCGATCCGATCAGGCGGCGCGGGTGTTCGCGACGCCCAGTTCGGCTATCTCGTGCACCGACAGCACCTGTCCGCAGTCGAGGATGACGACGAAGCCGCCGTCGACCTTGCCCATGCCCTTGATGAAGTCGGCGCGCAGCCGGGCACCGAAGCTCGGCGGCGGTTCGATCTCGCTGGCGGGGATGTCGATGACCTGGTTGACGCCGTCGACCACCACGCCGACATCCATCCATTCGCCATCCGCCTGCACTTCGATGATCACCACGCAGGTCCGCCGCGTCTGCTGACCCGGTTCGCGGCCGAAGCGGACCGCGAGGTCGACGACCGGTACGACGCTGCCACGCAGGTTCAGCACGCCGCGCACGCACGCGGCCATCAGGGGCACGTTCGTCAGCGTCGGATACTCGAGGATCTCCTTGATGGAGAGAATCGGCATCGCAAACGTTTCCTGGCCGAGCCGGAACGTGAGGTACTGCTGATGCTCGCCGCCGCCGTCGCCATTGCGTTCGATGGTGTGCATGGCCTGCTCCTAGAACTTCACGAATTCGGCATCGGATACCAGTGATTCGGCGACCTGGCCGCCGCTGCTGCGCGCAGACCGGCGCGCCGGTGCGTGACCACGGGAAGCCTGCTGACGGGCCGGCGCATGGCTGTTGCGGGAGTCCATCTTGAAGAAGCTCATCAGCTCGCGCAGTTGCACCGCCTTGCCATTCATCTCTTCCGCCGTTGCGGCGAGTTCTTCCGCGGCCGACGCATTCTGCTGGGTCGCCTGGTTCAGCTGGTTGATGGCCGAATTGATCTGCGAGGCCCCGGTCGCCTGCTCGCTCGAGGCGGCGGAGATTTCCTGCACGAGGTCGGACGTCTTCTGAATCGCGGGCACCATTTCCTCGAGCAGGTCGCCCGCACGCTCGGCGAGGTGCACGCTGTTGCCGGCAAGGCCGCTGATCTCCTGCGCCGCCACCTGGCTGCGTTCGGCGAGCTTGCGGACTTCGGCGGCCACCACCGCGAAGCCACGGCCGTGTTCGCCGGCGCGGGCCGCTTCGATGGCCGCGTTCAGCGCCAGCAGGTTCGTCTGGTAGGCGATGTCGTCGATGATGCCAATCTTGTCGGCGATGCTCTTCATCGCGTGCACGGTGTCGCGCACAGCCTGGCCACCATCCGTCGCTTCCTGCGCGGCCTTGCAGGCCATGCCGTCGGTGACCTTGGCGTTTTCGCTGTTCTGGTTGATCGACGCGGCCATCTGTTCGATCGACGCGCTCGACTCCTCGACGCTCGCTGCCTGCTCACTGGCGGCCTGGCTTATCGACTGCGCCGTCGCGCTGACCTGTTCGGCGGCGTTCAGGATGCTTTCGGTCGTCACGCTGACTTCGGCGATCGTCGTCGACAGGCGTTCGACCGTTTCGTTGCTGGCGTCTTTCAGCGCACCGAACGTGCCGGAGTAGTCATTCGTGATCCGCTCGTCGAGGCGGCCGGCGGCGAGCGCCGCAAGGACGCGCAAGACCTCGTTCAGGCCCGTGTCGCAGGTTTCGAGCAGGGAGTTGATGCCGTCGGACAACTGCAGGAAGAAGCCTTCTTTGCCCTCACGCACCAGGCGCTGCGAGAAGTCGCCGCTCGATGCCGCGCTGACAATGCCGCCGAGCTCACGTTCGACCGCCACTTCGTCAGTGCGGTCCTTCCATTCGACGACTGCGCCCTGGCGCACGCCGGCATCGTCGAAGATGGGCGATGCGGTCAGCGAGAATGTCCGTCCACCGACGACGATCTGTGCGCGGTGCACGCCGCGGAGCTGCCCCAGCAGGTTGCGCTGGTGCGCCGGATTCTTGTGGAAGGTGTCGAAATTGACGCCAATGAGGTGCTTGGCGTCGAAGTGGGCGAGTTCCTTGCGGATGTCACTCTCGGCGTTCACCAGCATGCTGCTGACAGAGCGATTCATGTAACGGATGATGCCGTCGGCATCCGCGATCATCACATTCGTCGTGGTGTTGTCGAGCGCCTGCTTGATGCGCAGGTTGCCCTCCTTGTCGTCGTTCAAGAACTGGTTCCGGACATCGTCCAATGCCTGCGTGATTTTGGCCTTGAGCCCGGGCAGGCGCGTCATCTGGCGACTGTAGTCGCCGGTGCCATATTCTTTGATGAGGTCGACGACCTCCATTTTCACGTCAATGTGTGACTGCACTAGGGAGTTGATCGCGTCGGCCAGTTCGCGCTGCGTACCTGCCATCTGTGCGCTCGGCAGCTTGTAATCGATCGCGCCGGCGGCGTGTTCGCTCTGCATGCGCCGGACCTCGGCGAGCAGATCAGTCATTTGGCGCGCGCCACTGTTGAAACCCAGAATGCCCATATTAGTCACCTTGCGAAAAATTGATGTTTGAACTCACGCGACCGAAAGGCCTTGTGACCGGTGGGCTTCCGCCCGCTTGATGAGGCCCGGAACGTCGAGGATGAGTGCGACGTCACCGCTGCCGAGGATCGTCGATCCGCTGATCCCCTGCAGAAACGAAAACAGTTTGCCGAGTGGCTTGATCACGGTTTGGAGCTCGCCGAGCAGTTCATCGACGACGAGTCCGGCCTTCAGCGCGCCGAAACGCACGACGACGATGTTCTCGCGCCGGCAGTCGTGATCGCCCAAGTCGAAGGCGTCGCGCAGCCGCAGGACCGGCAGTGCTTCACCGCGGATGTTCAGAAAGCCCTGGTCGGTGACCGCACGGCGGTCGGCCGCCGACAGTTCGATGCACTCGACGACCACGTCGAGCGGCAGCACGTAGCGCGCGGCGCCGAGACCGACGAGGAAGCCGTCGATGATCGCGAGCGTCAGCGGCAGCCGGATCCTCACCGTGGTGCCGGACCCCGGCTGGCTGTCGATGTCGATCGTGCCGCGCAGCGCCTCGATGTTGCGGCGGACGACGTCCATGCCGACGCCGCGCCCCGAGAGGTTCGATACCGCGTCGGCGGTCGAGAAGCCGGGCTCGAAGATCAGCTGGTTGATTTCCTGCGTGGTCGGCGTCGCGCTGGCGCTGAGCAGCCCGCGCTCGACGGCCTTCAGCCGGATCTTCTCCGTGTTCAGGCCGCCTCCATCGTCGCTGACTTCGATGACGATGCTGCCCGAGTCGTGATAGGCATGCAGGCCGACGCGTGCACGCGCGGTCTTGCCGGCGGCCAGGCGCTGTTCGGTTGGCTCGATGCCGTGGTCCATCGCATTGCGCACCAGGTGCATCAACGGGTCGCCGATGCGTTCGACGACCGTCTTGTCGAGTTCGGTGTCGCCGCCGGAGATCTCCAGTTCGATGTCCTTGCCGATTTCGCGGCTGACGTCGCGCACCACGCGCTGGAAGCGCTGGAACGTGGGGCCGATCTGCACCATGCGCAGGCCCAGCGCACTGTCGCGGACTTCCTCGACGAGACGGGCCAGGGTGGCGGCTGACTCGACGATGTCGCTGAGGCCGGCGCGCTGCGCGCCGGCATGGATGCCGGAGCCCGCGATCACCAGTTCGCCGACGAGGGTGATCAGTTGATCGAGCTTGTCGGCATCGACCCGAATGAGGCGATTGTCCTGCGACTTCTGCTGGCGCAACTGCTGCTGCC
Source organism: Gammaproteobacteria bacterium Ga0077536 (assembly GCA_001464935.1). Classification (GTDB taxonomy): domain Bacteria; phylum Pseudomonadota; class Gammaproteobacteria. The sequence goes on from LNEL01000056.1 coordinate 162,521, forward strand.
GATCGAGCGCTGCGTCGACGACGACCGGCGCCACCGTGCCGCCCGCGACCAGAATCTCGCCCAGCGGCGGGGCGCTGCCAGGGACATCGGTCGCCGCCTGCTGGGCCGCGAGGCCCGCATCGAGCTGTGCCGGCGTGAGCGCCGTGCTTGCCACGAGGATCTCGCCGAGCAGGGTGTGGTTCGCGGGGAATTCGGCAATCCGCTCGAGTACCTGTTCGGTATGGCTGGTCGGCGGCTGGATCAGGATTTCGCAGTCGTCACGCACGAAGTCGAACACGCCGTCGATCGTCGCCCGGTCCGCGTCGCTGCGCAGGCGGATGTCGAAGTCGAGGTAGCAGGCTTCCGGATCGATCTCGGTGAACGAGGGCAGCCGGTCGTATCGGGTCTGCACCTCGACGAGTTCGCCCAAGGTCGAGAGATAGCGGATGAAGGACAGCGGGTCCATGCCGTTGCGCAACACCTCGGGGCCGAAGCGCAGCGAGATGGACCAGAGGTCCGCGGCCACGTCAGTGCCCGCCGCGGCGTCGGTCGTGCCGATGGCGGCCAGCTCCGCCGACAGCGCGGCGTCCGCGTTGATCAGGTCGTCGGCCAGCGGAGCGTCGGTCGTGATCGGCAGGATCAGGGCGCCGATGTGGTCACCGCAACGCAGGAGCAGGGCACTGAGCGCCGAGGACAGGACGAGTTCGCCGTCGCGCAGGCGATCGAGCAGGGTTTCGACCTGGTGGGTGAAACGGACGATCGGGTCGAAGCCGAACAGCCCCGCCGATCCCTTGATCGTATGCGCCGCGCGGAACACGGCATCGAGCAGATCTCGATTGCCGCTGTCGTTCTCGAGCTGCAGCAGGGATTCCTCCATCTGCGTCAGCAGTTCCTGACATTCGGCGATGAATGTCTGCAGGGCCGGGTTCAGATCCATCGTCATGCCTCCGGAGGCGGTCAGGCGGCGTTCGCCGGCGGGGCGAATGCGGGCGTGAGATTGAGCAGGCCGAAGACTTCGGCGACGGCATCGCTGTGGGCGACCACGCGCACCGGGTGGCCCAGGGCCTCCACTTCGCGCTTGAACAACAGCAGCTGTTGAATGCCGGCGCTGTCGATCTCGGCGACCTCGGACAGGTCGAGGTCGACCGGCCGCGCCTCGTTCAGCACCGCCAGCAGGCGTTGGTGCAGCGCCGACACGGCATAGATCGTCAGGTCGCCGTCGAGGCGCAGCGGGGTCGGGCCCTTGGCGCGAGATCCGGCTTTGCGGCTCATGGCAGCACCAGCTTCGACACGGCAGCGAGCATCTGTTCGGGCTTGAATGGTTTGACGACCCAGGCTTTCGCGCCGGCCGCCTGTCCTTCCTGCTTCTTCGATTCCTGGCTTTCGGTGGTCAGCATGATGATCGGCGTGAACTTGTAGTTGGGCAGCTGCTTGACCTCCTTGACGAAGGTGATGCCATCCATGTTCGGCATGTTCACGTCGCTGATGATCAGGTTGATCTTCTGGCCGCCGAGTTTGCTCAGGGCATCCTTGCCGTCGCAGGCTTCGATGACGTCGTAGCCACCGCCCTTCAGTGCAATCGAAACCACCTGACGGAGCGAAGCCGAGTCGTCGACTACGAGGATTGTCTTGGCCATGCTGAACCTCAGAAGAATGTGATGTCTGAATCGGCGGAGCTGCCGGCGCCGGCGGCGCGCTTCGTCGGCATGCGTTCCTCGTCCATCGTGTAGGAACGTTCCAGGCTCGACAGCAGCCTGGCGATGTCGCTCGCCGCGAGTTCGCCGTGCGTGAGTTGCGCGCGCAGCGCGATGACGTTGTCGCTGACGTGGGTCAACAACTGGTTGATGCGGTCCTGGAACTGGAGCTGTTCGAGTGCCGCGGCGACCGAGTGCTTGATCGCTTCGTTTTCGCTGCGCAGCACGCTGGCCGACGCATTGAGTCCGTCCATCGCCACCTTGAAATCGCCGACGACGCTGCTGATCTGGGCTTCGCATTCGGTGCGCGCCTGCGCATCGCGCTCGGCGGCGTGCTCGACCATCGCGGAGGATTCCTTGATGCCGCGATTGATGTACTCGATCTTCTGGCTGATGTTCTTGCCGATCTCGCCGGAGCGCGTCGACAGCGTGCGCACCTCGTCGGCGACGACGGCGAAGCCGCGGCCGGCTTCGCCCGCGCGCGCCGCTTCGATCGCGGCGTTCAGCGCAAGCAGATTGGTCTGGTCGGCGATGCTCGCGACGTCGGTCGCCATCTGCTGGAGTTCGGCGGTGAACTGCACGAGGCGCTGACTCTCGGCGAGCATGCGATCCTTGTCGTTCAGCGTCGTGGTCAGGATGTTGCCGACGATGCCAAGTCGCCGCTCGCTGTTGTCGACGATCTGGCGCAGCCCATCCTCGGCACCGCTGCCGCCCGACAGCCCCGTCGCGCGATAGGACGCGGCGATGGCTTCGTCGAGCCGGTCGACGATGCCAGCGAAATCGCGGGTCAGATGGACCACCGCGGTATCCATCTGGCGCCGTGCAGTCTCGAGATGATCGAGCCACACCGGCAGCACGCCGGCTTCAAAGGCGCGCAGGCTGTGCTGATGCGTGTCGCGGAGCGTGGCGAGCGCCTGTTCGTGTTCGAGTTGGCGGGCATCGAGGGCGGCCGCGCGCAGGCGCGCATGGCGACTCGCGGCCCGGCGATCGAGCGCGACGCCGACGGCGCACAGTGCGGCCGCGGTCGCGGCGTTCAGTGCAGACGGCGCCGTTGCAAGCAGCAGGACACCTGCGGTTGCACCGAGCCCGGTCAAGCCCCAGGACAGGCTGTTCGGTTCTTCATTCATGTCGACCCCGTTATCGTGTTGCCGTTGCAGGCGGACGGTGCGGGCGCTGCAATCGGTTGCAGGGTATCTATCGACAGAATCGGAAGTTGCTTTAAGCGGTTTTAGGTACCTGAAGCGAATATTTGATCGTGATCAAACGCGCGCAGCCGGCCGCAGCTTCATGCCGCGGTGCGGCGTCGGTGGGAAAGGCGGTCGACGGGCGGGCCGCAACGCTCGCCGCGGACTCAGTTGCCCGGCGCGGCGGGGGGGCGATAGCTCGGGTCGAACGGCGGCGGCGGCGGGGCCTCGGTGTCGAAGCTCGCCTCGTCCGGTTCGCCGGCGTCGAGCGGCGCGGCGATGGTGGGCAGCGGCTTTTCGATCGGCGCAGTGTCGTCATCGTGATTGGTGGCGAGCGCCGCCGGCAGGCTCAGGCACAGCGCGAGACACACGGCGGACAGGGAAACAGGGCGCACGGAACCTCCGCGGATCAGGGTTGGGCGTATTGGGGGCGGGCGCGCGTCGCGGCGCGCGGGGACCGAGTGTGCTGTCCCGCGCTGAACTTCGCAATTCCCGTGTCCGCGAGCCCCGGACTTCACTGCGCGCGCAGGCGCTCGCGGTAGGCCGTGATGCGGGACTTGAGCCCTGGCTCGGCCGCCGAGCGCACGAGCGCAGCGAGATCGGCGTCGCGCCGGTCGCTGCGCGTCGCGCTGCGGATCGCGCGCGCCGTTGCCGGCGTCACGCGTGGGGGAGGGAGGGCGTCGAATGCGTCACCGAGCCGGCTGACCAGGCCTGCCGCGAGCGCGGTGCGGGCATCCCACTGTGCGCCGTCGATGACGATGTGGCGCGCGGCCTCCGCGCCGACGCGCTCGGCGAGCCGCCGCGTGCCGAGCACGATGCCGAACTGTGCGCCCGGAAAACGGAAGTTCGTCTCCGGCGCAGCCACTCGCTGTTCGCAGACGGCGAACAGATCCGCGCCGGCACCCCAGCAACGGCCGGTGGCGAAGGCCACCGTGCGCCATGGCGCGTGCCAGATCGCCGCCAGCAGCGTTTCGATGCGGACGAGCCGCTGCAGCAGGTCGCCGTCGCTGCAGTGTTCGAGATCGGACAGGTCGAGCCCTGTGCAGAAATGCGGGCCGGCGGCGCGCAGCACCAGCGTGTGCAGCGTCTCGTCGCGGCTCGCGTCGGCGAGCGCACCGAGCAGCCGCTCGACGAGCTCGGGCCCGAGCGCGTTGCCGCGCGCCGCATGGTTCAGCGTCAGCGACAGCGTGTCGTCCGCGCGCTCGACGAGCAGCATCAGGGTGTCTGCGCGCGCACGGCGGCGGCGCGATCCCACAGGTTGGGCACGACCGGGCTGTCATAACCCGAGACGAAGTCGAGCAGCGCGCCGCTCGCGTCGAGCCGGTGACGACGCACAGCGCCGATGTTCGCCCCGTAGACATGGATGCTGATGGCCGTCTGGTCCTGCAGGGCATTGCTGACGCGGTGCCAGTCGCCGAGCGACGGCGACACCGCGTCGATCGCGCCGGGCGCCATCACATGGCTGGCGCCGCTGCTGACGGGATGCCCGTCGCGCAGGCCGTATTCGTCGCAGCGCTCGGCGCCGCGGAGCTGGCCCACGAGTCCCCACACCGTGTGATCGTGCACAGGCGTGCTGTGGCCGGGCTGCCAGACGAAACTGACGACGGAAAAGCGCTCGAGCGGATCGCAATGCAGGAGGTACTGCATGTAGCGATCGGGGTGCGGCAGCGCGAACGCCTCGGGCAGCCAGTCGTCGCGTGCGATCAGCGCCGCGAGATGATCACGACCGGTGGCCAGCAGGCGGGATTCGTCCCCCGTGGCGCTGACCAGCGCGGTCATCGCGCGCACGAACTGGCGCAGCGGTTCCAGGCTATCGCTCATGGACGGGAGCCCTCGCGCGCGGCAAAGGCCGCCCCATCGGCGCCGAGCGCCGGCACGCGGGTGTCGACGTCGATCGCGGCCCCGTTCAGACGCACCGGGCAGCCGACGGTGCGCGTGACTTGCCCACCGGGCAGCGCCTGCTCGCGCACCAGACCGAGATGGGCCGTCTGCGGATCGGCGAGCGCTTCGCCGAAGCCGTTGATCGGCGCGCACGGCACGCCGGCGCTGGCGAACGCAGCCAGCCAGTGGGCGAGCGGTTGTTGCGCAAAACGGGGATCGAGCAGGGCTTTCAGTTCGACCTGGTGCGCGGCGCGCAAGGTCGGCGTCGCAAAGCGCTCGTCGGCGAGCAGTTCGATGACGCCGACCGTCGCGCAGACCTGTTGCCACAGTTTGTTGTTGCCCGCCGCGATCGCGAACCAGCCGTCCGCCGCCTGGTAGGCCTGGTAGGGCGCATTGCGGGGGTGCGCCGAGCCGAGTTTGCGCGGGTTGCGACCGGTGCCGAAGTACTCGCTCGTCTGCAGCGCCGAGATGGCGAGTGTCGCGCCGAACATCGGGACGTCGAGATGGCCGCCAGGGCCGCCGCCCCGGACGCGGGCGAGCAGCGACGCGATCGAGAACGCGGCATAGAGGCCCGAGGAGAAGTCCGAGACCGGCACGCCCGCCTTGACCGGCTCGCCGTCGGGCTCGCCCGTCACGCTCATCACGCCGGCCGCGGCCTGGATCGTCAGGTCGAAGCCACCCTCGCCGCCGCGCGGTCCGTCCTGGCCGTAGGCCGAAATCGAGCAGTACACGAGCGTCGGGTGCCGGGTCTCGAACCAGTCCCAGCCAAGGCCGAGCCGTTGCATCGCGCCGGGCCGGTTGTTCTCGATCAGGACGTCGGCGGCGAGCGCGAGATCGCGGGCCTGGGCGAGGTCGGCCGGATCTTTCAGGTTCAGCACCACCGAGCGCTTGCCGCGGTTGACGCTCGCGAAGTTCTCGCTGAAGCCACCGCTCAGCGGCGGCCACTGGCGCATCGAATCTCCCTCCGGCGGCTCGATCTTGATCACTTCGGCGCCGAAATCAGCGAGCAGCATGCCGCAGAACGGCCCTGACGCGACCTGGCAGAACTCGACGACGCGCACACCGGCGAGCGGCAGGGCGACAGCAGCGGTGGCATTCATCCGGGCACTCTACAAAGAAGCGCTGAACCGGGCCAGCCTGAACGGGGGCGTCACGCGCCTTTTTGTCCTCAAGCCGGTGCCGGGCCAGGCCGCTCTAGCGGGCTCAACCACCCGCTGCACGCTGCAGCCCGACAGGCCCATGGCACATCTGCACGAAAATCTCGACTTCCTGCTGTTCGGCGCAGTCGTGCTCGTGCTGTTCGCGGGGCTGCACCTGTGGTTGCGGCGCAAGGCCGGCAGCCGGCAGGGCGTGACGGGCGTGACGTGGCTGCTCGTGTGCAGTGTTCTCGGCGTGGGCGCGGTCGTCACCGATGCCATCGGCCACCGCGAGCGCGCCAAGCTGGAGCGCGCGGTGATGGGCTTCGCGCCGACTTATGCGCAGGAGTTCGAGCGTCTCGGGCATGCGGCCATCACGCCCGAGACTGCGCCGGACCACCCGGCCTATCTGCAGATGATCGAGGCCCAGCGCCGCTGGCTGTCGGTCAATCCGGTGGTCAACGACATCTACACCGTGCGCCGTGGTGGCCCCGGCGAAGTGTTGCTGATCGTGGACTCCGAAACCGACTATGACCGCAACGGACGCTATGAGGGCGAGCGCGAGTCGCGCACGGACATCGGCGAAGCGCTGGAACTCGGCGGTCCGGTGGTCGAGGCGGCATTCGCGGGACGTGGCGGTTTCGACGAAGACATGGTCAGCGATCGCTGGGGCACCTGGGTCAGTGCGTACTGGCCGATCCACGACGCCGATGGCAAGGTCGAAGCCCTGCTCGGCGTCGACTACGACGCCGGCGAGTGGGCGCGCGAAATCCGCGATGCACGCTGGAATGCACTGGCCGCCAGCGCCGTGGTGGCGTTGATGCTGTTCGGCGGCACCGTGCTGCTGGCCCTGCGCGGCATAGAACTCGAGATGCGCCAGCAGCATGCCGAAGCGCTGGCCCAGGCGCGCGACGCCGCGGAGAGCGCGAGCGCGCTGAAGAGCCAGTTCCTCGCGCGCATGAGCCACGAGATTCGCACGCCGATCAACGGCGTGATGGGCGTGACCGAACTGTTGCTGCAGACCCCGCTGGACGCGAAACAGCAGCACTTCAGCGAACTGATCTATCGCTCCGCGACAACGCTGCTCGATGTCATCAACGACATCCTCGATTACTCGAAGATCGAAGCCGGCAAGCTGACGCTCGAACAGATCGATTTCGATCCGCGCGACCTCTTCGAAGACGTGGCCGAACTGCTCGCCGCGCGCGCCCAGGGCAAGGGGCTCGATCTCAACGTCTCACTGCCGGTCGTGGTGGGGCAGGCCGTTCATCTGCGCGGCGATCCGGCCCGGTTGCGCCAGATCGTGACCAATCTCGTCGGCAATGCGATCAAGTTCACGGCCAGCGGTGAGGTCACGGTCGTCAGCGCCTGGCCGTCCGACGCCCACGGCCAGCACCGACTGCGCTGCGAGGTTCGCGACACCGGCGCGGGGGTCGACCCGTCGAAGCAGGCCGCGCTGTTCGAACCCTTCGTGCAGGCTGACAACTCGACGACGCGGCGCTTCGGCGGCACCGGCCTCGGGCTCGCCATCTGCAAGCGCCTCGTCGACGCGATGGGCGGGCGCATCGGCTGCGATGCGCGTGTGGACGGCGGCTCGCTGTTCTGGTTCGAAGTGCCGCTGGCGCGGGCCGAGCGCGTGCACGAAACCGGCAGCGCGCGCGCGCCGGGGCTGCGCGGCGTCAAGGCCCTGATTGTCGACGACAACGCAACGAACCGGGAGATACTCGAACATACCTGCGAAGCGTGGGGCATGCGCTATGCAACGGCCACCGATGGTCGCACGGCGCTGACGCTATTGGCGGCGGCCGCCGCGGCCGGTGAACCGTTCGACGTCGGCGTGCTCGATCTCGACATGCCGGAGATGGACGGGCTCGAACTCGCGCGCCTGATCAAGCGCGATCCGGCGCTGGCCGGTACGCAACTGCTGATGCTGAGTTCGGTCTGTCATATCGCCGGCGAAGACGTGTGGCGCGACGCGGGCATCGAGCGCTACCTGATCAAACCGGCGCGGCAGAACCATCTGTTCCGCGCCCTGACCGACATGCTCGGCAGCGGCGCGGGCGAACTCGCGGCGCAGCCGACGCCGACGACCCTGCCGGGCCAGTTGCAGCGCGCGCTGCGCGGGCGCGTGCTGCTCGCTGAAGACAACGCGGTGAATCAGCTCGTCGCCCAGACGGTGTTGGAGGGGCTCGGGCTCGAGGTGCTGACCGTCGGTGATGGCCGTGCCGCCGTCAATGCCGTCTGCTTCGGCGGCGGCGCGTTCGACATCGTGCTGATGGACTGTGAAATGCCCGAACTCGACGGCCGCGCCGCGACGACGGCGATCCGCGCCTTCGAAGCCGCGAACGGCCGTGCCCGCCTGCCGATTGTTGCGCTGACCGCGCATGCGATGGAATCCGATCGCCAGCAGTGTCTCGAGGCCGGCATGGACGACTATCTGAGCAAGCCCTTCACCGGCGCCCAACTCGCCGCGACCCTCGCGCGCTGGCTGCCGGCCCCCGCTGACGCACTGCCCGCCGACCGCTCGGCGGCCTGACCGGCGCCGAACGGCCCGCCCGTTCGACACGGCCGGCGCGTATTCGCGAGCAATCTCATTAGAATGGCGCCTTGCCAGGCCGGGATGCCGGTCCCACGCCCGTGAGGAACGCTCGATGCTCTATTCGGTGCTCGCCATCTGCCTCGGCGCGTCACTCGGCGCGCTGTCACGCTGGCTGCTCGGGACCGGTCTGAACTGGCTGTTTCCGGCGATTCCGCCCGGCACGCTGGCGGCGAATCTGATCGGGGGTTACCTGATCGGCATTGCCGTCAGCTTCTTCGCGGCGCACCCCGACCTCGCCCCCCAGTGGCGCCTGCTCGTGATCACCGGCTTTCTCGGTGGCCTCACGACGTTCTCGGCCTTTTCCGCCGAGGTCACCCAGTTGCTCGAGGATGGCCGCCTGTTGCTCGCCGGTGCGGCGATATCCGCGCACGTCGGTGGTTCGATCGCGATGACCCTGCTCGGCATCGCGACGGCGATGCATTTCCAGAAAGCCTGATCTGGCGCAGCTTCGAGTCGATGCCAGGCTGGTCCGCGCCTGGAGATTCATTTAGATTCCATCCATAAAGACGAAATAAGCGGTTCTGCGCGGCGATCCGGGGTCTGCCGTGACACGAACCCATTGAGACCGCACGCCGGGGACGCTCCGACAGGAGCGAAAGGGGTGGCGTTGAAGTCGATGTTCCGGGCGCCTGCGGGCCCGGCACCCGCACGGGTGCCGACGGCCTGCCTGGCCGCTCATGGCGCACTGCACGGACCGGACGGGATCACTCCCCCGGACGGGCGCCCGCGCTTCGAACTGCCCGACGTCCCAGGCCGGCGCGCGCCGTCGGCCGCCGTCCGCCGTCCCCTCGTCGTTCGTCATGCCTGCTGCCGCGGCCCCATCCGGGGCCGGCGCATTCAATCGATCGAACCATCAGGGGGACACACGACATGAAGCGACGAACAGCCGCGCGCCGCGCGCCGCCCGCCGGACTGCGCAAGGCCAGCACCGGCATTGCCGGACTCGACGAGATCCTCGAAGGCGGCCTGCCCGCCGGCCGGCCAACGCTCATCTGCGGCGGTGCCGGTTCCGGCAAGACCCTGCTGACGATCGAGTTCCTCGTCCGCGGCGCGAACCAGTTCGACGAACCGGGCGTGTTCATGGGCTTCGAGGAAACACGCAGCGAACTGGCACAGAACGTGGCGTCGCTGGGCTTCGATCTCGAACAGCAGATTGCGCAGGGCAAACTCGCCGTCGACTACGTGCTGGTCGAGCGCCGCGAAATCCATGAGACCGGCGACTACGACCTCGAAGGCCTGTTCGTGCGGCTCGGTCACGCGATCGACGCGCTCGGCGCGAAGCGGGTCGCGATCGATTCGATCGAAACCCTGTTCACGGGGCTCGAGGACACGGCGCTGCTGCGGGCCGAACTCCATCGACTGTTCCGCTGGCTGAAGGACAAGGGCGTCACGGCGCTGATCACGGCCGAACGCGGCGAAGGCGGTCTGACGCGCCACGGCATGGAAGAGTACGTGTCGGACTGCGTGATCCTGCTCGACAACCGCGTCAGCAACCAGTTCGCGACGCGCCGGCTGCGCATCGTGAAGTACCGCGGCTCGCGCCACGGCGCCGACGAATTCCCGTTCGTGATCGGCGAGGCCGGCCTGTCCGTGCTGCCCATCACCTCGCTCGGCCTGACCCACGAGGCCAGCGCGCAACGGATCTCGAGCGGCGTGGTGCATCTGGATCAGATGCTCGGTGGGCAGGGCTATTACCGCGGCAGCAGTGTCGTCGTGTCCGGCACCGCGGGCACCGGCAAATCGAGCCTGGTCGCGCATTTCGCGAACGCCACCTGCGCCCAGGGCGAACGCGCGCTGATTTTCCTGCTCGAGGAGTCGCCGAGCCAGTACCTGCGCAACATGTGCTCGATAGGCATCGACCTCGCCCAGTGGATGCGGCGCGATCTGCTGCGCATTCACGCCGCGCGGCCGACGCTGTGCGGGCTCGAATCCCATCTGCAGACCATTCATCGTCTGACCGCCGAGTTCGACCCGGCAGTGGTGGCCGTGGATCCGATCACCAACCTGGCGTCGGTCAGCAGCTTCAGCGAAGCCCGCGCGCTGCTGATCCGGCTCATCGACTTCTTGAAGACGCGTCAAATCACGGCGCTGTTCACCAGTCTGATTCACGGGGAGCGCGACATCGAAACCACCGACATCGGCATCTCTTCGCTGATGGATGTGTGGCTGATGTTGCGCGACAGCGAACACAACGGCGAGCGCAACCGCCTGCTGTACGTGCTGAAGGCGCGTGGCATGGCGCATTCGAACCAGGTCCGTGAATTCCGGCTCACGCCAGAAGGCATTCGGATGATCGATGTCTATGTCGGGCCGGCCGGCGTGCTGACCGGCACCGCGCGGCTCGCCCAGGAGGCGCGCGAACGGGATGCCGAGGCCGCCAGGCGGGAGGAGGTCGAGCGCCGCGCGCGCGAACTGCAGCAGCGGCACCTGGCCCTGCAGGCGCAGATCGATGCGCTGCGGCTCGAACTCGAGACGAACGTGATCGAGCGCGAACGGCTGCTCGCGCAGGCCGAACAGCAGCACGCCGCGAGCCTGCGCGATCGGGTGGCGATGGCGCTGGCGCGCCACGCGGACGGCATGAGTCCAGGTGCGGCGCCGCGCCGCCGGCGGGGTGCCTGACGTGGCCTCGCGGCGCAAGAATCGGGCCGACGCGGCCACGCCGACGCCCGGCAGCGGGCGTGACACCTATGTGCTGCGCCTGTACGTGGCCGGCACGACACCACGCTCGATGCGGGCCATCCTCGATGCGCGCGCGTTCTGCGAAGCGCACCTCGCGGACCGCTACGAACTCGAGGTCGTCGACATCTACCAGCGGCCGGCGCTCGCCCGGGACGAACAGATCATCGCGGTCCCGACCCTCGTGCGCAGCGTGCCGCCGCCGCTGCGCCGCCTGGTCGGCGACCTGTCCGATGTGGAGCGGGTAATGGCCGGCCTGGAGCTCGCGAATCGCTGACTTCAGCGAATTCGCTCAATTGTCGCTAATGCTGATGTGGGACAGCGAACGATGTCAGTGGCGACGGGCGAGCGTGGGCAGCGGGCTCTGCTGGAAGAGCTCGCGTCACTGCGCGCACGGGTGGCCGAATACGAAGAGCTGATGCGGGCCATCCGCACCGGCGAGGTCGACGCGCTGTTTCTCAGCGAGGGGGACGACTGCCGCACCCTGACCCTGGGCGATGCCGGTTCGACCTATCGCGCGCTGGTCGAGGCGATGAGCGAAGGCGCGGCCATCGTGCAACGCGACGGGACGCTGTTCTACTGCAACAGCCGGCTGGCCGCGATGCTGGAAATGCCGCTCGAGGCCGTGATGGGCGCCTCGCTGCTGGACTTCGTCGCGCCCGCGGGCCGGGCCGGCGCGGCACGGCTGCTGGCCGCGGGACTACTGCGCCGGAGCAGCGGGGAACTGACGATGCACCGGCATGCCAGCGGATTGATGCCCGTCCAGTGGTCGGTCAGCCCGCTGCAACTCGGCGGACACAAGGGCGTGTGCGTCGTCGCCACCGATCTCACGGAGCGTTATCGCGTGCAGGAAGCATTGCGCAGCCTGTCGCTGATCGACGAACTCACGGGACTGTTCAATCGCCGCGGTTTCATCATGCACGCCGAGCAGCAGCTGAAGCTCGCGCGGCGCATCGACGGCCAGCTGCTGCTGGTGTTCGCCGATCTCGACGGGCTGAAGCCGATCAACGATGAACTCGGCCACCAGGCCGGCGACCATGCGATCAGCGATGCCGCCGAGGTGCTGCGCCGGAGCTTTCGCGAATCCGACATTCTTGCCCGCCTCGGCGGGGACGAGTTCGCGGTGCTCGCCACCGGAACCGATGGCCATGCGATCGACGTCATTCATCAACGACTGCAGAAGCACGTCGACGAACACAATGAACGCGGTGGCCGGCCCTACCGGCTTTCCATCAGCGTCGGGATCATTCCTTACGAGCCGTCGCAACCGGCTCCCGTGATCGAACTGCTGACACGCGCAGATGCCGCGATGTACGCGAACAAGCGCGACAAGCGCCGCGCGGAACCCCGCAGCGGTTGCCCCGACATTCCCATCGATATGCCGCACGCGACGCCGACGCCTGGTCGCGGCGCAGATGCGGGCGCGCCGCAGATCGGCGTCTGGGAGTGGACGCTGGACAACAACCGCGTGCTGTGGTCGCCGGAGATGCGCGAGGTGCTCGGCATCGTCGACTTCGACGGGACCCTGCCGTCCTTCGTCGCGCTGCTGCATGCCGACGATCGCATGCGCGTGATCACGGAGGCGCGCCGCGCGTTGGCGCAGCGCGCGAGCTTCGTGTCGCAGTTCCGCGTGCAGACCGCCGATGGACGCGTGCGGCTCGTGGCCAGCCGCGCGCACGGCGAATACGCCGCCGACGGCCGTGTGCAGCGCCTGCTGGGCACGCTGACCGATCTCACCGGCTTCGCCGCGGCGAGCGAGCTTGCGCAGGCGACGCTCGACACGATACCGGCCAATATCTGTGTGCTCGACAGTGATTCGCGAATCGTGTCGGTCAATCGCGGCTGGCGCGAATTCGCGCAGGCCAACGGCGCGCCCGATGCAGCGCAACACCTGGGCCTGCGATATCTGGACGCCTGCGCGGCTGATCACGGTCCGCAGGCCGCCCTGTCGCACCGTTTTGCAGCCGGACTGGGCGACGTGATCGCGGGCCGTCGCGCGCACTTCGAGCAGGACTATCCGTGTCACAGCGCCCACGCGCAGCGCTGGTTCAACGTGAGCGTCGCGCGCTTCGACATCGCCGGCGAAACACGCGTGCTGGTGCGTCACCAGGAAATCACCGAGTCGGTGGTCGTCGAGGATTGCCTGTCGGAGACGCTGCACCCGAGCGAAGAACCCGGGCACCAGGTGCGCGACGGCATCTTCATCGTGCAGGATGAACATCTTGTGTTCGTCAATCACGCCGGTGCGCAGCTGCTGCACACCGCGTCCGATCAGCTCGTGGGACGGCGCCTGACCGATCTGATGACGCCGACCCAGGCTCGTCAGTGGCGCGAACGACTGACAACCCGTGGTGGCCAGCGTCGCCGGCGCAGCGAAGGACGCATGGTGTTGCAGGCAGCCGACGGCGCGACGATCGAGGTCACCGCCACCGTCACGCCGACGCTGTACAACGGCCTGCCTGCGTTGCTCGGAACGCTGCATAGCACGGCACGTCCAGCCGACTGAGGAACCGGCACCCGCTTCGAAGGCACTGGGGCAGGCACGCGGCATTTTGAATCGCTGAGCGCCGTACCATTCGCAGGTTGAGCTTGTTTCGTCAGCCCAACAATCACCAGGCGCCGGCCCCAGCCGGCCTCAAGAACGCTCGGTGTAGCCCGGGTGCAACGCAGTGGAACCCTGGATCCGCGGGGTCTGACACACCGCTCCCGGGTTCCGCGCTGCGGGACTTTCACATCATCCTGCACAGTGATCTGGAGATCTCGCCCGAGATCGTGGCGAGTGATCGATATCTGCACTCAACCCTTCAGCGGCGGCCGTCAGCCCGACGGCGTCGGGTCCAGCGCCAGCTGCAAGGTGTCACGGGGCGACATTTCATGCGGCAGACTCAGTGTCAGCCACTGGGAACCGGCGCCGCGGCGATTCAGCGCGGCCCGCGACAGGTTCCGCTTGGCGCTGTGCTCGATTTCGCCCCGTTCATTGACCAGTGATACCCGCACCGCACGCGCGAGATGCGCTCCGCGGAAGCCCTGGCGTACCACGCGCACGCGAACGAGAACATCGCCCGCGACCTGGCGCGCGCCCACCAGCGACACGCGCAGGGTGCGGTCGCTCGTCGAACTCACGGTGAGATCGAGTTTGCGACCAGTCTCGAATCCTGTCCCGGCGGCGTTGCTGCCTGTGGCGAAGATGCCCATGCCCACGAGGGCGACAGCAAGGCTCCATGCCTTCATTCTTGATCCCGGTGATGTTTTCATCACTCCTCCTGATTTAGTCTGGCGATGCTCACGAGACTAGACGGGCAAGCTTTGAAATGACTTAAGGAAACTCTGGAACACGTCCATCGTCGACTTGTCCAGACCCGGCGAACCCGGCGCGTGTCCGTGCTCGCCCCCATGAATCAAGCGCTTGCGAACTTGATTCTTGGGCGGGCCCGTCCTGGCCCGCGGAAACGCTGCTTTGCAGGGTTTCCTCAACCCGAACACCTGCAGGTGGATGCGATGCGGCTGTTGATCGTCGAAGACTCGACCGTGCTGCGGGCCTCGCTCGGTGCCCAGCTGCGCGATCAGCTGTGGACAGTCGACGAAGCGGCCGATGGCCACAGCGCGCTGGCACACCTCGAGCGCTACCCGTACGACGCCGTCATCCTCGATCTGATGCTGCCGGGTGTCGACGGCCTGCAGGTCCTGCAGCGCATGCGCGCCGCGGGCTCGCAGACACGCGTGCTGGTGCTGTCGGCGCGCGATCAGGTCGCCGACCGCGTGCTGGCCCTGAATGCCGGCGCCGACGACTATCTCGTCAAGCCGTTCTCCTTCCAGGAGCTCGTTTCGCGCCTGCAGGCACTGATGCGTCGCCAGCTCGAGGGCGGCGCGCCCGCGATCGAAATCGCTCGCCTGCGCATCGACCCGCGCGCGCGTGTGGCGAGCGTCGACGGACACGAGCTCAGCCTCACGCCGAAGGAGTACGGCGTGCTCGAGGCGCTCGCGCGCAACCGGGGCCAGGTCACCACGCGTGAGCGCCTGTTCGAACACCTCTACGACAGCCGCAGTGAATCGTCGGACAAGGTGATCGAAGTCCTCATCAGTACGCTGCGGGTCAAGCTCGCCGCCGCCGGCCTGACCGACCTGATCAAGACGCGGCGCGGGTTCGGCTACCTTGTCGAATAAGCGTTCGCCGTCGCTGCGTCGCGCGCTTGCGCTGCGCCTGGTGCTCGGTGGCGGGCTGCTGCTGGGTTGCCTGTTCGAAGCCCTGGACTGGCTGATCGATCACGAGCTCTACACCCGCTTCGACGAGGCCCTGACCGAACGCGGTCGACTGCTCGCCACCGAACTGACCGGCAAGGTGCCGCCCGGACGCCGCGTTCCCGCCGGTTGGCCGGAGTTCAGGGCGGGCAATCACACCGACTTCTTCCAGCTGTGGGATCGCGACGGCGGCACGCTCGCGCGTTCGCCGTCGAGCGGCGCGCGCGATCTGTCCCGTCCGCCCCAGCCCCCCACCACCGAGGCGGTGCTTTACGATCTCGAGCTGCCGGACGGTCACCGCGGCCGCGCCGCCGCGCTGCGCGTCGACGGCAATGCGTCCATCTTCGTGATCGCGGCGGAACGCGAGGCGCTGGACGCACTCGAGCGCCGCATCCATGCCGCGTTGATCGTGACCATCGGCATCGTGCTCGTGCTGGTCGTCAGCCTGTCGATCACCGCCGTGCGACGGGCACTGCGTCCCCTCGAGGAGTTCGGCGCCGACGCCGAGCGCCGCTCGCTCGATCCCGCGGTCAGCGCCTACGACGTCGGCGGGCTGCCGGTCGAGCTGCAGCCGATGGCGGCCGCGCTCGATCGCGCATTCACGCGGCTCACGCAGCTGCTGTTGCGGGAGCGCCGCTTCGCGCGCGATCTCGCCCACGAGCTGCGCACGCCGCTCGCCGAAATGTTCGCGCTGGTGGAAACGGTGCCCGCCGTCGGCGCGCAGCGTGAGGCGCTGGCGCAGGCGCTGACGGGGATGACGCGTATCGTCGACGGGCTGCTGGCGCTCGCGCGCTACGAGGCCGGAATCGACGCACCGGCGATCGAGCCGGTCGAACTCGCGGCGGTGGTGCGTGCCCAGTTGAACGCGCTGTCGGCCGTTGCCGCGCAGCGCCAGATCGTCGTGGATGCAGCAGTGCCGGACGAGATGTGGGTGATGACCGACGAACTGCTGATCGAGCGCATCGTGGCGAATCTCCTCAGCAATGCCGTCGCGCATGCGCCGGAGGGCAGTCGCATCGAGGTCCGCCTCGAACAGCGCGAAACCGGGCTGCGCTTCGTCGTCGACAACGCAGCACCCGACCTGACCGCAGCGGAAGTCGCCCGCCTGGGGGAGCGTCACTTCCGCAGCACCCACGCGTCGGCGAGCGGCGGTCACGCCGGACTCGGTCTCGCGCTGTGCATGGCGCTCGGCGAGCAGCTCGGACTGGCGATGGATTTCGCGCTGGCGGCAGGCCGGCTGACGGTCACCGTGACGGGGCTGCGTCGACTCGACGCCGAACTCTGAGGGGCGCGCCTGCCCACCCGACGCGCCGTGTACAGCGCTTAAGCGCGTTCAAAGCTTCGCAGCCTAGTCTGCCGGGTGTCTCCACTCCGGCACGATGTCCATGCTCCAACGCCTGTTCCGACGGCAGCCCCGCCTGCAGCGCCTGTGCGCGTTCGCCCTGTTCGCCGTCAGCGCCAGTGCTGGCGCGGCCGACCGTCCCGACGCTGCACCGATTTCGCTGGCACCGGCGCAGGCCACGGCGCTCGGGGTGTCCGCGGTACCGGTTGTGGGGGCCACGACCCTTGCCCTCGACGGCCTGGTCGGCAGCGTCGCGCTGCCGCTCGTGGGCACGACAGTCGTCACGCCGCCGTACGGAGGGCGTATCGCACAGGTCAGCGTCGACGAAGGAGAGCATGTCACCGCGGGTCAGCTGCTGGCCGTCATCGACAGCCGCGACTACGCCGACGACCGCGCGCGGCTGACAGAACTCGCGAGTCGCGCCAGCGTTGCCCGGCAGCAGGCCGACCGCGATCGCCTGCTCGCAAGCGAGGGCATCATCGCGGCTTCGCGTGCGACGGCGAGCGCCGCGACTGCGCACGAACTCGGCGCCGCGCGCGACGGACTCGCCGCGACGCTGCGGCCGATCGCAGATGCCAGCACCGGCGGCACGCTCGCGCGTTTCGAACTGCGCGCCCCCGCGGCGGGCGTCGTCGTGCGCCGCCACGTGATGACCGGCGAGCGCGTCGACTCGCTCGCGCCGGCCTTCGTGCTGGCGGCCAGCACGGCGTGGCGCGTCGAAGTGCACGTGCCCGTCCACGTGATGCAGCGTCTCGGCAGCAATGCCAGCCTGCGCGTCGGTGACCTGCAGGTGCCGATCACGGGCCGGGGCATGACCCTCGATGAACAGACGCAGACCGTGGTCGTGCGCGGGGAACTGCCGCCGGACAGCGGTCTCGTGCCGGGTCAGCAGATAGTCGCGAGCCTGCACTTGCCGGCTCCCGCGGCTGCGCTCGAAGTGCCGCGCTCGGCGCTGCTGCACGCAGGTGAGTCGGTCGGCGTGTTCGTGGTCGAGGACGGGCGCTATCGTCTCGTGCCCGTCACGGTGCTCGCCGAGAACGCGCACACCGCCGTGATCGAGGCGCCGATCGCGGTCGGCGACGCGATCGTCGGCACCGGGGTCAGCGCGCTCAAGTCGCTGCTGGAGCGCTGAGATGCTGTCCCGACTCATCGAATGGAGCCTCAGTCAGCGCCTGCTCGCACTGGTCGTCACCTTCGCGCTCGCGGCCGCCGGTGTGCATGCCTACCTGACATTGCCGATCGACGCCTTTCCCGACATCTCGCCGACGCAGGTGAAGCTGATCCTCAAGGTACCGGGCATGACGCCGGAGGAAGTCGAGAATCGCGTCATCGTGCCGCTGGAGCTCGGCCTGCTCGGGATCCCGCGCCAGACCATGCTGCGGACTTCCGCCAAGTATGCGATCGCCGATCTCACGATCGATTTCGAGGAAGGCACCGACATCTACTGGGCGCGCCAGCAGGTCGCGGAGCGCTACGCCGACATCGCGGGCGAACTCCCGGACGGTATCGAAGGGGGGCTGGCCCCGCTGGCCACGCCGCTGAGCGACCTGTTCATGTTCACGATCGAAGGCGGCGATCTGTCGCCGCAGGCGCGCCGGGCCCTGCTCGATTTCACGTTGCGGCCGGCGCTGCGCACGATTCCCGGCGTGGCGGACGTCAATGCGCTGGGTGGCGAGGTGCGCGCGATGACGGTAATCCCCGACCGGGCGGCGCTGACGCGTACACGCCTCGCCTACGGCGACCTCGTCGCCGCCATCGAGCGCAACAATCGCAACGATGGCGCGGGCCGCCTCGGCGACGGTGAGGAAACCTTGATCGTGCGCGCCGAAGGCGCCATCGCCACGCCGGCGGATCTGCGCGCGATCGTCGTCGCCGAGCGCGATGGGATGATCGTGCGGCTCGGTGATGTGGCCGAGGTCCGGTTCGAAAGCCTCACGCGCTACGGGGCCGTGACACGCGACGGTCAGGGCGAAGCGGTCGAGGGGCTGGTGATCGGGCTGCGCGGCGCGAACGCCTCGGCGGTCGTCGCCGCCGTGCGCGCACGACTCGACGAACTCGCGCCGAGTCTGCCGGCCGGTGTGCGCATCGAAGTCTTCTACGATCGCAGCGTTCTCATCGGCCGCGCGGTCGGCACCGTGACCAAAGCGTTGCTCGAGGCAAGCGCGCTCGTCGTCGTGCTGTTGCTCGTCTTCCTCGGCGATCTGCGCGCGGCGCTGGTCGTGACCCTGTTGCTGCCGCTCGCCGCCCTGGTGACCTTCCTGCTGATGCGGCTGTTCGGGCTCACCGCGAACCTGATGAGTCTCGGCGGCCTCGCCATCGCCATCGGCATGCTGGTCGATGCCGCGGTGGTCGTCGTCGAGAACACGATGACGCAGTTCCAGGCGCCCGGTGCGGCGCGCCTGCCGCGACTGCACCTGGTCTACCGCGCGGCGGCCGAAGTCGCACCACCCGTTGCGGCCGGCGTGCTCATCATCTGCCTGGTGTTCCTGCCGTTGCTGACGCTGACCGATCTCGAGGGCAAGCTGTTCGCCCCGGTGGCGCTGACGATAGTCTTTGCGCTCGCCGGATCGCTGTTGCTGTCGCTGACGGTGGTGCCGGTGATCGCATCGCTGCTGCTGAAGCAGGCGGCGCATCAGGATCCCTTCGTCGTGCGGCTGCTGGAGCGACTCTATCGTCCGGTGCTCGCCGCGGCGCTGCGCGCGCCGCGCGTGGTCGGCATCGGGGCCTTCGCGCTGCTCGCCGTCGGCGTCGTGGCCTATCTCGACGTCGGCAAGACCTTCATGCCGACGATGGACGAAGGCGATCTGCTCGTGCAGCTCGAAAAACTGCCGTCGATCAGCCTCGCGCACTCCGTGGCCGCCGACCTGCGCGTCGAGCAGCGGCTGCTCGAGGCCGTGCCCGAGATCAGCCACATCGTCGCGCGCGTCGGGGCCGACGAACTCGGCTTCGATCCGATGGGGCTCAACCAGAGTGATGTCTTCCTGCAGCTGAAGCCAAAGGATCAATGGCGCACACCCGACAAGGTCTGGCTGGCGCAACGCATCCGCGAGGTCGTCGAAGAGTTTCCCGGTATCGGATTCAGTTTCACGCAGCCGATCGAGATGCGCGTCGCCGAAATGTTGACCGGCAGCCGTGGTGACGTCGCGGTCAAGGTGTTCGGACCGGAACTCGCGCGGCTCGATGAACTCGCCGCCGGCATCGAAGCCGCGCTGCACGAAGTGCCCGGCAGTCAGGACGTGTTCACGCTCAGCAACGGTGGCGTGCAGTACCTGACGACCCGCATCGACCGGCTCGCCGCCGGTCGCGCGGGCCTGTCGATCGTCGACGTCCAGGACGAACTGCGCACGCAGATCGAAGGCCGACGCGCCGGCCTCGTGATCGAGCCGGGACGCCGCACGCCGCTGCTGGTGCGGGGTGACGCGAGCCTGCGCGAGGATCCGGCGGCACTGCCGCGCGGCAGCGTCACGAGTCCGCGTGGCGGCACGGTGCCGCTGGCCCAGATTGCGACGATCGAGCGCAGCGACGGCCCGGTGAAAGTCGATCGCGAGAACGGATCGCGCTATGCGGTGATCCAGGCCAATGTCACCGGCCGCGACCTGGTCGGCTTCGTCGAAGAGGCACGGCAGCGCGTGGACGCCACGGTCAAGCTGCCGGACGGCTACACCGTGCGCTGGGGTGGCCAGTTCGAGAACCAGCAGCGCGCAGCGACCCGGCTCGCGCTGGTGGTGCCGGTCGCGCTGTCGCTGATCTTCGTCGTGTTGTTCATGACCTTCGGATCGGCGCGCCAGGCTCTGCTGATCCTCGCGAACATTCCCTTTGCGCTGGTCGGCGGCGTACTGGGCCTGTGGCTCGCCGGTGAGTACCTGTCGGTGCCGGCCTCGGTCGGCTTCATCGCCCTGTTGGGCATTGCGGTGCTGAACGGGCTCGTGCTGGTCGCACATTTCAATCAGTTGCTCGCGACCGGCATGGCGATAGGTCGCGTCGTCGAGGAAGGGGCGCGGCGACGCCTGCGCCCCGTGCTGATGACGGCCGCGATCACTGCACTGGGCCTTGTGCCGATGCTGTTCGCCACCGGCCCGGGATCTGAAATCCAGCGCCCGCTCGCGATCGTCGTGATCGGCGGGCTGTTCACGTCCACCCTGTTGACGCTGCTGCTGCTGCCGGTGTTGTTCCGTCGCTTCGCACAGACGTCGGGAGTCCGTTCATGAGCGATACCGAACTCGCGCGCCTGACCCTCGTGTTTCCACCGGTGCTGGAAGCGCGCGTCGTGGAACTGATGCTCGAACAGGATCCGCCGCTGCCGGGCTTCACGGTGCTGGCAGCGGAAGGCCACGGCGCCGACTTCGCGCGCGCCTCGATCCGCGAGCAGGTGCGCGGACGCGTCGCCCGTCGCCTGCTCACGCTGGTGTTGCCGAGGTCGCGGGCCGAGACGCTGATCGGGCAGCTGCGCGCCCATCTGGCGAATGGCGAATCCGCGTGGTGGCTGGAGCCCGTGCTTGCCTTCGGGAGGTTCGTATGAAGCCCTCACGCGTTCTGCGCTGGTGCGCGCTGGGCATGGCGACGTTCGTGGCGCTGCCCGCGTCGGCTTTCCTGCCGGAGGCCGACGCCGCGCTCGGCGCCATCGATGCGCTGCCGATGGTGCAGGCCGCCCACGCGCGCGAACGCGAAGCGGGTGCGCGAGGCGAAGCGCTGCGCAGCAGTCCGTACGGCTATGAGTTGACGATCATGCCGCTCGCGCGCCACGAACGTCAGGTCGGGACCTATGGCGAGGTGGAGTCGACCCTGATGAGGCGGTTGCGCCTGCCGGGCAAGGCGCGCCTCGACGACGCACTCGCCAACGCCGGCGACGACCTCGCCCGCTATGCGCTCGGCGACGCGCGCCACGAGGGCGCGCGTCGACTGCTCGATGCCTGGGTTGCGTGGGTGCGCGCGGCGAATCTCGCCGCGCTCGCCGAACAGCAGCACGCAGTGCTGATCGACGAGCAGCGCGCGGTCGCGCGTCGCGTCGAACTCGGCGAACTGCCGGTGCTCGACGAGCGACGCGCCGCCGCGGCGCGTGCCCAGGCCGAACTCGCCGTCGAACGTGCCCGTCTCGAGCGTGAGCAGGCGCGACTCGCGCTCGCCAGCGAATTCCCGACGCTGCCGTTGCCGCCGGCGCCGCCGGTGGTGGCGCCGCCAATCCCGCACGCGCCGGCCGTGGACATGGTCGAACGCATCGTGCAGCACAATCACGAACTGCTGATCGCCCGCACACGTGCCGCGCGCCAGGGGCTGACCGCCGCGCGCGCGGACGCTGAACGCCGTCCCGACCCGAGCGTGGGCCTGCGCGTGCTCGGGGAAGGGGATGGCCTCGAACAGGCGGTGGGCGTCGTGGTCTCGATCCCGTTCGCCGCCAGCGGTCAGCGCGCGACCGTGCGCGCCGAACGCGCGCTCGGTGAGGCGATCGAGACCGAAGCCACGGGGATCGAACAACGCGTGCGCCTCGAGGCCGAGCAGATGGTGCGGGCCCTGCCGGCGCAGTGCGCGGCGTGGTCGTCGGCGGCACAGATGGTCAGCGCCGCCGCCGACACGCTCGCGCGGCTCGACAAGGCCTGGCGTCTGGGGGCGGTGGACTTGAGCGAACTGCTGCTCGCACGCCGTCAGGCTTACGATGCGCGCCTCATCGAGCTGGGCCTGCGCCTCGATGCGCAGGCGCTCGCGGCGCGGATCGACATCGACAGTCATCAGCGCTGGGCCGCCGACGAGGCCCACTGAGGCGGCACGCGGCGCGCGTACAGCTCCCGTCATGTCAACGTCGCGCGGCACCCGACACCGCGCGACGCACCCCTGTGATGGATGAGCCGGCGCCCGCTTTGACAGCGCGTCGGCCGGTCTGCATAGTTCGGGGCTCCTCCCGTGCAGTGCTTCCGCGCCGATGCCGCTCCTGACCGACTATCTCAGCTACGCCGATGCGCAGGCGCACTGCACGCCGGCGGCGCTGTGGGCGCTGTTCGACGGCGATCGTGAACACTTCAATCTCGCGCACGAGTGTGTCGATCGCCACGTCGGGGCCAGCGAGCCGGCGCTGATCGTGGCGCACGCGGCGGGTCACGACGAAGTCATCTCCTACGACGAACTCGCCCGCGATTCGTCCCGCTTTGCGCACTGGTTGGTGGCGCAGGGGATTCGCGCCGGTGACCGCGTCGCGGTGATGCTGGAGCCCTCGCGCGCGTTCTATGTGACGCTGTTCGGCGCGATGAAGATGGGGGCGGTCGCGGTGCCGCTGTTCACGCTGTTCGGCCCGGACGGCCTGAAGCTGCGGGTGCAGGACTGCGCCGCGCGGCTGCTGGTCACGAACGCCGAGAAGGCGCCGATCGCAGCCGATCTGGCTGGCCTGCAGGTGGTGGTCGCCGACGAGGGTTTCGAGGCACTGCTCGCGCCGCATGCGTCAGCGTTCCGCTGCGCCACGCGCGCCGACGACATGGCGATGTACCAGTACACGTCCGGCACGACGCGCGAACTGCCGGAGGCCGTGCGACACACGCATCGATCGATCGTCACGCTGATGCTGGCCGCGCTGTACGGCACGGGCCTGCGGCCCGGCGACCGCTACTTCTGTCCGTCGTCGCCCGCGTGGGGGCATGGCCTGTGGCACGGCACGCTGGCGCCGATGGCGCTGGGCCTGACGACCGGTGCCTATGCGGGGCGCTTCGATGCCGAGCGTCTGCTGCGCGCGCTGCAGGATCACCGGTTCACGAACATCGCCGCCGCGGCGACGCACTACCGGATGATCCGGCATTCGCAGGCCGCCGCGCGCTATCGACACAGCCTGCGCAAGCTGTCGTTCACCGGCGAGCCGCTCGATACCGACACCGCGATTTTCCTGCGCGAGCATTTCGGTCTCGAGGCGGCGAGCATGTACGGCACCACCGAAGTCGGCGTGGTGCTGGTCAGCTATCCTGGCGCCCCCGACTTCGCGATCCGGCGCGGTGCGCTTGGCAAACCGGTGCCCGGCGTGCGCGTCGAGGTGCACGACGCACGGGGCCAAGTCTGCGCGCCGGGCGTGATCGGCGAACTGATGGTGTGGCGACGCGAGGCGTGGATCCCGACGCGGGATCTCGGCCGCATCGATGCCGACGGCTACTTCTACCACGCCGGTCGTGCCGACGACGTGATCATCTCCGCCGGCTGGACGATGAGCGCGGTCGAGATCGAAGACAGCATCCTCAAGCACCCGGCCGTGCTCGAGGCCGCCGCGATCGGCGTGCCGGACGCCCTGCGCGGGCAGGTCGTGAAGGCGTTCGTCCTCGCGCGGGTGGCCGGCAGCGACGAACTCACGCGCGAGATCCAGGACCTCGTGCGCACGCGCCTGTCGCAGCACGAGTATCCACGCCAGATCGATTACGTGGCCGAATTGCCGAAAACGCCGGCCGGCAAGATCAATCGCAAGGTGTTGCGAGAACGACAGGCGGGCCGCTGACGGGCGGGCGCAGAAGACAAGCACGGAACCAGGGGACCAGAGCGATGAGCAACGCGCGAGAATTTCCGAAGATCACCGAACAGGCGCTCGATGAACTGCGCCAGCGCATCGGCGTGCCGATCGGCGCGACCGCCGAGCCGTGGTGCCACGAGGCAACGCGCGACAACATCCGCCACTACGCGCACGGCATCGGGGATGACAATCCGCTGTGGTGTGTGCCGGAGTACGCGGCGAAGTCGCCGTACGGCGGCATCGTTGCGCTGCCGAGCTTCCTGTTCGCGACGAACCGCATCATTTCGGGGTATGTCGGCGGGCTGCCGGGCATTCACGCGATGTGGTCCGGCGCGGACTGGCGCTGGCACGGCATCGTTCGGCGCAACGACGCGATCTCGAGCGAAGCCCATCTGAAGGATCTGATCGAACACGACACGAAGTTCGCCGGTCGCGCCGTGCAGCAGATCTATCACGTGAACTTCCACAACCAGCACGGCGACCTCGTCGCCGAGGCCGACAGCTGGTGTTTCCGCACCGAGCGCGACCACGCGCGTGAACGCGGCACGAAGTACAGCCAGGTCAAGGCCCGCCCGCCACGGCGCTACACCGACGAAGAACTCGCGAAGGGCTACGAGCTCTATGCGAACGAGGAGATTCGTGGCGCGACGCCGCGCTACTTCGAAGACGTGAAGGCCGGTGACGAACTGCCGGTGATGTTCAAGGGGCCGATGACCGTGACCGGTTTCATCGCCTACGCCCAGGGCTGGGGCGGTCTCTACATCCGCGCCAACAAGCTCGCGTGGAAGATGGTCGACCAGCACCCGGGGCTCGGCATCAAGAACCGCTTCGGCATTCCGGACTGTCCGGAACGCGTGCACTGGGAGCAGGAATTCGCACTCGAAGTCGGCGCGCCGGGCGCGTACGACTATGGTCCGGAACGCTGCTCGTGGCTCACGCACCAGCTGACGAACTGGATGGGTGATGCTGGCTTCCTCAGCGCCGCGAGCTGCAAGATCCGTCGGCACAATCCGGAAGGCGACCTGCTGTTCATCAAGGCCCGCGTCGCGCGCTGTTACACGGAAGGCGGCCGGCACCTCGTCGAGATCGCCCAGGAGGCGCACAACCAGGACGGCGAGCTGTCGATCCTGGGCTCGGGTGTCGTCGAACTGCCGACACGGCAGCAGGCGGTGTCGGTCTTGCGCGGCGCCTGAGGCGGGTCACGATGGCGTACGCGGGGTTCGATGCCGAACAGACGCGCGTCACCGGCTGGCGGAGATTGAAAGCCGCCGCCGACGACCCCATCTCCACGGCAGGCAGGAGGTATCGATGTCCAGACTGACCCTCATCGCGGCGCTGACGTTGCCGCTGACGCTGCTGCTGTCGAGCGGCTGCATGACCACGACCTCCGGCGGCGCCGTGGGCGCCGAGCGCAAGCAGCTGATGCTCGTGTCGTCGCAGCAGCTCGACCAGATGTCGGCCGAAGCCTATGCGAAGCTGCGCGCCGGTGCGGTCGAGCAGGGCGTGTTGAACACGAATCCGGCGCTGCTCCAGCGCGTGCGGGCAGTTGCCGCGCGCATCGAGCCGCAGACGGGCGTGTTCCGGCAGGACGCGCCGGGCTGGCAGTGGGAAGTCAACGTCATCGAAAGCGACGATCTCAATGCGTTCTGCATGCCGGGCGGCAAGATTATCTTTTTCGCCGGGCTCATCAATCGCCTGAAACTGACCGACAACGAAATCGCGATCGTGATGGGGCATGAAATCGCCCATGCGTTGCGCGAACATTCGCGCGAACAGGTGTCGCAGGCGATCGCGGCCCAGGCGGCCATAGGCATCGGCGCGACGATTTTCGGCTTCGGCCAGGGCGCGGCGAACCTGGCCGGTGCGGGCTATGAAGCGCTGGTGGCGACCCGCTTCAGCCGCAGCGACGAATCCGAAGCCGACACCATCGGTCTCGAACTCGCCGCGCGCGCGGGCTATGACCCGCGGGCCGGTGTCACGCTGTGGCAGAAGATGATGACGGCCAAGGGCGGCGGCGGCGCGCCGCCCGAATTCCTGAGCAGCCATCCTGCCGACGCCAACCGCGTGCAGCAAATCGAAAAATTGCTGCCGACCGTGCTGCCCCTCTACGACGCGGCCCGCCAGCGCTGAGGATCGGCGCAGCGGCGCCGCGCGCGCAGCATCAGCGCCGCGCAGGCCGGCGCGAACAGCCAGCCGGCTGCCGGCAGTGGAATCGGTGCGATGACTTCCCCGAACGTGCCGGACTTCGACTCCGCGAGCGTGACCCCGGCGGGCAGCGTCAAGGTCAGCACGGCGGTGTTGTCGAGACTGCCCGTCACGGTTTCGCCGGGGCGCACGAAGAAAATGTTGAAGCCGAGCGCAGCATCGACCAGCACCGTGGTCGACGGGCCCTCGATTTCGATGGCGACCTGCAGGGTGTCGGCGATCGCGCCGCTGCTGAGGTAACTGCCAAGGTCGCTGTTCAGCACGCCACCCGCCGGCCCGAAGAACAGGGAGGCATTCGCGATCGGCGCGATCGGGGGCGACGGATCGAAGGCGAGGCTGCCATCGATGGCGAGCGACAGGGTCACCACCTGTTTGCCGGGCAGGCTGGACGCCAGGGTCAGGACATCGCGAATCTGCGCGGTCACGCCGAGGATCGAAAGGCCGTCACCCACCATGCTCTGGGCGGTCGCATTGGTCAGCGCGCCGGACACCTTGAGCGTCTGCCGGCCGATGTCCGCTTCCGCAAAGTAATCGTACAGGCCGGCCTGCTGGCCACTGATGCCGATGACCGAGCGCGTGAACGGCGGCAGGACTTCGAGTTCGACGACGTTGACGAGCGGCGGCGTCGGGCGCAGGCGTCCGTCGAGGTCGACGACTGCGGTCACTTCGAGCCCGGTGTCCTCCCGCAGCACCGCGCCGGCATTCGTGATGCCTGCCAGCAGCGTCATCGCCACGACTGCCGCGCAGCCACGTTGCATTCCTTTCCACATGTCGGTTTCCTCCGTGACGGGTGGGTCATCGCGCAGCGGCGCGGATGATGCACGCTAACGGGCCGTGCGGAGGCTGAACATGCCCGCCCGACCGGAAGATCGGCGACCAAGACCGGACCGGTGCCGGTCCGCCGTGACCAATCTGTTCCAAACAGGTGAGCGCAAATGTCGATGACTCGCCGTGACCTCGCATGAAGGCCTCGGTCATCGTGTAGGTCGGGCTGACGCAGGAAGCCCAACATGGGCGTCTCTGTGACCACCCACGAGCGCCGGTTCATCGATCCAGGTCGGCCGCGAACTCGACCACGCAACAGCAGCGCGGCGAGGGCGCACGCGTTGGGCTTCCTGCGTCAGCCCAACCTGCAAGTGGAGCGTATTTGCGCTCAGCTCTATAGTCTCTGGCGAGACGAACACGGTCGAGGCCGCCACGCCGGTCGATGCCTGCGCATCACCCGGCGCCCGGCGGCCGAACGGCGCGCCCGGTGCAGACGGGCGTGCGACAGGGCGGGTGGAATGGACGCACTGATACACCTCATCAACGGGCTGCAGCTGAAGGCCCGGCTCACGTATGCAGGCGGCCTCTGCGGCCGCTGGGCGGTCGATCACAATTCGCAGACCGCCATCTGGTTCCATCTCGCGACCAAAGGCGATGGCTGGGTCCATTCACCGGCATGGGCAGCACCGCTGGCCGTGACGGCCGGCGATCTCGTGGTGTTCATGCCGCACGCGCGCAAGCACTTCCTGTCGTACAGTCCGACCGAGGTGCTGCTCGATGCCCCTGACGCCGCCCAGGTCCCGCTCGATGACGGCGCTGCCGGTTTCGTCTGCGGGCTGATAGAACTGCGTCAGCCGCAGGCGCAGATCTGGCGCGGCTTGCCGGCAGAACTGGTGATTAGGCGCCAGCAGGCGGGCGATGCGCTGGCCCGACTGCTCGAACTCGTCGTCGACGAAGCGCCTGCGACCCGCTACGCGGGGCCGGTGTTCATCGAACATCTGCTCGATGCGATTTTCGTGCTCGTCATCCGGCACTGTGTCGAGCAGGGCCTGCTGGCGCCGAGCCTCATGGCGACCCTCGGTGACAGCCGCCTCGCGGCTGCGCTCGCGGCCCTGCATCGCGAGCCGGCCCGGGCGTGGACGCTGCACAGCCTGTGTACCGAAGCCGGTCTCTCGCGCACGGTGCTGAACGAGAAGTTCGTCCGCCTCGTCGGCTGTCCGCCGATGGAGTATCTCGCAGCGTGGCGCATGCAGCTGGCAGGCACCTGGCTGCGCGAAGCGGGCATGACGGTGGAGCGGGTCGCAGAACGTTGCGGATATGATTCGGTGTCGGCCTTCAGCCGTGCGTTCAAGCGGCACTATGCCGCGACCCCGGGACGTTACCGGCGACCGTCGTGACGGCGGCCCGCCGACGACGCCCGCGACCGTCGCCGTGCACGGGCGCCGGCCTGGTGCATTCCTGAACCATCAGGATCTTTTCCCGGTGACGACAGGAGTCGCAGCTGAAAAACGACGGGGTCATTCGCCTATGCTCGACGTCGATTTTTCAGCATTCCTTCGAAAGGATTTTTCATGCGTTCACTGACGTTGGTGGCCTTCGTCACGGCGGGGCTGTGTGTAGCGAACCCGGTGCAGGCCGGGCACAAGGTCCAAGGGGGGCTCGAGGCGTGCCTGAAGGCCGTGTCGGCGGTCAAGGCCGGTCGGTATGTCAAAGTCGAATATCTGAGCCTGACGGACGAAGGTCAGGCCGCCTATGAAATCGAGGTCCGCGATCGCAACGGGCGCGAGTGGGAGTTCGAATGCAGCGCCCGTTCCGCGCAGCTGATCGAGATCGAGCAGGAAGTCGAAGCGGGTGATGCGGCATTCGCGTCGAAGGCGAAGATCTCGGCCGAGGCGGCCAAGGCCACGGCGACCGCGCTCTATCCCGGCACCGTCGAAGAGTTCGAGTACGAACTCGAGGCCAATGGCGCGCCGGTGTATGAAATCGACATCGCCGACGCCGGCGGCACCGAGTTCAAGATCGAAGTCGATGCGATCAGCGGGGAGATCGTCGAAGTACAGATCGAAGGCTGGGAAATCGGCGAGGAGGATCTCGTCAGGTAGGCGCCGTCGATCCCCGGGTCACCGCCGGGGGCTGGGCCTCGCGGCCCCGATCAGACGCTGAACGAAAAGCCCTCCGGCAACGGCGCGAACAGCAGGCGTACCGCGCCGTCGATGCAGCGCGTGCGGTGGCCGCGACCGGCGGTGTCGGCCGGCAGGAAAGCCTCGCCGGTCTGCCACTGGCGACGTTCGCCATCGGTCGTCTCCACTTCAATCCGCCCCGACAGCACGATCACGATCTGGCGGGCCGGCGCGGTATGCCAGTCCTGCGCGAGCCCGGCCGGCAGTTCGACGAACTGCACGGCGGGCGACGCATAGGGCGCCGACAGCTGGAGCACATGGCCCTGGCCGTCGTCGCGCCGGATGGCCCAGGGCACGTCGAGGTCGCGAAACCTTGAGCCGCCGTCGGCGGTCGCTTCGAAGGTCGTGATGCGCATGGGGTGGATCTCCGGGCGGCGGGCGGCGTCCTGCCGCGAACAGCCGCTGGCGTGTGGTATTTTTCCGCCTGATCAGATTTACATTACGCCCGCGCACTGCCCGGATCCACCGTGAAGACTGCCACCCGACGAAGACCGGCCTCAGCCTGGTGTGTGCCCGCCGCGCCGCGGGTGCGCGGCGGGCGTGCGGGACGGCACGCGGCATGATCTGGCTCGTCGTCGTGGCGGCCCTGCTGGCCGTGTTGATCGGTCCCGGCTTCTGGGTTCGCCACGTGCTGCGCAAGTACAGCCTGCCGGCCGATCGCTACCGCAACTCGGGGACGGGCGCGGACCTCGCGCGACATCTGCTCGACCGCTTCGAACTGACGGACGTGAAAGTCGAAGCGACGCCGCAGGGCGATCACTACGACCCGCTGGCGCGCGCGGTCAGGCTCAATGCCGTCCACCACGACGGCGCGTCGCTGACGGCGATCACCGTCGCCGCGCATGAAGTCGGACATGCGTTGCAGCATGCGCGCGGCGAGCGTCTGTTCCGCACACGCCAGCAGCTCGCGCAACTCGCGATCACGGCGCAGCGCACGGCAGGCCTGCTGCTGATAGCCGCGCCGCTGATCATGGCGGTCACGCGCGTGCCGCAGGCGGGCCTGATGTTCATCGTGCTGGCAGTGAGTTCGGCGTCGCTGGGGACGCTCGTGCACCTGGTGACCCTGCCGGTCGAATTCGATGCGAGCTTCGGCAAGGCGCTCCCGCTGCTGGCCGACGGCGTGCTGCAGCCCCAGGACCTGCCGCACGCACGGCGCATCCTGCGTGCCGCGGCCCTGACCTATGTCGCAGGCTCGTTGTCGAGCCTGCTCAACCTCGCGCGCTGGCTGGCGGTGCTGCGCAGGTAGCGTCGCCTGCGCTGCGTCGCCGTGCAGGACAGGTCAGCGGCCGGCAGCCACCGCCGCGGTCTGCGGTGCCCGCAGTTCGAAACCGCGATAGCCGGCGTTCTTCACGTCTGCGAGCACGTTGCGATATGCGCCGAGCCCCGCGATGTAGAACAGCACGGTGTTCTTCTTGCCCGGAATGTTGGCGCCGAAGATCCACGATTCCGCTTTCGGAAACAGCGTCGCGTCCGCGACTTCCTTGCAGGTCGCCGACCACTGGGCTTCCGCCGCCTGCGTGGCCTCCACGCTGCGCGCGCCCGCGCGCTCGGCGTGATCGATCAGCTCGTAGACGAACTCGACCTGCGTCTCGATGCTCGGCGGCAGGTTCGTGAACGGGCCGTTCGGCCCGAGGATCATGAACATGTTCGGGAAGTTCGCTGTGGTCACGCCGAGATAGCTCGCCGGGGCGTCCTGCCAGTGTTCGTTGATCGTCTGGCCACCGCGGCCGCGCAGGTCGAAGCGCGTGTAGTTGCCGTCGACCGCATCGAAACCGGTGGCGAAGATGATCATGTCGAGTTCGTGCTCGACGCCGTCGGCGGTGCGGATGCCCTTCGCGGTGATTTCCTCGATCGGGTTGGCTTTCACGTCGACCAGCGCGACGTTGTCGCGGTTGTAGGTGGCGTAATAGCCGCTGTCGCACAGCGGGCGCTTCGCGTAGACGTCGTGCGGGGTCAGTTTGCGTGCCGTCTCCGGGTCTTTGACGATCTGTGCAATCTTGCTGCGGATGAACGCCGCCGCCGCTTCGTTCGCTGCCGGATCGACTGCGATGTCGCCGAAGGTCTCGAACATGAAGCGGAAGCCACCGCCCTTGTCCCACGCCTTCTGGAAGGTGGCCTGACGCTCCTCTTCCGACACGCTCATCGCCGGCACGGTGCTTTCCTTGAAACCGAAGGCCACCATCGACTTCTTCGCATCGGCCCAGATCTGGTCATAGTTGCGCTTGATCTCGGCCACTTCCTCCGGCGGCACGAGGCCGTTGCCGACCGGCACGCTGTACTGCGGCGAGCGCTGGAACACGGTCAGGTGTTCGACCTGCGGCGCAATCGACGTGATCACCTGGATGCCGGTCGAACCGGTGCCGATGACGCCGACGCGTTTGCCTTCGAAGCTCACGTTCGCCGGCCAGTTGCCGGTGTGATACTGCTCGCCGGCGAAGGACTCGCGGCCCTTGATCTTCGGCACGTTCGTCGCCGACAGCAGGCCCAGTGCGGTGACCAGGTACCGGGCGGTGAAGGACTCGCCCTGGTCGGTCTGCACCTGCCAGCAGTCGCGGGCCTCGTTGTAATGCGCGGCCGTGATGCCGGTGTTCAGCTGGATATTGCGGCGCAGGTCGAAGCGGTCGGCGACATGCTCGAGATAGTCGAGAATCTTCGGCGCCGTGATGTAGCGCGTGTTGAAGTCCCAGTCCTGCAGCAGTTGCCTGTCGAACGAGTAGCAGTAGAGGTAGGTCTCGGTGTCCGACAGCGCGCCGGGATAGCGATTCCAGAACCAGGTGCCGCCAATGCCGCCGGCCTTGTCGAACACGCGAACCTTCAGACCCATCTCGTCGCGCAGCTTGCGCAGCATGTACATGCCGCCGAAACCGGCGCCAATGATGATCGCGTCGAAATCGGTCGCGGGTTTCGGGGTCGGAAACTTTTCTACGCCAGGACTCATCGCTTGCTCTCCGTCTGGGCCGGCGCCGGGCGCCGTCGTTCATGTGCGGGCCCCGGGTCGTGACCGGGGAATTTCTCGAACCGTGACACGCGCCGGACGGGCGCTGTCGAGCCACGAGCATAACGGCTGGCGGGTTCATGCCCGCGCGACGCAGTGGGTCGGGCCTGCGCTGGATCAAGAAACCGTGAACTCGCGCCGGACGGGCGGCAGTCGCGGGCCGATCTGCTATCGTTCAGGGGGTGTCGCGCGCAACCGGTGTCGCGATGGAGAGCCTACCGATGGCAGCCCTGCCGCCTACCCTGTTCCTGACGATCGCCGCCGGCCTGGGCCTGTACCTGGGGTGGCTGTACCTGCGCGGCATCCGGCGCAAACCCGTGATGATCGGCCTGCATCTGCTGCTCGGCGCGGCCGGGCTCGAAACCATGGTGATGATGCTGCGCGGCCTGCCGAACGGCGAGACGAGTGCCGCCGGCGCCTTCGGCGGCATCGCGGCGGGCTTGCTGGCCGCGGCAATGTTCAGCGGGCTCATCGCGCCGATGCTGTGCCGCGGCTCGCGTCGCACGGCGAACCTCGTCGTCGCGAGCCACTGGGTCGCCGGCCTGTGAACGGGTCGCCGGTGGTGGCGGTTGCAGGGGAAGCGCGCGCGGCGATAACTTGAACGCAGTTTCGGTTTCAGGGAGGTGATGCCGATGTTCAGGCGATTCTGCGTGCTGCTGGCCTTCTCGTGCTGGGTCGACGCGGCACAGGCCATGGCGCTCGAGGCGCCGTTCGACAGCCACTATGCCTTCGTCGATCTCGGCGAACCGCCCGGCAACCTCGGCAATCTCGGCGGATTGAGTTTCCTGCCCGGCGATACGGACGCCGTGCTGATGGGGACGCACGCGGCCGGTCCGCTGGGCGCGATCCATCGCGTTGGCGTGGTCCGTGACGCGGCCGGTCACATCACCGGTTTCGCGGGCACCTTCACCGAGGTCGCCAAGGCGCCCGGGGTCACGGGCGGCATCGATGGCGGGCTGGCCCTCGGTCCCGACGGCGTGCTGTTCTACACGACCTACCGCGACAACCAGCTCGGGCAAATCCTGCCCGGCAGCACGGCGCCGGATCGGCTGATCGACCTCGGCGCGCTCGGCGTGCGCCGTTCGACCGGATCGCTGCAGTTCGTGCCGACCGACATGCCGGGCGGCGGCCGCCTCAAGCTGCTGTCGTTCAACGCCAGCACCTGGTACGACGCGAGCGTGGCGCCCGCCGGTGACGGGACTTTCGACGTCATGCTGAGTGGCGTGGAGCGGGTGATCGGCGGCGGCCCGGAAGGCGTGGTCTACATTCGGGCCGGCAATCCCGGTTTCGAACGCGACAGCATTCTCGTCAGCGAGTGGTCGAACCGGCGGGTGACCACCTATGAGATCGATGCGAACGGCGATCCGATCGTCGACACCCGCCGTGTGTTCATCACCGGCCTCAGCAGCGCCCAGGGCGCCACCG
Organism: Gammaproteobacteria bacterium Ga0077536; assembly: GCA_001464935.1. Lineage (GTDB taxonomy): Bacteria > Pseudomonadota > Gammaproteobacteria. The sequence goes on from LNEL01000056.1 coordinate 196,292, forward strand.
TCGATCCGCTGACCGGCGACTTCCTCTTTTCGAACTATGGGGGCGAGGATCGCGGGGTGGTCGTCGTCGGCGGATTCGCGCCGCCGCCGCCACGGCCGGTGCCGTTGCCGGCCGCGTGGTTGCTGCTGACGTCGACTTGCGCGATGGTGGGGCTCGCGACCTGCCGCCAGCGCGCCAGCCCCGACTGACGCGCCCCGCGCGGCGCGTCAGGTTCAAGCCGCCCCACAGGAGCACGCCAATGTCAGCCGATCCGGGTCTGTTCGCGACCATCCACACCATGCGCGCAATGCGGCGCCTGAAGCCCGATCCCGTGCCCGAGGCCGTGTTGCTGAAAGTGCTCGAGGCAGGTACCTGCGCTCCGAGCGGGCAGAACCTGCAGCGCTGGGCCTTCCTGGTGGTGACGGACGATGCGGGCAAGCGTTTCTTCGGCGAGCGCTATCGCCACTGGCTGCATGCGCGGTTCGGCGCGGCGCTGGAGACGGCCGCCGGCTCCAGTGACGCGCTGGGGCGATCGGTGAAGGCGGCGCTGCATCTCGCCGATCACATGCACGAGGCACCGGTGCTGTTGTTCTGCTGCGGCGTGCGCGACTGGCCGTTCGCGGTGCCGCCCGAAGCCCGCAGCGGCCTGGCGCCGCCGTCCTACGGTTCGATTTATCCGGCCGTGCAGAACATCCTGCTGGCCTGTCGCGGGCTGGGACTCGGCGCGAGCCTGACGACGATGCATCAGATGTTCGAACCCGAGATGCACGAGTTCTTCGGCATTCCGGACACGCATGGCGTCGTCGCCGTGATTCCGATCGGTTATCCGCGCGGGAAATTCGGCCCGGTCAGCCGCGACCCTGCGCCGACCAAAACCCATTTCAACCGCTGGGGGCAGGGCAGGCCGGGGCTGGCCGAGCCGGCGGGCTGACGCGCCCGCGCGCGGCTACAGCGCCTGGCCGAAACTCCGGATGTCGAGCAGCGTCGCGCTGATGTGGCCGGCCTTCAGCGTCGCGTCGTCAGTGTCGGCTGCGGTGTCGATGTCGGCCGACGCGAGACCGAACAGATACTGGTCGCCGCGACGCTGGAAGCAGCTTTTGTAGGTGCTGAAGCCCAGACGCGTGCGGCGAATCTCCGGCTCGTGCGGCATCGCGATTGGAAAATTCACGTTCCAGGTGGTCCGGGCGTCGAGATGACCGTCGACGAACGTATGCCACACGCGTGGCAGCAGCACCTCGATCGAGCGCCGCAGCGCGGCTGCCGTGTCGTCGCGAAAGCCGCGGTTCTGATCCCAGTAGATGAAATCCTCGCGCGACAATTCCTGCGACAGCGCAAGCGCCGGCAGGCCCGCGATATTCGCCTCGAGGCAGGCGCCGACGGTGCCGGACGCGTAGACGAAACCGAGTCCCACGTTCTTCCCGATGTTGATCCCCGACACCACGATGTCGGGCTGTTCTTCGAGCAGGTTGTACAGCGCGAGGTTCACGCAGTCCGCAGGCGTGCCGGTGATCGACCAGGCCGGCGCATCGTGGATTGTGATCCGCTCGGCGTAGACCGGGCCGTAGCGCGTCATCGACTTGCCTTTCCAGCTCTGTTCGGTCGCGGGCACCGCGATGTGCAGTTCGCCGAGCTGGCGCAGCGCGTCGATCGCGCGATGGAACAGCGGAGAGTCGTGGCTGTCGTCGTTCGTCAGCAGGATACGCAGCGGTCGGTTCGGCATCGGGGAGGGTCCAGAACGGGATTCCCGGAGTCTGTCCGGATGCCCGTTGCGCCGCAAGGGTGGCGGGACGCAGGGACCAGGCTGGTCCGACAGCACCCGCCGGCGGGGCATCCCGGGACGCGGTCGACGCGTCCCGGGACCGGTTCGGCGAGCCGGGCATGGTCCCGGACTCCCCTGCGTGGTCCGGGTGCTGGTGCACCTGGACCACGCGCGGCCGTCCGTGGCCGCAGAACGCTGGTTTTCGCGATAGCGCTGCGATCAGTCGCGGAAAAAGAACAGCCACAGCAGCAATACGATGCCACCCGGGACACCGAGCATCCACAGGATAAGGGGTGGCAGGATGCGTCCTTCGATCGCCTGCTTGCCGCGGGACAGGCGGTTGCGCGTGGTGTGCATGCTCATGATGGGCCTCGTGCTCAATGACGGTGGTTGCCGGATAGCCCCACCTCCCCGGCGTGTTCGCCGTAGGAGAGGGGACCGGATCACAGCTTCGTCGACCGGTAGGCGAGGGTCGGTACGCTGACGCACACAGCGCCGGCCGCGCGGCTCAGCGGGTCAGTTCGTACGCGCAGAGCGTCGCCACCGAGGCGAGGTTCATTGATTCGATGGCGCCACAGCCCGGCACGGTGAACGCGTGTGCGTGCAGCCGTGCGGACACGTCCGGCGGCAGGCCGCGCGCCTCGTTGCCGAACAGGTAACAGTCGAACCCGCGGAACGCGGCCGAGCGCATTGGCGACCCGTGAAGATCGAGGCAGGCGAAACGTGCATAGCGGGCGGGCAGGCTGTCGAGCGCCACCCCTGTCTCGATCGGCACGTGGAAGAGCGCGCCCATGCTCGCGCGCACGGCTTTCGGATTGTAGGGATCGACGCTGCCCGGACTCAGCAGGCAACGCAAACCGCCGAACCACGCGAGGCTGCGCAGCAGCGTGCCGAGATTGCCGGGATCCTGGATCTCGTGCAGGTAGAACGCGCGTTCGCCGTCGCGCGGCGCGGGCGGCGGCAGCAGCGGCACCACCGCCACCAGGCCCTGCGGCGCGCGCGTGTCCGAGAGACGCGCCATCTGCCGTTCGCTGATCACCCGGGTCTCGAGCGGACCCTGCCAGTCGGCGTGCGCCGCGGTCACATACAGTCGCGAGCCCAGCAGCGCGGGTTCGCGCAGTGCGGCCTGCTGCAATTCCAGGATCAGATGCTCGCCTTCGATCAGGAAGTGCCCGAACTGTTCGCGGTATTTCTTCTGCTGCAGTTTTGCGACGTCGTCGAGATTCATCGCGGCGCGGCGTCCGCGGGCGGTGTCACGCCGAGCATCGAGCGCGCGATGGCCTCGGCGATCCTGATGCCGTCGACGCCGGCCGACAGGATGCCGCCGGCGTAGCCCGCGCCTTCGCCGGCCGGGTACAGGCCGCGCACGTTGAGACTCTGCAGGCTCGTGCCGTCGCGTGTCACGCGCACTGGTGACGACGTGCGCGTCTCGACGCCGGTCAGCACCGCGTCGTCGCGATCGAAGCCGCGAATCTGCCGGCCGAACGCCGGCAGCGCTTCGCGGATGGCATCGATGGCAAAGGATGGCAGTGCCGACCCGAGATCGCTCGCCGAACGTCGCGGACGCTACGCCGCGCACGAAATCACCGACGAGCTGACCGGGGGCACAGTAATCGCGTCCGCCGAGTTCATAGGCCTGCGACTCCAGGCGCTCCTGCAGTTCGACGCCGGCGAGCGGGCCGCCCGGAAAATCCTCGGCCGGCGTGATGCCGACGACGATGCCTGCATTCGCATTGCGTTCCTTGCGCGAATACTGGCTCATGCCGTTGGTGACGACGCGCCCGGGTTCAGACGTCGCGGCGACCACCGTGCCGCCCGGACACATGCAGAAGCTGTACACCGCGCGACCGTTGCTCGCGTGGTGCACGAGTTTGTAGTCCGCCGCGCCGAGCGCCGGGTGCCCGGCGTACGGGCCGAGCCGCGCGCGATCGATCAGCGACTGCGGGTGCTCGATGCGAAAGCCGATCGCGAAGGGCTTCGCTTCGATGAACACGCCGCGCCGGTGCAGCATCCGAAAGCTGTCGCGTGCGCTGTGGCCGAGGGCGAGCACGACATGGCGGCTGCGGATCTCTTCGCCGTCCGCGAGCACCACGCCTTCGATCTGGCCGTCGTCGAGCAGCAGATCGGTGACGCGACTCTCGAAGCGCACCTCGCCGCCGAGCGCGAGGATCTCCTGGCGCATCGCGGTGACGACGCCGGTGAGGCGAAACGTGCCGATGTGCGGCTTGCTGACGTACAGGATTTCGGCCGGTGCGCCGGCGCGCACGAATTCCTGCATGACCTTGCGCCCGTAGAACTTCGGATCCTTGATCTGGCTGTAGAGCTTGCCGTCGGAAAAGAGACCGGCGCCGCCTTCGCCGAACTGCACGTTCGATTCCGGCGTCAGCGTGTGCTGCCGCCACAGCGCCCAGGTGTCCTGCGTGCGCCGGCGCACGTCGCGGCCGCGTTCGAGCACGATCGGCCGCAGGCCCATCTGGGCGAGCAGCAGGGCGGCGAACAGGCCGCACGGCCCGAAGCCCACCACCACCGGGCGTTCGGCCAGCGGTGCCGCGGCCCGGGCCACGGGGTGATACGCGGTGTCCGGCGCCGGCTGCACGTGGCGATCGTGCGCAAGGCGCTGGAGGATGGCCGCCTCACCTCGGGCCTGGAGATCGATGATGTAGACGAAGACTATCGCGCTGTTCTTCTTGCGCGCGTCATAGCTGCGCTTGAACACGGTGAAGTCCAGCAGATCGGCATCGGCGATGCCGAGGCGCCGCACGATGGCCTGGCGCAGGGCGTCAGCGGGGTGATCGAGCGGCAATGAGAGCTCGGTGATGCGAATCACGGCGGTTTCCTGGCCGGTGTCTCCGGCAGAGGTCTACAATGGCGCGGATTGTAGCGACGATCGCCGTTTTTCCCTATATCGACCCGTATCGGGAAGTGATCCCGGGTGAGCATCCTGCCGTGGCACGAACCAAGAGCAGCAGCCGCTGGCTGCAGGAACATGTCAACGACCCCTACGTCAAACAGGCGCAGAAGGACGGCTATCGCTCGCGCTCGAGTTACAAGCTGATCGAACTCAACGAGAAGGACCGGCTGATTCGCCCCGGCATGCTGATCGTCGATCTCGGTGCGGCCCCCGGCGGCTGGTCGCAGGTCGCCGGCAAGCTGGTCGGCGACAAGGGCCGTGTGCTCGCGACCGACATCCTGCCGATGGAACCGCTGCAGCGGGTCGATTTCATCCAGGGCGATTTCCGCGACGAAGCGGTGTTGAACCGGATCCTGGAACATCTCGGCGCAGCGAAGGCGGATCTCGTGATCTCCGACATCGCGCCGAACATCAGCGGCGTCAGTTCCGCCGATCAGGCCGCGTCGATCTACCTGCTCGAACTCGCGCTAGACATGGCGCGGCGGGTGCTGAAGCCCGGCGGCAATTTCGTCGCGAAGCTGTTCCAGGGCGCGGGCTCGGACGAGTACCTCAAGGAACTGCGTGGCGCCTTCGACAAAGTGGTGATCCGCAAACCCGCGGCGTCGCGGCCGCGCTCGCGCGAGGTCTACCTGGTCGCGCGGGGCTTGAAAGCATGAAGCCGGCCTCGTGCTAGTCTGCGGTCAGTGTCCCACGCGGTGTGTATGCCGATGACGCCGTCCCTGCTCGAAGCCGCGATTGCGCTGCGGCCGGTGTTGCGCGCAGCGGCGGCAGGGATCGAAGCGCGGCGGCGCCTGAGTCCCGAGGTGCTCGACGCGTTGCAGGCGATGGACGCTTTTCACCTGCAGCTCACCGATGACTACGGCGGCCACGGGGCCGATCCGATCACGCTGCTGCGCGTGATCGAGGAACTCGCGCGCGGCGACGCCTCCAGCGGCTGGTGTGCGATGGTCGGTTCGGAGTCGAGTGCGTGCCTGAATGCCTACCTCGATCCTGCCGTCGTGCGCGCGATGACGGCCGGCACGCCGCGCCCCGTGCACGCGCTGAGCGCCGTCGGCGTCGGGCGCGCCGTCGAGACGGCCGGTGGCTATGTCGTCAGCGGCCGCTGGCGCTTTGCCAGCGCCTGTCGGCACGCGCAGTGGCTCGGCGGACTCGCGGTGGTTCATGCCGGCGACCAGCCTCGGCAACGCGACAACGGCGCGCCGCTGCTCTGCGTCGCGTATGCGCCGGCGCACGCGGCGCGCCTGATCGACACCTGGACGGCGGACGGCCTCAAAGCGACCGCCAGCGACGATTTCGAGTTCGACGAAGTGTTCGTGCCCGCCGGGCACGTGGCCGATCTGTTCGGCCCGCCGCGGCATGCGTCGCCGGTGTGGCGGCTGCCGACGGGGCTGCGTCTTGCGCTCAGCAAGGCCGCCGCGGTGTGCGGCATGGCGCGCGCGGCACTGGATGCGACGCTGCCCCTGCTCGCGCGCACGCCGTTCATCGGGGGCCGGCCCGCGCGCGAAGAAGCGCGCGTGCAGATCGCGCTCGCCGAAGCCGAGGCCACGCTCGAAGGCGGGCGCGCGCTGCTGTATCAGCGCGTGCAGGAGGCCTGGGATCTCGTGCAGCGGGGCGAGGTGCTCGATCTCGCCGCGATTGCGCGCGTGCGCCTCGCGGTCGTGTTCGCTGCCCGTCAGGCAGTGGCGGCGGTCGCGATGCTGCGCCAACTCGCGGGCAGCGCGGCGATATTCGACGAGACGCTGGCCCGCGCCGCGCGCGACCTCGACGTCGCGCGCCACCACTTTCAGCTCCAGCCGCACATCGTCGAGGATGTCGGCCGCGTGATGCTGGGCTTCGCGCCGCGCAGCCCCCTGTTCTGACGCCGGCGAGGCCCTACCAGAGCCCCCACTTCTGCACTTCCGCGCGGCCGACGACCATGTGATGGACTTCGTCCGGGCCGTCGGCGAAGCGCAGGTGCCGCATGTCCGTGTAGAGTTCGGCGAGCGGCGTCCACTGCGAGATGCCGGCGGCGCCGTGAATCTGGATCGCGGCGTCGATGATCTGGCAGACCTTCTCCGGCACCATCGCCTTCACCGCGCTGACGTACACGCGGGCCTCCTTGTTGCCGAGCACGTCCATCGCCTTCGCTGCCTGCAGCACCGACAGTCGCATCGCGTTGATCTCGATCCGCGCGCGCGACACGACTTCGAGATTCTTGCCGAGCTTGATCAGCGGTTTGCCGAAGGCTTCGCGCGTCGCGCCGCGCTTGACCATCAGTTCGAGCGCGAGCTCGGCCTTGCCGATCGAGCGCATGCAGTGATGGATGCGGCCGGGGCCGAGTCGCAGCTGCGAGATCTCGAAGCCGCGCCCTTCGCCGAGCAGGATGTTCTCTTGCGGCACGCGCACGTTGGTGAAGCGCAGGTGCATGTGGCCGTAGGGCGCATGGTCGTGACCGAACACGTGCATCGGTCCGAGGATCTCGACGCCCGGCGTGCCCATCGGCACGAGAATCTGCGACTGCTGCCGGCTCGGCGCAGCGTTCGGGCTGGTCTTCACCATCACGATCATGATTTTGCAGCGCGGGTCACCGGCGCCCGAGATGTAGAACTTCTCGCCGTTGATCACCCATTCGTCGCCATCGAGGACCGCGCTGGTGCTGATGTTCTTCGCATCCGACGACGGCAGGCCGGGCTCGGTCATGACGTAGGCGGAGCGGATCTCGCCGTTCAACAGCGGCTTCAGCCAGCGCTCCTTCTGTGCCGGCGTGCCGACGCGCTCGAGCACTTCCATGTTGCCGGTGTCCGGCGCGCTGCAGTTCAGGGTTTCGGACGCGAGCGGATACTTGCCGAGTTCGGCGGCGATGTATGCGTAATCGAGATTCGACAGCCCCTCGCCGGTGTCGGCATCGGGCAGGAAGAAATTCCACAGTCCCGACGCCTTGGCCTTCGCCTTGGCGCCGTCGAGCAGCTCGAGCTGGCGTGGATGCCAGGACCAGCGATCGGCCTTCTCGTCGTTGAGCCGGAAGAATTCCTCGAGGATCGGTTCGACGTTGTCGCGGATGTGCATTTTCACCGCATCCATCAGCGGGCGCGCTTTGTCGGACATCGCGAGATTGAACAGGTCGGCATCGGACATGAAGTCGCTCCTCGAATGATTGATTGCAAGGCCCGGGCTTACCGCATGCGACGTAGCCTGGTGACGGGGCGGCGGTCTCGATGCGCCGGATGAGTGTGGCGAAGTCTGGCCGGGCTGCGGGTGTGCCGCAAGTCAGCGGTGAGTCCCGGTACCGTCGTGCCACGGCGGAGCGCCCGCTGCCGTCGTGCGCGACCGCCTGCTCGTGTGTCTGGCCTGCCTGTCAGCGCACGGCACGTTGACCTGCCGCCTGCTCGAAGACCGTGGCGCGATGACGCAGGTGTCGGCGGCGGGCATGTTGAAGCGTGCCGCACTGCGGCACGGCAATCGTTCCCTCATGCGGGCGTAGTCAGCCCGCGCCCGTGCTCTTACGATGACCCACCGTCGACGCGCGCGGCACACCGGGTAGACTGGCGATGACAGAAGTCCCCGGCGTGTCTGGTTTCCCGCTTCGCCTGGGGCGCGTGATCGGTGCTGCATCCGGGCAGCGCTGCCACTTCGGTCAGGGCTGGCGCGGTCGGCGATTGTGAACAGGGAGACAGCACGACGATGAAGATTTCGAGCAGCTTTGCAGTGGCCCGGCCACGCGGGGCAGTCTGGGCGCTGTTCCAGGACGTGCCGCGCGTCGCGTCGTGCATTCCCGGCACGCAGATCACCGAGTCCCTCGGCGATGGGCGTTTCAAGGGCCGGGTCGAGGTCAAGCTCGGGCCGATCGCCGCCGCCTTCGACGGCGACGCCGAACACACCACCGACGCCGCGACTTTCACCGGCACGATCACCGGCAACGGCCGCGATCGCGGCGCCGGCAGCCGCGCGAAATTCACCACCGTCTATCGGCTCAGCGAGACTGCCACCGGCACCGACGTCGCCGTCGAGTCCGACATCTCGCTGGCCGGCGCCGTCGCGCAGTTCGGGCGCACGGGCCTGCTCGAAGAAGTCACCAGCCGCCTGCTGCAACAGTTTGCAGCGAACCTCGAAACGCAGATGGTGGCCGAAGTCGACACCGGTGCTGACGTGGCGCCCGCACCGGCGATGACGCAGATGAATCTCGGCGGCATCCTGTGGGCAAGTGTGCTGGCCTGGTTGCGATCGCTGTTCGGAAAGGTCTGGGGTCGCACGGGCTGAGTGGCTGACCGCGCTGCCCGTTGCGGCACGCTGACAGTGTTCAGTGATGCACCTCACGCGTGAGGCCCAGGGCCTGCGCCGACGTACTACATCAAGCGCCGCGTTCAGGCGGCGCGAAGGAGGGGCTGTCGATGGCATACACAGGCAAGGACGTACCGGCCCAGCACAGCCCGGCGCTCGTCGCCGGCGCAGGGCTGTATACGGGTGACGTCAAACTCGATCGCATGACACACGCGCACGTGGTGCGCAGCCCGTTCGCCGCCGCACGGATCCTGTCGATCGACGCAAGCGCCGCGCTCGAATTGCCGGGCGTGGTCGCCGTCGTCACCGGCGACGATCTCCGCGCGCAGGGCTACGCGATGCCGGTCGAAGGCTTTGGCGAGGGCGTGAAGCCGAAGCCCTTCGATCTGTTCCCGCTGGCGGTCGACCGCGTGCGTTTCGCGGGCGAAGGCGTCGCCGCCGTGATCGCGGAGGATCCGTACACCGCGAAGCAGGCGGCGCTGCTCGTCGACGTCGAGTACGAGGACACCGACCCCGTCGTTGACGCCGAGCGCGCCCTCGCGCCGGATTCGCCGCTGGTCGAACCGGACTGGGGCAGCAACGTGCTGTTCGAAGCGCGCATGACCAGCGGCAACGCGGCGCAGATCATCGCGTCCGCCGCGCACACCGTCGGCGGCGAACTGCATCATCATCGCTACACCGGCGCGGCAATGGAACCGCGTGCGTACGTCGCAGACTACGATCCCTACCGCCGGACGCTGAGCTTCTGGGCGTCCACGCAGTGTCCGCATCCGATGCGCACGCTGCTCGGCCAGACCTTGCATCTGCCCGAGAACGACATTCGCGTCATCCAGCCGAATGTCGGCGGCGCGTTCGGTCTGAAGATTCCGTACTTCCAGGAAGAGGCGCTGATCGCCGCGCTGTCGGTCGTGTGCGGTCGCCCGGTGCGCTGGATTGCCGAGCGCCGCGAGGATCTGCTCAGCGGTGGCCACGCGCGCGAAGGCCACTTCCGCTGGCAGGCCGCGTTCGAGCCGGACGGGCACGTCACGGCGCTCCAGGTCCGCTATGTCGCCGACGTCGGCGCGCCGAGCGCGCTCGCAGGCTGGGGGCAGTGTTACGTCACGGGTTTCGCGCTGCCCACCTGTTACAAGATTCGCGACACCGATGTCGAGGTGATCGCGGTCACCACCAACAAGTGTGCATGGAACGCGTATCGCGGCTTCGGCAAGGAGTCCTCGTCGTGGCTGATGGATCGCGTGATGGACGCGGTGGCGCGCGAAACCGGCCTCGACCGCACGGCCGTGCGCTTGCGCAACTTCATTCAGCCCGAAGAGTTTCCGTATCCGCAGAACGGCGGCGCGATCATCGACAGCGGCAACTATCCGAAGGCGCTGAAGCGCGTGCTGGAGATGATCGACTACGCGAACTTTCCGGCGTTGCAGGCCGCCGCGCGGGCCGAGGGCCGCTACGTCGGTCTCGGCCTCGGGCAGGAACTGACGCCGGAAGGCTGCAGCATCGCGGGCACCGCGCGCTTCAACGGCTGGGACGGCGCGACGGTGCGCATCGGTCCGAGCGGAGAGGTGACGGTGCTGACGGGCGTCACCTCGCCCGGCACCGGCAACGAGACCGCGCTCGCCCAGATCGCCGCCGACCGGCTCGGCATCGAGCTGAAGTACGTGAAAGTGATCCAGGGGGACACCTCGATCTGCCCCTACGGTCTCGGCAACTTCAGTTCGCGCGGGGTGATCATGGGCGGCTCGGCGGTGCACATCGCCGCCGGCGAGCTGCGCGAGAAGCTGTTCAAGGTCGCGGGCAACATGCTTGAGGTGAGCCCCGGTGATCTCGAATGCGAGGATGGCAGAATCATGCTGAAAGGCGCGCCGTTCCGCTACGTCGACACCAAAGACGTGGTGACGAAGATCTACAGCGACTGCCACGGCGCCGCGGCCTGCGGCGTGGAGCCCGGTCTCGAGGCCACGCGCTACTTCCGTCACGACAACGTCTATCACCAGCCGGAGACGCAGGGCCGCTACAGCGCGTATCCGTCGTGGGCGAACCAGGCCACCGCGCTGATTGCCGAGATCGATCCCGACACCGGTGTCATCAAGATCCTGCGCTACTGCGCGGTGCACGACTCGGGCAAGATCATCAATCCGATGACCGCCGAGGGCAATGTGCACGGGGGTACGGCGCAGGGCATCGGCGGCGCGCTGTTCGAGCAGCTCGTCTACGACGACTATGGCCAGCTGACGACCACCACGTTCATGGACTACACGCTGCCGACGGCGATGGAGATCCCGCATATCGAGCTCGAGCACCAGGAAACGCTGTCACCGTTTTCGCCGCTGGGGGCGAAGGGCGTCGGCGAATCCGGCATCACGAGCCCGCTCGGCGCGCTGTGCGGCGCGGTGGAAGATGCGCTGCGCGAGTTCGACGTGCGCATCGACCGCCTGCCGCTGTCGCCCGAACGCGTGTGGCGCGCGATCCAGGCGCAAGGAGACCGCGCATGATCGCCGGTGAATTCGAATTCTTCGCGCCGCCGACACTGCCCGACGCGTTGCGTCTGCTGCAGGAGCATGGCAGCGCTTGCAAGGTCCTCGCCGGCGGGATGACGCTGCTGCCGGTGATGACGCTCGGCCTCGCACAACCACGCGCGATCGTGAGCCTCAATCACCTCCAGGGTCTGGCCGGCGTCGAAGACGTCGGCCCGGCGCTGCGAATCGGCGCGATGATGCGCCACGCGACGCTCGGCAAGCATCCGCTGGTGCTGCAGCACGCGCCGCTGCTCGCCGCCGCCGCGCGTGGCATCGGCGACGTGCAGGTGCGCCATCGCGGCACGCTCGGCGGCAGCCTTGCGCACGCCGAGCCCGCGGCGGACTACCTGTGCGCGACAGCGACGCTCGGCGCACGTTTCCTGCTGCAGAAGCAGGGCGGCGAGCGCTGGCTCGACGCGGCCGGCTTCTTCATCGACGTGATGACGACCGCGCTCGAGCCCGACGAACTGCTGACCACTGTCGAGATCCCGAAGCAGGCCGCCGGTGCCGGGTATTCGCATCAGAGCCTGCGTCGCGTCGAAGGCGCGTTTCCGATCGTGCTGGCGTCCGCGCAGATCGCACCGGGCTACGCGCCGGCGCGCGTCGGTCTCGGTGGCATCGGGCCGCGCCCGGTGGTGCTCGAGGTCGACGACGTCGTCAAGGGCGGGTTGACGCCGGCGGCCCTCGAGGCCGTTGGTGCCCGCGCCTTCGACGCTGCGCAACAGGCGCTGTCGGATCTCAACGGCAGCGGCGACTATCGGCGCGCCATGGCGCGCGTGTATGCGTGCCGCGCGCTCGAAGCCGCCGCCGCGCACCTGCAGGCAGGAGGAGGACGCTGATGAAGACGCTGGTGACGCTGAAGGTCAATGGCCGCCCCCACCAGGTGGCGGTCGACACGCGGGCCAAACTCGCCGAGATGATTCGCGATGAACTGCGCCTGACCGGCACGCACATCGGCTGCGGCACCGGCAGTTGCGGCGCCTGCACGGTGCTGCTGAACGGCGAAACCGTGAAGTCTTGCTGCGTGCTCGCGGCCGACGCCAACGGCCAGGAAGTCACGACGATCGAGGGCATGAGCAAACCCGGCGAGCTGAGCCGGCTGCAGCAGTGTTTCGTCGAACACCACGGCCTGCAGTGCGGCTACTGCACGCCCGGCATGGTGCTGTCTGCACACCAGCTGCTGAAGGACAACCCGTCGCCGACCGAGGATGACATCCGCCACGCGATCGCTGGCAATCTGTGCCGCTGCACGGGGTACCAGAACATCGTCAAATCGATCAAGGCGGCCAGCGAAGCCGAAACCTAGGCTGGGCTGACGCAGGAAGCCCACCAAAGGAATGCCGCATCGCGACCAGCGGCAGGGTGACAAGAGGGCCGTCATGCATGGCAAGCCATATTGAGCTGCCATGTTGGGCTTCCTGCGTCAGCCCATCGGTCATGAAGGGCGTGCATCACCCGCCATGATGAAAGTTCGGTGCAGCCCGGGTGGAACGCAGTGGAACCCGGGATCGGCGAGGTCTGACAGGCCGCTCCCGGGTTCCGCGCTGCGCGCTCCACCCGGGCTACACGAGCGCGCCGGACAGGCACTTTCACAGCAACCTGCGGGGCCACCGACCATTCCTGAAAAGTGCAGCACCATTTACCCAAACCGGAGACCGCCCATGCCTTCTGCACCTGTCGGCCAGATCTTCAATCCGGACAACCAGCGCTGGTTCGCACTCGGCGACTTCAGGCATCTCGAGATTGCGATGCTCGGGGTCGACCGTCGCAACACCATCGTCGATTTCATGGTCAGGTTCGAAGCCAACGGGAAGGTCTTCAACCACCGTCACCTCGCCGAGACACGGCTGTTCGTCGTGCAGGGCGAACACCATATCTATGAACTGGACGGCACGCTGAAGGAAATCCGCAAGACCGGCAGCTACACCGTGAGCGCGCCGGGCGGCGTGCACACCGAAGGCGCGGGCGAGGTCGACTGCATCGTCACCTACAACATCCGCGGCAACGGCAGCGACGAGATGTTCGACGTGCTCGATGACGCAGGCCGCATCGTCGGCAAGATCGGTTTCGAGGATTTCGCTGCGCTGTACGACGCCCAGCAGGCCGAGCTGGCGAAGGCGTGAGCTGCTGCGTTCGCACGCAGTGCCGTCGACGGCAGGCGTGCGGTCACGATCTGCTGACTCAGGCAGTCAGCAGCGTTCGGGTGGCGGCCCGATGCGTCTGCTCATGCAGTGGCGGCCACCGCGAGAAGTTTCCCCCATCTTGTTGAATGCATCGCCGCAAACCTGCGCGTGCTGATCTGGATCAAGGGGCGCGGACGAGGCGCGTTCCTAGACTGCAAGCCACAGCAGTCAACGGGAGCACGCATCATGTCCGCAGCATTGAACAGGCAACAGCCGGTCGCCGCCGTTGCCAGCGAACTCGATGTCATCATCATCGGTGCCGGCATGTCCGGCATGTATCAGCTCTACAAGTTGCGCGGACACGGCTTTACCGTGCGCGTGTTCGAGGCCGCCGACGGCGTCGGCGGTACCTGGTTCTGGAATCGCTATCCGGGCTGCCGCTTCGACTCCGAGAGCTGGTCCTACGGCTATTCGTTCTCGCAGGAGATCCTCGACGAGTGGAACTGGAGCGAGCATTTCTCCGCGCAGCCGGAAACGCTGCGCTACCTGAATTTCGTTGCCGACAAGTTCGATCTGCGCAAGGACATCCAGTTCAATTGCCGCGCGAGCAGCGCGGTGTACGACGAACGCGCGAACCGCTGGGAAGTGACGTTCGAAGACGGCCGCACCGTGCGCGGAAAAGTGCTCGTCGCGGCCACCGGGCCACTGTCCGCGCCGCAGATGCCGGCGATTCCGGGCGTCGGCGACTTCAAGGGCGAGGCGTACCACACGGCTTTGTGGCCACGTGATCCCAACGGCTTCGGACCGGCGAACATCAGCTTCGAAGGCAAGCGGATCGGTGTCATTGGCACCGGCGCCACCGGCATCCAGGTGATCCAGGAAATCGCGAAGAGCGCGGGCGAACTGTATGTCTTCCAGCGCACGCCGAACTGGTGCGCGCCGCTGCACAACAGCTCGATCGATGCGGCGACGATGGACGCGATCAAGGCCGATTACCCGGCGATTTTCCAGCGCTGCAACGAAGCCTTCGCCTGCTTCATCCACACCTTCGATCCGCGCTCCGCGCTGGAGGTCACGGCGGCCGAACGCGAGGCCTTCTGGGAGAAACTCTATGCCGAGCCGGGCTTCGGAATCTGGCTCGGCACCTATCACGACGTGCTGACCGACCCGCGCGCGAACAAGCTCGCCAGCGAGTTCATCGCGCGCAAGATTCGCGAGCGGGTCAAGGATCAGGCGATCGCCGACAAGCTCATTCCGCAGGACCACGGCTTCGGCACTCGTCGCGTGCCGATGGAGACAAGGTATTACGAGGTCTACAACCAGCCGAACGTCAAACTCGTCGACATCAAGGAAGCGCCGATCGAGCGCATCACCGCGACCGGCATCAAGACCACCGCGGCCGACTATGCGCTCGACATGATCATCTACGCGACCGGCTTCGAAGCCGTGACCGGCGCGCTTGCGCGCATCGACATCCGCGGCGTCGGCGGGCGCGCGCTGAAGGACAAATGGGCCGGCGGCCCGGAAACCTATCTCGGCATGCAGACCAGCGGTTTCCCGAACTTCTTCACGCTGGTGGGCCCGCACAATGGGTCGACGCTGTGCAATATCCCGCGCGGCATCGAACAGAATGTCGAATGGCTGACGGAACTGCTGCTGCACATGCGCGACACCCACCTCGAACGCGTCGAGCCGACCCGCGACGCCGAACTCGCGTGGACCGAGCACGTGCACGAGACGGCGGCGAAAACCCTGATGCCGACGGCGAGCTCCTGGTTCATGGGCGTCAACGACAACATTCCGAATCGGGTGCACGGCTTCCTGCTCTACGCGGGCGGCTTCCCGGCCTATCGCGCCAAGTGCGACGAGGTCAAGGCGCTGGGATACGAGGGCTTCGTGCTCCAGTAGGCCGCAGGGCGGCGCGCCGGCGTTGATCGGCGCGCACGCCCCGCGGTGCAGCGGCGAGCGGGCCGTCGAGGTGGTCTGCGAGGGGCCCGGCCAGCGGGTAAGATGGCGCGCATCAGGCACGCCCGCGCTGGAGAATTCATGATGCGACTGAGCCCCTTCGACGATTACCCGTTCCACCAGGCACCCACGCCGTTCGCCACCGTGGCCACCACGGATGCGCATTACAACGACGGCTATTTCTGCGCCTTCTACGCGCCGGAGTGGTATTTCTTCACGGGCCTCCGGCTGCATCCGAACGTCAACGTGATCGACGGCTGGGCCGCGGTCGCGCATGCGCACCGGCAGACGGTGGTGCGCGCGTCGCGCGCGCTGCACCCGCGCTACGACGATCTGGCCGTCGGCCCGTTGCGCTACGAGATCGTCGAACCGATGAAGCGGCTGCGACTGACGGCCGCCGGCAATCCAGCCGGCGTCGAGTTCGACGTGGAGCTCGAGGCGCAGTCGCCGCCTTTCATCGAGGATCGCTACCAGCACTTCAAGTACGGCGCGGTGGTCAACGATCTGATCCGCTACACCCAGATCTGCCGCGCCACCGGCGAGGCCAGTGTCGCGGGGCAGCGGATCGCAATCGACGGCTGGCACGCGATGCGCGATCACTCCTGGGGCGTGCGCTCGTCGATGGCGGTGCCGACCGGCATCAAGGGCGTCGATCGCGAAGACGACCGGGCCACGCGCCGAGCTCTGCGCCTGTGGGTGCCGTTCGAGGTCGAGGATCACTGCGGCTTTTTCAACACGCACGAAACCGCCGACGGCCGCCCGCTCGATTTCGAGGGGCGCCTCGACTACGCCGACGGGCACTCAGTCAAGCTGACGGCAGTGCGGCATCAACTCGATTATCTCGCCGGCACCCGACGCCCGACGGGCGGCAGCATCGAACTCGACGGCGAAGACGGCGTGACGCGCCGCTACACCTTGCGCCTGACCGGCACGCCGGCTGACGTGCAGGGGGGTGGCTACTATGGCGGCTGGCGCGATGGCCTGGGCGCGGGCATCTACCGCGGCGCCGAGACCGTCGAGGTCGACAGTTATGACGTGAGCCCCGGCGCCGAGATCAGCGGTCCAGCGCACGTGCCGGCGCATCGACGCCTGGGACCGACCGAGTATCCGATGGCGATGAGCGGCCCGGGCGGCGCGACCGGCATGGCGCACTTCGAGCACACGCTGAGCGGGCCGTATCCGCGCTACGGCTTCGAGTCCTGAGCGCGGCCGACACAGGGGTGCAGAACACTGCATGCGGGACGGACTGTGCGCGTCCCGCGCCGGCCCGGTCGGCCCCGGCGCACGACATGCAAGTGACGCAAGCGGCAGCATTCCAGCCAGCCAAGCGCAAATCCGCTTCGTTAGAGGGTGGTGGTGAAAGTGCGGTGTCCGGCGCAGTCTGGTCGCCCGCTGGCAGCTCGCAACCCGGGTTCCGCGCTGCGCGCTCCTCCCGGGCTACTTCGTGCCATGCACTTTCACAGCAATCGACGCTTTTGAGCCCAGGTCTTCGCCCAAGTTGATGTCGGCAGTTCGATCTCGACGCCCATCCATTGCGACTCTCGAGGGCTTCGCGCTGGCGCGACGGTAGGCGGAGACTTTCGACGCAAGCGCGGTGCGCAGCCGTATCGCTGTGCGAGGCTGTCGAAGAAATTTCGCGCTTGATCACACAGCGTACTGCGTATCGCTGGATCGACCGCAGTGATCCTTGGTGGTGTCTGCACTCGGTGCGACAACGCACCGACGTGTGTTGCGTCGTCGCTCAGGCTCGGGACAACGCGATCGCCTCGTCATGCACAACTGCCGACCATGCAGGTCGTGCGCCCGTGCTTCAGCTGCCCGACCCCGTCGTCCGCTCGAGCACGCGGCATTGCCGGCTGATGGCACTGTGCACGCTGAATACGGCTGAAACCTCGGGAGTTGCCGGTGGACCTGAAAAGCGGTTACCCGTATTGGGCGGTCAAGAACGGCCTGATGTATGCGTTTCCGCAGCTCGATGCCGATCTGGATTGCGACGTGGTGGTGGTAGGCGCCGGCATTACCGGCGCGCTGATCGCCGATGAGCTGGCTGGCCACGGTCACGAGGTCGTCGTGCTCGATCGGCGCGACGTCGGCTGGGGCAGCACGTCAGCGAGCACCGCCCTGCTGCAGTATGAAATCGACACCCACGCCACCGATCTCGCCGCGCGCTACGACGAAGCGTCAGCGCTGCTGGCGTATCGGTCCTGCCTGCACGCGATCGGCAGGATCGGCGCATTGGCCGAGGCCGTCGGCGATGTTGACTTCGCGCACTGCCAGAGCCTGTACTACGCGAGCAATCGCGCTGACCAGTCACGCCTGGCCGACGAATTCGCGTGGCGAAAGAAGCATCGCTTTCCGGTGCAATGGTTCGGTCGCGCCGCGCTCGGGGACGAGTACGGACTGACTGCGCCGGCCGCAATCCTGAGCAAGGTGGCCGCGCGGGTCGACCCCTATCGGCTCGCCTCGCGACTGCTGCGACGGCTGCAACGGCGGGGCGCGCGCGTGTTCGATCGCACGAACGTGGCGTCCATCACGGCGACCGCGCGCTCGGTTCGACTCACCACTGAGCGCGGCCTGTCGGTCAAAGCCCGGCATGTCGTGATGGCCAATGGCTATGAAGCGCAGCACTGGCTGCGTCAGCGCGTGGCGCAGAATCGCAGCAGCTACGCCTACATCAGCGATCCGGTCGAGCGTGACGAAATGGGCTGGTTGCGGAATACGCTCTTGTGGGAGTCGGCGCGACCCTATCTGTACCTCCGCAGCACCGGCGATGGCCGCCTGCTGGTGGGCGGCGAAGACGACGACCGCGATATGCCGGCACGGCGCGACCGCATGGTCGACCGCAAGGCGGCCATCCTGCAACGCCAGGTCGCCCGCCTGCTGCCCCACCTGCGGGCGCGGCCGGCGTTCGCCTGGGCGGGCACGTTCGCCGAAACGACCGACGGGCTGCCGTTGTTCGGGCGTCACCCGCAGTACGGGCCGCGCGTTCTGTTCGCGCTGGCCTATGGCGGAAACGGCATCACCTACAGCATGCTCGGCGCCGGACTGCTGCGCGCCCAGATCGAACGCCGCCCGCATCCTTTGAGCAAGCTGTTCTCCTTTGCCCGGCTTGGATGAAGTGCCCGGGGCCGACGAGCGCCTGTGTGCGGTACCGTACCGACTGGATCAGACGAAATTCGCAGCATCGCAACTGCAATGCTTGGTCATGACGACGGTCGCACAGTGCACTGAGGGTTCGGGCGGTAACGCGCAATCCATGCAGACCTTGTCAAGAAGCGGTGCGGGCGACGGCGTTCACGTTCGCCACGATCGGCTGCACCCTGTTCGAGGTTTCACGGGATGTCACTGACTGGCAGCCGCAAATCCAGACTCTGGGTTATTGGAAGCACTGTGCTGGCCATCAGCCTGGTGGTGCTGCAGAACTTCAAGACCTCGGAGAAGGTGCTGGAGCGCAGGATCGCGCATCGCTACGTGGTGTCTGATCCGCAGTTCCTGCGCGAGATGGGGGTGCTGCTGGGGCCGGCGATAGTGCACGGCAATCAGGTGACAGCGCTGCAGAACGGCGACGAGATTTTTCCGGCGATGTTGCTGGCCATTCGCTCGGCGCAGACCTCGATCACCTTCGAGACCTTCATCTACTGGTCCGGTGACATCGGCGAGCAATTCTCGCAGGCGCTTTCTGAACGTGCTCGTGCCGGTGTGAAGGTCAACGTGACTATCGACTGGGTCGGCAGCACCAGGATGGAACAGTCACTGCTGGATGCCATGCAGGCCGCCGGGGTGCAGTTGCATCGCTATCGGCCACTGCACTGGTACAACCTCGGCCGCATGAACAACCGCACGCATCGCAAGCTGCTGGTCGTCGATGGCCGTGTCGGGTTCACCGGTGGCGTAGGCATTGCGGATCAGTGGACGGGCGATGGTCGCGATCCCGAGCACTGGCGAGATTCCCACTTCCGCATTGAAGGTCCCGTCGTGGCGCACCTGCAGGCAGCCTTCAACGACAACTGGATCAAGACCACCGGCGAGGTCCTGAACGGACCGGATTACTTTCCGGCGCTGCAGAACGAAGGCGCGATGGATGCACACCTGTTCGTCGCCTCCCCGTCCGGCGGCAGCGAGAGCATGCATCTGATGTATCTGCTGGCCATCGCGGCGGCCGGGTCGAGCATCGACCTGGCGGCGTCCTACTTCGTGCCCGACAGGCTGTTGATCGAAGCGCTGATCGCTGCCCGCCATCGCGGCGTTCGCGTTCGCATCCTGTTGCCCGGGCCGCACCTGGACACGTGGACGGTCAAAATCGCCTCGAAGGCCGATTGGGGGCCGCTGCTGCAGGCAGGGGCCGAGATCCACGTCTATCAGCCGACGATGTTGCACACCAAGCTGCTGGTCATCGATGCCGGCTTCGTGTCGGTGGGCTCGACCAATTTCGATATTCGTTCGATCCGCCTCAATGACGAAGCGAGTCTGAATGTGTACAGCACGGAATTCGCCGCCCGGATGACAACGGTGTTCGAGGCCGATCTGAGGGACGCCGAGGCCTACTCTTATGCCCAATGGAAGCGTCGTCCGCTGCGCGAGAAGATCTCCGAAGTCATTCTGCTGCCCATCAAATCGCAGCTTTGATGAAGGTCTTTTGCAATCGCGGGGCAATCAAGACGGGCGGGTCCGGCACCCGGCCAGGCTGGACGCCGGTCTCGGGCATCGGCAGGCAAGGCTCAGCGTGAACTGGCGCGGCCCCCCCTGACGGCTGAGCCACCTCTCAGGCTGGTGAATCGGGACTGTGGCCGCCGCCTCTGCGACGGGTCCGTGAAGAGGGGCGCTCGGCAGCGGTGCCCGTTGGCTCCCGCTCAGCTCCGCGCCCCGTCTCGCGCGCCGCACTGTCGGCGCGCGATCTTTTTCAGCTTCTAGCGCGTGCCGGTCTTCGCCTCGGCCGCGACGGACGCTTCCTCGGTGTAACTGATGTCGTCCGCGCCCGCGTTCTCGAAAATCTTCTTCGCCCGGTCGATTTCTTCGCTGCTCTCCGCATGCACTGAGAGCAGGATGTTGCCGTCCTTCACCTTGCCTTCATAACGTTTGGCTTCGATCTCGGGAATGCCGAGACCGATCAGGGTGCCGGTCAGGCCGCCGACGACCGCGCCCGCTGCCACGCCACTGAGCGCCGCGAGGATGGGGCCCGCGGCGATCAACGGCCCGACGCCGGGAATCGCCAGTGCACCGATGCCGGCCAGCCAGCCGAGCCCGCCGCCGACGACGCCGCCGACACCTGCGCCGGTCGCAGCGCCTTCCGGGGCCTTCGTGTTCTGTTCGTGGGCGAAGTCCTTCGTGCCGCTCCTGTCCGGGAACAACGCGGAGATATCGTCAGCGGAGAATCCCGCTGCCTTGAGCGCATCGGCTGCCTGTTTGGCGGAAGCCTCGGTCGGCAGGATGCCGAAAACGGCCTTGGTTTTTGACATGTTCGTTTCCTCTGGAATGATGGGTGGGCGATTCGATTCAGCGCTTCAACACTTGCAGTTCGTTCTGCACGTGCTCAGGCCCGGCCGCGCTTTTCGCGATGGCCGCGATGCGTGCCTGCTCGTCTGCGTTCGCGACAACGCCGCGCAGCGTGACGGCGCCGTCGATGGTGATGACCTTGACGTTCTGCGCATTCGTGCCCAGGGTGCCGTCATCGACCAGCGCTTTGCGGATGGCGCGGGTGATGGCGACATCTGCGTCCGTACCGGACTGGTCGAGTGGCGTCAGTGTGGCGCCTTCGACGTCATCCGCATTGTGAGCGCTGTTGTCGGCCGGCTTGCCCTCACTGTTCGCACCAGGCTTGTTGTCCACAGGTCCGGACCTGGCGGACTTGTCGCTGTCGGCGTACATGAACGGGTTGCGGCGCTCCAGGTCTTCCTTGGTCGCGTTGTAGTAGATGTTTTTGCCATCGTTGGTGACGCGCAATTCCTGGTATGGAATCGCCACCAGTTTCGAGCCCAGGTCGAAGAAGCTGCCGAGCGAGATGATGGCCATGACCTGATCGCCGTCGCGGGACACGATCAGATCCTCGATTTCACCGATCTCGTCGTCGTTGGCATTGTGAATGTTGCGGCCGATGAGTTCGCTCGCGCGCAATTTGTAACTGCCCTGCGGATCGGAGTAGTCCGCATAGGGGACAGCCGAGTCATAGTGGCGCATCGTCGGCGCGGGATCGGCGCCATACGCGGGGCTGAAAATCATGAGTGCGACAGCAGCGGCGAGCGCTGTGTGGGTCGCGCCGGCTGGCAGGGGGCGTTTTATTTCCATGTGGGATTCTCCGTGCTGTATTCAAACCAGACGCTACTGTCTGCGCATCGCTGTTCCCGGTCTGTGCGTTTGCACACCCGGGATGGGCCTGGCACGAACGCGGCAGCGAGGGGGTGGCTTTCGATTCAGGAGCGGCGTTGCCGTCATGCAGTGGCTGCCGGCCGTTCTGCCGCGTCATTGCATGCAGTGATTTTTTTTGGTGGCCGTTGCGCGTTCGAGGCCTTGCGCCAGACAAATGGCTCTATCTGATGTCGGTCATGCAGCCGTGACGTGTGGTACTGGCAGACCGCCGTGTAGGCATCGAGGTCGTGACGCGCGTCCGTCAGCGTGCAGTCGCGGGAAGTTCGCAATGGATGTGTGTCGATAAAGGTCCGGCCGCTGCCCGTCGTCAGCGCGATGTCGGAAATCATTCAGACTCGGCAGCGCTTGCGACTCGGGGACGCCAGGGTCATGCGCCAACCAGCGAGGACGCGGCGTCCACGCACTCCGGCGGCGAACGAAGCGCGCGCGTCGCGAACGACGACGAAGTCAGCGGTGCGGCCGGACCGGGCGGGTGCCGAGGATTCAGGTGATCGGTCGGTGCGCCCGGCGGGGAGCATTCGCCTGTGTGTCGACGTACGCTGCGGACCCGCCAACAAGAAGCCGGCTTGTCGTTTCCGTTGGGCTTGGAGGAGCGCCCGGCAGGATGGATTCGCGTGCGCTTGGGCGCACGCTCACCCCTGCGGGGCGCGCTGCGCGCGTCCAATCTCGCTGCGCGAGATTGTCGAACGAGAGATTCGAAGCTGACGGACCCACCAAATCAAAAAGCCGGCTCAAGGCCGGTTCGTCATGTCCGTCGGCCTGGAGGAGCGCCCGGCAGGATGGACTCGCGTGCGCTTGGGTGCACGCTCGCCCCTGCGGGGCGCGCTGCGCGCGTCCCGGTTCGCTGCGCGAACGGGTTCTACCCTGTAATCACGGACGGTTTAGAAAGAGCTGACACCTTCTGATCCTGCTTGGCGACTCTACGTCGCATTCTCGGATTATGGAATCGCTC